>NZ_CP043474.1:2818961-4228442 GCF_008329645.1 Mycolicibacterium grossiae
TGCGGTTGCGCGCCGGACGCTCGCTGCGCTCGCGCGGCTCCCGGGCCTCCCGGGTCGCCGAGGCCGCGCTGCGGGTGGCGGCACCCACCTTGCCGGTGACGTCGGTGGGGATGTTCAGGTCGCTGTAGAGGTGCGGCGAGCTGGAGTACGTCTCGGCCGGGTCGGGCGTGTCGAGCCCCAGCGCCTTGTCGATCATCGACCAGCGGCTCAGCTCGTCCCAGTCGACCAGGGTGACGGCGATGCCGGTCTTGCCGGCGCGGCCGGTGCGGCCGATGCGGTGCACGTAGGACTGCTCGTCCTCGGGGATCTGGTAGTTGATGACGTGCGTGATGTCGTCGATGTCGATGCCACGTGCGGCCACGTCGGTCGCGACCAGCACGTCGACCTCGCCGGTGCGGAACTGCTTGAGAGCCTTCTCCCGGGCGCCCTGGCCGAGGTCGCCGTGCACGGCGCCGACCTTGAAGCCGCGCTCGGCGAGTTCGTCGGCCACCTTCTGGGCGGTGCGCTTGGTACGGGTGAAGATCATGGTGGCGCCGCGGCCCTCGGCCTGCAGGATCCGGCTGACGGTCTCCACCTTGTCCAACGCGTGCGCGCGGTAGATGTACTGGGTCGTGGTGTCGTGGGTCTGCGAGGACTGCGCCGACTCGGCCCGGATGTGGGTGGGCTGGGTCATGAAGGTGCGGGCCAGCGTGATGATCGGATCCGGCATGGTGGCCGAGAACAGCATCGCCTGCCGCTCGTCGGGGATCTGCCGCAGGATGCGCTCGATGTCGGGCAGGAAGCCCAGGTCGAGCATCTCGTCGGCCTCGTCGAGCACCAGCATGCTCAGCCCGCCCAGCTGCAGGTGCCCCTGCTGGGCGAGGTCGAGTAGACGTCCGGGCGTGCCGATCACGACGTCGACGCCCTTCTGCAGCGCCTCGATCTGCGCCTCGTAGGGGCGGCCGCCGTAGATGGAGTTGACGGCGAGCTTGCGCGGTGCCGCGCCCTCGACGTCGACGGTCAGGTACTTCGCGGCGCGGGCGATGTCCTCGTAGACCTGCAGGCACAGTTCGCGGGTCGGCACGACGACGAGCGCGCGGGGGATGCCGGTGAGGGCCCGCGTGGCGTCGGTCGTGATGCGCTGCAGCAGCGGCACGCCGAAGGCCAGCGTCTTGCCCATGCCGGTGCGCGCCTGGCCGATGAGGTCGTCACCGGCCAGCGCCATCGGCATGGTCAGTTCCTGGATGGCGAACGGGTGTTCCTTGCCGTCCTCGGCGAGTGCGCGCACGATCTCGTCGCGGACGCCGAGATCGGCGAAGGAGATCTTGGCGGGTTCTGCCGCGACGACCTCGGTGATCTCGGTGATCTCGGTGATCTCGGTGTCGTGGGCGGCGGTGGTGTCAGTGGATTCGGTGGTGGATTCGGTCATGTGGTGGGGGCGGTGCCTTTCGGGTCGATCCTCGGTGCCAAACGCGGATGGTCACGCGCGCACGAGTTTCGACGAAAGGAGCACCGGGGCCCTGGCCTCATCGGGAGGCGAGCCGACTGCGTGCACGCACATTTCTTCGGACGCCACCCGCCGGAAGCGGGCCACGGCCTCCTCCATCATAGCTGGTCGCCGCCGCGGCCGAGGGCGGCCGCACCCGCGGCGTCTAGAGTCGACCCATGACTCCGACCCAGCCGGCGGCCACCGGAGAGCAGGCCTCGGCCCCCGTCGACCGTGGTGTCACGGCCGATCACCCCGGCGTTCACGAGCTGTTCGCGCTCCTGGCGTACGGCGAGGTGGCGGCCTTCTACCGGCTGACCGAGGAGGCGCGCATGGCGCCGAATCTGGCAGGCCGGATCAACATGGCCAGCATGGCCGCCGCCGAGATGAACCACTACGAGGTGCTGCGCGAGGCGCTCGAGCAGCGTGGCGTCGACGTGGTGCGGGCGATGACGAAATACGCTCCGGCACTGGAGAACTACCACCGGCTGACGACGCCCAGCACGTGGCTCGAGGCGCTGGTGAAGACCTACATCGGCGATGCGCTGGCCGCCGACTTCTACCTCGAGATCGCCGACGCGCTGCCCGCCGAGGCGGCCGCGGTGGTGCGGGCGGTGCTCTCGGAGACGGGGCACTCGCAGTTCGTCGTCGCCGAGGTGAAGGCCGCGGTCACCGCGAGCGAGAAGCAGCGCCACCGCCTGGCGCTGTGGTCGCGCCGCCTGCTGGGTGAGGCCATCACGCAGGCGCAGTTCGTCCTGGCCGACCACGACGAACTCGTCGACCTGGTGGTGGCCAGCGGCGAGGGCCTCGAGCAGCTGGCGGGCTTCTTCGACCGCCTGCAGCGCACGCACACCTCGCGGGTCCGCGAACTCGGCCTCGGCTGAGCCCTACCTGGTGCAGGTCGTGATCAGCGAATTGCTGGTCTGGGCGGCGATCGTCGCTCCCGCGGCATCGGTGATCGCGCAGTTCAGCTGACCGGTGACGCTCGTCGCGGTCACCGAGGTCAGGGTCACGCCGGGGTCCAGCACGATGGTCTTGTGCCACGGCAACGCCACGTTGACGTCGGTCTGCAGGGCGCCCTGGGCGTCGGTGTAGATGACGGTGACCAGGTCGAGCAGCGAGCGCGTGCCCGTGACCGCGTAGGTGATGGTTCCCGGGGCGGCCGCGGGGTCCGGTGCCGGGGCCGGAGCGGGTGCGGCCGGCGGCGCGGCGGTCGCGCTGGGCGTCGGCGACACCGTGGTGACGGTCTCGGCGGGCAGTGACGCCACGGGCGGCGGCGGCGCGGTCGGGCGTGCGGAGGTGAACGCGGGCTCGCTCGGTGTGGTGGCGGGCGCGCCGCTGGTGGTCGGCGCGGCGACGGTCGCCGACACCGAGCCGCTGTCCCCGCCGCCCAGGATGACGACGGTGCAGATCACCGCGACGAGCAGGATGGCGCCGGCGACACCGGCCACCCACACCCAGCGCCGGTCGAGCGGCTCGTAGTACTTGTAGACGTCGTCGGGGTAGTTCTCGGCGTCGGCGTCGGCGTCGGCGCCGTCGTAGGCGTCGTAGGCGTCGTCTCGGGGGTGACCGCCGTTCTCGTCCCGATGGGTTCGACGGTCGTCGTCGAGGACCTGGGTGCGGTGCGCGTAGCGACCGGATCCGCCGCCGTCGGTGCGCGACTCGGTCAGGTAGGACGGCGTGTACTCCGGCGGATACGGAGCGGAGGTCGAGGCGGAGGAGCGTGTGTACCGGCGGGCGCGGGGGGTGCCGTGGTCGTAGCCGTACGTGCTGCCGAAGCTGCGGGCGCCACCGTCGCCGTAGGCGGTGTCGCTGCCGTAGGGCGTGTCGTCGCCGTCGGCGGAAGCGTAGGCGCGGTCACTGCCGTAGGCCGAAGCGCCGCCGTGGGTCGCGCCGTACCGGCCGTCGTCGTCGTAGGCACCGCGGCTCCGGTCTGGGCGCCACGACTCCGCGCGCGATCCCGATCGGGGCGAATACGGTGGAAAATCCCTGCTCATCACGCTTCCCGTGGTCGTCGATCACTGCCAGTCCTGATGCTAACGAGGCGGAAGTGACGGGTGAGGCGGACGCGCGGCCGGGTGAGGTCACGGTCGGGACTCGGGTTGGACAAGGCGGCGGTGACCTCGCCCGGCGGGGACGGTGTTCGCGCACCGCCGAACCGCCGGAGTGCGGTGTCCACTAGCCTTTCGGGTGAGACAAGCATTCGTCGACGGAAGGTTCAGCGGTGGAGGTCAAGATCGGTGTCGCCGACAGCCCGCGCGAGTTGGTTCTGAACAGCGCGCAGTCGCCGAGTGAGGTGGAGAAGGTCGTCACCGACGCGTTGGGCCAGGACGGCACGGTGTTGAGCCTGACCGACGAGAAGGGTCGTCTGTTCCTGGTGCAGAGCGCGCGGATCACCTACGTCGAGATCGGTCCCTCGGACTCACGCCGCGTCGGCTTCGGCATCGGGACCGTCGGCGCGGAGGCCGTCAAGAACGGGTGAGCGGCACGTGTGACAGTCCGCCCCAAGCGAACTGAACGGTGCCGTCGACCGCCGCCTCCTTCGAGATCGGTCGGTCGTTGTTCAGCCAGTAGCGGGCGCTGTCCACGCTGACGGCCACCAGGCCCACCGCGATCATGCGGGCGCGGTGGGCTTCCAGGCCGGAGTCGATGCTGATGAGGTCGAACACCGCGTCGGTGCACGACTCGGTGGCCATCTTCACCTGCTCGGACACCAACGGTTCGGTGACGTAGTCGTTCTCGAAGATCAGCCGGTAACCCTGGCTGTCGTGCTCGATGAAGTCGAAGAACGCGCCGACCGCGGCGTGCAGCCGGCGCCGGTTGTCGGTGGTCGTGCGCAGCGCCTGACGCACGCCGGACACCAGGTTGTCGACGTGCCGCTGCAGCACGGCGAGATACAGCTCCAGCTTCGACGAGAAGTGTTGATAGAGCACGGGTTTGCTGACCCCGGCGCGGTCGGCGATCTCGTCCATGCCCGCGGCGTGATAGCCACGGTCGACGAAGACCTCGCTGGCGGCGATGAGGAGCTGGCCGCGACGCTCGTCGCGGGGGAGACGGTTGCCGCGTCGGTTGCCCCCCGCCGACCGCCCGGAGGCGGCGTCGCCGTTCGGCGGCTGCGCGCCTCTCCTCTCGGCGGCGTTGGCGAGATCGCTCATCACGTCCTCAATCTGGGTCGCCTCAGACGTCCCCCGGTTCGATCGGTTGCGGCCCGCGGATGCGCCGGCCGGTCATCGCACCGACCTTACTACTCCCGGCGAACGCCCTGGGTGATCTGCCGTCGGAGGCCAGTTCGAGTGGCGCGCCGTCGCGGACTACGGCGTCGGGCTGTGCCATTCTGGTCCGGTGACCCAAGACTCCCGCATGCGCGGAGGACCGGTGGGTCCGGAACGTCGCGGGGGCGGTCGTGCGCCCGTACTGCGCAACGAGTGGCGCGAGCCGCTGCGCGCACAACGCGATCCGGTGGCAGGCGATCCGGGACGGCCGCGGTCCAGGCGCGACGAGCACCAGCAGCTGCGCAAGCAGACCTGGCTCGGCAGGTTCGTCTCGACCTACGGTTGGCGCGCCTACGCCATCCCCGTGCTGGCCGTGCTGACGCTCGTCGTCGTGTACCAGACCCTCACCGCGCCCGCGCCGGCCAGCCAGACCGAGGCCGACGGCCCGGTGCAGGGGCCGCCCACGATCACCGCGGGCAGCACCGCCATCCTCGGCGCCCCGCCGAAGGGGCTGACGCAGTTCGACGCCAACCTGCCGACCGGCATCCTGCCCGACGGCGGCCCGTTCACCGAGGCGGGCGCGAAGACCTGGCACGTGGTTCCCGGTGCCACGCCGAAGGTGGGGGAGGGCACCACCAAGACGTTCACCTACAGCGTCGAGGTCGAGGACGGCGTCGACACGGCGTCGATCGGCGGTGACGAGGCCTTCGCCCGCATGGTCACCGAGACCCTGTCCAACCCGAAGAGCTGGACGCACAATCCGCAGTTCGCCTTCCAGCGCACCGACGATCCCGCCGTCGTCCCCGACTTCCGCGTCTCGCTGACCTCGCCGATGACGGTCCGGGAGGGCTGCGGCTACGACATCCCGATCGAGACGTCCTGCTTCAACCCCGCCTACCTCACCGACCAGCCGCGGGTGTTCCTCAACGAGGCCCGGTGGGTGCGGGGCGCGGTGCCGTTCCAGGGCGACGTGGGCTCCTACCGGCAGTACCTCATCAACCACGAGGTCGGCCACGCCATCGGCTACCAGAAGCACGAGCCGTGCGGCGAGAACGGCGCCCTGGCGCCGATCATGATGCAGCAGACGTTCTCGGTCAGCAACGACGACAACGCCCGCTTCGACCCCGAATCGGTGCAGGCCGACGGGCGCACCTGCCGGTTCAACCCCTGGCCCTACCCGATCGCCTGATCCGGCCGGGACCCGCCGGGAAGGTCTGAGCGGTGGTTACCGTTGAATGACTGTGCCTGGTGCGGAAGTCACCGGGGTCCGCCTTCGATCACGAGGAGTTCACGTGCCCGGTGATCCCACGTCCTTGCCGCCGCTGGTCGAGCCCGCGGCGACGCTCACCCGCGAGGAGGTGGCGCGCTACAGCCGCCACCTGATCATCCCGGATCTCGGTGTCGATGGTCAGAAGCGGCTGAAAAACGCCAAGGTGCTGGTCATCGGCGCCGGCGGTCTGGGCTCGCCCACGCTGCTCTACCTGGCCGCGGCCGGCGTCGGCACGATCGGCATCGTCGAGTTCGACGTCGTCGACGAGTCCAATCTGCAGCGCCAGATCATCCACGGCCAGTCCGACATCGGCCGTTCGAAGGCGCAGAGCGCCCGCGAGTCGGTGCTCGAGGTCAATCCGCTGGTGACGGTCAACCTGCACGAGTTCCGGTTGGAGCCCGACAACGCGGTCGACCTCTTCTCGCAGTACGACCTCATCCTGGACGGCACCGACAACTTCGCTACCCGCTACCTGGTGAACGACGCGGCGGTGCTGGCGCACAAGCCCTACGTGTGGGGGTCGATCTACCGCTTCGAGGGTCAGGTGTCGGTGTTCTGGGAGGACGCCCCGGACGGGTTGGGCCTGAACTACCGGGACCTCTACCCCGAGCCGCCGCCCCCGGGCATGGTGCCGTCGTGCGCGGAGGGCGGGGTGCTCGGCATCCTGTGTGCGTCGATCGCGTCGGTGATGGGCACCGAGGCGATCAAGCTCATCACCGGCATCGGCGAGCCCCTGCTCGGTCGGCTCATGGTGTACGACGCGCTGGACATGACCTACCGCACCATCAAGATCCGCAAGGATCCGGCCACTCCGAAGATCACCGAGTTGATCGACTACGAGGCGTTCTGCGGCGTCGTGAGCGAAGCGGCCGCCGATGCCGCGGCCGGAGCGACGGTCACCCCGCGCGAGCTGCGGGAGATGATCGACACCGGCCGCAACGTCGCGCTGATCGACGTCCGCGAGCCCGTCGAGTGGGAGATCAACCACATCGAGGGCGCCGAGCTGATCCCGAAGTCGACGCTCGAGGCGGGCGACGGTCTCGCGAAGCTGCCGCAGGACCGCGTCGCGGTGCTGTACTGCAAGACCGGCGTGCGGTCGGCGGAGGCGCTGGCCGCGGTGAAGAAGGCCGGCTTCTCCGATGCGCTGCACCTGCAGGGCGGGATCGTGGCGTGGGCCAAGCAACTCGAACCCGACATGGTGATGTACTGACGGCTGATCGGCCGGTCAACGGCTTAGGCTGAGCGGCGTGACCGTCCCGATGCCCAGCGCCGATGGGCCGCCCGACCACGTGTTGACGGCGTTCGGGCTGACCGGGTTGGCCCCGGTCGCCCTCGGCAGCGGGTGGGAGGGCGGCTGGCGCTGCGGCGAGGTCGTGCTGTCGATGGTGGCCGATCCCGCGCGCGCCGCGTGGTCGGCGAAGGTGCGCGAGACGCTGTTCGTCGACGGCGTGCGGCTGGCCCGTCCCGTGCGCTCCACCGACGGTCGGTACGTGGTCGCGGGCTGGCGCGCCGACACCTTCGTGGCCGGCAATCCCGAGCCGCGGCACGACGAGGTGGTCTCCGCTGCGGTGCGGCTGCACGAGGCCACCGCCAAGCTCGAGCGGCCGCGGTTCCTGACCCAACCGCCCGCGGTGCCGTGGACCGAGGTCGACGTCTTCATCGCCGCCGACCGTGCGGCGTGGGAGGACCGGCCGCTGCACAACCTGCCGCCCGGTGCGCAGTTCGCGCCCGGCTCGGCCGACGGGCAGCGCTCGGTCGACCTGATCAACCAGCTCGCCGCACTGCGCAAGCCGACGCGCGCGCCGAGCCAACTGGTGCACGGCGACCTCTACGGCACGGTGCTGTTCGCGGGGACGGCGGCGCCGGGCATCACCGACATCACGCCGTACTGGCGGCCGGCGTCGTGGGCCGCGGGCGTCGTGGTGGTGGACGCCCTGGCGTGGGGTGAGGCCGACGACGGTCTCGTCGAACGCTGGTCGTCGCTCTCGGAATGGCCGCAGATGCTGTTGCGCGCGTTGATCTTCCGGCTCGCCGTGCACGCGCTGCACCCCCGCTCCACCGCGGCCGTGTTCCCCGGGTTGGCGCGCACCGCGGCGCTGGTCCGCCTGGTCCTCTAACGCGCCTCGAAGCGGTGCCGGTGCTCGGACAGCGGCACCCGCCCGTCGGTCGCCAGGACCCCCTCGGCGCACAGCAGTTCCAGTTGCCGCTCCGCCAGGTGCGGCGCCGGCGTGCCGGAGGCTCGGATCACGCGGTGCCACGGCAGATCCGAGGAGTCGGTGCGCATGATCCACGCGACGATCCGCGGGCTGGCGAGCCCCGCCGCGTCGGCGATGTCGCCGTAGGTCGTCACCGCGCCGGCCGGGACCGCGGCGACCAGCGCGCGCACGGCCTCGACCTGCGCGTCGGTGATCGCCGCCATTTTCAGCCCAGGCGGTCGCGGATCACCGCGGCGGTCTCCGCGGGGCGGGCCAGCGGCACCATGTGGTCGCAGTCCCACTCGAGCAGCGTGAAGTCGTCGCCCAGCCCGGTGTCGAGCGCCTCGACGAGTTCGTCGGTGGCATAGGGCGGTTGCACCTTCGTGGCCCGCACCAGCGTCGTCGGCGTGCCGTCCCGCGGCACCGTGACCGCGCGGGTCAACTCGCTCCAGTAGCACAGCATCGCCGGGATGCCGATGCGCCAGCCGACGCGTCCGTTGGGCAACGGCACCAGGTGTTCGTCGAGTTCGCGCTCCACCTCCGCGGGGTCCACCTCGCCCCAGGAGCCGTTCACCTTCTCCTGCCGTGCTTCCTCGCGATCGGTGTAGTCCGGGGAGGCGTACATCTCGTCGGCGATCTCGCGCATCCGTGCCCCGTCGAGTGCGACGGCGGGGTCGAGCAGCACCAGCGCGGTGATGAGGTCGGGACGCGCGGCGGCGAGGTTCAGCGCCAGCGCGCCGCCGAAGGAGTGCCCGACGACGACCACCGGGGCGCCGCCCTCGGCGTCGAGCAGGGCCGCCAGCGCGGCGGTGTTGGCGTCGATGGTCCACGGTGCATCCCACGACGATCGGCCGTGACCGATGAGATCGGGTGCCAGCACGGCGACGTCGGCGAGGTGCTGCTCGGCGAGCGACTGCCACCGCCGCCCGTGACCGGTCAGTCCGTGGACGGCCAGGACCCGGGCGGGACCGGGCGGACCGAAGCGGTGGGTGTTCAGGCTCTGCGTCACCCGTCCGATGCTGCCAGCCTCGACCGACGCCGACGTGTCGGACCCCCGTGGTGTCATTCTCCTCATGCCCATCCCGCCCGCTCCGACGCCCGCCGTCCCGTCGCCCGACGCCCTGACCGACCCCGGGCTGCGGGGGCGCGTGCGCGTGCTCGGTGGGCCCGGTACCGGCAAGACGACGCTGCTGACCCGCATCGCGACGGCGCGCATCGCCGCGGGCACGTCGCCGGAATCGGTTCTGCTGCTGACTGGTTCGGCGCGGCTCGGCGCGCAGGCCCGTGCGGCGGTCACCACGGCGCTGCTCGGTGACGGCGCGTCCGGGCCGCGGGCGGTGCGCGAACCGCTGGTGCGCACCGTGCACTCCTACGCGTTCGCGGTGCTGCGGGCGGCCGCGCAGCGCAACGGCGATGCGCCGCCGCGCCTCGTCACCGGCGCGGAGCAGGACGGCATCATCCGCGACCTGCTGGAGGGCGACGTCGCCGACGGTGACCGCTCGGCCGTGGGCTGGCCCGACGAGCTGCGACCGGCGCTGCGCACCGCCGGGTTCGCCACCGAGCTGCGCGACCTGCTCGCCCGCTGCGCCGAGCGCGGCGTCGATCCCGTTGCGCTGCAACGTCTCGGCCGCAGACACGGCCGTCCGCAGTGGGTGGCGGCGGGCCGGTTCGCGCAGGTCTACGAGCAGGTCATGCTGCTGCGCTCGGCGGTCGGCATGGCGGCGCCGCAGGCCACCGTGCCCGCGCTGGGTGCCGCCGAACTCGTCGGCGCGGCCCTGGACGCGCTGGCCGCCGACGCCGACCTGTTGGCCGCCGAACGCGCCCGCGTCGACCTGCTATTGGTCGACGACGCGCAGCATCTCGACCCGCAGGCCGCGCACCTGGTTCGGGTGCTCGCGGCGGGTGCGGACCTCGCGGTCTTCGCCGGCGACGCCAACCAGTCGGTGTTCGGCTACCGCGGCGCCGATCCGGGCCTGCTGCGCACCGAGGACCCGGCGGTCCTGCTCACCCGGTCGCACCGCTGCGCGGCGGCCGTGGCCCGCGCCGTGAGCGGCATCGCCGCCCGGTTGCCGGGCGCTGATCCGGCGCGCGCGGTGACCGGCGACGAGGACGTGCCGGGAGCGGTGGCCGTGCGGATCGCCGCCTCCCCGCACGCCGAGTCCACGATGATCGCCGACGCGCTGCGCCGCGCGCACCTCGTCGACGGGGTGCCGTGGGAGCGGATGGCCGTCCTGGTGCGGTCGATGCCCAGTGCCGGTGCGGCGCTGGGCCGTACGCTCGCCGCGGCGGGCGTCCCGGTCGAACGCCAACCCCTCGGTGCGCCGCTGGCGGAGTACCCGGCGGTCGGTGCGCTGCTGACGGTGCTCGACTGCGTGGCCGGCGGCCTCGACGGCGCCCGCGCGGTCGACCTGGTCACCGGGCCCATCGGCCGCGTCGACCCGGTGTCGCTGCGGCAGCTGCGTCGCTCACTGCGCCGCGCCGACGGCAGCCGACCGCCGCGCGACTTCCCCGACCTGCTGCTCGCCGAACTCGACGGTGCGGGCAGTGCCGAGCTGCCCGACCAGCTGGCCCGCCCGCTGCGCCGGGTCCGCAGCGTGCTCGCCGGGGCCGCGCGCAGCCACGCCGCCGGGCAGGACCCGCGGTTCACGCTCTGGCAGGCATGGCACCACTGCGGGCTGCAGCGCCGCTGGCTGGCGGCCGTCGAGCGCAGCGGCGGCGCAGCGATCCAGGCGACCCGCGACCTCGACGCGGTGACGGCGCTCTTCGACGTCGCCGAGCAATACGTCACCCGCACCACCGGCGCCACCCTCACCGGCTTCGTCGATCACGTCCGCGGCATGACGCTCGCGGTGACCCACCGCGACGACCGGCGCGCCGACGACGGCGTCGCCGTGCTCAGTGCGCACGCCGCGCTGGGGCGCGAGTGGGACGTCGTCGTGTTGGCCGGACTGCAGGAAGGTCTATGGCCCAACACCGTTCCGCGTGGCGGCGTGCTCGGCACCGGACACCTGGTCGACGTGCTCGACGGCGTGGCGGACTCGTCGGGCACCACGGTGTCCAGCCGCGCGCCGCTGCTGGCCGAGGAGCGGCGGCTGCTGGTCGCCGCACTCGGCCGGGCCCGTCGTCAGGTCGTGGTGACCGCCGTGGACGGCGGCGAGGACGACGAGTCGGCACTGCCGTCGCCCTTCGTCGCCGAACTCGCCGCCTTCGCCACCGAGGACGTGCCGCAGGACGCCCCGCCGGTTCGGGCGCCGCGCGTGCTGACCCCGGCGGCGCTGGTCGGGCGGTTGCGCGCGGTGGTGTGCGCCCCCGCCGAGGCGGTGACACCGGAGCACCGTGCCCACGCGGCGGCGCAGCTGGGCCGTCTGGCCGCCGCCGGCGTCGCCGGGGCCGATCCGGCGCACTGGCACGCCACCACCGCGACCTCGACCACGGAGCCGCTGTGGGCCGGCGACGAGCACGTGGTGGCGCTGTCCCCGTCGACGCTGCAGACGCTCACCGACTGTCCGCTGCGCTGGCTGCTCGAGCGGCACGGCGGCGCCGACCGCCGCGACGTCCGTTCGGCGCTCGGCTCGCTGGTGCACGCGCTGGTGTCCGAGCCCGGCATGACCGAGGAACGGATGCTCGCCGCGCTGGAGCGGTCCTGGCCCGAGCTGCCGTTCGACGCGCCGTGGCATGCCGCCAACGAACTCGAGCGGCACCGCGCCATGCTCGTCGCGTTCGTGCAGTGGCTCGCCGACACCCGCGGCCGGTACGGCGTGGTGGGCACCGAGGTGGACGTCGACGGCGTGCTCCCCGCGGGTCCGGACGGCCCGGCGGTGCGGGTGCGCGGCCGCGTCGACCGGCTGGAGCGCGACGCCGAGGGGCGCCTGGTGGTCGTCGACCTGAAGACGGGCAAGACGCCCGTCAGCAAGGACGACGCGCAGCGCCACGCGCAGCTCGCCGCCTACCAGCTCGCGATCGCCGAAGGGCTGCTGCCGCAGGGTGATCAGGCCGGTGGCGGGCGGCTGGTGTACCTGGGCAAGCCCACCGCGTCGGGCGCGTGCGAGCGTGAACAGGACCCGATGGGTGCCGATGCGCGCGAGCAGTGGCGCGCCGGGGTGGCCCGCGCCGCCGCCGCGACCCGGGGACCCGAGTTCACCGCGCGCGTCAACGACGGCTGCGCGCACTGCCCGGTCAGCGCCCTATGCCCGGCCAACGCCGCGAAGGAGGGCCGGTCGTGACGCCGCGCTTCAGCCCCACCGACCTCGCCGAAGCGTTGGGCATCTTCGCCCCGACCGACGAGCAGGCCGCGGTGATCGCGGCGCCGCCCGGGCCGCTGGTGGTTATCGCCGGCGCGGGGGCCGGCAAGACCGAGACGATGGCGGCGCGGGTGGTCTGGCTGGTCGCCAACGGCTATGCGCGTCCCGGAGAAGTGTTGGGCCTCACCTTCACCCGCAAGGCGGCCGGTCAGCTGCTGCGCCGCGTGCGCACGCGACTGGCCCGGCTGGCCGGTGCGGGTCTGATGCCCGGGGACGACGTCGCCGACGAACACCCCACGGTCAGCACCTATCACGCGTTCGCGGGCACGCTGCTGCGTGAGCACGGCCTGTTGCTCCCGGTCGAACCGGCGACGCGGCTCATCAGCGAGACGGAGCTGTGGCAGTTGGCGTTCCGCGTCGTCTGCGAGCACCCGGAGCGCCTCGAGCTGGCCAAGTCGCCGGCGACGGTCACCGACATGGTGCTGCGCCTGGCCTCGCAGTTGGCCGAGCACCTGGTGGACACCGCCGAGCTGCGCGACACCCACGCCGAGCTGGAGCGCCTGGTGCTGACGCTGCCCGCGGGCCCCGGCCAGCGCGACCGCGGTCCCACGCAGGCGCTGCTGAAGATGCTCGCCGCGCAGACCGAGCGCACCGAACTCATTCCGCTGGTCGATGCGCTGCACGCCCGCATGCGCGCCGACCACGTCATGGACTTCGGCATGCAGATGTCGGCCGCGGCGCGGCTGGCCGCGCGGTTCCCGCAGGTCGGTGCCGAGCTGCGCAGCCGTTACCGGGTGGTGCTGCTCGACGAGTACCAGGACACCGGACACGCGCAGCGGGTGGCGCTGTCGGCGCTGTTCGGCGGCGGCGCGGACGACGACCTCGCCCTCACCGCGGTCGGCGACCCGATCCAGTCCATCTACGGTTGGCGCGGCGCCTCGGCCACGAACCTGCCGCGCTTCACCACGGACTTCCCGCGCGCCGACGGCAGCCCGGCGCCCACGCTCGAGCTGCGCACCAGTTGGCGCAACCCGCCGCGCGCGCTGCGTCTCGCCAACGCGGTGTCGGCCGAGGCGCGGCGCCGGTCGGTGTCGGTGCGGGAACTGCTGCCGCGTCCCGACGCCCGGCCCGGCACGATCCGGTGCGCCCTGCTGTCCGACGTGGCGGCCGAACGCGACTGGGTCGCCGACGAGGTCGCCCGGCGCTGGCACGCCGCGCTCGACGCCGAGGAGCCGGTGCCCACTGCCGCGGTGCTGGTGCGCCGCAACGCCGACGCCGCGCCGATGGCGGAGGCGCTCACCACCCGCGGCGTGCCGGTCGAGGTGGTGGGCCTGGCCGGTCTGCTGTCGATCCCCGAGGTGGCCGACGTCGTCGCGATGCTGCGGCTGGCCGCCGACCCGACCGCGGGCCCGGCCGCGATGCGGGTGCTGACCGGGCCGCGCTGGCGGCTGGGCGCCGCGGACGTCGTGGCGCTGTGGCGTCGCGCCGTCGAACTCGACGGCGGTGGACGGGCGGCCGACGCGACCGTCGCCGACATCGTCGCCGAGGCCGCTTCCGACGCCGACACCGCGTGCCTCGCCGACGCCATCTGCGATCCCGGAGCGCCACAACGGTATTCGGCCGACGGTCACGAGCGGGTGGTCGCACTGGGCCGCGAACTGACCGCGCTGCGCGCTCAACTGCACCATCCGCTGCCCGACTTCGTCGCCGAGGTGCGCCGCCTGCTGGGCGTCGACGCCGAGGCGCGTGCCCGGCAGCCGGTGGCATCCGGCTGGACGGGGACCGAGCACCTCGATGCCTTCGCCGACGTGGTTGCCGATTTCGCCGCGCGCTCCTCGGAGTCGGTGCCCGGACTGCTCGCGTTCCTCGACGCGGCGATGACGGTCGAGAACGGCCTGGCGCCCGCCGAGGTGACGGTGGCCCGCGACCGCGTGCAGGTCCTCACCGTGCACGCGGCGAAGGGCCTCGAGTGGGAGGTCGTCGCCGTGCCGCACCTCAGCGCCCGGGTGTTCCCGTCGACGGCGCTCGCCCGCACCTGGCTGACCGACGCCGCCGACCTGCCGCCGCTGCTGCGCGGTGACCGGGCCACCGAGTCCGAGCACGGCGTACCGGTGCTCGACACCTCCGACGTGACCGACCGCAAGATGCTCGGCGACCGCATCGCCGCGCACAAGAAGAGCCTCGACCAGCGACGCGTGGACGAGGAGCGCCGCCTGCTCTACGTCGCGATCACCCGCGCCGAGGACACGCTGCTGATCTCCGGACACCACTGGGGTGCCACCGAACTCACGCCCCGCGGACCGTCGGACTTCCTCACCGAGATCCGCGACGTCCTGGTGGCGGCCGACGCCGCGGGCGAGCCGTGCGGCGAGATCGTCCAGTGGGCGCCGGCCCCGGCCGACGGCGAACCGAATCCGCTGAAGGATCAGATGATCGAGCGGACCTGGCCGCCGGTCGCACCGACGGCCGCCGACGACGACGTCCGCCGCGGCGCAGAGCTGGTCACCGCGGCGATGGCTGCGGGGCCGGTGCAGGCCGGGGCACTCGAGGGGCGCCTCGACGATCCCGACGACCCGGACGGCGACGCCCCCGACGTCGCTGACCCCGACGTCGCTGACCCCGAGGGCTGGGCCGCCGACGTGGATGCGCTGCTCGCCGAGCGGGCACGCGGCCGCGACCTGCCGCCGGTCGCTTTGCCGGGGCAGCTGTCGGTGAGTGCGGTGGTGGACCTCGGCCGCGACCCGGCGGGCGCGGCGGAGCGGCTACGCCGACGGCTGCCGGTCCGTCCCGATCGGCACGCCGCGCTGGGCACCGCGTTCCACGACTGGGTGCAGCGGTTCTTCCACGCCGAGCGGCTGTTCGACCTCGACGACCTGCCCGGCGCGGTCGACGGCGAACTGGCTCGCGCCGACGCGGAGCACCTGGCCGAGCTGCAGGCGGCGTTCGCGGTGTCGCCGTGGGCCACCCGCACACCGGTCGACGTCGAGGCGCCGTTCGACGTCGTGATCGGCGGCACCGTGGTGCGCGGCCGGATCGACGCCGTGTTCGCCGACCCCGACGGCGGCGTCACCGTCGTCGACTGGAAGACCGGGGACGAGCCGAACGAGCCGAAGGACCTGCAGCACAGGGCGATACAGCTGGCGATCTACCGGCTGGCGTGGGCCGCGATGCACGGCGTCGACCCCGAGACGGTGCGTGCGGCATTCCACTACGTGCGCAGCGGCACCACCGTGGTGCCCGCGGACCTGCCCGACGCCGAGGCGATCGCCGGCCTGCTCGCCGCGGCCGACCCGGCGCGCGCCGTCAGTTCCGGGGAGCGGTGCGGTACACCTTGAGCGCCTGCAGCACCATCGGCACCTGCAGCGGCAGACGGGCGAGCGCGACGAGGCGCGCGGGCCAGCCCTTGTTCCACCACAGCCGGACCATGTTGACGTTCGCCGGGTAGACGGCGAGATACAGCGCGATGGCCGCGAGTGCTCCGAGCCGGCGGGTGCGGGGCGCCAGCAGCAGCGCACCGGTCGCCACCTCGACGACACCGGAGGCGTGGGTGTACACGCGCGGTCCGCCGGGCAGCTCGGCGGGCACGATCGTGTCGAACGGCTTCGGCGCGACGAAGTGCAGGGCGCCCATGCCGATCAGCAGCGCGCCCATCCGCTGGGCGGTGGCCTGGCCGGCCGCGGAGCTGCTGTGCGCTGAGGGTGTCAGGGGGGTCATGGTTACATTGTGCTGTGCAGCGCCGGCGGCGGATGATGGGGCCTCGTGGCCAGGGGTAAGTTGCGCCGACGGCTGCAGCGGCTGGACCGCGAGATCCTGACCGAACGGCACGAGGCCGACCTGGTCGACGTCCTCACCATTCCCGAGGACTTCGTCAGCCCGGCACGCCGGATCGCCATGCGCGTCATCTGGGCGCTCGGCGCGCTGTTCGCCGCCGTGTTGATCGTCTACCTCGACCGCGACGGCTACCGCGACATCGAGTCGACGCCGGACGCGAGCAGCCCGCTCACGTTCCTGGACTGCCTGTACTACGCCACGGTGTCGCTGTCGACCACCGGCTACGGCGACATCACGCCGTACACCGAGACCGCCCGCCTGGTGAACGTCCTCGTCATCACCCCGCTGCGGGTGGCGTTCCTGATCGTGCTCATCGGCACCACGGTCGAGACGCTGACCACGCAGTCGCGGCAGGCGTTGAAGATTCAGCGTTGGAGGAAGAGCGTGCGCAACCACACCGTCGTCGTCGGCTACGGCACCAAGGGCAAGACCGCGGTGACCGCGATGGTCAGCGACGACGTCGCGCCGGGCAACATCGTCGTCGTCGAGCAGAACGACTACGCGCTGGAACGCGCCAAGGCCGCCGGTCTGGTCACCGTCCGCGGCGATGCCACCAAGGCCGAGGTGCTGCGGCTCGCCAGCGTGCAGCACGCGGAGACGATCATCGTAGCGGCCAATAGCGACTCCGACGCCGTGCTCGTCACCCTCACCGCGCGCGAACTCAACCCGAACGCGAAGATCATCGCTGCGGTCCGCGAGGCGGAGAACAAGCACCTGCTGACGCAGTCGGGCGCCAACACCACCGTCGTCACCTCCGAGACCGCCGGCCGGCTGCTCGGCGTCGCGAAGAAGACGCCCAGCGTGGTCGAGGTGATGGAGGACCTGCTGACGCCCGACGCCGGCTTCGCCATCAGCGAGCGCGCCGTCACCGCCAAGGAGGTCGGTGGATCGCCGCGGCACATGAAGGACGTCGTGCTGGGCGTGGTGCGGGGCGGCGAACTGCTGCGGATCGACGCCCCCGAGGCCGACGCCGTGGAACTGGGGGACAAGCTGCTGGTCGTCAAGGCCGCCGATGCGGAGGACGACTGACCCATGGCCTCATTCCTGCTGCGCAACGTCCCGCTGCTGTCGCGGGTCGGCGCCGACCGCGCCGACGTGCTGCGCACCGACGTCGACGCCGCGATCGCCGGCTGGCCCGATGCGCTGCTGCTGCGGGTGGACCGGCGCAATCAGGTGCTGATCTCCGACGGCCGCGTCGTGCTCGGTGCGGCCGCGGCGTACGCGTCGGGCCCCGACGAGCACACGGTGTTCCTGGGCCGACTCGACGACGGCAGGCACGTGTGGGGGGTGCGCGCCGCGCTGGAGGCGCCCGAGGATCCGACGGCCCGCACCGAGGTGCTCGACCTGCGCCGCGCCGGGCAGGTCTTCGACGACGCGAGCGCACAGCTGGTGTCGACCGCCACGGCGCTGCTCAACTGGCACGACAGCGCGCGGTTCAGCGCCATCGACGGTTCACCGACCAAGCCGATCCGCAGCGGCTGGGCCCGGGTCAACCCGACCAACGGGCACGAGGAATTCCCCCGCATCGATCCCGCCGTCATCTGCCTGGTGCACGACGGCCACGACCGCGCGGTGCTGGCCCGACAGACGGTCTGGCCGGAGCGGCTGTTCTCGCTGATCGCCGGGTTCGTCGAGGCCGGCGAGTCGTTCGAGTCGTGCGTGGTGCGGGAGGTGGCCGAAGAGATCGGGCTCGCCGTGAGCGACGTGCAGTACCTCGGCAGCCAGCCGTGGCCGTTCCCGCGATCGCTGATGGTCGGCTTCCACGCGATCGCCGACCCGGAGCAGGAGTTCGCCTACACCGACGGCGAGATCGCCGAGGCGGCGTGGTTCACCCGCGACGAGGTGCGCGCAGCGCTCGAGGAGGGCGACTGGAGCAGCGACTCGACGTCACGGCTGCTGCTGCCCGGCTCGATCTCGATCGCCCGCGAGATCATCGAATCCTGGGCGGCGCTGGACTGATCCGGCGCGGCGTCAGCCCGCCAGCTTGGCCTTGACCTGCTTGGCGTTGGGATTGGTCAGCGTCGAACCGTCGGCGAACTTCACGGTCGGCACGACGTGGTTGCCGTTGTTGACCGAGCCGACGAACTCCGCCGCGGCGGGGTCGGCCTCGATGTCGACCTCGGTCCAGGAGATGCCCTCGGCGCGCAGCGCCATCTTCAGCCGGGAACAGAAGCCGCACCACGACGTGGTGTACATCGTCAGATCGCTCATAGCACCTTCAACATAGCCGACGGGCCGGGCCATGCCCGGTGGTGACGGACACGCCACCGCCGGGCCCACGTGTGTCGGCCCACCCTGCCAAGATGGTCGGCATGCCCGCCCCGCACGCACCCGCCGACGGCGGCCTGCGCGCCGGGCTGCTCGCCGACCTCGACTCCGAACAGCGCGAAGCCGTCCAAGCGCCCCGCGGGCCGGTATGCGTGCTCGCCGGCGCGGGCACCGGCAAGACCCGCACCATCACCCGGCGCATCGCGCACCTCGTCGCCGCCGGGCACGTCGCCCCGGGCCAGGTGTTGGCCGTGACGTTCACCTCGCGCGCCGCGGGGGAGATGCGGGTCCGGCTGCGTGCGCTCGACGAGGAGGCCGGCGGCGTCGGCACCGGCGCGGTGCAGGCCATGACGTTCCACGCCGCGGCGCGCCGGCAGCTGCACTACTTCTGGCCCCGGCTCGTCGGCGACACCGGCTGGGAACTGCTGGACAGCAAGTTCGCCGTGGTGGCCCAGGCCGCCAACCGTGCCTCGATCCGGGCGAGCACCGACGACGTCCGCGACCTCGCCGGCGAGATCGAATGGGCCAAGGCGTCGCTGATCAGTCCGGAGACCTACCCCGACGCCGTCGCCAGGGCCTCGCGCGACATCCCGTTCGACGCGGCGAAGGTGGCGACCGTCTATGCGGGGTACGAGGCGCTCAAGGCGCGCCGCGAGGGCACCACGCTGCTGGACTTCGACGACCTGCTGCTGCATACGGCGGCCGCGATCGAGACCGACGCGTCGGTGGCCCAGGAGTTTCGCGACCGGTACCGGTGCTTCGTCGTCGACGAGTACCAGGACGTGACGCCGCTGCAGCAGCGCGTGCTCGACGCGTGGCTCGGCGACCGCGACGACCTCACCGTGGTGGGCGACGCCAACCAGACGATCTACTCGTTCACCGGGGCGACGCCGAGCCACCTGCTGGACTTCTCCCGGCGGTTTCCCGACGCCACCGTGGTGCGGCTCGAGCGGGACTACCGCTCCACCCCGCAGGTGGTGTCACTGGCCAACCGGGTGATCGCCGCCGCGCGCGGCCGAATGGCAGGCAGCAGGCTGCACCTCGTCGGTCAGCGGCCGCCGGGCCCGGAGCCGTCCTTCAGCGAGCACCCCGACGAGGTCGCCGAGGCCGCGGCCGTGGCCAAGCGGATTGCGAAGCTCATCGCCGCCGGGACGGCACCGTCGGAGATCGCGGTGCTGTACCGCATCAACGCCCAGTCCGAGGTGTACGAGGAGGCGCTGACCGAGGCCGGCATCGCGTTCCAGGTGCGCGGCGGCGAGGGCTTCTTCAGTAGGCAGGAGATCCGCCAGGCGCTGCTGGCGCTGCAGCGCGCCGCCGAGCGGGGTGCCGAGGTGGCCGGCGAGCAGCTGGCCGCGGCGGTCCGCGACCTGCTCGAGCCGCTCGGGCTGACGGCCGAAGCGCCGGCCGGCACGCGGGCGCGGGAACGGTGGGATGCGCTGGCGGCGCTGGCCGACCTCGTCGACGAGGACGTCGCGCAGCGTCCGTCGCTGACGCTGCCGACCCTGGTCACCGAGCTGCGGCAGCGGGCCGACTCACGGCACCCACCGGTGGTGCAGGGCGTCACGCTGGCGTCGCTGCACGCCGCGAAGGGCCTGGAGTGGGACGCGGTGTTCCTCGTCGGCCTCGCCGATGGCACGCTGCCCATCTCGCACGCCCTGTCGCACGGCGCCGACAGCGAGGCCGTCGAGGAGGAGCGCCGGCTGTTCTACGTCGGGATCACCCGTGCGCGCGTGCATCTGGCGCTGAGCTGGGCGCTGGCCCGCACACCCGGTGGGCGGCAGGGTCGCAAGCCGTCGCGCTTCCTGCAGGGCGTCGCGCCGCAGTCGGTCACCGACACCGGCCCGAGCCGGCCGCGCCGCCAGCGGGGCCCGGCGCCGAAGTGCCGGGTGTGCAACGGAGCGCTGGCCACGCCGGCGGCGATCATGCTGCGCCGCTGCGAGACGTGCCCGTCGGACATCGACGAGGCGCTGCTGGCGGAGCTGAAGGAGTGGCGCTCGCGCACCGCCAAGGAGATGAGCGTGCCGGCGTACGTGGTGTTCACCGACAACACGCTGATCGCCATCGCGGAGACACTGCCGGGCGACGACGCCGCCCTGGTGGCGATCCCGGGCATCGGGGCGCGCAAGCTCGAGCAGTTCGGTGCCGACGTGCTGCAGCTCGTCCGCAGCCGTGGCTGAGAAACTGCCACCCGCCGTCAAGATCGAGCCATTCTCGCAGGTAGAAAATCATTTGTGGCCGATCCGTGTTAGCGTTTAGCCTCGTAGTCGCATAAGAGAATCGCATCGAGCAACGATGTTCTCGAGTCGTCGAGGGGAGGTCCCGGAATCATGATCAGCACTGCACTGCACGGCGTAGCCGCAACGGGTGTCGTCGCCTCCGGCGACCGCCCCGGCATGACGTGGATCCCGGCCTCCCCGACCACCCTCGCGGTGGTCGGCGCTGCCGTTCCCGCCGCTGCCGTTCCCGCCGTTGCGATTCCGGCCGTTGCCATTCCGGCCAACGCGGCCCACGCCGCCGGCGCGCACGACATGCGCAAGCGCCGCGCCGCCGCCGCGACCGTCGCGTCCGTGACGAGGGGCCCCATCTAGGAGCACCCACGAACAGCCTCTAGGCCACGGACCCGAAGTCACCGGATCCGTGGCCATTGTTTTGGGAAGACCCGAAACACCTGGTCGAAGGATCCATCGAGACAGATGACCGAGTAACACGACCAGGAAGCAGGAGAGACATGTCGGACCTGACATGCCGCGAGAGGCTGTCGGTGCCCTGTCACGACGGAGAACCGGACCTGTGGTTCGCCGAGAGCCCGACCGACCTGGAGCGGGCCAAGGCGCTGTGCGCGGACTGCCCGATCCGGCGCGAGTGCCTCTCGATGGCGCTGGAACGTCAAGAGCCGTGGGGGGTCTGGGGTGGAGAGATCCTCGACCGTGGAACCATCGTGGCGCGCAAGAGGCCACGGGGTCGCCCCCGCAAGAACCCGCAGCAGGCTCCTGCCGCGGCGTGCGTCGGGGCCGCCTAGCGCGATCCGCTAGGCGGCTCCGCCGTCAGGCGGCCTCGACGAAGCCCGGAATCAGTTCCTCGGCAAGCCTTCTCGCGGGGATGCGAGCGTCGAGTTGGCAGGAGATGGCGACGTTCGAGGCGATGACGCGCATCGGGATCGCCAGCTTGGCCGGGATGTCCATCTGCCGGGCCGCCTTGATCTGATCGACCGAGAGGTCCATGTTGCGGGCGGCCATCTTCTGCAGCCACTTGCGGGAGTAGTGGAACTCCTCGGACTCCAGCGGCTCGACGTACTGGCGCAGCATGTCGTCGATCTCGGTGTGCGACACGCGTTCTCCGCGCTGGATGAATCCGGCGCGCTCCATCGTCGGCAGCAGGTGGTCGTAGTCGCGCTGCAGCGCGTAGCGCACCATCTGGCCGATCTCGACCGGCAGGCCGCCCGGCATCGGTGCCACCGCACCGAAGTCGATGACGCCCATCTTGTCGCCGGGGAGCAGCATGAAGTTCCCGGGATGCGCGTCGCCGTGCATCATCTCGAGCCGCTGCGGTGCGTCGTAGGTCAGCTCGAAGAGCCGCGTCCCCATGACGTCGCGCTGCTCGGGCGTGCCGTCGCGGATGATCGCCGACATGGGGGTGCCCTCGATCCACTCCGCGATCACCACCTTGGGCGCGCTGGCGACCACCGCGGGCACCACGAAGCGCGGATGGTCGCGGTAGGCCTTGGCGAAGGCGCGCTGGTTGTCGGCCTCGAGCCGGTAGTCGAGTTCCATCTCGGTGCGCTCGATCAGTTCGTCGACGACACCCTGGACGTCGGCGCCGGGGGAGAGCTGCTTGAAGACGCTGACCATGCGCCGCATGGTCTTCAAGTCGGCGCGCAGCGCCTCGTCGGCGCCGGGGTACTGGATCTTGACGGCGACCTCGCGGCCGTCGGCCCACACCGCCTTGTGCACCTGTCCGATGCTGGCCGACGCGACCGGCTCGTCGCCGAACGACGTGAAGCGCTCCCGCCACTTCGTGCCCAGCTGCGCGTCGAGCACGCGGTGCACCTTGGCCGCGGGCAGCGGGGGAGCGTCCTTCTGCAGTTTGGTCAGCGCCTCGCGGTACGGCTCGCCGAACTGCTCGGGGACGGCGGCCTCCATCACCGACAGCGCCTGGCCGACCTTCATGGCGCCGCCCTTGAGTTCGCCGAGGACGGTGAACAGCTGGTTGGCGGCCTTCTCCATCAGTTCGGCGTTGACCTCGTCCCTGGACTGACCCGTGAGCCGCTTGCCCAGACCCAGCGCGGCCCGGCCCGCGAACCCGACGGGAAGCGTCGCCAGCTTGGCGTTGCGCGCTGCCCGACCACGTTTGATGTCTGCCACCACACCATCATCCACGACCAAGCTGAACAGTCACCTGTGACGTCGGGAACCGGGTCGCGGCCCCCGGAGCGAACGTCGCGGCTCAACAGCCGCAGCGCGGGTGGCGGGTCCAGTGGCGACGGACCGTCGACCCGGTGCGGACGTCGAACTCGAGCGTGGTGTCGACCGTCGGAGGCGGGTCGGCGACGAGGTCGCCGGCGAGGTCGGCGGGGCCGGCGTGGATCGCCGCGACGACGCGGTCCACCTGATCCAGGGCGAGCGCCGCCGTGCCGAGGACGGCGGCCCGCCCGGACGTACCGACGGTGCGCCGCAGTTGCGCGGCGACCGCGGGCCAGGCCGCGTCGCGGTCGCTGCGGTGCAGGTCCGCGCAGCGCACGCAGCTCGAGC
Organism: Mycolicibacterium grossiae; assembly: GCF_008329645.1. NCBI lineage: Bacteria > Bacillati > Actinomycetota > Actinomycetes > Mycobacteriales > Mycobacteriaceae > Mycobacterium > Mycolicibacterium grossiae. The sequence continues at coordinate 2,842,192 of NZ_CP043474.1, forward strand.
GGCCCGGCAGGACCAGCGGGCCGACCAGACCCGTGCCGTCGCGTACCCGTACCGGCAGGTATGCCACCGCGGCGGTGTGCAGGGCGCGCACGACGTGCGGGTCGGCCACCAGGTCGTCGGCGAGCACCACCAGGTCTGCGGTGCGGGTGGTGACCGCGGCGTGGCTGAGCCGGCTGTGCTGTACCCGCGTGCCCGAGCAGCGCAGCGCGCCCAGCAGCAGGTCCGACAGCGGGCCGCGGCCGTGCACGCGCACCCGGGCGGTCCGCACCCGCACGGGGGTGGCGCGCAGCAGTCCGGTGTCGGTCAGGGCGGCCAGCAGCGCGGTGACGGCGCCGTCGTCGACCGCGCCGCGATTGCGGGCGACGGCGACGAGGTCGGCGGGCGTGACACCGCCCTGCAGCAGGCGCAGCAGGTCGGCGAGCGCGGCGGCCGACAGCCCGGCGGGTGGCCGGACCACGATGGCGCGGCGCGGATCCCAGCCGACCTGCACGGTGTCGTCGGGGCGCAGCAGCACCGGCATGGCCGGGTCGAGCGTGAATCGCTGCACCCGTCGATTCGATCACGCCCGCGAGGGGGCGGACGTCACTCGTTGGTGGGCGGGGTTCCGGGGCCGGAGTCGGGGTTGGTGCCGGAGTCGGGGTCGGTGCCGGCGTCCTTCTCGAGTTCGGCGATGGCCTGGTCGATCTCGCTGGTGCCGCCGCCGATGACGCGGTCGATGAAGCCGGCGGGCTCGTCGAGGTCGTCGCCGTCGGGCAGCAGGTCGGGGTGCTGCCACACGGCGTCGCGGCCGTCCTGGCCGACGGCGTCGGTGAGGCGCTCCCACAGCACGGCGGCCTCGCGCAGCTTGCGCGGCCGCAGTTCCAGGCCGACGAGGGTGGCGAAGGTCTGCTCGGCCGGGCCGCCGGTGGCGCGGCGGCGACGCAGGGTCTCGCTGAGCGCGGCGGTGCCGGGGATGCGGTCGCCGAGCGCGGCGGTCACCACGGTCTGCACCCAGCCCTCGATGAGCGCGAGCAGCGTCTCGAGCCGTTCCAGCGCGGCGACCTGCTCGGGGGTGGCCTTGGGCTCGAACATGCCCTGGCTGAGCAGCTGCTCCATCTTGGACGGGTCGGTGAGCGCGGAGGGGTCGATGCCGCGGGCGAGGTCCTCGATGCCGCTGGTGTCGACCTTCATGCCCTTCGCGAACGCCTCGACGGCGCTGAGCAACTGGCTCGACAGCCACGGCACGTGGCTGAACAGCCGGTGGTGGGCGGCCTCGCGGGCGGCCAGGAAGGTGATGATCTCGCTGCGGGGCTGCTCGAGCCCGTCGGCGAAGGTCTCGATGGACTCCGGCAGCAGGGCGGCGACGCCCTTGGGGCCGAGCGGCAGGCCGATGTCGGTGGAGGTCAGCACCTCCTTGGACAGCGTCCCGAGGGCCTGGCCGAGCTGGCTGCCGAAGGCCATGCCGCCCATCTGCGACATCATCGCCATCAGCGGGCCGGCCATGGCGCGGGCCTCCTCGGGCAGCGTCGAGGTCCACACCTCCGACATCTGCTGCGCGACCGGGTCGCAGAGCCGCTTCCAGGTCTCGAGGGTGTTGTCGACCCAGTCGCTGGGCGTCCAGGCCACCGACCGCGACGTGCCCTCCGGCAGCGGGGTGACGCCGTCGAGCCACGTCTCGGCGAGCCGCACGGCGTCGGCGATCGCACTGGTGGTGGCGGCGGGGATGGGCTTGACGAAGCCGATCGAGCTGGACGCCAGCTGCCGGGCCAGGTCGTAGTTGACCGGGCCGCCCTGACCGCCGCCGGCCATCGCCGTGCCGGCACCGCTGAACATCTCGCCGAGCTTGGAGAAGATCTGACCGAGGTCGGCCATGTTGAACTCGCCGCCCTGACCGCCGCCGAAGCCGAACGGATCCTGCGGCGTGTTGGGGTCGCGGTCCTTCTTGGACTTGTCGGGGTCGTCTCCGGGGTCGCCGGCGGAGAACCCGAAGGGCAGGTCAGGCATGCCGTCAACGGTACTCACCACCGCGGCGCGACGCGGACCGGCGGGTCATGCCGAGAGCGAACCGGCCCGCGGACTCTACTGTGGGCACCGTGATGGGCGGTGTGAACAGGCGCATTCTGACGCTGCTGGTGGCTCTGGTGCCGATCCTGGTGTTCGGGATGTTGCTGTCGGCGGTGACGGTGCCGTTCGTCGGACTGGGCCCCGGCCCGACCTTCGACACCCTCGGCGAGGTCGACGGCAAGGAGGTCGTCGACATCGAGGGCACCGAGACCAAGCCGACGTCCGGCCACCTCAACATGACGACGGTCAGCCAGAGCGACGGCATCACCCTTGGCCAGGCGCTGGCGCTGTGGGCGTCCGGCCGCGACCAGCTGGTGCCGCGGGCGCTGGTCTACCCGCCGGACAAGAGCAAGGACGAGATCGACGAGGCCAACACCGCGGACTTCAAGAGTTCCGAGGACAACGCCGAGTACGCCGCGCTGTCCTACCTGAAGTACCCCGCCGCGGTGACCGTGGCGTCGGTGAGCGAGCCGGGACCGTCGGCGGGCAAGCTCCAGGACGGCGACGCCATCGACCTGGTCAACGACAAGCCGGTGGCCAACCTCGACGAGTTCACCGCACTGCTCAAGGCCACCAAGCCGGGCGACCAGCTCGTCGTCGACTACCGGCGCAAGGGCGGGGACCTCGGCACCACCACGATCACGCTCGGCGACAACCCGGACCGCGACTACGGATTCCTCGGCGTCAGCGTCCAGAACGCGCCGTGGGCCGACTTCACCATCGACTTCAACCTCGCCAACATCGGCGGACCGTCGGCGGGCCTCATGTTCAGCCTCGCCGTGGTCGACAAGCTGACGACCGGCGATCTCAACGGCGGCGAGTTCGTCGCCGGCACCGGCACCATCACCGACGACGGCAAAGTCGGGCCGATCGGCGGCATTACGCACAAGATGACCGCGGCCGCCGAGGCCGGTGCGACGGTGTTCCTGGTGCCCGCGGAGAACTGCGCCGAGGCGAAGACCGCGCACGAAGACTCATTGACCCTCATCAAGGCCGAGACGCTCACCCAGGTCGTCGACGCGTTGAAGGCGCATTCCGCCGGTCGCGAAACACCCGGCTGCTGAGCCGGTGCGCCCGTCGATGCTGAGAGATCCCTTCGAAGGCGATGCGTACAGTTGTGGCACGTCGCGTGGGGTCCGCTGCCCTCGCGCCGAACGACCCGAGCACCGAGAGTGGAGTTGACGAGTGGGGATGCGGCCTACGGCACGAATGCCGAAGCTGACTCGACGTAACCGGATCCTGGTCGGCATCGCGCTGGCCATCGTGCTGCTGTTGCTGATCGGCCCGCGCTTCGTCGACGCCTACGTCGACTGGCTGTGGTTCGGCGAACTCGGCTACCGCTCGGTGTTCACCACCGTGCTCGGCACCCGGGTGATCGTGTTCCTGGTGGCGGCGTTGCTGATCGGTGCGGTGGTGTTCGCCGCCCTGACGCTGGCCTACCGCACCCGCCCGGTGTTCGTGCCGTCGGCCGGACCCAACGACCCGGTGGCGCGCTACCGCACCGCCGTGATGTCGCGGATGAAGCTGTTCACCATCGGCATCCCGGCGTTCGTCGGCATCCTGGCCGGCATCGTCGCGCAGACCTACTGGGTGCGGGTGCAGATGTTCCTGCACGGCGACGCATTCGGCGTCACCGATCCGCAGTTCGGTCTGGACCTCGGCTTCTACGCCTTCGACCTGCCGTTCTACCGGCTGGTGCTCAGCTACCTGTTCGTCGCGACGTTCCTCGCGTTCATCGCGAACCTGCTGGGGCACTACCTGTTCGGCGGCATCCGATTGGCTGGCCGCAGCGGCGCGCTGAGCCGCGCGGCCCGCATCCAGCTGATCTCGCTGGGCGGCACGCTGATCCTGCTCAAGGCGTTCGCCTACTGGCTGGACCGCTACGAGCTGCTGAGCCACACCCGCGGCGGCAAGCCGTTCACCGGTGCGGGCTACACCGACATCAATGCCGTGCTGCCCGCCAAGCTCATCCTGCTGGCGATCGCCGTCATCTGCGCTGCTGCGGTGTTCTCCGCGATCGTGCTGCGCGACCTGAGGATTCCCGCGATCGGCGTGGTCCTGCTGCTGCTGTCGTCGCTCATCATCGGCGCGGGCTGGCCGCTGATCGTCGAGCAGTTCAGCGTCAAGCCGAACGCCGCACAGAAGGAGTCCGAGTACATCGGGCGCAGCATCACCGCCACCCGGGACGCCTACGGGCTCACCGATCAGACGGTCACCTACCGCGATTACGCCGGCAACTCGCAGGCCACCGCACAGCAGGTGGCCTCCGACCGCGCCACCACCTCGAACATCCGGCTGCTCGACCCGACGATCGTCGGCCCGGCCTTCACCCAGTTCCAGCAGGGCAAGAACTTCTACTTCTTCCCCGACCAGCTGTCGATCGACCGCTACCAGGGTCCCGACGGCCAGCTGCGCGACTACGTCGTCGCGGCACGCGAACTCAACCCCGACCGGCTGATCGACAACCAGCGGGACTGGATCAACCGGCACACCGTGTACACCCACGGCAACGGCTTCATCGCCTCGCCGGCCAACACCGTCCGCGGCATCGCCAACGACCCCAACCAGAACGGCGGCTACCCCGAGTTCCTGGCGAGCGTCATCGGGGCCAACGGCGACGTCGTCTCGCCCGGCCCGGCGCCGCTGGACCAGCCGCGCATCTACTTCGGCCCGGTGATCGCCAACACCGCCGACGACTACGCGATCGTCGGCCGCAACGGCACCGACCGCGAGTACGACGTCGAGACCAACACCGAGACGAAGAACTACACCTACACCGGCAGCGGTGGCGTGCCGATCGGGAACTGGTTGTCGCGCAGCGTGTTCGCGGCCAAGTTCGCCGAGCGCAACTTCCTGTTCTCCAACGTCATCGGCTCCAACAGCAAGATCCTGTTCAACCGCGACCCCGCGGCGCGCGTGCAGGCGGTGGCGCCGTGGCTGACCACCGACAACGGCGTGTACCCGGCGATCGTCAACAAGCGCATCGTGTGGATCGTCGACGGCTACACGACGCTCGACAACTACCCGTACTCGGAGCTGACGTCGCTGTCCTCGGCGACGGCCGACTCCAACGAGGTGGCGCTGAACCGGCTGGCGCCGGACAAGCAGGTGTCCTACATCCGCAACTCGGTCAAGGCCACCGTCGACGCCTACGACGGCACCGTCACGCTGTACCAGCAGGACGAGAACGATCCGGTGCTCAAGGCGTGGATGTCGGTGTTTCCCGGAACGGTGAAGCCCAAGAGCGACATCTCCACCGAATTGCAGCAGCACCTGCGCTACCCGGAGGACCTGTTCAAGGTGCAGCGCGCGCTGCTCGCGAAGTATCACGTCAACGATCCGGTGACGTTCTTCTCGACGTCGGACTTCTGGGACGTGCCGCTGGATCCCAACCCGACGGCCAGCAGCTACCAGCCGCCGTACTACATCGTCGCGAAGGACATCGCGGAGAACGACGATTCGGCGTCGTTCCAGCTGACCAGCGCGATGAACCGGTTCCGCCGCGACTTCCTGGCCGCGTACATCAGCGCCAGTAGCGACCCGGCGACCTACGGCAAGATCACGGTGCTCACCATCCCGGGCCAGGTCAACGGTCCGAAGCTGGCGTTCAACGCGATCAGCACCGACACCGCGGTCAGCCAGGACCTCGGCGTCATCGGCCGGGACAACCAGAACCGGATCCGGTGGGGCAACCTGCTGACGTTGCCGGTGAGCAACGGGGGCCTGCTGTACGTGGCGCCGGTGTACGCCTCGCCTGGTGCCAGTGACGCAGCGTCCTCGTACCCGCGCCTGATCCGCGTCGCGATGCTCTACAACGACCGGGTGGGTTACGGCCCGACGGTGCGCGACGCGCTCGACGAGATCTTCGGTGCCGGTGCGGGCGCGACGGCCACCGGCCCGGCGCCCGCGGCGGGCCAGCCGGCGAACGGCACCCCGCCGGCGGCTCAGCCGCAGCAGGGCAGCACGCCGCCGCCCGCCGGGCAGCCGCCGCAGCAGGGCCGCGCGCCGGAGGTGCCGACGCCGGTCGCCGTGCCGCCGGGCGGCCCGGTCCAGCTGTCGCCGGCCAAGGCCGCGGCGCTCGACGAGGTCAACCAGGCGCTGGACAACATGCGTCAGGCCCAGCAGGGCGGCAACTTCGCCGACTTCGGTTCGGCGCTGCAGCGGCTCGACGATGCGATGAACCGATACCGCGACGCCCGGTAGCGCGTCCCCTACGCTCGTCGCGTGCGCTATCGGATGCTCGGGCCGCTGCGGGTGGCGCGAGGCGATGTCGCCATCGACATCGGTCCACCGAAGCAGCGTGCGGTGCTCGCGGTCCTGCTGCTCGCCGGCGGTCAGGTGGTGTCGGTCGACCGGTTGATCGACGCCGTCTGGGGTGACGACGTGCCGGGCAGCGCGACCGCCAGCCTGCAGGCGTACGTGTCGAACCTGCGCCGGGCGCTGCGCGACGACGCGGCCGAGCAGGCCTCGCCGATCGTGCGGCAGCCGCCCGGCTACTACCTCGACGTCGGATCGGCCACCGTCGACGTCGTGGACTTCACGCACGCCTGTGCGCGGGCGGCCGCCGCCGTCGACGACGGCCACTGGGCCGAGGCGCTCGCCGAAGCCGATGCGGCACTGGATCTCTGGTGCGGACCGCTGCTGGCGGACTTCCACGACGAGCCCTGGGTCGCCGCCGAGGCGACGCGGCTGCGCGAACTGCACCGGGAGTGCGCGGACGCCCGCGTCACCGCCCTGCTGGCGTGCGGCCGGGTGCCGGCCGCCGTGCCCGCGGCCGCCGACCTCGCAGACGCGGACCCGCTGTCGGACCGGGCCTGTTGGCTGCACGTGCTGGCGCTGTACCGCGCGGGCCGCACGTCGGAGGCGCTGGACGCCTTCGCCCGGCACGCCCGGGTGCTCGACGACGAACTGGGCCTCGAGCCGGGTGCCGAGCTGCGTGACCTCCGCACCGCGATCCTGCGGCAGGCGCCCGAACTGGCCGCCTGGCCGCGGTCGCCGGAGTGGACCGGCGCCCGGGAGGTGACGGCCACCCCCAGCCCCGCGGTCAGCGAGCCGGCGGTGGCCGATGCGCCGGCCCGGGCGGGCATCGTCGGGAGGGCGCGCGAACTGGCGGCGGTGGACCAGGTGCTGGCCGACGCCGCCGCGGGCGCCACGCGCTGGCTGGTGCTGTCAGGCCCGCCCGGCATCGGGAAGACCCGGCTGGCCGAGGAGGCCGCCGCGCGCGCCGCGGCCGGCGGGGACACCGTGTGGGTGAGCTGCCCCGACGAACGCACGACGCCGCCGTGGTGGCCGATGCGGCAGCTGGTGCGTGCGCTCGGCGGGGACGCCGACGCCGTGCTCGAGGTGCCGCAGCAGGCCGACCCCGACATTGCGAGATTCGAGGTCTACGAACGCATTCAGCGCCTGCTCGAGGACGCGCCCGGCCTGCGGGCCGTCGTGATCGACGACGTGCAGTGGGCCGATTCGGCATCGGTCAGCGCCCTGGCCTACGTGGCGGGCGCGCTGCGCGACCGGGGTCTGGCCGTGGTGCTGACGGTGCGCGACGGGGAGCGGACCGCCGAACTGGGGCGGCTGCTGGGCACCGTGGCGCGCGGGACGCGCAACCGGCACGTCGAGGTGTCGGCGTTGACGTCGGACGAGGTGGCGGCGTTGGCGACGCAGGTGGCCGACGAGGTGGTGACCGACGCCGAGGCCGCGACGCTGGCCGTGCGGACCGGCGGCAATCCCTTCTTCGTCTGCGAGTACGCGCGGCTGCCGCGCGATGAGCGGGTCCGCGCCGACATCCCGGTGGCGGTGAAGTCGGTGCTCGACCGCCGCCTCGCGGGGCTCGATCCGGTTGTGCTGCGGACGCTCCGGACTGCCGCGGTGATCGGCGACGACGTCGACGTGCCAGTGCTGGCAGCGGCCACCCGGCTGGACGTCGACACGCTGGCCGACCAGCTCGACGAGGCCGCCGACGAGCGCATCGTGGTCTCGTCGCACACCGGGGACGGTTACGCCTTCGCGCACGGTCTGCTGCGCGAGCAGCTGGTGGCGAGCATGCCCGCGCTGCGCCGGCAGCGATTGCACGCCACGGTCGCCGAGGTGCTCGAGGCCAGCGGTGCGCCCGACGTGCACACCCGTCGGGCGCAGCACCTGGTCGCGGCGCAGCCGTTGGTGGAACCCGACGTGGTGGTCGACGCCTGCCGGCGTGCGGCCGAGGAGGCCACGGCGCGCTGGAGTTCCGACCTCGCGGCGCGGTGGTGGCAGGCCGCGCTCGACGCGTACGACCGGCTGCCCGCCGCCGCGCGCGACGACGCGGAGCGCGACGCGCTGACCGTCGCCATGCTGCAGGCGTTGGCGCGCGCGGGGCGGGGACAGCTGGTGCTCACGACGGTCGAGCGGCATCTCGCCGAGGCGATGCGCGCGGAGCGCACCGCCACCGCGGGCCGGGTCGCGAGCGCACTGCTGCGCGCCAGCGGCGGTTGGCCGTGGTTGGCGCCGGGGCACGACCCGGGCAGTCTGCTCGCGCTGCTGGAACGTGCTGCGGCGGTGGCCGACCGGGACGCGGGCGCCGGGGCGCGGGTGCTGGCGGCGTTGGCCGTGGGGCACTGCTACCACCCGGACCCGGCGCTGGCCGCCGGTCACCTCGACCGGGCGGAGGCGCTGGCGGAGTCGACGGGCGACCCCGAGGTGCTGGCCGACGTGCTGATGGGCCGGCTGATCACCTACTCGGGGGTGGCTCCGCTCAGCGCTCAGACACTGCGGTGGGCGAATCGACTGGAGTCGTTGTCCTACAGCGGTTCTCGTGAGGACGCCGTGATCGCGCACTCGGTGAGCACGATGGCGGCGATGAACCTCGGCGACGTCGAAGCGGCCCGGCGCCACCTGGCGGCGGGCATCGCCGGCAGCGAGGAACTCCGGTTGCCGGTGCTGCGCGCGCAGCTGCGGTGGATGGAGGCCGTACTCGCGGTGTGGCGCGGCGACTTCGCGGAAGCCGAACGTCACCACGGGATCGCCGCACACGTGCACGAGCAGACCGAACTGTACGAGGCGGGCAGCGGCCTGGTGGCGACGGTGTCGCTGTTCCGGGAGAAGGGGGATCCGGTCGACCCCGCGTGGCCGGGGATCGGTGCACCCGCCGAGAACGGCGGGCAGGGCATGGTGGCGCTGGTGAAGACGGCGCTGCTGACCGTCGAGGACGGGCCCGCCTCCCAGGCGACCGCCGTGGAGATCCTGCGGCGCTGGGTGGCCGAGAAGGACCGGCCGCACGTGTGGACGACGCTGGGGCATCATGCGCTGCTGGCGCACCTGGCCGTCGACCGCGGCCTGACCGAGTTCTGCGCGCCGCTGCTCGAGGAGTTGACGCCGTTCGGCGACCGCATCGCGGTGATCGGTCAGGTCGGTGTCGCCGGGCCGGTGGCCCTGGCCACCGCGCGACTGCGCGCCGCTCTCGGCGACCGCGACGGGGCGCTCGCCGACCTCGATCGGGCGGTGGCGATCGCCGAGCACACCGGGGGCACACCCACCCTGCTGCGGTGTGCGCTGCTCGCCGCCGAACTGACCGAGGCGCCCGACGAGCGACGGCGCGCGGCGGCGCGCGTGGCCGGCGACGCCCGTCGCCTCGGCATGCTGGGCGTCGCGCGGGCGGCCGAGGCGTTGGCCTGAGCAGCGCTTGGCGCGCTTGGCGGCGCACGCCAAGCATTCGCCAAGCGCCGCGCGCCAGGCTCTCCTCACTGACCCTGAGAGGACCCACGATGACCCTGATCAACGACACGGCGACCGACGCGCCCTCGCTGGCCGGCCTGCGCGACGCCGTCGCCGGCCCCGTCGCGCTGCCCGGTGAGCGGGTGTACGCCCGGGCGACGCCGTGGAACGTCGCGGTGACCGTGGCGCCGGCGGCAGTCGTGCTGGCGACCTCGGCGTCCGACGTCGCGGCCGTCATGCGGTTCGCCGCCGAGCGGGGCTTTCGGGTGGCGGTGCAGGCGACCGGCCACGGCGCGCTCGGCGTGGGCGCGGACACAATCCTGGTGCACACGGGTGGCCTGGGCGGCTGCGTGATCGACGTGCCGCAGCGCACCGCGCGGGTGGGCGCCGGCGTGACGTGGCAGCAGGTGATCGACGCGGCTGCGCCGCAGGGTCTGGCGCCGCTGTGCGGGTCCGCACCCGGGGTCGGGGTCGTCGGTTACCTCACCGGCGGCGGCATCGGCCCGCTGGTGCGGACCGTCGGGTTGTCGTCGGACTACGTCCGGGCCTTCGAGCTGGTGACCGGCGCCGGGGAGGTGCTGTGGGTGACGCCCGAGGAGCACGCCGAACTGTTCTGGGGCGTGCGCGGTGGCAAGTCGATGCTGGGCATCGTCACCGCCATCGAGTTCGAGCTGCTCCCGATCGCCGAGTTCTACGGCGGCGCACTGTACTTCGACGGCGACGACGCCGCGGCGGTGCTGCACGCCTGGCGGGAGTGGGGTGCCGGGCTGCCCGAGACCGCCAACACGTCGATCGCGCTGCAGCAGCTGCCGCCGCTGCCCGGCGTGCCGGAGCCGCTGGCGGGCCGGCTGACGGTGGCGGTGCGCTACATCGGGCTCGGCGACCCGGGTGACGCCGAGCGGCTGCTGGCGCCGATGCGCGCGGTCGCGACGCCGGTCCTGGACAGCGTCGGGCGCTACCCGTACGCGGCGATCGGCATGGTGCATGCTGATCCGGTGGACCCCATGCCGATCAACGAGGACCAGGCGCTGCTGCGCGAGCTGACGCCCGAGGCCGTCGACGTCCTCCTGGCGGCCGCCGGGCCGGGGTCGGGCTCGCCGCAGGTGATCGTGGAGCTGCGCCAGCTGGGCGGTGCGCTGGCGCGGGAGCCGCGGCACCGCAGCGCGTTCTGCCACCGCGACGCCGCGTACTCGCTGGCCGTCATCGGCGCGATGGTGCCGCCGGTCGCCGAGGCGGTGCCCGGCCACGCCCGTGCGTTGTGCGCGGCGCTGGGAGAGTGGACCACCGGCGGGCAGATGCCGAACTTCGCCCCGTCGCACGACGCGGACCGCCCGCGCCGCTGCTACGACGAGGACACACTGGCCTGGCTGCAGGCGCTCGCGCAGCGGCACGATCCGGCCGGAACGTTGGCCTGAGCACCCGATTTGGACTCCGCCCGCGGCTTCGGTAACCTTTCGTTTACCCGACGCGGGGTGGAGCAGCTCGGTAGCTCGCTGGGCTCATAACCCAGAGGTCGCAGGTTCGAATCCTGTCCCCGCTACCAGGTAGAACGGCTCCCGGAGGCAACTCCGGGAGCCGTTTTCATTGGGTTTGTGAACGTGTTTGTGAACGTTAGCGAAGCTACCCTTCACCCTTCACAAGGTCGCGTTGGAGGACCTCTCGCTGTTCGCGTTCGTCGCAGCCCGTCATTTCAGGTCAACGCCCTGGTGCTCATGCCCGCTCCAGAGATCGCTGTGTGCGTACTCGTGCCGACATGCGCGGCGGCGAGGCCCCGCGAGAGCTAGTGGACGAGAAGTGAGGCGAGCTGGTGGTGCGTGGGAATGAACTCAAGCTGGCAGCCCATCCCGGCAGCGCACTTCTGCACGCTGCAAAAAGCTGACGCCAGGCGTATCGGTACACGTGACAAGTGGCGGACCGCTGTCTAATCTCCGGCAGGGTCTATCTGTCCGTCTGCGGCACGTTCGGAGTTATCCGAAGTGTCGACACCACCCCCGAGCAGAAATGCCGCCGCCTGCTCGGCAGCTTCCCTGTCATCGTTTTTGAGTACATGGGCATAGGTCTGAAGGAAGAACCCGACGTCCGCGTGCCCGATGCGCTCACTAACAATTTTCGGGCTAACGCCGGCCTTCAACGCTGCTGTCGCGTACGAGTGCCGTAGATCGTGGAACGTGATGCGCTCAAGTCCGGCGGCTGCCGCTAACCGGTCGAACCTCTGCCGGATGGAATCGGGGTGCGGCGGTCGGCCGTCCTCAAACGTGAAGACGTAATTGCCAGGACGGTAGTCGGTCCCGAAGAACTCCCTCTCCTCATCCTGTTGCCGGCGCCACTTCTCCAGCGCCTCAGCGGTAGTCCGGTCTATCGCGATCGTCTGGTCCGCGTTGTGCGTCTTGCCACCGGCCTTATCGAGCGCTTGGCCACCCACCACTACCCGATTGTCGTGCACCGTGATTTCGCGGGCGTCCAGGTCGACATCGGGCCACCTCAGGCCACAAATCTGCCCGCGTCGTATTCCGGTGGTGAGTTCAAGGAGAAAGAGCGCGGCGAAGCGATCACCGCTTACCGCCCGCAGGAACCTCTGTATTTCCTGAGCGTTCCAGATGGTTCGACGCGCGCGGGATCGTTTTGGAGGCCGCACGTTGGCTGCTGGGTTGTGAGCCGTGTACTTCCACGCGACGGCATCGACGAGGGCCCGGTGGATCATCGCGTGCACATTTCGTACGGTCTTCGGGGCTAGTCCGGGATTCACGCGCTTCGGCACGATACCGGCCTTGTACCGGCGTACTGCGGCGCGGGCGGCGTGAATCGTTGTGCCACAGGCGTTAGCGACCTCGCGCGGCTCTGGCGATGCTCCGTTGATCGTGTGGCTATGCCAGTAGCGGTACATCGCATAGTTGCGGTCTTGCTTGATTCGGCCGCTGCTTAGGAGTTTGGCGTAGAGCCTCAGCAGCTGCGGCTCGTCCAGACGCTGCAGCTTCTCTGCCCCAATGTGAGGAATTACGTAGCTCGCGGCATAGTCCTTCCAGTTCTGCCACGTGGTGGCATCCAGCGATGCCTCAACAGCGACGAACCATTCCGTGAAAAATTGAGCGACCGTGCGGGTGGACGGTCGGATGATGCGTCCCTGATCCGCTTCCCGCATGGCATCGCGACATGCCTTCCAGGCTTCCTTCTCAGTCGGGAATCCACCCTTTGAAACGGTGGGGTACTCGCCGGTGGACGGGTCTCTGTCCGGTGCTCGGAACCGGTATGTCCACGTTTTCCCGCGCTGATAGACCGCTCCCTTCACGGGGCGACCAGTTGACGCAACTCGGCTGTGACGATGTAGACGCGACCGCCCAGCCTGCGCGTGGGCAGTTCGCCTGACGCGGCAAGCCGGTAAGCGGCTGCCCTGCTGATGCCCAAAATCTCGGCGGCCTTTTTTACTGCCAGAAGAAGGGGAAGGTCATCAAATACGTTATTAGACACAGAGTTTCACCTCCTCTCACAAATTAATGAGTTTGCCGCTTTTGTGGGCTGCATCGCGGGCAGAACGCTGCTGCTTGCGTGCCGTCCAATTGTGTTATCGAGATCGTGCGCGATAGCGGATCCTCGCATTCGCCGCACCACGGTGTTCTTCCTCTTGGTGCGAAGGGCGGTGGGGCTGGTAGCTCGGAAAGCCGTCGCCTTAAAACCGCTGCCGGAGAGCGAACGCCTTCGGGTCGAGATGCGAGGTGATCAACCAAGGTCTGAGATGACCAGCCCGCCGCGAAAGCGGCTTCAATCGCGGGAACGAGCTTCCTTGCGTCCTCGCCGCTGACTCGCCAGGGTGCGGGAAGGGAGTTGAGTAACGAAACTGACGATGGTTCGGCTTGAGGTTCTTCTTGGAGGTTCAAGGGGTCCGCGCATCGGACCCCCTGCCGAACAGACTGTGGACCCCCCCTGTGCGAAAGCCGGACGGGCCCCGCCGTCTGCTCGGACTGGGGGTGTCCGAGAGCTGAGGTGGGGTGCAAGTGCGGCGCATCAGGGTGATTGAGGAGGTAGAGATTCGAGCGTCTGGCTCCGGAATCGTGATGCCGAGCGACTCGAACTATAAGTCTGTCGTTCTCCAGCTTGCCGAGCACCTTCAGGACGGTGCTTCGCGCGGCACATGTCTCCGTCACAAGGGTTCGTTGAGACGGGTAGCAGGAGAAGGTTCCATCCGCTCGGTTCGCGAGCAGCATGAGGACGAGACGTTCTAGCGGAGTCTCGACCTCAACCGCTATGGACCAGTCGAGCGCTTTCCAGCTCATCGGTCGTCCTCGCTTGCTGTTTTCGATCGGTAGAACATCGGCGCAAAGTTCTCCTTATGCGGTGGTACGCGCTCGCTTGGACAATGGAGCTGGCCAATTCGACCAAGACACGCGATATCAATCTCGTAGAACTGGAACGTAGATGGACGGATGAAACGGCGTCCACCACCTTGGGCAACATGACTGAGATTTCAACTGCTGTCGCGCTTTCGGGCAGACAAGAGGCGAATTTCGCACAGCCAACTTGGGTAGTGGCCGGCGGTCTCTTGAGCACCAGTTGAGCCCTAGTTGAGCCCTAGTTGGGCACTAGTTGTTCTATTCGTCTGTGTCGCTGTACCTTTGGGCATGCCCGCAAATCGCGCCATACCCGGCAAATGAGGTTGGGTGGCCGGCGGTTTTCTCGCATAATCTGTTTGGGTCAGTGGTCAGTGGCGCACGTGCTCGCTACTCTTACGGGCGTGTATGGCGCGATCCCAGGCTCTGGCTGCGGCCGTGCCTGTCTGTCGGCCGGGCCAGCTGTTTCATGTGGCAAGTTCGGGGACGAGACGGTTTCTTAAAACGCGGAGGCTAGATGTGAACGATGACATGAGTCAGGCCAATAGCCGCGGTTTCGAACTCGGCAGGAGACATGCCGCACTCGCGGAGGTCATCAGGCAAGCAGCGGTGTGGGCGCGTTCCTTTGGGGTGCCAACTTCTGAAGTGCTACCAAACGCAACGCCATTCGTGACGTACCCACTTAGGCGACAAAGCGATTATTTGATGTCGCTGTGGGAGCGCTTGGGTGGTGCGTGCTTGGATCTTGCGTGCTCGTTTGAGGAGGGATCGAGCAAGAGGCATGGCTCAGCAGCGCCGCATCGAGATGAGTGCGCGATTGAACCAACGAACTGCGTAAGCGGCGCAGACTATGTATTTAGCCTCCAATCCAGATCGCCGTATTACCAGACGTTGCAGGATTTCTGGCGAGACGAGGTCGCGAGTGCGTCGCTGTACCTCAGTGTTGCCGGAATAGGTACCGACGATCTCGAACGGTATGCCTCCGCCTCGCAAGCGATCTTTGATGACGCATCAGCTGTGATGCGTGACGCCTACGCGCATGCGGTTGCGGCAACCTATGGGCGGATCTGGGCCCGCGCTTCGGGTGACAACGAGGGGCGTGCCCTGATTGCTTGGATGAGGGCCCTTGTCGAGGTTGGGTTCACGTTTGAAGAATGTGTGTCAGAACTGCGCGATGTCGGACTAGCATCGCCTGAAGCCGTGGCGTATTGCCTGGCTCGTAGAAGCTCATGGTTTTAGCGAATGCATACGCAGGAGTGCGCGCTGCGCACTAGGGTTCGGTCCAGTGTCTGACAGTGCGGGTGGTCGCCGCCGTAACTGGCGACATCGCGAAAATCGTAGAAGCACTGCGTTTTTATCGAAGCGGGTGAGTCACGAGGACCACGATCTCATAGTTGCCTACGCGAAGAGCTTGGACGTTTCAGTCGCCGCTCTCCTTGATCCCGCTATACAAGAACTTCTCAGCAGGGCTCGTGTTCATTTCGCGCAAACTTCAGTTGAGCGCGCTGATCATCAGGATTCCAATTGAGCGACCCGTAAGAGGGCCGCACCGAATTGCTGTGGTGTTCCTCGGCTAGCGACGGCCCTTGGAGATGGCGTCGGTTATTCGGTCTGAGAGTGCTTGATCGCCCAGAAGTTCTTCGACTAGCGCGGCGAGTACTTCTTGTCCGGTAACTCGCGCGAGGCCGAGCTTGTCTGCGGCGCTGCGCTGCCAGTTGTCGAGGCCACGGTGGGCGATAGGAGAGAGATCGACGGTACGGCGGACGTTTTTCTGGCGCACGACAGGGGTTGTGGGCGCAGGTGTCGACGGTGCGGCGCTTTCCTCCGGGAGCTGGCTGGCCTGCCGTGCCTGCGGCGGCTTTTGCCGCAGTCGTTCAGCGTTTGCTCTGATCTTGTCTGCGGCGGCGCTCACGTGACTGTCCCTCTGATCTGATTCCCGTACTTCAGCATGTCAGTATTTCAGTACGGTTCGCATCGCCGCCCACCAACTCGGCCGCGATGTCGCCATACGCGGTGGCCGCGGCGTTGATAATTGGAAGTCCGAATGCCTGTGCGTAGCGTTCCAGGCGGCCGACTGTGGGGCCCAGAACACGTACTCCGTCGTCGATTAGCATTTGGCGGTACACCTCGGTACTCGCGGCACGGGGAACAGTGCGGGTCAGCACGACGGCTAGCTGAGGCGGGTCAGCTGGAGACAAGGTGGCGGCGTCTTCGACTACTTCCCGGATTGCCGCTAGTCGTGCGTACTCCATCCCGGTCGGCGCCAGCGGCACCAGGACGTGGGTTGCGAGCCGGATGGCAGATGCGACCACTCCGCGACGTTCCGTCATCGGCGGTGTATCGATCACCACGGCGTCGTAGCGTTCGCCGACGATTCCCGGCAACTTTCGGTGCAAGTCGGTCACAGGCATCCCGATTACGGGCAGGGACCACGCCCCGACATCTGACCATGTGAGCAGAGATTCGTTCTCCCCGTCGGCGTCGACACCCAGTACGGACAGTCCAGTTTCGGTCATTGCGTGCATGACAAATGCGGCGGTCGTTGTTTTGGTTGATCCGCCTTTGAGGTTGGCCACAACAAGTGTGAGCGGAGGTGACATGGGGTCGATTCGTTAGTAGCGGAATGCCTTTCATTCAGCGATCACTATAGAAACGCCAGCGCCACTGGGGCCAGCGCCACAAGCAACTTCGACCAGAATCAGTAAGTCAGTATCTACTGAAATACGGAGTGTTCTGTTAGTTTGTTGCTATGGAGAATGACTTGGCGACGGTGGTTGCGTTCGTTGCGCAAGTTCGATTGAACTGCCGCACTCTGCTGGCCAACCCGTTCAACGCAGCGGCTGGCGAGGCCCTCGCCGATCTCATGTTGGAGGTTGCTCCGCTAGCCGATGAAGCACTCGGACGCATCACAGCCGCGGCTGTCGACGAAGGCGCCGGAGCGACAGGCCTCCTGGAGGGTTTGGCCGCAGCCAGTCCACAGCGGACTGCGTTGAGCCGTATGTACTGACCTACTGTCCTACTAACTTACTGACTACTTCGCAGTGAAGTTTCCTATCAGTGCCTACGAGGGGTCACGGGACCGAGTGAGAAGGGCGATTGCCGCCGAAGCCCCCAGTCCTCGACCTGGCACCGTTGAACCCATCGGTCGCACCTGGGGGTAAAGCGCCAGAAAGGACTTTCGCTAGCCGCGAAGCGCCCTGGCGGTTCAGTGCCTTGCGGCTCTCTACGCTCCGTCAGTCCGATGCACGTAGCCATCTCGCGCGGCTCGTCGTTCGTCGCTGAATTCGTCGGTGTTGAACTCCGTGGCTAGCAGGGTGTAGCCGCCATCGACGTCATCTGGGCGCGAAGACGTCGGCACAGACGGCGCTGACCCGCTTTCACCACCTTCGCCCGTCACGCGTTTCAGGGTAGACGCGGTCGGTCCGCCGCCCGGTGTTGTCACACGCGCCCGTCACAGTTCCATTCGGATGCGTCCCTCGCACCCATGAATCATGTCCGTGCTAATCCGGTCTGACACAGGTCGGGTGTTCCTCGGGCCTAATTGGTAGCGCAGTTGTCGTCGCCGCTTGTGTGGCGGGCCTGAGGGTTATGCGACCTTCCGTGCCTGGTCAGTTTGCGCCTCGTCGAGGTAGGCCATAAAGGGCGCGTATCTCGTCTTCGCCGAACGTGCGACCGGCGGCAATGTCGGCTTCCGATTTCATCAGCAATTCGCGAAGACGCCCAACGTCAACGGATGTATCATCGAAGGGCCAGTCGTCGAGATCACCAGTGGGCCAGTCGTCCTCGGGAGACGGCTCATGGCAATCATCCGGCACACCACGGTCGGGCCTCTGACGTAGCGGTGGGTGGTGGGAGACCCAATTACCTCGGGTATCGCTGTTCTCTTCCGTCACCTTCCGAGGATAGGTCAGATCGGTCGCTTCCACGCGGGTAGCCAACCCACCATATCGGCGACCCGCTTGCAGCCACGGTCAAGGGCCGAGCAAGATGTTCCGATACGCGAGTGAGCGTGCAGAGCCATCCGGGTCCTCCACCTAGGACGGATTGTCTGAATTCAGTCATTTTGGACACGGCGATGCATAGTCCGTTAAATTGCTCGATTTGCCTATGCTGTTCCATGAGCTGAGGAAACGTCACATGGCAAGTTGGCTGTCCTGGTGGCCTCGTGTCAGCTTCTCGCCTACCGTCGTGTTCATGACGACGGGGTTTCGGCGGCCCCACCGGGCCGAGGTGGGCGTCGCGGCAACAGCCCTGGTGCTCGCTGCTGCTGCATTGGTGATCACCGGCCTGGCGCTGGTGCGCCCCATCGCCCCCGTCCAGCACGCGGTCAATGTCGTCGAGCCCCGGCCGGCCACCTACAGCAGCACCGAAATCGCGGCTGCGAAGAACGCCACGTGTTCGGCGTGGGATCAGGCGGCCCGGACCATCACCTCGGCCGGAAAACAGCGCGCATCAATCGCTGCAACGACGGGCAGATCCAGTCCGGAAACCGACGAAGCGCGAACGGTCGAAAAGCGTACGACGGCCACTCAGATGACCTTTCTCCGAACACAACTCAGCCCGGCGACACCGAGCGATATCCGCAAACCCGTCTCGGACTGGATGGCATCTCAGATTGACGCCATGCACGGAGTCAACGTGAGGGACTGGGATGCGTCTAATGCGGCCATCACGCGCGGCAACGATCTCGTCGACGTGATCGACGCGAAATGCGGGCTCTCCTGATGCCCGCCACTGGAGGGTCAGCGGGCTCGTATGGGCGGTTGATCGTCACACCGGACATGGAACCGCCCGACGCTTCGCACTGGGACGCCCAGGAGCAGGCCTACAGGGCCGGCGCGACGACGTGGGACGGCATCCACCAGAAGATCGTCGTCGACAACGCGGCGTTCCGCGATGCCGCCGATTCTCGGGGCTTCGACGAGGCGCACCGGGCAGGTGCGGTGTTGGCCGAGGAGGCCAAGACGATCGCCGAGTGGCACGACAAGGTGGCCAACAAGTGCGCCGACATCGCCACCGTGTTGCGTGACACACGTGCCGGTCAGGAGCAGCTGATCCGGGAGGCTGATCCCAAGATCGCCGCGGCGGAGCTGCCCGGCGAAGCGGAAGCGCTCGTGGCTCAGTATCACGGCATCGCCAGGTATCAGACCGAGGCAGGCGTGGCGGCCGCTATGGCCGCGCACACCTCATTCAAGACAAGCAGCGAAAACGTGAGAGCCCTAGACCTTTTGACGAGATGGGGCGATGTCCCTGCCAGCCCACCCGTACAACCCCTGGATAATCCGTCACCGGGAATCGAGCAAGTAGACAACCCTAAGAAGACACCGCTTCAGGACGCTGAAGACATCCCCAAGAGGACGCCCCTTCAAGAGGGGAGTGACGCTCCAGCGACACCAGACGCGCCAACAGACAAAGCCGGTACCTCCGTCACGCAACCGGGGGTGTCCCCTGGCGTCGACGCGGGGACGGGCAAAGCGGGTGTTGGCGATGAGGGACTCGCGGCGTCGAGTCCGGTCACTCAGCCGGGGATGACTCCTGCGCCGCGGCCGGCGGCGGCGTCGCCGCTCGGCGGCGGTGCGCCGTCAATGGGCGGGTTGGGCAGTGGTGGCGGTGGGTTGGGTTCCGGTGGCGGGATTCCGAAGATTCCCGGTGGTCTGGGAAGCGGCGGTATGTCGGGGGCGGGCTTTAATCCGCTGAGTAGCGGTTTGGGTCAAATGCCCGGCGCCGGAAGCGGATTGTTGACTGCTGGCGGCGTTCGGGGATCATCTACGGGCGCGGAATCATCCGTGTCGCCGTTGTCTGCGTTCAATCAGGGAGCGGCGGCGACGGCGGGCATGGGCGGCGGGATACCGCCTGCGCCGCCGCCGGCTCCGGCGAGTCCATCGTCGGCCCTGTCAGCGGGCGGTGGTGTGCATGCGGCACCGGCCGCGGCCGCCCCCGGCGGGGGCGTCTCGCCGGCCGCCGCGCAGCCCGGTGCGGTGGCCCCGGCTGCCCCTGCTGCCGCGCCCACCGGTGCGGGTGTGGGGGCCGGTGGGGGTGCGCCGATGATGCTGCCGCCCGGTTCGATGGGGCCGCCAGCCGCGGCCGTTCCACCGGCTGCGCCGACCATGCCGGCGGGCACTGTGGGCTCGACGAACGCTCCGGCGGCGCCCGTCGCCCCGTCCGGAGCGGGTGCGGCGGCGAGCCCGACACTGATCCCGGCCAGCGTCGTTGCTGCGGGCCAGCTTGCGGCCGCCCAGGAGCGCCGCGAGTCGGCCGACGCGGCGGCCGCCAAGGAGTTGGCGTACAAGCTTCAGCACGCGGCTCAAGAGATCGAGTACCCGATTGAATGGGCGGTAGGAGTCTTCCGCTCACCGAGCGGCACGGAAACCGTCACCACCTCCAACGACGGAGCAAGCTACATCCCGGCGGGTGTGTTCATTCCGCGCTCCGTGCGGGTGCTGTCCACAGATCCGTTGGTGGACGACCATTTTCGGCAACTCTGGTTCGGGTGGGGCGACCCGGCGCGGGTGCTCATCGAGTACGCGAAGCTGCGAGCGGAAACGGGCTGGCGGCTGGTCGCGGCCGCGACGACGAGCGTGGTGAACGTGCTGCGGGATGCCGGAATTGAACACCCGCCCTCCTGCACGCGCCAGACCAACCCGTGGCGGCAGGAGGGCGTCGAGATCCCCGCACCGGTCTTGGACGACATGCACGAGCACCGCCTGGCGGCGCTGTGGCCTGACGTGTACCCACGGCTGCTGCGCGTCATGACGGCCGACCCGATCTTTCAAGACCGCATCGTTCAGGGGGTGAGCGCATCGCTGGTCCATTTGGCGACCACTCAGGCTCAGGCGCTCGACGACGGCATCCACGACGCGATTCGCCGGGTCTGGATGGCCAGGGGCGCTGACCGCGAACCCACGGTGCAGCAGTGGGCGGAATACGACGCCGAAGCCAAGAGCTTCAACGCCACCACGTCGATCTTCCGGCCGGGGTTCGTCAACGGCTCCATCGCCGATCCTGCCGACACCCTGCAGGAGCGGGTCCTGTACCGAGCACATTGGCTGGTAGCGCGTACCGCCGAACACATCGGCGGGTGGGCCCGGCGCCCGCTGCCGCTGCCCGACATGTGTTACGCCGCGGCCGCTACCGGGGCACTCCCTCACCTGCGCGACGTGATCGTCAAGGCTCTGGTCAGCGTTGAAGAGGACCTCCAATACGAGGCTCCTCGATGACGACGCAAACCAGAGGACGTGGACGGCGCAGCCTGGAGGGTCGAGCTGAAGCGCTGGCCACGCCGAGTTGGCCAACACCATCTACCAAGCATCGCTGTGGGTGCGCGAGTTTCACGTGCCCACTGGGGACGGTCGCTGGGGTGACGCCTCGGCACCACCGAGCTATCCGCTGCTCGGGTACGCCGAGCGGCTGGAGACGATCGGTGCAACGCTGAAGATGTTGTGCGCGAACGCGTCTTTGTCCACGCCGGTCTGAGTTAGGATCGCACGACGCTGAAGGCACCGCCGCAGATCTGGATACCGGGGCGTGACCCCGATTGGCGAGAGGCCGACTACACCGAGGGCGGCCGATACCTTCTCTTCACCCGGCCAAGCGCTCCCAATTGCGATATCGTTACTGCGCAACAGCATTGGCGCGCCGCGCTCTCCGCACCGTCGGTGCTCGAACACCATCTTGGGGTACAGCAGCTCGCTATATTCGCGGAGCAGGCCGAGTGACTGTTCGACATCGCCCATGACACGATTCGTGCGGCGTCGACGGCGGCCGGTGCCGCGGCCGTCTGATGACGCGCGGCCTTGACGTCCAAGATGACGGAGTCCGTGCCCGGCGTGACCGCGCGATAGGAAGTCTTCGACCTGCCTGTGGTCGTTCGGTCCGACCTGGATACCCATCGTGCCCGTCGGGATCATCCTTTGTGTCCTGACTACCCCGTGAATCGCAAGGACGCGAGGGGAGCAGCGGCATCGCGCGACGGCACGACCCCCGTGCGAAACCGCGCGGCGCGACGACGACATCCGCGCGGGAGACCGAAGCCAGTCGGTCTCTACGCGATACTCAGACGGGTAACGCGCCGGCCAGGAGCCGTCGGGCTCGGCGGATCGCAGTAGAGAGAGGTGGAGCGTGATGTGGGTAGGTGCCTCGTGCAATCAGGGACGAAGCGCTGGAGTCTGCGGCTGATGCGCATCACTCGTTTGCGGGTCCAGAATTTCCGCAATCTGGCCAATCTGGATCTGGCGTTGGTTCCCGGCACGGTGATCGTGGGCGAGAACCGGGCCGGCAAGTCGAACCTCATGCACGCAGTGCGGCTGGTACTTGATCCGCAAATGTCCTACGCCGATCAGCAGCTTACTCGCGAGGACTTCTGGGACGGACTGTCTGACGGCAGTGCGGACTGGAATCCGATGGTCGCCGGTGAGGTCATCGAAGTATCGCTCGACCTGGAGGACTTCACCGACGACGAACGTCTGGTGGCGGCCCTGGCCGACGCGTTGCTCCCTGTGGACCCGATGAGAGCGCGGCTGACTTATCGCTTCGCGCCGATTGACGCTGGTGGTGTCGGCGCGGGCCCGACCACGCCGCCGCGGTACCGCGGGCAGCTGTGGGGCGGCGCGCTCGCGGACGGCAAGGCGGTATCGGCGGCGGCACGCAGTTACATCTACTTGCACACCATGGGGGCGCTGCGCGACGTCGAAGAGGACATCCGCAGCTGGCGACGGTCCCCGCTGCGGGCGTTGCTGGAACGGGCCTCCCGTAACACCGATGAGTCCGAATTGGTCGCGGTGCGAGAAGCCTTGAAGTCGGCCAACGACAGCCTCAACGGGCTGCCGGAGATCACCGCGCTGAGTGTGGCGATCTCGACGCGGCTGACCGAGATGATCGGCCCCGCACAGGCCATGGAGACCGAATTGGCGGTGGCACCAGATGATCCGGTCCGCATCATCCGGTCCATGCGACTGTTCGTCGAGGGCGACGCCCACCGGCACCTCGCCAGTGCCAGCCTCGGCACGTTGAACGTGCTGTACCTGGCGTTGCTGGAACTGGGGTTGCAGGGCCGGATGGCCGACTCCGACATCGCCCACGTCGTGGTGGCCATTGAGGAACCCGAGGCACACCTGCATCCACATCTGCAGCGTCTGATTTTCCGGCGGCTGCTCGCACAGGCCGGTGCCACCCAGACGGTGATGGTCACCACGCAATCGCCCCACGTCGCCAGCGTCGCCGATCCGCGCAGCCTGGTGGTGTTGCGCACCGACGAAACCGCGCGTGCCACCACTGCGTGCACCGCGCACGACGCGGCACTAGACGCCGACGAGTGGGCCGACATCGGCCGCTACCTGGACGCCACCCGCGCCGAGATGGTCTTCGCGCGGGCGGTGCTGCTCGTCGAGGGCTTCGCCGAGGAGGTGATGGTGCCCGTTTTGGCTGCGCAGCTGAAATTGGACCTTGACAAGCTCGGCATCACGGTGTGCGCCATCCACGGCACCCACTTCGGATCGTATGTCGCGTTCTGCGAAGCGCTAGGTATCCGCTGGGCCGTGTTAACCGACGGCGATCCCGGCGCCACGCCTACTGGGGCTGCACGCGCCGCCGCATTGGTCGCCGAGCTGGGCCGCGAGGGTGATCCGGTGACAAATGGGATCTTTCTTGGGGACACCACCTTTGAGTACGACATGGTGGGCCTGGCGGCAAATAAGCGGACCTGCTATGACACGTTGAAGGGGCTGTGTAAGGCACCGTCGCAGAAGGTCATTGAGGGCTGGGATACGGAGGAGCCCGGACACGACGACTTCATGAAGATCGTGACCAACGCTGGAGGCAAGGGCCGCTATGCCCAACGCCTCGCCCTCGCAGCTGTGCAACCGCCGCCCTACGTCGCCGCGGCCTTGACCTACCTCGCTGCACCGTGAAGCCGCTGTCGGCGTCGGTCGACGAACTGCGCGACAACCCCGAGCAGTGGGCGGCGCTGACCACGGTCGGGCACTGCGTCGTGTTGGCGCCGCCGGGCAGCGGAAAGACCAAGCTGCTCACCACCCGCGTCGCGCTCGACCTGACCAACGCCATCCCCGACCCGCAAGGCGCGGCGTGCGTCACCATGACCAACCCGGCGGCCGGCGAACTCCGCGATCGGCTGCGCGGGCTCAGCGTCGAGCGCCGCGGCGCCGCGTTCGTCGGCACCGTGCACAGTTTCGTGCTCAACCGCATCGTGTTGCCCTTCGCCGGATACGCCCGACGCCCCGAACTCGCGCGGATGTCCATCGCCACCGACGCGCAGCGCAAACGCGCCCTCAACGATGCGATCACCGCCGCCGGACCCGCCGATCGGCGGCTGATCCGCTCGACCGTAGAGCACCACTTCAAACGGCTCTCCTCACCCGAGGCGTGGGCCCGATCCGGGGCCGCGATCGTCGCCGCCGGCGAGGGGTACCGTCAGCGTCTGCACGCCTTCGACTTGATCGACTTCGACGAGATTATCGAAGTCGGCGTGCAGTTCGTCGAAGCCCACCCGCTCATCCGCCGGGTCCTGTCGGCCCAGTACCCCAACATCTACGTCGACGAGTACCAGGATCTGGCGCCCGGCCTGGACCGCGTCGTGCGGTCCCTGTGCCTCGGCGACGGCGCCGGGTCGCAGCTGTTCGCTGTCGGAGACCCCGACCAGGCCGTCTACGCGTTCACCGGTACCCGCCCCGAGCTGCTGATTGAGCTGTCCCAGCGGCCTGACGTCACCCCGATCACTTTGCGCCGCAACTACCGGTGCGGGGAGGAGATCATCCGCATCGCCCGCGGCGTGAAGCACGGCGCCGCACCGGTCGACGCGCATCGCGGCGGCGGCGCGGTCACCCTCGACAAGTGCCCCGGCGGGTTCGCGGACCAGTGTGCCCACGCCGCCCATCGCGTGACGGTCATCCGCCGGGCCGGGACACCGCTGCACCAGATCGCGGTCATCGCCAGCACCAACGACCTGTGCCTGACCGTGGTCCAGGCGCTGGCCGATGTCGGAATTCCCGCGTTCTTCCGCAACACCAACGATTACCGTCACACCAGCGCCACCGTCCTCGTCGAGGGCTGCGCGGCTTGGGCCTGCAGCGGCCGCGAAACCAGCGACTACCGGCTCGGATCGCTGCTGCGCCAGTGGCGATCGCTGTACGGTTCCGGCCGCGACCGCGAGCATGACGCTCGGCTTACCGCCCTGCTGCTGAGCTATCGCGACCGCGGCGACGCGCCCGCGCGCCGCTTCCTCGACGACGTGCTTGCCACCGGCCTGGACGCGGTGCTGCAGCGACCCGAACTCGGCGACGACGCGGTGCAGATCGCGGCGATGCGTACCGCACTAACCACCGGGGGACTGTCCGGGCTGACCGCTGCGGGGCTGGCCGAGCGCGCCCGAAAGACCGGCCGCGTGGAGGTCACCACCATGACGTCAAGCAAGGGCCTGGAATTCGACGTGGTGTTCATCCTGGGGCTCGACGAGGATCGCATTCCGTTCTTCGCCGCCACGACCCCCGCCGAACTCGCCGAGGAGCGACGCAAATTCTACGTCTCCCTGACCCGCGCCCGCGACGAAGTGCACCTCTACTACTCCGGATTCGTTGAGGTCAACTGGGGCGTCAATCGCAAAGGGGCGAGCCGTTTCCTGCGCGAGATCGGCATGCTCTAACCCCTAGCCCTGAGACCCGGAGCTCAGGTCGGCTCACCTTATGCGGAGTACTCGGCGGTGATGGCCTTCATCCGCCAGCGCTCTGTAGCGCGTCCGGTCGCACCGGTCTGCCGTTGGGCGAGCCGGTACAGCATGGCGGATGACGCACGGCCAACATGCCTGCGCCGGTGAGCCGATGAGCCGGTCGGCACCGCGTACCCGCCGGCGGCTCCGGCTACAGTCGGCGCACCCTTACAGCCCTGCGCATCCCCTCAACCATCAACTTGTTGTCCCGAGTGTTAAAATGGGCCTTCGGTCGGTAGGCGTAGCGGTACTCGTAGTGGTACTCCTCCTGCTTCCACTTCGAGCCGTCCGTCATTTCGACGATTGTGTTGCCGTCCCAGCCGGTCCACGCACCTTCAAGAGTGTACTTTTGCTCCATTAAGCCATCTCCTCGCGGTCAAACTGACATGCGTCACGATCGCACGGCCCGCCGACACTCAGCCGGTCAAGCGCGAACGGCTCTCGGATAGACGTCGGCTGACACTGATGCGGCTGCCTACTCGGGCGAGCTAAACGACGCGGGGGCGGCCCCCTTGGGTGGCGCTCGGTGAGCCTACTGACCCCAAAGCCCCTGGTCACTTCCATGCATCGCTGCCACCGGCCGCGCCGTCGATGCGCCGGCATTTCAGATGTATCGAATTCAGGATGACCGGCTGGCGGAGCACTGGGAATTCGCCGACTTCGCCACGCTGTTGCGGCAGTTGGACTCAGCAATCCGGTAGCACGTTGACCCCTGTATGTCCTTACGCGACTGCCTCCTCTCAAGCCGTTGACGCTTCGATCTAGTCGTCGATGCCGGCGCCCAGTGTGTGCTCCGGGTTGTCGAGTTCCGGTTGAGACTTCCGCCATCCCAAGGCGAGGTGGCGGCGATGGGCCGCGCGCGCGGCGCGCGCCGCGCCGTCGTACTGGGTGAGCACGTGCCGCCACGATTCGCCGAGGTGGGTGCGGCCGAGGCGGTCGGCCAGGGCGACCGCGGGCACCGGCTCCAGCAGCGGGTCCGTGGGCTCGGTGGGCGCGACGGTGAGGGTCGTGTGCCAGGGTAGGGATTGGGAGAGCAGCCGCACCGCCGACTCGCTGGGCCCGCGGGTGGTCCGGGGGTACAGGAGGATCACGCGGGCGTCCGCGGTCGCGGCGTGGCGTGCGATGTCGACGAGCTGGTCCGGCTCGGCGGCCGCGGGGTCGTCGATGACCACGATGGCTCCCGGCGGTAACGCCCAATGGTGGTTGCCGACTTGCTGATGAGCATGGGTGACCGTGGTGATGGTGTCGGCGAGTTCGGCGTCGCGGGCGGCTGCCGACGCGGTGTCGGTTGCAGAGAGCCAGAGCACCTTGCGGTCGGCGGCGTTCGCTGTGCTGCGCAGTGTGTAGAGCGCCGCGGCGGTGTCACGGTCAGTGACGTCGGCTGCCACGACACTGAGCCGGAACGGTTGTGCGGCCAGGGCTTTGAGCTGATCCGCGGTGTACGGCTCATGTGCGGCCACGGCGGCCGCGGGAATGTCCAGGGGTGTGCGGGTGAGGTTGACGTCGCCGGCCACTTGCAGCAGCGCCACCTCGGCACGCGCCGATTCCAGCAGCTGCTCCAGCGTCTCGGAGGTCGCGGTTTGGGCAGTGGCGAAGGCGGTGGCGACATCGCGCTCCGCGCGTCCGAGTTCGCGGCGCAGTTCCTGGCGGCGGTCGCGCAGCTGCGCACGGGCGGCCAGGTCCTCGCGCTCGGCGTCGCCGCGCGTGGCCTGGATGTCGTGTTCGGTGACGATCTCAGCACCGCCCGCGGCCGCGGTGCGCGCGGCCTGCGCGTCGGCCAGGGCCTGCTGGAACCGCAGAGCCGGCGGCTGCTCGGGTAGCAGGCCGGTGTAGAAGGTGACGTCTTGACGGGCTGAGATGAGGTCGAGTTCGTCGGCGTCGGGGTCGGCCCGCAGAAGGTCGAGCCGGTGACGGGCGTGGTCGACCATGCGCAGCATGTCGTTGTAGGCGGCGTCGGCGTCGGCCCACTGCTCGATGACCGCGGCCAGGGCGAGGGCGTGCGGCCGATCGGCGTCGACCTGGTGGCGCATCCGGAGCAGCTCGTCGGCCGCTGCGCGCATGGCCGGACCGTTTCCGGCGCGAATGTCCGCGCTGAGTTTTTTCAGCTTGTCGCTGACGTCGCGGTATTCCTGTTGCAATTCATTGACCAATTCCATGGTGATGCCCAAATCCGGTGCGGGGCGATTTGCTGTGAAATCCTCGAATTGCAGTCCTTCGAATTCATCTGGCCCGTGTTCGAGCCAGTCGTCGGGGGCCGCGGTGTCGAAGTAGTCGTCGAACGGTGACGGTTCCTCGAGGTCGGGGTAGGGGCTGTCCGGGTCGGGCGGGAACAGCGCTTCCTCGTCGGGGTGCGGTGGTGCCTCCTCGGGGGTGGGAAGGTCGGCGTCGTCGATGCCGAACCGCGCGTGCAGTCGGTGGGTGAAGGCGTCGACGGTGTAGGTGATCAGCCGTGCGTAGTCGCCGGGGGGGATGGGGTGGTCGGCGTCGGCGGCGTCGGCGAGATGCTCGGCGGCGACGTGGAGGAGATCGCGCGGTGTCCACTTGCTCGGGTCGGCGGCGCTGATGGCGGCGACCAGCCCCGGCCAGGCCGGATCGGAGGTGATGGTCTCGGTCAGCGCCGACCCGAACACCGCGTCGACGTCGACGATCCAGGCGGGCCGCAGACGTGAGTGGGTGGTGGCCAGCGTGGCGGTCGGGGAGAGGGCTCCGGCGATGCGCCACCACAGTGCTGCGGCGGGCAGCTCGTCGGGCAGCGGTCCCTGACGCGCGGCGGTGGTGATGATCTGCCGCAGGTCGGGGGTGGTGCGCGTGGCCTGGGCGAGCTGGGCGGCCAGCTGCGGCCAGTAGGCATCCGAGCGCACTCGTGGGTCGATCGCGTCGATGACTTCGTTCCAGCGCGTTGTGTCGGCACTGCGCCGTTCGATATCGGCAGCGGCGTAGCGCTGCAGGGTGCCCTGCACGGCGCGGGTCCGCACGGGGTACTGCCGCGCTCCGGTGAGACGGGTGTCGGCGTCCTCCACCCCCACCGCGGCCCGGAACACGGCGATTTCGGCCGTAAGGGCGGGGTTCACGGTGATCAGGGGCCGCGCCCACGCGGGGGCGGTGCCGTTGGTCCAGGCCCGTGCACGCTCGCGGATCTGGTCAGCCAGGCCCTCGACCAGCTGCTCGCGCCGGGCCAGGTAGGCACCCCAGGTCGGGTCGTCGGCCAGTGCCTGCGGGACGGCGGGAAGCCAGCGCAGCACACCGATGCCGGCGGAGTGTGTGCCGGCGGGGTCGATGCGGTGATCGAGGACCGCGGCGGGATCGGCGGCGTCATCTACGCTGCCCTTGGCCAGCGCCTCGACCAGCAGCGCGCGGGGATCGGCACCCCCGAGCGCCAGCACCGACAGGTTGCGGCGCAGCACGGGCCAGGCGTCGCGCTCGCTCAGACGGGGGATCACCTCGTCGGCGATGGCGTCCAACCGGTCGCGCGCCCCGGCGCCCAGCTGGCTTTCCGCGGCCACGCCGAGGGCGTCGTAGAACATGTCGGCGGCGGCCTGCAGCCGGGCCGCGGGGTCTTCGGCGCGGCGGGCTTCGGTGGTGGCCGACACCTGGGCGCCGTCGCGGGCCAGCGTGCGGGTCAGGACGTCGACGGCGGTGTCGGGGTGGGTGGCCTTGGGGGACAGCAGCCGGTGCGGATCGCCTTCGGCGGTCGACAGGTACAGGTGGTTCTCGTCGGTCGCACGGGTCATCGCGACGTAGAGGTGCTGGCGGGTAAGCATGTCCGAGCCCACGATGTGGCAGGTGCCCGTGGTGTCGCGCCCACCGGCGGTCAAGCCCTGGGCGGAGTCGATGGTGGCCGCGTAGCCGAGCGTGACGTGTTCGGCGATGTAGTCGGCGGGCAGCGTCACGATGTGGCCGCTGCGCAGCTGGCGGGCTTTCACGCCGCCTTCGGCGAGGATCTCGGTGATGGTGTAGCGGTAGCCGTTGCGCACGAAGTCGTTGCGCCCGATGCGAATCCACCGCGCGTTCTTGCGGGTGCGGATGGTGTCTCCGACGCTGGCGTGCAGCTGGTCGGCCAGCACCACGGTGGCCGCCCGCGCGGCCTCGGGATCGGCGGCCAACCGGTCGTCACGAGCGCGGGCGTTGAGCGCGTTGATGACGTCGTTGGTGGGGGCGAGCAGGATGCTGTCGGCGCCGGCGGCGAGGTCGGCGCGCCACGCCCGGTAGGCCATGTCGGCGGCGGTCTCGTCGGTTCCGACGTGCACGCGGTGGTGGTCGATGTAGAAGCCGATGCCCGCCGGATCGGCGTCGTGCAGCGCGAGCCCGGCGGCGGCTTCTGCCGGTGACTTGAACCGCACTACCTCACTGAGGGTCAACGCGTCGGTGGCCTCGGCGATGTCGCGCAGGACACCGCCGGCCGAGATGGACGACAGCTGGCCGTCGTCACCGACTAGGCGCACGCTGGCGCCCTTGCGCAGCGCGTCGGTGATCATCGCGTCCAGGCCTGTGGTGGCGGCCTTTCCGGCCTCGTCGACGACGATGAGCGTGTCAGGCCCTACCTCGTCGAACCAGTCGGGAACACCGAAGGCTGCGGCCTTGTCCGGGTCGGCGGAGAAGACGTACTTGTCGAGGGTGTCGGTGGTGGCTCCGAGGTCCTGCCCGAGCACGATCGCCGCGTCGGCGGTGGGGGCCAAACCGATGACGTGGCCGCCCGAGCTGCGCCACGCGTGGGCCAGGGCGGCCATGGCGGTGGTCTTGCCCGTTCCGGCGGGCGCCAGCGCGAGTGCGACACGGCGCCCCGAGGTCGCCATCTCCGACACCAGGGCGGTCTGGCCGGGGTTGAGTGTGCGCCCGCGTGCCGCCGAATCCGCGAGCGCCAGTTCCACATCGGCGGGCGTGGCGGCGCGGCCGTCCCAGCGGTGCACCGCGTCCAGAATGCGGCGCTCGGCGGCCAGTGTTTCGCGGTTGGTGTAGAGCTGCACGCCGTGGCGGGAATAGACGCTGGCGCCGTCGCGGCGACGCAATGCGACAGGCTCATCGAGCTCGGCGTCGGCGACCCGCGCGTGCGGCAACGAGAAGCCGTCCCCGAGAGCGATTTCGGTGAGACGGTCGACCAGTGCGACATCGTGCCCCACCCCGTGGTTGCGTGCGATGCGCAGCGCCTCGGCGCGCACGTGATGCGGCTGCCAGGTGGACCGTGATTCCGACACCGTGGCGATGAGTTCGCCAGCACGCGACACGATCCATTCCCGGTCGACGACGGGTGCGCTCCGGGAGCGGTGGGGACCGGCCAGAACACCGGCCAGCATGGTGTGCACGCCATCGCGCCCCAGGACCTCCACGGCCTGCGTGCGCCACACGTGGCGCTGCTCGGCCAGCGAGCGCGGCTCGTGCTTGGCTTCACGCGATTCCAGTGTCGCCTGTTGGGCCAGCGCGATGATCTCGGTGTTGGTCGGTTCGCGTCCGTGAGCGGCCTGAAACGCCTTGGCCAATTCGGCGGTACGCGCCTCGATCGCCACGCGCCGGCTCGACCACCGCGCCATCAACTCCGCCGACATTCCGTCGACTTCGCGGACCGGTCGTTTTCCCCGCCCGCGGGACTGCTCGACGAACGCCACCCCGAGGCGCTCGATCATGTGCGCTTCGAGCCGAGTGTTGTACAACTCCGAGGCCGCCACCGTCACCCGGTGCAGCGGCTGACCGTCCAGCGCGAGCCACCGGCGCACGCCGTTGGCGTCCACGTAGGAGACCTTGTTGGAGATCGCCACGTGGGTGTGCAGATCGGGATCACCGGCACGCGAATCG
The DNA here is from genome assembly GCF_008329645.1 of Mycolicibacterium grossiae. Lineage (NCBI taxonomy): Bacteria > Bacillati > Actinomycetota > Actinomycetes > Mycobacteriales > Mycobacteriaceae > Mycobacterium > Mycolicibacterium grossiae. The sequence continues at coordinate 2,873,746 of NZ_CP043474.1, forward strand.
CGATGGGTGAACGCCGCCGCGATCAGGCCCTCGGTATCGACCTGGGCGATACCCCCTGCGCCCGTGCGGGTGAACGTGGCTTGATCCTGCAGCCACTCCAGCACGTCGGCCACCGCGGCGTCGTGGGCTGCTTCGATCTGTTCGGACACCGACAGCGGGGCGATGGCCCACAGCGCCGACACCGATTTCACCGGTGAGAACGTCAGGTCGTAGCCGGCGACGGCGGTGGTGGCCGCGCGCGTATTGCGGGCGATGAATCCCGACAGTTCCCGATCGTCGGACGGTAGGCGGCCGTACTCCTCGGAGAACAGTTCCAACGCCACACGGGTGCGGATCTGCGCGCGGATCTCGGGGTCGATCGCGGCGTTCCAGTGCGCGCCGGTGTCGGCGTTGTGGTCGCGGAACGCCACCGCCAGTCGTCGGGCGAACTCGGGTTCGCCGTCGACGACGCGGAACTTTCGGCCGAGGCGACCGGCGGCCCGTTCGGGGCCCGCTCCGCGCCCGTTGGCGTAGGTGGAGATGGCATCGGCGTTGGGGTGCAACCCCACCCCGTAGAGGTTGCGCATCTGCGCTTCGCTGACACCCGACCCCTCATCGACTGTCCAAAGCTCCTCGCGGGCTTGCGGACTCACCTCGCAGCGCCCGGTGTCCGACAGTGCGGCCAGGCCGCGGCCCATCCATCGGCCCGGTGACTCGCCCTTGGCCGAGTAGTAGTCGGCCAGCGTGGAGCGGCCCCGCTCGGTGCTGTCGGCGGCAGCGACCTGCCGCACCAGGTACAGGTATCCGTCCCCGGCGGTCAGCTTGTGCAGCGTCATCACCATGACGCGCACGCACGGGTCCGCATGGGCCGCACGCTACGAACCGCACGCCCGGCGAAGCCACCACCAAACCGGGGGTTCTTAGAAAACTCTTAGACGGGAGCTTTTCCTGAGTGCAAGAGGTGTGTGCTTCGTCGGTGGGCTGTAAACGGGGGTGCGAGGAGGGGGGCTTGCTGTGGGTGCGGCGGTTGGCGGGTGAGGCGAGGTCACGGTGGGTTGAGGGTGGCGACGGTGAAGCGACAGGAGAGCGGCGGGAGGGTGGCGGAAACATTGGTGGACGACGAATGTGGCTGTGGTGGTGGCCTGCTCGGCCCGAACGCTTCTAGGGTCCTCGACCATGACGGCAGCGAGATCATCCAGGGCGGAGGCCCGGCGCCGGGCCGTGGAAGCGGCTCGGCGCGCCAACGAGGAGCGTGCGGCACGCGACAGGGCGAACATCAAGGACGCCACGATCCTGCTGCACGCGCTCGACAAACTCGACGCGATCGGCGAGTGGAAGAAGGCCCGGCGCGCGGAGCTGCGCGCGCAGGCCGACGCGCAGCTGGAGCGCGAAGAGGCCAAGCGGGTGGGCGACGAGCGAACGGCGGCTGGCGCGGCGATCGAACGGATGCGTGAGCGGGGTGAGACGCTGACGACGATCGCGACCAATCACGGTGTTGCTATCGGAGCCGTGCGCGCGATGGCACGGCGCGCGCCGCAGGCGGGAAAGCCGCTGCCGCGGAACGGTTCGCATGCACTAGGTGCCGATGGTCCTGCAACCGGTGAGGCGGCGGCGGGTGCCGCGGTCGGCCCGGACACGGGCGAGCCGCCGGCCGGAGCGGCCTCCGCGTGACAGTTCTCCGGCTCCGCCGATGGCAGGCGCGGCAGACCGTGAACCCGACAGCGAGCGCGCGTTCGGTGCTGTGCTGCGGCGTCGCACTGCAGCACAGCGGTCGCGGCCGTCGCGGTGGCGCTGCGGTTGATTGGGTTTCGCGCCCTCCCGCATGCCTGAAGGGCTCGCGGGTCGTCGCGCCGCCGTGCCGCACTCGCCGGCCCGCGACCGCGCCGACACCGGTGGGGTCTGCCGGGGCTTTCGGCGGAGTGCGGCGCACGATGGTGCGGGCCGCGTCGAACGTCGGTGTCGGCGGTTAGGTTCACCGACTATGAGGAGTGCGGGGGAGCTGACCGTGGATCGGCGGGTGCACGCCTCGGAGATCGCGCGCTTTCACCGGCATGTGGTGTGCGGTCCCGCGGTGTCGGACTGCGACATCTGGACCGGTGCCATCGGCGCCGATGGCTACGGCCGGTTCTACCTCACCCGAGCGGGGTCGGGGCTGTGCGTGCGGCCGCATCGCTACGCGTTGGCGATCGTGTCCGGGGTGGTGCCCGCGGGCGTCCTCGGTCTGCACGAATGCGACAACCCGGTGTGCGTCAAGATCGCTGATGCAACAGACCCACACCAGCACGTCGTTTCGGGGTCCCAGGGCGACAACATGGAGCGCATGGCGCGGATGCGGCGCGGCGGCGGTCGATATGCGCTGCGACGCATCGACAGTCGTGGCGTACGGCGTGAACGGTCGGTGGCGCTGCGCGAGGCCGTGCGCCACGGTTGGGATGCCGCTGCGGTGCAAGCCGCGCTGTTGGGTGATCAACCCACGCTGTGGTGAATCCGCAAAGCGGTGTCGCATCGCCCGATGACGGGGCCAGAGGATGCGCGTCGGCGGGCGACGTGGAGTGTTGCCTGTGGCCGCTTAGCCGCGCTGCAGGAGCGTCGCGTCGCATGGCGGGGCCACGGTGGTGGCGTCGAACCACACGGGCACGGCCGCGATGCCGGCGGTGCGGGCCCAGCAGATGCGGTGCTGGCCGATCGTTTCGCGCTCGCCCTGGCCGTTGACGTACACGCGCAGCGAGTCGCTGTAGCTCAGCAGCGCCAGCGCCAGCGCCGGCGATCCGCCGGGTCGAGCGACGCGAACGACCGGTGACTGCGTGCCGCGCTGGCGATGGTCGCGGTGTCGGCGCTGACGGGGAACGGCTCGAGGAAGGCCGTGACGGCGGGCAGCGCGACGGTCCAGTCTCCCGAGTGGACGTCGCAGCTGCGGCGGCGCACGGCGATGTCCTCGCGAGCGAACAGCGCGCGGTAGCCGTCCCGGCCAGGGTGGTGTCCGAGGGTGCGGATGACAACCTCAAGAGCGAGGGGGCAGTTGGACCGTGTGCCGTCCGGATGGGGCCGCTCGCCCATGGTGTGCGGGTAGGGCAGCTCGGCCACGCTGGTGAGGTAGTACGGCATCGGTTAGGACGCGAGGGCGTGCGTGGTCCCGACTGTGGCGAAGACGGCCCGTAGGTCACGGCGCGCCCCGAGTTCGGTGTAGGGCTCGATGGTGGCCACGCCGACGACGCGGCTGCCCCTGGGCGAGTGAGATCAGTTCGTACGCCGCGTGGGCGGCGCTGAGCTGAGTGGGGCGGTGGTAGTAGTCCGACAGCACCAGGTACGCGTGCAGAGCGGCCTGGGCGGCTTCTGGGGTGTCGTGCGGGGTGCTCACGTCGCGGCCGCCCTCGTCGATGGTCAGCGTGTAAATGGGGGCTCCTTCAGTGAGTGTCGGTCGTGGGTGCGGCGGGGGTCTCGTCGTCGGGCGAGATGACGATGGTCGCGACCTGTGCGGCTCCGAGGTCGGCACCGGACAGGACCGCGTACACGCCGCTGCCTTGGTCGACGATCCGGTCGTCGGGCTGCGCGGCTGCGATGTGGTCACGCGCGGCGGCGTAGGCGTTCTCTGCGGTGGCGTGGTCGAACGACTCCCACAACGGCATGGCGTCGGGCTCGTGCGGGTCGGCGATGGTGGTGGTGTGGGTCATGGTTGGCGTTCCCGTCAGGCGGCCGCGTGCACCGGCAGTGACTTGATGCGGTCGGGCCGGAAACCCGACCAGTGGTCGTTTCTGGCCACCACCACGGGGGCTTGCAGATAGCCGAGGGCCATCACGAAGTCGCGGGCTTCGGGGTTGGTGCTGATGTCGACGACCTCGTAGGAGATGCCCTGCTTGTCGAGCGCCTTGTAGGTGGCGTTGCACTGAGCGCAGGCGGGCTTGGTGTAGACGGTGACGGTGGCTGCGGTGGTCATTTCAACTCCTGAATTCGCGAGTTTTTTGGGGTGCTGATGTACCTTTTATATTAATTGCGGACAGGCAATTTGGCAACGGATATAGCCATATTCCACGCATGCAATTATGGCGGCTATCTGCGGTTATGTTTCGGGCCGATAATGGCACTAGGAAATCCCTTGAAGTCGCACTAGGAAGCATTTCCGCCATTCCATTTTCTCGGCGTCTTTTCATCCCGGCGACACCGAAGTGGCCCCGCGGAGCGCTACTCCACGGGGCCACTTGGGCGGGGCCGCTAGTCCTCTGTGCAAGCCTGCCGGTACACGCTGTCGGCTTTGCGCTTTCCGAGGATCACCTGCTCGATGTCGCTGAGCGGGTAGCCGTTCTCCTCCAGGAACCGCAGGTAGCTCTTGGTGATGTCCTGGGGTCCTCGCCAGGCGTCCTTGCCGGTGCGGGCTTCGATGGTCGCGAGCACCATCCCGAGCATGATCACCAGCGCGCGGGCATCGCCGGTGGCGGAGAGTTTGGCGACCGCCATCTTGGGCGTCTCGTTGTCGGACAGGCCGAGCAGCTCGGGAGCGAGTTTCTGGCCGTGGTAGTCGTTGAACAGATCTGCCCGATTCACCAACGCATCCGCGAGATACATGGCCGCCCCCTTCGGGGCGGTCTTTCGGGCCAGCAGCTTGTCGCGCACCCATTCCCGGCGCACCACCGCGGCCGCTTCGCCCAGCTTGTTCAATGCGATCAGCTTGCGACGTTCGGCGCGTTCCTTCTCTGCCGCTTCCTCGCGAGCCCGTTCCCGCGCGATGGCGCCATCGGGGTCGTTCGCGTTGGCGAGCTGGTCGAGGTCGACGCCGTGCTGGCGGGCCAGCCAGTCCGGCATGGTGACACCGGCACCGGCCAGATCCGTGCAGAAGTACTTCGGCTCGAACACCGTCCCCTCGCGGACCGTGCAGAAGTGCCGCAGGCCCTCGCCGGGTTCGAGGTCCGGGTCGTCCTCGGTGTCGAAGTCGATCTCGTACTCGTCGACGACCGTGCCGGTGTCGGCGTCCACGTAGACTTCGGCGATTTCGAGCCAGACCGCCCAGTGGCGGGGTTCCATTGCGGCAATGGCCTCGTCGGTCAGAGGGGCCCCGGAGGCGTCCTTGAGGTTCTGCGCCGAAATATGGGCCTTGTCGTACCAACCGGGACGATTGTCGAGAACCGTGTACCCCTTCGCGGCGTACCCTTCGGCAGCTTCGGCGTAGCGGGCGCGTTCCTCGCGGTCGGCGCGCAGTTGGGCGACACGGTGCGCGAACTGGTCGGTGCCGGCGACCTTGATCAGCTCGGCCTGGGCCTCGTCGTCACCGTCGAACTCCACGAAGCTGGTGGCTTCGATCAGGTTGAGCTGCCCGGTATCCAGAGCGCTCATCGCCTTCTCGGATTCGATGGCCACCTTAGCTGCGGCGACCGCCTCCTTGGTGGTGGACAGTCCCTTGGCCACCTTCGTCGGTGACACCCCGTCGAGCAGCAGCTGGTTGATCCCACGGGCCCGCTCGGCGTCGGTGAGGGGCAGGCGGCGGTCGTTGGTGACGATCTGCTCGATGACGCGCTGGGCGCGAACGGCGGTCTCGGTGCCATCGACGGTGCGAACGTACACCGGCACCGAGGTCAACCCGGCCTGGCGGGCGGCCTGGATGCGGCGCTGTCCCTCGCGCACAAGGGGGTTGTCATGACCGTCGATCCGCACCGCAAGCACGGGAACCATGACTCCGTGCTCCTCGATGGAGGCCAGGAAGTCGCGGTCCAAACGGGGGTCCAGGCGAACGTTCTCTTCGATCTCAATGTCGTTGGGCGACAGGTGAAGCAGCTCGGGGGTGGCGATGGTGGTCATCGGGGGTTCCTTTCTCGGATTGTCGAACGTGTTGCCTATAGGCTACGCCGCGTGTAGCCTATAGGCAACACCATTTGAAAGCGAGAAGGGTCGATTCCCGATGAGCACAAGCCTCGACCAGCTCCCCGGCATCACCGAGACTGACCGCGGCACAACAGTTGTGATGAGCTACGGCATGGGCGTGGACTCCACCGTTATGGTGACACTTCACTGCTGTCGCAGAGGTCCCTAGCCAACGCCAGCTTCGCTGTGTTTGGCGTGTTCAGATCCCGGAGGATCTCAACCTTGCTCATGTACAAGACGTCACCGGTGAGAGCGCTCGGCGCACCTGGGCTCGGCGGTGACGAAGCCCAGGTGCTGCGTCGTGCCGGTGTAGGCGACGGGCTGCCGTTCCTACTCGGCCCCGACGGCTCGTACGACCTGGAGTTGAACCGGTTCGTGCGCGAGTTGGACGGGTGGGGTGTGCGCTCGGAACACACGAGAGAGGCGTACGCGCGTGATCTGATGTTGTTCGGCCGCTTCCTCCACGAGCACCGTGGTGGACGGTCCATCTGGGACGCCGGCCAGGACGATCTGCGCGCCTACAAGCGGGCGCGGCGGCGGACCAAGGGCTTCACGGTGTCCGCGTCGACCTGGAACAGGTTCATCGCGGCGCTAGACAAGTGGGTCAAGTGGGCGATACACGAGGAGCTGATCGAGGCCCAGCCGTTCCGCATGGTGGAGAAGACGGTGTTGACGCCCCGCGGGCTGGTACGGGTGCTGTTCAATGCCGAGCGCGAGGTCGAGGACAGCGCCGGGCCGGTGCGGTTCCTGGCCTACGAGGACTACCTGGTGTGGCGGGACGTCGGGTTGCGTGGCCAACTACCCGACGGCTCGCCGGACCCGAGTTGGCGCGGTCGGCACGGCGAGCGCAACGCGGTGTTCGCCGACCTGTTGGTCTGCACCGGGATGCGGCTGAGAGAGGCGTCGAGCCTCCTGGTCACCGAGGTACCGCCGCTGGCGCAGCGGCGGCTGACCGGAGACCTGAACCTGCCCGCGACGATCACCAAGCGCAGCCGGCCGAGGACGGTTTTCGTGTCGCGCCGCGTGCTGCGCGACCTGCACCACTACGTCGACATCGAACGCGACGAACTGGTCGAGCGCCGCCGGGCGGCCGGGGCTTACGGGTGTACGGACGCCTGGATGGGAGTTCGCTCCGCCGGCAAGACTGCGCTGACGCTCGTCGAGGATGGCCGCTCGCGGCCGTACTCGCGGGTGACGATCGAGGAACGGCAGCGACTGTGCCGGGTCGGCGACGACGGTCCGGGTGGTCCGTTGTGGCTGTGGCTCGGTGAGGACGGCTTGCCGCTGTCGCGGTCGACGTGGCAGGCGGTGTTTCGGCGAGCCAACGAACGGTGCGCCCGGTTCGGCCTGGACCTGGTGGTCCATCCGCACGCCCTGCGTCACACATTCGCCGTGCACATGCTCGGGCTGCTGCTGCGCCAGACCGTCCGCGCGTTGCGCATGGAGCCCGGCGAGACCCTGATGAGCCAGCAGGTGAAACGGCTGCTGGTCGGCGACCCGCTGCGCAAGTTGCAGCTACTGCTCGGCCATCGCCAGCGCGAGACGGTCTTCGTCTACCTCGACGTCCTGGACGAGGCGCAGGAGATCGTGCTGTCCGCGCTGCGCGAATGGGATGAACAAGCCGAAGCGCTGAGCAGGGTCCGGCTTGAGGATGGTGCTGCCGCGTGAACCGCACCGAGGGTGCCGGCTCCGGTCGCCGTGGCCGCTGGGCGGCTTTCCCGACCGAGGAGCAGATGCCCGCGCAACCCGCTCCTGTCCCGGACATCGGTCCGCTGGTGCTCCGGCTGCACCTGGATGGCGCCGACCGCACGTTCGACATGTCCGCGTGGCCATGCCCGCGGTTGACCCGCCAGCTTGCCGCGACGCTGCGCACGGTGGCCGCCGACGGACCCGAATCGAGTTACCAGGCGTTCAAGGTGAACCTGTTCTCGGTGCGGAAGTTCGTGCGGTTCATCACTGGAGCCGAACCGCAGAACGCCACCGAGGTCGAGTTCAGTGACCTGGAGGCCGAGCACATCGACGCGTTCGAGCAGGCGCTGATCGCCGAGTACGGACCGGACAGTGACCAGCCGCGCATCAGCATCGGTGTGGTGGTCCGGCTGCTCCGCGTGGCGTTCGACGCCAGCCCCACGACGTTCGATCCCGACCTGGCTATCCGGCTGAGGTTCCTCGGACGGGAAACCCGTGCCCGTCAGACGAGACCCTTGGATGCCTACCCGCAGAACGTGTTCGAGGCGATCAGGAACGCCGCGCTGGCGGATGTCCGCGCGATCGCGCGCCGAATACAGGATGGCGAAGCCCGAGCCGCGACGGGCCAGGACCCGAACGTCGGCGGTTGGGATGTGATCGAGAACGTGCTGTGGCACATCGCCCGTCACGGGCCTGTCACGATGCAGTTCCTGCGGCCCCTGGTCGGCAAGAGGCTGGGCAACGGGCGCCCGCTCAACGCGGCGCTCATCCTCACTCGGGAGGACAACGTCGTGTTCCTGATCCTGCTGATCTGCATGACCGGGCTTGAGCCGGAGTGCGCCAAGCGGTTGCAGGCCGACTGCTTGACCAACCCGGCCCGCGGGTTCGTGAGTGTCAACTATGTCAAGCGGCGCGCGCACGGTCGCCGGATCTCTAAGTCCATGCGGGTCAGCGATGGCGGTGCCCTGCACCATCCCGGCGGTCTGATCCGACTGGCGCTGCGGCTCACCGCGCGAGCCCGCGAGTTTAGTGGCAGCACCGATTTGTGGGTCGACTACGGAGACAAGGGCCTGCGGGACTCCTTCCCGCTCGGCGGGCAGGGTCCTTGGGGTCACGTGGACAACTGGCAGAAACGACACGGCATCGACCAGATGACCGACGCTGACGGAACGCCGGTGCGGCTGGATCTGCGGCGGCTGCGCAAGACCTACAAGTCCCAGCAATACCTCAAAGCCACCGGCGTGCTCGCCGACTTCACCCAGGGCCACACCGCCGACGTCGCCGCAAACCACTACGCAAACATCCCCGCCCACGACGAGCTGCACGACCAAGCCGTGGAGAACGGCCTGCGCGAAGCGCTGGACGTCGCGCTGCCGCCGCCGGTGGTACTCGACGAGGACGGCACCCGCCTCGATGCCGGAGAAGGGGACCTGCCACCCGAGCAGGTGCAGGCGCTGCTGTCGCGCGAGAGCGACGTGTTCCTGGCCTCCTGCCGCGACTTCTACGACTCGCCTTTCGGGGCGAAGGGCAAGCCGTGCCCGGTGTCGTTGTGGGGCTGCCTGGAGTGCCCGAACGCGGTGTTCACCACCCGGCACCTGCCGCAGGTTCTGACCTTCCTGGACTTCATCGAGCGCCAGCGGGAGGAGTACCCCGTCAGCGAGTGGAACGTGCGCTACGGCCTGGCGTGGGACCGGATCGTGCGCGGCATCCGGGCCAAGTTCCGAGACGAGCAGATCACCACCGCCCAGACGATCGCCGAAAGCGGTGGGGCACGGTTGCTGCTGCCGCCCGAGTTCTGGGAGGCCGTCGCGTGACCCGCGCCCCCGCACCGCGCCCGTCCGCCGCGCCGGAGCCATCGGCCGATCCCTGGGTGCTGCCCGAGTCCTTGACCACCGAGACAACTGGCCGCGGCCCCCGGTTCAGCGACGACATCTGGGATTTCCGACCGTTCGCGCCCCGCAGCAACGGCTACCTCCGGCTGGACTTCACCGAGCTGCCCGACGAGATCGCGATGCTCACGGCCAAGGAGTTCATCTACTCCCGCATCCACCGCGTGGTCCCGCTGTCCTACGGATCGCGGACCGCCCGACCGATGAAAATCACCAACACCTACAAGGACTTCATCATCGTGCGTCAACTGTTTACCGAGCTCGGCAAGCAGGGCGTGACGCGCTTGGCGCAGGCCCGCCAATCCCACCTGGACGCGACCGCACGCGTCTGGCGTGAGACCTGTGTGCCAAACACGCTGGCTGTCCGGATCGGCGTCATCCAGCACCTGGAGGCGCACAGCCCGTACCTGACCGCGGACCGCCTCACCGTCGTGCCCTGGAAGGGCCGCCCGGCCACCCAGGTCGCCGGGCGGCGACCGGACGAGGAGAACAGCACCCCGCGCATCCCCGAGCCGATCATGGCTCCACTGCTGCGCGCCGCCCTGTTCTACGTCCAGACCGCCAGCCGGGACCTCCTGGCCGCCCAGCGGGAAATCGCCGACCTGGAGCAGGCCCGAGCAGGCGGCCGGTGCCGGCATGGCGAGGCTGTCACCAAGATCGAGGCGTTCCTGGACCGCCGCCGTCAGGAGGGGCGAGGTGTTCCCGCACTGCCGCTGTACTGCCTGGCCCAGCGCCCGACCGCGCCGGTTGTCGACGGCGTCGTGCAAGCCCCGAACGCCGCTCTCGTCGCCCTGATGAGCGGAACCAACAGCTTCCAGGGGCATCCGACACGGCTGATGGAGCAGATCGGCGCCGAGATCGGCTACGAAGAGGGTGGTCTGGACACGCCGATCTCGACGTGGCCGGACACCGGGCGACCCTGGCGAGGGCGGCTGAATCACCGCAGCCTGCATGACGAACTGCACCACCTGCGCACCGCCTGCTGGGTGCTGGTGGCTTACTTGTCAGGACTTCGGGACATGGAAGTCCTGGAGCTGGCGCGGGACTGCGCTGTCACCACCACCACCGCCGTTGACGGCCGGACCCGCTACAAGCTGCGCGGCCGGGTCTTCAAGGGCCGCAAGCTCACCGGTGACGAGGCCGAGTGGGTCGTGCTCGACGCCGTTCACGAGGCGATCGACGTCCTGCTGCAGATCAACGACGACCCCACGCATCTGTTCGGTTACCGGCTCTGGCCCGCCAGCAAGCCACGGCTGGCGAACAAGCTCACCGAGCGCCTCGGTGGTTTCCGGGACCACGTCAACGAGCTGTTCGGTACCCAATCGTCCGACGGGGTGGCCGAACCGTTCGTCCCCGCCGACGGGGAACAGCAGTGGGTGTTCACCACCCGGCAGTTCCGGCGGAGTCTGGCCTGGCATATCGCACACCAGCCCTTCGGTGTGGTCGCCGGTGCCCGGCAGTACCACCACGCCAAGGTGACCATGTTCGAGGGCTATGCCGGGACCTCAGCCTCTGGGTTCGCCGCCGAGGTCGCCGCCGAGGAGGCGGTCGCCATGCTCGACTACGTGGAGGATCTTTACCGGGATTGGAACACCGGCGCCCAGTCCGGCGGTGGGGCGGCCGAGCGGATCAACGCCGAGTTCCAGCGCATTCGGCGCGAGCTGGGTGATCTGCCCGGCGTCGTGTCCGACGAGCTGCGGCTGCGGACGATGCTTCGGCATCTCACCAAGACGCTGCATCCCGGCGTGCTCAACGACTGCTTCTTCAACGCGGCGACCGCGGTCTGTGTCAAGCGAGCCAAGGTCGTCGGGCAGCCCGTTCCGCAGCACAACATGTGCCTGCGCTGTCCGAACGCCCGACGGTCCACAGTGCACCGGCCCCGGCTGGCCGCCGCCCGCAATCAGGCCCTGGATCTCCAGGCGTCCTGCGAGAAAGCCGGTCCGGTCCCGAAACTCCAGCAGGTCGCGCTCACCGGCTACATCACCGAGCTCGACCAGCTCATCGGTGATCTCGACAGCGAGGAGGCGCAGGCGTGACCCGCGTCGCTACCCAAGTCCGCCTGGAGCAGGCGCTGACCCGGCTGCTCGCCGGTCAGCCGACTGTGACCGACGGCGAGCTGACGGTCTCCAACCTGTGCCGGGAAGCCGGTGTGGGCCGCGACTCGTTCTACCGCTCGCCTCCGGAGTTCAAGGACGCCGTTGTTGCGGCACAAGCGAATCGAGAAGCCCAGCAACCTGAACTCGTCGCGCTGCGCGAGGAGATCACCGCCCTCAAGCGGGAACGCAAACAGACCGCCAGCGACCACGCCGCCACCGTGCGGGAACTGGAGGAGACGATCAGGGTCTACGCCAACCAGATCCAGGTCCTCGCCCTGCGCAACTCGGAGTTGGAGGACCAGATCCGACATCTGGCGCACCACGATCCCGACGTGATCTCGCTTCACACCCGGAGGTGACCCCCGTCCACCGACGCTGTGACACCGAGAGCGGCCGGGCGGTTTCTAGATGGCGAGCTGTTCGAGGGCGGCGAGGTACGCCTCGGTGTAGGTCGGGAATTGGGCGACGCCGTCGAGCAGGGTGTCGATGGAGATCTGGGCGCGGATGGCGAGGGCGGCGGTGTGGATCCATTCCCCGGCTTGGGGTGCGATGGCCCAGGCCCCGATGAGCGTCCGCTGGGTGCGGTCGGCGATGAGACCGAGGGTGCCGTCGGGGTCGGTTTCGTAAGTCCAGGGTCGCGCGATCGAGTCGGCGAGGTCGAGTTCGGTGGTGGCGATGTCGAGGCCACGCTGGCGGGCTTGGTCGGTGGTCAGGCCGACAGCGGCGATCTCGGGTTGGGCGAACACGACGCGGGGGATGCCGCTGTAGGTGGTTTGGCGGGGTGTGCCGAGGATGTTGTCGGCCACGACCCGTCCTTGGTACATGGCGACGTGGGTGAACAGCGCGACCCCGGTGACGTCGCCGAGCGCCCAGAGGCCGGCGGTGACGCGGCAGTGCTCGTCGACCTCCAGCGCGCCGCGCGGGTCCGGTGTGACCCCGACAGTCTCCAGGCCGAGCCCGTGGGTGCGGGGGCGGCGTCCGGTGCCGAGCACGACGACGTCGGTGCGCACGGTGGTGCCGTCGTCGAGGTCGATCACCGTATCGGCGCCGTCGCGGCGCGCGGCGGTGGCCTGCCGGCCGAGACGGACGTCGATGCCGTCGGCGCGCAGGTGGGTGGCGACGATGTCCCCGACACGGGGGTCTTCCCGGTCCAGCAGCCGGTCGCCGCGCTGGATCAGGGTGACCCGAGCGCCCATGCGAGCGAGGAATTGGCCGAGTTCGATCCCGACGGCGCTGCCGCCGATCATCACGATCCGCTCGGGGATCTCGCGCAGGGTGGTAGCTTCCCGGTTGGTCCATACGCTGACCTCGTCCAGGCCCTCGATGGGTGGGTGGATCGCGTCGGAGCCGGTGGCGATCACCACGTGCTCGGCGGTGAGTTCCCGGCCACCGGCCCGTACCCGCCACGGGTCCCGGCCCACCAGGGCTGCGGTGGCCTTGATAACCGTGACGCCCTGCTTCTCGTATCCGGTGACCTGCTCTGTGTCGTCGAGGTGGCGGATCATGTAGTCGCGGTAGTCTCGCAGTGCCGCCCAGTTCTGCGCCGGAGTGGACAGGCCGGCCGCGTGGGCGGCTTCGGCGCGGGCCTCGGGTGGGCGCAGCAAGGTTTTGGACGGGATACACGCCCAGTAGGCGCACTCCCCGCCGATCAGTTCCTGCTCGATCAACGCGACCCGCCGTCCGCCCGCGTGCAGGCGCGAGGCGGCGGTCTCGCCGCCCGGTCCGGCGCCGATCACGATTACATCGAAGTCCGTACTCACAGTGGCTGTCCCTTCTCGGTGATGGCGGTTCGGGCGGCGCAGGTGGGCGTCAGCAGCACCCGCCGGGCTCGGGCTCCTCGGATTGAGCGGCGTCCAGCTGCCGGCCGAGTTGATAAGCGTCGGCGACTGGGAGGACCGATCCGCCGGGGTGCTCAGCGAGCCAGGGCGCCGCGGCGTCGGCGTCGGCGAAGAAGTGCACGTGGTTGCAGAAGGAAGCCCGTACGGAGACCAAGTCGTCAGGCGTGACGATGGAGACCATCGCGGTCTGGGGCTCGACATCCCTGACTCGGTCGGGCTCGACGGTGAGCCGTATCGGGGCACCGGTGCTGTGGCAGGGGGATTCAACCTGGGCGGATTGGCCGAGGGTGGCGGGGAAGATGAGGGTGTCCAGGGCACACCAGGTGTAGAGCTGGTGGCCGTCGACGGTGAAACGGTGCGGGGTCGGGCGCAGCGTGATGCCGTAGCCGACGATCCGTCCGGCGTCGTCGTATTCGGTGTCGCGCAGTCGGCCCACCGCCTGCGCAACCTCGTCACCGGCGCGGCCGGTGGCGGCCGCGAGGTCGGCAATCGTGAGGGGTTCGCCGCGGGCCAGTTGCCGCAACAGCGGCTGCCATAGCCATCCGGCCGGGCTGTCCTGGCGGGAGAAGACACTATCCATAGTGGACACCACGGTGTCCAGGTCATTCGTCATCGGGATTGTCCTTCCGAGAGCAGGGTTTCAGGAGGCGCAGCAGGAGAGTTTGGACACGTCGCGGGTGAAGGTTTGGGCGGCGAGTTTGATGCCCTCCGCCATCGTCAGATAGGGGCACCACAGGTCGGCCATCTCGTGCACCGTCATCTGGTTTGCCAGCGCATAGACAGCGGTGGCGATGACGTCCCCGGCGCCCGCGGCGAGCACGTGCGCGCCGAGCAGCCGCCCGGAGCCTTGTTCGGCGACGAGCTTGATCGCGCCGCGGGTGTCGCGGTTGACCAGCGCCCGCGGCACGTACTCCAGCGGCAGCACCCGGCACTTACAGGCGTAGCCCTGCTCCACCGCTTGGACGTCGGTCAGCCCGGCGGAGGCGAGACTGGGCGTGGTGAAGGTGACCGCGGGCAGGTGATGGTAGTCCAGGGTGCGCCCGGCGTCGCCGAAGGCGTTGTCGACCACGACGCTGCCATGGGCCCCGGCGACGTAGACGTACTGCGGGTGCCCGGTGACGTCCCCGGCCGCCCAGACGCGCGGGTTGTCGGTGCGCAGATACTCGTCGACGACCACCTCCCCGCGATGCCCGGTCTTCACGCCCACCGCGTCGAGATTGAGCCCGGCGGTGACCGGGTTCCGCCCAGTCGCGAGCAGCAGCCGCTGCCCAGTCACCCGCTGCCCACCGGCGGTGACGACGACGCCCGAACCATCGGCCTCAACCTCAGTGGCGCGCTCGGCGATCACGGCGATGCCGTCGTCAGCGAACACCCCGGCCAGCAGGCCGGCGAGTTCCGGTTCGGTGTGCGGGGCGAATCGGCCCACGATGCTCACTCGGACGCCGAGGTGGGCGAACAGTTGCGCCTGCTCCAGCCCGACGTAGCCGCCGCCGACGACGACCAACGACTCGGGCAGTTCGGTCTGCTCCATCGCGGTGGTCGAGGTCAGGTAGTCCACCCGGTCGGCTCCGTCGAGGCCGTCGGTACGCGGGGTGGAGCCGGTGGCGATCAGGTAGTGCTCGGCCTCGACCCGGACGTGGCCGCCGTCATGCAGGTTCACCTCCAGCGCCGGTCCCTCGATGAACCGGGCCTCGCCGGGCAGGATCTCCCACCCGTACTCGGCGGCCAGGTCGACGTACTTCTCCGCCCGCAACCCTGCCACCAGCGTGTCCTTGCCACCGATCAGCGCGGCGGCGTCCACCGGGCCCGCGCTGGTGGAAATCCCCGGAAAGTGCTGGTCCAGCGCCACATGGCGGGCCTCGGCCGCGGCCAGCAGTGCCTTCGACGGCACACAGCCGACGTTGACGCACGTCCCGCCAACGGTGCCGCGCTCGATCATCACCACGCTCTTGCCCTTGCCGCGGGCCGCGATCGCCGCC
Organism: Mycolicibacterium grossiae; assembly: GCF_008329645.1. NCBI lineage: Bacteria > Bacillati > Actinomycetota > Actinomycetes > Mycobacteriales > Mycobacteriaceae > Mycobacterium > Mycolicibacterium grossiae. The sequence goes on from NZ_CP043474.1 coordinate 2,889,066, forward strand.
GCGAACGCACCCCCACCCGAACCGATCACCGCCAAGTCGTACCGCACCAGCGATCTCCTCCCACTGACATATTCGTCTTCCCGGATGCATAGATGCTAACCTAAGATTCGTACATCCGGATACGACAGACACTCGATGTGAGGACGGCGACCGTGGCCGACGCTTCCGAACGCAGCAGCACGCTGCTGCCCACCGAGCCGAACGGGGTGGAGATGATGGCGAAATTCTTCCGCGCCCTCGGCGACCCCGCCCGGCTGCGGCTGCTGGAGTTCCTGCTGCACGAGGAACACGCCGTGGGCGAATGCGTCACGCACATCGGCCTGTCCCAGGGCCGGGTGTCCAGTCACTTGGCCTGCCTGTCCGACTGCGGCTACGTGCAGCTGCGCCGCCAAGGCCGCTTCGCCTACTACCGGGTCACCGACCCCCGCGTCGCGGAACTGGTGCTGCTGGCGCGCTCGCTGGCCGCGGACAACGCCGCCGCCCTCGCCGCGTGCATGCGCATCACCGCCCCGAACGCCTGACCAGCCGAGGAGACCGCCTCCATGTCGACCAACCCCGGCTCCGAGAGCAAGCGCACCGCGCTCGCCGCCGCCGGTTTCCTCCTGGTCCCCATCGTGTGTTGCGGCCTGCCGGTGCTGATCGCCGCCGGAGCCCTTGGCGCGGTGGGCTCGGTACTGGGCAACCCCTGGGTCATCGGCACCGCCGTCGTGGTGGTCCTCGCCGCGGTGACGCGGTTCGCGCGCCGGCGCGTCACCCGACACGGCGCCACCCGAGACAACTCGTGCTGCCCGCCCGTGCCACCCGCCCGCGACCAGCCCGATCGGCCACACGAGTCCTCCCACCCCAACCAGGAGTCCTGACCCATGCCTGACGCACCCGCCCCGACCGGACCTGCCGCGCCGCGCTCTCGTCGACGACTCGTCACGATCGCGCTGACCGTTATCGCCGTCGTCGGGATCTCCGTCGTGCTGTATTCGGCGTTTTCCCCGTCGAGCAAGCAGACCGCGTCCCCACCCGCTGCCGACGGCAGCGCAAAGGCCGGGACCACTGCCGCTGCGGGAGCGTTCACCGCCCGAACCCTGCAGGGCGTGCAGGTCGCGGTGCCCGGCTCGCGGCCCAGCGTGCTGTTCTTCTTCTCCGTCGGGTGCGGCGGTTGCGGTCCGGCCACCCACACCCTCGCCCAGGTCCAGCAGGCGGTCGGCACGAAGGCGAACTTCGTCGCCGTCGACATCGGCCCCGGCGAAACCGAGCAGGACATCACAGACTTCCTCACCGCCAACCAGGCCACCAGCCTTGCCTACGCCAGCGACAGCAACGCCACCCTGATCAGCGCCTACCAGGTCACTCAGCTGTCCACCGCCGTCGTGCTGGACGCCTCCGGCAAACCGGTGTTCCGCGCTGTCGAGCCCACCGCCGATCAGATCCGTGCCGAACTGGCCAAGGTGAGCGCGTGATCGGCCCGCTGTTGGCGCTCGCCTTCGGCGCCGGGATGCTCGCCCCGGTCAACCCCTGCGGCTTCGCCGTACTGCCCGCCTTCCTCGCCTACGCCGTCGACACCGGCGACGGCCAGGCGGACGCGCGGCCCGGCGCTTTGTCCCGGCTGGCCGGTGGCCTGCGCGCCGGGCTCGCGCTGACCGCCGGGTTCGCCGGCACCTTCACCGCCATCGGACTACTACTGGCCCTCGGCTTGCGTTCCCTGACCGGTGTCATCCCGTGGCTGGCCGCCGCGCTCGGCGCGATCCTGGCCGTGGGCGGCCTGGCCATGGTCGCCGGCGGACACCTGCCGCTGCGGCTACCCACCCGCCGTTCCGGCACCCCGCGGCAGGGGCCCAGAGGCATGGTGGCCTTCGGCGCCGGGTACGCACTGGCCTCCGCCTCCTGCACGCTCGCGGTGCTGCTCGCGGTCGTCACCCAAGCCCTGGCCAGCACCAACATCTCCGGCGTCCTGGTCGTATTCGCCGCCTACGCCGCCGGCTCCGCCACCCTGCTGCTGTCCCTCGCGCTATTCGCCGCATTCGCCAGCGGCCTGATCAACCGGTTCCTCCGACGGCTGCTGCCCCACATGAACCGCATCACCGGCGCCGTGCTTGCCCTTTCCGGCGGCTACCTACTCCTTTACTGGCTGCCACAACTACTCGGCGGGCACCCCGGCATCGGCGCACTCACCGGCGTCGTCGGCACCGTGTCAGCCTGGATCACCGGACACCAACTTGCGATCGCCATCACCGCACTCGGCCTCATCCTCGTCACCGCGATCGCCACCCTCACCCGCCGCGAACGCCGCCACACCACCACCGACACCGCCGACGACTGCTGCGCACCCAGGCCACAGCCCGAAGAAAATGCGGACCAGGTAGGAGGACCCGGCAGCAGGTGACCTGCCTGCCGGGATCCAACTGGCACGCGGGCCTCTACGATGCGAGCCCGAGGCGGCCGGATTGTCCCCATGGGAGTCCGGCAGGCGGCAAAGCCTTGCTGTAGAAGCAAACCACCACAGTCGACGACGCAGGGCTGCGGACTCTGCATGCCTCCATCTTCACGGAGAATTGCGCAAGCATCGCCCCGCACCACGCCGCCGGTTGCTGAACCGTCGGCATCCGCGAACGCATCGCCCAGCGGGGCGGCGTCTGGCACAACACAGTCTTTTATCGAACGCCGCTCAGCCGTCCGATGATCGGTCGGCCCAGTCTGACTGGACATTTGCCGCAACGAGTGGCCATTCCGCAAAGGCTCGGCTACCGCCAGTTCGCAACGCGGCCATCAAGAGTTCAGTGAGACATGAGGGTCCTTGAGCGGCTACTTCACCGTTCGATGATCGGGCAGATCGATCTGTTCGGTTCCGACTCGGTATCGGCTGCCACGGCGGTGTCCCGACTGGCGGTGAGGCTCGCACGCAGCGCCAGCAATTCGGTAATGGTGTTGTCGATCTCCGCGATCCGGGCGTCGAGTAGATCCCGTACGGCTCCGCACGGGGTGGGACCGGCGCGGCGGAGGGTGAGGATGGTGCCGATGTCGTCCAGGGGGAGGTCCAGGGCGCGGGCGCGGCGGATGAAGGTGAGGGTGTCGACGTCGTCCTGGTTGTAAAGGCGGTACCCGGCCGCAGTGCGCTGGGCGGGCGGCAGCAGGCCGCGCTCCTCATACAAGCGCACGGCCTTACGGGTGAGCCCGGCCGCCTGGGCGGCCCGCCCGACGGTCATCGCCTGGGCCATCGTCTGCCTCCTTCGCGTCCCGGCCGCTCGCCTTGACCTTCACCTGGGGTGAAGGTTTTAGCGTCTCCAGTGTAGGACCGGAAACCGAAGGGAGGCGCAGGTCATGGCAATAGTCGAGTGCGAGGTGTACCGGCGCCCGGACCCGGAGCGCGGATGTGAGATGACCGTCACCAAGGGCGCCGTCCCAGGCCACGGTCGCGACCGCAACCCCACCTGTTGCTGCGGGCACACCATGGAGAAAGTCCGCTGAGCCGCGGCCAGCCAGGACGTGCGGGCACCGGGCTGCGCCAGGTGTTCTCCCATCCTGGTTACCGCCGGTTGTGGGCGGCGCGCACCGCTTCTGCCTGGGGTGACGCGTTCGCCACCGTGGCGTTGGGCCTGCTGGTGTGGGACCGCACCGGCTCCGGGCTCGGTGTGGCCGGGGTGATCGTCGCGGAGATCGTCCCGGTGCTGCTGCTGGCACCGTTCGCTGGGGTGGCAGTCGACTGGTTCTCGCCGGTGCGGGTCATGGTGGTTGCCGACTTGGCGCGCGTGCTGGTGGCTGCGGGGCTACCGCTGGTCGCCGGCTCGGTGCCGGGCATCTACGCGGTGGCGTTCGCCATGTCCGCAGCGTCGGCGTTGTTCAATCCGGCCGCCAGTGCCGCGCTGCCCGCGCTGGTGAACGAGGAGGAGTTGATCGCCGGGAACTCGGGGATCTGGACCGCCGCGGTGCTCTCCCAGATCGTGCTCGCCCCGGCTGCGGGTGCCGTGGTCGCGACCGTCGGCTATGGCCTGGCGTTCTGGGTGAACGCAGCGAGCTTCGCCGTCTCGGCGCTGCTGCTGTCCCGCCTGCACCTGCTGCGCCCGGCAGCCGATGCGGCCCGTGCCGCCTGGTGGCATCAGGCCCGAGACGGCATCAGGGTGCTGGCCGGGCACCGGGTGCTGCGAGCCTTGGCCGCTGGTCAGGCCCTGGCGGCGTTGTCGGCCGGAGCGACCAGTGCCCTGCTGGTTGTGTTGATCCGCGAGCGCCTGGGCAGGGGCCCCGCCGGATACGGAATCGCGCTGGCCTGCATCGGCGTGGGCGCCGCAGCAGGCCCGTTACTGCTGACCCGGCTGATCACCGATCCTCGCAAACCCGCGTTCATTTTCGGACCCTATCTGTTGCGCGCCGCCGTAGATGCCGTCCTTGCGAGTGTCCGCGTCCCGGTGGTGGCGTTGGGCAGCCTGGCCGGCTACGGCGGGGGCACCTCTGCCGGCGCAGTCACCTTCAACTCGCTGCTGCAGGCCGAAACCCCACCCGCCGCACGCGGCCGGGTCTTCGCCGCCTTCGATCTGATCTGGCAACTCGGCCGCCTGGCCTCCCTCGGGCTGGGTGGGTGGCTGGCTGATGCGGCAGGGATCACCGCCGTCTACGCCGCAGGGGCTGCACTGCTCGTCGCTGCCGCTCTGATCGGCCGAGCCGGTCTGACCGACCATCGCCACCACCAAGAGAAGAGGCGCTGACGCGAGGACTTCGGCGCCGGCGACGACGCTCGGCCACTGGCATCAGTCCGACGAACAGAGCTCCGACTCCGCAGCGATCACCAGGGGCCGGCTGGAAAATCGCCATTCACACCAGGCCCGCCCTTGGAGAATCCCGAGGTAGGTTCCACCGAGGCGCCGCCGCCCTGCGACACCGTTCCTTCTGCGACAGCTTGACTGTTTACATAACCACCGCCATCCTGCTGCGCTGGCTCGTCGACCCGACGAGCCGTGATTTCGATCTGGCCGACCTCATCGTCATCACGGCCGACACCGGGGGAGAGTTCGACCAGACCGTCACCGACGTCGAGCAGGTCGTGCTCCCCGAGTTGCGCCGCCATCGAGTGCGCTTCATCCAGGTCGGCCGATCGCAACGCAAGACCACCGCCAAAGGCGATGGCGTCGCGGTCCTCCAGGACACCACCGAGCCCACGCGCCTGTACCGCACGTCCTACACCCTGGCCGACGAAATGCTCTCGGCGGGAACGGTTCCGCAGATCGGCGGTACTCGTGCGTGCTCCATTCACGCCAAGGGGAACTGTTTGGACCCGGTCATCGCCGCGGTGACCGCCGGGCGGCGCTATCGCCACGTCGTAGGCTTCGAAAGCGACGAGCACTCGCGGGCCGCGAAGGACGCGCAGTACAACACCGACCGCCGCACCGGCTGGTACCCGCTGCGCGACTGGGGCTGGGACCGGGCCCGCTGTCTGGACTACATCGCCGAGATCACGTCCCGTCGTTGGTCAAAATCAGCGTGCGGCTTCTGCCCCTTCTCCATGCGCACCGAAGCCGGGCGCACCGGCATCGTCGAGCGGTGGCGTCTCGAACCACACAGGGGCGCCCAGGCACTATTCCTCGAGTACGTCGCGCGCAGCCTCAACGAACGCCAGACCCTCATCGAGGGCGGCTCGGCGGCCGACCTGGTGGCCGCCGCCGGGTTGACCGAGGTGCAGTCACGATTCGCGGCCAGGCTCGACGAGTGCGAACACGCCGTCTACGAGGTCCGTCGACTCACCCGCAGGCCCGCCGCGGGCGGCGCGGGGCGCGGCATCACGGCCCGTTCGGTGCGGGCGGTCGCCCGTGGCACCCGCGCACAGATGGAGCAGGACCTCCGTGGGCGCGGCGGTCGGCGGCTGACCGGCGACGATGGGGTCGTTCGCCATGTCGTGCGTGAACGCGGTGACCAGCTCCCGGCGCTGGAGTTCTTCTACGTCGTGTGTCCGGCCGTGGTGGACGACAAGCAGCGGGCCGGGTTCGAATCGTGGTGGCAGGAGGCGACGACCGATGCTGTGCTGTTCTGAGTCCACCCGCGTCCATCCCGCCGGTGTAGCCTTTGGGCAACTCCGAGGGAAGGGGACGGACATGGAGGCGACACCCGCCGACGACGGCTCGCTCATCCTCGCTGCGCTCGGTGCCGCGATCCGCGAACACCGCACGGCCGCCGGCCTCACGCAAGCACAGCTGGCCGTGCGGGCGGGCATCGGTCGGCCCCACCTCAATCACATCGAGGTTGGCCGCAAGAGCCCGACCGTGGTGGTACTGGTGCACCTGGCCCGTGGGCTCGGGATCGAGCCGGCGGCCCTGTTGGAGACGCAGCCGCTCAGCGGGGCGACGCACTGAAGGTGCGCGCCACCTCGATGCGTTGAATCATCGACGCGGCCTCGGCATGGTCGGGGCATCCGGCGTCGTCGGTGCCCGTCTGAATGAGGGCCACCAGCCCGCCATCGGCGCGCAGCTCGTAGCGCGGCGTCTGCGGCAGCTGCCTGACCCCCGCCGCGTGCATCGCGTCGAGTGCGACGGCCAGGACGGCCGTCACCGCAGCGTCGTGATCCTCGGCGGTGTCGAATATGGTGTCGACGCGATCGGTGATCGTCGTCGTCAGAGACCAGGTAACGGTCACGGTGTGCCTCCTCGGCGGTGGGTGTGTCCTTGGGCTGATTGTGCGGGATCGGACGACGAAAGCCGGGCCTGTCCTCCACGGCTGTGGATGAACAGACCCGGCTCGGTCCGGTCTGTGGATAACTACATCTTCGGCGGCGCGTAGTCCCGGTCGTGGGGATCGGCGGCGAAGTCCGGTCCGTCGAGGAAGACCTGGGCCGCGGTGCGGTGGGCCTTCGTCAACAGGTCCACGGCGCTGACCGCCCCGTCCTGATCGAGGATCTGAAACGTGACCGGGCCCAGATGCAGGTCCAGCCAGCGGATCTGGCGGGTTCGGTCGCGGGAGAGTTCCTGGCGGGGCACGACCGCGTAGGCGGGGCGGCGCATCCAGTCGATGGCCACGGTCGGCACCGCGAAGGGCTCGGCCGTGGTCGGTGCGGGGGCCGGGATGTGGCGGGGGATGAGGGCCATCGCCGCACGTGCGGCGCAGAATCCCTCCAGCACGCCCTGCGTGGCCTGAGCCGACAGCATCGTGAAGAGCAGGCAGCCCCACTGCATCCGCAAGCGGGCACTGGGGGAGCAGGCGTGACTCACGGTGATGTCGCCGTCCTGCACGCCCTGAACGCGGACGATCGTGTGGCTGACCAACGCCGCCGGGGTGACGTGCGCTTCGGTGGATCGAGTTTTCATCAGGTGCACCTTTCGGAGTGTCTGCGTGTTGCTTATAGGCAACAGTCTATCGTTATTCCCGTTGTGGCGCAATAGATTTCGTCATCTGACCTGTGTCGACGTGCGCAGCGCGCCCACCGTCCTCGTCAAGGCCGTTACGTTTCCGAGCCCCCGCCCTGACCGCCGCGGCGCGCGGTACCGAGGGGCAATCTCCCGAGTGACGAGGCTGGATCGGTGCGACTCGACGGGAAAGACCTGCATGCAACCAGGGCCCCACCAACCCGCGTTCGCACCGAGTCCGCGAGCTCGACAGCGGGTCGGCTGAGCCGACGACCCGACTTAAACAAGAACGGCCGTGGTGGTGGCGCCATGTCGCCTGGCGGCGTTATCGTTCGGCCCATGCAGCACCGTCGCGGTGTCGCCGCACGCGATCGTGACGGCAACCCCCAACCGCCCGGCGGCGGAGCCGTCATTGATGGCCTCGGCCCGCGCAGTGCACGCCTACCGGCGCTCGCCGTCACCGCGCTGCTCGCGCTAGCCGGGTGCAGCGCTCCGGTCATCGGCGGGACTCCCGTGGGCGTCGAACCTGCCTAGACGGCAAGCGATTTGGGCAGTCGTCTGCTCACAACCGAGGAGGCGGACGCCGCGATGCACACTTCCGGTATGACCGTCGACACCACGATGAGCAGCATGGTCGGCGACAGCGGCAACGTAGAGCCTGCCGCCTGCCTGCCGGCGGCAAGCGTCGCCCAGGACGGGGTGTACGCGGGGTCCGGCTGGGACGCCGTGCGAGTGCAGAGCCTGCACGAGCCCGGCGAGGACTTCGACCACCTTCTGCATCAGGCTGTCGTCGAGTTTCCGGCGCCGCGGGATGCCGCCGCGTTCTACGCCGACTCGATCGGCACCTGGGCCGCCTGCACGGGCACCTACACCTACACTCCGACCGGCGTCATCTGGAACGTGGGTGAGAGCACGCAGGACGGGGCAGTGCTGACCGTCTCGACCAGTCAGCAGGACGCGACGTGGCTGTGCCAACGTGCGTTGAGCGCCGCCGCGGCGGTCGTCGTCGACGTCCTCACCTGCTCCGGTGATGACCGGTCCGCCATGGCCGCCGCCGCCACCGTCGCGCAACAGATCGCCGCCCGCGCAACCAATCAGTGACGGCCCGCGAGCGGGCCACGCGTGCTGCGCTGGCCCGCTCGGAAATTGATCGGGTCCGAAGTTGGCTCTGGTGGTGGACTCGGATGCGTCGCGCTCCGTACCGTCCGTTCCCATGACCGCACCCATGTCCGGTGCCCTCGCGGACGCCGAAAACGACTTGCGCACAGCACAGTCCGAGATTGACCCGCATCGCCAGGGCCAGTACGCGCGCTCTGCGGCAGACTCGGCCGCCGAGGTGGCCGTCGATGGCAACACCAGCGACGCCGATCGGGCTCGCGCAGTGGGGGGTCATGGACGCTGCACTCGTGCTGGCGGGACGTAGCCTGCTGCGCGAGGCGCAGTCGACACTCGCCGGCGCTCGGGACGACCCTGACCCGCAGCAGCGACGGGAACTGGCGCGGTTGGCGGTGAGTAAGGCGCGACAGGTCAGCCGTCACCGGGATTTCACCGACGACGAACGCGCGGAAGCCCGCCAGATCATCGGGCATGGACGGATGCTCGCGACATCGGTGGGTGCCTCCGTTCGGCGCCAGCAGCGCGTGGAGCGCGAGCAGGAACAACCCGGTATCGCTATCTGATCTGCCCGGTTCGCGACGTGAGGTGCGTAACCTCAGTCGCGTGGGGGAGGCAGATGAGGCAGCACGCCCGCAGGCTCCGATAGTTGTGAGTGCCGCCTGCATCGGCTGGGCCCGCTCGGCGCACTACATCACCGAGCCAGTTGACGGCGGCGACGTGCAGCTGCGCTCTGAGGCCGGCGCACCGTCGCGATACTTCATCCGCCGCCGCGGCACCGATCGCCTTGCGCTCACCGAGACCGAGGACGATGCCGAGGAGCATCCGCTTCTGTTCGTCGCCGAAATCGGCGTCCAGGAGAAACACCTGGTCGCGTTGATCGCCGTTGATCGCCGACGACATCCGCGACGACCTCGACCTGCCCTTCCTGGAGATGGACTGGTCGATAGACGCTGTTGCTGCGGGGTATCAGGTGAGCGACATCGAACGCGGCTACCGAACCCTCACGCGCAGGGGAGGTGCGCCCGTCGCCGCCGCACCCGACCCGACCCTGAGCCTATTGACGCTAATACCGCTGTCGCACTTCATTCAGTGGTCGATCGCCGACCTGAAACGCTCGTTCCTCAACCCGGCCGGAGTCCCTCTGTTGCACCGGGGCCGTTACGCGGCGCCTAGGTGCGCTCCGGTGAGGAACCCTGGCCCGGTGGTGGACTACGGCGCGAGCGACGATCTACCGTCAGGTGGTGGGAACGAGGAATGCTGACGGGCCGTTTACCGGGCGCCAGGTGGCGGACGAGTCTGGGCTGGCGGCCGAGCTTGTTTCGAGTCTGATTCCGCGAGCGTCAGCCGATACCGAGGTCTACGACGAGATGGGTCTGTGGCGCGCGAAGGTCGCAAAACTGTTGCTGGACAGCGGCGCACGGATGAATCTTGTGAAGGTGGCAGTGCGTGAGCCGCTGTCCGTTGCGGAGTTGCGGGCCACGGTCGAGAACGCCAACGCTTGGGCCGGGCCGTCAGTCTAGTCCCGTGGGCGCCTGCGAGAGCGATCTGGCTGCGCGTTCAGCGGACGCATGGCCCCACCGACCCGAACGCGGCGCTGGACCAATGCGTATGCGCCGGCAGGCGACGCTGTTTAGCAGTGGCTATCACCTGCTTATCGGAGGGGGAGGGCTGTTGGGTGCGCTCACCCCGTCGCGGTGTTGGCGTGATTGGGTGCGGTCGTCCGGGTGAATGTGGGCAGGCCGCCCTCCGCCGTCACTGTGACCGTTCTCGGGCCAGAGGGGGACGGGGGTGGCCGGGCCCCGATCCAGCGTGGTGGCAGCCCTTGGAGGGTTCGAGCGGGTATCCGATAACAGCTCGCGAGCGATGGCCCTCGGCGGTATGCGGAGCTCGTTCGATCAAAGTTCGTATGCGGGGTCATCGTCGAGGATCGTCGCGAACATCGCCGTCAGCCCTTCGAGATCGGATTCGGCTCGCGCCGTGTGGCATGCGCTGTGCAACTCGGTGAGGTCGGTCTTGCGCCAGTCGAGTCCAGCGCCTCGTTCGGACAGCAGCAGGTCGAAGAATTCGCGGGTGGAGCGGCCGTTTCCCTCGCGGAAAGGATGGGCGAAGTTCACGTAGTCGTACAAGTACGCCACTGTTGGTGCGAGGTCGACGTCAGCAACGGCTCGGAGTCGGTCGAGTCGGTGGATCTCTGCCGCAACGTGAGTCATCGGCCGGCCGACGCTGTCCGGCGGACAGAACGATTCGCCGTCTTTCTCGATGCCAACGGTTCGCACATCACCGGCCCACACGTACACGTCTTGGAAGAGGTGGCGGTGGATGGCTTGCAGGTACGTCAGATCGTAGGTGCGCTCACCCGCGAGCTCGGGGCCCTCACGAAGCTCAATGACCCGTGCCTCGACGAGATCGTTCTCCGCGTCGCGAAGCGCTTCCGATGTCACGGCGCCGACGCGGTTGCGCAGGATGCTCGTGCCGGGGATGAAGTAACCCTGCCAGTTCCGCTCGAGATCGCCGGTCTCCCAGGGGTGTGGCACTGCAGGCTCGATTACTGCAGTTTGTATCGGCGCCTGACGCGGTCGCGCAGCTCGGCCGCTGTGATGGTTCCGCGGGCGTAGGCTACCTGGTCGGCACGCGTCGCGTCGGTACTGCGGGCACCCTCGAGTTCAGAACTGCGGCGGATGGCACGCACGGCTTTGACGCGGCGCTTGGCCTTCTGCAGCTCGGTCATCAGGAACACCGCCTCACGTAGGTGCATCCAGGATAGTCGACGCGGCTGACATCAGGTGAAAGGCGCGTACGGGACCTGTCGACGGCCCCGCCGTCAACTCATCGACATTGGTCGACGACTGTCGGGAACCCAACCCGAGGTTGTGCGAAAGGGGCAAACGTCCGGCCGGACCCAACTCGCGCGAACGGATGCGACTCGAAACGCGAGCCAGCCTCCCGGCGTCTCGTCCCCGTCGGAGCGCTGAGACAGCTCAGGCCGCCGGATTAACCGCGGCCGGCGCGCCACGGCGCTGCCTGGACCGTTCGAAGCCTCGCTTGATTGCATTGCCCCCGGTGATGACCAGCTGATACGGCTCGAACCGCTGCGAGACGGCTCTGCTCATGAGGCTGTCGACAACTCCTTCATGCCCTCATCGACGGCGTGGGGCTCGACGACCGGACAGGGCCTGCATGGTTATCGGGTGTGATGTCCTGCGTCAGCTAATCGACTGACGTATCACGATCCATACCGGTTCGAGCAGGATGTGGACTCGACTTCGAAAATCGATGGTGAACGTGCTCACGTGTCGAGCCTGTTGTTGTGTTCGTCGACGAGCCAGCGTGCGATGTCGACCAGTTTCAGGTTCGAGTTCTGCGAGGTTTTGAGAAGCAACGCGAAAGCCGCCGTGCTAGACAGGTTTTCCCGGTGCATCAGGATGCCCTCGGCTTGCCCGATGACGTCTCGGCTGGCCAGCGCGCGGTCGAACTGCGCTTCGGCCTTTGAACCGACGAGCGCGACGGAGGCGTGTTGGGCGACGAGTTCACCGATGAAAGACGGAGTCCTCGGTGAAGACGCCGGCGTCACGGGCGTAGAGGTTCAGGGCGCCGAGGCTCTCCCCCTCGACGAACAGCTGAAACGACATCAGGCTCATCACGCCGCGTTCGACGGCCGCCGCGGTGAACCGCGGCCACCGGGCCTCGGTGGTCATGTCGTCGATCAGGATGGTGCGCTGCTCGCGCAGCGCACTCAAACACGGACCGTCGTCGAGCTGGGTCTGCAACTCATCGAGTTCGTCGATCAGTGGATTGCGGGGGACCCGTGGTGTCACCGAGCGTCTTTGTATCAGGGAGATGCCCGCCCAGCGTGTGCCCGGCACTGCCGCCACCGCGCCCTCGACGATGGCCCGCAACGTCGAATCGGTGTCCGTTCGGCCTTGCATCCGGATCGCGAGGTCACCCAACAGCGACGCCAACTCGTTATGCAACCCCTGGGCCATGACGATGACACTAGGTCTCAAGATGCCGCACCGCCCTGAATAACGAACGCCCAGGCCGCCAGCTGATCAGTCGGCCAGGCGGACGCGGATCGGGCGTAGTAGACGTCGGTGTTGGGGCTCGACCCACAGCATCATGATCTCCGCGTAGCCGGTGTTCATCGTCTCCACTCGGACGTTGACCCGAACGCCGGCCAGATCCACCATGGGCACCTCACCGAGCCCGTGGTCGATCGCCGCCAGAAAGGGGTAGGCCGAGGGGTGCAAGCGTCGCGGGTACCGCGTGTTTCCGAAGCGCTGCACCCACTTCGGGGAGCGAGGTGTTTCCTGACGGTCGTAGCTGCCGTCGCTGTTGGGCGTCCTGCTCAGGCACAGCACGTGGACGGCGTCCTGATGTGTTTCGGCGTAGCGTCGAAATGCTGCCCGAAAAGACGATCCGTAGCGCTGGGCGAGGTGGGCCACGCTGGCGACGCCGATCTCCAGGCTTCTGGCGTCGTGGGTGAATCCGTGACGTTAAAACATCAATTCAGCGGCGCCCTGATTGGCTTCCTGCTCGAAGAGTCGGTTGGTTGAAGGACTCAGCGTTTCTTCGTTGTCGGTGTGAACGAGCTGCTGCTGCCAGGGCAGCAGGTCGTGGGTGACTTCGTGGAGTTTCACGAAGTTCTTGCGTGCCTCGTGGGTGACCAGCTCGCTGACGTGAACGGTGCGCTCACGACGGTCCAGCGCGCCGCGCAGGCCCCGGAAGCCGCGGCGAACGAGATCGCGCACCGCCTGGGGCATCGCGGCGAGCACCCCTTCGTCGAGGGTGAACTCGTCGGCCTCCAATAGACCGCGCGCCGACACGATGTCGTCCACCGGCGTGGGGTACCGGCCGTAGGCATCAGCGGCCTTGAGCAGCGCATGAGTGCGTTGCTCGATGTCCCGGGCGCTATCGAGGCCCTCAAGCATTTCGCTGCCGCTGCTTATGTCGTAAGAGCTGGAGGTACGTGGTGAGGGCCTCCGCCTCCTCCGCGGTGAGACCTTCGGAACTCAGCGCGTGGGCCAGCGTGTTGCCGTGCGCCGCGCCGCCTGGCACGACGTATCCGGCGCGACGCATCAGTTCGAGGTAGTCCGCGCCCAGCGTTTCGGCCAGACCGTAGAGCACCTTCGGCGATGGACTCTTAACCTCGCCGCGTTCGAGTTTCTGCAGGTAGGCGGTACTGATCCCAGACGGCTCGGCCACGGCTTTCAACGTCTTCCCCGAGAACTCGCGCAGCTCGCGCAGGGTGGGGCCAAGGGAAGCGTTGTCGGTGGTCATAGCACTATCATAGGCGCCTTTACACGATAGTGGAAACGTCTGGTACACTAAAGTAGAAAGGTAGTTACCAAAGTGTTTCGGCTCCGCTGGGGGGCTGGCACTTACGAGAAAGGACATCGTCAATGGCCAAGGGGCATCACCGCAGTGCGACGACCGGTCGCTACGTCAAGGCGTCCAACGCCGCGCGCAATCCCAGGACCGCGGTCACCGAACGCGGGGCCAACCGCAGCAATGGAACCCATCACCGCAGCGCCATCACGGGCAAGTTCGTGACGGCCTCCACCGCGGCGCGGCACCCCAACACCACGGTCACCGAACGCGGCTGACCGCTTCTCCGAGCGGCGGGGATCTACGGTCCCCGGTGGACCGCCCCGCCGCTCGGAGTGCCTATTCCACGCGCAGACCCTTCAAGGATTAAAGGAGAGTGAGGCCATCATGGCCGTGTCCGTTCCCACCATCACCTGCCCGTACTGCCGATTCACCTTCGTGAACGTCCGTGTCACCAGGCACGGGCTTATCCGCTGCGGCAACTGCGGCAAGACGATGAAAATCTGACTCCGACGACATAATCAGCCGGAGCGGCTAGGCCTCAGTTGTGAGAGATACCGGTAGGCCGTGGCGCGACTGATGCCGAAGGCCTTCGTAAGCTCCGGGGGACGGGCTCACCGGTGGCTGACAGCCCGGCGCAGCTGCTCCAAACGCTCCGCGTCAGTTCGGCGGGCTTCATGGACGGAAGCCGGCTCGCCGACCGGACTCTCGTCACGCACCACCCCAGAGGGTACCGCGCCGTCATGGATATCACTCGTTATCCATCGATAACCCCTCCGCTTTCCTCAGATGAAATCTTTGGGTAGTCCTCGGGGCGGGCGATGCGCTGACATCCTCCCCGGTGAACGCATCGGCCCTGCTGGCGTGCTGCTTCACGGCGCCAGCGCCGTCTACCAGGCAAGCGAATCCCTGCCCGTCGAACCAGACGGCCGCGACGGGGTGTTCGCCGGCGCCTCCAACGCCACCGGAACCCTACAACTGCGGGTCACCCGTACGGTGGCGGACACCGTGATCGCCGTCGCGATGGTCGCCGACGCCAGTGCGAGTAAGGCGTTGACGCAACTGTTCATCGAGGAGGCCGAACAGCGCTACTCGGTCGGCATGGTCATCGCCACCATCGCACTGCTCAGGGTTCCCTTGATGCTGGGCGCCGATCTGCAGACGACGCTATTGCGCGCGACGTCGTCCATGATCGCCCGCCTCACCGCGTCCGCTCGGTGACGTGGACCTACTGCGGGGCGGCGGCGGGGTAGGCGTGCACGAGTGCGCTGGACAGCTTGGGTACGGCGTGAGTGAGGGTGTGCTCGGCCCCGTGGGCGATGCGGTGGGCGTCAGCCAAGCTTGTGGCCGGGTCGATGTCGAGTTCGGCGTCGGCGTGCAGCCGGTGCCCGAGCCACCGCATCTTGACGCTGCGTACGGCGGTGACTCCCGGTTCTGCGGCCAACGCGGCTTCAGCGGCGTCGACAAGAGTGGGGTCAACGCCGTCCATCAGGCGGCGGAACACGTCGCGGACCGCGGTGCGCAGCACGGCGAGGATGGCGGCGGTGATGAGCAGCCCGATGACGGGATCGGCCAGCGGGAATCCCAACGCAACACCCCCGGCGCCGAAAAGCACGGCCAGTGAGGTGAATCCGTCGGTACGGGCGTGCAGACCGTCGGCGACCAGCGCGACCGAGCCGATGCGGCGACCGACGCGGATGCGGTAGATCGCGACCAGTTCGTTGCCGATGAACCCGACCAGACCTGCGGCGGCGACCCAGCCGACGTGCTGGATGGGAACGGGGTTGATCAGGCGGCGGACCGACTCGACGCCGGCGACGACGGCCGAGAGTGCGATCATCGCGATGACGAACAGTCCGGCGAGGTCTTCGGCGCGGCCGAAGCCGTAGGTGTAGCGCCGGGTCGCGGCTCTGGCGCCCAGGGCGAAGGCGATCCACAGCGGAATGGCGGTCAAAGCGTCGGAGAAATTGTGAATCGTATCCGCCAGCAGCGCAACCGATCCGGAGATCACCACTATCACCACCTGCGCGATCGACGTCGCGCCGAGTGCCAGCAGACTGATCTTCACCGCCCGGATAGCGGCGGCGCTGGATTCGAGCGCTCCGTCGATGCTGTCGGATGCATCGTGACTGTGCGGGACGAACACCTCCCGCAGCGCGGCCCCGATCCTGCCGCCGCGCCTGTTGTGACGATGGCCGTGGTCGACGCTGTGATCGTGGCCGGGTAAGTGATCGTCGCCGGGAGGGTGGTCGCGCGGTTCGCCGTCAGGAGTCATGCGCGGCGGCCTGACCGCCGCGTCGGTGTCGAGCCGGGTTCTGTGACCGGTCCGGTTTCGTCGTCGGTGTGCAGGGTTTTCAGTTCCTCGGCGCTGCGGTGGTGGCCCGGCACTCCCGGGCCCGCGTGTTCTGCGTTGAACACCGCGTCGGTGACCAGCTGCCCGACGTGATCGTTGTCCAGGCTGTAGTAGATCGTCGTGCCCTCGCGGCGGGTCCGGACCAACCGCGCCATCCGCAGCTTCGCCAGATGCTGCGACACCGACGGAGCGGGTTTGCCGACGTGCTCGGCGAGGTCGTTGACCGACATCTCCCGGTCGACCAGTGCCCACAGGACCTGCACTCGAGTGGTGTCGGCCAGCATTCGGAACACCTCCACCACCAGGTCCACCTCATCCTGTGGCAGCGCACGACGGCATGGGCCGTTATCTGCATTCATATGCGTATAGTAGATGTTGGCCTGTCGAGCGACAACGTTGCAAGTTGAGCGCAAGGCCTGTGGGGGCCATTCTCACCGCCAGTCGTCAGCGACGCGATCGCCGCGAGATTCACGTACGACCCTCGGCTTGCCCAAGGCCCTGTTCGCCACGAATGTGAGACCTCGCGAGTCGAGGTCGATGAGGTAGTCCACGTCGTCGACCTGCCCGTGTGACGAGTCTTGACCATGGTTACGTATCAATCTAGTACTCAGTTGTTGGTGTTCTGACGACACCGGATAGTTTCTATCTCCTGGTGTTCGAGGCGTAGCAGCCACCTTCCTCTGATCGTCCGATCTACCGTTCGCGCGATCAACTGAACCCAAAGTCGCGTGAGGCACATGTCGATTCTCAGGTTGCAGAACAGTTTTCGCGAGAGTTCTCATGCGGTCGATCCGCCACCGACGGCCCACCTGCACCACGTGCAGAACCAGCGGATTGTAAGGGCTCCCGTCTGGGGGCCATGCCGCTACGAATACAGAGGTCGCGATCGATGAGGTGACATCGCAGCCAGGAGCCAGGATGACGGGTGTCGAAGAGAGCGAGCGGAGCCCGCAGCGTCCTGCTCGGGCCGTCTCGGGACTGCTCGCCGCTGCAGTCACCTTGGGGGTTGGTGTCCTCGTCGCGGCCGTGGTGGGGGCGGCGTCCTCACCGTGGCTGGCGGTGGGTGGCGCCGTTGTCGATCACTCACCGTTCGCCATGCGGGAGTTCGCCATCGACACCTTCGGAACCCGTGACAAGCTGGCGCTGTTCATCGGGATGGGGATCATCATCGACGTGCTGTCGGTCGTCGCGGGCCTCGCCGAAACACCACGGCGGCCGTACGGCTCGATCCTGTTCGCGGTCTTCGGCGTGGCCGGTGTCGCCGCCGCGGTCGCGGTCGCGGGCGTCGCAGCCGGCCGCTACGTCGGCGACCGGATGCGCAGCTTGGCGGGCGACCGAGCCGGTTTCCGGGTCCCCACCGTTGAGACCCCCGCCCCGCCGGTCACGGCGGCCCACCAGGTGGCCGTGCCCGAGATGACGAGTTTCATCACCCCCAACGACACGTTCTACCGCATCGACACCGTTCTGCAGATCCCAGCGCTGACAACGGATCAATGGCGCATTGCGCATTCACGGCATGGTGGATCGCGAGATCACCCTCACCTTCGACGACCTGTACCGCCGGTCGGCCGTCGACCGCGTCATCACGCTCACCTGCGTGTCAAATCCGGTGGGCGGCAACCTGGTCGGCAATGCGCGATGGACCGGATACTTACTGACCGACCTGCTCGCCAGTGCCGGCCTCGACCCCGACGCCGACATGCTGCTGTCTCGAAGCGTCGACGGGTTCACCGCGAGCACCCCCCTGGCCGCGGGACTCGACGGCCGCGACGCTCTGCTGGCCGTGGCAATGAACGGCGAACCCCTACCTCTGGAACACGGGTATCCGCCCGGCTCGTGGATCCCGGCCTCTACTGATACGTCTCGGCCACCAAGTGGGTGAGCGAGCTGGAGATCACCCGCTTCGACAAGGCGTCGGCCTACTGGACCGAGCGCGGGTGGGCCGCCCGAGCGCCGATAAAGATCTCGTCCAGCGTCGAGGTGCCGGCCGGATTCGCTCGGCTGAAGGCCGGAAGCATTGTCGTCGCCGGTGTGGCCTGGGCGCAGCAACGCGGCATCGAATCAGTGGAAGTTCGTGTCGACAACGGGCCGTGGCAGTTCGCGACGCTCACGGCCGAGTACTCGATCGACACGTGGAGGCAGTGGTACTGGGAGTGGAACAGCAGTCCCGGCACGCACACCCTCGCCGTGCGCTGCACGGATCGGTCGGGCCAACGGCAGATCGTTGAGCAGCGGCCGACCGTTCCGGATGGCTCCACCGGTCTGGAACGGCGCGTGGCCTTCGTCGAGTGACGGCGAGGTCGGCGTCCAGCCGTACGAGACGTCGGTGTTCACGCGCCACAGCTCTGCAAAGCTACGTCCCGTGGCGAAACGGCGAGGAGCGTCGTCGACGACGGCGGGCCACTTGACGGTTATGCAGCCGGTCGCGGCCAACACGATCGGGCGCACGCCGCTGCCCGGTTATTCGACGGCCGCCACGACTTGTACCGTGGCGCCGTCGTCCGCCGATTCGTACACGGCGGTTTCGGTCGCGATGTACACCTCACCGTCGCCGGCAGCGAGGAGGGCTTGAGGTCTGGCCGTCAGAGCGTGTCGTGGTCGCCAGGTCCGGCCGGCGTCTGTGCTGGTGTACAGAGTTCCCTCGATGTCAGCTCCGACGAGTGGTCCGCGCTCAGGCCAGCTGATGAACACCAGTGCCGGTGTGCCGACGATGGCGGCGAACGTGAGTGCCCCGTCGGTGCTCCGCTGTAACCCTTGGCGGGTTGTCGCGAGGATCTCGTCAGCGTCCACCGGTGATACCGCGAGGTCGACAGCAGCGACTTCTGCCCGTGGTTGCCAGGACCGTTCGTCGAGGCTGATCAGGACCTTCCCGGACTGGCTGTCGTGACCGTAGACCCGTCCATGGCGGTACTCGAGGGCGTGGAAGTCGGCGCTGCCCTCCAAAGACAGTGACTTCCAGGACTCACCGGCGTCCTCGCTCTTGATCAGGCCCAGATGCGGCAGCTGTTGACGATCGGCCGGATCGGGGTGGCCGCTGGCCAAGAACTCGTCGGGGCCGGTGACGGTGAAGCCCATGAAGTCCTGCGTCAGGGTACCGACTCGATGCGGCTCTTGATTGTCGTCGATGCGAAAGAGCCCGTAATGCGTTGCGACGTAGAGGGAGTCGGTCGCCGGGTTGATGCCGAGGCCGTGGATATGGGTCATGCCCGGCACGAGTGCGGTCGTGCTGTCGGGAGGATTCGCCGAACACGCCGCGGCGAGGGCTCCGGTCAGAACTGCGCCAGTAAACCTACGGAGCCGCGCACTGATACCATCGGTCGCCGACGACCCACGTTGTCCACACCTGATGATTGCCTTCTGGTTACGGCGAGACACTCGTATGACGGGGCGCGGCAACGGTTTAGGGTGTCGGGGCGGGTGCAGAGGCCGTCGGCATGCCCGGCATCGGTGACATCGACGGCGCGTTCATGGTTTGTTCCATCATCGTGTTGCGGCCCATGTTCATGTAGTCGCAGCAACTCGGACGTGCGACGAGCAGATACAAACCAGCGACGATGACGGAGATCCCTACCGCGATACCCGTGATCGCCAGGGCTTGATAGAGCCGTTGAGGCCGGGTTCCGCGCGGGGCGATTTCCGTCATGGTTGTCCCTCCGTGGGTGATCTGCTGCGGAGCAGGCTGTACTACGAGACGCCAGGCGGCGGTGCCGACACACACCCGAGCAAGGAGATGACAGGGTGTCGCTTGCGATGCTCGGGTCGGGAAACGGGCCCGTTAGATCTGCCAGTCCTGCGCGCCGTCGGGTTGGTTGTAGATGCCGCCGGTGGTGTTCTTGATGACAACGGGGTCGCCGCTGCCGAAGTTGTCGTAGAACCACTGGGCGTTGGCGGGGCTGAGGTTGATGCAGCCGTGGCTGACGTTGCGCTTGCCCTGATCGGCCACCGACCAGGGGGCGCCGTGGACGAAGATGCCGCTGTTGTCGATGCGGACGGCGTCTTGCACCTTGAGCTTGTAGCCCTCGGCGGAATCGATGGGGACGCCGTAGGTGGAGGAGTCCATGACGATGTCGGCGAACCTCTCCAGGACGTAGTAGGTGCCGTTCTTGGTCTCGTACTTCGGTTTGCCTAGTGACACCGGGAAGGTTTTCTCGACGACGCCGTTTCTCGTGACGGTCATCTGATGGGTGGCGTCGTCGATGGTCGCCACGAGGGATTCCCCGGTGCGGAAGCTCGCCTTGGTTCCCGAGGCGTCGACGGTGACCGTCGTGTTGGCGGGCCAGAAGTCGATGGGGCGCCAACGGACCTGAGTGTCGGACATCCAGTAGAACTTGCCGGGCACGGGCGGGTTGGACGAGACGTGGATGGCTTGTTCGGCCATGGCGCGGTCGGCGATGGGACGCTGGAAGGTGATGGAGATCGGTTTAGCGACGCCGACCATCGACCCGTTGAGCGGGTTGAACGTCGGCGGGGCGAACACCGGCGGGCTGGTGTAGGGGGTCGGATCCTGTCCGGCGGGGACACCGGTCGCGCTCGCTGCTGGAATGGCGGACGGATTCGGTGGCTGCAGTGGGGGAGCTGGCGCGGGGGACTGTTCGGCGATCGCCGACGTGTCCGTCATCGGATCGACTGTGACTACGGGAATGGCCGGGTCGGGTGAGTCGGGCGCCACCGGTTCGGCGTTCGCGCGCGGACCCGCCCACAACGTGGTGCTGAGGCCGATGACGGCGGCTGCGGTGAGCGCAGCTGCCACGGTGGCTCGCCGGGTCATGAATCCTCCTGAAGTTGAGCGGGTGGCGCCGGATAACGCCGCCATGCGCCGCGGCCCGTTGCCACGGCAATCCTACGCACTTGGTACGTAGATGAACAGCGGTCGGCGGGCTGGGTCCGTTACCCCGACGACCGTGGGTCCGTCAGGCGGTGGTGTTGCCGGTCCGCCATTGTTCCCAGGGCACGTTCCAGTCGCCGAGCCCGTCGGTCCCCGCGAGGGTCGATCCCACCGTGTTCATCACTTCGACGATGTCACCGCGTTTGGTGTTGTCGTAGAACCACTTCGCGTTCTCGGGACTGACGTTGAGGCAGCCGTGGCTGACGTTGGTGTTGCCCTGGCTACCTATCGACCAGGGTGCGGAGTGGACGTAGATGCCGCTGTAGGACATCTGGGTGGCCCAGTCGACGTCGAGGCGATATCCGTTGGGGGAGTTGACGGGGACACCGTACGTCGAGGAGTCCATGACGAGGTTGGCGTATCTGTCGCCGATGATGTAGGCGCCGTTGTCGGTGGGGGTGCTGTTCTTGCCCATCGACATCGGCATGGTCTTGATCACCTCGCCGTTGCGCCGCACCGTCAACGTCTTGGTGGCGTCGTCGGCGGTGGCGATGACCTGGTCGCCGATGGTGAACCGCGTTGTGACGCTGTCCTGTCCGAACAATCCGTCACCGAGGTCGACGCCGTAGGTGTTCACCGCGACCTCGACGGAGGTGCCCGGTGTCCAGTACTGCGCTGGGCGCCAACGGACTTCGCGAGCACTGAGCCAGTAGAACGCTCCCTCGACGCGGGGGGTCGTGGTGACGTCGATGGCCCGTTGTGCAGCCGCGCGGTCGGTGATGTCCTCGTCGAAGCGGATGGCCACCGGTTGCCCCACTCCCACGACGTCGCCGTCGTTGGGCATCACGTAGGGCATCGTCAGGTTCTGTGGTGACTGAGTCTGAAACGTCATGCGCTGGGTGACCACTCCGGCGAGTCCGAGTGCCTCGGCGGTCAAGGTGTACCGCTTGTTGTAACCCAGTGGTTCGGCGGTGGACCACGTCACGCCGTCCGGGCCGAGCTGCCCGGTGATGGTCTTGCCGTCGGCATTGATCATGTCGACTGCGCCCAGGACGCCGTCGCCGGCGGCCACGGTCACCGGCGCATCCACGGGGACCCCGACGGCGCCGTCGGTCACCGACGACCGCAACCACGGCTCGAGCAGATCGGCATAGGGCTCGCCCTTATCGGCGATGGCCGCGGGCGTCTGCGCCGTCGTGGTGACCGCCGGACTCGCGCACGCTGCGACGGCGAGCGCCGACGCGACCAGCACGACGATCGCCGCAGGAAAACGCCAGCTTCGGTTCGGCGCGAGTTCGCGAGTCGGTCGCGGTTGCACTGACGTGCGGTCGGTCGGCAAGGAACCAGCCTTTCGGAGACGCTCGGATTGCCAGCGCGGTGACGCTGCTGCAGTCTCCAGTGTCACGGGGTCGAGTATGGGCGGCTTGGCCCTTCGATGAAGATTCGGTAATGACGGTCGCCGCTCGGTCGGTCATGCGGCGGTCACGTAGACAAGTTCGTTGCCGTTTCGTAACGTAGTCGCGATCTACGTAGTAATTACAGAGTTAGTAGCAATCGACGTGTGATCGGTTCACGGGTTCATTCGCGACGCGAAGGGTCATCTGCTTTGTCTGTCGAACGTGTTGCCAGAATGACACGTGCACGCTCCAGCCGGGGGCTGCGCATCGCGGCATCAGTGGTTCTGCTGCTCGCAGTGGTGTCGAGCACCGGCAACGCCGACCCCGCCTCGGATGCGTTGGCCAGGCTCAACGAACTATCCCGAACAGTCGAGCAGACCACCGAGGCGATGAACTCCGCCGAACTGGACCTCGACGCCAAGGTGGCCGAGCAAGCCGCCGCCGAGGCGCGCCGCAACGCCGACGAGGCCACTCTGAATGCGGCCACGGCTGATCTGGAGTCGTATCAGAGCGCGGTCGACGACGTCGCCGCCGCGATGTACATGGGCGGACGATCAGACGGCATGTCGGCGGTGCTGACCGCGGATTCCCCCCAACAGTTGATCGATCAGTTGTCCGTCCAGCGCGTCATCTCGGCGGAGATGGCCACCGCGATGAAGGGATACCGGCGGGCCAGCGACCGGGCGAACGCGGCGGCCCGCGAATCCACGGATTCCGCGGCTGCAGCACGTGGCGCCGCCGAGCAGGCCGCCGCGGTGCGCGCCGAATTGCAAGCCCGACAGAGCGAGTTGATGCGCCAGATCGCGGCGGTCAAGGCGCAGTACGACGTGCTGACCCCGGAGCAGCGCGCCGTCCTGGCCGACCCCGGCCCGCCGCCGCCGGCACCCGATCCCGCACCCACCCCGGACCCGAGCATCATCGCCGCGCCGCCACCGGCTCCGGTCGAGGGTGCGCCCGCGCCCACCGAGGCGCCCGGCGGGCGGAACGACGTCGTCGTTCAAGCCGCCCTCACCCAGATCGGCAAGCCCTACTCCTGGGGAGCGACGGGCCCAGACGCGTTCGACTGCTCGGGGCTGATCCAGTGGGCGTTCCTGCAGACCGGCCGCAAGCTGCCGCGCTCGAGTCAGGCGCTGGCCGACGGAGGCCAACCGATCGGACAGGGGGACCTGCAGCCGGGGGACATCGTCACGTTCTACGACGATGTCTCCCATGCCGGCATCTACATCGGCGACGGCATGATGGTGCACGCCTCGACCTTCGGGGTGCCGGTCAAGGTGGCACCGATCTCCTCATCGCCGTTCCACAACGCCCGCCGCTATTGACCGTGCACGCTGACGGCGAAGAGGGAACCAACCGCCTTTACCGATTCTTCACCGAACGTCGCGGCGACCCTTAGACGGTTCGGCCACGCTGGGGTGCGAGATGGATGTGGCCGATCGCGACGCGAGATCGGTCCTCGACGTCGAGAGGCGATGTCGAGTACGGAACACGGAGGACTCGGATGAGGAACGTTGGGAAGTTCGGATTGCTGGCCGCTGCTGCGGTGGCGGGCACGTTGACGGTGGGTGCGTGTAGCAACACCTCGGCGGAGCACGACATGTCGTCGATGGGCAGCTCGCAGACCTCGGCTGCTTCGGCCCCCTCGACGTCGAGTGGTCAGTCGGCGCAGGCGCACAACGATGCCGACGTGGCGTTCGCGCAGGGCATGATCCCGCACCACCAGCAGGCCGTCGAGATGAGCGACATGCTGCTGGGAAAGCAGGGCATCGATCCGAAGGTGGTGACGCTGGCCAATCAGATCAAGGCGGCCCAGGGCCCCGAGATCGAGAAGATGCAGGGCTGGCTCACCGACTGGGGCGTGCCGACCACGCCGTCGCCGGGGATGCCGAACATGTCCGGGATGCCCGGTCACGACATGAGCGGCATGGGCGGCGGGGGCATGATGTCGCAGCAGGACATGGCGGCACTGCAGAACGCCCAGGGCGCCGAGGCGAGCAGGCTGTTCCTGACGCAGATGATCGAGCACCACAAGGGAGCGATCACCATGGCCCGCACCGAGGTGGACGGCGGCCAGTTCCCGGCGGCCACCGAGATGGCGCGCTCTATCATCACCTCTCAGCAGCAGGAGATCGACTCCATGAACGCGATGTTGGCCGCGATGTGAGTGCGGTCGGGCCGCTCGAAGGAGAGTCGTTGAAGCGTCGTCAAGCGGCGGCGCCCGTGGTCAGCGGGATGATGTTCGCAACGGCACGAGCAGCAGCGGCAGTCCGATGGTGAAGGTCGCGCCCGTGCCGGAGCCTGCGCTGGTGGCGCTGATGTGGCCGCCGTGGGCGTCCACCAGCGCCTTGGCGATGGCCAATCCCAGCCCCGATCCGCCGTGGTCGCGATCGCGGGCGGTGTCGGCGCGGTAGAGGCGTTCGAAGACGTGCGGTAGGTGCGCGTCGGAGATGCCGTCGCCGTCGTCGGTCACGCGGACGACGAGGTGCGGGCCCTCGATATCGGTTCCCACGTTCACGTGGCCCCCGGCGGACGTGTGTCGCAGTGCGTTGTCCAGGACGTTGACCAGAACCTGAGTGAGCCGCTGCGGGTCGCCCCACACGTCGTGCCGCACCGCCGCCAGGTCCGTCGACAGCGTCACGTTCTTGGCGTGGTACCGGTCGGCGACGGCGGCGACGGTCCGGGTGATCACGTCGGCGACGTCGAGATCGGTGAACGACATCGTCGCTGCGCTCTCCTCGGCCTGGGCCAGTGCGCCCAGATCTCCGGCGAAGCGCACGAGTCGACGTGACTGATCGCGCATCATCGCGATGGTGTCGGGGGTCAGTGGCCGGATGCCGTCCTCGACGGCTTCCAGGCAGGCCTCGAGCACCGCCACCGGCGTGCGTATCTCGTGGGCGAGGTCGCCGAACAGTTGACGGCGGGTGGTGTCGATGTCCTGGAGCTGGGCGGCCATTCGATTGAAGGCCCCCGACAGCGCGTCGAAGTCCTCGCCGAGGTTCTGCGGGGCCACTCGCACGTCGTATCGGCCCTCCGACACGGCGCTGGCCGCGGCGGCCACTTCGGTGACCGACCGCTGCAGCCGCCGGCTGACGTAGAGCGTCACCGCGAACGCGGTGAGCGCCGACACCGCCACCGCGCCGCCGACGGAGAACACCGTCGCGTACAGGTAGGCCTCTTCGGCGTGCAGCTGCTCGGCCGAACCCCCGGGCACGCCGGCGCGGTGCAGGTGCTCGCGGAACAGAGGCGGTCCGACGACGGCGGCGACCACCCAGGTGGTGATCGCCCCGGCCAACAGCACCGTCGTCTGGGCGATGAGCAGCCGCATGCCCAGGCCAGCGCGGCGGCGCCACCGAGCGGCGATCAACGGGGGTCGCCCATCCGGTACCCGACACCGCGCACGGTGATGATGAAGCGCGGGGCGGCGGGGTCGTCGCCGAGTTTGCGCCGGACGTGTCCGACGTGGACGTCGACGAGGTGCTCGTTTCCCACCCAGGGGCCGTCGCGCACGGTCTCGAGGAGTTGGCGGCGGCTCAGCACAGTGCCGGGTCGCGCCGACAGGGCGGCCAGCAGGTCGAATTCGGTGCGCGTCAACGGAATCGGTGCACCGTCGAGGAACACCTCGCGCGCGGCCAGGTCGATGCGCAGCGGTCCGAACGTCAGCGGCGCCGGCCTGTCGGAGGCCGCGGTGGCCGCGGCGGGCGCCGCGCGCGGTCGGCGCAGCATCGCCCGGATCCGGGCGACCAGCTCGCCGGAGCTGAACGGTTTGGTCACGTAGTCGTCGGCGCCGACGCTGAGTCCGACGATGGTGTCCAACTCGGTGTCGCGGGCGGTGAGCATCACGACGTAGGCGTCGGAGAAGGTGCGGAGTTGACGGCACACCTCCAGCCCGTCCATGCCGGGCAGACCCAGATCCAGGATCACGACGTCGGGGTCGTGGTTACGGGCCAGGGCGACGGCGGTGGCTCCGTCGTGGGCGACCCGCGTGTCGAAGTGTTCCCGGACGAGGTAGCTGGCCACGATCTCGGCCAGGGCGACTTCGTCGTCGACGACCAACGCGCGGAACCCCGGTGAGCGGTCGTCGGTGCGCGCTGAGGTGTCGGTCATGGGTTTCATGGTGCCGGGGTCCGCTCCCGCATGTGGCGTGCGGGGCGATCTTCAACGAATCTTCACACGACCAACACCGGATCGCTCCGGTGCGAGACGCACCGTGGTCTCCATGAGCGCGATGACGCCGGCGGCCGGGCAACTGGTGCACGCGATGATGGGTGTGGACTGGCACGGCTGGCTGTTCCTGTTGGGCGTGATCGCCGCGTGTTGGGTGCTGACCGTGGCGATCACCGGGGCACTGTTCGCGGGCGGCTCGGCGCGATCGTCGCAGCGCAGCCCGGCCCCGGTGGCGGCCGACAACGCCGGGGCGGCGAACCCGCCGGCGTCGCACACGCGGAACCGACGTCATGTCTGAAGGGCGCGCCTTGTCGCGGCGGGCGTTCCTGGTGGCGACGGCGGCGGCCGGGGCGACGCTGGCCGGATGCAGCTCCGGAGCGGGCGGCGGTGGCGTCGTCGACGAGATCGGAGAGGTCGAGGCGCGCCGCCCGCACAGCGGCCGGACGGTCTCGGCGACGGTGACCGCCGACCGGACGCGGGTGGACCTCGGCGGCAGCGTCGCCGAATCGCTGGCCTACAACGGCACGGTGCCCGGTCCGGTGCTGCGGGCGTCGGTCGGCGACGAGGTCGCGGTGACCGTGCGCAACCGGCTGCCGCGCACGACGTCGGTGCACTGGCACGGGATCGCGATGCGCAACGACATGGACGGCGCAGCGCCGGCGACACCGGACATCGCCGCCGGCGGCGACTTCACCTACCGGTTCTCGGTCCCGCATCCCGGCACCTACTGGGCCCACCCGCACACCGGCCTGGACGCCGACACCGGGTTGTACTTCCCCGTCATCGTCGACGACCCGCGGGATCCGGGAGACTACGACGCCGAGTGGATCGTCATGCTCGACGACTGGACCGACGGCGTCGGATCCAGTCCCGAGCAGATCTTCGACGGGTTGCGCGCCATGTCGGCACCGGGTCACGACATGGTCGGCGGCGACGGCATGCCGGGCATGCCGGGCATGGGCACCGTGGCCGGTGTCGGCGGAACCGGTAAGAGCACGCTCTTGGGCGGTGACGCCGGCGACGTCTCCTACCCCTACTACCTCGTCAACGGACGAATCCCCGCCGCTCCCAGCACCTTTCGCGCGCAGCCCGGCCAGCGGGTCAGGATCCGCATCATCAACGCGGCGTCGGACACCGCGTTCCGGGTCGCGGTGACCGGGCATCGACTCACGGTGACCCACACCGACGGATTCCCCGTGGTCCCGACCGAGGTGGACGCGGTGCTGATCGGGATGGGCGAACGGTACGACGTGCGCGTCACCGCCGGGGACGGGGCGTTCGCACTGGTCGCCCTCGCCGAGGGCAAGAACGCCACGGCACGCGCCCTGCTGATCACCGGAGCGGGCGACCCGCCGCCGGCCGACTTCACGCCGCCCCAACTCGGCGGCCGCGTCGGCACCGTCGCCGACTTCAACGCCACCACCGCCGCGGCGCTCGTCCCCGCGGTGCCCGACGCGAAGCTGCCGGTTACCCTGGCCGGCTCCATGGCACCCTACGAGTGGACGATCAACGGGGCGCCGTTCTCCCGAACCACACCGCTGCAGGTGCGGTCGGGCCAGCGAATCGAGATGACCTTCGACAACACCTCGACGATGTGGCATCCGATGCACCTGCACGGCCACACCTTCGAGATCCTCACCGCCGACGGGCGGCCCGGCGCGCGCAAGGACACCGCGATCGTGCTGCCCGCACAGCGCCTTCGAGTGGCGTTCATCGCCGACAACCCCGGCCAGTGGATGCTGCATTGCCACAACACCTATCACCAGGACGCCGGCATGATGACCCGGCTCGACTACACCGGCTGAACGCAGTGGCGACTGTCCCCGGCACGCGACGCCGCAGCTGGAACCTCAGGGGCGGCGGTGCACACCTCCGCGCGGGAACCACACCCCCGGGTGATAATCTACTAACCTACTTAGTAGATAAGTGGAGTCGCACCGTAACGGTCGCCACTCGAGACGCAAAGGGGTTTCATGTCACCGCACCGCCGAACGATCGCGGTGCTGGCCCTGGCCGGCACACTGCTGATGATCGGCGTCCTGGGGGGCGTGGTCGGCCTCGGGCTCGTGCGCTGCGCCGACTGCGGCCCTGCGGTGGACGCCGACGGGCCGGCGCAGAAGGCGCCGCCCTCGCCGGCGGTGCTCAGCATCTCGCCGGGACCCGGCAGCGCCGAGGTCGACCCGTTGGCGCCGATCAGCGTGTCGGCCACCGACGGAGAACTCGTGGACGTGGAGATGCGCAACGAACAGGGCACCCGCATCGAGGGCATCACCACACCCGACCGCACCGCGTGGAAACCGGGCGTCCCCCTCGGATACGGCCGCAACTACACGCTCAGCGCCACCGCTGTGGGCGCCGACGGGATCGCGCGCCGCGCCGATTCGCGATTCTCCACACTGACGCCGGGCAACCAGACCGCCGTCACGCTGACCACGACCGGCGGCGCACCGATCCGAGACGGCGGCACCTACGGCGTGGGCACCGTGGTGGTCGCCCGCTTCGACGAGCCCATCGCCGACAGGGCCGCCGCCGAACGCCGGATGACCGTCACCACCACACCGCCGGTGCCGGGATCGTGGTACTGGCTCGACGACCAGACTGCGCACTGGCGGCCCCCGCAGTACTTCACGCCGGGCACGACGGTCACCGTGGCCGCCGACGTCTACGGCGTCCCGCTCGGCGACGGACTCTACGGTCAGCAGGACACTCGGGTCGGCTTCACCATCGGCGACGCCCACGTCTCGATCGCCGACGACCTGACCAAGCAGGTCAGCGTGTACGACAACGGTGCACTGGTGCGCACCATGCCCACCTCGATGGGCATGGGCGGCAGCGAGACGGTCAACGGCCAGACCATCTCCTTCTGGACCCAACGCGGCACCTACACCGTGATGGACAAGGCCAACCCCGTGGTGATGGACTCCTCGACGTTCGGGCTGCCGGTCAACTCACGACTGGGGTACAAGGAGTCGATCAGCTTCGCGACGCGGATCAGCACCGACGGGGTGTACCTGCACCAGCTCGACAGCACCGTGTGGGCACAGGGCAACACCAACGTCTCGCACGGCTGCCTGAACCTCAACGCCGACAACGCCCAGTGGTTCTACGACTTCTCGCAGCCCGGCGACGTCGTGGAGGTCCGCAACACCGGCGGAGAGCCGCTGCAGGTGTGGCAGAACGGCGACTGGAGCCTGCCGTGGGATCAGTGGGTGCAGGGCAGTGCACTGCCCTGACCCTCCACGGGCACGTTTCCCGACAACTACCCGAGCCGACAGCGACGAGGAGCCGACATGACCGACAGTGCGCCGATGATCCCTCCTCCGGCCCGACGGTGGGCGTGGATCCGCCTGGCCGTCGGGTTCGCCGCGGCGGTGGGTGTCGCCGTGGCCATCGGCGTGCCGAGCGCGCTGCTGGACAACCCGTTCTTCGTGCGCATGACCCCGGTGCCGTGGTGGAGTTACGCGGCGTGGGCGGTGGCGTCGGTGCTCAGCGGCGTCCTGGCCGCCACCTACGTGCACGCACCCTCGTCGGCGCCGCGGGCACCGGGGCGGGCGGGAGTCGTGGCCAACATCGGCTCGGTGCTGGCGGTGGGGTGCCCGGTGTGCAACAAGCTCATCGTCGCGGCACTCGGCGTCAGCGGCGCGTTGGGAGTGTGGGCGCCGATGCAGCCGGTGCTGGCCGCGGCCTCGTTGGCCGTGCTCGGCTGGGCGCTGTGGCGTCGGCTGTCGACGCTGCGGTCCTGCCCCACCGGGATGTCGCGCGCCCCGATGACCGGGGCGCGTCCCGAACCGTTCGCCGGTCAGCGCTGATGGTGCCGGTGCGGTCGCTGGCCGTCCTCGCCGTTGCCGTTGCCGCAATCACGGCGTTGATCGTCGGTCTGTTCTGGGCGGCGGAGCCGGCGTCATCGCCGACATCGGGCGCGGCCGGTGTCGCCGCGCGAGCACACCCGACCCGCGACGAGGGCGGTGCGCCGCCGTGCCCGGCGGCCGCGATCACCGACCCGGTGCCCGCCCTGTCCGGCGTGAGCGCCCGGTGCCTGGGCGCGCCCGGTCCGGTCGACGTGGGTGCGGTCGTCGCCGGGCCGCCGACGCTGCTCAACCTCTGGGCGTCGTGGTGTGCGCCGTGTCGCGAGGAGATGCCGGTGCTCGACGCGTACGCCGCGACCCCCGACGCGGTGCGGGTGATCGGTGTGAACGTGACCGATCGGCCCGACGCGGCGGCGGCGTTGATGCGCGATCTCAAGATTCGTTACCCGTCGCTGACCGACGCCGACGACGTGCAACGCGCCCTGGGCACGCCACCGCTGCTGCCGTTGAGCTATCTGGTGACCGGTGACGGCGCGGTGCGACGACTGCAGGACGTTCTCGTCTTCGGTGACCCCGCGCAGGTCCGCACGTCGGTTGCTGCGGCGTTGCGCGACGGGGGTATTCGATGACCGCCGGTGCGGCGCACCCCGTCGGCTCGGCACCGTCGAGGCCGCGTCGGCCGCGGCAGGGGCTGGGGGAGTTGGAGTCCCGCATCATGGACCTGGTGTGGAGTAGCGAGGAGGGGGTGCGGGTCCGCGACGTCCTGGGCGGGTTGTCGTCGGCGCGGCAGCCCGCCTACACCACCGTCATGACGGTCATGGACAACCTGCACCGGAAGGGCTGGCTGATCAGAGAACGCGACGGACGGGCCTATCGGTATCGCGCCAAACGCAGCCGCCTGCAGGTGGCCACGGACGCGCTGCGAGAGCTGTTGGCCGACAGCGGCGATCCGGCGGCGGCCCTGTTGCACTTTGCGCGTGAGGCCACCGACGCGGAGACCCGCGCGTTGACGCGAGGCTTGAACGAACGGCGGGCCACCCGATGACCGGCATCGTGTGGTGGTCGGTGGTGGGCCTGGCGATGGCGGCGTTGTCGCCGTCGGCGCTGCGCTGGCTGACCCGCCGCGGCGCCGACGCCGGGATGCTGCTGATGGCGTGGGCGGTATTGGTGTGTCTCACGGTGTTCGCCGTCGCGCTGCCGGGGCTGGCCGAACTGATTCACCGGTGCTGGCTGGCGTTGCACACCGGCCCGCCAGGCGGCCTCGACACGGCCGTCGGGGTGATCAGCGGCGGGCTCATCGGCTTCGCCGCGGTGAGCGGCGGATGGCGACTGGCCAGCACGGGCCGCTACCGCCGACGCCTGCACGCCCGGCACGCCGAACTGGCGTGGGTACTGCACGGCGGCGCGCCCCGCGGCGACGGGGTGCTGTGGCTGCCCACCTCCGAGCAGCACGCCTACAGCCTGGCCGGTGACCCGCCGCTGGTGGTGCTGAGTACCGGTGTGCGCGAGTGCCTCGACGACGCCGCGGTGCGCGCGGTGGTGGCCCACGAACGGGCCCACCTGCAGCGGCGCCACCATCTACTGATCGCGGTGGCCCACGCCGTCTCCGCGGGACTGTGGTGGCTGCCGCTGACCCGGCAGTCCCCGTCGTTGGTGCGCACTCTGGTCGAACTGGACGCCGACGCCCACGCCGCACGGGTCCACGGGAACCGTCCGCTGCGCCGTGCCCTGCTGAGGTTGCAGGATGCGCAGGCGCCCGCGGCCGCGCTGGGCGTCTCCGGCGACTGCGTGCACCTGAGGTTGCAACGCCTGTCGGGCCGGCATCGCCCGCGCGCCACACGGTTCAGCGGGCCGGCCGCCGGGGGCACCGCGATGCTGCTGGCCACGACGGCGGTGATCGTGGTGGCGGTGCTGACCACCGCCCTGGCGTCGTGCACCGCGGTTTGATCGATGCCGATCCCGCTGCGCCGCAGGGTTACGTCTCACCGAGAACCGCGTCCGCAATCGCACGCGCCGCTGCGCCGTCGGTGAACCCGATCGGCTGATGGAGCACGGGATCGGTTGCATTGCAACCGGTGTCGGGATGCGGCACGGTTCCGGTTGCGGTGCCGCGTGGCGGCGTGAGGGGCGCAACGACCCGGTCTCGGTGTTCCCGACAGGTCGCCTCGGGCGTGTCGACGGAGCACCTGCGTACTGATCAGGTGCCGATGCCCACCGTGGCGAGGGTGGCGACGGGTGGCGCGCGCCCATCCCTGCGCGTCACCACCGGTCCCGGTCGCGGTGGCGGGGTAGGCTGCCCGGCAACGACGGTGAAGGGTGCGCGGTGAGGGTTCGAGGGTTCGGCGAGCTGGAGGCCGCGGTGATGGATCGGGTGTGGGATCACGATCCCTACACCGTCACCGTGCGCGAGATCTTCGAGGAGATGGCCGGGGAGCGGCGCATCGCCTACACCACGGTGATGTCGACGATGGACAACCTGCACACCAAGGGTTGGCTGGAGCGTGAGCGCGACGGCCGCGCCTACCGCTACTGGGCGGTGCTGACCCGCGAGGAGCACACCGCCCGATTGATGCGCGAGGCCCTCGACGGCGGCGGCCGCTCGGAACTGGTGCTCAACCACTTCATCGAACAGATCGGGCCCGAGGAGTCCGAGGGGTTGCGATCAGCCCTGCGCCGACTGTCGAGACGCTCCGCCAGGGCCAAACGCCAGTGAGTCTGGCCGCCTGCCTGCTGCTCTACAGCGCAGCGGTAGTCCTCTTGGGTCCGCCCGCGCTGCGGGCACTGACCAGAACGGGACGCGCACCCCGCCTGGGAGTGGCGACGTGGCTGACCGCGATGGTCAGCGTGCTCGCGACCTGGCTGGTCTCGGCGGTGCTGATCGTGGTTGACGAAGTCGCGCATTGGAGCCGGCAGCACTCCTTCATCGACTCGTGCATCGAACTGCTGTGCCGGGTCCTGGCGGGCCGGTCGGGAAGCGCACCGCGCGGGGTCCTGCTGCTCGGCGCGGGGGTCGTCGTCGCCGCCGTCGCGGTCCTCGCCGTACGGCTGACGCGCACCGTGGCGCGGCTGCGGGCGCAGGCTCACGGCCACGCCCACGGGATCCGCCTGGTGGGTCGACCGATCCTGGAACAGGGCACGTTCGTCGTCGACGCCGACATCCGCGCCGCCTACTGCGTGGCCGGCAAGCCGTCGACGATCGTGGTGACCAGTGCCGCGGTGTCGGCCCTCGACGACCACGAGATGCGGGCGGTGCTCGCCCACGAGTGGGCGCACGTCCGCGGACACCATCTCGAGGTGACCATTCTGGTGCGCGCGGTGGCCGCGGTGCTGCCGCGACTGGCGTTGATGCGCGACGGCGCACTGGAGGTCACCCGGCTGCTGGAGATGTGCGCCGATGACGCCGCGGCCCGACGTTTCGGACGGCACGCCGTTCTGGGCGGCTTGCTCACGCTGGCCGGGGCGGCGCCCGCCGGCGGGCTGGGCGCCGCCGACGTCGCCGTGGTCAGTCGCGCCGAGCGGTTGACGTCACCACCGGGTGCCGGCGCGTGCAGCCTCGACGCCGCACTCGCCGGTACCGCGGCGTTCATCGCTCTGGCACCGCTGGGCGTCCTGACCATGGCCGCGTCGGGGATGTT
The DNA here is from genome assembly GCF_008329645.1 of Mycolicibacterium grossiae. Lineage (NCBI taxonomy): Bacteria > Bacillati > Actinomycetota > Actinomycetes > Mycobacteriales > Mycobacteriaceae > Mycobacterium > Mycolicibacterium grossiae. The sequence continues at coordinate 2,923,003 of NZ_CP043474.1, forward strand.
CGTCTGCAGCTGAGCACGCCGTCGCCCGTCAGGTGACGCCGGCATAGGAGTGCAGGCCCGCCGTGACGAGGTTGATGAAGAACAGATTGAACACCATCGCGACGAAACCCACCACGTTGACCCACGCCGCTCGGCGGTCGCGCCACCCGGCGGTCGACCGGGCGTGCAGATAGGCCGCATAGGCGATCCACGCGATGAAGGACACCGTCTCCTTGGGATCCCAGCCCCAGAAGCGGCCCCACGCCTCCTCCGCCCAGATCGCACCGAAGATGACGCCGAACCCGAACACCGGAAACGCGAAGATCGTGGTGCGGTAGGCGATCTCGTCGAGTGCCCGTGCCTCCGGTAGTCGAGCGAGTATGCGCGACAACACGTCGTCGTCCCCGTCGTGGAGACCGTCGCCGACCCGCGAGGTCTTGAGCAGGAACAGGATGCTCGCGACGCCGGCGACGAGGAACACCCCCGATCCGAGGCTGACCACAGAGACGTGGATCGGCAGCCAGTAGGACTGCAGCGCGGGCATCACCGGAGCGGCGTCGGCGTACAGCCAGCGCCCCGAGATCGTCAGCAGGATCAACACCGGCAGCAACACGAAGACCCACAAACCGCGGTTGTGCGGTTTGCGCAGCGCGACCGCCGCGGCCGTCAGACCCGCCAGACAGGTCACATTGATGAACTCGTACATGTTGCCCCAGGGCACCCGCGCGGTAGCCAGGCCACGCAGCACGAGGCACGTCAGCAGCAGTGCCGCGCCGAGGTAGACCAGCGCCAAACCCGCCCCGCCGAGGCGTTCGTCCCACGACCGCACGGGGCCTCGACGACCAGACCGGGGCGGCCGTCGCCGGCGACGACGGTGGCCGCCGGCGTACGGGGGTGCACGCGTCGGACGCGGACACGGGCGAGTTCGACCGCGAGGACCAGAAGCGCCACCACCAGCACCACCACCGCGGAGGTGAACGCCATATCGGAGTAGCGGGACAAGCCGAGGTCGATGCGCACCGAGTTCATGTCATCCCCTCGCGTTCAACTGGATACACCTACTGAGCAAGATAGTACTTCGATGCGGCGCGCCCCACCCTGGGTTGGCGTCGTGCGCCGCGACGTGTGCGCCGGGTCGCTTACATCCACCGTGCATGGCGTCGATGTTGCATCTACTGTTCAAGTCAGTACTATCCGATTAAGTAGAAATGTCATCAGCACTCGGAGGGACGGTCCGGTGAGTCCGATTCGTCGTGTCAGGCCCGGCGGTTTCCCGCCGCGTTCGCCGCAGCCGTCGCTGTACACCGCGGCGTACCGGCGCGTGCGTCGACGTCGGTTGGCGGGCTGGCTGCTGGTCGGCGTCGGCGCGATCATGGCGGTCGTGCACATGGTCACCCATCTGGGCCGGCTGCACCTTCTGGGATATCAGGACCTGCTCGTCGGTTACCCGATGGCCGGCGTCCTCGTCCTGGGCGGGTTCCTGCTCGTCGGCTCCACGGCGAAGGCGTGAAAACCGTTCCGAGGTGCGCGTGGATCCCGTCCGGGTGTGACGCGATGAGCATCGTGTGCGCACACGCGATCGCGACCGCGGTCGGTGCGCAGCGCGCCTCAACTCGATCGGACTGCGGGCGCGCGATCCACGATGAGAGGCGCACCGATGACCGACGGTCGTCGAAACACCGACACGATAACAACTGGTGGGTGAATACTCAGCAGGTCAAGCCCACCGGAAGCGCGGCAGTCGGCCTGCCGATGGCAGGTTCGGCCGCGCTCATCCTCGCGATTCAACATCCCGCGCAGTTCGGCTACGCAGCCGCGCTGTCGGGGTTCCTCAACCCGTCCGAGGGCTGGTGGCCCACTCTGGTCGGTCTGGCGATGGGCGACGCCGGCGGATGCAAGACCGTCGACATGGGGGCCGGCCAGCGACCCGGCGTGGAAGCGCAACGACCCCATGGTCAACATCGCGACCTTGATTGCCAACGACACCCGCGTCGTGAACTACAGCAGCGACGGCGACCCCGCCGACGTCGACGGTCAGCCGCCGGCGACAACGTGCCCGCCAAAGCCCTTGAGGGGCTGACCGTGCTCACCAACCGAACTTTCCAAGACATCTACCTGACACTGGGTGGCAGGAACGGCGTGTTCAATCTACTGCCGACCGGAACGCACAGTTGGAAGTACTGGGGCCGGCAGCTGCAGGCGATGAAACCCGACCTGCAACGCGCCCTCGGCGCCCAACCCCCCGCATGAATGACCGCCCGGTCGCCGTCACCGCCGTGCGACCGCCGGGCGAATCCACGCCCGCGCCAACGCCGTCGCCGAACCGGAAGGCTTTCGCCCGGTGACCGTGTCCGCCTACCTGCCGAGCCCGCCGCAGGGCGTGTGGCATCTGGGACCCTTTCCCGTGCGCGCCTACGCGTTGTGCATCATCGCCGGCATCGTCGTCGCCGTGTGGATCGGCCAGAGACGCTGGACCGCTCGAGGCGGCGTGCCCGGCACCGTCGCCGAGGTCGCCGTGTGGGCAGTGCCTTTCGGCGTCGTCGGCGGCAGGGCCTACCACGTCCTCACCGACTGGAGCACCTACTTCGGCGACGGCGGCAAGGGAGGACTGGCCGCGCTGCGCATCTGGGGCGGCGGCCTGGGCACATGGGGGGCGGTCGCGCTCGGCGGCGTGGGCGCCTGGCTGGGCTGTCGCCGGCGCGGCATCGCGCTACCGGCGTTTGCCGATGCGGTCGCGCCGGGTGTCGTCCTGGCTCAGGCGATCGGACGGGTCGGCAACTACTTTAATCAGGAACTCTACGGCGGACCCACGGACCTGCCCTGGGGCCTGGAAATCCTCTACCGGCGCGACCCCTCCGGCAGGGTCGGCATCAGCCTGCTCGACGGCACCTCCACCGGCCAGATCGCTCTGGTGGTGCACCCGACGTTCCTCTACGAGGCACTGTGGAGCCTGGTGGTCTTCGCTGCACTGCTCTACCTGGATCGTCGGTACGACCTCGGTCACGGACGGCTCTTCGCCGTCTACGTCGCCGCCTACTGTCTCGGGCGTTTCTGGGTGGAGTTGCTACGCAGTGACCCGGCGACGCATCTGGGCCCGCTGCGCATCAACACCATCACCGCGACCGTGGTGATGGTGGCGGCGCTGATCAATATCGCGAAGGCGCCACGGGGCCGCGAGCATCCCGCGGCGCTCGGATTGGCGTCGAAGTCGGCGCCGTGACCGACACGCTGACACACTTCCCGCCCGCCGGCCGGCCCCCGCCAAGGGTCCAGCCGCCGGCTATTGCCGATTACGGCCCCTCAGCCCGTGAAGCGCAGATGTCGCACGGGCGGCGCATCGACGCGCCACCGTCGCGACCGGTCGCTCACACCGCTCACCGCGCCGGCCTCGGCGCGATGAGCGAGAACGCGCCCTGCGACGGCGTCGATGCGCGGATCGTCCCCGCCGCCGTTTCGGGACGTGTGTTCGACCACGACTTCCGTGTCCTGCACTGCCGCGAGCTGGACGACGACGGCGACGACGACGACGACCAGCGTCCGCTCGTTCTTACACCACCGGCCGACGAGCTGTCTCCGGGCCACGGCTTACCGAACCGAAGCGCACGTCACCGGCGTCGGGGACGCCCCCGGTCGCCGGCGCGTCATCGCCGCTCAACGACGCGCCCGATCCCGGCCCGATCCTTGATGGCAGCTCTCGCCGCCGGTGCCGTTTCCGCCGCGGCGCACGCCGCGGTCACTGCGGGCAGCGCTACGGGCAACCCGATGGGCGCACCGGGAGCCGTCGCCGCCAGCGCTGATGAGGGCATGCAGATCGTCACCCTGGACGCCGCCCCGGCCGCGTCGGTGCTGGCCGAGGAGTTCGTCCACGCCGTCGCCTTCGCGCAGGAGCGTGCTGAGCGCGAGAGCCGCTTACAGCGACCGCTCTACGCGAGCCCGACGCGCGGCGTCTTGACCTCGGGTTTTGGGACACGGTGGGGAGTGATGCATGGCGGAATCGACATCGCCAACGCCATCGGCACGCCGATCAATGCCCCCGCCGACGGAGTGGTGATCGCTGCGGGCCCAGTCGCCGGCTTCGGCTTGTGGGTCAAGCTGCGCCACAACGATGGAACGGTCACCTTGTTCGGGCACATCGACCGTGCGACCGTGCAAACCGGCCAGCGCGTGATGGCCGGTGACCAGGTCGCGCTGATGGGCAACACCGGGAACTCCACCGGCCCCCACCTGCACTTCGAGGTCCACCTCGCCGGGGACCGACAAACGGACCCGTTGCCGTGGCTGGCCGAGCGCGGGGTCGCGCTCAGTGCGCTGACCGGTTAGCCCGCGTGTGTCACACGGCTCCGTCGTCTCGCCGTTGACCCGAGTTACCTTCGAAGCGCGACGTGTTCGTTGTTCGTTGGCCCGACGCGGGCGGCGTGCGGCTCACGGTCCGGCAGCGGCGGCGCGAACAGCGTAGGACCGGCCAGCGAGCCTAAGGTAGCGTCATGAACGCTGCTGGCCAGGGGGAAACGGGCGGACGGCTGCGGTCAGCGCATTGCTTGCCGCTTCATCGTTTCGACGAAGAAACCGAGAGGGTCGACCAAGCTAGTGGAATCGCTCGCTGAGGCAGGCCGTATAAACCTGCGTTTGACCAGCTATTCGGACAGCCTGCCTTGCGTGCCGTAGGGGCAGATCTCATGGAAGCGCTTCCGCTCCATTATTGCGGTTCGAGTTCGGGGTGGGCGCGTCGTTCGTTGAGCCGATTGCAGCAACGGGCATCTACCGTATTGTCACGATCCCACCGCAGCTGCGCGGCGGTGCGCACAAGTAGGCCGCTGAAGATAGCAGCAGAAGTAAAAGTCAGGATGGTGGTATGTCGTCTACTCATGCGCTTCGTAGTCCTCTGCTGGTCGGAGTTGGCCCTCCTGGCGAAGCCCATTATAGAACTGCTACTGAGCAAGTAAGTAGACCGTCTGATCGGCCGAAGGCGAAGTCAATGTTGAGATGACTGAGCGTCGATCAGCGACTGTGTGACCGGTGGGTTTATAGTGCCTTCCGGCGGCGAGGTGTTAGATGCGCTGTGACGGCTATGCTCTGCGGCAATGCGAGCTGTCGACTCGGTGGGCAGGCTAAACTTTGTAGCGATGAGGTTTGCGCTACCGGCGTGCCAACGAAGGCGTCGAGGCCGCCCGTTGACGGTGCGCCGTTTTTCGAAGCCTTCTGAAGATGCTGGGCTACGCGGCGGTGCGCATTGCGTCAACGCTGCCGGGAGTGACGGCCCATTCTTTGGTCGCGTCGCCCCGGTTCGAACCGCACGTAAGGGGACGAAGAGGCGCCGACTCCTAGGACGGGCAGCCCGGCCGGTTGGCGGTCGATGCGCTGTTGAGGCTCAGTCCGTTCTTTCCGGGACGGTGCGACGCCACGGGCTCTTTTAGGCGCTGGAGAGTTGAGTTCACCGAAGGCGGAAGTAACGGACCCGTTGCAGCGGTCGGCTGATCGGGGTCTGCAGCTTCGCCCGGCTAGCGGAGCGTTAACGATCTGCACACGGATGCGGCTCGGGTCCCGTCGTAAACCACCAGGCCGCCACCGTGTGGCAGTGACACGGTCTCCGCGGACGCCGGGGTCAAAGCAGTCGATGCCGCGCAGTCGGCGATGAGGCGCGGTTGGGGTAGTTGAGCCGACCAACCTCAGGCGGGGTAGGTGGCCCGCTCGTCTGGCCCTCGCACAGGGACCGTGGGGTTTCGGTGCGTCCAACAATCAGCAAGTGCGGCACGAAATCAGCGAGTGGGCCGAGCATCTGCTCGGCCAAGGCGTCGAATATGGGTGTTGCGGACGGCATCGGTCTCCTTACTCGGGGTACGTGTGGTCTCGTTATTCGGGGTACGTGTGGTCTCGGTTTCACGCTACGGCCGAGGCCCTCTCGTTGCGCAGCCGACGGACGCGGTGACACTGCGTTGCCGACTCATTGGGCGCGTCCCTCGGTCCAGTGCAGTTCGCTGACGTCGGTGAACGCCACCAGCGCAACGGACTCGTCGCGGCGCAGCAACACCGACCGGGTCATTTTGGCGTGAACCCTGTGCCCGTCGGCGTGTTCGAGCAGGACCACCTGCTCGGCTCGGTCGCCGACGAAACCCACCATCGACTGTCCGGGGACGGCGTCGCGGAACATCCGATCGCAGGTCATCTCGGCCAGCCGGGCCGCCGGGTTCCCGATGAGCGCGGCGAACGCGTCGTTGGCCGCGACGATGTGTCCGCTGTCGCTCACCGCGATGAGGGGAATCGACAGGCGCTCCATCAAGCTGCGCGCCGGCACGCTCTCCAGCACGGCGTGGGGATCGAGATCCTGCGCTCGTCGACGGTCGGGTGAATGACCGCATCCACTCGTCGCCGCAACGGCCCGTTCCGCATTCATACTTACTAAGCTAGTCAGTACGTCGTAAGAGCGCGGGCCGAACAACTCAATCCGGTGGCGCATCACGCAGCGGGGCCGACCGTGCGTGTCGTCGCGTCGCACGCATCGTCCGCAGAGGCCGCGATGGACGCCGGCGAGATCGGCGCCCGACGAGTGAGACCGCCGCGACGGTGACGGCGAGCACCGACAGCGCCCGCTGGATCCGTGGAGTCCATCGGGTGGCCGGTGCCGGTCCGCTGCGCAGGGCAATCCGCTCGACGAGATAGCCCGACGTGTTGAATGCGGTGGTAGACACGGCGCGCCCGTCGGGTGCGATGACCGCGCTGACACCGGTGGTGCTGGCCACCACGACGCTGCGGTCGTGCTCGATGGCGCGCAATCTTCCGAATGCCAGTTGCTGGCGGCTCATCTGCTCGGTGAAGGTGGCGCTGTTGGACGGCACCACCAGCATCTGGGCGCCGGCCAGGACGGCGTCGCGGGCGGCGCGGTCGAAGACGACCTCCCAGCAGGTGGCGACCCCGACGGGTACACCCGCGGCGTGCACGATTCCGTTTCCCGAGCCGGGGACGAAGAAGCCGGCCCGGTCGGCGTAGGACGAGAGGTGGCGGAACACGTTGCGCCACGGCAAATATTCGCCGAACGGCTGAATGATCTTCTTGTCGTGGCGTTCGGCGGGGCCGGTGCCCGGATTCCACACGATCATCGTGTTGGACGTGGCGGGGGTCTGCGGTGTCCACTCGGGGCGTCGCAGCACCGTCCCGATGAGGATCGGCGCGTCGATCGCCGCGGCCGCAGCGGTGATGCGGCGGCGCGCGTCGTCGTCGACGAGGGGGTTGACGTCGGAGGAGTTCTCGGGCCAGAACACGATCTGCGGGGCTGCGACGCGGCCCGCGGACACGTCCTCGGCGAGGCGCAGCGTCTCGGTGACGTGGTTGTCGAGAACGGCGCGGCGCTGGGCGTTGAAGTCCAGGCCGAGGCGGGGCACGTTGCCCTGGACGAGGGCGACGGTGATCGACGGCGCTGACGGTGCCGCGGATTGGCGTACCAGCGGCCAGATGGACAAAGCGCCGAGGCCGATGGCGATCAGACTCACCGCAGCGATGACCGCCTCACGTCGCGACTCGCGGCCCACGGTGCGCGCCCGCCCGATCATCGCCGCCGCGCTGAACCCGGCCCACGCGGTGGCGAACGACACCAGCGGCGCGCCGCCCAACCGTGCGAACGCGGCCAGCGGCCCGTCGGTCTGGCCGTAGGCGAGCACACCCCACGGGAAGCCGCCGAAGGGGACCAGGGTCTTGAGCCACTCGACGACGACCCAGCACGCCGCCCACCACAGCGGCCACCCCACCGACCCGCGAAGCGGACGCGTGACGGCCGCGAACGCCACCGGGAACACCGCGCACACCGTGGAGAGGGCCAGGTAGGGCGCCGGGCCTACGAACGCGCCCGTCCACGGCAGCAGCGGCAGGTAGAACGCCATGCCGAACACCAGTGCGCATCCGAGCGCGCCCGACGTGGTCGTGACCCGCCGGGTGAGCAGCCACCCCAGTACGCCCATCCCGATGATCGCGCTCCACCACCAGTCCAGCGGGGCGAAGCTCGCCGACACCAGCAGCCCCGCGGTCACAGCGACGGCCGCCGTCGTCGATCGCGACCACACTGTCGCCGCGATACCCGTCCTCCATGGGCGTGCGCGCGTCCAGGCGGCGGCGCTCACTGTAACGGCCTACCGCAACGTAGTACTGACACAGTTAGTACTATATCGAGTAGTAGCTTCTGCGGTCAGCGAGATGCGGTGAAGGGTCGCGGAGGATCATCCGCCGCCGGGGGCGATGGTCGTCGTGAGGGTCTGACAGAGCCGGCGAAGATCCCACAGCCCGAAGGCGTTGGCGGGCAACACCTCACACCCGACGAGGCGGGGTGCCCGAGGCGCTCCGGTGTGATCGACGCCGCGCGGTCCGCACACGGGCCAGGCGCCCAGGCCCTGGGTGCGCAATACGCGTTCGGCGATCCGGATCTGCTCGGAGCGCGAGGCGCGCGCCGGGTCACCGCGGCCGCCGTGCTCGGCCCAGGTCGCGGGACTGAACTGCAGGCCGCCGGAGTATCCGTTGCCCGTGCTGATCGTCCAGTCACCGCCGGACTCGCACTGCGCGACCGCATCCCAGTCGATCGCGTTCGCACGAGCCGGGGAGGTCCCCCACGTCAGCGCCGCCACGACGAGCGTGGCCCCCACGCCGACGATCATCGGCAACCTGCGTCGAGACTGCATCGGGGCACCTCTTCCCGTCGAGGTCGAGCCGCGGCGCACATCCGCTCCCGAGTCCTGTTGTCCGTGTGACGATCGTGCACTCCCGTGGCCGGTGTGAACAGCGTGCGGAAAGTGAGAAAATCCTGGCAACCTTCTTACGGAGTAACTACGTAGCCAATTCCGGTCGTTACCCGCCCCCGAATAACAACGCGCTCATACGATCCGATGTGTCGACACTGTGACGGGTGAACCAGCGCGGGACGCCCGCACGACGTGCGGGCGCCCCGACACCTGCTTCCTCGAGGTCAGGTGTTCAGCACGTGGCGTCCACGTGGACCGTCGCGTACTTGACCCGCTCGACCGTGCGGTTGCGACCCTGGGTGGTGGGAACCAATTCGTTCACCTGCCTTCCGGGCCGAACGGCGGTGACACCACAGTCGGTCAACGGCGCGGCGCCGATCTTGTTGAGGATGACTTCGAAACCTCGGTCTTCCAACGCCGCGATGACGTCCGCCGCGTTTCTCGGGCCGGTGGGCGCCGCTCCCGCCGGGGCCGGGGTGGTGAGCGTGAGCGCGCCGACCGCGGCCATTCCCGCTAGGATTGTGCTGGCAATTCTGTTCATGAGATGTCTCCGTTTCCTGATGGGATTGTTGGTGGGGCCCGGGTGCGATCCGGGTCCCACCGTCTTGTTCGGTCATCGTCGGCAACGACTTTCGGTGCGTGTGCTGTACGTCAGTCCATTCCTGCCCTCCCGGTGTCCGAGTCGACGGCGCGGCGGCTTCGTCGCTTGGGCGTGCTAGGAGTCGGTGGAGTGCGCAACTGCGGGTTGCGGCGCGTCGAGTAGACCGCGGCGGCCGAGTCGGTGCAGCGCCCAGGCCGAGAGAATGCCGATGAGGCTCAGTGCAACCCAGACGAGTTCAGGCGCGCCGGCGTTGCGTGCAGCTTGCATCAGCGTGCCGGTGAGCAGATTGCCGGCCAGGATGCCCACACCGACGATCGTGTTGTAGAAGCCGTAGTGGGTTCCGACGAGCTCGTCCCTGGCCAGCGACACGACGGTGTCCATCTCGAAGGGGAACACCGCGGCGGACCCGACCGCCAGGATCGCCGCCGCGACGAGCAGTGCGGCCACGGCGGCGCCCTGGCCGAGGCGGCTTTCGCCGGGGAGCACGGCAAGGGGCACGAACGACGTCGCGAGGATCGCCATGCCGACCACGAGCGAGCGGCCGCGACCCCAGCGCCGGGCGAACCACCGCGTGATGCGCATCTGGCCGGCCACGGCGACCAGCCCCGACACCGCGAACACCGCTGCGACGACTATGGTTTCGTGTGCGGGAGCGAGCTGTCTGGCGTGTAGCGGCAGCGCGAGGTACACCTGGAATGACAGGACGTACGAGCCGATCATCGCCGCGGCGAACAGCAGGAACGAACGGTTGCCGACTACGGTGCGCCAGTCGTCGAGGACCGAGGTGTGTTCTCGATCCGGCGGGGTGACGCGTTGCGGCAGGGCACACAGTTGAGCCACGGTCAACACACCGAACACCGCCGCTGCCGCGGCGGCCGTGACGCGAAAGTCGAGGAACATCAGGGTCAGGCCGACCAACGGGCCGGCCAGGATGCCGCCTTGGTAGAAGACGTTGAACAACGCGAACGCCTCGACGCGGCGATCTCCTGCGTCCGCGGCGAGGTAGGCACGCACCGCCGGGTTGAACAGCGCCCCGGCGAATCCCGTTGCCGCCGAGGCGATCACCATCGCCGTCAGCGAATCGGCGAATACGAGCAGACCGAAGCCGCCGGTACGGAGAAGACAACCCGCCACGATCAACGGTTTGTAACCGAGGCGGTCGGCGAGGGTGCCCCCGACGATGAACATGCCCTGCTGAGAGAAGTTCCGCACGCCCAGCACCAGTCCGATGGCCCAGGCGGCCAACCCCAGAGGCCCGGCTAGATACCCGGCCAGATAGGGCATCAACATGTAGAACCCCAGATTGATGCCGAACTGGTTGACCATCAGCAGTCGGCTCGGCCATCCGAAGCTGCGGAACTGTGTCACCATGCCCATCACAGCGCTGCCCTCGTCGGATCGACCACGGATGTGCACCGTGTCCACGACTCCACGACGCGTGCACCGGGGTGGTTGATCACCGCCGGCTCCCGAGGTGGTGTGACATCGAGCAGGCCGTGTTCACGGCAGTACTCGTCGTTGTAGACGGTGTCGAAGTAGCGTTGCGGCCCGTCGGGGAAGACCGCTGCGATGGTCGTGCCCGAAGTGTTGTTGCGGGCCGCCCAGCTCGCGGCCAGTGCGACCGCCCCGACACTCCATCCGCCGCTGGAGTAGTGGGTGGCCGCGAGGGTGCGGCACGCCCAGACGGCCTCGGCGGGACCCACCCAGTGCACCTCGTCGAAGGCGGCGTAGTCGACGTTGGCGGGGTAGATGCTCGAGCCGAGGCCGCGCATGAGGCGGTTGCCGGCGGGTTGACCGAAGATCGTCGATCCCACCGTGTCGACACCGATCACCTGCAGGTCGGGGTTGACCGAACGCAGCACCCGTGCCACCCCGGCGGAATGACCTCCGGTGCCCACCGAGCACACCAGAACGTCGACCGCCCCGAGTTGGTCGAGGAGTTCTTCGGCCAGACCGCGATACGCCTCGACGTTGTCGGGGTTGTTGTACTGGTTGGGGCACCAGGCGCCGGGGTCGGCGGCCGTCAACTGCGCGACGCGGTCCCTTCGCGCTTGTTGCCATCCACCGACCGGGTGCGGCTCGGTGACCAGATCGACATCGGCGCCGTAGGAGCGCAGCATGTTCTGCACGATGGGTTCCATGCCGGGGTCGGTGACCACGGTGACCGGGTGGCCGTACACCATTCCGGCGAGGGCCAACCCCAGGCCCAGTGATCCGCTCGTGGATTCGACGATACGGGCGCCCGGTCGAAGGGCGCCCCGCGCCCGTCCGCGTTCGACCATGTGCACCGCGGGTCGGTCCTTCATGCTGCCGCCCGGATTCGCTGCCTCCAGTTTCGCCCAGAAGCCGCGGTCATCGGTGGTGAACGGTGCGGCGATGTGCAGCACCGGGGTGTGGCCGACCATGGTGCCGGGCCGATCGAAGCGGGCGAGGCGGCGCTGCCTCGCGGTGGGGGACATGGAAAGGACGTGGTTCATGGAGAAGGGTCGTTTCTGCTACGAGCCACGACGGCGGTGCGGCGCGGCTGCTGATGAGGGCAGCGATCACCGACCGGGCGCGCGAGGGCGCACGGTCTGACGCTCGCCCGTCAGCGACGCGCGATGCAGAAGTGGGTCAGTACCGCCTGACCCGCCATGACGTTAGCCACGGCACGGGGAGGGCCACGTACGGCCGCCGCCGCGGTGGGCCGCCACAGGGCGGCCGCAAAGCCGATCGACGCCGCGAGTCCGAGCGCCGTCAACACGAGAGCAGTCGTCAGGCGCGGCAGCACGGCGTGGGGAATCACCTTTCCCACCAGGCAACCCTCGAACACATGGGGGTGCTCGGTGTCTGCGGCGGATCCGCCGTAGGGACTCGCCGCGGCCGAATGTGCACCGTGAGGAGGGGGCGCGCCGTCCTTGACGTGCGCCCACGACCCGCCCATGAAGGCGACGCAGATCACGATGGACAGCGCCAGTGCTGCGGTCCATCGTGATCTGCGAACGTCTCTGAGCCTCATTGTGTTACCGACTGTAGCAGGTGATTCCACGACGCCCGGCTGGGCGCGCGACGATTCGATGTCGTTACAACCCTGTGGCACAACGGTGTTGGATCCTCGTGTCACTGTGCCGGTACTGAGGTGCGGTGACGGCGTTCAACGGACTAGCTACGTAGTATGATGCCGGATCGACGTCGTGACTGTTGAATGCGCGCGTGGTTACCGTCCGATGTGAAGTCGCTGTGACGGGTGGACACGCTACCGGTGGCGATTTACGTTCGTGCTCAGTACGTGCGCGTGCGCCGCTGAACAGAGGGAGAGGACTCGACGATGCCGATGCGGCGCTCAGCAACGTCGTTGGTGTGGCAGTTGGGCGCGCTGGTTGCCGTCGTGGTGATCGTGGGGGGCTTGCTGGTGTGGGCTCAGCGTCGTGGCGCCGCCGCGGGTCCCGACGAGGTGGATTGCAGCCGCTACAAGTGCGTCGCGTTGACGTTCGACGACGGTCCGAGCCCGTTCACCGACCGACTGCTGCGCGTGCTCGCCGAGGGTGATGCCAAGGCGACGTTCTTCCTGATCGGCAACAAGGTGCAGGCCGACCCCGACGCGGCCCGGCGCATCGCCGAGGCCGGCATGGAGATCGGCACCCACACCTGGGAGCACCCCAACATGACCACCATCCCCGTCGCCGCCATCGCCGGTCAGCTCGCCAGGGGGAAGGAGGCGATCGCCGCGGCCACCGGACGGACGCCCACGCTGTTCCGCCCCGCGGGGGGCCTGTCCAACGACGCGGTGCGCGCCGAAGCCGGACGGCAGGGGCTGGCCGAGATCCTGTGGGACGTCATCCCCTTCGACTGGATCAACGACGCGAATCTGGCCGCCACGACGTACATGCTCAGGACTCAGATCAAGCCGGGTTCGGTGGTCCTGCTGCACGACACGTACTCCAGCACCGTCGATCTGGTGTATCAGTTCCTTCCGGTGCTGGCCGCCAACGGCTACCACGTGGTCACCGTCGGTCACCTGCTCGGCTCACGCGCGCCGGGGACCAGCTACGGCGGCCGGGAGAACGGCCCCCCGGCCAACGCGATCGCCGACGTCGACCCCGCGCTTGTTCCGCCCCTGCCCGCCACGCCGTCGCCGAAGCCGGCGCCGAACATCCCGATCACCGACATCCCCAACCAGGGGGCCGGCGGCCCCCCGGCCTGACCGACGACGGGGAACACGCCCCGTCGTCGAGCGCCCGGTGGGCGGGGTCATTCGATGATGCGCGTGACGTAGGGCGTCATCCCCGACATCCGCACCGGCGAGATCTTGATCGGAACCCCCGTCTGCTGGGCCTCCAGCATCTGGCCGTTGCCCAGGTAGAGCGCCTCGTGCTGGCTGCCTCCGGGACCCCAGAACAACAGGTCGCCCCGGCGGGCCTGCGACGGCGGAACCTTGCGCCCGGCGTTGTACTGGTCACCGGACCACCGCGGCAGCAGGATCCCGACGCCCGCGAAGGCGTAGCGGGTCAGCCCGGAGCAGTCGAATCCGACCGTGCCGGCGCCCTGGTCGATGCCGCGGCTGGGTCCGGTCAGGCTGCCGCCGCCCCACGAGTAGGGCACGCCCAGTTGGGTGCCCGCACGGCGGATCACGTACTCGATGGCCCGACTCCCCGACACCCGACCCGACGCCAGCGGAGCGGTCGTGGGTTCGGCGCCGCCAAACCCCAGAGTGCGCAGGAAGTTGCGGCCCAGATCCATCGTGGTCTGGGTGGCCATGGCGGTGGCGCGCAGCGAGGCGTTGGCGATGGCGAGCGGGTCACCCGGTGCGCCGGCGCTGACGACCTTGGGCAGGCTCGGATCCCAGGTTCCATCGCCGGGTTCGGCGGCCGCCGGCGCGCCGAGGGCCACGGCGAGCAGCGCCGCGGCCGAGCAGCTCAGCACCGCGCGACGGGGGAGTTTCGTGGACACGGTCCTCGCCTTCTCGGTCGTCGCCCGGCGTCGGGCACGGGCGGGATCCCGCGATGGTCGGCGATGCCGACGGATTCACCGCCGCGATACGTAGTAGGGCAGTACGTACGTAACTCGTTTCGTCCAAAACGGTAACACCGATCACGGGAGGTGACTCACGCCTCTCGTCTCGCTTCCGTAACAATCAGCGCACTCCGGGCGCGCCGCGCCCCGGCGACGCGGCCGTCGCGGAACGCCTGTGGCGGGATGCCGACGCGCAGCGTCCGACACGCCAACCCTTGAGCGTGTGCGTAGCTACGTAGTAGGGCAGTATCAAGGGATGCGCGACGGTTCGACGACGATGACACCGACTCCGGCGACCATGTTGATCGTCGGTGATCACCTCAGATGGATCGAGGCGGTCGCCGACCACTTCCGCACCGATGAGGTCTCCCTGGTGGTGGCCGAGGACGGCGGTGAGGCGGTCGGGGTCGCCGACCGCCTGCGGCCCGGATTCGTCGCCCTCGACGCGGATCGGCTGGGCCAATCGGTCATTCAGGTGTGCCGGGGGATCCGCGACGTGTGCGACGCCCACGTCACGGTGCACTCGAGTTCGGCCGACGAGAACGTCGTGGTCGCGGGCCTGCGGGCGGGCGCCGACGACGTCCTCACCGGAGAACGCAGCAGCCGTGAACTCGCGGCGCGGGTGCGGGCCGCGCTGCGGCGATGGACGGCCAACGAAGCACGCGCGGAGACCGGGGACATCGCGCCACAGCGCTACACGCAGGGTCGGTTGTCCATCGACGTCCGGCGGCGCGAAGTGCGGATCGACGAGGAGCCCATCGCGTTGACCCGCACCCAGTTCGACATCCTGGTCGAACTCGCCAAGCGGCGCGGGGCGGTGGTGAGCCGTCGCGATCTGCTGCAGGCCGTCTGGGGATCGACCCCCACCGGCAACGCCGAGCAGGTCAGCGTGCACATCGGTGCGCTGCGCCGCCGGCTCGGAGACGATCCCGACGACCCGGCGCTGGTGCTCAACGTGCGCGGCGTCGGTTACCGCCTCGCCGCCGCGCACCAGCCGGTGCGCACACCGCCGTGCGCGGCCGCGGCTGCAGCGGTGCCGGTGCCGGCCGTGGCGGCCGTGCAGGGACGGGGCTGAGCATGGCCTTACGCGGAGAACGGTTCATCGCGGCCGCCGTACGAGCGCTACGGCCACGCCGGCACGACGCCCGCATCGGCGAGCAGGCGGCGCGCTACTGGTCGGCCTCGGATGGTGACGGGTCGTGGGAGTCCAACTCGCACTGGCGGGACGGCATCGGCGACGAGGCCTTCGAGGAGGTCGGCCGCGAACACTGGGAGATGTACCAGCGGTTCGCCCGCGCGCTGGGGGTGCAGACGCCGGGAACGGTCATCGAGTGGGGCGCGGGAGGGGGAGCCAACGCCGCGGCCTTCGCACCGCGGGCGCAGCGGTTCATCGCCGCCGACATCTCGCCGGACAACCTCGCCGAATGTTCCCGGCAGGTGAAGGCGGTGTGCGACACCCCGCTGGACATCCGGCGCATCGACCTGGCCGACCCCGACGCGGCCGCCGACGGCCTGCGCCACGCGTGCGACACGTTCCTGTGTCTCTACGTCATCGAGGTGACCACCGGCGTCCACGCCGTGCGGACCATCCTCGGCATCGCCCAACGCGTACTGCGACCGGGCGGAATGGCCTTCGTCCAGATGAAGTACCACACCGGCGACGGTCGCACCCGCGGCAGGCCCGGCCTGGCCTACACCCGCAACCTGGCGTTGACCACGACCTTCACCATCGAGGAGTTCTGGCAGCTGGCCGACGAGTGCGGGCTGGCCCCGCAGCTGATCACCCTGGTCCCGCGCAACCGCCTCGACAGTCGGTACGCCTACTACGCCCTGATCAAGCCGGACACCACCAACGACCCGCGGTGACCGTCACGCCGGGACCGGTCGCGGGACCCGGTCGCCATCCGGAACCGGGGCACCGGTCAGCGCGCCGCGACGACGCCGCCGGTCGGCCCGGCGCCCGGTCCCCGGCGCACGACGCGTGCCCCGGCGACCAGCAGGGCCAGGCCGAGCAGATAGAGCATCGCTCCCGCGGCGATCTGCACGGGCCGATCGGCGCTGCCGGCGCGAGCCGGAACATACAGTTCGCGCACCTCGGCGACGTGGGCGCTGTGCCCGGCGGGCACCGCCACCCACGCCTCGAGGGTCTGCCCGTCGCGGAGCATCTCGACGTAGACGAACCAGCGACCCTCGGTGGGCACCGCGATCCGCCCCGAGAAGACGCATCCCGGCTCGGCGCGTAGCGCCGCGCTGACGGTGCCCCCCGCGCGCCGCGCCACCAGACGCGACGCCGCGAGCCCCCCGCACCCGTCGGCCACCGTCGCGCGCAGCGAGATCGTGCGCGCATCATCGGAGTCCGCCACCAGCTCGATGCGCCCGCGCGGCGCACCCTGGCCGGGGTCGTGAGCGTGCGCCGGCACCGGGGTGGACGTGACCGCCACGACGATCGCCGCCGCGACCGCACCGGCCACCGCGACGCCACGGCGGCCGAACCCGCCGGCGACGACGCCCACCATCACGGACACGATGATCGTGGGCAGCGCCACAATGGTGACGGCATCGGGGGATTGGCTGCTCAGACCCGCCGCTGCGGCCGCCCACGCCAGCGCCGATGCGCCGGCCGCTCCCGCCGCGTAGCGCTGCACCGCGCGGGGCAGCGGCAGATCCACCAAGGCGAAGCCGAGCACCGCCACCGGCAGATCCGGACCGCTGCGCCCCAGCACCGCCAGCGCCGCGGCGATCCCGAGGCGCACCACGGCGTAGCCGAGCACCATCGTCGTGACCGGTGCCCGCACCGGCACCGCGGCGCGCGCGACCCAGGCGACCGCCAGCCCCGTCGCCAGGAAGATCGGCAGGTACAGCGTCTCGGAGAACTGCGGCACGTCGGTCTCGTACTCGAAGACCACGGCGATCGCGTTGCCGAACAACAGGATCGACGCCGCGCAGCGCATCGCCCGCCGGTGGTGAGGCATCCCGGCGATCAGCCCGGCGATGAGGGCGCTGGAGGCGAACACCACCAGCATGTGCGGTGGGCTCCACAGCACGGCGTCACGTCCGAAACGCGCGTGCCACAGCTGATCGATCGGCGCCGCAACCAGGGTCGCCGCGCCACCCAGACCGGCCACCAGCACGGGCTGGTAGCGCAGTGCGGTGCGCAGCGACCGCGTCGTCCACCACGTGCGCACCCCCCACGCCGCGATCGCCGACCCGGCCACGGCCATCGCGCCGTACAGCAGCAGGTGAGGGGCGATCCACGCCGAATCCCGGCCGATGTCGGTGTGCCACGCCTCATCCCAGTACGTCGCGAACAACGCGACGGCACCGCCGGTGAGCACGGCCCAACCCAGCACCGGAGGAACGGCGAGACACTCATCGGTCATTAATGAGACTGTCATGTCTCAAGTATGCTGAGCGCATGTCGCAGGGTCAAGGGCGGGGTGCGGACCAGGCGTTGATCGACGCCACGGCCGCCGCGGTCGCACGTTGGGGCCTGGAGAACGTCACCCTGGACCGCATCGGCGCCGAAGCCGGGTTGTCGCGGGCCACCGTCTACCGGCGCGGAGTCACCCGCGAGGAGCTGGTCGCCGCGCTGACCGCGCAGGCCGCCGACACCTACCGCCGCGCGATCCTGCCGGCGCTGTCGGAACCCGGCACCGCCGCACAGCGCCTGCGGGCCGCACTCGATGCGCTGTGCGCCACCGCCGACGAACACCTTCACCTGCTGGCCGGCATGTTCCTCGCCCGCGGGGAGGTGTTCCACCAGCCCGGACCCGATGCCCTGGTCGTCGACGCCTTCGCCGAACCGTTCGAGCGTCTCCTGCGCGACGGCGCGATCGACGGATCGCTGCGCCCGATGCCGCCGACGGTCACCGCCACCGTGCTGTTCAACATGATCGGATGGGGTTACATCCACCTGCGCGCCGCCCACGACTGGGACGCTCCGCACGCCCGGCGCGCAACGATCGACCTGGTCCTGCACGGTCTGCTCAACGGCTCGGCGCCACACGACGGCGAGTCGTCCTGAGCCGCCACACCTCCGGTGAATGCCCTCCTGCGTACACCTGCGACGGTCCACGGGTCACACCGGCGGCGGGCACGGTGGCCGCCGACGGGCCGGCGCAGCCCCGTCGGGGGTGTGGGTCGGTTGTTCGTCGAGGAGGCGGCCGAACCCCGTGGTCCGCATGTCCGCCCGTAGGGCGGGGCCGGGACGGTTGTGCGCGAGCCAGCGACGCATCACCTCGGCCTGCGCCGCGGGGGTGGCATCGCCGGACAGACCGGCCCCGGCGAGCACGAAACGGCACAGGGTGTACTCGCTGTATCCCCCGATAGGCGTCAGGCGGTCGCTCGACGGCCGGACCTGCGAGGCCAACACGTGCACCTCCAACCACGCGGACAGCCACCGATCCGTCGGTCGCAACGGCGGCACGGCGGCCAGCCACGACCGGAACTCCTCGAACACGTTCGCCGGCAACCGGATCCGGGTGCGTGCCACCGCGCGCAGCGCCGCGCACATCGCCAGAATCGGTTCGCAGGTGTGAAACGCCGCGCACAGCGTGTCCCGGTCCTCGAGGGACAAACCCGGCTCGGCGACGTCCCAGATCACCTCCGCGAGTTCGAAATCGGCGAGCATCGTCCTCCTGCAGTCGGTGGGAGTTCGACGACTTAGGTGCGGACGTCGACGTCGTCGATCCGCGTCACGTCGCCGTCAGCGGGTCCATGGGCGCGTCCGACGTGTGCTTCGGCGCGCATCCGTTCGACCATGTGCGGGTAGTGCAGCTCGAAAGCGGGCCGCTCGGAACGGATTCGGGGCAGGTCGGTGAAGTTGTGCCGAGGCGGCGGGCAACTGGTCGCCCATTCCAGCGAGTTGCCGTAGCCCCACGGGTCGTCGACCACCACGGGTTCGCCGTAGCGCCAGCTCTTGAACACGTTCCACACGAACGGCAGCGTGGAGATGCCCAGGATGAAGGCGCCGATCGTCGAGATGATGTTCAGCGTCGTGAAACCGTCCGACGGCAGGTAGTCCGCGTAGCGGCGCGGCATGCCCTCGTCACCGACCCAGTGCTGGACCAGGAACGTGGTGTGGAAGCCGATGAACGTCAGCCAGAAGTGCAGCTTGCCGAGGCGCTCGTCGAGCAGGCGGCCGGTCATCTTCGGGAACCAGAAGTAGATGCCCGCGTAGGTGGCGAACACGATGGTGCCGAAGAGCACGTAGTGGAAGTGCGCGACCACGAAGTACGAGTCGGTGACGTGGAAGTCCAGCGGCGGGCTGGCCAACAGCACGCCGGACAGGCCACCGAGGAGGAACGTCACGAGGAAGCCGACCGAGAACAGCATCGGTGTCTCGAACGTCAACTGCCCCTTCCACATCGTGCCTATCCAGTTGAAGAACTTGATGCCCGTCGGCACCGCGATGAGGAACGTCATGAAGCTGAAGAACGGCAGCAACACGGCACCCGTGGCGTACATGTGGTGCGCCCACACGGCCACCGACAGCGCCGCGATGCCCAGCGTCGCGTAGATCAGTGTGGTGTAACCGAAGATCGGTTTGCGGCTGAACACCGGGAAGATCTCGGAGACGATGCCGAAGAACGGCAGCGCGATGATGTAGACCTCGGGGTGCCCGAAGAACCAGAACAGGTGCTGCCACAGCAACACCCCGCCATTCGCGGGGTCGTAGACGTGCGCGCCCAGGTGACGGTCGGCGGCCAGCCCGAACAGCGCCGCGGTCAGCAGCGGGAAGGCCAACAGCACCAGGATCGACGTCACCAGGATGTTCCAGGTGAAGATCGGCATCCGGAACATCGTCATGCCGGGGGCGCGCATGCACACCACCGTGGTGACCATGTTGACCGCGCCCAGGATGGTGCCCAGACCACCCACGATGAGTCCCATGATCCACAGATCCGCCCCCGCGCCCGGCGAGTGAATGGCGTCGGTGAGCGGCGAGTACGCCGTCCAGCCGAAGTCGGCGGCGCCGCCGGGGGTGATGAAGCCGGCGATGGCGATCGTCGCGCCGAAGAGGAAGAGCCAGAAGGAGAACGCGTTCAGACGCGGGAACGCCACGTCGGGCGCGCCGATCTGCAGCGGGAGCACCAGGTTGGCGAAGCCGAACACGATGGGCGTCGCGTAGAACAGCAGCATCACCGTGCCGTGCATCGTGAACAGCTGGTTGTACTGCTCGTTGGACAGGAACTGCAGTCCCGGCAGCGCCAGCTCGGCGCGCATGAGCAGCGCCATCAGACCGCCGATGAAGAAGAACGCGAAACACGCGACGACGTACATGATGCCGATCACCTTGTGATCGGTCGTCGTCACCAGCTTGTAGATCAGATTGCCCTTGGGGCCCAGCCGCGCCGGGAACGGGCGACGTACCTCCAGTTCTCCGAGTGCAGGCGCTTCGGCTACCAACGGGGACCTCCGAGTCGTGAACGAGACAGCGTCGCATAAGTGCCGACCGTCGCAGCGCCGGACTCGCATGCCGTCACGCGCGATGAACACCACCGGAATTTCTACTATATCGCTAAGTACTGATATGGATAGTAGTAAGTCGGCTGAGCGTGTGTGGAAGCCCGCAACGTCGCGCGGGTTGGTCGCCGAGTGCGTCCCCGCAACCGACGACGTTCGGCGGTTCGTGCCACCCGCGGCCGCGTCGTCGCATGCCGTGGGCCGCGGGGCTGAATCGATTCGCCCGGCACGCTGCGGGTGGATCCAGGTGTCGGCTGCATTGGGGTGATCCGTGAGGGAAGAGGCCGGACCGGCAGGGGGCAGACGGTCCGGCCTCTCGTCGCCGTCTGCAGGGCCTGGGTTGACCCGCAGCCTGCGGCACGCCGGCGACTGCTCCCAATCTACTGAGAAACCCAGTAGGTGTCTCGCAGGTGGGTGAACGAGTTCGATTCGTCGGAGTCGCCGTGACGTTCGATTCCACCACGATCGGAATGCCGGCTGCGCGGTCGATCGACACGTCCGTCCCGCAGGGCGCTCGACCTCTCTACCGTCTGCTGCGGGACACTCGGCGCAGGGCGCGGCGGATGGTCTCCGATTCGTCGTTACCCATCTGTTCCACGAAGTACTTGAGCACGAGGTCGGGCCGCCCGCCGCCGGCCAGTGCAGCCCTCATGAGGTGGGCGCTGTGTTGTTCCCGCGTCATCGTGGCGTGATAGCGGTAGGCCCTGCCGTGACGCTCCCGACCCAGCCAGCCCTTGGTGTGCAGGTTGTCCATCGTCGACATGACCGTCGTGTAGGCGATGTCCCGCTCGGCGCTGAGTTCGACGAGGACGTCGCGAACGGTCACCGCGGCCGACGGGTCCCGGCTCCACATCCGGTTCATGATGGTGGCCTCGAGTTGGCCGAAACCGTCGATGCGCAAGAGACGCTCCTCATCAGGACGCCGGCCGATCCGGCGTCTACCCGGTGTCGACGTCAATACTAACAAGCTACGTAGTGCGCGACGGTGTATCGACGACGCCTCGGGCCGGTGCTCGCCGTCGCGCTTCGGGTGGGCGTGAACGCCGCGGGGTGGTGGCGCGGTCAGACGGGGAGCACCGCGTTGGAGACGAACGCGTCACGCACCCATGCCACGAAATCGCCCCAGAGCCCGGTCAGGAGCGCCGCGCCCACGATGATCATCAGCGTCCCGCCGATCAGCTGAACGGTGCGGGCGTGTCGACGCAGCAGGCCCAGTCCCCGCATGGCGCGAGCGGAACCGAAGGCCAGAACGACGAAGGGCAAACCCAGGCCGAGGCAGTAAGCGGCCACCAGGAGCATTCCGCGGGTGACGCTGGAGCCGTCGGTCGCCGAAGCGACGGCGATGACACCGGTCAGGGTGGGGCCCAGGCACGGCGTCCAACCCAGTCCGAACACCGCCCCGAGCAGCGGTGCCCCGGCCAGGGTGGTGACCCGTCGTGGTGCGAAGCGGATGTCGCGCTGCAGTAACGGGAGGACTCCGACGAACACCAGTCCCATCACGATGGTCACCGCTCCGCCCAGGCGTTGCAGCAGCACCTGGTTGCCGAGCAGGGTGGTCGTCATTCCGAAGACCGCCAGAGTGCCCAGCATGAACACCGCACTGAATCCGGCGACGAACAAGGCCGCCGCCCCGGCGACTCGGAACCGGGGCGACGGTGTACCGCTCGCAGAACCCGAACCAGGACCGGACGAGCGCTGCTCGACACCGACCAGCGCCGCCAGGTAAGACAGGTAGCCCGGTACCAGCGGCACGACGCACGGCGAGGCGAACGAGACCGATCCCGCGACCATGCTCAACGCCATGGCCAGGATCAGCGGGCCCGTGACGGCGAACTGCCCGAGGCCGTTCACGATCCGGCCGGCGGCTCGTCGGCGAGGCGCTCGACGAGCGGTTGCAGGTCGTCGGCTAGCCTCGATTTTGCATCGAATTGATGCCGGGCCGTTCTGCCGCTGAATTGTGTTGCTGGATGGGGCTTTCTGCGTAGCGATGTGGAGGGGTATCCCGTGTCGCCGGGTGGGACGGGCTTTCCTGGGGCCTGGTCTTTCTGATTGGTGGGTCGGGTGGGCCTGGTGCTATCCGAAGGCGGTGCGGATGGCCTGCCAGGCGGTCGCGATCTGGGCGGCCCACCGCCAGGTGGCGTCGATGCGCAGCCGTTGTTGGCGGGCGCCGCGGGTGATGCGGGCCGCGACGTGCAGGACTCGGTAGCGGAAGGTGGTGATCTCGGCGCGGGCCAGCGGGGGTTGGTCACCGAAACCGATGAGGCGGGTCCAGGTGACCAGGTCGGCGGCGGCGAGCACGATTTCCAGCCATGCGGCGTTGGCCCAGAAGCTGTGGCATGGCAGGTTGCGTAGGCCGGTGGCTTTGAGTTCACGGATGCGGTCCTCGACGCGGGCGTGCTGGCGGTGGCGCAGTTCCAGACCGGCGACTTGGCCGGGTATGACACCGGGTGGTGTGTCGGTGATGAACGCGGTGACCCGCATGCCGTCGGCGTCGGTGAACCGCAGCTGCGCGCCGGGATGCGGTCTCTCTTTGCGCAGGATCAGCCGGGTGCCGGGCGGCCATGTCGAGAGGTTGACCAGGTCGGTGGCTTCGGCGACCCAGGCGCCGTCGCGGATGCCGCCGTCGGTGTCGATCGCCGGATACCAGCACTGGCCGATGTTGAGGGTGTCCACGGCGTCCTGCACCCGGGCATCGACGGGGTAGCCGAAGGAGAACCCCACCCCCTGCTCGCGGCAGGCATCGGCGAACCGGTGGGTGGCCCCGGCGGTGTCGCAGCGCACCAACACCTGTGGTCGGTCTGGATCATCGCCACGAGTGGGGTCGGGCCGCCACCGGGCGGGCAGGGATGCCAGTGCCTGCTCCAAGACGATGACGTGGTCACTGGCGGTGTTGGAGCCGGCGTTGCCGGTGCGCAGCATCCCGGCCAGGGCTTCCCCGCCGGCGATCTCCGGTCGGTCCAGGAACGCCAGCAGCGGATGGTGCCCGAACGTTTTCTTCCAGGTCGGTGTGGCGCCGGTCTTGTTGTCGGAGTGGTCGATCACCAGGGTGGCATCGATGTCGATATGCAGCCATCGTCTGACCGCGGGGGCAGCGCCTGCAGCCCACGCCGCCGTTCTGGCATGGGCGCGAGCCGCCCGCACCGCGGGTAGGTGCGCGGCGTCGATCCGCTCATCGATCAACCGCCACATCGTGGTCGTCGAGGCTTTCGCGCCGAACACGTGCTCACGGTCGCCGCACAACTGCCCGACACCGTCGATGCAATCGGCGCCGTCAGCAATCGCGGCCGCCAGATCAGCGAAAACCTCCCCGGGCGCGTACACCCACGGGCCGCGGTAGGTGTCGGCCAACGCGGCGGTGACCTGCGCCGATAACCCGGTCAGATCGGCAAGTTCACGTAGCAAGCCCATCCCGGCATGCGACACGACACCACGGCCGTCAGCCGACACTTTCACCCGCGATGCGGCCGCGATATTCTTCACC
Source organism: Mycolicibacterium grossiae (assembly GCF_008329645.1). Classification (NCBI taxonomy): domain Bacteria; kingdom Bacillati; phylum Actinomycetota; class Actinomycetes; order Mycobacteriales; family Mycobacteriaceae; genus Mycobacterium; species Mycolicibacterium grossiae. Next base: position 2,947,241 of record NZ_CP043474.1, read on the forward strand.
TGCGAAGTGCCTTCCCGTAGGAATACTTGAACCTTAGAGAAGTCCAATTATCCCTTGCAGGACAGGCACTTTCGCTTATCTACACACCACCACAAGCGAGAATCCGCGAAAAATCTGGGCTAGTAGTGCACGCAGGAATACCGCCGCGACGCGGTGGCGGCGATCCAGCACGATCGTCGACGGGACCACACTGGTCGGATATCTGCCGCCGAACGCGATGAGGGTGCGCATGGCGGGGTCGTAGATGGACGGGTAGGTGATGCGGCGATCGGTGACGAAGTCGACGGCGGTCTGTATGTCGTTGTCGCGCACGTCGATACCGACCACGGTGACACCCCGCGCGCGATTATCCTGGTAGATCTGCTGCAGCTCGGGAGCCTCGGTGCGGCACGGCGCGCACCACTGCCCCCACACGTTGATGATCACCACCTGCCCGGCGAAGTCGGTGTCGACGGTGAGGGTGCGGGCCGGAGCGGACAGGTCCGGCCCCGCGATCGCCCCCGGTCGGCCACGCTGGTCCGGCTGGTCGTAAAGGATGTCGGTTCGTCCGCCGGGGGAGACGAAGTCGAAGGAGCCGCCTTGAGTGACGGCACCGCTGCCGGTGGAGCACCCCGCCGCGGCCGCGATCGCCGCGACCAGCACGCTGCACACGACGACGCGACCACGTGCTCTCATTCCGGCTCCCAACGTCGCCCGACCATTGACTGCGCATCTAAACAGTACTACTTGGGATAGTAGGTGGCGGGAGTCGCAGGTCGGATCGGCACCGGGGAGCGGTCCTGTTCTCGACCAGTCGCCGCAGCGGTGCGTGTCGCCGTCATTCTCCGCCGATTGGTCGGGCCGTCTGGAACCGTCCACCCGACACCTAGGCACCAAGGCACCTAGGCACCAAAAGCCGAGAATGCCTATTGGTGAACCACATTGCAAATTCGCCGGATCTCGCAGCGAGTCCACCTCGCGTCGGCCACTTCGCATACGCATCTACTACGCAGAAACGTAATACACTGACGCCGGAACTAACCGCATCGGGCTCCGATCGCGAAAGGATGGCACCGGTGTTCGTCACGTCGAGCCACCATCGCAGCCGCGGCGGCGGCGGTGTCGCTTCCGATGCGGCCCTCCGGATGCGTCACCCCGATGCCCACGCTGGGGCGACGCCGCCAACTGCACAGATACCGGTGGGGGGTATAAGGGAGGGTATGAGCGACGCGATGACCGAGGACCGTTTCCATTACGCCGACGGCGCGGCCATCGCGTATCAGGTCAGCGGCACGGGCAGCCCACCCGTCGCCTACGCGCACGGGGTCCTGCTCAGTCGCGCCGCCGTGCGGGGGCTGGGGATCCTCGACGTGGAGGCGATCGCCGACGGCCGCCGGCTGCTGCTCTACGACCAGCGCGGTCACGGTCGCTCGACGGGACGGCCTCAACCCGAGTACTACACCTTCGAGCAGGCCGGCGTCGACCTGCTCGATCTGCTGACCGCAGCGGGCTTCGAGGAGCCGGTCGACTTCGCCGGATCGTCACTGGGCGCCGCCGCCGCGCTGTACGCGGCCCTGGTCGCGCCGCAGCGCTTCCGGCGACTGGTGTTGCTGATCCCGCCCGCGGCGTGGGAGGGCGGGAATCGCCCTGTCCGGCAGTGGTATCTCGACACCGCCGACGAGATCGACGACATCGGAGCGTCGGCGTGGCGCCAGCGATGGGCACAGGCGCCGCCGCTGCCCATCTTCGCCGACTATCCACCCGGACGTTTCTCACCGGACGTCGGCGACGAGGTCGCCGCGGCGGCACTGCGCGGGGTGGCGGGGTCGGATCTGCCCGCCCCGGCCGCGCTGGCGACGATCGATGCGCCCACGCTGATCCTCGCCTGGGCCGACGATCCGCAGCACCCGCTGGCCACGGCCCGAGAACTGGCGCGGCTGATGCCGCGTGCGACGTTGCGCGTCGCCCACACCGTCGACGAGGTCAAGACGTGGACCGACGTCGCCAAAGCCTTCCTCGCCCCGTGAGCGGAACGCAACCGGAGGAGTTCCCCCCGCACCCGTCACGGGTGCCTCCTACAAACTGAATGAGGTCTCGATGAACATGACGGTGAAGACCACGCTGCGTCGGATGATCGACAGCCCGACCGCCCGGTCGATCGCGAAATGCGTCGTCGTGTGCGCCCTCGGCGGAGCGCCGAGAGGGCACGCCGCGAAAGGGCGCACCCGGCAAACGCGCTGCTGCGGCTGACGTACGCCGCGACATCCGAAGCCGAACACCGCCGGGGCTATACACACGGCCAGGCGCCCACCGGGTGTGACGCGGGGCGCCGATCACGGACCTTGCCATATGCCCCAGGGGGGTATATGCTGGCGATTGAAATACCCCATGGGGGTATCGAGGGAAAGGATCGACGATGGACGTCAACACACGTGAGTACACCGTTTCGGGGATGACGTGCGGGCACTGCGAGCAGTCGGTGCGCGAGGAGGTCGGTGCCGTCGCCGGGGTCCAGGACGTCGAGGTCAGCGTCGCGACGGGGACGCTCACCGTGACCCTCGGCGCACCCGTCGAGGACGCCGCGATCCTCGCCGCCGTCGACGACGCCGGTTACTCGGCGGTGCGGGTCGCGTGAACGCCGGAGGCCGACTGGCCGCCTTCGCGACGGGGCAGGTGGTGGCGTTCACCGCGTCTTACACCACCGCCGAGGCCATCGCCCCCGACCGCGAGGCCACGCAACAACGCGGTCACCGACCCGAAGCGAACTCGGCGCTACCCGCCGCGGAACAGACCGGAACGGTGCCGGCGGGGTTGTCGCTCGCCCAGAACGGATACGCGCTCAGCGCGGTGCGCGCGCCCCGCACGCCGCGGGAACGCGGCGCCCTGAGCTTCACCATCGCCGACCCGGCGGGTGAGCCGCTGCTCGACTACGCCAGCGTGCACGACAAGCAGCTGCATCTCATCGTCGTCCGTTCGACGGAACGCGTTTCGCACACGTGCACCCGACCCTGGACCGGGACGGCGGCACGTGGTCGACACCGTGGACCTGGAACGCCGCCGGCACCTACCGCGTGTTCGCCGACTTCCAGCCGGCAGCGGCGGACAGTGCGAAGGTCACCCTCAGCCGCACCGTCGAGGTGGCCGGCGAGGTCATCCCGGCACCGCCGGTGACCACCCGCACCGTCGACGAGGTCGCGGGGTACACCGTGCGACTCGACGGCGCGCTCACCGCGGGCGTCTCGCGGACACTGACGGCCACGATCACGCGAAACGGTCAGCCGGTGACGACGTTGCAGCCCTACCTCGGGGCGTTCGGACACCTCGTCGCGCTGCGCGACGGAGACCTGGCGTACCTGCACGTGCACCCCGAAGACGCCGAACCCGCACCGGGTCGCACCGGCGGGCCCGCGGTGACGTTCGCCGCGACCGCGCCGACTGCCGGGCGCTACCTGCTCTACCTCGACTTCCAGATCGACGACACGGTGCACACCGCCGCGTTCGTCGTCGACGCCGCGCGCGGCGACACCACCCCGCCACCACCCGAACCCTCGCACGACGGTGGGCACTGACACCCTTCCGCCCCATCCGGAACTCTGAAAAGGATTGGCACCCATGACGACATCAACACCGGTGTCCGGCCCGACCGTCGAGCTGCGAATCAGCGGCATGACATGCGCCTCCTGCGCCAACCGCATCGAGCGCAGCCTCAACAAGCTCGACGGTGTGGCGGCCACCGTCAACTACGCGACCGAGAAGGCCTCCGTCACGGTGCCCGGCGGCTACGACCCGGCGCAGCTGATCGCCGAAGTCGAGAAGGCCGGGTACACCGCCGCGCTACCGACGCCCGAGCAGCCTGCGCCCGCCGAGGACACAGACGAGACCGATGACCCCGACATGCTCGCGCTGCGCCAGCGTCTCACCGGGTCGGTGCTGCTGTCGGTGCCGGTCGTCGCGCTGGCGATGATCCCGGCGCTGCAATTCACCTACTGGCAGTGGGCCTCATTGGCACTGGCCGCACCCGTCATCGTGTGGGCGGCCTGGCCGTTCCATCGCGCCGCCTTCGCCAACCTGCGGCACGGCACGGCGACGATGGACACGCTGATCTCCCTGGGCACCCTGTCGGCCTTCCTCTGGTCGCTCTACGCGCTGTTCCTGGGCACCGCCGGCGTCGCAGGGATGAAGCACCCCTTCGAACTCACCCTCGCGCCATCCGACGGCGCCGCGAACATCTACCTCGAAGTCGCCGCCGGCGTCACGACGTTCATCCTCGCCGGTCGTTACTTCGAGAAGCGGTCCAAACGACAGGCCGGTGCGGCGCTGCGGGCGTTACTGGACATGGGCGCCAAGGAGGTGTCCGTCTTGCGCGACGGGGTCGAATCGAAGATCGCCGTGGAGGAGCTGGCGGTGGGCGATGAGTTCGTCGTGCGTCCGGGGGAGAAGATCGCCACCGACGGCGCGGTGATCTCGGGGACCTCGGCGGTCGACGCGTCGATGCTGACCGGTGAATCCGTGCCCGTGGAGGTCGGTCCCGGTGACACCGTCGTCGGTGCGACGGTCAACGCCGGTGGGCGACTGGTCGTGCGCGCGGCGCGTGTCGGGGCGGACACCCAGCTGGCACAGATGGCCCTGCTGGTCGAGAACGCCCAAACCGGCAAGGCCCACGTCCAGCGCCTGGCCGATCGCATCTCCGGTGTCTTCGTGCCGATCGTGCTCGCCGTCGCGGTGATCACCCTCGGTGCGTGGCTGGGAGCGGGATACCCCGTGGCCGCCGCCTTCACCGCAGCGGTCGCGGTCCTGGTCATCGCCTGCCCGTGCGCCCTCGGGTTGGCGACCCCGACCGCGCTGCTGGTGGGCACCGGCCGAGGCGCGCAGATGGGCGTCCTGATCAAAGGACCCGAAATCCTGGAGTCGACCCGCAAAGTCGACACCGTCGTGCTGGACAAGACCGGAACCGTCACCACCGGCACGATGGCCCTGGTCGACGTCCTCGCCGCGGAGGGAACCGACCGGACCCAACTGCTGGTGCTCGCCGGAGCGCTGGAGAACGCCTCCGAGCACCCCATCGCCCAGGCCGTCGCCGCCGCGGCGACACGGGAACTCGGAACACTGCCCACACCGGAGGACTTCGCCAACGTCGAAGGCAAGGGCGTGCAGGGCATCGTCGACGGGCACGCCGTCGTCGTGGGACGACCGTCACTGCTCGCCGACTGGGCCCAACACCTCAGCCCGACTCTGACGCAGCGCAAAGCCGACGCCGAAGCCGACGGGAAGACCGTGGTCGCCGTCGGCTGGGACGGCGAGGCCCGCGGCATACTCGTCGTCGCCGACACCGTCAAACCGACCAGCGCGCAGGCGATCTCACAAATGCGCGCGATCGGCCTCACACCGGTACTGCTCACCGGCGACAACGAAACCGTCGCCCGACGCATCGCCGACGAAGTCGGCATCGACACCGTGATCGCCGAGGTCATGCCCCAAGACAAACTCGACGTCATCGCCCGCCTGCAAGCTGAAGGCAAGACCGTGGCGATGATCGGTGACGGCGTCAACGACGCCCCCGCGCTGGCACAGGCCGACCTCGGGCTGGCCATGGGCACCGGAACCGACGTCGCCATCGAGGCCTCCGATATCACCCTGGTGCGCGGCGACCTGCGCAGCGCGGTCGACGCGATCCGGTTGTCCCGCGCGACACTGTCGACGATCAAGACGAACCTCTTCTGGGCTTTCGCCTACAACGTCGCCGCGATACCGATCGCCGCCCTCGGCATGCTCAACCCCATGCTCGCCGGAGCGGCGATGGCGTTCTCCAGCGTCTTCGTCGTCGGCAACAGCCTGCGCCTGCGTGGCTTCACTTCCACGTCCACGAGCCCCACCCGCTAGATCCCCCACACCGAGGAGAACCCGTGTCCGACAACGAGACCGCCGCGTCCAGCTGCTGCGGCGGTAGATCCTCACGAATTCCACGGGCCGGGCATCAGCTCGTGGGGAGGAACCTTCTCGCCCCCGCGGGCGACGCGACGACGTGTCCGGTGATGCCCGGCACGCCGGTCGACACGACGGCGGCGGAAGCCGCCGGCCTGTTCCGGGACTACCGCGGTCGACGGTACTGGTTCTGCTGTCGGGGATGCGGGCCGCGATTCGACCGCGACCCCGACAAGTACGCCGGCGCGGCATGACACCATCACTGCGCCGCTGCGCCGAAGCGCCCGGAAACACAACGACCGCAGAGGATTCGACATGACTTCAGCCCAGGACGGCGAGAACGCCTCGACACCGGATCCGGTGCACCACCACGGCTACATCACCGAGAAGGACAAGTATCTCAAGCGGCTCAAACGGATTGAAGGCCAGGCTCGCGGCATCAGCCGGATGATCGAGGAGGAGCGGTACTGCATCGACATCCTCACCCAAACCGATGCGTTGACCAAAGCCCTGCAAGGAGTGGCGCTGGCGCTGCTCGACGACCATCTGCGGCACTGCGTGCGCGACGCCGCGGTCGTCGGGGGCTCAGCCGCCGACGCCAAACTCAGCGAGGCGTCCGCCGCGATCGCCCGGCTGGTGCGCTCCTGACCCATTCCGGCGGCACCGAATCGGCCACCCCGTATCGACGCCGACACCTTAAACGTCTGCAAGGAGAACGATCATGACAGACCACGATGACCACGCCGTGGCGACATCCCACGGCGTGGCGCACAGCCACCACGGCGACCCCGGTGCCCGACCGGCCGATGATCACCAGTCGGGGACCGGTCGCGCCGGACACGGGAGTCACGCCGGACACGGGGGTCACGCCGGGCACGGGGCCGATCACGTCGCTCAGTTCCGGAAACTGTTCTGGATCAACCTGATCATCGCCGTCCCGGTCGTGGCGCTCTCCACCATGTTCGCCATGCTGGTCGGCTACCAGGTCCCCGACGTCCCCGGTGCCCGCTGGATCGCGCCGTTGCTGGGCACGCTCATGTACGTCGTCGGCGGACGCCCGTTCCTCACCGGCGCGGTCAGCGAAATCCGTTCCCGCAAACCGGGAATGATGCTGCTGATCGGACTGGCGATCACCGTCGCCTTCGTCGCGTCCTGGGGTGCGAGCCTGGGCCTGCTCGACCACGAACTCGAATTCTGGTGGGAACTGGCGCTGCTCATCGTCATCATGCTGCTCGGGCACTGGGTGGAGATGCGCTCCCTGGCGCAGACGACCTCCGCGCTGGACTCTTTGGCGGCGCTGCTTCCCGACGAGGCCGAGAAGGTCGACGGCGACCGAACCGTCACCGTCTCACCGGCCGACCTGCACGTCGGCGACCTCGTGATCGTCCGACCCGGCGGCAGCGTCCCCGCCGACGGCAGAATCGTCGACGGACGAGCCGACATGGACGAGTCGATGGTCACCGGTGAATCCCGGCCGGTGGCCCGCGGCGTCGGTGACGCCGTGACCGCTGGCACCGTCGCCACCGACTCCGGGTTGCGGGTCGAGATCACCGCCACCGGCGACGACACCGCCCTGGCCGGAATCCAACGTCTGGTGACCGAAGCGCAGAACTCGTCCTCGCGTGCCCAGCGACTCGCCGACCGCGCCGCCGGGTGGCTGTTCTGGTTCGCCCTGGTGACCGCCGCCATCACGGCCGTCGCGTGGTCGATCATCGGAGACCCCGACGCCGCCGTCGTCCGCGCGATCACCGTCCTGGTCATCGCGTGCCCCCACGCTCTGGGGTTGGCGATACCCCTGGTCGTGTCCATCGCCACCGAGCGCGCCGCCCGTGGCGGTGTGCTGATCAAGGACCGCCTCGCGCTAGAGGCCATGCGCACCGTCGACGCCGTGCTATTCGACAAGACCGGCACGCTCACCAAGGGCGAACCCACCGTGACCGCGATCGACGCCACCGGTGACCTCGACGGCGACGCCGTGCTCGCGCTCGCCGCCGCCGCCGAGACCGACAGTGAACACCCCCTGGCACGGGCCATCGTGAGAGCCGCGCAGGACCGCGGACTCACCGTCCCCGCCGCCACGGGCTTCTCGTCCTCCCCGGCGGTCGGTGTCACCGCCACGGTCGAGGGTCGCGGCATCCGCGTGGGCGGCCCACGCCTGCTCGACGAGATCGACGCAGCGGAAGTCGGTGCCGCGGCCGCGTGGCGCGAGGAGGGCGCGATCATCCTGCACGTCGTCGGTGACGGCGTCGTGCTCGGCGGTCTCCGCCTCGCCGACGAGGTCCGCCCCGAATCCCGCCAAGCCGTCGACGCCCTACACAAGCTCGGCATCGAAGTCGTCATGATCACCGGTGACGCCGAGGCCGTCGCGAACGCCGTCGGCGCCGAACTCGGCATCGACCGCGTCTTCGCCGGCGTCCGACCGGAAGACAAGGCCTCCAAGGTTTCCGCCCTGCAGCAGGAGGGCAAGAAGGTCGCCATGGTCGGCGACGGCGTGAACGACGCGCCCGCGCTGGCGCAGGCCGACGTCGGCATCGCAATCGGCGCCGGCACCGACGTCGCGATCGCCTCCGCCGGTGTCATCCTCGCCAGCTCGGACCCGCGCTCGGTGCTCTCGGTCATCGAACTATCCCGCGCCACCTACCGCAAGATGAAGCAGAACCTCTGGTGGGGTGCCGGCTACAACCTCATTTCCGTGCCGCTGGCCGCTGGCGTGCTCGCACCGATCGGGTTCGTCCTGCCCATGTCTGTCGGCGCCATCCTGATGTCCTTGTCCACGATCGTGGTGGCACTGAACGCCCAGCTGCTCCGGCGCCTTGACCTGACCCCGGAGGCGAGTACACACGCTGTTCTCGATCGCTAAGACTGCCAGCGCGATAGTTGCACCAACCTCGGGACGGTCACCCATCGCCTGTTCGGCCGAAAGCTCGGCTGCACAGGCAGACTCACATGTCACTCGGCGTGATCGTGATCACCGTGGGAGTCCTCCGACGGCTCCGCCACCGGGACCGGGCCATCGAGCGGTGCACGCACCGGTACCGGAGCGGCCGGCACGCCGACCCGCTCTTCGATCGGATCGACCGACTCGGAGTGATGAGCGTCGGGGCCGTCCGCGTGCTGCGCGCTCGTTCCGTGGTGACCGCCGCCCTCTGCGACGCCGTGGCCGTGACGCACACCCGATGCGACACCCACCGTCGACGCCAGCGCCACCACACCGAATGCGCCCATGAGAATCACCGCACTGGCGAACCCCGGCACCGGCTCCCCGCGCAAGCCGCGATGCCAGACCCAACCGGCGCCCATCACGACGTAGATCTGCAGCAGCAGCGCGCAGAGGTCTGCGGCTTGAACCACTTCGGGTTGCCCCGCGTGCGGACCGAACGGAGCCCCAGCGGTTCTAGACACCGCCCACAGCGCGATCCCGCCGAGGTTCACCAGGACGCCGGCCGCGAGCACCGGCCACGTCGATCGGACGAGGACGACCCGCGCCCACACCAGCTGAAAGACTGCGATCGACACGAAGAACAACCCGGCCGGTGTCCACTCCTGCCAGTGGTTCGGCACCACGGCGAAGTGAATGGTGGAAGCGCCCAGCGATGCGAGTGCCGCGAGACGCGCCGCCAGCCTGCTGTCGGTCTTCGCCGCCGTCCTGGTTGCCACCCATCCGATGATGACAGCAGCGTCCCATCCAGCGACCGGGCGACATCACATCTCAACCCGAACGAGATTGCTCCGTCACCCGCCATCGCACCATCTCGACCTCGAGCGCCCATCAAGCCGGGGGGGTGGATGCAGCGCCGATTCCCCGTCGACCGTCTAGGTTGCCGATCAGCACCCAAAGTCGGAGTCCCTGAACGGCTCACGGATTTACTATCTAGCTACGTAAAACCACTATGCTTGCTTCGCGTACGGCTGCAGCGGTTCCGCATCGACCCCAACGGGTTGAAGTTCGATGTACGTAGCCCGGTCCGTCCGGCCGCACTCCTATCGGGCTGAAACCACTGGGAGGTCACCGACGATGACTGACGAATTTGCGACCAAATCGACTTCGCTGGGACCAACACGAACCGCTTCGCGAACGCCCAGAGTGTCAGCGACATCATCGACCAACTCGCCGCTGGCGCAGTCGTAGGCGATCGTGCCGGTATCGAGCAGAGGCAGCAGATCGCCGCCGAAGCGAGAGAGCGTCTCGTCGAACTCAGTATGGCGAGCTTCGGCTGAACCGTCCTCCGGGCGCCCGTCCCCGGCTCGCGGCCGTGGCCCGATTAGCCGTGGACACGTGCACGTGGTCGACCGAAGGCACATTGGTGCACGTGGGCGGACCACGCCTACTCGTCGCTCCGGGGGTTCGGCGAGTGGACGATCGTCGAGAGGCGCGAGGGCGTGTTACTCGCTAGCCAACCGTTCGCCCCGTTGCGCTATATCGTGCTGCGCGTGCCGGCTGAGAGATGTGGCCGAGGGGCACACCTCGAACCCAGTCGGAGCGCGAACCCCCGCGCGGCGTGGTGCTCCTCGGTCCGGGTGTCTGGATCTCCACGGTGATGCCTCATCTGGTTGGGATCGGCGGCTTGCTAGACCACGATTTCACGACGACGGGCCGCAGGGGCAGATTAACTCGCGGACAACTCGTCGCTCGCCGACAGGTCAAGAGGCCTGCTGTTGTTCGTGTTCAATCTCGTCGACCAGGCTCCGCAGAGTGCGTGTGCCCAGCTTGTGTACGTCGTCGCTGAGGTAGTGCTCGTTGACGCGGTCGCGCAGTCCGATGGCTTCGTTCAGACGGTCGATTTCCATTGCGCCACGCCAAGGGGCGGGGCGACGAAGCATCTCGGCGACCTCGCTGGCACGGGAATGCAGGTAGTGCGCTCGGCGATCATCAAGGGGTCCGGTCACACTGTTGCGGCACGATCCGATTCGGCATCCGACACGAGTGCGAATATCGGTATGGCTCAACAGCTGTCGGGCAGCCTTCGCCGGCACCGTGGCTCCGAGCCGAGGTAGGTAGATACCGCCAGCGGCACCGCCGCCTTGATCCTTGTCCGGGTCGGGAGCCCTGCGGTAACGGGCCATCGTCTGGGCGTGGTTGACCTTCTCGAGCATTCCTACGCCGACTGAGTAGGCGTCGGCGTGACCCATGGCCAGGGCGGCGCGGCCGATGTTGCCCGACAGTCCGAGCGTGACGTTGAGGTCGTGTTCGCGAAACTGGTCGAGCATCGCGAAGGCGGTTCGGATTTTCCGGATGCCTTCGTCGTCGCCGCCGAAGGGGGATAGGCGGATCTCGATGTGGCCGATCCCTGCGCTGGCGTACTCGGCGGCAAGGTCGATGCCGATACGGCCCAGTGCGGTGGTCGAGACCGTGACCACCGCTCGAGTGGGTTTGTCTTCGCCGACGGCTAGCCGGGTGCGTTCGGCAAGATCGACGTTGAGGCGTGCCGTGCGCTCGTCGGTCACGTAGAAGTGCGGGGCGGTGACGTGCGTGACAAGGGCGGGGTGCTTCTCGACAGTCAAGGCGACCAGCGCTGCCCGTGCCGCTTGGTCGGCGGACAGGTGGTCGATGTGGTAAGGCTGGCCGGTCCACAAAGGTAGCTTGTCGAGGCCGAAACCCGCCTCGGCCAGCCGCTCCGCTGCGGGCTCCCAGTACACCTGTAAGCCAGCTTCGATGGCAGCGGCAGCAGCAGCTCCCTGGTGGCGCGCCGCCTTGGTGTCGAGGGTGATGGCGTCAGTGCCGGTGTGTTCGCGGGACAAGAAGTCTTCCACCGGTTTGTGGTCATTTGGTCCGAGCCGAAACTGAATGCCCATCGTGGTGAAACGTCCTCTCGCCTCAGGCGTCGTTTCATGACAGAATACATGACATAGTGGCTGACAAAAGGAAGACAGGCAGACAATATGGGAACTAGTGCGCTCGCCTCGACCGTGTCGAGTGCGATCGAGCGCTTGGGATTGACCTACGAAGAGGTTGGCGGCATCGTCGATGCCTCGGCGCGGTCAGTGGCGCGCTGGACTTCAGGTCAAGTTGTCCCGCAACGCCTCAACAAGCAACGACTCATCGAACTGGCCTACGTCGCCGACGCCTTGGCCGAGGTCCTTCCCCGCGATCAGGCCAACGTCTGGATGTTCTCGCCAAACCGATTACTCGCGCACGGCAAGCCCGCTGACCTGGTGCGCGACGGTGAGTACCAGCGCGTCTTGGCGCTCATCGACGCCATGGCCGAAGGGATCTTCGTGTGAGCAATGGGCTCGACGAAGAGCTGGTGCAGCGCATCGATGCGCGTGGCACCGTGCAGTGGTCGGGCACCTGCTTCCGTTACACCGGCGCCCATCGTGAGCCGTTGTCGGGGGAGGGGGCGCGCAGATTCGGCGGGAGATGGAATCCGCCATTGCTGTTCTCGGCGATTTATCTGGCCGATTCCGCGCAAGCGTGCATGGTTGAAGTGGAACGCGCCGCCCAGGCCGCATCGACGACACCCGAGCAGATGCTCCAAGCCCGCTACCGGCTGCACACCATTCAAGCGACCGACATGGCGGTTCTGGATCTGACCACCGCCGAAGCGCGTGACGCGGTGGGGCTCGAAGACGACGACATCTACGGCGACGATTGGTCGGCCTGCCAAGCGGTGGGCCATGCCGCGTGGTTTCTTCACGTGCAAGGAGTACTTGTGCCGGCGGCCGGTGGAGTCGGCCTGGTCATCACCGCCTACGAACAGCGCACCCGCCCTGGCCAACTCCAAATCAGCCACAGCGAAGACCTGACACCAACCCTGTACCGACAACTACGTGACCCCTAATACCGAACCCACGGCGACCGAACAGCACCGCCAAGGACCGCCTGGCGGTGAGGCGGCAGCCGCCGAACCGCGCTGGGGCGGGGCGGCGCTGCTGCGACCGGGAGTCTTGGCCTTCACCGGATCGATCGGTTCCACTGATGCCCATGCGCACCACGCCGTTCAGATCGTCACCGCGACAACGGAGTTGACGGTGCTCGGCGAGCACGGTGCACGCTACGTCGGGACGAAGGTCGTCGTGCCCGCCGACGCCCCGCACCGGATCGAGGTCGGCGCCCGGGAGGGCACGGTGATCTTCCTGGAACCGGAATCCGCGCCGGGACGGGCCGCGCACTTCCGTGCCGTGCGCTGCGGGTGGACCGTCACCCCGGTGCTGACCTTCACCCGGCGACGAGTGCTGACCGTGGTGGTCGACGAGCTGATCGCGCATCTGGCGCCCGCCAGCGCCGACGATGACGCGACGTCACGGCATCCCGCCGTCGATGACGCGTTGCGACTGTTGCCCGACCTGGTGGCGGCGGGACCGATCAGCGGCACCGAACTTGCTTCCCTGGTTGGCCTTTCGGCGAGCCGGTTGACCCATCTGTTCACCGAGCACGTCGGCATTCCGCTCCGTCGCTACGTGTTGTGGTCGCGGTTGCGGGCCGCGATCGTCCGGGTGCAGGCCGGTGATGACCTGACCGGCGCGGCGCACGGCGCTGGGTTCGCCGACAGTGCCCATCTCACCCGGACTACCCGTGAGATGTTCGGCCTGCCGCCCTCGGCGCTGAGTCGGCACGTCTCCTGGGATCTCGACAACGGGTAGCCGAATCGTTCAAGCGCTACCACGGCGGCGGCAGCGACGATCACTGCATGAGTATGACTTCTTCTCCGACATCGACGACGAGAACCGCGGTCCAGGTGGTGGCCCGCTACGGTTACGTGCCGTTCATGCTGATCGGTCTCAACGGTGCGGGGATCGCCGTCGCCGCCGCCGGCGCACCCAAGTACTGGCTGCTGGCTATTCTGGCGGTGGCGATCGCGACGGCGTTCGTGGTGGAGCGGATCATCCCGTATGACCCGCGGTGGAACCACGACCGCGCCGACACCACCCGCGACCGCATCCACGTCGCGGTCAACGAAACCCTCATCCTGGCCAGCGTCGCCGCGATCCCGCTGCTTGCCGCGATCGTCCCCGCACCCCAGTGGTGGCCGCACAACTGGCCTTTCGTCGTACAGGTCCTCACCGCGATCCTGGTCGCCGACTTCGGGATCACCGTGGTGCATCTGGCCAGTCACAAGATCGGGGTGCTATGGCGCTTCCACGCGGTGCACCACAGCATCACCCGCTTCTACGGCCTCAACGGCCTGATGAAACACCCGCTGCACCAAACCGTGGAGATGGCCGCCGGCGTCGCACCGCTGATCCTGATCGGGCTGCCCGTCAACTTGGCCTCCGTCCTGGCGCTGGCCGTGGCGATCCAGCTGCTGCTGCAGCACTCCAACGCCGACTACTGCATCGGACCCGCGAACTACGTGCTGGCCCTCAACGAAGGCCACCGCTTCCACCACCTCAAATGGGCCGGTATTGGCGACGTCAACTTCGGGCTGTTCACCCTGGTGTGGGACCACCTGATGCGCACCTACTCCTATGACCCCGCCCGCCGCTTCGACTCCACCCAGCTGGGCATGGCCGCCAAACCCGACTACCCCAGCGGCTACCTGCGCCAGATGGTCTACCCGTTCACCCGCGGCGGGGGTTGCGCCCTGAAAGACACCACGGGGGCGACGTTGACCGGCGCCCCGCAGACCTCCGACCCCGCCTCGAAGTATCGTTGCTGACCGGCTATCATCGTCACATGGCGATGAATAATACGGATGGCTGCCTCACCGGCGCCACCTCGGAGAATTCGAACGCCGCGGTGGCGCTGTTTCACAGTCTTTCGGACTCGGCGCGGTTGGCGATCGTGCGCCGCCTGGCTGACGGGGAGGCCCGCGTGGTCGACCTGATCGGCGAGCTGGGGCTGGCCCAGTCCACCGTGTCGGCCCATGTGGCGTGTCTGCGGGACTGCGGCCTGGTGACCGGCCGCCCTGAGGGCCGGCAGGTGTTCTACTCGCTGACCCGCCCCGAGCTGCTCGATCTGCTCGCCGCAGCCGAAACCCTTTTGGCCGCCACCGGCAACAAGGTGGCGCTGTGCCCCAACTACGGCAACCGCTCCCGCACCGCCGAGACGACTGACGGGCAGGAGGTTCGGCGGTGAGCGATGCGTGCGGCTGCGGCAACGACGAGCCCCGCGGCGCCGACGAGCTGGAGGGTCAGCCCGAGCGGCTCTGGCAGATCACCGAACTGCAGTTCGCTGCACTGTCGGGGGTGTTCCTGCTGGCCGCGGTGATCGCCGGGTTCCTCGACGCGCCCGAGCCGGTCGTCTCGGCGCTGGAAGCGGTGGCGCTGCTGGCCGGCGCCTACACCTTCGTGCCGTCCACCCTGAAGCGGCTGGCGAAGGGCAAAATCGGCGTGGGCACGCTGATGACCATCGCCGCGGTGGGTGCGGTGATCCTCGGCGAGGTCGGTGAGGCCGCGATGCTGGCCTTCCTGTTCTCCATCAGCGAGGGACTGGAGGAGTACTCGCTGGCCCGCACCCGCCGCGGTCTGCGGGCGCTGTTGTCGCTGGTCCCCGACGAGGCCACCGTGCTGCGTGACGGTGGTGAAGAAGTGGTTGCGGCTGCGGCTTTGCGGGTTGGTGACCGGATGCTGGTCAAGCCCGGTGAGCGTGTAGCGACCGACGGCATCGTCGGTCACGGTCGCACCGCGCTGGATGTCTCGGCGATCACCGGCGAGTCGGTTCCGGTGGAGGTCGGGCACGGTGATGAGGTGTTCGCCGGGTCGATCAACGGCACCGGGGTCCTCGAGGTGGAGGTCAGCACCACCGCCGAGGACAACTCGCTGGCCCGCATCGTGCGCATCGTGGAGGCCGAGCAGTCCCGCAAGGGCGCCTCTCAACGCTTGGCTGACCGCATCGCCAAACCTCTGGTGCCCGGCATCATGATCGCCGCCGGGCTGATCGGGGGGATCGGCAGCCTGCTCGGCGACCCGGCGACCTGGATCGAACGGGCCCTGGTGGTGTTGGTCGCCGCCTCACCGTGCGCCCTGGCGATCTCGGTGCCGGTCACCGTGGTGGCCGCCATCGGCGCCGCCAGCAAGCTCGGCGCGCTGGTCAAGGGCGGTGCTGCACTGGAAGGGCTGGGCAGGATCCGCGGCGTCGCGCTGGACAAGACCGGCACGCTGACGGCGAACCGGCCCGCGGTCATCGACGTGGCCACCACCGGCGGCGCCACCCGCGCCCAGGTGCTGGATGTGGCGGCGGCTCTGGAAGCGCGCAGCCAGCACCCGCTGGCCGCGGCGATCCTCGCCGCCGTCGATGACGTCACCCCGGCCACCGATGTCGAAGCTGTGACCGGTGCCGGGCTCACCGGACGTCGCGACGGGCACACACTTCGTCTGGGTCGCCCCGGCTGGCTCGACCCCGGTGCGCTCGCCGGTGAGGTCGCGCGGATGCAGCAGGCCGGGGCCACCGCGGTCCTCCTCGAAGACGACGGCCAGGTGATCGGGGCGATCGCCGTGCGTGACGAGCTGCGGCCCGAGGCCGCCGAGGTGGTCGCCCAGCTGCGCCGCGACGGCTACCACGTCGCGATGCTCACCGGCGACAACCAGGCCACCGCGGCGGCTTTGGCCCGCGACGTTGGGATCGACGCGGTGCACGCCGAGCTTCGCCCCGAGGACAAAGCGCGGCTGATCGAGGAGCTCCGTGCCCAGCGGCCCACCGCGATGGTCGGTGATGGCGTTAACGACGCTCCCGCGCTGGCCACCGCCGACCTGGCGATCGCGATGGGCGCGATGGGCACCGACGTGGCCATCGAAACCGCCGACGTGGCGTTGATGGGCGAAGACCTGCGCCACCTGCCCCAAGCGTTCAGCCACGCCCGGCGGGCGCGGCGGATCATGCTGCAGAACGTCGGCCTGTCCCTGGGGCTGATCATGGCGTTGGTGCCGCTGGCGTTGTTCGGTGTGCTCGGGCTGGCCGCCGTGGTGCTCGTCCACGAACTCGCCGAGATCGTGGTCATCGCCAACGGGGTGCGCGCCGGACGCACCACACCGCTGGCCGAGGTCGGCCAGCTACAGGGTTTGCGCAGAGGCGTTGAGCTTGTGAACGGATTTGTGAACGAAACAGTGCGAGAAGCGTGAGACCGGGCGGAACGCTGACTCTCTTTCAAGACTTGCTGAGGCGGTTGAGCTGCGGCAGGGCAACAAGGTGCCCGCTCAGAGACTAGGACCGGCCGGCTCATAACCCAGAGGTCGCAGGTTCGAATCCTGTCCCCGCTACTAGGTAGAACGGCCCCCGGAGGACACTCCGGGGGCGGTTTGCGTTTTGTTTCGGGAACACCTCAAGGAACTAGTCGGGCGAACAACGCAGCACCGATCGACAGGCGGGTCAGACGGTCGGAGCTATCGTCGAGAGGCACGACGACGCTCCCCGCCATTGCTCACCAAATCGCGGCCACCGCGCTGCGCCGTCTACTTCCCGGTTACGCGGAGCAATCGGTCGACAGACGGAGTGTGGCTGTCCCTGAAGGCGCAACGCTCAATCTGGAATCGAGGTCGTCCCACTGACGCTTGTGTGGCTGAGCGAGCGCGCGATCAGCTGGGCTCGCGCACGCAAAGTCGGACGCGACATCGACCTCTAAGTGAGTCATTGCCAGTACCGAGGCCTACATCTACAAAACTGCCCCTTCGCTACTGGTCGAGAAGGCTCGCCCGAGGTATCGGTCCGAGCGCGAGAGTCAGGGCACGTTTAAGAACAAATTGGGCGCTCGATCTCGGCGGCATCAGTCGCGACGTCGGTAAAGCGCTACAAAGTGAGACCCAGTGATCCGAGAATCGATCGCCACTCAGCTCTTTTTTCGTCTGCCCACGCAGGTTGGATTGATCTTGCGAACGCCAGGGATCCTTCGACATGATTGATGAACGACAATAGAGATCGGAACTTCCGGTGATCGGAGTGCTCTGACAGTCCGAATTCCCGGACCCCGCGAATGTGTACCTCCACGCGCCTACGGAACTCCGGGGTTAGCCGCACCTCGCCGCCGTCCACAAGTAGCCCGAGGACAACATGCCTTGCACCCGGCGGGATCACCCGGGTTTTCTTCCGGTGGAGCCGAAATCGATGAGTCGCGACAAGGTGACTGACCTCTCGAATAATCGTCACCGCTTGCGCACGATTGAAGTCCTGGCATGTCGAGAGCACCATGTCATCCGAGTAACGCGTGTACACGAACCCTGCACCAGTGGCAAACTCATGCAAGGTGTAGTCAAGGGGTGTCGCAACCGCATTCGATAAGGCCCCACTGGTGGGTGCGCCTTGGGGCAGGCGTCCGGTCACGTCGACATCGTACGTCGTGATGGCGCTGTATCTTCCGCTGCGCGAATGGAAATCTGCTACGCGGGAACGGGTGCAGATGCGGGCAAGTTCGAAGGACACAAGAGCGGAATATCCACAGCTGTCGAAAACGCGGTACACGTCGCGTTCTTCGATCTGCCCAAAAAAATTATGAAGGTCGAACTTGATCATCCACTTAGCGCCAAGGTGTTGCTGCGCGCAGGCTTGAATCGTACGCCCTTCCCGGTATGCGTAGCAAAAAGGGTGGAGCGGAAGATTACGCAGCGCACGGCGGAGTATGAGGCGTTGCACATCCATCAACACTGGTTCGGGAGCGGATATCAACCGGATGCCCCCGGTTTTCTTCTGCCGAGAGATGTCGCCGTAAGGGTCCCGTGTTCGCTGCACGATTTGCCGCAGGTACAGATAAGGTGCGCCACTTAAATGAGCCAAATGACCCAAGCTTAATATTGGTTCGGCGCCGTGTGCCTGGGTAATCGCGTTGCGCGCCGCACTTGCCTGTAGAACCTGCTCGGGCACTCCCGATTCTTGACCCAGTCTGAAGTAGCGGTGAGGAGCCGGATGGTTCATCTACTTATACTTTGGTGTAATCCCGGAAGGGTAGGCGGACGTCGCCCCAGTCTCCGTCGGCAGGCGAGGTTCGCCTGACCATGCGTAGCGGGAGCTTGTCCGACGGTCACGGTCAGCCGCGACCTTCGAGCCAATTGGCTCGATCCGTCGGTGCGATGCACCGACTCCGCTAGGTTCGCCACCCGACTCCTCACCTCAGCGCTCGAGGATAGTAGGGCGCGGGGTTTCCCGAAAGGCGCGCGGTCGTTATTCGGTCCAGCCGGCGAGCGTGTCTCAACTCTGAGTATCCGCGATCGGTGACTGTCAGTTCTGCGGTGATGAAGCCGGCGCCCGTTAGAAAGGCCAGGATCTCGGCGATCTTTCCATCCGGCACTGCTAGACGGTGCGCGAGAGTTTCGGGAGTTTGTGGAGAGTTCCACATCAGGGCCAATGCCGCAACAAGCTTGTCGGCCGGCGCGCGGAGCCGACCTGAATCGATCGCGCCTGCAATCCGCTTCTGGTTTGCTGCCCGAGCGATGTTAGCCATGCCCCTGTCGGGTGCCTGATAGTGACCCAGTTCCTCGTTAAGATCTGGAGGCACAGTGCGGCCCTCGAAGAAAGGACTCCAGCCAGAGCCCGTACGTCTCAAAATGTACGGGAGATTATTCGGCACGGTGGTGTGCGTGAAAAACAGGCCCCCGCTGGCGCCGTAGCCTAGCGCCTGAGAGCGCCGCCTGTTGGGCGTATACTTCAAGCACAGGGCCACGACTTGGTCACGTTTCTCAACCGTCCACTTCGCGTCCGCGAATGAGGCTGCGGGTGAGTGTACGACCATTTTGTCAATGTTCGAGTCGGCGTCAATGGCGGATCGAGCGGTCGCGGAGGCCGAATAGGCGGCTACAACGATTCGGAGCCAGCCGAAGGAACGCCAGCTGCGGAGGCGCGCGTTGCGTGGAAATGTGGCGGCGAATTTCTTGACTTGCTCGCCGGAAGCGGTGTAATCGGTGATCAGCACAATAGATCGACACCGCCGTGCGTGCAGCGTGTCTATATTCGTGGCGGGGTGCAACCACTGACCAGGTTCGTCGCCAGGACGGCTGCCAGTCAGATCGCGAATCAAATTTCCAACCCACGCTTCGCTCCCCGGTGTTGCGGCGATGGGGGCACCCGGGTCAAACGAGTCGTACGCTACGAGTCGAGCCACTTTCATTCCATTCGCCGGTTGCGTATTGCCTTCCGTGTCACCAGTCATGCGGATGTCTTCGGTCGATAAAACGGGGATAAGCACGCCAACGCTGTCTTGTAGGAGTGGAGTGACTGTGTCAATGAGAGACTTAAGGCCGTGATGAATGCTTGCGGGGCTTGCAACTTGCAGGCTATCGAGCAGCAGCTCGGCCGCCGAGCGGTCGCGTTCTGCGAAATTCGTCAACCACGCGCGGCCTCGCCGTGTTTCGCTGAGGCGCTCCGACGACACAACATCAATCATGCCCCAACCGTCGCCGACGTACAGCACAACAACTCGGCGATGTTGATCCCGGCTGGCCGCGACGATTCGAGAAGCGGTCGGGCGATGTCATAACGCTCAAAGAGCATAAGTGGCATGTGCACTTGCAGCCGCCAACCTGCGGCTGATGGCAGGGGGCCAGTACCCCGTATGCGAACGAAGTGGCGAGCCGTCGAGCCGCCAGGTGTGCCAAACTAGACAACCTGCCTCTTTGGCTGCTGGGCGATCCGGACAACACCATGCGCCGGGACCACTGTCTCGACGAGGAGATGGAGCATCGAGAGCAGCGCCAACGGTACCTGGTGACCGGAGCAGGACGGGTTGGAGCGGGCTACCTTATGCCCGGTGTTTGCAGCACAAGCAGCCACCGAAGTCCCGCGCGATAACGCGCAGCCGCCGGCTCGGATGGCGTTGACCGCGCGCTGCCAAAGTGTCAGCAGCTATTGTCGCCAGATGGCCGCGACGACTAGCGATCCCTCAGAACAGCGATCGCAGCTCCGTGAGCAACGGTTAAAAGTCGATTTCGACACCTATGACGTTACTGTTGATGAACTCGTCCGGAGGGTAGGTCAGGGCCGAATAGAAATCGCGCCAGCCTACCAGCGCCAGTTCAGGTGGGACGGTCACCGTCAATCGCGCCTTTTGGAGTCACTTCTCCTCGGCATTCCCGTCCCTTCCTTATTTATGGCGACGAACATACAACCCGATGCGGGAACGACATGGGAGGTCGTCGATGGACTCCAACGCCTGCTCTCATTGGTCAATTTCCTCGCTGATGTAGAGACGCGTGAAACTGCACGTCTTAAGGGTGATCCGATACCGCTGACCGGTCTTGAAAAGCTTACTACTTTTGAAGGATGCAGAGCTTCTCAACTGCCAGCCGACATCATCACGAGTCTACTCGACCGCCCAATCAAAGTCATTGTTCTGAACGACAAGAGTGACCTTCGAGTACGCTTCGATTTATTCGAGCGATTAAACACAGGGGGGATCCGGCTCACGGACCAAGAAGTGCGAAGCAGCGTCTTCGTGGGAGAATTTGTCGATCTTCTTGATATGCTCGCGGAGAGCCCAAACTTTCAGAAAGTGGTGACGCTGCCGAGGGCTCAGCAGTCAGATGGAACCGCACAAGAATATGTACTCCGATTTTTTGCGTTCGCGGAAAAGTATCAATCCTTCGAGCATTCAGTGCGTGATTTTCTCAACGACTTCTGCGCTGACGCTACCAAGGACCCCCAGATTAGTTTGCGAACAGATTACTTTGACCGCGCTTTCCGCTATCTAGCTGAGTGCTTTCCCAATGGGCTAAGGTCTCGCAAAGGTACAACGCCCGTAAATCTGTACGAGGGAATATCGGTCGGCGCCCATCTCGCGCTTATGGAGAACCCCAATCTTGCATCGCCTTCAAGTCTTAAATGGGTTCTTGGTGATAACATGAAGGCGGTGACTACCGGCGCAACGAATTCAAGATCTAAAGTATTCGGCCGGATTGAAACCGCACGTGACTACTTCATTGCGGGCAAGTGATCGACATCGATCCTTTGCGGGATACCTTAGCGGAACGAATCACAATAGTTCGGAGTTTGATCGACGAGACCCATCCCGAACCACCGAACGTTGGCGCAATTTCGCGTGAGGCTCGCGGCCTCGCGATTGTGCTTCTTTTCGCTGCTTACGAGAACTTGTTAACCACGCTGAATCGCACATTACTTGAGTGTGTTATTCGGATGAGGGTAAGCAATCGTCGACTGCGACCCGGGTTTCGAACCTTCGCCGTTCATTCCGCAGCAGTATCGCTGCGAGATTCGTCGGGGCGCAAGCTATTCACTAAGACGCTGCCGGATATCGTCGCAATTGTCGATCGCGGTGGCAGGTCAACCTCTATCGATCCAAACGTGTTTCCGGATGATGGGTCTTTCATGAAACGCAGTCAAATAGTCGTCTGGTGTGAACTCTTTGATGTAGGCCATCCCGGGGCGCTTCTGTCACGAACTTGGAACAATATCGACGGTATTGTGGCCCAAAGAAACGGGATAGCGCATGGTCGGCTAACGCCTCAGGAGGTGGGACGGAACTATACCGAAAGTGAGATTCGTCAGCTGGTGGATGATTGGCTCGACGACTGGAATATGTTCCTCGACCACGTTGGTCAATTAGCTAGTTCGCGGGACTTCTTTCGCAAACCTCGATGAAATCAGAACAGGTAATCAGCTGTTGGCATTTCTTCCGATTTTGGAGTACAAGGAGCCCAGAAGCCGAGGCCGGGTGACGCGCCATGTGGGTTTTTGCTAAATAGCATTTCGACGTGGGTCGCCAAGAGTGCCGATTTCCGTCCAAAGCAAGCGCATCCCGATAAAGGTCGATGACACCGACCCAGGGCAACGAATAAAATGCATGGCCCCCTCCGTGCCGCCACTTCGGCTCTCTGAGCCTGTCAGCGTGGCCGGACTGGCCGTGTGGACTAAAATGAACGGTTCGCGAACTAAACCCTGAATGGTGTCGACTGCTTCGACACAGTATTACATCCAAGATACGAAGTGGCAGCCGATCTGCGCGGTAGCGGCGTAGGCAGGAACTGAGAACCTCGGCCGGCCGGCTCATGATCCAGAGGTCGCAGGTTCGATTCTGTCTCGCTACTAGGTAGAACGGCCCCCGGAGATCTCTCCGGGGGCCGTTTCTCATTCCGCCGCAATGCCATCGGGCTCAGTCCGTCGCCACCCCCGCGACGAACGCCCGCGCGAACAGCCCGCAGCTCTCCTGCAGGTCGGGCAGCGTCACGTGGGGGAAGTTGCTCAGCCCGGGCCGCATGACGGCGTGCACCAGCACGGGGCTGATGAACTGCTGGATGAGCACCGGACGCGGCAGCGGGCGGACGCGTCCGGCGGCGACCTCGTCGTCGAGCCACCGCCCGATCACGTCGAGCATGCGCAGCGCACCGTGCTCGATGAGGATGCCCGCGCCGGGGCCCGCCGGCCGTGCCAGCGCCTCGGTCAGCACTGCCGGCAGCACCCGGGGCTCCTGGAAGGACAGCTCGGCGAGGCCGCGGTAGACGTTGGTGACCGTCTCGGTGAGGTCGCCGCCGCGCGACGCGCCGACCAGGTCGGTGACATCGAGGATCGGCATGTAGCGGTCGTACACGGCGCGTAGGAGTTCATCCCGCCCACCGAACGTCGCGTACAGGCTGGGCAGCGAGCAATCAGCCGCTGCGGCAACGGCTTCAAGCGTTGCCGCGGCCACGCCGCCGGTGCCGATCAACGCGCCGGCCGCCTCGACGGCCCGCAACCGGACGGGCGGTCGTCCGCCGGGGTCGACGCCGACGTCGCGGACGGCCTCGTCCAGCGTCCGCCGCGATCCGCCGAGCTGCCGCAGCAAGGTGCTGCGTGAGACGCCGAGCGCGTGGGCGATCACCACGATGGGCACGTCGGCGACGTCGCGGCCGAGCCGTTCCGCCGATCGCAGCGCCGCCTGGACGACGTCGGACGGCACCGCGTCCACGCGACGGCTCCTGCGCCTTGCCATGGGTGCAGTCTCTCAGGTGAAACTCAGCTAGAAGGATTCCCTAATCGAGTTTCATCCGGTTACCGGCTGGTAATACCGTCCCTCGACCACGAGTGGCGCGGCTCACATCGCCGCGTGTGAGGAGGCGTGCGCAACATGGCCGAACGAGGCGCCACACCGCCCGTGCCCCGGGGACGTCGCATGCTGTTGCGGGCGGTCCGGCACCTCTTCAAGCCGCTCAAACCCGACGACTACCTCGAGATGATCAACCCGCTGTGGACGACGAAGGAACTCCGCGGCCAGGTCGAACGCGTCGAAGCGCGCGGCTCGGAGGCCGCGAGCGTGCTGATCCGGCCGAGCTACGAGTGGCCCGGACACCAGCCAGGGCAATACGTCCGGCTGGGGCTGGTGATCGACGGTCGCTATCACTGGCGCGCCTACTCGCTCACGTCCGACCCACGGCCCGAGGACGGCCTCATCAGCGTCACGCCGAAGAAGGTCGACACCGGCGTCGTGTCGCCCTACCTGGTCGAGAAGATCCAGCCCGGCGAGCTGGTGCGGCTGGGCGAGATCGAAGGGCAGTTCGTCCTCCCGGAGCCGCTGCCCGCCAAGCTGCTGTTCATCAGCGCCGGCAGCGGCATCACGCCGATCATCAGCATGCTGCGCAGCCTGGACCACCACGACCAGCTCGGCGACGTGGTGGTCTTTCACTCCGATCGCGTACGGGACCACGTGATGTTCCTCGACGACCTCGAGGACATGGCGCAGCGCCACGACGGGGTCCGGCTCGACATCCGGCTGACCTCCGAACGTGGACGGTTCGCGGCGAAGGAACTCGACGACCTGTGCCCGGACTGGC
The DNA here is from genome assembly GCF_008329645.1 of Mycolicibacterium grossiae. Lineage (NCBI taxonomy): Bacteria > Bacillati > Actinomycetota > Actinomycetes > Mycobacteriales > Mycobacteriaceae > Mycobacterium > Mycolicibacterium grossiae. Next base: position 2,971,763 of record NZ_CP043474.1, read on the forward strand.
GCGAGCGGGAGGCGTTCTGCTCGGGCCCGGGGGAACTGCTCGACGACCTCATCGAGCACTGGGACCGTGACGGCGACCCGGACCGGCTGCACTACGAACGGTTCCAGCCGAAGATCGGCGGCAACGCCGAGGCGGGGGAGGGCGGCACCGTCACGTTCCTCGACAGCGACGCCACCGCCGAATGCGACGGCGGCACACCCATTCTCGAGGCCGGCGAGCAGGCCGGGCTCGAGCTGGCCTTCGGCTGCCGCATCGGCATCTGCCACACCTGCACCGGGACGGTGAAATCCGGAAAGGTCCGCGACCTGCGCTCCGGCGAGGTGTCCGAACCCACGGGCGGCGACGTCCGCATCTGCATTCACGCCGCCGAGGGCGACGTCGAGATCGAACTCTGAGAACCGAAGGGACGTCATGACCACTGCCATCGAGAGCCCGCTCGCCCGCCTGACCGAACAGGAGCTGGAGAAGCTCGCCAAGGAATTCGACGCCATCCACGACGAGGTGTTCGCCGAACTCGGGGACCGCGACCGGCACTACATCAAGGCGGTGATCTCGGCGCAGCGCCAGATCGTGGTGGCCGGACGCGTGCTGCTGCTCGCGTCGCGGTCACGCACCGCGCTGGTGCTCGGCACCGCCTGCCTCAGCATGGCCAAGATCCTCGAGAACATGGAACTCGGCCACAACATCCTGCACGGCCAGTGGGATTGGATGAACGACCCCGACGTGCACTCGTCGGTGTGGGACTGGGACACCGCCTCGAGCGCCAAGGCGTGGAAGCACTCGCACAACTACATCCACCACACGTATACGAACATCCTCGGTAAGGACAAGGATCTCGGCTACGAGATCATGCGCATCGACCCCAACCAGAAGTGGCGGCCGGGCAACCTGGGGCAGCCGTTCTACAACTTCCTGCTGACAGTCCTGTTCGAGTGGGGTGTCGCCGTGCACGACACCGACGTCGAGGCGTTGTTCCGCGGGCAGAAGTCCTTCGCCGACCTGAAGGACGACTTCAAGGAGATCGGCGGCAAGGCCCGCCAGCAGATCGTCAAGGACTACCTCGGCTGGCCGCTGGTCAGCGCGGGGGCGTTCGCCCTGGTGAAGCTGGCCCTCGGCAGCCGCGTCGAGCAGCCAAGGCACTCACGCCTCGGCAACCGGCTGCGCCGCATCACCGGCAACCGCCGCGTGGGCACCGTGGCGAGCACGCTGGACCGGTTCTCCGGCGTCGAGAGCACCTACCTGCGGACCCTCGCCGCCGACGCGGTGGCCAACCTCGTCCGCAACGTGTGGGCGCACGCCATCATCTTCTGCGGCCACTTCCCGGACCAGACCTACACCTTCACCGAGGAGGAGGTGGAGAACGAGACCCGCGGCGGCTGGTACGTCCGCCAACTGCTCGGCGCGGCGAACATCGAAGGCAGCCCGCTGTTCCACGTCGTGAGCGGCAACCTCGGCTACCAGGTGGAGCACCACCTGTACCCCGACATGCCGAGCAGCCGGTACGCCGAGATCGCCCCAAAGATCAAGGACATCTGCGAGCGCTACGAATTGCCGTACAACACCGGACCGTTCGGCAAGCAGTGGTTCACCGTGCACCGCACGATCTTCCGGCTGGCCTTCCCGGGCGGCACCCCGCGGCCGAAGCCCGGGCCGTACCGCAGCCCGGACCGCAGCGGCGGTTCGCCGAACGGCACCAGCGAGGGGTTGCGTCCACCAAGGTGGTGTACGAGTCGGACCTGATCAGCGGTACCGGCGTGTCGTAGCCGAATGATTGAAGGTCATCGCGTGATTCTTCGAGAGACCGACCAAAGTTTCTCGAGCAAAGGAACCGACGCGATGACCACTGCCCACAATATCGACCTGCCCACCGTGCTGGCCGAACGACTCACCACCGCCCATCCCGACGTGCTGCGCGAGCTGCTCGCCACATTCATCCACACCCTGATGGGCGCTGAGGCCGACGCCCTGTGCGGCGCCGGATACGGCGAACGCAGCACCGAGCGCACCAACTCCCGCAACGGCTACCGGCACCGCCAATTCGACACCCGCGCAGGCTCATTGGATCTCGCGATCCCGAAGCTGCGCCACGGCTCCTACTTCCCGGACTGGCTGCTGGAACGCCGCAAACGCGCCGAACGGGCTCTGACCACGGTAGTCGCGACCTGCTACCTGCTGGGGGTCTCGACGCGGCGGATGGACAAGCTGGTGGAGACCCTGGGGATCACGTCGCTGTCGAAGTCCCAGGTCAGCGTGATGGCTAAGGAACTCGACGCCGCCGTCGAAGCCTTCCGCACCCGGCCCTTGGACGCCGGCCCGTACACGTTCGTGGCCGCCGACGCCCTGGTGCTCAAGGTCCGCGAGGGCGGGCGGGTGGTCAACGTGCACGCCCTGATCGCGGTCGGGGTCAACGCCGAGGGCCATCGCGAAATCCTGGGTATTGACGTCAGTACCGCCGAGGACGGAGCGGGCTGGTTGACGTTCTGGCGGTCGCTGACCGCCCGCGGCCTGTCCGGGGTCAAATTGGTCACCAGCGACGCCCATGCCGGGCTGGTAGCGGCCATTGGGGCGACGCTGCCCGGGGCGGCCTGGCAGCGGTGCAGAACGCATTACACGACCAACCTGATGGCCGTCACTCCCAAGTCGTCGTGGCCGTGGGTCCGGACATTGTTGCATTCGGTGTTCGATCAACCAGACGCTGAATCGGTTGCTGCGCAATATGATCGGATCATCGAGGCCCTCGCGGACAAGCTCCCCAAGGTCGCCGACCACCTGGAAGAAGCCCGGGCGGACCTGCTGGCGTTCACTGCGTTTCCCAAGCAGATCTGGCGCCAGATCTGGAGCAACAACCCCCAGGAACGCCTCAACAAGGAGATCCGCCGACGCACCGACGTCGTCGGCATCTTCCCCGACCGAAACGCTCTGATCCGCCTCGTCGGCGCCGTCCTGGCCGAACAACACGACGAATGGGCAGAATCGCGGCGCTACCTCGGCCTCGACGTCCTCAGCAAATCACGCACCGTCAACGACACACCGACAGAACAGGAGGCCACCCCAGCGGCACTGACCGCCTGACCCAACTACCTCGAAGAATCACACGACGACGTCGTACACCACGTCCCTGGACTTGACCCAGCGAGGCGCAGCGGTTCCGCGACCGCGTTCCCGCCGAGCATCCCGCCGCCGGCCCGGAGCACGACTCCGGCGGCGTCGCCGTCGCCCCGCCGCCCCGCGGCAAGGACTGACGCCCGGGTCCCCACATCCGCCGAACGAGATCGCCACGTCGTTCAGCGCTCGCGCTGACGACGTGACGTTCTGGTTGGGCGCCTTGTTTTGGCCCGCGAGTCTGCCAGGACCATTGGCATCGACGCCGATTTGAGCAGCGCTCACACAATCCGGATCAAGCTAGCCTGGTGCTGCTCTCGGCCCAGCCGCTCAGAGTGGCGCAACCCTAGTTGCAAGCCGCGACTTCGCTTCTGCTTGCGCGTCTATTCCGGCATGCTGTTGACGTGCACTTCATCGGTCTCGACCTCGCTTGGGGAACGGCGAACCGGACCGGTGTAGCGGTCCTTGACGAAGCCGGACGTCTGGTGGCCTTGGACAGCGTCACTAGCGATGATGAGATCGAAGCCTCCATCGGTCCGTTCGTCGCAGGCGACTGTGTTGTGGCCATCGACGCACCACTCCTAGTAACGAATGATTCGCGCGCCCGGCCAGCGGAAGTCGCTTTAAATCGGGACTTCGCCACATTTCAGGCTGGCGCTCGGCCGACTTACCGACAACATGCGTCCGGACACTTCGCTCCGCCGCGTGGAGCGGTCCTGGTCGAACGACTTTCTCTAGAGCTAGATCCCGATGCTGACGCGCCGCGTCGGGCGATCGAGGTATATCCGCATCCTGCGACCGTCGTGCTGTTCGAATTAAGTTGCACTCTGAAATACAAGCGCGGTTTCGGCGACACGCAGGCTGAACGGCTTGATGCCCGCAGACGAGAGATGCAGGAGTTGATCGGACTTCTTGAAGGACTACAAGACGCCGCACCGCGCCTGATTCTTGAGGCGTCCATGGAATGGGCGGCGCTACGGCGAGATTTGCAACCGGCGTGCGGGCCGACGGTCTTGGACCTCGTCGAGGATCAGGTGGACGCAGTTTTATGTGCCTATCTCGCGCTGCTCTTCGCGCATGATCGCGGGAGCTTCACCATCTATGGCGACTATCCGCTGAACGGCTATATAGCTACGCCTTCTTTGCCGCCGACTGCGCGTGGGGACTTCAGTCGGCCTAAAGCACCGGTCAATGGTCGCACTGATTCGTCGCAACAGCTTGAGAGCGGCATGCAGCCCGAGTTCGATCGTCCTGGCGAATCGACGTCGGAGCGACGGAATGCTTGTCCCTGCGGCTGCGGTTCAGCCGTCCCTCATCCGGATCGGTTCGTGCCAGGCCATGATTCGAAGGCGTTGCATGCTCGGATAAAGAAACAATGGGGATCGACGTTAGCTTTCGTCAGGTGGTTCGACGAGACGTACAGAAGTTGACCGCAGTCCGTAAAAGGCAACGCGCTCGCACCTAAAGGAGGAGGGATCAACGCCTCACCTTAAGCATTCGACTGGGTGACGCCTAAGGCGGGGGGACGGCGCCGCCGCAACCGCCGGGTGGCGCGGGCGCCGGGATGGGCCCGCCTCCGATGACGCATTGCAGGCCCGGCGACAGGAAGCCTTAAGGCCGACCGATCATCGGTGCGCCGTACTGAATGGCGTGCCAGAACGTCCCGTCCGGGTACGGCACGCCGTCGCAATACGCCAGCGAGATCTGCGAGCCCATGCCGCCGCCGGGGCAGTAACCCGACTGCATGTCCGGCATGTGTGGATCGGGATCAGCCGCCGCCGGCGCAGCGAACGCCACGGCCAGTGCCGCGACGCCAGCCGCCACTACGAGATGTCGCACGTCGTCCCCCTCATCGCGTCGTCCCCACCCGACCCTTCGCTCTGTGCGCCGCAAACGCTTGGCCGTCCCCGTTTCCGCCGAACGAGATCGTCACGTCGTGCAGCGCTCGCGCTGACGACGTGACGCTCTCGTTGGGTGCCGCAGCGGGGTCAGCAAACGGGTGATCGGATGGGTCAGCGTGCGCCGCGACGTGGTATGACTACCGCGGGGCATCGAGCGCGAGGGGCGGATTCATGGCGGGTGTACACGCGACGGCTGGCCGGCGAAGCAAGGGCAAGGGTCGGCACCGCGCCGCACGTGAACCGCGCGTCGCCTACGGCTGGCTGGGTGCGGGCGCTGTGACGCTGGGTGTCGGCGCGGCGCTCGTCGGCGGCGCCGGGGTCGCGCACGCCGAGGACGCGGGTCCCGACAGCAAGGCATCGTCGGCGTCCAGCGGGCCGAGCAACGACACCAAGACCACAGACACGAAGGCCCCCGACGCCAAGACCCCCGACGCGAAGACGCCCGACACCAAGACCCCCGACGCGAAGACGCCCGACGCCAAGACACCCGACACCAAGGCTGACGACATCGCCACGGACCCGAAGGACGCCGAGGACCCGAAGGACGCCGAGGCTCCGAAGGGCGCAGCGACCACCGACATGAAGGTCGAGGTCCGGACGGTTCGCGGCCATTCGTCGAGCACGCCCGAGCCCGCCGGCGTCACGACCGGTGGCCCCGCGGGCACGACGCCTACGGCCACCGTCAAGACCGCCGCCGTGGTCGTGGACCGGGAGCCGACGCCCGCCACCGCGGCGCGGGCGGCCACGGCCCCAAACGCAATAGCACCGACCACCACGGCACCGAACGCGGCCGCCGCACCCAGCACGACGGCCGACGTCCAGCTCCCCGCTGCGGCGACCACCGCGGTCGTCGTCAGCCCGCCGCCGGCGGTGTTCCCGGACCTGCCACCGTTCCCGGGCAACGCGATCCGCGACTTCGTCGCCCAGGCGGCCTCGATCGTCAACACGCTGCTCCTGCCGAATCCGCAGGCGCTGCCGAACAATCCGCTGCACCTGCTGGCGATCGAGGTGGTCCGCCGCGTCGAGACGACGCTCGGCCTGCCCGTCATCGGCACCGTCCTCATCCCGACGCCGGACCCGATCACCGGCACGCTGCCGGTGTCGTCCGGCACCGGCATCCCGTCGCCGACGGACACCGTCACCACCCCGTACGGCGACATCGGCAAGTGGCTGCTGCAGCCCAACGGGCAGATCGCCACCTACGGCAACCAGCGCCTCGACGGCAGGACACTGCTGGAACCGGTGAACGTCGTGATCGTCGACCCGAACGCGACGAGCGCGGCCGACGCCACCCGACGCCTCAACGCCGCCCTGACCGCCGCCGGCTTCCCGGCGCTGCCGGTGCACACCGCCGGCTTCGGCGGCGTCATCGACGGCATCACCTACGGCCAGCAGCCGATCGGCACCATCGACGCGTTCTCGAACAACTTCTTCCTGCTGCCCGACGACCACGCCCGCGCATTCGGCCCCGACCCGGTCGAGACCGCCGCCGGTTACGTGTGGACCATCGCCGTCAGCCGTGAACAACTCGGCTTCAACGGCCTGCTGCTGACCCACGTCTACATGTCCTACAACGCGGCCCGTAACGAGCTGGCGCAGGGGCTCGTCGAGAGCGGTGCCACGCTCGTCGGGGCCGTCCCGCTGAGCAACGCCTACGACACCGCGACCTACACCACCGGCGACAACGACGGATATGCTCTGGTCCTCAAATTGAACTGAGGCCAGGAGGGTCCGATCAGCGCCAGCCCTACCGACCGCGTCGCGCTCGCCACCTGGCCCACGCCACTCGAGCCGATGCCCCGGCTGGCGGAGGCGATCGGTCTGCATGCCGGCGACCTGTGGGCCAAGCGCGACGACCTCACCGGACTCGCCGCCGGCGGCAACAAGATTCGCAAGTTGGAGTGGACGGTCGGCGCGGCGCTCGCCGACGGCGCCGACACGCTGATCACCACGGGCGCGCCGCAGTCCAACCACGCCCGGCTCACCGCGGCGGCCGCGGCCCGACTGGGACTGCACGCCGTCCTGGTGTTCGGCGGCCGGGCCGCCACACCCGCCGGCAACCTGATCCTCGACGACCTGCTCGGCGCCACGATCACGTGGACCGGCGACGAACCGCCTGCCGAGGCCGCCGAGACCATCGCCGAACGGCTACGCGCCGACGGCCGCCGGCCCGTGGTGATCCCGTTCGGCGGATCGAATGCCGTTGGCGCACATGGCTACCGGATCGCCGCCGGGGAGATCCTCGAGCAACGGCCCGACGTCGAGCACGTCGTCTGCGCGCTCGGGTCCGGCGGCACGATGGCGGGACTGGTCGCCGGGCTGGGCCCCGAGCGGGTGCTCGGCGTGCACACCGGCGCCGTCGACGACCCCGTGGGTCAGGTCGCGGGCCTGCTGCGCGACATGGGCGTCACCGCACCACCCGAGGCGCTGCGCATCCGGCGCGACCAGGTCGGTGACGGCTACGGCAGCTTGACCGCAGACGCCGCGACGGCGCTGCGAACCGCCGCACGCACCGAGGGTCTCGTCCTGGACCCGGTGTACACCGCCCGCGCGCTCGCCGGCCTGCACGCCGAGGTCCGCGACGGACGCATCGAAGCAGGGCAGCCGACGGTCTTCCTCGCCAGCGGCGGACTGCCCGGCCTCTTCGGCCACCCGGACGTCGCGCCCCTCACCGAAGAGTCCTAGCGTCCCGTCGCGCCGTCGATCCGTTCCCGCAGGATGTCCAGGTGGCCGGCGTGGCGCGCGGTCTCCTCGATCATGTGCGTCAGCGCCCACCGCATCGTCGGTGCCGCCCTGCCCCGCACGGGTGGGTGCGCCTCGGCGGTGAGGTCGTCGCACGCCGCGATGACGGCATTGGCCCGGGCCACGGCATCCCGGTATGCCGCCACCACGTGGTCGACGGTCTCGTCGTCCGGAGCGCGGAACGTCGCGGGCCAGTCGGTCACGTCGTCGCCGAGGAACAGCCACCGTTCGACGTGGGCGAGGTGTCGCACCAGCCCCAGCAGGTTCGTCCCGGACGGCACGCCCGGCGTCCGCACCGCCGGTTCGTCGACGCCGTCCACTTTCCCCACGACGCTCGTGCGCAGGTAGTCCAGGAAGCCGACCAGCACGTCCTTCTCGGAACCCCCGCCACGGGGCGGCGGGGTGTCGCGGCGAGCCATGGGTTCCTCCATAACGATTCGGCACCTCGTTGATTGCGATCGGCTCGGCGGGCCGGAACCCCTGCCGGCGCGAACCTAGTGTCTTGTGGTGCACCGCAGAACCGCCCTCAAGCTACCGCTTCTCCTGGCAGCGGGAGCCGCGTTGACGCGCGTGCCCGCGGCCACCGCGGCCGCCCCGGCGCGGTGGTCGGCCGAGCAGGCCAATGCCTGGTACCGCGCGCAACGCTGGCTCGTCGGCGTGAACTACGTGCCCGTGACCGCGGTCAACCAGATCGAGATGTTTCAGCCCGGCACCTACGACCCACGCCGCATCGACGGCGAACTGCAGGTGGCCCGCCGCATCGGCTTCAACACCGTGCGGGTCTTCCTGCACGACCAGCTGTGGGCCCAGGATTCGGCCGGATACGTCCGGCGCGTCGCACAGTTCGTCAACATCGCCGCCAACCGCGGCATCAAGCCGCTGTTCGTGTTCTTCGACTCCTGCTGGGATCCGCACCCGCATCTGGGGCCGCAGGGCGCCCCGCGACCCGGCGTGCACAACTCGCGCTGGGTGCAGAGCCCCGGCGCCGACCACATCGACGATCCCGCCTACCAGGCGGTGCTGCGCGACTACGTCACCGGCATGATCGGCGCGTTCCGCACCGACAGCCGGGTGCTCGGCTGGGACCTGTGGAACGAGCCCGACAACCCCGCCAAGGAGTACCGCAGCACCGAGCGCAGCGACAAGCAGCAGGTCGTGGCCAAGCTGCTGCCGCAGGTCTTCGAATGGGCCCGCTCGGCACAGCCGTCGCAGCCGCTGACCAGCGGCGTCTGGCAGGGCTCCTGGGGAGCGGGGCAGCGCAGCGACATCGCCGGCATCCAGCTCGACAACTCCGACGTGATCACCTTCCACAGCTACGCCACGCCGGCCCAATTCGAGTCGCGCATCGAAGAACTCGCGCCGCTCGGCAGGCCGATCATCTGCACTGAGTACCTCGCCCGCGAAGAGGGCAGCACCGTCGACGGCATCCTGCCCATCGCCCGCAAGCACAACGTCGGCGCCTACAGCTGGGGACTCATCGCCGGACGCTCGCAGACCTACTTCCCATGGGATTCCTGGGACACGCCCTACAGCGCGCCGCCCAAGGTGTGGTTCCACGACCTGCTCCAGCCCGACGGCCGCCCGTTCCGCGACGCCGAGATCCAGACCATCCAGAAGCTTTCCGGCGTCGTGGCCTGACCCGTGGGCAAGGTCGTCGTCATCACCGGAGCGGGCAGCGGACTGGGCCGCGCCACCGCCCGCGAACTGCTCGGCGCCGGTCACCGCGTGGTGCTCGCCGGGCGCCGCCCCCGGCCGCTGACCGAGACCGCCGACGGTCACCCGGCGGCGCTGACGGTGCCCACCGACGTCACCGACGCCGACTCGGTGCGGGCGCTGTTCGCCGCGACGGTCGCCGCCCACGGACGGGTCGACGTGCTGTTCAACAACGCCGGGACCTTCGGGCCGTCGGCGTCGGTCGTCGACCTCGACGACGACGGATGGCGGCAGACGTGGCGCACCAACGTCGACGGCTCGGTGTTCTGCGCGCGAGAAGCCGCCCGCCACATGCTCGCCCAGCAGCCACGCGGCGGCCGCATCATCAACAACGGCTCGCTGTCGGCGCACCGGCCACGACCCAACAGCCTGGCCTACACCGTCACCAAGCACGCGATCAGCGGCCTCACCGCGTCGCTGCTGCTCGACCTGCGCGAGGTCGACGTGTGCGTGACGCAGCTCGACATCGGCAACGCTGCCACCGCCATGACGTCTGGGTTCAGTGAGACGTTGCAGGCCAACGGAACCCTGGCTGCCGAACCGACGTTCGACGCCGTGCACGTCGCCCGCGCCGTCGCGCACCTGGTGGACCTGCCGCTGGACGTCGTGGTCCCCGAGATGACGATCATGGCCCGCGCCATGCCCTTCTACGGCCGTGGCTGACGCGCGCTACACCGTCAACTGCTCGATCCTGTTGACGGACCTGCCGCTGCGCCGGCGCCCGGCGGCAGCCCGTGCGGCCGGCTTCGACGCGGTCGAGTTCTGGTGGCCGTTCGACCGCGCGGTGCCCGGTGACGCCGAGGTCGACGCCTTCACCCGCGCGGTGGGCGACGCCGGTGTTCGGCTGAGCGGGCTGAACTTCGCCGCGGGTGACATGGCCGCCGGGCAGCGGGGTCTCCTGTCGGACCCTTTGCGTCGCAGCGAGTTCCGTGATGCCGTCGACGTCGCCGTGGGCATCGGTGCGCGTCTCGGCGTCGAGGTGTTCAACGCGCTGTACGGCAACCGCCGCGCCGGGCTGGACGTGGGCGCGCAGGACGACGAGGCCGTCGCCAACCTTGCTTACGCGGCGACGCGGGCGGCGAGCATCGAGGCGACGGTGGTACTCGAACCGCTCAGCGGCATCGCCGACTACCCGCTGCGCACCGCGGCCGACGCGCTCGCCGTCCTCGACCGGGTGCGCGACGAGACCGGTGCCCCGGCGCTCGGCCTGCTCGCCGACCTCTACCACCTGCACGTCAACGGCGACGACGTCGCCGCGGTGATCGACCGGCACACGGCCCGCATCTCCCACGTGCAGATCGCCGACGCCCCCGGTCGCGGGGCGCCCGGCACCGGCACCGTCGACCTGGTCGGCCACCTCGCGCGCCTCGCCGAGCGCGGCTACCGGGGCCTGGTCGGCCTCGAGTACCAGGCCGCGACGGACCCGTTCGACTGGCTGGGGCGCATCCCGCGGCGGTGAAGCGCGGTACACGTCACGCCGACGTCATGGCTGGCTGGGGCGGACCCTGGGTACCCTGCTCATCGTGAATCGCCCGGCAGACCGGTTCGGCGGGTCGACGTGAGCGCCGACAGACTCCTCGTCCCGGGGGAGACGTGCTGGCGCGTCACCGGCGCCGACCGGTACGCCTGCATCGTCGACGGCGCCGACTACCTCCGCCACGTCAAGGCGGCGATGCTGCGCGCGCGGCACCGGATCCTGCTGATCGGCTGGGACTTCGACGCCGCCACGAACTTCGAGCGTCGCGGCAAGACGCTGCCGGGCCCCAACCAGCTCGGCACCTTCCTGCACTGGCTGCTGTGGAAGCGTCCCGACCTCGAGATCCACCTGCTCAAGTCCAACCTGCGGCTGCTGCCGGCGTTCGACGGGCTCTGGTACGGCATCACGCCGGTCTCACTGGCCAACCGATTCACCGCCAAGCGTCTGCACCTCGCCGTCGACGGCGCCCACCCCACGGGCGCCGTGCACCACCAGAAGATCGTGGTGGTCGACGACGCGGTGGCGTTCTGCGGGGGCATCGACATCACGCTCGACCGCTGGGACGTCTCCGAACACCTCGACGTCGACGAGGGCCGGCGCACCGGCAACCGGCCCTACGGCCCGCGGCACGAGGTGGCGGCCGCCGTCGACGGCGCCGCGGCACGCGCCTTCGGGGAGTTGGCGCGCGACCGCTGGCGGGTGGCCACCGGCCGCTCGCTGCCCACCGACGTCGGCGAGCACGAGGTGTGGCCGCACGACCTGCCGGTGACCCTGACCCACGTCGACGTCGGCATCGCCCGGACCATGCCGACGTTGCGGCGCCGCCTCGAGGTGCGCGAGGTGGAGGCGCTGAACTTCGCCGCGATCGCGGCCGCGCGGGACGTCATCTACCTGGAGAACCAGTACCTCGCATCGCGCAGCCTCGCCGACCGGCTGGCCGCCCGGCTGCGCGAACCCGACGGCCCCGAGGTGGTCATCGTGTTGCCGCGCCGCTCGGAGAGCCGGCTCGAAGAAGTGTCGATGGACAGCGCCCGCGCACGCCTGCTCGAGGTGCTGTGGGCGGCCGACGAACACGGCAGGCTGGGCGTCTACTGGCCGGTGACCGACGGCGGCACGTCGATCTACGTGCACTCCAAGATCCTCGCGGTCGACGACCGGCTGCTGCGCATCGGCTCGTCCAACCTCAACAACCGCTCGCTGGGCTTCGACAGCGAATGCGACCTCGCCATCGAATCGCATGCCGACGGCCGCGAGGACGTCCGCGCGGCGATCGCCGCGTTCCGCAACCGGCTGGTGGCCGAGCAGCTCGGCGTCACGTCGGCGCACTTCGAGGAGGCCGTGGCCACGTCGGGCACGTTCCTCACCGCCGTGGAGACGCTGCGCGGTCAGGGCAAGACGCTGTTGCCCTTCACCGAGGACGACGTAGCCGGGGAGGTCAGCCTGTTCGCGGAGAACGACCTGATGGACCCCGACCGGACGCCGCCGTCACTGGCGCGCAGCGTGCAGCGCTTCCTCCTCGGGCTCGCCGGCCGGCCCTGACGCCGGGTGCTGCCGGGGCGGGAGATGCCGCGACCACCCGGATGCACACCGCACCGCGCAGGCCGCGGCCAGCACGCCCACCGCGGTGAGCATCACCGGATAGCCGAACCAGTGCGCCAGCGCCGCGAGCGCGGCCGGCAGCAGGAACCCGACGTAGGCCAGCGAGTAGTAGACCCCGGTCATGCCCGCCAACTCGTCGGGCTCGGCGATGCGCTGCACCTCGAGCAGTCCCGACACGACCGCGATGCCGTAGGCGCAGCCGAGCAGCATGGCCACCAGGACGGCGAGCACCGGCGACGCGGTGACGGCGGTGGCCACCGCGGCGAACACCCCGACCGTCATCAGCACCATCGACACGACCACCGCGCGGGCGCTCGACTGGTCGTCGAGGCGGCGGGCGATCGGCTGCACCAGCACGCCGCAGGTCAGCGTCAGCACCGTCAACCCGGCGGTGTAGAGCAGCGCCCACGAGCCCAGTTCGTCGGCGACCAGGGACGGCACGATGGCGTACGCGATGGCCGCGGACCCGAAGATCCACGGCGCCATCGGCACCACCACGTGCGTGAAGCGGCGGTGCCCGGCGGCGGGCACGGCGAGGCTGCGCAGGAAGCCGCGGGCGCCCGCCTCGGTGCGGGTCTCGGTCCTCGTCTCGGTGCCGAGCCGCAGCACCGCCCACAGCGCGGGCACGCACAGCGCGGCATGCACCAGGTAGGTCAGCACCAGCGGCAGCGGGGCGAAGGCAGCGAGCAGACCCGCGCACAACGGGCCGACGCCTAGCCCGAGCGTGAGGCAGATCGACGACCGCCGCGCACCGGCGCCGGGCGACGCGTCGCCGAACGGCGGCCGGGACAGCTCGGTGATCCACGCCGAACCGACGGCCATGGCGATGCCGACCGACAGCCCGCTGAACAGCCGGCCGCCGAACAGCGCCCAGAACCCCGCGACGTCCCCGGCGGCGATGACGAGGCTGCCGAGCGCAGCGCTCGCGACGCCCGCGGCCATGACCGCGCGCCGGCCGTGCCGGTCCGACAGTGCCGAGGCGACGAGCAGGCCGGGCACCAGACCCAGCACGTACGCGCCGAGCAGCACGTCGACGTCGACGCGGGTGTATCCGCCGTGCTGGGCGTAGGCGATGAGCAGGGGGGTGAACTGGTTGCCGCCCCAGCCGCAGCAGAACGCGGCGAAGGCGACGGCCAGCCAGGCCGGGACGCGGGCCCTCATCGCAGCACCACCCGGTAGGTCGCCTCGAGGTGCGCGAGCAGCGCCGCCTCGAACTCCTCGACGTCACACCGCTCGATCGCGGCCGCCAGCCGGCGATGCTCGTCGATCAGCAGCTCCAGGCGGTGCGCATCGGACTGTGCCGCCGAGGCGATCATCCGGCGCTGCCGGTCGCTCAGCGAGCCGTAGAAGCGGCGTGCCAGCCCGTTGCCCGCGACGTCGACGATGCGGCGGTGGAAGGCGTCGTCGGCGGCGGCGAACTGCTCGGCGTCCCCGGCGTCCACGCCGCGGCGCTGGGCGTCGAGCAGCGCGGTGAGGTCGCCGAACAGTCGGTCGACGTCGGCGGGGGTGCGGCAGAGCCGCCGCACGGCCGCGGTCTCCAGCGCGAGCCGCATCTCGAGCAGGTCGGTGGCGTCCTGTGCGGACATCGCGACCACCACGGCGCCGCGGCGCGGCAGCAGTTCGAGCAGGTCCTCGGCGGCCAGCCGGAGGAATGCCTCGTGGACCGGGGTGCGGCTCACGCCGAGTCGCGCGGCGACCTCGACCTCGCTGAGCAGCTGTCCGCCGCGCATGCCGCCGGACAGGATCTCGTCCTTGGTCGCCTGATAGGCGCGCTGACTGCTCGACTCCTGGATGGCTGTCACGTCCGCTCACGCTACGCCTTGCATGCAAGCTTGCATGCATGCTGTGGGAGGCATCACCACCCCCTAAGCTGAGCCGGTTAGGTCTCGTGGCGACAGGAACCCGGTGCGACTCCGGGGCGGTTCCGCCACTGTGAGGGTCCCGGCCACGCCCGGGCCCGAGCCAGACACTGGTCACGGGGCATCCGACCGCACGGGGCGCGAACCCCGAGGAGGACCCATGCACCCTGCCGCATTCGAGGCCGCATCCGACGCCGCAACCGAGACCACCCCGGAGCCGACCGACGGCCGCACCCGGCGCATCGCCCTGCTGTCGACGTCGGACACCGACCTGCTGTCCGCCCGGGCCAGCGGCGCCGCCTACGTGCTGGCCAACCCGGCGCGCCACGGGGTCGACGCCGGCCTCGGCGACGTGGACGTCGTGGTGCTACGGGTGCTCGGCTCCTCGGCCGAGGTCGCCGACGAACTCACCGCGCTGCGCGCCACCGGGCGGCCGCTGGTGGTGCTGGGCGGCGAACGCGCCCCCAGCCCTGAACTCATGGAGCAGTCCACGGTGCCCATCGGGCTGGCCGCTCAGGCGCACGCCTACCTGGCCGAGGGAGGACCGGCCAACCTCGGTCAGCTGCACGCCTTCCTGTGCGACACCGTGCTGCTCACCGGTGAGGGCTTCGACGAGCCCGTCACCATCCCGGAGTGGGGGCTGGCCGCCCGGCCGGCCGCGGCCGCGCCGGACGGGCGGGCCCGGGTCGGCGTGCTGTACTACCGCGCCCACGAGGTCAGCGGCAACGCGGCCTTCGCGCACGCGCTCGCCGACGCCATTGACGCGACCGGCGACGCCATCGGCGTGCCGATCTTCGCCTCGTCGCTGCGCAGCGCCCCGGACGCGCTGTTCGACGCACTCGGCACCCTCGACGCCATCGTCGTCAGCATGCTCGCCGCCGGCGGCTCGAAGTCCGCGATGGCGAGCGCCGGCGAGGACGACGCGTCCTGGGACATCGAACGCATCGCCGCGATGGACGTGCCCGTCCTGCAGGGACTGTGCCTGACGTCGTCGCGCGCGGAGTGGGAGGCCAACGACGACGGCGTCACCCCCCTAGACTCCGCGACCCAGATCGCCATCCCCGAGTTCGACGGCCGCATCATCACCGCGCCGTACTCCTTCAAGGAGGTCGACGACGATGGGCTGCCGCACTACGTCGCCGACGCCGAGCGCTGCGCCCGCGTGGCCGCCATCGCGGTCAACCACGCCCGGCTGCGCCGCCTGCCGAACGCCGAGAAGAAACTCGCCCTGGTCCTCTCGGCGTACCCCACCAAGCACTCCCGCGTCGGCAACGCCGTCGGCCTGGACACCCCGGCGTCGGCGGTGCGGCTGCTGCACCGCCTCGCGGCGGCCGGCTACGACGTCGGCGACGGCTTCGGGGTGCTGGACATCGACGACGAGACCGTCGCCGGCGACCGGCTGATCCACACCGTCATCGAGGCCGGCGGCCAGGACGAGGCGTGGCTGACCTCCGCGCAGCTGACCGACGCGCAGGTCCGCGTCACCGCCGAGCAGTACGCCGCCTGGACCGCCGACCTGCCCGCCGAGCTGCGCGACGAGATCGCCCGGGCGTGGGGACCGGCACCCGGCACGCTGTTCGTCAACGACGCCGGCGAGATCGTGCTCGCCGCACTGCGATCCGGCAACGTCGTGCTGATGGTCCAGCCGCCCCGCGGCTTCGGCGAGAACCCGGTGGCCATCTACCACGATCCCGACCTCGCGGTCAGTCACCACTACTTGGCGGCCTACCGGTGGCTCGAGCACGGCTTCGGCGCGCACGCGGTGGTGCACCTCGGCAAGCACGGCTCGATGGAGTGGCTGCCCGGCAAGAACGCCGCGCTGTCGGCGGCGTGCGCCACCGACGCGGTGCTCGGCAACCTGCCGCTCATCTATCCGTTCCTCGTCAACGACCCCGGTGAGGGCGCCCAGGCCAAGCGGCGCGCGCACGCGACGATCGTCGACCACCTGATCCCGCCGATGGCCCGCGCCGAGAGCTACGGCGACATCGCCCGGCTCGAGCAGCTGCTCGACGAGTACGGCAACATCGCCGCCATGGATCCGGCCAAGCTGCCGGCGATCCGCGGCGAGATCTGGAACCTCATGCGCGCGGCGGAGATGCACCGCGACCTCGGCCTCGACGACCGTCCCGACGACGAGGAGTTCGACGACTTCCTGCTGCACGTCGACGGCTGGCTGTGCGAGATCAAGGACGCCCAGATCCGCGACGGCCTGCACGTGCTCGGCGGCGCCCCGGTCGGCGAGGCGCGGGTCAACCTGGTGCTCGCGATCCTGCGCGCCGCGCAGGTGTGGGGTGGCAAGGACCACGCCGTCCCCGGCCTGCGTGCCGCACTGGGCCTCAAGGAGGGTGCCGAGACCACCGCCGTCGACGAGATCGAGACGCGGGCACGCGGTCTCGTCGAGGCCATGGAGGCGGCACACTGGGCGCCGCAAACCTCCGACACGCTGACCGTCGACCCCGACGTGCGGGCCGTGCTGCGGTTCGCCGCAGAGGAGGTGGTGCCCCGATTGGCCGGCACGGCAAGCGAACTCGACGCCGTGCTGCACGCGCTCGACGGCGGCTTCGTGCGCCCCGGCCCGTCCGGCTCGCCGCTGCGCGGCCTGGTCAACGTGCTGCCGACCGGGCGCAACTTCTACACCGTCGACCCGCGCGCGGTGCCGTCGCGGCTCGCGTGGCAGACCGGACAGGCCATGGCCGAATCGCTGTGCCGGCGCTACCTCGACGACACCGGCTCCTACCCGGAGTCGGTCGGGCTGTCGGTGTGGGGCACCAGCGCCATGCGCACGTCGGGCGACGACGTGGCCGAGGTGCTGGCGCTGCTGGGCGTCCGTCCGGAGTGGGACGAGGCGTCGCGACGGGTCAGCCGCCTGGAGGTGGTGCCGCTCGACGAGCTGGGCCGCCCGCGCATCGACGTGACGGTTCGCATCTCCGGCTTCTTCCGTGACGCCTTCCCGCACGTGGTGACGATGCTCGACGACGCGGTGCGGATGGTGGCGCTGCTCGACGAACCGGACGAGCAGAACTACGTCGCCGCGCACGCCCGCGCCGACCTCGCTGCCCACGGCGACGAGCGGCGCGCCACCACCCGCGTCTTCGGCTCCAAGCCGGGGTCCTACGGCGCCGGCATCCTGCAGGTCGTCGAGGCCGGCACCTGGCGTGACGACAAGGACCTCGCCGAGGTGTACACGGCCTGGGGCGGTTTCGCCTACGGCCGCGGCCTCGACGGTGCGGCCGCCGCCGACGACATGCGCACCAACTACGCGCGGATCAAGGTGGCGGCGAAGAACATCGACACCCGCGAGCACGACATCGCCGACAGCGACGACTACTTCCAGTACCACGGCGGCATGATCGCCACGGTGCGGGCGCTCACCGGCTCCGATCCCCGCGCCTACGTGGGGGATTCGACGTCGCCGGACGCCGTGCGCACCCGCACCCTCGGCGAGGAGACGGCGCGGGTGTTCCGTGCGCGGGTGGTCAACCCGCGGTGGATCTCCGCGATGCGCCGGCACGGCTACAAGGGCGCCTTCGAACTGGCCGCCACCGTCGACTACCTGTTCGGCTTCGACGCCACCGCCGGCGTGGTGCACGACTGGATGTACGAGAAGCTCGCGCAGTCCTACGTGCTGGACCCCGAGACCCGCGAGTTCCTGGACCGCTCGAATCCCTGGGCCCTGCACGGCATGGTGGAGCGCCTGCAGGAGGCGGCCGACCGCGGCCTGTGGGCCGACCCGTCACCGGAGACGCTCGCCGCGCTGCAGCAGGCCTACCTCGACGTCGAGGGCGACCTCGAGAGCCGCGCGGGTGGCTGACCCGGTCCGGGTCCGCATTCTCGGCGTCGGCATGGGGCCCCGGCACGTCACCCCGGAGGTCGCCGATGCGCTGCGCGGGTGCGACTACGTGCTCGCCGCCGACAAGGGCGAGAGCGGGGTCGGTGACGACGACGGTCTGCTCGCGCTGCGCCGCGCAATCGTCGACGCGCACGGCGGACCGGAGATCGTCGAGGTGCCCGACCCGCCGCGCGACCGGTCAACGGGCCTCGACGACCGCGGCTACGCCGCAGCGGTCGCCGACTGGCACGCCGCCCGCGCCGAGCGCTACGCCGCGGAACTGCGCGCGCGCGGCGGCACGGCGGCGTTCCTGGTGTGGGGCGACCCGGCGCTGTACGACTCGACCATCCGCGTCGTCGAACGCATCCAGAACCTCGGTGTCGCACTGGAATTCGACGTGCTGCCCGGCATCAGCGCGCCGCAGCTGCTGGCCGCTCGGCACCGCATCGTGCTGCACGAGGTGGGCCGCGCCGTGCACGTCACCACGGGCCGCACACTCGCCGCGGCCGTCGCCGCCGGCCAGGACAACGTCGTCACCATGCTCAACCCGCCGCCGGAGCGGCTCGACCTGGCCGGCCTAGACGACTGGACGGTGTGGTGGGGCGCCAACCTCGGCGCGGTGGGGGAGCGGCTGGTCACCGGCAGGCTCGCCGACGTCGTCGGACGCATCGCCGCCGAGCGCGCCGCCGCGAAGGCGGAGGCCGGCTGGGTGATGGACGTCTACCTGCTGAGGAGCGGCTGATGGCGGGCCTGCTCATCGCGGGCACCACCAGCGACGCCGGCAAGAGCGCGGTCACCACCGGGCTGTGCCGCGCGCTGGCCCGCCGTGGCGTCCGGGTGGCGCCGTACAAGGCGCAGAACATGAGCAACAACTCCATGGTGTGCCCCGGCGCCGACGGCGCCGGAGTGGAGATCGGCCGCGCGCAGTGGGTGCAGGCGCTCGCCGCCGAGGCGACCCCCGAGCCGGCGATGAACCCGGTGCTGCTAAAACCGGGCAGCGACCAGCGCAGCCACGTCGTCCTCATGGGCAGGCCCTGGGGCGAGGTGGCGTCCTCGGACTGGCTCGAGGGCCGGCGGCCGCTCGCCGAGGCCGCGCACCGCGCGTTCGACGACCTCGCCGACCGCTACGACGTCGTCCTCGCCGAGGGAGCGGGCAGCCCCGCCGAGATCAACCTGCGGGCAGGCGATTACGTCAACATGGGGCTGGCGCGGCACGCCGGGCTGCCGACGATCGTCGTCGGCGACATCGACCGCGGCGGCGTGTTCGCCGCCTTCCTCGGCACCGTCGCGCTGCTGTCGCCCGCCGACCAGGCGCTGGTGACGGGCTTCGTGGTCAACAAGTTCCGCGGTGCAACCGACCTGCTGGCGCCCGGACTGCGCGACCTCGAACGCCTCACCGGACGGACGGTGTACGGCACGCTGCCGTGGCGCGGCGACGTGTGGCTCGACTCCGAGGACGCCCTCGACCTGGCGGGCCGTCGCGCGGCGGGCACCGGCGCCCGCCGGGTGGTGGTGGTGCGGCTGCCGCGTATCAGCAACTTCACCGACGTCGACGCCCTCGGTCTGGAGCCGGGGCTCGACGTCGTGTTCGCCAGCGACGCACGCGAACTCGCCGACGCGGACCTGCTGGTACTGCCGGGCACGCGCGCGACGATCGCCGACCTCGCGTGGCTGCGGGCGCGCGGGTTGGACCGTGCGGTGCTCGCGCACGCCGCCGCGGGCAAGCCGCTGCTCGGCATCTGCGGCGGCTTCCAGATGTTGGGCCGCACGATCCGCGATCCGCACGGCGTCGAAGGCTCGCCGGCGACGGTCGACGGCCTCGGCCTGCTGGACGTCGAGACGACGTTCGGTGCGGAGAAGGTGCTGCGGCTGCCGAGCGGAACGGGCCTCGGCGCGCCCGCGTCGGGCTACGAGATCCACCACGGCCGCGTCACCCGCGGCGACGCCGCCGACGACTTCCTCGGCGGTGCCCGCGCCGGGTTGGTCTTCGGCACGATGTGGCACGGCTCGCTGGAGGGGGACGCGCTGCGGGCGGCGCTGCTGCGCGAGACGCTCGGCCTCCCAGCGTCGGGGGCGTCCTTCGCCGCGGCGCGCCGGCGCCGCCTCGACCTGCTCGGCGACCTCGTCGAGGAGCACCTCGACGTCGACGCGCTGCTCGAGCTAGCGACCCGCGGCGCGCCCGACGGGCTGCCGTTCCTGCCGCCGGGTGCGCCGTGACCGGCGCGCGGATCCTGCTGCTGGGCGGCACGGCCGAGGCCCGCACGCTGGCGCGGCGGCTGGTCGACGCCGGCGTGCCGGTGACCAGTTCGCTCGCGGGCCGGGTGGCCCGGCCTCGGCTGCCGGTCGGGTCGGTACGCATCGGCGGCTTCGGGGGCGTCGACGGATTGCGTTCGGCGCTCGCGCAATTCGATGCCGTCGTCGATGCCACCCACCCGTTCGCGGCGACCATCTCGGCCACCGCCGCGCTCGCCTGCGCCGCCGAGGCCCGCCCGCTGCTGCGGCTGCAGCGGCCCGGGTGGGCGGACCGTGCGCGACCGTCCTGGCACTGGGTGGACACGCACGCCGAGGCGGCCGCCGCGACCCACGCCCGGGGCACCCGGCCGGTGCTGACGGTGGGACGCCAGCAGCTGCACCAATTCGTCGGCCCCCTGGCCGACGCCGCGGTGCTGGCGCGCGTGGTGGACGACCCGGAGATCGCCCTGCCCCCGGGCTGGCGCGTGGTGCACGACCGCGGGCCCTACGCGGCCGACGGTGAGCGCGCACTGTTGCGCGAACACCGCGCCGACGTACTGGTGACCAAGGACTCCGGCGGCGAGTACACCTGGCCCAAACTCGTTGCCGCCGAGGAACTCCGCCTCCCGGTGGTGATCGTGCGCCGGCCTCCGATACCGGCCGGTGTGCGCGTCGTGCACGACGTCGAGGACGTGCTGGCCTGGGTCGCGGGGCTGCGCCGCCTCGACTAGCGGCCGCGCACCAGGCAGGCCGCGGCGGCGACGACGGCCGCGCCCCAGCCGACGGTGCGCGCGAGCCGGACCGCCGGCGCAATGTCGGCGGGCACCGGAGGTCGGCCCTGGCCCATCAGCGCGCGGTGTTCGCGCCGGTTGCCGTAGTAGGTGTTCACCCCGCCCAGCCGTATGCCCAACGCCCCGGCGAAACTCGCTTCGACGACGCCGGCGTTGGGGCTGGGGTGGCGCCGCGCGTCGCGCCGCCACGCCACCCAGGCGCCGCGCCGGTCCGGTCCGGCGGTGACGGTCAGCAACCCGCCCAGGCGGGCGCCCGGTAGGCCGAGGACGTCGTCGACGCGCGCTGCCGCCCAGCCGAACTGCTCGTAGCGGGCACTGTGGTGACCGATCATGGCGTCGAGGGTGTTGACGGCGCGGTGCGTCACCAGGCCAGGCACGCCCGCCACGGCACCCCACAGGTGCGACGCGACGACGGCGTCGCTGGTGTTCTCCGCGACGGATTCGACGACGGCGCGGGCGATCTCGTCGGGCGACAGGGCGGCGGTATCGCGTCCGACCAGGTTGCGCAGCCGCTGCCGGGCGCCGTCGAGGTCGCCGCCGTCGAGCAGTGCCGCCACCGCGGTGGCCTCGCGCTCCAGGGACCGCCCACCCAGCACCGCCCACGTCACTACGGCGGTCAGCAGCGTCGCGGCGAGCGGCGACCGCGCTCGGCGCTGGGCGTATTGCGCGGCGGCGGTGACGCCACCGACCAGCACCGCCTCGTGCAGGATGCCGCGGCGGCGGTCGTCGGCGTAGCTCACGCGTTCCAGCGCGGCCGCCGTGCGGCCGAACCCGGCGACGGGGTGGAAGCGGCGCGGGTCGCCGAGCACGCGGTCGGCGGCGTGGCCGAGCAGCAGGCCCGCCGCCCGCGCCGTCAGCGGTCGCACGGCCGGCCCGCCCCTAGGATGGCGGCGTGCGGATCCTGGTCACCGGCGGCGTGCGGTCCGGAAAGTCGCGGCACGCCGAGCAGCTGCTGCGGACCGCGACGGGCGTCACCTACGTCGCACCCGGCCGGCCCGCGGACGGCTCGGACCCGGACTGGGACGACCGCGTCGCGCGGCACCGCGCGACCCGCCCGGCGGACTGGACCACGGTGGAGACCACGGACGTCGCGGCGGCGCTGGGGGTGGCGGCCGGCCCGGTGCTCGTCGACTGCCTCGGCACGTGGGTCGTGGCGATCCTCGACGACGGCCTCTGGGACTGCCCGGCCCCGGAGGTGCATACCGCGGTCGACGAGCGCCTGGACGCGCTGTGCGGGGCGCTGCGCACCGTCGACGACGCCGTGGTGGTGAGCAACGAGGTGGGCCTCGGCGTGGTGCCGTCGCACCGCTCCGGAGTGCTGTTCCGCGACGTTCTGGGCACGGTCAACCAACGCGTGGCCACGGTGTGCGACGAGGTGCACCTGGTGATCGCCGGGCGCGTGCTGACGCTCTGAGGCGGCGGGAATCATCGCGCCGTCGCGTGCACGGCGTCGGCGAACCGCTGCGCCAACCGCGGATGGCCGGCCCAGTGGGTGTGCAGGTACGACGCGTGCAGCGTTGGGCCACCGAAGCCCTCGCCGATGCCGTGCATCACCCACGCCGAGCGGACGCCCTCGCACGGAGTCACCCGGGTGCGGTGGAATTCGTGTCCGGTGACCTCGTCGCCGGCGG
Source organism: Mycolicibacterium grossiae (assembly GCF_008329645.1). Lineage (NCBI taxonomy): Bacteria > Bacillati > Actinomycetota > Actinomycetes > Mycobacteriales > Mycobacteriaceae > Mycobacterium > Mycolicibacterium grossiae. The sequence continues at coordinate 2,994,639 of NZ_CP043474.1, forward strand.
CGGCCAGCAGCGTGTCGTGCGGTGACGTCGCGGCGCGGTAGCCCAGCACCAGCTTCGGGGTCATCGCCGCGGTCGCGGGCAGCGCACCGATCATCGCCGTGCCGTCGAGCGTGGCGCACAGGTAGGTGAGCCCGGCGCACTCGGCGACGGTCGGCACGCCGTCGGCGATCGCCGCCCGCAGCGTTGCGAGAAGCGCCGTGTTGCCGGCCAATTCGGCCGCGTGCACCTCGGGGAAGCCGCCGCCGAGGTAGATGCCCGCCGTGCCGGACGGCAGGTCGGCGTCGACGAGCGGATCGACGTCGACCACGTCGCAGCCCGCGGCGCGCAGCAGTTCCTCGGTCTCGGCGTAGCGGAACGTGAACGCCCGCCCGCCTGCCATCGCCACCACCGGCCGGTGCCGCGTCGCAGCGGTGACCTCCGCGGCGGGATCCCACGGCGGCACGTCCAGAGCCGGTGCCGTACGGGCGATGTCGAGGACGGCGCCGACGTCGACGTGCTCCTCGATGACGGCCGCCATCCGTGCCAGCGTGGCCGCCGACTCGGCGCGCTCCGCGGCGGGCACCAGCCCGAGGTGCCGCGACGGCGTCTCGACGCCCGCGTCGCGCGGCAGAATGCCGAGCACCGGAATGCCGGTGCGCTGCAACGCCCGGACGACCTCGTCGGCGTGGCGCTGGGTGCGGACCTTGTTCAGCACGACGCCCGCCACGCGCACCGCGGGATCGAACGCGGCGATGCCCGCCACCACGGCGGCGTGCGTGCGGGAGGCGTGCGACACGTCGACCACCAGCACCACCGGGGTGGCGGTCAGCGCCGCGACGTGCGCGGTGGACGCCTCGCCCTCGGTGCCGAGGCGCCCGTCGAAGAGCCCCATCACGCCCTCGACGACGGCGACGTCGGCGCCCGCCGCGCCGTGCCGCAGCAGGGGGACGACGCGGTGCTCGCCGCACAGGTACGGGTCGAGGTTGCGCCCGGGTCTGCCGGTGGCCAGCGCGTGGTAGCCGGGGTCGATGAAGTCCGGGCCCACCTTGTGGCCGGACACGGTGTGGCCCCGCGCGGCGATCGCCGCCATCAGGCCGGTGGCGACGGTGGTCTTGCCGTGCCCGGACGCCGGCGCGGCGATCACCACGCGGGCCAGTGCGGCGGTCACCACTCGATGCCTCGCTGGCCCTTCTGGCCGGCGTCCATGGGGTGCTTCACCTTGCCCATCTCGGTGACGAGCTCGGCGATCTCGACGAGCTTGGGGTCGGCGCGGCGGCCGGTGACGATGACGTGCTGGCGGCCGGGTCGCTGTGCGAGTGTCGCCACCACGTCGTCGACGTCGATCCATCCCCAGGCGATGGGGTAGGTGAACTCGTCGAGCACGTACAGGTCGTGGGTCTGCGCGGCGAGGCGGCGCTGGATCTCGCGCCAGCCCTCGACGGCCGCTGCGGCGTGGTCGGATTCGTCGCCGGCCTTGCGGCTCCACGACCAGCCCGAGCCCATCTTGTGCCATTGCACCGGCCCGCCCTCACCGGTCTCGGCGTGCAGCGCGCCGAGCCGTTCCAGCACGGTCTGCTCGCCGATGCGCCACTTGGCCGACTTGACGAACTGGAACACGCCGATGTCGAAGCCCTGGTTCCAGCCGCGTAGCGCGAGACCGAAGGCGGCGGTGGACTTTCCCTTGCCGTCGCCGGTGTGCACGATGAGCAGCGGCCGGTTGCGCCGCTGCCGGGTGGTGAGGTTGTCGTCGGGAACGGTGACCGGCTGTCCCTGCGGCATCAGGCGGCCCCCCGGGTGGCGTCGCGGACGATGTCGGTGAGCGCGCGGGCGTCGACGCGCGCCAGCGGGACGTGGTCGGCGCCGAGGTGGGTCGCCAGCCGTTGGGCCAGCCCCATGCGCATCCGCCCGCTCTCGCAGTCCACGACGACGCCCGAAACACCCTGTTGGCGCAAGTGATCCGCGGCCCGTCGGGAGCGTGCGACGGCGTCGGTGCCCGCGGTGGCGCGGCCGTCGGTGACCACCACCAGCAGCGGACGTCGCGACGGGTCGCGCAGCCGTTCCCGGCGCACCACCTCGGCGGCCTCGACGAGCCCCTCGGCGAGCGGTGTGCGGCCGCCGGCGGGCAGGTCGTCGAGGCGCCGCGCGGCGACGTCCACGCTGCGGGTGGCCGGCAGCGCGAGGTCGGCGCCCCGGTCGCGGAACGTCACCAGCGCCACCCGGTCCCGGCGACGGTAGGCATCCAGCAGCAGCGACAGGATGGCGGTCTTCACCTGCTGCATGCGCTCGCGGGCGGCCATCGAGCCCGAGGTGTCGACGACGAACAGCACCAGGTTGGCCTCGCGGCCCTCGCGCACCGCGCGCCGGACGTCGTCGGCGCGCAGGACGAGCCGCCCGGCGGTGCGGCCGCGCCCACGCTGGTGCGGGGCGGCGGCACGGACGGTCTCCAGCAGGTGAATGCCGGTGCCGCCGTGCGGGGTCGAGCCGGTGCGCAGACCGGAGCTGGTGCGGGCGCGGCTGCGCCGGCCGGCCTGGCCGTCGCCCACGCCGGTGACGGTGAACAGCCGGGTCGCGTACGGCGTGCCGCCGGGCACCGGCGCGGCCGGCGGAGGGGTGCCGCCGGCGCCGGCGTCGGGCGGCGCGGCCGACGGCTCGGTGGCCGACTCGCTGGGCGGCTCGCCACCGGGCGGGTCGGGATCGTCGTCGGGACCGTCACCCGGCCCACCGTCGCCGCCGCCGTCCGGGTCGTCGGGCGGCAGCATGTCGTCGAGTTCGGCGTCGTCGAGACCCGGTGTGTCGAACGGGTTGCGCCGACGACGGTGCGGCAGTGCGAGTTTCGCGGCGACCCGCAGGTCGGTGACGGTGATGTCGGTGCGGCCCTGCCATGCGGCGTGGGCGGCCGCGGTGCGTGCGGTGACGATGTCGGCGCGCATGCCGTCCACCCCGAACGCCGCGCACAGCTCGGCCACCTTCAGCAGTGCGGCCGCGGTGATCTCGACGGCGGGCAGCGCCTCCTGGGCGGCGGTGATCCGCGCGCGTAGCCGGTCCTCGGCGTCGGCCCACGCGGCGCGGAAGGCGACCGGGTCGGCATCGAACGCCAGCCGGCGGCGCACCACCTCGGCGCGCTGCGCTGGGTCGCGTGGCGCGGCCACCTCGACGGTGAGCCCGAAGCGGTCGAGCAGCTGCGGGCGCAGCTCGCCCTCCTCCGGGTTCATGGTGCCGACGAGCACGAAACGTGCTGCGTGCGTGACGGATACGTTGTCGCGCTCGACGGTGAGCCGGCCCATGGCGGCGGCGTCGAGCAGCAGGTCCACCAGGTGGTCGTGCAGCAGGTTGACCTCGTCGACGTACAGGATGCCGCGGTGCGCGCGGGCGAGCAGGCCGGGTTCGAAGGCCACGGCGCCGTCGCGCAGCGCGCGTTCCAGGTGGATGGATCCGGCCACCCGGTCCTCGGTGGCGCCGACGGGCAGCTCGACCAGGCGCACCGGCCGGGTCTCGACGGCGGCGTCGTCGGCGAACGGCCCGTCGGGCGACAGTGGCTGCGGATCGGCGGGGTCGGTGGAGAACCGGTCGCCGGCCACCACGTCGATGTGCGGCAGCACGTGGGCGAGCGCGCGCACCAGCGTCGACTTGGCGGTGCCCTTCTCGCCGCGCACCAGCACCCCGCCGATGGCCGGGTCGATGGCGCACAGCACCAGCGCCAGGGCCATGTCGTCGAGACCGCCGGGGGCGTCGGGATCCCCGCCGACGACGGCCGGGAAGGGGTACAGCTGCTGCATGGAGGCTCCGCTCTAGATCGCCGGCACGGGCTCGCGAGGCTGGCGGGGCACCTCGCGCTCCTACGCTAGCATCGCCGCCGTGAGCCTCGGTGACGTGCGTCTGACCGTCGTCGGAGTGGGTGCGGACGGCTGGTCGGGCCTGACGGAGGCCGTCCGCGACGTCATCGTCGCGGCCGAGGTGGTGCTCGGCGCGCCGCGTCAGCTGGACCTGCTGCCCGCCGTCGCGGGTCAGCGTCGGACGGCGTGGCCGTCGCCGCTGCGGGCCGGGCTGGAGGCCGTGCTGATCGAGTGTGCGGGTCACCGCACCGTGGCGCTGGCGTCCGGCGACCCGATGGTCAGCGGCATTGGCAGCACCCTCGTCGAGGTCCTCGGTCCCGATCGGGTGAGCGTCGTCCCGCACGTGTCGTCGGTGGCCCTGGCCCGCGCGCGGCTCGGATGGTCGGCGGAATCCGCCGTCGTCGTCAGCGCGGTGGGCCGCGACGTGCACGCAGTGCTGCGCGAGCTGGCCCCCGACCGGCGGGTGCTGGTGCTGTCCGCCGACGATCGCACGCCGGCCGACCTCGCGGCGCTGCTCACCGCGCACGGCTACGGCGCCAGCCGCATGGTGGTGCTCGGCGACCTCGGCGCGGCGCACGAATCGCGAACGGAGACAACGGCGGCGGCGTTCGACGGGCCGTCGCCACGGCTCAACGTGGTGGCCGTCGAGGCGGTCGGACCCCTCGTCGCGGGCTGGGCGTCCGGGCTGCCCGACGAGGCGTTCGAGCACGACGGCCAGCTGACCAAGCGCGACCTGCGGGCCGCCGCGCTCGCGCGCCTGCTTCCCGCACCGGGGCAGCTGCTGTGGGACGTCGGGGCGGGCGCCGGGTCGATCGGCATCGAGTGGCTGCGCGCGCACCCGGCGTGCCGCGCGGTGGCGGTGGAGGCCGACGCGGTCCGCGCCGAACGGATTGGCCGCAACGCTCGTGCCCTCGGGGTGCCCGCATTGCGCGTCGTGCACGGCAGCGCGCCCGGTGCGCTGGCCGACCTGCCCGCCCCGGACGCGATCTTCGTCGGCGGCGGCGCGACGCGGCCCGGGGTGCTGCCGGCGTGCGTGGCGGCGTTGCGGCCGGGCGGGCGGCTGGTGGTGCACGGCGTGACGCTGGAGACCGAGACGCTGCTGGCCGCGGCGTACGGCGAGCGTGGCGGGGAACTCACCCGCATCCACGTCGAGCACGCGGCGCCGGTCGGCACCTTCACGGGGTGGACGCCGTCGCGCGCCGTCACGCAGTGGGCGTGGCGCGCCTGAGGTCGTAGCGCTCGTCGTGCACGACGGCGTGCAGCGGGTCGCGGTGCCGCCAGCCGTAGCGCTCCAGGTCCGGCGTGTCCGGGAGGTCGGCCACGGGTCCGAGGCACAGCCACGCGACCGGCCGCACGTGGACGGGCAGGCCCACCAGCTCGGCGAGGAACTCCTCGCGGTAGAAGGACACCCACCCGACGCCCAGGCCCTCGGCGGTCGCGGCGAGCCAGAGGTTCTGGATCGCGCACACCACGGAGTACAGCCCGGCGTCGTCGATCGCGTGCCGGCCCAGCACGTGCGCGCCGCCGCGGGCGGCGTCGTAGCCGACCACCACGCCCAGGCCCGACTCCCGGATGCCCTCGATCTTGATGCGCGCGAACGTCTCGGCTCGCTCGCCGTCGAGGCGGGCGGCGAAGACGTCGCGTTCGGCGCGTACGTGGTCGGCGAAGGCGTCGAGCGTCGCGGGGGAGCGGACCAGGATGAAGTCCCACGGTTGCGACATGCCGACCGACGGCGCCGCGTGTGCCGCGGCCAGGACGCGCTGCAGCACGGCGGGCGCCACGGGCTGACCAGTGAACTCGCGTCGGGTGTCGCGGCGGCGGTGGATGACGTCGTAGAGGTCGGTCACCGGCGGCCACCGGTCGTCGAGCCGGAGCGGTCGCGCTGCGCGTCGTAGAGGTGGCTCTCGCCGGCGCAGGGATCGGGCCGCTCGCCGAGCGCGCGCCCGACGAGGATCACCGCCGCCTGCCGCAGGTCGGCGGCCTCCGTCGCCTCGGCGATGTCGGCCACGGTGCCGCGCACGACGATCTCCCCGGGTTGCGATGCGCGGTAGACCACCGCCACCGGGCAGTCCGCGCCCAGGATCGGTGCGACCTCCGCCATCAGCGCCCGGATGCGCGTGATTGCGAGGTGCAGCACCAGCGTGGCGCCGGTCGCGGCGAACGCCGTCAGCGACTCGGCGTCGGGCATGGCCGTCGAACGTTGCTGGGTCCGGGTCAGCACCACCGACTGCGTCACCAGCGGCACGGTCAGCTCGCGGCCCACCCGGGCGGCCGCCGCGGCGTAGGCCGGGACGCCCGGCGTCACCGTCCACGGCACGCCGGCGGCGTCGAGGCGCCGGGTCTGTTCGGACACCGCGCTGTAGATCGACGGGTCGCCCGACACCAACCGGACCACGCGCCGTCCCGCGCGGTGGGCGGTGACCATGGCGGCGACGATCGCGTCGAGGTCGAGGTGCGCGGTGTCGACGCGTTCGGCCGACGGCGAGCAGTGCGCCAGCACCCCGTCGTCGAGGTAGGTGCCGGGGAAGAGCACCACGTCGGCATCGGCGAGCAGGCGCGTGGCGCGGACCGTGAGCAGGTCGGCGGCACCGGGGCCGGCGCCGACGAAGTGCACGTGGCGTGCGGTGGAGTCATCGGACACCCGATCAGTGTCCACTGCCTACCCTGGGAGCGTGCTCACGGAGTTGGTCGACGTGCCCGGCGGCACGTTCGCGATGGGCGCGACCGGGTTCTATCCCGAGGAGACCCCGGTGCACGAGGTCGCGGTGGCGGCCTTCGCCGTCGAACGCCACCCCGTCACCAACGCCCAGTTCGCCGCGTTCGTGGCGGATACCGGTTACGTCACCGTGGCCGAGCGGGCACTGGACCCGGCGGCGTTCCCCGGCGTGCCGGCCGCCGACCTCGCGCCCGGCGCCCTGGTGTTCCGCCCGACCCCGGGACCGGTGGACCTACGGGACTGGCGGCAGTGGTGGCACTGGGTGCCCGGGGCGTGTTGGCGGCGCCCCGCCGGGCCGGGGTCGTCGATCGACGACCGGGCCGAGCACCCGGTGGTGCAGGTGGCCTACCCGGACGCGGTGGCGTATGCGTCGTGGGCCGGGCGCCGGTTGCCGACCGAGGCGCAGTGGGAGTTCGCCGCGCGGGCGGGCACGACGACGACCTATCCGTGGGGCGACGAGGCGGCGCCGGACGGGCGGCTGATGGCCAACACGTGGCAGGGACGCTTTCCGTACGACAACCGCGGCGCGCACGGCTGGTCGGGGACGTCACCGGTGGCGACGTTCCCGCCCAACGGCTTCGGGCTCGCCGACATGATCGGCAACGTGTGGGAGTGGACGACGACGCGCTACGACGCGCGGCACCGGCCCGGCAGGGAGACGACGTCGTGCTGCCCCGACCCGGCGGGCGACCCGGCCAGCCATCAGGTCATCAAGGGCGGCTCGCACCTGTGCGCGCCGGAGTACTGCCACCGCTACCGGCCTGCGGCGCGGTCGTCGCAGTCCCAGGACAGCGCGACCACGCACCTGGGTTTCCGCTGCGTCCTCAGCGATCCTCCAGCGCGTCGGTGACGTCGACCCCGAGCGCGCGCAGCAGTTCGGCGACCCTGCCGTCGAGCTGCGCGCCCACCTCGGCGACGGCATCGTGGCCCAGCCCGCCGAACACCGTCGACGGCTGGTCGATCGCGACCACGGCCGCGCCGTCCTCGTCGCTGAAGAGCAGGACGCGCAGCGGTGCGTACAGCATCGCGTGCGGGTCGTGGCGGAACATCGTCTCCGCGATCACCTGGTTGCCGAGGAGGTACTCCACCGCGTGAACGCGGTGTCCCGCCAGCGCGAACAGCGGGGACGCGTCGAGCTTGGCGTAGACGACCAGGCCGTGGGTGGCCTGCTGCGCCATCGCCGCACGCACGTCGTCCCAGTCGCCGCCGGTGGCGAGGATCTCCTGGAACGGCCCGGTGTCCAGCGTCGGTGCCTCGCGGTCGAAGGCCGCGACGAACGCGTCGAACGGGATGCCGGTGGGGATGTCGAGCCGCGTCATGACGTGCTCGGTGCGTGCGATGCTCACGTCGGGGACAACCCGACCGGACGCGGCGACTATTTCCGCCGGCGCCTGGGAACTGGCTGTGTCAGCTCAGGACTGCCTCGTGGGGCGCGACGGCGTAACGGATGCCGTCGTCGGTGTCGTGCGCCTCGACCGTGACGCCGCGCCCGCACTCGGGGCACTCCTGGGCCTTGTTCGGCTCGGGTTCGTGGGGCAGTTCGCGGTTGCTGCCCGGGCATTGCTCGTCCACTGGCCATCCCTTCGCGTGATGTGTGGCTTCATACCCCGTCAGCGCGTCGTCACACGCGATCGCCGCGCGCCAGCACCCAGTCGCGCACGCGGCTGGGCACGGCCAGTCCGACGGCCATGCCGATGACCGTCAGGCCGGCGGTGGCGCCGTTGCTCACCACGTCGAGCAGCACCTGCTGGTCCGGGCGCCCGGCGAGGTCGACCACGCCGGCCACGACGCGGAAGACGTACATGCCCGGCACCATCGCCACGACGGCAGCGAAACCGACTGCGGCGAAGGGCATGTGCTTGACGTAGGCGAGTGGGGTCAGGACGGTGCCCGCCAGCAGGCACGCCAGCAGCGCGGCCACCGGCAGGCTCGCATGCCAGCTCGTGATCGCCCACCAGTGCAGTGCGTGCGCCGCCATGCCCACCGCGATCGGCCACCCCAACAGGCGGTAGGGCATCGAGAAGAACACCGGATAGCAGGCCGCCGCGACGCCCGCGGCGAGGACGTCGACCAGGAACGGCACGTCGGCCGGCGGTGAGGTCAGCGGCAGCGGCTGACCGCCGGGCCACAGCCCGACCATCAGTCCGGCGGCGATCACGGCCAGCACCAGCAGCGCGTACCCAAGCCGGGCCAGGGCCAACGACATTCGGGCGGCCAGCAGGTCCATCGCACCGATCAGGATCTGCGGGCCGGGCACCAGCACCATCGCCGGGCACACCGCGACCAGTCCCACGGCGGCGTCCAGACCGATCGCGCCCGCGACGGTCCCGGCCGCCCCGGCGATCAGGGCGGCGACGAAGGTCTGCAGGAGCGCGTCGGCCGTCAGTCGGGCCAGCAGGCGCCGGAGCAGGCCGCCGAGCGCGGCGGCCACCGCGATCAGAGCGATCACCCGCACGTCGGTGGCGCCGAACACCAGGGACAGCGCCGCCGCGCCGGCACCGCACGCCGCGGTGAACGCCGGAGTCGACGAGGGCGGTAGCGTCTCGGCCGCGTCCAGGGCCCGCTCGACCTCCGCGCGGTCCAGCGGTCCGTGCTCGGCTTCGTCGACCGCGCGCATGACCGCCGCTACCCGCCGCATGTTGACCGCGTTGGGTTGGGCCGCGGCGACGAGGACCCCCGGCCACCCCCACGGGGGTCATGAACGGTGACCGACGCCCACCCCGGGACCACGACCGCGGGCTGCGCCAGCCCGCGCGAGAGCCGCTGCACCGCCGTCAGCGTCATGCTCGTCGACTGGCCGTGGCCGTGCAGGGCCACTGCGGCACGCAGAATCGTGCCGAGGGCCTCCCGATCACCCGTCACGACATGACGACCTCAGGCACCGGCGACCCCGTCGCCGATCATGTCGTGTGGGTCGACGACGGAGTCGAACTGCTCGGCGGTCACCTTGCCGGAGTCGAGCGCCGCCTGCCGCAGCGTGATGTCACGGGCGATGGCGTCCTCGGCGATGTGCGCGGCGTTCTGGTAGCCGATCACCGGACTGAGTGCGGTGACCAGCATGGCGCTGGTGTCGACGTAGTGGCCGATCCGGTCGGTGTTCAGTTCGGTTCCCCGAACGGAGAATTCGAGGAACTTCTCGCAGCCGTCGGCCAGGATGCGGATGGAGTGCAACACGTTGGCGATGATGACCGGGCGCATGGCGTTCAGCTCGAAGTTGCCCTGCGAGCCGGCCAGCGCCACCGCCGCGTCGTTGCCCATCACCTGAATGGCGATCATCACCAGTGCCTCGCACTGGGTCGGGTTGACCTTGCCGGGCATGATGGACGATCCGGGTTCATTGGCGGGCAGCACCAATTCGCCGAGACCGCACCGGGGTCCCGACGCGAGCCAGCGCATGTCGTTGGCGATCTTCATCAGGGCCACCGCCAGACCACGCACCGCGGCGTGCGCCCGCACCATGGGATCCAGCGAACCCAGCGCGGCGAACTTGTTCGGCGCGGTGACGTACGGCGTGCCGGTGAGGTCGGCCAGGGTGGCGGCGACGTCACGCCCGAAGCCCGGCGGCGCGTTGAGGCCGGTGCCGACCGCGGTGCCGCCGACGGCGAGGGCCAGCAGTCCGATGCGGACGTGCCCAATCTCGTCCAGGCACGCCTGCAGCTGCGCGGCCCACCCCGACCACTCCTGCCCGACGCTCAGCGGGACCGCGTCCTCGAGGTGGGTGCGGCCGATCTTCACGACGTCCATCCACTGCGCGCTCTTCGCGGCGATCTCGTCGTGCAGCGCACGCACTTTCGGGACGAGGTGCTCGTCGATGGCCGTCAGCGTCGCGATGTGCATGGCGGTGGGGAAGGTGTCGTTGCTGCTCTGCCCCATGTTGACGTGGTCGTTCGGGCCGACGGGCACCTGGCTGCCGAGTTCCCCGCCGAGCAGCTGGATGGCCCGGTTGCTCAGCACCTCGTTGACGTTCATGTTGCTCTGCGTGCCGGATCCGGTCTGCCACACGAAGAGCGGGAAGTGGTCGTCGAGGTCGCCCGCGATGGCCTCCTCGGCGGCCTGCACGATGACGCGCGCCCGCCACGGCTCGAGGCGGCCCGCCCGCTCGTTGACCATCGCGCACGCCTTCGTCACCAGACCGTAGGCGTGGTACACCTCGATCGGCATGTGGTCGGTCCCGATCGAGAAGTGCTGCAACGAACGTTGTGTCTGTGCGCCGCAATACCGGTCGGCGGGCACGTCGACGGTGCCGAGACTGTCGAACTCGCTGCGGGTGCCGGCGGCGTCGATGCCGATCCGGACATCGGTGTAGGCGGGCTGCTCGTGGGTGTTGCGTTCGGTCACGTGGGGTCCTAATCGCGAGGTGACGAGAAGTGCACGGTACCGGCGATCCGACGCCACCGTGCGGCGATGTCGACCCTTCCGGCACCATGCCGCAATGTCCAATAGCCGTGCGGCGAGGCGGCCATAGGCGGTGGGTATGGCCCACGCTGGTTATCGTGCAGCCGTGCACCTGGAGGAACTGCGCTGGTTCGTCGTGCTGGCCGAGACCGAGCACGTGACGGACGCCGCGGCCGAGCTGGGTGTCAGTCAGCCGACGCTCTCGCGGGCGCTGGCACGCATCGAGGCCGACGCCGGCACGCCGCTGTTCGATCGCTCCAACCGCCGGCTGCGGCTCAACGCCTACGGCCGCATCATGGCCGAACACGCCCGCCGGAGCATCGCCGAGATCGACGCGGCGGTGGCCCGCATCACCGCGCTGCGCGACCCGGACAGCGGCCGGGTGCGCCTGGCGTTCTTGCATTCACTGGCCACCTGGTACGTCCCCGAGCAGCTCCGGCGCTTCCGGCAGGAAGCGCCGGGCGTCGGCTTCGACCTGTTCCAGGGCCCGGCGCACGAGATCACCGCGCGGGTGCGCGCCGGTGACGCCGACATCGCGATCAGTTCGCCCCGCCCCGACCCCGCGGTGTTCGCGTGGCGTCGGCTGTACGTCGAGCGATTGTGTCTCGCCGTCCCCCGCGGCCACCGGTTGGCGGGGCGGTCCCGCATCCGGCTCAGCGCGGCATCCGGTGACCCCTTCGTGGCCCTCGAGCAGCCGTTCGGCCTGCGGCAGCTCACCGACGAGCTGTGGGCCGAGGACGGGATGGCCCCCGAGATCGTGTTCGAGGCCACCGAGATCCCCACCATGGAGGGTCTGGTGGCGGCCGGTTTCGGGGTCGCCGTGGTGCCGGTGCCGCGCGAGGGCGTCGAGACCGACGCCAAATTGGTCCACGTGCCGCTGTCCAACGCGGGGGCCAAGCGGGAGGTCGGACTGGTCTTCGACCGCGAGCGCGACCCCACGCCGCCCGCCGCGCGGTTCGCGGAATTCCTCGCCCGCTGACACCGTCATGCGTTACGCGCATGAACTGGCGATCGATGATGCATTGGACACATCATGCCGGGCGTTCCTACCGTGGACCGGGTGTCCATCGACCAGACCACCGAACGCGCCTGGGCCGGCCACGCCCGCGGGTCGGCTGCCTACGGGAGGCTGCTCGCCGCGCTGTTTTGCGCGGGCATCGCGACGTTCGCGCAGCTGTACTCGCCGCAGGCCGTCCTGCCGCTGATCTCGGCCGACCTCGGCGTCGGCGCGGCGCACGCCGCCCTGATGGTGTCGGTGTCGACCGTCGGTCTCGCCGTCGGCGTGATCCCGTGGTCGGTGCTCGCCGACCGGATCGGTCGCGTCAAGGCCATCTCCATCTCGGTGACGGTGGCCACCGCGGTCGGTCTGCTGGTCCCGTTCGCCCCGACGCTCGACCTGCTGCTCGTCGGCCGATTCGTCGAGGGCCTGATGGTCGGCGGCGTCCCGGCGATCGCCGTGGCCTACCTCACCGAGGAGGTCGACCCGGGACACGCCGCCCGCGCCGCGGGCACCTTCGTCGCCGGCACCACCGTCGGTGGGTTGCTCGGGCGGCTGATCGCCAGCCCGGTCGCCGACGCCACGTCGTGGCGCACGGGCATCTTCGCCGTCGCCGTGTTGTGCGGCGTCGCGGCACTGAGTTTCGTGCGCCTCGCGCCGGCGCCGCGCGGTTTCGTGCCGTCCCGCGAGCGCGGCGCCCACCCCGACGGTGGGGTGCTCCACCGTTTGGCCGCCAACCTGCGCACGCCGCGTCAGCTCGCGCTCTACGCGCAGGCGTTCCTGCTCATGGGTGGCTTCGTCGCGCTGTACAACTTCCTCGGCTTCCGGTTGATCGGCGCCCCGTTCCACCTCGCGCCGTCACTGGTGAGCCTGGTGTTCCTCGCCTACCTCGCCGGGACGTGGGCGTCGTCGCGCGCCGGCGCCGAGGCGACCCGCTTCGGACGCAAGCGCGTGCTCCTCGCGTCGGTCGCCCTGATGGCGACCGGCGTGGCGATCACGCTGAGTGACGAGCTGATCCTCGTGCTGGTGGGCCTGGTGATCGCGACGGCCGGGTTCTTCGGCGCGCACTCGATCGCCGCGGGGTGGACCGGGCAGTCCGCGCCGGTGGGCAAGGCGCAGGCCTCGTCGCTCTACAACCTCTTCTACTACGCCGGCTCCAGCGTCATCGGGTGGTGCGGCGGCGTCGCGTTCGACGCGCACGGCTGGACCGCGGTGGCCGTCACCATCCTCGTCCTGGCCGGCGTCGCCGCCGCGATCGCCGCCACCGTGCTGCGCGACTGACCGCGCTCGGCGTCGCCACGGCGCGCCGTGACTTGCGCACCGTGACTAGCGCACCGTGACGACGACCTTGCCCTTGGCCGACCGGTCCTCCAGCGAGGCGATGGCCTCGCCGGCCCGTTCCAGCGGGTAGACGATCGGCTCCGGCGGCGTCACCAGACCGGATGCCAGCAGGGGCTCCAGCTCCGCCCACTGCTCCTGCAGGTACCCGGGGTGCGTGGCGGTCCACGCACCCCAGCCGACGCCGACGACGTCGACGTTGTTGAGCAGCAGGCGGTTCACCTTAACGGTGGGGATCTCGCCGCCGGTGAAGCCGACGACCAGCAGCCGGCCGCCGGGCGCCAGCGACCGCAGCGAGTCGGTGAAGCGGTCCCCGCCGACCGGGTCCACGACGACGTCGACCCCGCGGCCGCCGGTCAGCTCCTTGACCGCGTCCTTGAAGCCGTCGGCCAGTACGACGTCGGTGGCGCCGGCCGCACGCGCGACGGCGGCCTTGTCCTCGGTGGACACCACCGCGATGGCCCGCGAGGCGCCCCAGGCCGCCGCGAGCCGCAGCGTCGACGTGCCGATGCCGCCCGCGGCGCCGTGCACCAGCACCGTCTCGCCCGGGGCCAGCCGGCCGCGGGTGCGCAGCGCGCAGTGCACGGTCAGGTCGTTGAACAGCAGGCCGGCGCCGGCCTCGAAGGACACCGACGGCGGCAGGGCGAATACCTGCTCGGCGGGCACGGCGACGACCTCGGCCATCGCGCCGGACAGCATGGTCAGCGCGGCCACCCGGTCACCGGTCGAGACGTGGGCGCCCGGCGGGGCGCTGCGGACCACGCCGGCGAGTTCGGCGCCGGGGACGTAGGGCAGCGGCGGCTTCATCTGATAGAGCCCGCGGGTCTGCAGCGCGTCCGGGAAGGCGACGCCCGCGGCGTGCACGTCGATCACGACCTCGCCGGTGGGCTCGTCGATCTCCACCAGCTCCGCCGCCTGCGGACCGTCCAACCTGGCTACCTGTATGGCACGCATCCGAACCATTTAACATCCCGGCGTGATCGATGCGCGTGCCGCGGTCCTGCTGGACGAGGGAGCCGCCCCCCGGGTGGTCGACGTCCAGGTCCGCCCTCCTTCCGACGACGAGCTGCTGGTGCGCATCGACGCGGTGGGCATCTGCCACACCGACGTCAGCGTCGCCGCGCGCTGGCCGGCGGCCAAGCTGCCCATGACGTTCGGGCACGAGGGCGTCGGCACCGTGCAGGCCGTCGGTGCCGGGGTGCGGGCCCGGCCGGGTGACCAGGTGGTGCTGACGTTCGCCAGTTGCGGCACCTGCGCGCACTGCACGGCCGGGGCGCCGGCGTACTGCGAGCACTCCACGACGCTCAACCTCCGCGGCGACCGCGCCGACGAGCGCAGCGCACTGCACCGCGACGGCCGGCCGGTGCGCGGCGGCTTCTTCGGCCAGTCGAGCTTCGCCACCCATGCGCTGGCCCGCTCGGCGAACGCGGTCGTGCTCGACCCGGCGATCCCGGCGGCCGTCGCCGCCCCGCTGGGCTGCAGCGTGCAGACCGGCGTCGGCACCGTCCTCAACGCGCTGGCGGCGCGCCCCGGCGACGCGCTGGTGGTCTTCGGCGCCGGTGGCGTCGGCTGCTCGGCGATACTGGGCGGCCGCATCGCGGGGTGTTCGACGATCGTCGCGGTCGATCCGGTGGCCGAGCGCCGCCGGCTGGCGCTGGACCTCGGCGCCACCGCCGTGGTGGACCCGGCCGACGGCGACGTCGCCGCGCGCGTCGTCGAGGCCACCGGCGGCGGGGCGCACCTCGCCGTCGACACCACAGCGCGTCCGGACGTCCTCACCGCGGCCGTCCTGTCGCTGCGGGCGCGGGGCACCCTGGCGTTGGTCGGTCTCGGCGCCCTCACCGCCGAGCTGCCGGTGGGCATCGTCATGGGCCGAGGGCTGCGCATCCGTGGCGTGGTGGAGGGCGACTCCGACCCGCAAGTGTTCATCCCGCGGCTCGCCGACTGGTGGCGCACCGGCGACCTGCCGGTCGAGAAGCTGGTCACCACCTACGCCTTCGACGCATTCGACGACGCCTGGACGGCGGCGGTGACCGGCGCCGCGGTCAAGCCAGTGGTGCTGCTGGGCGACACCGCGGATGACGGACGTCGCTAGACTTCTCGCGCCGCGGCACCGCCGCCGCGGCAGATCGGAGTGCCGATGAGCCCGCGCCTGCGCCCGTACGCGCCCGTCGACGACCTGCCGCCGGGCGAGGTCGTCGAGGTCCGCTCGGTGGACGGCACCCGCCTGCACGCCGAGGTGTTCGGACCCCGCGACGGTTACCCGGTGGTGTTGGCCCACGGCATCACCTGCGCGGTGCGGGTGTGGGCCCACCAGATCACCGACCTGGCGCGTGACCACCGCGTCATCGCCTACGACCACCGCGGTCACGGCCGCAGCGGCGTGCCGCGGCGCCGCGGCGCCTACAACCTCGACTTCCTCGCCGCCGACCTCGACGCGGTGCTCGACGCGACGCTCGCGCCGGGGGAGCGGGCGGTCATCGCGGGCCACTCGATGGGTGGCATCGCCATCCAGGCGGGGGCGCAGCGCTATCCCGCCCGGGTCCGGCAGTGCGCCGACGGCGTCGCCCTGATCAACACCACCTCCGGCGAGATCCTCCAGTACGTCGACTTCATGGCCGTGCCGCAGCGCCTCGCCACGAGCCGGGTGCGGGCCGCGGGGCTGCTCCTCAAGCGGCTGGGCGCGGCGCCGCTGCTGCCCGGATCCATCCAGCAGAGCCGCCGGCTGGTCTCGACGCTGGCGGTCGGCCGCGACGCCGACCCCGCGATCGCCGACGTCGTCTTCGCCCTGTTCGCGGCGACCCCGCCCCCCGGCCGCGGCGGCTGGGCCCGCGTGCTCGTCGACGCGATGGGCTCGCGGCACCTGGGGGCGGACAACCTCGTGGTGCCGACGCTCGTCATCGGCAGCCGGGGTGACCGGCTGCTGCCCGTCGCCGCGTCCCGGCGGATCGCCGCCGCGGTTCCCCATCTCGCGTCGTTCGTCGAACTCAGCGGCGGGCACTGCTCCATCCTCGAACGCCCCGACGAGGTGAACGGCCACCTGCGCGCGCTCATCGACGGGGTGCGCGCGACGCGGCTCAGCTCCTAGTGCGGTCACCGGCGAGGTAGCGGTGCACCTCGTCGGCTGCCCGCAGGCCGGAGCGCACGGCGCCGTCGAGGAATCCCGTCCAGACGTCCGCGGTCTCGGTGCCGGCCCAGAACACGTTGCCGACGGGGGCGCGCAGCCACCTCCCGTGTCGGGTCCACGCCTGCGGCGGCACCGCGGCGGTCGGTCCGCCGGGAGCGAATTCCTCGGCGCCCCAGCAGTGGTCGAGGTAGTCGACCGGATCGGCGGCTGCGTCGCCGAACAGGTCGACGAAGCACTGCAGTGCGGCGGCACGGCGCCGCTCGGGCGGCAGCGGGTCGAACGTCCGGGCGTCGGTGAACCCCAGCAGCACGCCGGGACCCTCGTCGCCGGGGCTGACGTCGAAGGTGATGAAGACCGGTCCCTCGTCGGACAGGGCCTGACCGGACTGCCCGGCGGTGCGCCAGAACGGGGTCGGATAGGCGGCGTACGCCTTGCTCAGCCGGCCCAGCGGCCACGCGGCGGCCAGTTGCGCGTAGCCCTCGGGCAGGGCCGGGGACAGCTCGATGGCCGCGCGGTGCTCCGGCGGCACGGCGATCACCACGGCGGCGGCGCGTACGGTCCCGGTGCCGGTGTGCACCGTGACGCCGTCGGCGTCACGCTCGATGCGCCGCACCGCCGCGCCGAGCCGGACCTCGCCGGCCAGCTGCCCGGCGACTGCGTCGGCGATCTGCTGCGTGCCGCCGGGGAAGTGGTCCTGCTGGGCGCCGCCCTGGACGTCGAGCATCGGGCCGATGCCGCCCGCCGCCTTCACGTACCGGACGGCGTGCAGCATCGAGACGTCGGCGGGTTCGCAGCCCCACGTCACGCGCGAGACGATGGCCATCAGGTCGCGCGTCGAGGCGCCCGCGTGCACCGACCGCAGCCACGCGTCGAGCGTCACCGCGTCGAGTCGCTCGGCGGCCGGTGACGTCCACGGCGCACTCACCGACAGGCCCCGGCCCAGCCGTTCGAACCGCCACTGGATCCGCGACACGTCGACCAGTTCGAGCAGCGACAGCTTCGGGATCGTGCTGCGGTAGGACCGCACCCGCCCGCGCCAGCGAATGAGGTTCTTGCCTCGGCCGTAGGTCGGCGCGGTGTCGCAGCCCACCTCGGCGGCCAGCGCGTGGACCGCGGTCTGGGTGGGACCGACGAACGTCGCACCGAGATCGACCGGCACCCCGGCCAGCGTGGCGGTGTGTGAGCGGCCGCCGACGCGGTCGCGGCCCTCGAGCACCACGACGTGGTGGCCGCTGCGCTCCAATTCCCGCGCTGCGGTCAGCCCGGCGAAACCGGCGCCGATCACGGCGACAACGGCCCCGGATGACGTGTCCACCCCACTAGGCTCTCACGCTGTGCGGGTGATGACGGCGCTGTTCGGACCGACGGATGCTCAGCAGCGGGCCGCGGCCCTGCGCGAGGCGGGCGCCAGCGGCGTCTTCACGTTCGAGGGCCCGCACGACGTGTTCACCCCGCTCACGCTGGCGTCCACCGTGGGCGGCCTGGACCTCATGACCAACGTGGCGATCGCGTTCCCGCGCAACCCCATTCACCTCGCACACCAGGCGATCGACCACCAGGTGCTCTCCGGCGGCCGGTTCACCCTCGGGCTCGGCACGCAGATCCGCACGCAGATCGAGAAGCGCTTCGGCGCCGCATTCGACCGCCCGGTGGCGCGGATGACCGAGCTGGTGGGCGCGCTGCGCGACATCTTCGCCACGTGGTCGACGGGGGAGCGGCTGGACTTCCGCGGCGAGTTCTACCGGCACACGCTGATGACGCCGAACTTCACCCCGCGCGTCATGCCCGAGACGCTGCCGCCGATCTACGTCGGTGCGCTCGGGCCGCGGCTCACCCGCGCCACCGCCGAGGTGGCCGACGGCCTGCTGGTCATGCCGTTCGGCTCCAAGCGCTTCCTGCACGAGGTGACCCTGCGCAACGTCACCGAGGGCCTCGCAGCGGCCGGGCGGGACCGCAGCGATCTCGCGATCGTGCCCGAGATCATCGTGTCGGTGACCTCGGACGCCAACCCCGACCACGCGTCCACGCGGCAACTGCTGGCCTTCTACGGGTCCACGCCGGCCTACCGGCCGGTGCTCGACACCCACGGCTGGGGTGACCTGCAACCCGAGCTGCACGCCCTGTCCAAGCAGGGCCGCTGGCGGGAGATGGGCGGGCTCATCGACGACGACGTGCTGCACACCATCGCCGCCTGCGGCACCCCGGCGCAGGTGGCCGCGCACATCGCCGACCGGGTGGCCGGCGTCGCGGACGACGTGTGCATCTACCAGCCCGGTCCGATCGACGTCGGCGCGCTCGCGCAGATCGTTGACGCGCTGCGGACGTGACCGCCTAGGGTGGGTGGTACGCAGCGGGACCAAGGAGGCTCTCATGGGCAGCGGTGACCCCCACCTCGACGCCGAGACCAGCACCGACACCGGCATTGAGGACGTCGACGTCCTGATCGTCGGCGCCGGTATTTCGGGCATCGGCGCGGCGTACCGGATCGCCGAACGCAACCCCGGCCTGCGCTACCTCGTCCTGGAACGGCGCGAGCGGATCGGCGGCACGTGGGACCTGTTCCGCTATCCCGGCATCCGCTCCGACAGCGACATCTTCACGCTGAGCTACCCGTTCGAGCCGTGGACCCGCCCGGAGAACGTCGCCGACGGCGCCGACATCCGCGAGTACCTGACCACCACCGCGCGCAAGCACGGCATCGCCCGCCACATCCGGTTCAACACCCACGTCACGTCGGCCGAGTGGGATTCCACCACCGACACCTGGACCTTGCGTACTCGCCCGGACGGCGCCGCCGGACCGGAGAAGGCGTACCGGGGCCGGTTCCTGTTCTGCGGTACCGGCTACTACAGCTACGACGACCCGCACCGCCCCGACTTCCCCGGCGTGGAGGACTTCACCGGACGGGTCGTGCACCCGCAGTTCTGGCCCGAGGACCTCGACACCACGGGCAAGGACGTCGTGGTGATCGGGAGCGGCGCCACCGCGATCAGCCTGGTGCCCGCCCTGTCCCGCACGGCCGCCCACGTCACCATGCTGCAACGCTCGCCGACCTACATGATGTCGATGCCGCGCATCGACCCGATGGTGCACGCGATCCGCAAGGTGCTGCCGCGCAAGGCCTCTCATGCGGTCGTCCGGCTGCGCAACGCGTGGTTCCACGTGCTGAGCTACTTCATGTTCCGCAAGCTGCCCAGGTTCGGCCGCTGGCTGGTCCGCAACCGGACCATCGCCGCCCTGCCGCCGGGCTACGAGGTGGACGTGCACTTCAAGCCGCGCTACGACCCGTGGGATCAGCGCATGTGCCTGGTGCTGGACCACGATCTCTTCGAGGACATCTCCGCGGGCCGCGCCTCGGTGGTCACCGACCGCATCGACCACTTCGACGCCGCCGGCATCGTGCTCGAGTCCGGGCAGCGGATCGACGCCGACGTCGTCGTCAGCGCCACCGGCCTCACGCTGCAGGCGCTCGGTGGCATCGCGCTGGTGGTCGACGGCCAACCGGTGAACCCCGCCGACCGGTTCGTCTACAAGGAGTACCTGCTCGAGGACGTGCCGAACATGGCGTGGTGCATCGGCTACACCAACGCGTCGTGGACGCTGCGCGCCGACATGACCGCCAAGGCCGTCGCGAAGCTGCTCGCCTACATGGGCGAGCGTGGCTACACCCACGCCTACCCGCACTTGGGGGACGCGGCCATCGAGGAGAAGCCCACGTTCGACCTCGAGGCCAACTACATCAAGCGGGCACCGCACGCCCTGCCGCGCTCGGGCACCCGGCGGCCGTGGCACGTCCGGCACAACTACGTGCTCGACCTGATCGACCACCGGTTCGACCACATCGAGGAGTCGATGGTGTTCGGCCGCGCGCCCGCACCCGCCGCCCACCCGGCGCAGGACCCGGCGGGCGCCGCGGTCGGCTGACGCTGTCGGTCAGTCCGTCAGTCGGTCAAGGCGATCCGCGCCGCCTCGGTGAGGCGACAGCCGCTGTCGGGCTGCTCGAACAGCACCTCGGCGCTGCGGCCCGACACGTGCAGGGCCGCAATGGTGTTGCCGAACAGCGGGCCGCTGAGGTTGCGCCACGTCAGTGGCAGCTGCGGCGAGCCGCTGCGCCGGGCCCACCAGCGGGTGACGCGGGCCGCCCGCGGTGACCACCCGAGACGGAACACCGGACGCACGAAGGCCGGCACGTAGTTGTGCACCGGCGAACACACCAGCTGGTGCACCCGGGTGCCGGGGGCACCGGGCAGTTCCGCCCGCGCGGCGTAGCTGTGGTGCACGTCGCCGGACAGCACGCTGATGCTCGCGGGTCCACGCTCGGGCTGCGACGCCGCCCGTGCGACCAGGTCGCTGAGCCGCAGGAACGACGCCAGGAACGCGGGCCAGTGCTCGAAGTCGGCGGCCTGGCGCACCTTCTCCGACAGCCGGCCGCGCAGACCGGGCCGGTTGGCGCCGGCCTCGTTGATGGTCTGCAGGTCGCCGATGGCGGGAGGCAGCAGCCACGGCAGGGAGGACCCGATGACGAGGTGGTCGAGGTCGGCGAGCCCGTCGTCGACCTGCTCCTCGAGCCACGCGAACTCGCGGTCGCCGAGCATCTTGCGCTCGCCGCTCTCGAGGATCCGCGCGTTGCGCGAGTCCACCATGATGAGGCGCGTGCGTCCCAGGTCCCAACGGTAGGAGAACCGCAGCCCCTTGTCGCCGTCGACCTCGCGGTCGGCGCGGTCGGCGAGGTCGGCGAGGTGTGTCCACGTGTCGCCCTCGGCGGCCAGCACCTTGCGGTAGTCGTCGTCGGCGTCCAGCTCGTCGGGGCTGAGGTTGCCGAGGTGCTGATAGACCCAGTAGCACGCCAGTCCCGCGCGAATCCTGTCCCGCCACCACGGTTTCCGGTTGACCTCGGCGCGCCAGGCGGCCGAGGTGTTCCAGTCGTCGCGGATGTCGTGGTCGTCGAAGATCATGGCCGTCGGCAGGGTCGACATGATCCAGCGGATCTCCGGGTCCCCCCAGGTGTGCCGGTAGAGGCCCTCGTACTCGCCGAACGTCACGACCTC
This sequence comes from Mycolicibacterium grossiae, assembly GCF_008329645.1. Taxonomy (NCBI): domain Bacteria; kingdom Bacillati; phylum Actinomycetota; class Actinomycetes; order Mycobacteriales; family Mycobacteriaceae; genus Mycobacterium; species Mycolicibacterium grossiae. The sequence continues at coordinate 3,016,072 of NZ_CP043474.1, forward strand.
GTCGGGCGGGCGTCGCCCCGACGTCCGGCGACCGGCCAGGTGCCGGCGCGCGTCCGGGGTCAGCTCGTCGGCGTACACCTGGTCGCCGAGCAGGATCAGCACGTCGGGTCGCTCGTCGACCGGCAGTTCGGTGAGCCGCGTGGCGTAGCAGTCCAGCGCGTCCTGACCGATCTTCGCGTCGAGCTTCTCGTCGCCGGTCTTGGGGTAGCGGCAGGATCCGAAGACGATTCGCAGATCGTCGCCGGGATCGGTGCTGCGGGTGCGGATCACGCTGGGCGGGAACTCCGAACCGGGTTCCGGCCAGACGGTCGTCCCGTCGACGCGGACCTCGTATTCCGTGGCGGTGCCCGGCGTCAGACCGGTGACCGGCACCAGCGCGTAGTGGAATCCCTGGACCTCGAAGGTGGGGGCCGCGCACCCGAGGATCTCGACGGTGGACGGCCGTTCGGTCTGCACCCACACCATGGCGGTGGTGTCGCCGACGTGGCGGAGGACGGGGCCGAGCAGCAGGGTCACCGACACAGCCTAGTGGCGGCGAGATCCTGCCACCCGCCGAACAATCACTGCCAGCGGAAATGCCGGGTCGACCAGCACGGTTGAAGGCTGCATGACGAAGTTCAGCATCACCACCGCCATCGCAGGCGGACTCGCCGCCGCCGTGCTCGCCCTGGCTCCCGCAGCAGGCGCCGGCATCGATCGCCAGCAGTGGCTCGACGACATCCAGCAGAAGGCCACGGTCGGCGCCGCGACGTCGGTCGTGGGGAACGGCCGCTAGTCGGCCACGCTCAGCCAGTCGGCGAAGCCCGACGGATCGTGGCGTCCCAGCGCGCCGTGCTCGAACAAGCCCCACCCCTCGGCCGGCGCGCGGTCGCCCTCGTGGCAGACGGCCCGCCCGACGTGATCGATGACGCCGAAACCGGCCCGGCCCACGATGGCCGGGTCGGTCATGTCGTAGGTCAGTCGCTCGGTGAACCTCTCGCCGCGCCACACGCCGTGGATCCAGTCCGCGTCGCCGCCGTAACCGCCGCCGACGTGGATGGGCACCGGCAGTTTCGACTCGACGTCGAAGCGGACCGCGCTGCCGTCGGCCGCGGTCGCATCGATCGTCGCGCCGGTCGGGATGCGGGTACCGGACCGGTAGTGGATCCTCACCCGCGGCCAGCCGAGTTGCTCGATGCGCCCGTCCTTCCAGATGCGCGTGCAGTCGTTGAGCGACCGGAAGCCACTCGGGTCCTCCTGGATGATGAGGACGATCGAGAAGTCGTCGAAGGCCATCGGTACGTAGAGCCACCACATGCCCTCGAACGGGGGATCGGCGGGCCGGCCGGCGGGTTCGGATTCACCGATGGGGCGGATGCCCCAGGACCGGTCCCGCGAGCCGAGCCACACGTCCGGATCGACGGCGATCTCCTCGCCGTCGATCGTCAGAGATCCGCTCCACGAACCCAATTGGGCGAAGCGCTGCGCGTCGAGGGTCACCCGGGTGCCGGTGCGTAGCACGTGGCGCTGCTCCTGGACGACGTCGAACAGGCCCGTCCAGGTCAGGTCGGCGGCGATGCCCTCGGTCTCCTCGAGCACGATGCGCAGTCGGTGCAGCGGCTCGGCAACCTCGACGCGGTAGTTCACCACGTGCTGGTGCAGTCGGTCGCCGTCGATGGCGTCCGAGAGGTGCACGGCGGTCTGCACGTCCCCTCGCCGGACGAGGAAGAAGGCGTCCTTCACCCCGAGGTTGGGGTAGTACCCCAGCCCGGTGATGACGAAGACGTCGCCGGTGCGGTCGTGGGCGTTGAAGTAGGAACGGTCGTAGAAGTTGCGGTCCGAGCTTCCCGGCCAGGCGATGGGTTGCGGGATCTGGTGTACCGGGAACTCGTCCATGGGTCCGAGCATCAGGTGTCCTCTCCTGAGATCAGCCGCTTCAGCAGCGAGGCGTGATAGAACGTCGACTCGACGTCCTCGGGGGCAGCCATCTCGCCGAAGTGCACGCGTCGCGCGGTGGTCCGCATGAACACGCAGCACCAGATGACCCCGGAGTAGACGTAGAACCACCGCAGGTCCGACAGCGTGACGCCGGTCAGCGCCTCGTACGTCGCGCGGACGTCCTCCTCACGCAGCACGTCCGGCAGGCCCTCCAGTCCGGCCAGCCCCGCGAGTTCCTGGAAGACCATGTGCGCGAACACGATCCACGCAACGTCGAGTTCACGCGGACCGACGCACGCCATCTCCCAGTCCAGCACCGCCACCGGCCGGAAGTCCTCGTAGAGGACGTTGCCGATGCGCGAGTCGCCCCACGCCAGCACCGGCGGGGCGGCGGCGACGTCGGTCGGGAAGCGCTCCTCGAGCCACGCCAGGGCGCGCTCGACCAGCGGCGACCGGCCGCTGTCGGGCACGGCGAACGCGTACCAGTCCTGCAGCCAGGTGAAGTGACGGCGCAACGGGGTGTCACCGGGCGGGTCGGCGTCGGTCAGGAAGCCGAAGCGCTGCGCCGCATCGGGAATCGCGTGCAGCTTCGCCAGCACCTCCACGGTGGCGTCCTGCAGGGCGCGGCGACGCTCGGGCGGGGCGTCGGCGAACCAGTTGTCGCCGAAGGTGTAGGGCATGACGTCGGGCGGCACGATGCCGTCGACGTGGTCCATGAGGAAGAACGGCGTGCCGAGCACGGTGCCGCGGTCGTCGAGCCAGCGCACGCGCGGCACCGGCACGTCGGTGAGTTCGCCGACCTGTCGGATGACCTCGAACTGGTGGTCCAGCCGGTAGGTGGGGAACACCGGCACGTCCTCGGCCGTGGGTGCCACCCGCGCCACCCAGCGCTGCTCGACCGGTCGGCCGTCGTCGAGCCACCGGCCGGTGAGGATGATCGTCTCCGAGGACATGCCGTTGGCGTCGACGCCGCTCTCGACGGTGACGTCGGGAGTGATGCCGCCGGGCATCACGGTGGACAGCCACGACGACATCACCGCGGGCAGCGTGGTGACGTCGCGGGAAGAGTGCTGCAGGCGGCTGACGTCTTCGACGGCCGGGTCGTTCGTCACTCGACCACCTCTCTGCGATTACGATACGGTGAGTAGCGTTATGAAAGCAGACCCACCCCCGGTTGTCGAGAGTCCCGCCGCTGGACGTCCGCGCGACCCTCGCATCGACGCTGCCATACTGGCGGCCACCGCGGAGCTGCTCGCCGAGATCGGCTACGCCAACCTGACGATGGCCGCCGTCGCCGACCGCGCGGGCACCACCAAGACTGCGCTGTACCGACGGTGGTCGAGCAAGGCCGAGCTGGTGCACGAGGCGGCATTCCCCTCGGCGCCGACCGCGCTGACCCAACCCGAGGGCGACGTGACCGCCGACGTGCGCGCCATGATCGAGGCGACGCGCGACGTCTTCGTCAGCCCGGTGGTGCGGGCGGCGCTCCCCGGGTTGATCGCCGACATGGCCGACGACGCCGATTTGAACGCCCGGGTGATGGCGCGGTTCGTCGGCCTGTTCGAGATGGTGCGCGTCCGGCTGGCGCATGCCATCGACCGCGGCGAGGTGCACCCGGACGTCCTTCCGGAACGGCTCATCGAAATCATCGGCGGCGCAACGCTCCTGCGGCTGCTCCTGGTGCCCGGCGGCGATCTCGACGACGCGTGGGTCGACCAGACCGCGGCGATCGTCACCCACGGCGTCACGGCGTGACAGTACCGTTGTGGCATGTACGTGCAGTTCACCCTGAACGACGAAGAAGGGGTGCCCGAGGTCTACTCGACCCCGCCCTTCACCGATGACGCCGACGGGCGTGCCGAGACCGCCCGGGTGGTCGTCGACCCCGTCGGCCGGCCCGAGGGTGACCGGGCCGGGGTGCTGCTGACGATGACGATCGGCGAAGCCCTGATCCTCGGTCGCAGGATCACCGAGGTCGCCGAGCAGGCGGCCGAAGGCCGCTTCAGCAGGCGCGGAACGCAGTGGCGCCGGGAAATCCAGGACCGCCGGCGGCGGGAGGCCTGGAACGTCCTGATGGCCGGGTCCGAGGACGAGCCGCCCGCGGACTCCCGGTGACGCGGCTCCCGATGACGCGGCGAGTTCAGGAGTGCAGGGCGCCCAGCAGTTGATTGAACGCCTCGGTCATCGAGGGGTGGGTGTAGATCTCGTCGCGCAGCGCCGAGGCCGTCACGCCGTGCCGCATGGCCAGCGCGACGGTGTTGATGACCTCGTGCGAGTCGTAGCTCAGGAGTGCGGCGCCGAGGATCTCGTCGGTCTCGGCGTCGACCACGGCCTTCATCATCCCCCCGGGCTGGTGCACGATGCGGGCGCGCGGCACGGTCGCCATCGCCGCCACCGGGAGCGCGGCCACCCTCACCGGGCGGCCGGTGGCACGGGCCTCCCGCTCGGTCAGCCCGACCCGCGACAGCGGTGGCGTCATGAACAGGCAGTAGGGGACCGCGCGGCGGTCGCGGACGCTGCGGCCGCCCGCACCGGTCAACTGGCTCAACACGATCCGGTAGTCGTCGAGGGAGACGTAGGTGAACTGCGGGCCGCCGTTGACGTCGCCGACGGCGAAGACGTGTTCCTGGCTGGTGCGCAGATGCTCGTCGACCTCGATGGACCCGTCGGCACGCGTGGTGATACCCGCGTTCTCGAGCGCCAGTCCCGCGGTGACGGGGTGCCGGCCCAGCGCCACCAGGATCACGTCGGCCTCCACCGACGCCGCGGTGCCACCGACCTCGTAGTGCACGGTGCCGTCGTCGACGCGCGTCACCTCCGCCGAGGTCACCAGCGCGACGCCCGCCCGGGTGAGCAGGTCGGCCGCACACGACGCGACGTCGTCGTCCTCGCGGCCGAGCACGGCGGCGTGCCGTTCCAGCACGGTCACCTCTGCGCCGTATCCGGCGAACATGGCGGCGAATTCGAGGCCGACGTAGCCACCGCCGAGGACCACCAGCCGCCGCGGCAGGACGGGCATGGCGAGCAGTTCGGTGCTGGTGACCGCCCGCGGGTCGTCCCGCAGACCCGGCAGGTCCGGCCAGGTGGGCTCCGAGCCGGTGCCGACGACGATGGTCCGTCCGGTCACGGTCACCGTGCCGTCCGCGGTGGCGACGGCCACGGTGTGCGGGTCGACGAACGACGCCGGGCCGGTGAGCACGTCGACGCCGTCGATCGTGTCGAGCATGGCGAAGTTCTCGCCTCGCAGACCCGAGGTGAGGTCGGCGGTGCTGCGCACGGCCGCGGCGTAGGCCTGCGGCTGCGGGCCGGTCCCCGAGACCTCCTCGGCGGCGAAGACCATCGACTTCGTCGGGACGCAGCCGACGTTGATGCAGGTGCCGCCGTACATCTCGGCCGAGCGTTCGATCATGGCGACCCGTCTGCCCTGTCGCCCGAGCGTGGCGGCGAGCGTCTTGCCGCCCTTGCCGAAGCCGATGACGACGAGGTCGTAGTCGGTGGTCACGCCCGGCACGCTAGCGCACGAACGCTCCGGCGGCATCGGCCAGGTCGAGCAGCGGTTGCGGCAGTGCGCCAAGGCCCAGGGTGACCGCGGCGCTGAGCGTGACGGTGGCCGTGCTGAGCGCGCTCGGTACGACTACGGTCGGCCCGTCGTCGGGTGGATCGGTGAAGAACATCAGCACGATCACCCGCACGTAGAAGTAGGCGGCGACGGCGCTCGCACACACCCCGACGACCACCAGCGGCGCCGCGCCGCCCTCGGCGACGGCCTTGAACACCGCGAACTTGCCGACGAAGCCGCTGGTGAGGGGAATGCCGGCGAATGCCAGCAGGAACAGCGAGAACACCGCACCGACCAGCGGATGGCGTCGGCCGAGGCCGGCCCACCGCGTCATGTCGGTCTCCTCGTCGCCGTCGACGGTGCGCACGACGCTGACGACGGCGAAGGCGCCCAGGGTGCTGATGCCGTAGGCGGCGAGGTAGAACAGCGTGGCGGACAGGCCGTTGCCGTTCAGGGCGATCACGCCGGTGAGGATGAAGCCGGCATGCGCCACCGAGGAGTAGGCGAGCATGCGCTTGACGTCGGTCTGCGACACCGCGGTGACGGTGCCGACCACCATCGTCAGGATCGCCACCGCCCACAGCAGCGGCCGCCAATCGGCCGCCATCCCGGGCAGGGCCACGTACACGATGCGTAGCGTCGCACCGAAGGCCGCGACCTTGGTGGCCGCCGCCATGAACGCCGTCACCGGGGTGGGCGCACCCTGGTAGACGTCGGGAATCCACGAATGAAACGGCACGGCACCGACTTTGAACAGGACGCCGACCGACAGCAGTCCCATGCCGACCAGCGCGAGGCCGGCGTTGCCGGTGTCTGCGTCGACGGCGGCGGCGATGCCCGCGAGGCTCAGGCCGCCCGAATAGCCGTACAGCAGGGCGATGCCGTAGAGGAAGAACGCCGAGGAAAAGGCGCCGAGCAGGAAGTACTTGAGCGCTGCCTCCTGGGACAGCAGGCGGCGCCGCCGCGCGAGACCGCACATCAGGTACAGCGGCAGCGAGAACACCTCGAGGGCGACGAACATCGTCAGCAGGTCCTCGGACCCGGTGAATAGCATCATGCCGCCCACGGCGAAGAGGGTCAGCGGGAACACCTCGGTCTGCACCAGACCCGCTGCGGTGGACTGCTTCTCGGCGAGGCTGCCCGGCACCGCGGACGCCTGCGGGGTGAAGGCGTCCAGACCGCGGGCACGCGCGGCGCCGGCCACCGCGTGCCGGACCGACTGCCGCTCGGCCATCAGCAGCGTGCTCAGCACGCCGATCACCAGGATCGTGCCCTGCAGGAACACCGCGGGCCGGTCGACGGCGACCGAGCCCATCACGGCGATGCGCCCGTCCGTGCCGCGCAGGTCGATCCAGACGCCGACGGTCGCGATGAGCGCGGCCAGCTGCGCGACGACCGTCACCGCCAGCTGAATGCGGTAGCGCACGCCGCGCGGGCAGAACGCCTCGACGAGGACGCCGACGACGGCGGCGCCGAACACCAGGAGCAGCGGTGCGAGGAGGCCGTATTCGACGGTGGGTGGCGCGAGGGTCACTGTCGGCCGCCTTCCGCGATCCGGGGCGCGGGGTCCCGTTCACCGATCGTGACGAGCGTGTGCCCGACCGCCGGGTCTATGACGTCCAGCGCGGGTTTGGGGTAGATGCCCAGGACCAGGAGCAGCACCAGCAGCGGCGCGACGACGGCCAGTTCGCGCGGGACGAGGTCGCGCAGCGACTCGTTGCCCTCGGTCACCGGTCCGGTCATCATCCGCTGATACGCCCACAGCACGTACACCGCGGAGAGCACCAGGGCCAATGCTGCGAACACCGCTAAGACCGGGTAGCGGGTGAACGTGCCGACCAGGACCAGGAATTCGCTGACGAACGGTGCGAGACCGGGCAGCGACAGCGTCGCCAGACCGGCGACGAGGAACGTCCCGGCCAGCACGGGGGCCACCCGCTGCACCCCGCCGAACGCGTCGATCGCCCGGGTCCCGCGCCGCGACACCAGGAAGCCGGCGATGAGGAACAGCGCCGCGGTGGAGATGCCGTGGTTGACCATGTACAGCGTGGAGCCCGTCTGTCCCTGGCTGGTCATCGCGAAGATGCCGAGGATGATGAAGCCGAAGTGCGAGATCGACGTGTAGGCGATGAGGCGCATGACGTCGGTCTGGCCGATCGCGACGACGGCGCCGTACACGATGCCGATCACCGCCAGCGTGATCACCAGCGGCCGGAACGTCAGCGACGCATCCGGGAACAACTGCAGGCAGTACCGGAGCATGCCGAACGTGCCGACCTTGTCGACGACCGCCATCATCAGCACCGCGGTGGCGGGCGTCGACTCCACCGCGGCGTCGGGCAGCCAGCGGTGCAGCGGCCACAGCGGCGCCTTGATCGCGAACGCGAACAGGAAGCCGCCGAACAGCAGGTTCATCACGGCGGGGTCGATGACGAAGGCGCCGCTCGACACCGCCGCCGCGATGGCCCGGACGTCGAACGTGCCGGCCGCGAAGGCGGTGCTGCCGGCCGTCGCGACGTAGAGACCGATGACCGCGGCGAGCATGATGAGGCCGCCGAAGAGGTTGTACAGCAGGAACTTCACGGCCGCCTTCGAGCGGGCCTGCGCCGGACCGCCGCCGAAGCCGCCGATCAGGAAGTACATCGGGATCAGCATCGCCTCGAAGAACACGTAGAACAGCAGCACGTCGAGCGCGGTCAGCGAGATGAGCACCATGCCCTCGACGGCCAGCGTCAGCGCCAGGTAGGTGTGCACCGAGCGCGCCCGTTCGCCGCCGTCGAGCCACCCCGCGACGATCAGCAACGGCACCAGCACGGCGGTCAGCACCACCAGGGCCAGGGCGATGCCGTCGACGCCCAGTACGTAACCGGTGCCGAAGGAGGGAATCCACGGGTGGTCCTCGACGAACTGGTACTGCGCACCGGCCGGGTCGAACCGCACGGCGAGCAGCACGGCGACCGCCAGGACGGCCAGCGCGACCGTCAGCGCGGCGTACTTCGCCAGATGCCGTGCGGCGGCGGGCAGCAGCAGCACCGCGACGGCGCCGAGCATCGGCACCGCCCACAGGATCGTCAACCAGGGCATCACCACACCCGCACCGCCAGGATCAGGGCCACCACCAGGGTGGCGCCACCCAACATGGAGAGCGCGTAGCTGCGCGCGAATCCCGTCTGCAGCAGGCCGAGTCGCCGCGACGCCGAGCCGACGGCGGCGCCCAGCCCACGGGACACCCCGTCGATGCCCTCGTCGTCGATCTCCATCAGACCGGCGGTGAGCAGCTGTCCCGGGCGCATCAGGAGTTCCTCGTTGACGGCATCGGCGTAGAGGTCGCGCCGGGCCGCGACCGTCAGCGCGGAGACGTCGGTGGGTGCGGTCACCGGCACCGGCCGCCGGGCGTACATCCGCACGGCGACGAGCACGCCGACGGCGACGACGCCGAGGGTCAGGGCGGTGCTGACCCACACCGGCATCGCGTGGTGGGCCTCGTGCGCGCCGACGACCGGTTCCAGCCAGTGCGCGAGCGTCCCGCCGACGGCCAGCAGCCCCCCGGCGCCGACCGAGCCGACCGCGAGCGCGATCATCGGCGCGGTCATGACGGCCGGCGCCTCTTGCGGGTGGGTGAAGGGCCGCCAGCGCGGCGCGCCGAAGAACGTCAGCACCATGACGCGGGTCATGTAGAACGCGGTGATGCCTGCTCCGAGCAACGTCGCGCCGCCCAGTAGCCAGCCCGTGACACCCCCTGCGGCGAAGGCGGTCTCGATGATCGGGTCCTTGGAGAAGAAGCCCGACAGCGGCGGCACGCCGATGATGGCGAGGTAGCCCAGCCCGAACGTCGCGAACGTGATGGGCAGATACCGGCGCAGACCGCCGTGGCGGCGCATGTCGGTCTCGTCGTCCATGGCGTGCATCACCGAGCCGGCGCCGAGGAACAGGCCCGCCTTGAAGAAGCCGTGCGTCAGCAGGTGCAGGATCGCGAGGGCATACCCGGCGGGCCCGAGCCCGGCGGCGAGCACCATGTAGCCGATCTGGCTCATCGTGGATGCGGCCAGGGCCTTCTTCACGTCGTCCTTCGCGCAGCCGATGACGGCGCCGAACAGCAGCGTGACCGCACCCACCACCACGACCGCGGTGCGGGCCGCCGGCGCGAGGTCGTAGACCGGGCCGGACCGCACGATCAGGTACACCCCGGCGGTCACCATGGTGGCCGCGTGGATCAGCGCCGACACCGGGGTGGGGCCCTCCATGGCGTCGCCGAGCCACGACTGCAGCGGCACCTGCGCCGACTTGCCGCACGCGGCGAGCAGCAGCAGCAGACCGATCGCAGTGACGGCCCCGCCCGACATCTCCCCGGCGGCGGCGAACACTCCGTCGTAGGAGACCGTGCCGGCCTCGGCGACCATCACCATCAGCGCCACGGCGAGTCCGATGTCGCCGACGCGGTTGACGACGAAGGCCTTCTTGGCCGCCGTCGCAGCCGACGGCTTGTGCGACCAGAACCCGATCAACAGGTAGGACGCCAACCCGACGCCCTCCCACCCGACGTAGAGGCCGAGGTAGTTGTCGGCGAGTACCAGCAGCAGCATCGCGGCGACGAACAGGTTGAGGTAGGCGAAGAAGCGGCGACGCCCTGGGTCGTGCGCCATGTACCCGATCGAGTAGACGTGGATGAGCGAGCCGACGCCGGTGATGAGCAGCACGAAGCACACCGACAGCTGATCCAGCCGAAGACCGAAGTCGACCTGCAGGGCGCCGACCGGCACCCAGGAGAACAGCGTCTCCGACACCGTCCGCTCCTCGGCGCCGCGGCCGAGCAGGTGCACCCACTGCGTCACGCCGACCGCGAACGCCGCGACGGCGGTCGCGGTGCCCAGCAGGTGGCCCCACGCGTCGGTGCGGCGGCCGCCGAGCAGCAGGACCACCGCCCCGGCCAGGGGGAGCGCGATGAGCAGCCACACCGGGAGCATCAGTGCCTCAGCAGGTTCGCCGCGTCGACCGACGCCGAGCGCCGGGTGCGGAAGATCGCCATGATGATCGCCAGGCCCACGACGACCTCGCAGGCGGCGACCACCATCGTGAAGAACGCCACCACCTGACCGTCGAGGTGGCCGTGCATCCGGGAGAACGTCACGAACGCGAGGTTTGCGGCGTTGAGCATCAGCTCGACGCACATGAACATGACGATGGCGTTGCGCCGCAACAGGACTCCGGCCGCACCGATGCTGAACAGCAGCACCGACAGGTAGAGGTAGGCGTCGGGCCTCACCGCTGCGTCCTCGGGGTCAGCATGGCACTCACCGACAGCTCGGAGTCCGACCCGTCGGGCAGTCGCGCGGCCATGTCCACGGCGTTGTGCCGGGCGTACACGCCGGGGTTCGGCATCGGCGTCGGGTGCGCGCCGGCGAACCGCTCGATGGCGAGTTCGCGCTGGGTCTTGCGGCGGCCGATGCGTTCGCGGTGCGCGAGCACCATGGCGCCGAGCGCCGCGGTGATCAGCAGGGCGCTGGTCAGTTCGAACGCCCACAGGTAGCGCACGAAGATGAGTTCCGCGAGCCCGGAGACGTTGTCGTTGGCCGACGGCGTGGGGCCGCTGACGCCCTGCGTGGCGACGCTGCCGATGCCGGCGATGAGCACGACGCCGAAGCCGACCCCCGCGACGATCGCCGCCCGGCGCTGCCCGCGGATGGTCTCGGTGAGAGAGTCGGCCGAGTCCACCCCGATCAGCATGAGCACGAACAGGAACAGCATCATCACCGCGCCGGTGTAGACGACGATCTGGACGACACCGAGGAACACGGCGCCCTGGGCGATGTAGAGCACCGCGAGGACGATCATGGTGCAGGCCAGGAACATCGCGGAGTACACGGCCTTGGGCGCCGCGACCATGGCGACGGCGGCGACGACGGCTAGCGTGGCGAGGACCCAGAACAGCACCGCCTCGCCGGTCACCGGACCGTCAACCCGTCCGCGCCGACGTGGCCGCGGTAGTAGTCCTCGTCGGTGCTGCCCTCGGCCATGGCGTGCGGCGGTGCCGTCATGTCGGACGTGAGCGGTGCGAGCAGCCGGTCCTTGCCGTAGATGAGGTCGGAGCGGTTGTCGTCGGCCAGCTCGTAGTCGTTGGTCATGGTCAGGGCGCGGGTGGGGCACGCTTCGATGCACAGCCCGCAACCGATGCAGCGCAGGTAGTTGATCTGGTAGACGCGGCCGTAGCGTTCCCCGGGCGAGAACCGCTCGGCGTCGGTGTTGTCGGCGCCCTCGACGAAGATGGCGTCGGCGGGGCAGGCCCACGCACACAGTTCGCAGCCGATGCACTTCTCCAGCCCGTCGGCGTACCGGTTGAGTTGATGCCTGCCGTGGTACCGCCGCGCGGTGGGGCCCGGTTTCTCCGGATACTCCTCGGTCACCGGCTTCTTGAACATCGTGCCGAACGTGACGCCGAAACCGGCGACCGCATCAACGAACCGCATGGCTGACCTCCTTGGCGGGGATCGGGGGGACCGGGAAGTCGCCGGAGTCCGGCGCCGGGCCGTCGGGGTGGCGAAGGCGCCTGCGGCGCAGGACCTTCCACAGCACGGCGACCACGGCGACGCCGACCGCCGCGGAGGCCACGACCAGGGTGGCGGCCCACCCGCCGTACCCCTGCGCGCGCAGGGTCCGGACCACCGCGACCGTCATGATCCAGACCAGGGACAGCGGGATCAGGGCCTTCCAGCCCAGCCCCATGAACTGGTCGTAGCGCAGCCGAGGCAGCGTGGCGCGCAGCCACATGAAGACGAACATGAATGCCCACACCTTGGCCACGAACCACAGCAGCGGCCACCATCCGGAGTTGGCGCCGTCGATGAGGCTGATCGGCCACGGCGCCTGCCAACCGCCGAGGAACAGCGTGGTGGCCAGGGCCGAGACCGTGGTCATGTTGACGTATTCGGCCAGCATGAACATCGCGAACTTCAGCGACGAGTACTCGGTGTGAAAGCCGCCGACGAGTTCACCCTCGGCCTCCGGCAGGTCGAAGGGCGCGCGGTTGGTCTCGCCGACCATCGCGGTGACGTAGACGAGGAACGACGGCAGCAGCAGGAACACGTACCAGAGCCCCTGCTGGGCGGCGACGATCTCCGAGGTCGACATGGTGCCCGCGTACAGGAAGACCGCGGCGAACGACAGCGCCATCGCGATCTCGTAACTGATCACCTGGGCGCTCGACCGTAGCCCTCCCAGCAGTGGGTAGACCGATCCCGACGCCCAGCCCGCCAGCACGATGCCGTAGACGCCGATCGACGTGACGGCCAGGACGTACAGCACGGCGACGGGCAGATCGGTCAGCTGCAGCGGGGTGCGGTGACCGAACACGCTGACCATGCCGCCGAGCGGGATGACCGCGAACGCCATGATCGCCGGGACCACCGCGATCACCGGTGCCAGCAGGTAGATCGGCTTGTCGACGCCCGCCGGGATCAGGCCCTCCTTGAGGGCGAGCTTGACGCCGTCGGCGAGGCTCTGCAGCAGGCCGAACGGGCCGACCCGGTTGGGACCGTACCGCATCTGCATGCGGCCCAGCACTTTTCGCTCGACGAGGATGGCGACGAGCACCGTCAGGACGCAGAACACGAAGACGCCCAGCGCCTTCGCGAGCACCAGCCACCACGGATCGTGACCGAAGGAGTCCAGCGTCGGGTAGTTCACGGCATCTCCGCCCGCGCGATCGCGACGAGCGACCCCATCTCGGCGGTCAGCGTGCCCAGCGGCACCCACACGACGCCGTCGGGCATCTCGGTGACCTCCAGCGGCAGCGGCACCGAGCCGCCCACCAGCACCCGGTCACCGTCGCCGGCGCCGATCGCGGCAGCCGTCGCGGCCGACAGCCGCACCACCGGGGGGCGGGCGGTGCCCGCCAGGTGCGGCTCGCCGTCCTGCAGCCGGCCGTGGTCGAGCAGCATCCGCCAGCCGGCGAGCACCGCGGTGCCGGGTTCTGGCGCCGGGGGTGGCGCGGCGGGCAGGTCCGGTGCCGGGGCTGGGGTGCCCTGCCAGGCGCCGAGGCCGATGAGTTCGGCGCGGGCCGCGGCGGTGTCGGGCAGTGCGAGGTCGACGCCGAATTCGTCGGCGAGCGCCGCCAGCACGCGCATGTCGGCGGTGGCCTCCGGCGGCAGCGCGGGACCGAACGGTCGCAGCCGGCCCTCCCAGTCGACGAAGGCGCCGGCCTTCTCCGCGACCGGCGCCACGGGAAACACCACGTCGGCGCGGTCGCTGACGGCACTGTGCCGCAGTTCGAGGCTGACGACGAACCCGGCGGCGTCGACGGCGGCGAGCGCCGCCGCCGGGTCGGGTAGATCGGCGACGTCCACGCCGCCGACGAGCAGCGCGCCCAGCTCCCCGTCGAGGGCGGCGGCCAGGATGCCGGAGGTGTCGCGGCCCTCGGCGTCCGGCAGGGCGTCGACGTGCCAGGCGGCGGCGACCTCGGCGCGGGCGTCCGGGTCGGCCAGCGGCCGACCGCCCGGCAGCAGCGTGGGCAGCGCGCCCGCTTCGAGCGCCCCCCGGTCCCCGGCACGGCGCGGGACCCAGCCCACCCGCGCGCCGGCGGTCGCGGCGGCGCGCAGCACCGCCGAGTACGCACCCGGTGACGTGGCGAGCCGCTCACCGACGAGGATCACCGTGCCCGGCGTCAGCTCCGGCCCGAGGGCGTCGAGGGCCTCGGCCTCACCGCCGGGGACGGCGGCGACGAGGGTGCCGTCGAGCTTGCGCAGACCGCGGGACGCGAACGGGGCGACCGAGATGACCGCGAGCCCGTGCTTGCGGACGGCCTTGCGTAGCCGCAGGAAGACGATCGGCGACTCCTCCTCGGGCTCGAGCCCGACGAGCAGCACCGCGGGCGCCGCCTCGAGGTCGGCGTAGGTGACCGCCATGGTGCGGCCGGCGACCGCGGCGGCCAGAAAGGCGGCCTCCTCGGCGCAGTGGGCGCGGCTGCGGAAGTCGATGTCGTTGCTGCCGAGGACGATTCGCGTGAACTTCGCGTACGCGTAGGCGTCCTCGACGGTGACGCGGCCGCCGACCAGCACGCCCGTGCGGGCGCCGGCGGCCTGGAGCCCACGGACCGCGACGGCGACGGCCTCCGACCACGACGCGGGCCGCTGCCCGCCGTGCGCGTCACGGATGAGCGGCGTGGCGATGCGGTCGCCCTGGCGGGCGTAGGCGAACGCCCACCGCCCCTTGTCGCAGTTCCACTCCTCGTTGACCTCGGGGTCGTCCCCGGCGAGGCGGCGCAGCACCCGGCCGCGCCGGTGGTCGGTGCGCTGCGCGCAGCCCGACGCGCAGTGCTCGCAGACGCTGGGCGTGGAGACCAGGTCGAATGGGCGGGCACGGAACCGGTAGGCGGTGCCGGTGAGCGCGCCGACGGGACAGATCTGCACCGTGTTGCCGGAGAAGTAGGAGTCGAACGGCGCGTCGGCCGCGATCCCGACCTGTTGCAGCGCACCGCGTTCCAACAACTCGATGAACGGGTCACCCGCCACCTGATCGGAGAATCGGGTGCAGCGCGCGCACAGCACGCAGCGCTCCCGGTCGAGCAGGACCTGCGCGGAGAGGTTGATCGGCTTCGGGTAGGTGCGCTTGACGTCGGTGAAGCGGCTGTCCGCGCGGCCGTTCGACATCGCCTGGTTCTGCAGCGGGCACTCGCCGCCCTTGTCGCAGACCGGGCAGTCCAGCGGGTGGTTGATCAGAAGCAGTTCCATCACCCCGTGCTGGGCGCGGTCGGCGATCTCCGACGTCAGCTGCGTGCGCACCACCATGTCGGGCATCACGGTCGTAGTGCAGGAGGCGAGCGGCTTGCGCTGGCCCTCCACCTCGACGAGGCACTGCCGGCAGGCGCCCACCGGGTCGAGCAGCGGATGATCGCAGAACCGGGGGATCTGCACGCCCATCAGCTCGGCCGCGCGGATCACGAGCGTGCCCTTCGGCACGCTGATGCGGTGGTCGTCGATGGTCAGCGACACCATCTCCACCTCGGCGGCGGTACCGGCCCGCTGGTTCTCGGCGGTCGTCACACGCCCACTCCTTCCGGTGCGGCCAGCATCGCGGCGCGCGGGTCGAACGGGCAGCCGCCGTCGAGGTGCGCGAGGTACTCGTCGCGAAAGTGCGCAATCGAGGACGTGATCGGGCTCGCCGCGCCATCTCCGAGCGCGCAGAACGACTTGCCGAGGATGGCGTCGGACACGTCGAGCAGGGTGTCCACGTCCGAGGCGTCGGCGTTCCCGGCCTCCAGACGGGCGTAGATCTGGGTGAGCCAGTAGGTGCCCTCCCGGCACGGCGTGCACTTGCCACACGATTCGTGGGCGTAGAACTCGGTCCAGCGGCGCACCGCCCGCACCACGCACGTGGTCTCGTCGAAGATCTGCAGCGCCTTGGTGCCCAGCATCGAGCCGGCCTTGCCGACGTTCTCGTAATCCAATGGCACGTCCAGGTGTTCGGCGGTCAACAGTGGCGTCGACGAGCCGCCGGGGGTCCAGAACTTCAGCTGGTGCCCGGCGCGGACCCCGCCGGCGAGGTCGAGCAGCTCGCGCAGCGTGACCCCCAACGGTGCCTCGTACTGGCCGGGCCGCGTGACGTGCCCCGACAGCGAGTACAGCGTGAACCCGGGTGACTTCTCCGATCCCATCGACCGGAACCACTCGGCGCCACCGCGGATCACCGCGGGGACGCTGGCGATCGACTCGACGTTGTTCACGACCGTCGGGCAGGCGTACAGGCCGGCCACCGCGGGGAACGGCGGGCGCAGCCGGGGCTGGCCGCGCCGGCCCTCGAGCGAATCCAGCAGCGCGGTCTCCTCGCCGCAGATGTAGGCGCCCGCGCCGGCGTGCACCACCAGATCCAGGCCGACGCCGGAGCCGGCGACGTCCGGGCCGAGGTAGCCCGCCGCGTAGGCCTCCGCGACCGCGGCCTGCAGGCGGCGCAGCACCGGCACCACCTCGCCGCGCACGTAGACGAAGGCGTGCCGGGCGCGAATGGCGTAGGCGGCGACGATGGCGCCCTCGATCAGCACGTGCGGCGTGGCCAGCAGCAGCGGCATGTCCTTGCACGTCCCGGGCTCGGACTCGTCGGCATTGATCACCAGGTAGTGCGGCTTGGCCGCCGCCCCCTCCGCGCCTTGCGGAATGAACGACCACTTCTGCCCGGTCGGGAACCCCGCCCCGCCGCGGCCGCGCAGGCCGGACTCCTTCACCAGCGCGATGACGTCGTCGGGTGCCATGCCGAGCGCCGTGGTCAGCGCGTCGTAACCGCCGTGGCGGCGGTAGGCGTCCAGCGTCCAGGACGACGGCTCGTCCCAGTAGCGGCTCAGGACCGGGGTGAGCGTCACGGGCGGCTGCCGTTCCTCGGCGGCACGTCGGCCGATGGGGCGGGCGCGGGCTCCTCGCGCACCGCCTCGGCAGCCATCTTCTCCTGGTCCGGGGCATCGACGGCCGCGGTGGCGGCGCCGGGCTCGGGTGCGGTCATGCCGTGCTCGCGTGCCACCGTCAGCCCGGCGAGCGTTGCCGCACCGGGCAGAGTGTCGTTGGCGCCGGGCCGTTGATCGGGGAACCCCGCGAGGATGCGGGCCGTCTCGCGGAACGTGCACAGCGTCGCGCCCCGGGTGGGGGTCACCGGACGACCGTCGCGCAGCGCATCCACCACGTCCCGTGCGGAGTCGGGCGTCTGATCGTCGAAGAACTCCCAGTTGACCATCATCACCGGGGCGTAGTCGCACGCCGCGTTGCACTCGACGTGCTCGAGGGTCACCCGCCCGTCGGCGGTGGTCTGTCCGGCGTGCAGTCCCAGGTGCTGTTGCAGGGCGTCGAGGATGGCGTCACCGCCCATCACCGCGCACAGCGTGTTCGTGCAGACGCCCACCAGGTAGTCGCCGGTGGGGGTGCGCCGGTACATCGAGTAGAAGGTCGCGACGGCCGTCACCTCGGCCGCGCTCAGCCCGAGTCGCTCACCGCAGAAGGCGATTCCGGCAGGGGTGAGGTAGCCGTCCTCGGCCTGCACCAGGTGCAGCAGGGGCAGCAGCGCCGACCGCGGCTGCGGGTACCGGCCGATGATCTGCGCGGCGTCGCGAGTCAGCCGCTCGACGACGTCGACCGAATACGACTGCGGTCCTCGCGAGATGGGCGGCCCGGGTTCGTCGGGGCGGGGGCCGAGCCGCAATTCCACCGCCGTCACACGAGTCTCCTCTTCGCGCGAGCGCTCATCAAAAGTCTCCTCTTCGCGCGAGCGCTCATCAGCGGTCCACCCCACCCATCACCGGATCGATCGACGCCACCGCCGCGATCGCGTCGGCGACCATCCCGCCCTCGCACATCGCCGCCACCGCCTGCAGATTCGTGAACGACGGGTCGCGGTAGTGCACGCGGTAGGGGCGGGTGCCACCGTCGCTGACCATGTGCACGCCGAGTTCGCCGCGCGGCGACTCCACGGCCACGTACACCTGGCCGGCGGGCACCCGGATGCCCTCGGTGACGAGCTTGAAGTGGTGGATGAGCGCCTCCATCGAACCGCCCATGATCTTCGCGACGTGCTCACCGGAGTTGCCCAGGCCGTCGGGCCCGAGCGTCAGGTCGGCCGGCCACGCGAGCTTGCGGTCGGTCAGCATCACCGGACCGGGTCGCAGCCGGTCCAGGCACTGCTCGACGATCTTGATCGACTCCCGCATCTCCTTGACCCGAATGAGGTAGCGGCCGTAGGAGTCGCACCGGTCGTCGGTGACGACGTCGAACTCGTAGTGCTCGTAGCCGCAATACGGCTGGGCGCGTCGGAGGTCGTGCGGCAGCCCGGTGGAGCGCAGCACCGGACCGGTGATGCCGAGCGCCATGCACCCGGTCAGGTCGAGGTAGCCGACGCCGACGGTGCGCGCCTTCCAAATGTAATTCTCGTTGAGCAGATTCTCCATGTCGCGCAACCGCTTCGGCAGCAGCGCCAGCAGCTCGCGCAGCTGCGGCAGCGCTTCGTCGGGCAGGTCGGCGGCCAGCCCGCCGGGCCGGACGTAGGCGTGGTTCATCCGCAACCCGGTGATGGTCTCGAACACCGACAGGATCAGCTCGCGCTCCCGGAACCCGAAGAACATGGCCGACATCGAGCCGAGTTCCATGCCGCCGGTGGCCAGCGCCACCAGGTGGCTGGAGATCCGGTTGAGTTCCATCAGTAGCACCCGGATGACGGTGGCGCGTTCGGGGATGTCGTCGGTGACGCCGAGCAGGGCCTCGACGCCGAGGCAGTACACCGTCTCGTTGAAGAAGGGGGAGAGGTAGTCCATCCGGGTGACGAACGTGACGCCCTGCGTCCAGGTGCGGTACTCGAGGTTCTTCTCGATCCCGGTGTGCAGGTACCCGATTCCGCAGCGCGCCTCGGTGATCGTCTCGCCCTCGATCTCGAGGATGAGGCGCAGCACGCCATGGGTGGAGGGATGCTGTGGGCCCATGTTGACGACGATGCGGTCACCGGCGTCCGCCGCGTCGCGCGCGGCGGCGACGACCTCGTCCCAATCCTCGCCGCCGACGGTCACGACGGTCTCGCGCTGATCGGTCATCAGTGGTACGCCCTCCGCTCGTCGGGCGGCGGGATCTTCGCGCCGTGGTACTCCACCGGGATGCCGCCGAGGGGATAGTCCTTGCGCTGCGGGTGGCCCACCCAGTCGTCGGGCATCTCGATGCGCGTCAGCGCGGGATGACCGTCGAACAGGATGCCGAAGAAGTCGTAGGTCTCGCGCTCGTGCCAGTCGGTCGTCGGGTACACCGGGTACAGCGAGGGGATGTGCGGGTCGGCGTCGGGGGCGGCCACCTCGACCCGCAGCCGGCGGTTGTGCGTGATGGACATCAGCGGGTACACCGCATGCAGTTCGCGGCCGGCGTCGGCCGGGTAGTGCACGCCCGAGACCCCGAGGCACAGCTCGAATCTCAACGCCGGATCGTCCCGCAACGCCTGCGCCACGGTCCGCAGGTGCGCCCGCCGCACCTCGATCTCGAGTTGGCCGCGGAACACCACCACGCGCTCGACCGCGGCGGCGAAGGTCTCCTCGCCGAGTGCGGCGGCCAGCGCGTCGACCACCTCGTCGAAGTAACCGCCGTACGGCCGCGGCGTGCTGCCGGGCAGGGCGACCTCGCGGACGAGGCGGCCGTAGCCGGACGTGTCACCGCTGCCGCGCACGCCGAACATGCCGCGCCGCGTGCCGATCACCTCGCGGTCCGGATCGTCGGTATCGGTCATGGGCGCAGCAGTCCGGTGAACTCGATGGTGGGACGGGACGCGAGCGCGGCCTGCTCGGCGGCCGCGACCACCTCGGCACGGTGGACGCCGAGCGGCATCTCGGCGATCTTGGCGTGCAGGGCGAGGATCGCGTTGAGTAGCATCTCCGGGCGGGGCGGGCAGCCGGGGAGGTAGACGTCGACCGGCACCACGTGGTCGACGCCCTGCACCACGGCGTAGTTGTTGAACATGCCGCCCGAGGACGCGCAGACCCCCATCGCGAGAACCCATTTGGGCTCTGCCATCTGGTCGTACACCTGTCGCAGGACCGGGGCCATCTTCTGGCTGACCCGACCGGCGACGATCATCAGGTCGGCCTGGCGCGGGGTGGCCGAGAATCGCTCCATGCCGAACCGGGCGATGTCGAACCGAGGCCCAGCGGTGGCCATCATCTCGATCGCGCAGCACGCCAGGCCGAAGGTGGCCGGCCACAGCGACCCCTTCCGGACGTAGCCCGCGACCTTCTCCACCGTGGACAGCAGGATGCCGCCGGGCAGCTTCTCCTCTAGTCCCACGTCAGACCCCCGCGCCGCCACACGTAGGCGTAGGCGACGAACACCGTGAGCATGAACAGCAGCATCTCGATCACCGCGAAGAGGCCGAGCGCATCGAAGGACACGGCCCACGGGTAGAGGAAGACGATCTCGATGTCGAAGACGATGAACAGCATCGCCACCAGGTAGTACTTGACCGGGAACCGCTGGCCGGTGGCCTGCCCATTGGGCGAATGGGGATCGATCGGCTCGATGCCGCACTCGTAGGCCTCGAGTTTCGCGCGGTTGTAGCGGCGTGGGCCGATCAGGACCGCGATGCCGACCGAACCGACCGCGAAGACCGCAGCGATCGCCCCGATGACCAGGATGGGTATGTAGGAATTCATACCGCCGTGTCGCTCCCTCGTTGGGCTGTCGATGTGAGCTACGACACAGCTTAGCCTCGTTAACGGATCGCCCGGAGCATTTTGGCGAGGATCGCGTGTTCGGCCCTTCGTCCGGCACCGCCGCGGCGCTCAAGACGAAGACGCAACGCGCTCAGTTCATTTCGCGCCGTCCACGCAGGGTGTCGTGCACCCGCGGTGTCGTCAGTCGACCAGCGTGCGCAGCACCCCGGCCACGGCCTCGCCCAGCGCGATCGGGTCGATGGGGTGCGGCACCGCCGCCTCGGCGCGCGACCACGAGGCCAGCCAGGCGTCGTCGCGCCGGCCGGTCAGCACCACGATCGGCGGGCAGTGCGCCACCTCGTCCTTGAGCTGCTTGGCCACGCCCATGCCGCCGGCCGGGGTGGCCTCGCCGTCGAGGACGGCGACGTCGATGCCGCCGGCGTCGATGGTGCTGACCACGACGGGGGCGGTGGCGACCTCGAGGTAGGTCAGCTCGGGCAGGTCCGGGTGCACGCGGCTGCCCAGCGCCCACCGCACCTGATCGCGGACGCGCGCGTTGTCGCTGTAGACGAGGATCCGGATGGGGTCTGCTGCGGCGTCGCGCGCGGGGGACACCTCGGTGATGCTACGACCGGCGTGCGCTCACCGCGGCGAGTTCGCGTACCCGGTGGTTGACCTCAACGATGGTTGAGGTCCGACACTGGCGTCATGACCACTCCAGCCATGCACCGCTTCAACGAGGCCTACCTGTCGCACACCGCTCCGTGGGTGATCGGCGAGCCGCAGCCCGCCATCGTCGCCCTGGAACGCAGCGGTCGGCTACGGGGCCGCATCCTCGACGCGGGCTGCGGCCTCGGCGAACACACGATCCTGCTCGCCGCCCTCGACTACGACGTCCTGGGCATCGACTACGCACCCGAGGCCGTCGAGCAAGCGCGCGCCAATGCCCGCGCCAAGGGCGTCGACGCCCGTTTCGAGGTGGCCGACGCGACCGCGTTGCCCGCCGACGGCGGGTACGACACGGTGCTCGACAGCGCGCTGTTCCACGTCTTCGCCGGCGACGACCGTGGGGCGTACGTGGCGAGCCTGCACGGCGCGCTGCGACCCGGCGGCACGGCCCACGTGCTGGCGTTGTCCGACACCGGTCGCGGCTTCGGTCCGGCCGTCGGCGAGGACGACGTCCGATCCGCGTTCGCCCACGGGTGGGACCTCGAGGCCCTGGAGGCCACCACCTACCGCGGCGTGGTCACGCACTGGCACGCCGAGGCCCTCGGGTTGCCGATCGGCACGGTCGTCGACGAGCCGGCGTGGCTTGCGCGGGCGCGGCGTCGCTGACAGCACTGCGCGCGCTTGGCGCTACTCCTGGTCGTAGCCGGGATGGGCGACGGCGAGCCGGCGCAGCACCAGAGCGCGCAACACCGCGGTGACCTCACCGCCGTGCCCGTCGAGGTCGCCGCGGCGGATGGCGGCGGCCAGCGCCGCCTCGTCGGGGTAGCCCAGCAGTTCCGGGGGCGCCGCGCCGCGGGCGTCGTCGAGCAGCTCGCGCTCGACGGTCCGCAGCGCGTTGGCCGCGACCCGGACGTGGAAACCGACCGCCCCGTCGGTGGCCTCTCGCACCTCGGTCTCGAGGAACTCGGCGACCGCGGCCACCAGTTCGGCGGCGGTCGGCCTGCCGTGCCAGCCGGTCACGCCGACTCCAGCAGCGCAAGCAGGTCGTACTCGGTCTCGCACACCCGCCTGCCGATGGCGGCCAGCTCCACCGACCGGGTGGCGCCGGACAGGTGGCGCTCCACCTGATAGCGGCAGATGACGCCCCACCGCAGGGTGGACAGCACCAGCCACCAGTGCATCGCGCCGCGGTCCAGCGTCGTGCCGGATGCGTCCTCGTAGGCCCGCAGCAGGTCCTCGACGCTGCCGAGGCCGCCGGCGCCGAGGGCGGGCGGCGCGCCGAACCGCCACGCCCGGATGCAGAACCAGGCGAGGTCCTCGTACACCTCGCCGGCGTGGGTCAGTTCCCAGTCCAGCACCGCGGCCAGCCGGGCGGGTGCGGTTGCGGTGTCGACGATGAGGTTGCCCATCCGAAAGTCGCCGTGCACCAGCACCTTCGGCGATGGGGCGGGCCGGTGTGCGGCGAGCCACCGGAACGCCCACTCGAAGGTCGCGGTGGTGTCGCCCATCGCGTCGAGCTGCCCGTGCGATTCGCCGAGCGGCTCGGCGTCGGTCAGCCCGATGCCGGTGGGATCGGCGCGGTGGATCGCGGCCATCGCCCGGGCGCACTGCGACAGCAGGTCCGCCCGCGACGCGTCGTCGATGGCGCGCTGGATCCGGCGCACGATGGTCTCGCCGGCGACGAAGTCGCACACCAGGAACGGGCTGCCCAGCGTCGCGGTGGAGTCCGACGCCACCAGGACGCGGGGCACCGGCGCGCCGGCGGCGGCGGCACGGGTGAGGGCGGCGGCCTCCAGCTCCATGCCGGCGTGGATCTCCTCGGGCGGGCCGACGCGCAGGATCAGCGGCCGTCGTCGGTCGGTGGTCACGGCGTCGAACGCCCACGTCGCCCGGCTGGCGCCGCCGGTGAGGACGCGCAGCCCCTCGATGCCCACGTCGCCGAGCGCGGGGGCCAGGGCGGCGCCCAGTGCGCGGGCCAGCGCGTCGCCGCCGATCATCGACGCGACCCGAACCGGAACATGCGCTGCGCCACCCGGCGGATCTGAATCTCCTCGGCGCCCTCGGTGATCCGGTAGCGGCGGTGATGACGGTAGATGTGCTCGAACTGCTCGTGGCGACTGTAGCCCAGGCCGCCGTACACCTGCATCGCGCGGTCGGCGGCCTCGCACACCAGGCGGTTGGCGCGGTAGTTGGCCATCGACACCTTGTCGGAGACCTCCATGTGGTGGTCGCGGTCCAGGTGCCAGGCAGCGTAGTACACCAGCAGCCGCACCATCTGCGTCTCGGTCTGCAGCTCGACGAGCGGCCACTGCACGGCCTGGTTCACCGACAGCGGCTTGCCGAACACCACCCGCGCACTGGCGTACTCGGCGGCACGGTCGATGCAATACTGGGCGGCGCCCAGGCTGCTGGCGGCCTGACGGATCCGGTTCTCGTGCAGGAACGTCTGGCCCACCTCGAGGCCGTGGTCGACCTCGCCGAGCACCGCGTCGGCGGGCACCCGCACGTCGGTCAGGACGACCTCACCGTGGTCGGTCGGCATGTTGAACGTCCACCAGTAGAAGGGCACCGTGAAACCCGGTGCGTCGCAGGGCACCAGGAAGGCCGTGATGCCGAGCGCCTGTCCGGCCTCCCCGGACGTACGGGCGAACACCAAATCGTGCGTGGCTCGGTGTACGCCGGTGTTCCACCGCTTGGTGCCGTTGATGATCCAGGAGTCCCCGTCGCGGACCGCGGTGGTCTCCAGCCAGGTGGCGTCGCTGCCATGGTCGGGTTCCGATAGTCCGAACGCCATGGACCGGGTGCCGGTCAGCATGGCCTCGATCCACTCGGCCTTCTGCGACTCGGTACCGAATCGGTCCATCATGATGACCTGGGGGAAGTTGCCGACGATCGACGACTCGTCCTGCAGGTCGTTGTGCAGCCCGAGCCCCTTGTGCGCCAGATGTTCCCGGATCACGGCCATGTCGAGGTTGCTGCCGTCGCGGCCGCCGAACCGCGACGGCAGGCCGTAGCGCAGCCAGCCGGCGGCGTCGGCGCGGCGCCGCATCTCGTCGAGCAGCTCCTCCCACTCCCGGCGCGGCACGCCGCCGTTCTCCCA
The DNA here is from genome assembly GCF_008329645.1 of Mycolicibacterium grossiae. Taxonomy (NCBI): domain Bacteria; kingdom Bacillati; phylum Actinomycetota; class Actinomycetes; order Mycobacteriales; family Mycobacteriaceae; genus Mycobacterium; species Mycolicibacterium grossiae. Next base: position 3,040,462 of record NZ_CP043474.1, read on the forward strand.
GTCGGTGCGGGCGTACTCGCGTCGCCGGTCGAAGTACTGCAGGTGCTCGGCCTCCAGTGGCGCGATCTCCGCGGAGATGAAGGCGTCGATCTCATCGAGCACGCCCCGAAGGTGTTCGGGCAGGGCGAAGTCCACGTCGGTTCTCCTCGGTCGCTAGATGCCGTACAGGGTTCGCCGCCAGATCGTCGACAGCGTGGTGATGGCCTGCTCGTCGCCGACGACGAGTCCCAGGCCGGAGGGGCGCAGCGAGACCACCGTGAAGTTCTCGAAGAGCAGCGCGATCGCGGCGCCGATCAGCTCGGGATCGGCGTCGGGTGCGTACCCCTGCTCCTGGGCACGGCGCACCGACGCCGCCACCATGTCGATGCCGAAGCGCCGGAATTCGTTCTGCACGTCGGCGAAGCGCGGCCGGGTGTCGGCGAGCTGGTTGACCGCCACCATGATGCCGATGTGCTGGGTGAAGACGTTCCAGTAACCGGTGACCACCTGGGTGAAGAAGTCGGTGTCCGCGGGGGACTCGGGTAGGTGCACGGTCAGGCCGGAGGGCATCACGACGTCGTGCAGGAACGACGTCGCCAGGGCGTAGAGCAGGTCCTCCTTGTCGGTGTAGTACCGGTAGAAGGCGGCCGTGGAACGGCCGGCGGCGGTGGTGATGTCGGCCAGCGTGGTGCCGTGAAAACCGCGCTCCGCGAACAACGTTCGCGCAGCCTGCTCGAGAGCGTCACGGGTCTGGCGGCCCTTGGCGGTGAGGACGTCCTGGGGCACGGGACGGGCTCAGCCGAGGATGCGGTCGCCGGCGCGCAGCAGCGCGCTGGGCAGGTCGTGGCCGACGGCGTCGCGGGCGACGGCGGCGGCGTGGATGGCGGCCGTGAGGTCGACGCCGGTGTCGATGCCGCTGTCGCGCAGCAGGTACACCAGATCCTCGGTGGCGATGTTGCCGCTGGCGCCGGGGGCGAAGGGACAGCCGCCGAGGCCGCCCACGGAGGCGTCCAGGCGAGTGACCCCGGCCGTCACGGCGGCCCAGGCGCTGGCCAGTCCGGCGCCGCGGGTGTCGTGGAAGTGGGCGCCGACCGGCACGTCGCCGAGCACGGGGCGCAGCACGTCGAGCAGCGTCGTCACCCGACGCGGCGTGGTGGTGCCGATCGTGTCGGCGACGGCGACCCGGTCGGTGCCGAGTTCGACGGCCGCCGTGACGACGTCGCGGACCCGCGCCGGATCGGTGGGCCCGTCGAAGGGGCAGTCCCAGGCGGTCGCGACGATCACCTCGATGGTGGCGCCGCCGTCGTGCGCGATCCGGGTGATGTCGGCGATCAGGTCCGTCGACTCGGCGGTGCCGCGTCCGACGTTCGCGCGGCTGTGCCCGTCTGCGGCGGACACCACGTACTCCAGCGACGTCATGCCGGCGGCCACCGCCCGGGCGGCGCCGCCCGGGCCCGCCACCAGCGCGGAGAACTCGACGTCGCCGTGCTGCTGCCGCAACCGGGGCAGTTCGGCGGCGAGCGCGGCGGCGTCGGCGAGGGCCGGCACCTTCGACGGCGAGACGAAGGCCGTCACCTCGACCTCGCGGACACCCGTCGCGAGGACCGCCTCGAGCAGAGCGAGCTTGGCCGCCAACGGGATCGGCCGCTCGATCTGCAGGCCGTCGCGCAGGCACACCTCGCGGATGGTGACGCTCCCGATCACAGCACCCCCTCGTGGCGCAGCTGGTCGATGTCCTCGGCGGAGCAGCCCAGCAGACCGCGGTAGACCTCGTCGTTGTGCTGGCCGGGCACGGCCGATCCGGAGCACCGGATGGTGCCGGGCGTGTCGGAGAGCACCGGGATCACGCCGGGTCCCTTGACGGCACGCCCGATGCGTTCGTCCCAGTGGTCGGCGATCATGCCGCGAGACAGCAGCTGCGGGTCGGTGACGACCTCGGCGACGGTGTTGATGGGTCCGCTGATGACACCGGCGGCCGAGAGCGTGGCGATGACGTCGTCGGGTTGGCGGGCGGCGGCCCAGGCGCCGATGATCTCGTCCAGCTCGTCCTGATTGCGGCCACGACTGACGTGATCGGCGAAGCGCTCGTCGGTGGCGAGTTCGGGCCGCCCCATGGCGGCGCACAGCCGCCGGAACACGGTGTCTTGGTTGGCGGCGATGACCACCCAGCTGCCGTCGGCGCTGCGGTAGATGTTGGACGGCGCGATGCCCTCCAGCCGGGTGCCCGACGGCCCCCGCACCACGCCGCCGACGTCGTAGTCGGGGATCGTCGACTCCTGCACCGCCAGGCAGGCCTCGGTGAGCGCGGCGTCGACCACCTGGCCCTCGCCGGTGACGCTGCGGCGGTACAGCGCGGCCAGCGCGCCCTGGGCGGCGAACATGCCCGCCAGGCTGTCGCCGAGCGACAGCGCCAGGCGCGGCGGCGGACCGCCGGGGAAGCCGTTCATGTGCCGCAGGCCGCTGGCCGCCTCGGCGACCGACGCGTAGCCGGCCTTGTGCGCCTCGGGCCCGGTCTGGCCGTACCCGGACACCCGGACCAGGACGATGCCGAGGTTGCGGGCACGGAGCACGTCGTAGCCGAGGTCCCACTTCTCCAGCGTGCCGGGGCGGAAGTTCTCGACGATCACGTCGGAGCGCTCGACGAGGTCGAGGAACAGGTCGCGTCCGCGGGGCGCGCGCAGGTTCAGCGTCACGGCCTTCTTGTTGCGCGCATGCACGGTCCAGAAGAAGTGATGCCCGTCGCGTTCGGCCTGGCCCCAGGTGCGCAGCGGGTCCGGGGCACCCGGCGGTTCGATCTTGATGACCTCCGCGCCCATGTCGCCGAGCAGCCGTCCCGCGAAGGGGCCGGAGATCAACGTCCCGACTTCCAGGACCCGGATGCCGTCGAGCGGTCCGGTGACCGTCACGGCGCCGAATCCCGGGTCGCTTCGCTCCTGCTCTCCGCTGCGAATCCGTGCCGCTGCAGCCAGTCGGTACAGATGCCGACCGCGGCCGCCAGCGTCTCGCGCTGGTCCGGTCCGGCGTAGTAGTGGTTGGCGCCCGGGATCTCGTGCATCTCCTTGTCGGGGTGGCCGATCGCCTCGAACAGCCGGCGGGTGTGGCTGGGCGTGCAGGCGTCGTCGGCCAGGTTGCCGATGACCAGCGTCGGCACCGCGACGTCGGGACCGCACGCCACGGCGTCGCCGTGGGCGTCGTCGTAGCTCCACTGGGACAGCCAGCTCCGCAGCGTGCAGAACCGGGCCAGGCCGACGGGCGAATCGTTCACCACCCGAGGATCACCCAGATAACAGGTTCCCGGGGTCCGTTCGTTGGGATCGACGGTCGGGTCCAGCCAGCGCGGGTCCGCCATGGTGCCGTGCACGACGAAGGCGAACTCATCATCGGGTCGGCCCGCCGCCGCGAGTTCGGCCAGTTTCGCCTTGACCCACTTGGTGATTCGCCGGTTGCGGTCGATCTGCGCCTGCCGGTACCGCTCGAGGAACTCACTCGTGTACGGCGGCTGGTTCGGGTTGGCCGGGTCGTAGAGGTTCAGTTCGGGATCGCGACGGCCGGGGTCGGATTCGTCGAGGATCGAGGCGTCCAGCCACTCGGTCAGCGTGCCGTGCCGGCTGACGTGGGCGGCGAGCAGCATGACGGCGTCGGCCGGGACCAGCCCCAGTGCCGTCAGGTCGGGCCCGTCGCCGGACGGGCTCGACGTCACGGTGGGGTGCTGCGCCTGTTGCTGATAGAACACCGACAGCGAGCCGCCACCGCTCCAGCCGGCGAGCACCACCTTCTCGTACCCGAGGCGGTGCTTCGCGTCCTTGATGCACTCGCCGAGGTCTTCGACGACCTTCTCCATGAGCAGCGCGCTGTCGGTGCCGCGGAACCGGCTGTTGCAGTAGATGACGTGGTGCCCGGCGCGGGCGAGGGCGTTGATCATCGGCAGGTAGGCGCCACCGCCGATCGGGTGCATGAAGATCAGTACGGTATTCGATGCTGCGGCAGGCCGCAGCAGGTAGCTCTCCAGCACGACGAGTTCCGCGACACCGCCGTAGACGTCCCGCACGCGCGAGGTGTTCTGGTAGGCGACCAGGTAGGGGATCCGCTCGTAGTGGTGCTTCACGGCGCTCACTCAGTGCTGCCCGAGGTCGCTTGCGAGGACCTCCGCCGACGGCACCAGCCGGCGCCGGGTGTCGATGGCGATTACCGACCAGTCCACCCGGTCGAACTCGTCGAACGTCCGGCGTGCGCGTTCGCGGGCCTTCTCCGGGGCGCCGTGGTGCACGCCCTGCGGTGCGTGCGAGATGAGGCCCGGCGGCATGGGGATGCCGTACAGCGCCCCGCTGTGGAAGAACGCGATCTCGTCGTAGTCGACGTTGCGGTGGTACCAGGGCGTGCGCTCGGTGCCGGGGACGCCCTCGGCGGGCTTGGGCAGGAAGTTCATCACGGCCACGCCGGTCGCCTGCATGAACAGGTGCACGGTGGGCGGCAGGTGCACGCTGTCGGAGGTGACCACGTTGTAGTCGGCGATGTTGAAGGTGAAGGCGAAGTTGTCGCCCCGCCAGCCCTCGACGTCCAGCGGGTGGTGGGGGTAGTACAGCGTCGTCGGGCCGCCATCGTGGACGAGCCGGACCTCGTACTCCCCGTCCTCGGTTCGCGGCCCGTCGTCGAGCGCCGCGGGTTCGGGGATCACGGCCTGCGACGGGTCGAAGGGAAAGTGCCTGCCGAGCGCGCCCGGTGGCGGCACGCGGAACTCCGCGGTGGCCTGCACCATCAGCCAGACCTCGTCGCCGGCGTCGGGGACGTGGCGCCACGTGCAGGCCTTGGGGACGTAGACCCAGTCGCCCTCGCGGTAGCGCAGCGGGCCGAACTCGGTCTCCAGGAGCCCGGATCCGCGGTGCACGAAGCTCAGCAGGTCGCCGTCGACGTGGCGCACGAAGTAGGGCATCGCCTCGGCGCGGCGGGACAGCAGCACCTGGCAGTCGGCGTTCGAGAACATCAGCAGCGGGCCGCCCCGGGGGTCGCTGGCGTCGTCCGGCTCCAGTGCCGAGGACAGCACGTCCACGGGGCGCAGTGGGCCGACGCTGCGGAAGGCCGTCGGGTCGTGGCGCCGGTACATGTTGGCGGTCCGGCCGGTGAAGCCGTCCCGGCCGAGTTCGTCGTCCTTGAGGCCGTCGAGGTCGGCGTGCAGTCGCCGGGGCGTCACGCCCTTGCGCAGGTGGACGAAGGACTCCATGGCTGTCTCCCTTGACCGAACTGAAAGTGACGTTAGTTTCACTTCTGGATGGCTGTCAACGGTCCGACCGCGGGGGACGCGGTCAGACCATCGAGGTGCGCGGGATCTTCAGCCCGAGGGCCAGGGCGCCGGCCAGTTCGCGGCTGGTGTCGTAGTCGAACACCACGTGACCGGACAGCACGTCGACGTCGCGCTTGTATCGCTGCAGGGGACTGTCGAGGAAGTGCACGCTGGCGCCGGCCGCCTCGAGCAGCATGGCGATCACCGCCCGCGACTCGCGCACGACGTGCGCCGCGGCGAGCCGCGCCTCACCGCGCACCGGGCGCGGCACGGCCTCTCCCGCGGTGACGAGCGCCTCGATCCCGGCGACGGTGGCGTCCACCAGGCCGTGCAGTGCCCGTAGGCGCACCCCTGCCTCGGCCAGCCGGGCCTGGGCGAGCGGTTTCTCCTGCTGCGTCGTGCCCTCATAGGGCAGCACGCGCTGCCCGAGCCGCTCGGCGAACAGGTCGCGGACCCGTTCGGCGCTGCCGAGGGCGGGCATGGCGGCGAGCAGCGCCAGGGCGGGCACCAGCGGCCAGCGGTAGGTGGGGGAGTCGTGCAGGCCGGCGCCGGGCGTGGTGCCGGCGTAGACGTCGGCGACGCGCGCCAGACGGTGCTCCGGGACGAAGGCATCGGTGATGACGGCGTCCTGGGAGCCGGTGGCCCGCATGCCGTTGGTGTGCCACACGTCGACGACCGCGACGTCCGCTGCCGGGAGCAGGGCGAGGGCGGGGTAGATGCCGTCGTCGGGACCGCACAGCGCGCCGACCATGATCCAGTTGCCGTGTACGGCGCCGGTTGCCCAGGACCACCGGCCGGTGAGGCGCACGCCGCCGTCGGCGGGCAGACCGCGTCCGGTGGGCGCGAACGGCGCGGGTGCCAGGAACGGCCGCGTGCCGAAGGCCTCCTCCTGGGCCCGCTCGCCGAACAGGGCGACGATCCAGTTGTGCAGGGCGTAGAAGCCGAGCGTCCAGGCGCTCGAGGTGCAGCCGTGCGCCATTCGCCGCACCGGGTCGAGGAGTTCTCCGAAGGCCGCCTGGGCGCCGCCGAAGCGCTTCGGCACCAGCAGGTCGGACAGCCCGCTGCGGGCATAGTCCGCGACCGTCTCGTCGGGGAGGTGACGCAGGTCCTCGGCGTGCCGGGCCCGCCCGGCCAGCCGCGCGACGAAGCCCTCGTCGATGACGTCGCTCATGGCGTGGAACGTACCATACCTTTTGGTATGGAAGCTGTGTCAGCGGGTGAGGAGCAGGTCGAGGAAGCGGTCGGCACGCACCGCGTCCGTGCCGTCCGGCACCGCCTCGGAGAGATGGAGGAAGCCGATGCCCGCCGCGAAGGTCGCATTGGCCCGCACGTCGGCGTCCACATCGTCGAAGCCGTAGTCGAGGAACGCCTGGCGCACGGCTCGGAGCACGCGGCGGTCGGAGGCGCGCACGCTGGCCGCCACGGTCGCGTCGGACCGGGCCCACTCGCGCATCGCCCGTTCGAGCGTCCAGTGCCGGGGACTGACCAGAGACGCCATCATCCGCGCCAGCCGCTCGCGCGGGTCGATCCCGGCCGTCTCGTCGAAGACACGCCGGTCGGCGTCGCGCAGTTCTCCCCAGGATTCGATCAGTGCGGCGCGATAGGTCGAGATGTCCGCGAAGTGCCAGTAGAAGCTGCCCTTGGTGACGCCCAACCGGCTGCACAACCGGTCGATCGTCAGCGCCTTGAGCCCCTGTTCGGCCAGGATGGCAAAGCCTTCCTGCACCCAGTCGTCCACGCCGAGCCGTCGCGTCCGGGCGTCGGCGGCGGTGCGCCGCGAGCTCGCCATGTGCGGTAGCCTACGGACGGCCACGGCACCTGTTCTGACGTCGACGTCACCAGCGCCGACTTTCTCGGGGCGCTGGCACCGTGTTTTACTTCCTTGGCGACAACTGAATGCTTACGGTCCGCTCGAAAGCCTCCTGGGCTACGTCGGGTGGGCGCGGCGCGGGGCGGACATGCGTCCTCGCGTAGCAAGCGCGGTCAACCGGCCGCAGGGTGCACGGGTTACGTCGTAACCGGAACTGAATGGGAAATTTATTCGATGTTCGTTGACAGAATTGGCGGCCGTTGGGCGCGCCGGTTGTTGGTGTCGGCCATGGCGGTGCTCGCACTGCCGGGTCTGGTCGGCCTGACTGGCGGAAGCGCGACCGCTGGGGCGTTCTCGCGTCCCGGTCTGCCGGTCGAGTATCTGATGGTGCCGTCGCCCAGCATGGGTCGCGACATCAAGGTCCAGTTCCAGAGCGGCGGCGCCAACGCGCCGGCGATCTACATGCTCGACGGTCTGCGCGCGCAGGACGACTTCAACGGCTGGGACATCAACACCCAGGCGTTCGAGTGGTACCTCGACTCGGGCCTCTCGATGGTCATGCCGGTCGGCGGCCAGTCCAGCTTCTACGCCAACTGGTACAAGCCCGCGTGCGGCAAGAGCGGTTGCCTCACCTACAACTGGGAGACCTTCCTGACCCAGGAACTCCCCGCCTACCTCGCCTCCGAGAAGGGCGTGAAGTCCACCGGTGGCGCTGCGGTCGGCCTGTCGATGGCCGGTTCCGCCGCGCTGACCCTGGCGGCGCACCACCCGGCGCAGTTCCCCTACGCCAGCTCGATGTCCGGCTTCCTGAACCCCTCCGAGGGTTGGTGGCCCTTCCTGATCAACATCTCGATGGGTGACGCCGGTGGCTACAAGGCCAACGACATGTGGGGCCCCGCCGAGACCGATCCGGCCTGGAAGTACAACGATCCGATGGTGCAGCTGCCGACCCTGGTCGCCAACAACACCCGCATCTGGATCTACTGCGGCAACGGCCAGCCCAACGAGCTGGGCGGCGGCGACCTGCCGGCCAAGTTCCTCGAGGGCCTGACCATCCGCACCAACCGGACGTTCCAGGACAACTACATCGCCGCCGGCGGCAAGAACGGGGTGTTCAACTTCCCCGACGCCGGTACCCACGCCTGGGCGTACTGGGGTCAGCAGCTTCAGGCCATGAAGCCGGACCTGCAGCGCGTCCTGATCGGAGCCTGACGGTAGCGGGCCGGCGGGCGGCCTAGAAGCCGCCCGCCACCCGTACCACCGCCCGGCCCGAATAACGGCCAGCACGCACCTCGTCGATCACGGACACCACGTCCGTCGCATCGACGAGGTGCGTGACGTTTTGGAGGCGTCGAGGCCGCAGCTCGTCGCCGAGCCTGGCCCACAGCGCCCGGCGCGCGTCGATCGGCAGCAGCACCGAATCGATGCCCAGCAGTGCCACGCCACGCAGGATGAACGGCATCACCGTCGTGTCGAGCTTGGGGCCACCCGTCAGGCCGCTGGCGGCCACCGCACCCCCGTACGCGAGCGTGCTGAGCACGTCGGCCAACGTCGCACCGCCCACGCAGTCCACCGCCCCCGCCCAGCGGGTCTTGCCCAGCGGCCGCGGCTTCGCCTCCGGATCCTCCGGCAGCCGGCCGATCACGTCGGCGGCGCCCAGCTCGCGGAGGTGGTCGGCGGCGTCGGCCTTGCCGGTCGATGCCACCACCCGGTATCCCGCGGTGGCGAGCAGGTCCACCGACACCGATCCCACCCCGCCCGTGGCGCCCGTGACGACGACGTCGCCGTCGTCCGGGGTGATGCCACGGTCGATGAGGGCCTGGACGCTCAGCGCCGCCGTGAAGCCCGCGGTGCCGATCGCCATGGCGTCCTGGGCGCTCAGCGACCCGAGCGGCACCACCTGTTCGGCGGGCAACCGCGCGTACTCGGCGTAGCCGCCGTGCTTGCCGGTGCCGATGTCGTAGCCGTGAGCCAGCACCCCGTCGCCCACCGCGAAGTCCGGTGAATCCGACGCGACCACCTCACCGGCCAGGTCGATGCCCGGGACGATGGGGTAGTCGCGGACGACGCCGCCCTTGGGCGTCACCGCGAGCGCGTCCTTGTAGTTGACGCTGCTGTGCGTCACCCGGATGGTGACGTCGCCGGCCGGGAGGTCCGCCTCGCCGAGCGTCTCGACCGACGTGGTGATCCGATCGCCGTCCTGGCGTGCGACGAGTGCCTTGAAGGAGTCCATGCCCCGACGCTAGCGCGTCGGGGCTCCGCGGGGCCGCTACTTCAGTTCGGCCGACGACAGACCCAGCAGGCGACGTGCGATGACGAGCTGCTGAATCTGCTGGGTGCCCTCGAAGATGTCGAGGATCTTCGAGTCGCGGGCCCACTTCTCCAGCAGCGTCTCCTCGGAATAGCCCAGCGTTCCGGCCAATTCGACGGCCTTGAGCGTGATGTCGCTGGCGACCCGGGCGGCCTTGGCCTTGCCCATCGACGCTTCCTTGGAGTTCGGGATCTTGTTGTCCGACTGCCACGCCGAGCGGACGGTGAGCAGGTAACCCGCCTCCCAGTCGGCCTCCATGCGGAGGAACTCCGCGGCGGGGGCACTCTGCGCGTGCGCGGGCTTGTCGTAGGAGATCTCGACGCCTGCGTCGGTGAGGATCGTGCGCAGCTCCTCCAAGGCGGCGCGCGCGACGCCCACGGCCATGGCCGCCACGATGGGCCGGGTGTTGTCGAAGGTCTGCATGACCCCGGCGAAGCCCTTGTCCGTCTTGATCTCCGGGCTGCCGAGCAGGTTCTCCTTCGGGATCCGGGCGTCGACGAAGCGGATCGCCGCGGTGTCGGAGGCCTTGATGCCGAGCTTGTGCTCCAGACGCTCGACGGTGACGCCGGGGTGCTCGCGCGGCACGATGAACGACTTGATGGCCGCGCGGCCCTGGGACTTGTCGAGCGTCGCCCACACCACGATGTGCGTGGCACGCGAGCCCGCCGTGACATAGATCTTCTCGCCGTTGATGACGTACTCGTCGCCATCGAGGCGGGCCGTGGTGGTGACGGCCGCGGAGTCGGAGCCGAAGCCGGGCTCGGTGATGGCCATCGCGGCCCACACCTTGCCGAGCCGGTCGAGCTGCTCCTTGGTGGCGACGCTGGAGATCGCTGCGTTGCCGAGGCCCTGGTAGGGCACCGACAGCAGCAGGGCGACGTCGCCCCAGCTGATCTCGAGCGCGTTCAGCAGTGCAGACATGTTGGCGCCGTTGACGTTCGACTTCTTGCCGTCATCTTCGCCGGCGGCGAAGGCCTCCGCGCCGGCGAACGAGATGGTCTTCGCCGCCGAGATGCCCTCGAAGAGGGTGGCGAGGGTGTCGAGTTCGACGGGGTAGGCGTGCTCGGCGAGGTCGTACTTGCGCGAGATCGGCCGGATCATCTCCGCGGCGCCCTGATGGCCCTTCTCGATGACGGCCTGCAGCTTCTTGGGCATTTCCAGATTGATGGCCATGACTGTCCGTTTCGGTGAGGTGTGGTGGTCTGGGGTCAGACGATCAGAGAACGACGACGATCAGAGAACGACGACGCCTTCGGCGACGCCGAGGGCACGCAGGTCGCGGTACCAGCGCTCGACCGGATGTTCCTTGGTGTAGCCGTGCCCGCCCAACAGCTGCACGCCGTCCAGGCCGATCTGCATGCCCTTGTCGGTGGCGATCCGCTTGGCCAGTGCGGCTTCACGGGCGAAGGACAGACCCTGCTCGGCGCGTGCGGCGCCGCGCCAGGTCACCAGCCGCAGACCGTCGAGTTCGGTGGCGATGTTGGCGCACATGAACGCCACCGCCTGGCGGTGCGCCACGGGCTCGCCGAACGCCTCGCGCTCCTTGACGTAGGGGATGACGTAGTCGAGCACCGCGTGCGAGGTGCCGACCGCCAGGGCCGCCCAGCCGAGGCGGGCCAGCGCGATCGCCTCGGAGTAGTCCGCGGCGTAGCGGGCGTCGTCCGCGTCGGGCTCGCCGAGGCGGTTGTGCAGCGGCACCGCGACGTCGTCGAGTTCGATGCGGCCCAGTTCGGCGGCGCGGATCCCCATGCTGCGATCCGCCCGCACCGTCAGGCCGTCGGTGGACGACTCGACGATGAACAGCGCCGGCCGGCCGTTCAGCTGCGCGGCGACGACGAAGAGTTCGGCGTCGGCCGCGGCCGGCACCAACGACTTGACGCCGGTGAGCCGGTAGCCGCCGGGGGTGCGGACCGCGGTGGTCTTGAGCGCCGTGGGGTCGAAGAGCGCGTGCGGTTCGGCGATCGCCACGCACGCCTGCGGCACGTTCTCACCGGCGAACTCGGCGAGGTAGGTGGCCTGCTGGTCGGCGCTGCCCCAGTGGGTGAGCGCCGAGGCGACGCCGGCAGGAGCCAGGATCGGCAGGGCCAGGCCCATGTCGCCGTAGGCCAGCGCCTCGGCGACGAGGGCGTTGGTGACGGTGCTGCGCTGCTCGGCGATCCCGTCGAAGTCCTCTGGCACGTGGATGGCCGTGATGCCCAGTTCGGCGGCCTTGCCGACGAGGTCGCGCGGATAGGTCGCGGTGTCGTCGGCGTCGTGGGCGGCGGGGCGCAGGATCTCCTCGGCGAACTCCGCGACGGTCTCGACGATCATCTTCTGGTCGTCGTCGGGGGTGAGGTCGAAGTAGTCGGCGCCGCTCGGCTTGAGCCGGGTGGCCGGCTTGCCGAGCCCCTGCACGCGATTGAACTGCCGGGTCGAGGCGCCGACGGCCGAGAACGCCGTCTTGACGCCATAACGCAGACCACGATTGAGCGGATCACGCAGGTTGTAGCGGTCCAGGAACTCCTGGCCCAGAAGCGGCGTGATCAGCGCCAAGCCGATGTCGGTCGCCGACCGCTTGTGTCGCTGCAGTCCGATGGCGCTCTCGCCGGAGCGTCGCGGGCGTTGGTTCGTGCCGGTGCGGGTGTTGGTCATGTCGCAGCCTCGCGTCGTTGGGGCAGTGCTCGATGACCGTATCTTACTCCAGAGTAAGATCGGCGGTACCTGTTAGGAACTTCACACGGCGTCAACCCAGGCGGCGCAGGACCTCGTCGTGCAGCAATCCGTTGGTGGCCAACGCACTTCCGTCGTGCGGGCCGGGGGCGCCGTCGAGATTGGTGAACCGGCCGCCGGCCTCGCGGACCACCACGTCGATGGCCGCGAGGTCCCACAACTTGACCTCCGGTTCCGCCACGACGTCGACCGCGCCCTCGGCCAGCAGGCAGTAGGACCAGAAGTCGCCGTAGCCGCGGACTCGCCACACCTCGTCGGTCAGGGCGACGAAGCGGTCCCGCCGCCCCTCCCAGCCGACCAGATCGGAATACGACAGGCTCGCCGACTCCACGTCGGCGACCTTCGACACCGCGATCCGGCGGGTCGTGCCGTTGAACGACGCGAAGGCGCCCTCGCCCGTCCCGGCCCACCACCGCCGGGCCAGCGCCGGCGCGCTGACGACGCCGACCGTCGGGACGCCGTCGGTGAGCAGTGCGATGAGCGTGGACCACACGGGTACGCCGCGGACGAAGTTCTTGGTGCCGTCGATGGGGTCGAGCACCCACTGCCGGCCTTCGAACACCGGTGTGCCGCCGAACTCTTCGCCCAGCAGCGCGTCGCCCGGGCGGGCGTCGGCCAGGAGTCCGCGCAGCGTCTCCTCCGCGCCGCGATCGGCGTCGGTCACGGGCGTCAGGTCGGGCTTCGTCTCGACCGCGAGGTCGAGTGCACCGAACCGGTCGAGGGTCAGCGCGTCGGCGGCGTCGGCCAGTCGAAGCGCCAGGGTCACGTCGTCGGAAACGGTGCTCATGGCAAGAGTCCTACCATGGCGGTGTGTGGGAACTCCTTGCCCTTCTGCTCATCGTCGGAGCGATCGCCCTGATCGTCGTCCCGAGGCTCCGCAAGGGCGGTCCCCGCGGCGAACTCGCCCACGGCACGCTGCTGGTCACGGGACTCAGTCCGCGGCCCGCCGATGCGGTCGGCGAGCAGTTCGTCACCATCAGCGGCGTCATCAACGGACCGACCGTCAACGAGCACGTCGTCTATCAGCGCATGGTGGTCGACGTGAACGCCTGGCCCACCATGGGGCAGTTGATCCCGGTGCTGTACTCGCCGAAGAACCCGGACAACTGGAGCTTCGCGCCGCCCGAACCCCTCGACCCGCCCCCCGCGCCGGGCTACTAGGCCGCGCGGTCGTCCGTCGCCACGCGGAACCGCGCCACGTCCATCAGACGCACGTTGACGCGCGTCCGGCCGGGTAGCGGTGGTGCCGTCGAGGTGTACGTCGCACCGATTGGCGTCGTGAATTCGGCTGTATGACAGCCGGATTCGGTTGCCGTGCGCACGCGCCAGCCCGGCGCCTCCTTGGCGTAGTTGCAGGCTTCGCACGTGCCCTCGCCGTTGCAGGCGCTGGTGGGGCCGCCCCGGGCATCCGGCAGCGCGTGGTCGGTGTGTGCCGGATCGGCGCATCGCAGTACGGCGTGCGGCACGAGTCGTCGCGCAGCGCGATGAACGTCGCCAGGCCCTTCGGGAAGCGGCGCGCGCGGGACTCCATCGCTACCCGGCCGCCGGAGCGTGGATGGCGGTACAGGCGGAGCAGGGTGGCCGTCGAGCGCTCGTCGCCGACCGCGCCGGCGATGAGGTGCCGCGCCACCGCAGCGGGGATCGGGCCGTAGCCCGCGAGCCGTGCCGGATCGGTGGCGCCGCCGAGCAGTGTCTCGTCGGTGAGCAACAGCTGTACCGCCACCGGTACGGGGACGTCCGCCGGCCGGCCCGTCACGCGCTCGGTGAGCGTGTCGGCCATGACCTGACCGCGCCCGCGGCCGTCGCTGCAGGTATCGGCGGCCCGCCGTAGCGCGGCGTACACCGCCACGCCCGCGGCCATCGGCAGCAGGGCCGTCATGTACGACATGGCGTCCGGAGCCGGGCGGATGCTCACGGTGCGCTCGTTCTCGGCGCGCGCCGCACGGTCGACGACGGCGCGGGGATCCAGCCGGTAGGCGATGGCCCGCGCGTCCGCCGCGATCCGCCGGTCGCCCTTGCCCTCGAGATCGGCGGCGGCGCCGCACAATTCGGCGTCGAGAAGGCGACGGTCCTCGACGTCGAGGCAGGCCGACTCGCGCACGATCAACGTGGCGCGCCACTCGGAGAGCGCGCCGGACTCGAGCGCGGCCAGCGTGTGCGGCATCTCGTGGACCAATGCCCGCGCGAAGCCGAGGTGCCGCCCGCCGCGGCTGGGGGAGTCGCGGCGCGCCAATGCGACCTCGCCGGCCAGCCCACGACCCCGTGTGGCGGCGGGTAGACCCGCGGCCGCCTCGGCGCGGCGCCGCATCTCGTCGAGCGCCGCCGTCGCCCGGGCCTGCCCGGCGGCCGCGGCCGCCTTCACCCGTTCCAGGCGGCTGATCTCGGCGACCAGCGCCGCCTCCCGCTCATCCCGTTCGAACACGTGTTCGACACTACGTCAGGGGTACGACACAGCCGCGTCGCACGAAAGTGGGTATGAAGGCGTCATGCCAGAAACGCTGCCCGCCGACCTGATCGACCTGCTCCGCAAGCCCGCGCCCTGCTTCATCGCCACGCTGATGCTCGACGGCTCCCCGCAGCTCACCGAGACGTGGGTGCACACCGACGGCGAACACGTCGTCATCAACATCGTCGACGGCTCGCAGAAGGCCCGCAACGTGGCCCGCGACCCACGGGTAGCGGTCAACATCGCCGATCCCGAGGACGTGCGGCGCTTCTACGCGGTCCGCGGCCGCGTCATCGCGAGCACCACCGAGGGCGGCCGGGAGCAGATCGACGAGATCTCGCACAAGTACCTCGGGATCCCCTACCCGAACTTCAGCGGCAACCCGGACGAGACCCGGCTGATCCTCACCATCGAAGCCGACAAGGTAACCCCGCCCCCGATGGGCTGACGCCGGTCAGCCGTGACCGATGCGGAGCAACTCCGCCACGTTAGTCAACTTCACGCGCGGCCGGCCCACCTTCTCGCCGGCCACCCGCTCGTAGTCGTCGATGAGCTTCCAGTGATCGCCGGTGACCACCTTGGGCTGGCGCTCCACCAGCCACCGGGCGAGCTGCTCGTCGTGGTCGGGACCGAAGTCGGCCAGTTCGGCACCGGCGAGATCGGCCAGCAGCGTGTCAACGGTGTCCTGGGAGTCCCTCTTGTTGCTGCCGATCACACCCGACGGGCCACGCTTGATCCAGCCCACCACGTACGCGTTGCGGGTGCCCTCGACGTGGCCGTCGGCGTGCGGGATCGTGCCGGACCGCTCGTCGAACGGCAGGCCGGGGGTGGCGACACCGCGGTAGCCCACGGCACGGACCACCAGCTGTGCCGGCAGCTCCTCGCGAACGCCGCTGTCCTTGGCGACCACCCGGCCGCCCTCGTCCACGAGGTCGTTGCGGCCCAGCACGATCGACTCGACCCGGCCGTCGCCCTTGATCTCGATGGGAGAGGTGCGGAAGCGGAAGACGATGCGCCGCTTGGCGCCACGCGGACCGCGCTCGGCGTACCCGCGCAGCACCTTGACGTTCTGCTTCACGGTCTTGCTCGCCGCGTCGAGCGCCTCGTCGGTGACGTCGGCGAAGTCCGCCGGATCCACCACCACGTCGACGTCGGCCATGGCCTCGAGGTCACCCAGCTCGCGCAGCTCCAGCGTGGTGAACGGCGCCTGCAGCGGGCCGCGCCGCCCGACCACCACCACCTCCTCGACACCGCGGGTGTGCAGCGAGTCCAGGGCATGGTCGGCGATGTCGGTGGCGGCCAGCAGATCCGGGTCGCTGACCAGGATGCGCGCCACGTCGAGCGCGACGTTGCCGTTGCCGATGACCACCGCCCGGCCGGACGACAGGTCGGGCAGCATCTCCTCGAAGTGGGGATGCGCGTTGTACCAGCCGACGAAGTCCACGGCCGCCACGCTGCCGGTCAGGTCCTCGCCCGGAATGTTCAGCGCGCGGTCGGCCTGTGCGCCGATCGCATAGACCACCGCGTCGTATCGGTCAGCCAGCTCCTCGGCCGTCACGTGATTCCCGATCTCGACGTTGCCGAAGAAGCGGAAGCGCGGATCGGCCGAGGTCCGCTCGAACTGCGCGCTGATCGATTTGATCTTCGGGTGGTCCGGCGCCACGCCCGAGCGCACCAGCCCCCAGGGGGTCGGCAGCATCTCCAGCATGTCGATGCGGACGTCGCGGCCGGCCGCGGCGTCGGAGTCGGCGAACTTGAGCAATGACGCTGCGGCGAAGTACCCCGAAGGTCCCGAGCCGACGATCGCCACGTGGTAGGGCCGCATGCTTCAGCTTCCTCCTAGCCGGCGCCCGACCACGCGCACAGGGCTGTCGCGACGTCGCCAGGCTTCTGCGGAACCGACTCTAACCCCGCACCCGGGGGTAAGGAGGGAAGTCGCCGACGACCGGGTCGGTACGCTGGTGTCCCGTGGATCAAGACCGTCAAGTAGACATCGCCGCCCTCGACACCACCCTGACCACGGTGGAGCGGGTGCTCGACGTCGACGGTCTGCGCACCCGCATCGCCAACCTCGAGCAGGATGCCTCGGACCCGAAGCTGTGGGATGACCAGACGCGCGCCCAGAAGGTCACCAGCGAGCTGTCGCACGCCCAGGGTGAGCTGCGGCGCGTGGAGGGCCTGCGGCAGCGCCTCGAGGACCTGCCGGTCCTCTACGAGCTGGCCGACGAGGAGGGCGGCGCCGACGAGGTGGCCGAGGCCGACGCCGAACTCGCGCGGCTGCGCGAGGACATCGAGGCGATGGAGGTGCGCACCCTCCTGTCCGGCGAGTACGACGAGCGCGAGGCGCTGGTCAACATCCGTTCTGGAGCCGGTGGCGTCGACGCCGCCGACTGGGCGGAGATGCTGATGCGGATGTACGTCCGCTGGGCGGAGAAGCACGACTACCCGGTCGAGGTGTTCGACACGTCCTACGCCGAGGAGGCGGGCATCAAGAGCGCCACCTTCGCCGTGCACGCGCCGTTCGCCTACGGGACGCTCTCGGTGGAGCAGGGCACGCACCGGTTGGTGCGGATCAGCCCGTTCGACAACCAGAGCAGGCGCCAGACGTCCTTCGCGGAGGTCGAGGTCCTGCCGGTCGTCGAGACCACCGACCACATCGACATTCCCGAGGGCGACATCCGCGTCGACGTGTACCGCTCCAGCGGTCCGGGCGGACAGTCGGTGAACACCACCGACTCCGCCGTCCGTTTGACGCACATTCCCACGGGTATCGTCGTGACCTGTCAGAACGAGAAGTCGCAGCTGCAGAACAAGGTGTCGGCGATGCGGGTTCTCCAGGCAAAGCTGTTGGAGCGCAAGCGCCAAGAGGAACGTGCCGAGATGGACGCGCTGAAGAGCGACGGCGGCAGTTCGTGGGGCAACCAGATGCGGTCCTACGTGCTGCACCCGTACCAGATGGTCAAGGACCTGCGGAACGACTACGAGGTCGGCAATCCCGCGGCGGTGCTCGACGGCGACATCGACGGATTCCTCGAGGCCGGCATCCGCTGGCGCAATAGGAAAGATGACGACTAACTACCTGGCCTTCGACTGGAGCCAGCGCTGGCACGACTTCTGGCGCGGCGAGATCGGTGAGTGGATCCTCAGCCGCGGGCTGCGGATCATCATGCTCGTCGTGCTCGCGATGCTGATCGCGCGCTTCATCAACTGGCTCGCTCGCAAGGTCACCCGCCGCATTGACGCGGAGTACCGCGAGAGCGACCAGCTGGTGCGCAGCGAGAGCGCCAAGCACCGTCAGGCCGTCGCCTCGGTGATCTCCTGGGTGTCGATCGCCGTGGTCTTCGTGGTCGTCGCCGTCGAGATCACCGACGTCATCGACGTTCCGGTGGGCTCGCTGGTGGCGCCGGCGGCCGTGCTGGGCGCCGCACTGGGCTTCGGGGCGCAGAAGTTGGTGCAGGACCTGCTGGCCGGCTTCTTCATCATCACCGAACGCCAGTACGGCTTCGGTGACCTGGTGCAGCTGAGCATGTTGGGAGCGACGGAACCCGCCGAGGGCACCGTCGAGGAGGTCACGCTGCGCGTCACGAAGTTGCGTACCAGCGAGGGCGAGGTCTTCACCGTCCCGAACGGCAACATCGTGCGATCGCTGAACATGTCGAAGGACTGGGCGCGTGCGGTCGTCGACATCCCGGTTCCGGCCACGGCGGACCTCAACCGGGTAAATGACCTGCTGCATGCGGTGGGCGAGAACGCGATGGAGGACCGCGCGCTCAGCAAGCTCCTCCTCGACACCCCGCAGCTCATGGGCGTCGAGAGCATCGAACTCGACACCGTCAACCTGCGGATGGTCGCCCGGACCCTGCCGGGCAAGCAGTTCGACGTCGGTCGGCGGCTCCGCATCCGGATCATCGCGGCGCTCACGACCGCCGGCATCGCCACGCACGAGCAGACCCCGACCGTGGAGACCATCGATCACCCGTTGGCGACGAACCGGGCGGACGCGTCGTCGACGCCGTCGAAGGAGCAGCAGCGGTGACCCCGTCCCTCAAACGCGACAGCGTCGACAAGAGTTGGCCGCACTACCTGTTCTGGGGCCGGATGCGCACGTCGACCTTCGGGCTGATCGTCGCCTTCTTCGTGACCGCCTGGCTCTACCAGACCTATCAGCCACCGCCACCGGCGCCCGTGGCGGTCCCGGAGACGGCCGTCGTCCCGCCGGGCTTCGTACCCGACCCGGAGTACACCTGGGTGCCGCGCACCAACGTGGAGACGCGCACCAGGACCACGACGACGACCACCGAGCCGATGACGACCACGACCACCACCGAGCCGCCCACGACGACGACCCCGTCGACGACGTCGGGAACGCCGACGTCGCCCGGGCAGCCGAGCACCACCGTGACGGATCCGGACGGGCCGGGCCCGTTGCCGCCGACGACGATCACGCCGACCACCACCACGCCTGTCCCGGCACCGGGTTTGCCCTTCCCGCTGCCGACGCTGCCGGGGCTGGCCCCGGCCACCGCGCCGCCCCCGCGCTGAGCGGGGAGCCGGTCGGGTGTCCCGCTACACTGGCGTGCCGTGATGATCACCCTCGACCGCGTGAGCAAGCAGTACAAGTCCTCCGCCCGCCCGGCGCTGGACAACGTCTCGCTCAAGATCGACAAGGGTGAGTTCGTGTTCCTGATCGGCCCTTCTGGGTCGGGCAAGTCGACGTTCATGCGCCTGCTGCTGGCCGAGGAGCACCCGACCCAGGGCGACATCCGGGTGTCGAAGTTTCACGTCAACAAGCTGTCGAACCGGCACATCCCCGGCCTGCGACAGGTGCTCGGATGCGTGTTCCAGGACTTCCGCCTGCTGCAGCAGAAGACGGTGTTCGAGAACGTCGCGTTCGCCCTCGAGGTGATCGGCAAGCGGTCCGACGTCATCAACCGCGTCGTGCCCGACGTGCTGGAGATGGTGGGCCTGTCGGGCAAGGCGAACCGCCTGCCCAACGAGCTGTCCGGCGGAGAGCAGCAGCGCGTGGCCATCGCCCGCGCCTTCGTCAACCGGCCCCTGGTGCTGTTGGCCGACGAGCCGACCGGCAACCTGGACCCGGAGACCAGCAGGGACATCATGGATCTGCTCGAGCGGATCAACCGCACGGGGACGACGGTGCTCATGGCGACGCACGACCACCACATCGTCGACTCGATGCGCCAGCGGGTCATCGAACTCGAGCTGGGACGCCTGATCCGCGACGAGCAGCGCGGTGTCTACGGAATGGATCGCTAAGTGCGCTTCGGCTTTCTCATCAACGAGGTCCTCACCGGATTTCGTCGCAACATCACCATGACGGTCGCCATGATCCTGACGACCGCCATCTCCATCGGCCTGTTCGGCGGCGGCCTGCTGGTGGTCCGGCTGGCGGACAGCTCGCGGACCATCTACCTCGATCGCGTCGAGAGCCAGGTGTTCCTCACCAACGACGTGTCGGCCAACGACCCGACGTGCGACGCGGATCCGTGCAAGGCGCTGCGGACGCAGATCGAGGACCGGGACGACGTGCGGTCGGTGCGGTTCCTCAACCGCGACCAGGCCTACGACGACGCCATCGCCAAGTTCCCGCAGTACAAGGACGTGGCGGGACGGGACGCCTTCCCCGCGTCGTTCATCGTCAAGCTGGACGATCCCGAGCAGCACGCCGAGTTCGACAAGGCACTCGTCGGCCAGCCCGGCGTGCTCAACGTGCTCAACCAGAAGGACCTCATCGACCGGTTGTTCGCCGTCCTCGACGGGTTGAGCAGCGCGGCGTTCGCGGTGGCGCTGGTGCAGGCCGTCGGCGCGATCCTGCTGATCGCCAACATGGTGCAGGTCGCCGCGTATACGCGGCGCACGGAGGTCGGCATCATGCGTCTGGTGGGCGCCAGTAGGTGGTACACCCAGCTGCCGTTCCTCGTCGAGGCGATGCTGGCCGCGTTCCTCGGCGTGGTGATCGCCATCCTGGGCCTGATCACCGTGCGCGCACTGTTCCTCGAGAACGCCCTGAACCAGTTCTATCAAGCGAATCTGATCTCGAGGATCGACTACGCGGACATCCTCTACATCTCGCCGATCCTGCTGTTCGTCGGCGTCGTGATGGCCGGTGTAACGGCATACGTCACGCTGCGCCTGTACGTACGGCGTTAGACGGGGTAGGTAGTTCGACGTGGCGAAGAAGGTAGACGAGGCGACCAAGGCCAACAACAGGGTCGTCGCAACCAACCGCAGGGCGCGGCACAACTACGCCATCCTCGAGACGTTCGAGGCCGGCGTTGCGCTGATGGGCACCGAGGTGAAGAGCCTGCGCGACGGCACGGCGTCGCTCGCCGACGCCTTCGCCACCGTGGACGACGGCGAGATTTGGCTGCGCAACCTGCACATCCCGGAGTATCACCACGGCAGCTGGACCAATCACACGCCGCGCCGCAACCGGAAACTGCTGCTGCACCGCAAGCAGATCGACAACCTGGTGGGCAAGATCCGCGACGGCAACCTGACCCTGGTGCCGCTGTCGGTCTACTTCGTCGACGGCAAGGTGAAGGTCGAGTTGGCGCTCGCCCGCGGCAAGCAGGCGCACGACAAGCGCCAGGACATCGCCAAGCGCGACGCGGCGCGCGAAGTGACGCGCGAGCTCGGTCGACGCGCCAAGGGCATGGGTTGATGGCGCCGCCGGAGCGGCTCCGACGCTGAACGGCATCCTCTTCGCGTTGATCTCGGCTCTGGGTTACGGGATCGGCGACTTCGTCGGTGGCATGGCCGCGCGCCGGGTCGCCGCACTGCGCGTCGTGCTGGTGTCCTACCCGGTGGCGATGGTGCTGCTCACCGGGCTCGCGGCCATCGTCGGCGGCACCGTGTCGACCCCGGCGGTCGTCTGGGGTGCGCTGTGCGGCGTCAGCCAGGCCTTCGGGGTGTGGTGGTTCTACGCGGCGCTCGCCGCCGGGCCCATGTCGGTGGTGTCGCCGCTGACGGCGGTCCTGGTGGCGGCGATCCCCGTGATCGCCGGGGTGGGGCTGGGGGAGCGTCCCGCGATGCTGGCGGTGGGCGGCATCGTCGTGGCGTTGCTCGCGGTGGTCCTGGTGTCGCGGGAGAACACCGACCCCGAACCCGCCGGCTCGGAGAGAGGGACGCAGCGCTTCACCGCGTCGGTGGCGTGGCTGACCGTCGGTGCCGGCTCGGCGTTCGGTCTGAACTTCGTGCTGATCGACCAGGCACCCAGCGAGGCGGGGCTGTGGCCGCTGGTCTTCGCGCGGATGTCGGCCAGCGCGCTGGTCGTCCTGATCGCGCTACTGAGCCGTAACCTGGTGGTACCGGGCGGACCGACGCTCCGCCTGGCCATCCTCGCGGGCGTCCTCGACACGATCGCCAACGTCGCGATGCTGCTGGCACTGCAGGCGTCGCTGCTGTCGCTCGCCGGTGTGCTCATCTCGCTGTACCCCGCGGCGACGGTGGCGCTCGCGCTGCTGGTCCTCAAGGAACGGGTGACGGCGTGGCAGGTGGCCGGCATGGTGCTGGCGCTGGCCGCGGTGGCGATGATCGCGGGCGCCTGAGTCAGATCCGGGTGGGGTCCCAGTACTCCCGCATGAATGCGAGCCGGCCCGACGGCGCCACCCGGAAGCGGACCACGTAGTCCTGCTCGTAGGCCCTGCCGGTGTCGGACATCGTGGTCGAGCCGTGCAGTTCGGCGAACCACTCGCCGCCGCCGACCGGCCAGGCCTCGATCGCACTGAACGTGAACGGCTCGAACAGGCCCAGGGAGCTGAAGTAACCGACGATCGCGTCGATGCCGTCCAGCCGCTGCGGGGTGCCGACGCTGCCGGCGTAGGGGAACTCGACGACGCCGTCAGACTCCCAGATCGCGGGCAGTTCGGCGCCGGCGCCACGGCCCGCGGCGTCGAGGTGGGCGAGGTAGACGTCCGGTGGTGGGGGCACGCCACGAATCTAGGGTTACGGTCGTCTGGTGACCAGCCCCGCACGGCCCATGACCCTGCTCGACCGCGCCGAGGTCCTCGATGCCCTGTTCGCATCATGGGACGGCATCGACCGGCTGCTCGCCGACGTATCCGACGACGAGTGGCGCACGGCCACGGCGCTTCCCGGCTGGAGGGTGGGCGACGTCGTCGCTCACGTCATCGGCACCGAGTCGATGCTGCTCGGCATGCCGACACCCGAGGTCGACGTGTCCGGGCTCGACCACGTCCGCAACCCGATCGGACAGCTCAACGAGTGCTGGGTCCGCCACCTCGGCGCCGGTACCCGCGAGACGGTCATCGAGCGGTTCCGCGACGTCACCGCACAGCGCCGAGCGGCCCTGGAGGCGATGACCGACGACGCGTGGAACGCGCCCTCGGCCACCCCGGCCGGACCCGACACCTACGGCCGGTTCATGCGGATCCGTGTCTTCGACTGCTGGATGCACGAACAGGACATCCGGGACGCGCTGGCCCGTCCGGCCGACGACGACGAGCTGCGCGGATCCGCCGCCCGGCTGGCCCTGGACGAGGTGCAGGCGTCGATGGGGTTCGTCGTCGGCAAGCGCGGACAGGCGCCCGACGGGTCGCGCGTCGCGATCGAACTCACCGGCCCGCTGCAGCGGACCATCCGGGTCGCCGTCGACGGCCGCGCCAGGGTCGTCGACGACTTCGGTGGCGACGCGCCGACGACCACGATCACGCTCGACGGCCTGCACTTCATCGACGCGTGCGGTGGCCGCTCCGGCACCGAGCCCGACGTGACCTACGACGGTGACGTCGAGGTGGGCCGGCGGATCGTCGCCAACCTGAACTACGTGATCTAGCCGGAATGAAACCCAGCTGACCGTTGTCTTACTGGGCGCTACAATGGGAAGTCCTGTCGAGACTCGACGGGGATGCGAGGGGCTGAACGGTTTCGACTTCGCGCATCGAATCAAGGGAAGCGTGCCGGTGCAGGCAAGAGACCACCGTAAGCGTCGTTGCAACCAATTAAGCGCCGATTCCAATCAGCGCGACTTCGCCCTCGCTGCCTAAGCGACGGTGAGTCTGTCAGACCGGGAGCGCCCTCGGCCCGGACGCTGGCATCAGCTAGAGGGACCCACCCACGGGTTCGGTCGCGGAACCCGTGGGGACATCAAACAGCGACTGGGATCGTCATCCTGACTCGTTCGCGTGATCAGGAGATCCAAGTAGAGACATAGCGGACTGCGCACGGAGAAGCCTCGAGGGAATGCCGTAGGACCCGGGTTCGATTCCCGGCAGCTCCACCGACGACGAGCAGGTCAGACAAGCGTCTGACCTGCTCGTTGCCTTTCCGGCGGCTGGCGGGCCGCGACGCACTTCGTTCGCTGAGAATCCCCGATCACGCAAGAATGCTGCGTATCTCCTGGTTGGAGGTACCATTCGACGCATGTCACTTCGTTGTGGGCGTAGCTGGCGGGCGACGGACGCCCCATCGGTCGGCCGCGGGGCCGGGCGGGTGGCGGTGGCGCTGGTGGTCGCCTCCGTCCCGGCGTGGATTCCCGGCGCCCTTCCGACGGCTGCTGCGGCCGACTGCGCCGACGCCGAGGTCGTGTTCGCCAGGGGCACCGACGAGCCGGACGGCATCGGCGTGGTGGGCAGTGCCTTCGTCGACTCGCTGCGCGAGCGGGCCGTCGGCCTGGACATCGCGACCTACGCGGTGGACTACGACGCGGGCAAGCTGCAGCTGGGCAGCGGCGACGGCGCCAAGGACATGATCAAGCACATCGAATCCATGGCGGCCTCGTGTCCCGACACCAAGCTCGTGTTGGGCGGCTACTCTCAAGGCGCGAACGTCGTCAACATCGTCGCCGGCAATCCCATCGTGGGTATCGCCTGGGGCCGCTCGCTCCCGTCGTCGAGCGCGGACAACGTCGCGGCGGTCGCCACCTTCGGCAACGTCGCCAACCGCTCGGGCACCAAGTTGCCCTCCGAGTCCCCGATGTTCAGCGGCAAGGCGATCGACTTCTGCAACCCCGCCGATCCGATCTGTCACGCCGGTCCGGGTAACGCGTGGAGCGGGCACACCGACGGCTACGTGCCCACGTACACGACCCAAGCCGCGAGTTTCGTTGCGTCCAAGCTGCTGGCCGGCAGGGGCTCGTCGGTGCACGGCCTCGGGCCGTCGACGGGGTATGAACAGACGCCGCCCTACGCCTCGCCGGCGCCGATCTATGCGTCTCCGCCGCAGGGCACCGATCACATGCCGCCGGGCTACGACCCGTCCCTCATGGCCGGCATGCCCTGACGTTCGGCGACCCTAGGGCCGGCAGCAAGTCGGATCGAGTACGGCGCAGAGCGCGCCGACCGCGTCGTGGCTGGGGCGGTGGAAGACGCTCATGCCCCGCCGGTCGGAGGCGACGAAGCCGGCTTTGCGCAACTGCGTGAGGTGGTGGCTGACGGTTGATTCGCTGAGCCCGAGAACCGCCGCGAGGTCCGCGCCGACCTCCTCGCCGGCCGCGGAGCTGAACAGTAGCGACATGATCTTCACCCGCACCGGGTCGGCCAGCGCCTTGAGGCGCACGGCGACCTGCAGGGCGTCGTCGTCGCTCATGGGTCCGGCGGCCACCGGGGCGCAACACACGGGTGTCGAGACGTCGATCACTGGAAGAGCCTTCGGCATGCCGTCATCATGCCACGTTATTGACATATATCGAAGAGGTGGGCATCGTGGGCTCGTGTCCCGCATGCAACTCGCATTGAACGTCGACGACCTCGACGCCGCAATCACGTTTTATCGCAGCCTCTTCGGCGTCGAACCGGCGAAGGTGAAGGAGGGTTACGCGAACTTCGCCATCGTCGACCCGCCGCTCAAGCTGGTGCTCCTGGAGAACCCCGGGCGGGGCGGCACGCTCAACCACCTCGGCGTCGAGGTGGAGTCCACCGCGACGGTGCACGCCGAGATCACGCGCCTCGCCGGCGAAGGCCTCTTCACCGAGGAGGAGATGGACACCACGTGTTGCTTCGCCACCCAGGACAAGGTGTGGGTCACCGGCCCGGCGGGGGAGAAGTGGGAGGTGTACACCGTGCTGGCCGACTCCGAGACCTTCGGCACGGCCGCGCCGTGACAGGGGCCGTCGCGCCGGAAGCCCCCGTCGCCCGCAGGCTCTCGACCCTCGACCGGTTCTTGCCGGTGTGGATCGGCGTCGCGATGGTTGCCGGCCTGGTGCTCGGCCGCATGGTGCCCGGTATCGGCTCGGCGCTCGATCGCGTTGCCGTGAACGGAGTTTCGCTGCCGATCGCACTGGGCCTGTTGGTGATGATGTACCCGGTGCTCGCGAAGGTGCGCTACGACGCGCTCGACGCCGTCACCGGCGACCGGCGCCTCCTCATCGGTTCGATCGTGCTCAACTGGGCGCTCGGCCCGGCCGTCATGTTCGCCCTTGCCTGGCTGCTGCTGCCCGACCTACCCGAATACCGCACGGGACTCATCATCGTCGGCCTGGCCCGCTGCATCGCGATGGTCATCATCTGGAATGACCTCGCGTGCGGTGACCGTGAGGCGGCCGCCGTCCTCGTAACGCTGAATTCGGTGTTTCAGGTGGTGATGTTCGCCGCGCTGGGCTGGTTCTACCTCGCCGTGCTGCCGGGGTGGCTCGGCCTGCCACGGACCTCGATCGCGACATCGCCGTGGCAGATCGCAACCTCGGTCCTCGTCTTCCTCGGCATCCCGCTTCTCGCCGGCTACCTCTCCCGCCGTCTGGGCGAACGCGTCAGAGGCCGCGACTGGTACGAGGGCACCTTCGTGCCGAGGATCGGCCCATGGGCGCTCTACGGCCTGCTGTTCACGATCGTCGTCCTGTTCGCATTGCAGGGCGACCAAGTCACGACCCGTCCCCTCGACGTCGTCCGCATCGCGCTTCCGTTGCTCGTCTACTTCGCAGTCATGTGGAGTGGCGGCTACGCCCTCGGTAGGGCATTGCGGTTGGGCTACGCGCGCACCACCACCCTCGCATTCACGGCCGCGGGCAACAACTTCGAACTCGCCATCGCGGTCGCCATCGCCACCTACGGTGCCTCGTCGGGGCAGGCGCTGGCCGGGGTGGTCGGGCCGCTCATCGAGGTGCCGGTGCTGGTCGCGTTGGTGTACGTGTCGCTGGCCCTGCGCCGGCGGTCCCTCGCCGATCGGTCGGAGCGGCCATGAGTCGCAAGCCGGCCGTGCTGTTCCTGTGCACGCACAACGCCGGCCGCTCGCAGATGGCGATGGGCTTTGCCAGGCACCTCGCGGGTGAACGCGCGGACGTTTACTCAGGCGGCTCCGCGCCGGCGGACGCCGTCAACCCGGCTGCGGTCTCGGCCATGGCCGAGGTCGGCATCGACATCAGCGCCGAGGTGCCCACCCCGTGGTCCGACGACGTGCTTCGTGCCGTCGACGTCGTCGTCACCATGGGTTGCGGGGACACGTGCCCCTTCTACCCCGGAAAGCGCTACCTCGACTGGGAGGTACCGGATCCCGCGGGCCGAACCATCGACGCCGTTCGGCCCATCCGCGACGACATCGCCATCCGCGTCCGTCGCCTGCTCGACGATCTCGGTGTCTAGCGAGCACTCACGACAGCGGGCGCAGCACCACGATGCCCGGCACCGTGCGCAGGTAGCTCGACAGGGGGGTGTCGACGACCCGTTCGTCGGTGTCGAGCGAGGATGCGTTGCGCAGCACCGGGCCGTCGGGTCCGATCACGACGATGCCCACGTGGGTGACGTCCAGACCGCCGTCGTCGGCGTACGCGCCGACGTAGTCACCCGTGCGCACCCCGTGCAGCACCGCGTCGTTCACCCGTGCACTCGGGATGTAGGACACCGAGCGTGGCACCGGCGGCAGCCCGGGCAGGTAGACGCCGCCTGCGTCCTTCTGGTTGAGGACCTTCGGCACCGAGACGGCGTAAGCGCTCAGCGTCGCGGTCACGTCCGTGGCCAGTGCTGGTGTGGTGGCGGCCCAGTCGGTGAAGAAGTGCCGGCGAGTCGCGAAACCGACGACGCCGTCGCGGTAGCGCACGGTGGCCAGGGCGTCGACCACGTCGGCGCGGGTGCGGGAGCGCTTGAGGGCCTCGACGTAGTCGACGAGGGTGAGGCAGTCGACGCGCTCCAGGTCGGCGACGAGGCGCTCGGGTTCGGTGGCCGAGCCGACGAGCGTGTCGGCGCCGTACGGCGTGCCGAGGAAGGCTCGGGACAGCCGCTCGGCGCGCACATCCGAGGACGCGTCGAGCGGAACGAGCGCGAGCATCTGGTCGATGCGTTCCCCGCTGCGGGCCGTCATGCGCATGTCCGCGAAAGGCGTTCGGCGGTTCAGGAACTCGGCGACCGGCAGCGGGGACGCTGCGTCGTAACCGACGGGCAGGAGCACGTCGCCGTAGGGCGTGTCGACGTAGACCTGCCAGTGGTAGTAGCCGGCGAACGCCGCTGGATCCGCGGCCAGCACCGCGGCGTAGTCGTCGACTGCGCGCACGTAAGCGGAACAGCGCTGCGTCGGGATCGGCGGCGAATCCGTGAGCCGCCAGGAAGCGGCCAGAGGCCAGGATGGCGTCCCGCGTGGAGTCGATGTCGCCACCCTGGCCATACGCGGCGAACGTGCTCGGCAGGAACTGCATCGGCCCCCGCGCCCCGGCCGCGCTGATTCCGGCGACACGGCCGAACCGCGTCTCGATGGCGTGGATCGCCGCGAGGTGCGCCCAGCCGACGCCGGAGGCGGCCTCCGCCTCCCGGTAGTAGCGCAGCAGTTCGTCGGCGGGCGGGGGCGCGACGATGCGCCACGAGGGCAGGGTGGTGCGTAGCGGTGCCGACGCCGCCATGTCGTCGAGGCTCCGCCGGGCGTCGAGGTTCCGGTCGAAGGCAGTGAGCAGCGGCGGAGGCACGTGAGCCCTGGCCGTCGTCGCCCACTCCGGTTGGCGGCTCAGGACACGGTAGGCCCGTTGTTGTCGGTGTGCTGCCGCGGCGACGGCGTCCACGGTCGCGCGCGAATCCCTGATCACGCGCTCGTCGGTCACCAGGTCGACGGCGAGGCGTTCCGGGTCGGACGCCGGTGTCGACTCGGGGGTCGCGGGCCGAGGCAGGGTGGCGGACGGCGGGGTCTGCGGCGCTGCGGTCTTGGTGGGGACCGTGCATCCGGCCAGCACCACCAGCGCCGCTGCGAGCGGCGCACACCAGTCCCGGACGGGGTGCGCCGACAGCACCGTCAGGCGACGGCCGGCGGAGTGCCCCACAATTCCACGACGTCACCGATGCGGCGCAGCATCACGTAGCGCACGTTCTCGGATTCCGCCTTGCCCGACCACTGCTCGTATGCGGCCCTCGCCCCCTGCTCGTCGCCCTCGAACACGGTGGTCGGCTTCGGCGGCACTCCGTCGCTGCTCGTGTCCTCCGCTTCGCCGATGACGACGTTCCACATGGGGTCGGCCATGGATGGTTTCCTTCCGTGCGTCGAAGTTCGAAATCAGGCAGGTCCGCTGCCGCTGAGCGCCAGCTCGCGGGTCTCGCCGAGGGGGGTCTCCGAGGGACAGTCGTGGAAGTGGATGGACACCGTGGTGCCGTCGGCGCGACGGTCGATCTGGACGCCGTCGGCGAGTGACCGCATGAGGATCAGCCCGCGTCCACGCAAAGCGGTCGCCCCCGTCGTGGCGGGCTCGCGCCACACACCCTCGTCGCTCACCTCGAACCGAAGCGTGTCTTGCCCGCCGTCGTACTCGGCGGTCAGCCGCATCGGACCCGACTCCGCGCGTCCCTCGTAGGCGTGATCAGCGCAATTGGACAGGGCTTCGTCGACGGCCAGCAGGATGTCGGCGCGCCGCTCGTCGCTGAGGCGGAAGCCGTCGGCGATCCAGGTGCTCAGCTCGTCCCGAAAGTGCGCGACGGTGCGGCCATCGGCGCGTCCGAGGCGCCGGATGCCGGCGGTGCTCTCGACGTGATCGCCGTGTCGATGCGGAGTCATGATGGGTTGTGCTTACCCAGGATGGGCTTGGCTTACCCAGCTTCGCATCACGACAGGATCGCGATTCTTCGGCTCGCTCGCTACGGGCTCGAGCTGATGGTGGAGTGCGGCACCGGCTGTGGTCCGGCGGCCGCCTCGTCCTCCGACAGGCCGATGCAGGCGCCGCTGTCGCGTCCGGTGCACGGAACGCCCTCGATCTCGGGAATGTCCGGGTTGGCCGCGGTCGTATCGAAGCCCTGGGGGGAGTTCGGCACGAGGAACGGAGTGCACGTGGTCGTGAACACGTCCATCTCCTCGCCGCCCGAACAGTCGGCGTGCAGCCCGGCCGGTGCGACGTGCGACGCGAGGACGGCGGGTACACCGAGCGCGCCAACCGCGAGGGCCGCGGCGACGAATAACCGTCGTGACGGTGACGACACGAGCGACATGCGAACCCTCCCGGCGATGAGCGTCGGCCGAAGCCGTGGTGCTCGCATCCTATGCGGGGGCGGTTCCCGGCATCCGACGTTCGGCGTCGTGTCCCGCGGTGGTCGTCTCGGCCGGACGTAGGCCGCTGAAGGCGCCGACGGCGATGCGGACGGCGTGCAGCAGTGCGAGCTCTCGACCTCGCGCGTCGACGTCGAGGTTGTCGTGTTCGATCATGGCCGCTCTCCTCGCAGACTCCGGCGAGCATACGACGTACCGTTGCCAAAATCCACTCGTGGTGTGCGGTAGAGAATGACCCAAAGTGATCTTGACCTGCTCAGCGAGCCGTAAGGGCGCACGATCGGAAGCTCAACAGCACGGAGTTTTGTTTGCTAAATCTGCACCGTGATGCACGATTGGGGCGAAAGCCCCGGTCAGGGGCCCACCGTTCACCGGCGAGCCGTCTGCAGTTCGACGAGCGCGACACCGTGAGTTCACCCGCCGTGGCACCATCGGTCGATGCCGACGCTCAAGACAGCCGCGCGTCTCTGCGCGCTGGTTGTCCCGTTCCTCGTTGCCGTGGCCGGTATCGGCCCCGCTGCCGCCGTGCCGGGAGAACTACCCGGCGCGATCAGCCACGCCGGCATTCAGCGGACCTATCTGCTGCACCTGCCCGCGGGCGTCGACCGGCCCAACGGTCTGGTCGTCAACCTGCACGGAGCCGGTCAGAACGGCGGCATCCAGATGGGGGTGACCAATTTCAACGCGATCGCCGATCGCCAGGGCTTTGCAGTGGTCTATCCGGACGGCATTGACCTCAGCTGGGCCGATGGCCGCGGTGCGTCGGTGCCCGACCGCCAGGGCGTCGACGACGTCGGCTTCCTCTCCGCGCTCATCGAGCAGGTGTCCCGCGACCATGGCGTTCCGCCGGGCCGGGTCTTCGTGACCGGGATGTCGGCGGGCGCCTTCATGGCCTCGCGGCTGGCGTGCGACCGTGCCGACCTGGTCGCGGCCATCGCGCCCGTCTCCGGCACGCTGGGCAGCGGGGTGCCGTGCGCGCCGTCGCGGCCGGTGTCGGTGCTGCAGGTGCATGGCACCGCGGACCCCGTCGTGCCGTTCACCGGCGGGCCGATGGTCGGTCGTGGCGGCCCGAGCGACGTGGTGGCCGCACCCGCCGCTGCGCAGCGCTGGCGCGACATCGATGCCTGCCCGGCCCCGGTGACGACGAGCCTCGGGGGCGGCGTGACCGGCAGCACCTCTGCCGGGTGCGCCGGCGGCACGGCGGTCTCCTTCGTGCAGATCGACGGTGGCGGACACGTGTGGCCGGTCGGGAACTACGACGCTTCTGCGGCCATCGGCCAGTTCTTCGCCGCCCACGGCCGGTAGGTCACGTCGATCACGAAATGATCACGCGGCCAAGCGCGTCGGGAGTGGCCACGGTGGGTAGCCCCTCAACATGGCTGACATTCAGACCCGACGGCCGATGGTCACTCCCGCTCGAATCGGCTCGGTCATCGCGGTTTCCGGCATCGCGGCGTGCTGTTTGGCACTGGTGCTCGGACTCGCTCACTTCGCCGTCATCGCCCTCATCATCACGCTGGTCGGCGGCAGCGTGGCGCTGGTAACCCTCAGCTGACACCCGTCATTCACGCGAAAGGCGGGCCAGGGTCACCTGGCCCGCCTTTCGCGTGTGGATCACCCGGCAGACGCGCAACCGACGTTGGCGATGCAGAAGGATGCACCGCCGGGACCGGCGTTGGCGTTCGCGCCCGGAACGTTGGCCTGCGCGCCCCCGCCGTCGGCCGAGGCGCCGGCACCAGGGACGGTCGCCTGTGCGCCGCCGCGGTCGGCTGATGCGCCGGCGCCCGGGACGGTGGCCTGTGCGCCGCCGCGGTCGGCTGAGGCGCCGGCACCGGGGACGGTGGCCTGTGCGCCGCCGTTGTCGGCGGAGGCGCCGGCACCGGGGACGGTGGCCTGTGCGCCGCCGTTGTCAGCGGAGGCGCCGGCACCGGGGACGGTGGCCTGTGCGCCGCCATTGTCAGCCGACGCACCGGCGCCCGGGACGGCGGCGCTTGCCTCTCCGGGTCCAGCGTTCGCACACGCGGGCCCCTCGACGCACGGCGCCGGCGGGGCCGGCTCGGCCAGTGCGGCGGGCACGCCCAGCGGGCTGAGGGCCAACGCCGCCGCGGCGGCACCGGCAAGGATGAATCGCTTGGAGGAGGAGTTGTCGAACATGCAGGGCGGGTACCACTGCGTCGCGTCGCCAAAACGTGACCAAGATCGACGCGTCAGAGGACGTCGTTGATGTCGTTCTTGAGCGCCTCGGCCCGTGTACCGAACACAGCCTGAACGTTGTGGCCCACCTCCACCACGCCCGCTGCGCCGAGGGATTTGAGTCGTGCGTGATCGACCTTCGCGGTGTCACGTACCTCGGTGCGCAGCCGGGTGATGCACGCGTCGACGTTGACGAGGTTGTCCCGGCCGCCGAAGGCCTCGATGAGCTGCTCGGCCTGGCTGGCGGTCGCCGTCGCGACGCCGGCGCCGGCGCCGTTGTCGTCGTCGACGGCGACCGTGGTCACCGACGCGGCGCCCTCGCCGAGGTTCGCCCGCTGTTCGGCGTCGAACTCCGCCTCCGGCTCCCGGCCCGGCGTCCGCATGTTCCAGCGCGTGATGACGACGCGGAACAGGACGTAGTAGAGGACGGCGAACGCCACGCCCATGCCGATGAGGATGGGGATGTTCTTGGCGGCCGGGGCGGTCCCGTACAGCAGCAGGTCGATCAGGCCCGCCGAGAACGAGAAGCCGAGGTGGACGTCGAGCAGATAGGCGAGCGCGAGCGAAAGGCCCGTCAGCACGGCGTGCACTACGTACAGCGGGAAGGCCACGAACATGAAGGCGAACTCGAGCGGTTCGGTGACGCCGGTGAGGAAGGCGGTGAGCGCGGCTGCCGACAGGATGCCCACCGCCACGCGGCGCTGCCGCTTGTTCGCGACGTGGATCATCGCCAGCGCAGCGGCCGGCAAACCGAACATGAGGATGGGGAAGAACCCGGCCGTGTACGCGCCGCCGGTCGGATCGCCCGCCGTGAACCGTGGGATGTCGCCGGTGAACACCTCGCCACCCGGGGACTGGTAGTCGCCGTAGAGGAACCAGATGTAGGAGTTCGGAATGTGGTGCAGGCCGAGCGGTATCAGCATGCGGTTGGCGAAGCCGTAGACGAACGCGCCGAATGCGCCTGCACCGGTAATGAACTCGCCGAGGCCGGTGAGACCGGCATCGAAGATGGGGTAGAAGTAGCTCATCGCGAAGGCCAGGAACAGTGATGCCAGGGACACGATGATCGGGACGAACCGGCGGCCGCCGAAGAAGCCGAGGTACGACGGCAGCTCGATGGTGTGGTACCGGTCGAACAGCCAGGCCGTCAGCAGGCCCACCACGATGCCCGCGAAGACGCTGTAGTTGATCTGCGCCTGCTCGCCGGCCTTGTCGAGTTCGCCGGCCAACACGATGGGCGACATCGTCTCGAACACGGCCTCCACGACCAGATATCCGACGACGGCGGACAGGGCGGTGGAACCGTCGGCCTTCCGCGCGAAGCCGATCGCGACGCCGACCGCGAAGAGTAGCGGCAGGTGGTTGAACAGCGCGCCGCCGGCAGCGCTCATCGCCTGGAAGAAGGCGCCGATGACCGGCGCGTCGATCTTGCCCAGCAGGTCGGGCTGTCCGAGACGCAGCAGGATGCCCGCGGCGGGAAGCACCGCGATTGGCAGCATGAGGCTCTTGCCGAGCCGCTGCAACTGTGCGAAGCCGGGAATGCGCAGGCGTGACTTCGCCTGCGCGGCAGTACTTTCGGTCGCCTCACTCATCGCTGATGGTCCTCCCTCGCCGCGCCCGCCACGTCGTGCGGAACGAGGAGAAAGCCTAGACCAGGAGGGCCGAAGGGGGGCCGGCTTGCGGACACGCTCGTAAGGTGGGAGGGCGAGACGACGACGAGGAGTGGCCACGGTGAGTGCGGTGCAGACGACGACGGTGATCGCTCCGGTGGCGGGACGCGCGGTGCCGCTCTCCGACGTGCCCGATCCGGTCTTCAGTCAGGGCATGGTGGGCTATGGCGCCGCCGTGGACCCGCCGCGCGCGGTGATCGAGGCGGTGGCTCCGGTCGGGGGCACGGTGCTCAAGCTGATGCCGCACGCCTACGTCGTCCTGACACCGGAGAAGGTCGGCGTGCTGGTGCACCTGGGCCTGGACACCGTCGCGCTCGACGGCGAGGGGTTCACCGCGCACGTCTCGCAGGGCGACGACGTGACCGCCGGGCAGCGCGTCATCACCTACGACGTCCCCGCGGTCGTGGCCAAGGGGCTGAACCCCATCGTGCCGGTGGTGGTGATGGACCTGCGCGATGCCGACCGGGTGATGGCCGCCGAAGCGGTGCTGGAGGGTGCCGAGATCGACGCCGGCACCGCGCTGTTCACGGCACACGGCTAGATGGAGGTCGTCATCGTGCCGGGCGGCGCCCAGAGCGGTGCCCACCGCAGCGACCCGGACCGACGGGGCATCTGAGTGCTGCTCACCGCGGACACCGTCGTGACCGGACCGGACGTGCTGCGGCCCGGGTGGATCGAGACGTCCGGCGACGGCGTGCGCGCCGTCGGCACCGGGGCGCCGCCACGCCCCGCCGACCACGAACTCGGGCCGGTCACCGTGATCCCCGGGTTCGTCGACACCCACGTGCACGGCGGCGGCGGAGCGGAGTTCGCACAGGCGTCCGACGCGGCGACGGAGGCCGCGGTCCAGGTGCACCGCGCGCACGGCACCACCGCGATCGTCGCGTCCGTGGTGACCGCGGCGCCCGACGACCTGCTGCGCCAGGTCCGTCACCTCGCCGGCCAGGTCCGCGCCGGGATCCTCGACGGCATCCACCTGGAGGGCCCCTGGCTGTCGACGCTGCGCTGCGGCGCCCATGACCCGGCGCTGATGCGCGACCCGGACCCCGCCGAGATCGACCGTCTCCTGGACGCGGGGGCCGGAGCCGTCCGCATGGTGACGATCGCGCCGGAACGTCCGGGCGCGTTGGACGCCATCCGCAGGTTCGCCGACGCCGGCGTGGTGGTGGCGGTCGGCCACACCGAAGCCACGTACGCTCGGACGCTCGAGGCCGTGGAGGCCGGCGCGACCGTCGGCACGCACCTGTTCAACGCGATGCGGCCCATCGACCGTCGAGAGCCCGGACCCGTGGTGGCGCTGCTGGAGCACCCCGCCGTGACGGTCGAGGTGATCACCGATGGCGTGCACGTCGCGCCGGCGATCTATCGGCACGTGGTGCGCAGCGCCGGTCCGGGGCGGGTGTCGCTGATCACCGACGCGATGGCCGCGACCGGGATGTCCGACGGCACCTACCGGCTCGGCGGGCTCGCCGTCGACGTCGCCGGTGGCGTCGCACGGGTGGCGGGCACCGAGACCATCGCCGGAAGCACGGCGACCATGGATCGGGTCTTCCGCTACGCGCTGGCGCACTGCGGTCTGCCGCCGGAACCGGCGCTGCACTTGGCGGTCGAGCAGTCGAGCCTCAATCCAGCTCGCGCACTTGGTCTTTCGATTGGTCTGAGCGCCGGCGCGCCGGCCGACCTGGTGGTTCTGGACGCGGGGCACGCCGTCACCGCGGTGTTGCGCCGCGGTCGGTGGGTGGTGGCGCCCTAGACCGTCTCGGGCAGCGCGGACCCCGTCGCCAGGTGCGCGTAGTCGCGGACGAGCCGCAACGCGGTCAGGCGGTCGACGGCCGGGTCGCGCGCCACGATGCGGTAGCCGAGGTAATCCTCCAGGGCCATCAGCGTCATCGCGACGTCGCGCGCCGGCGTGGCGAGCCGGAAGCTGCCGTCGGTCTCCCCGGCGGTGAGGATGCGCTCGTAGAGCCCCACCTGCCGGTGGTAGATGCCCTGTACGTCGCGGCGCTGGTCGAGTTCGAAGCCGGCGGCGAGCACCGCCCGCCAGATCGCCCGCCACTCGGCGTCCTCCGGGCCGGTCGGCAGGCCCGCGGCGATCACGTAGGCGAGGCGCTGCGGGGAACCGTCGGTGGTCTCGGCGATCGCGAGCCGTTCGTCGTAGAACCGGACGTCGGAGCGCAGCGCCAGTTCGGCGAGCAGCTCGTGCATGTCCTTGAAGTAGTAGCGCACCGCGTTGGCGGTCAGCCCGAGTTCGGCGGCGACGTCGGCGATCCGCAGCGTGGCGAGGTCGTGCCGCTCGATGAGCCCGATCGCCGCGTCGAGGATCTCCTCGCGGCGTTCGATCTGACGGTTCGGCCGTGGCACCCCCTCATGATCCACGCCGCGGCGCCCGGAGCGTCGGCAACATCGGATTCCGTCCGTTCCGTTGCGCGCCGCCCGTAGGAGGCGCATTATTTTCCGACTAGGAAAAGAACTCCTGCCACGAAGGACGTCATGCGCGCTCGAGATCTCGGCGTCGTCGTCGGGGTGCACCCGACCGGAGAACACAACGCCATCACCGACGTACCCGGCGTGCGCGTCGGGCACGTGACCCTGCACGACGACGGCCCGCCGGCCGTGCACACCGGCGTCACCGTCGTCGTGCCGCACGACGACATCTGGACCGAACCGGTGTTCGCGGGTGCCCACCGACTCAACGGCAGCGGCGAGCTGACCGGGCTGGAGTGGATCCGCGAGTCCGGCGAACTCACCACCGCCATAGGTCTGACGAACACGCACAGCGTCGGCGTCGTTCGCGACGCCCTGGTCGACGCCCAGATCGGTGCCCGCGGCGAGGGTGTCTACTGGTCGCTGCCGGTGGTGGGGGAGACCTACGACGGCCTGCTCAGCGACATCAACGGCCACCACGTCCGCGCCGAACACGTGCACCAGGCGCTGGCCGACGCGCGCGGCGGCCCGGTCGCCGAGGGCAACGTCGGTGGTGGTGCCGGCATGATCTGTCACGAGTTCAAGGGCGGCATCGGCACCGCATCGCGCGTCACCGACACCGCCGCCGGCCGCTACACCGTCGGCGCGCTGGTGCAGGCCAATCACGGCCGGCGGGAACGGTTGCGCGTCAACGGGATCGGCGTCGGTGCCCGGATCGGTCCGGACGTGGTGCCGCTGCCCGGCGTGCCCGCGCAATTCGAACGCGGATCGGGGTCGATCATCGTCCTCGTCGCCACCGATGCGCCGCTGCTCCCGCACCAGTGCACCCGCCTCGCGCAGCGCGCCGCACTGGCCGTCGCGAACGTCGGCGGCACCGGTGAGCAGTACAGCGGCGACCTGATGCTGGCCTTCGCCACCGGCAACCGCGGCATCCCGTCCTACGCCTGGGACGAGGACCCGCAGGCCGAGCGGCCCGAGGTGCCGCTGCGGATGGTCGCGCCGCAACTGATGACGCGGCTGTTCGACCTCACGGTCGAG
The DNA here is from genome assembly GCF_008329645.1 of Mycolicibacterium grossiae. Taxonomy (NCBI): domain Bacteria; kingdom Bacillati; phylum Actinomycetota; class Actinomycetes; order Mycobacteriales; family Mycobacteriaceae; genus Mycobacterium; species Mycolicibacterium grossiae. Next base: position 3,077,743 of record NZ_CP043474.1, read on the forward strand.
GCCACCGAGGAAGCCATCGTCAACGCGCTGGTCGCCGCCACCACGCTCACCGGACGTCACGGCATGACCGTGCACGCCCTGCCCCACGACCTGCTCGCGCAGGCCTGCTTCCAGGAGGAACGATGACCACGACGGGCACGGAGAACGGCACCGACACCGGCGCCGGGCGGCTACGCGGGCACCTCGGCAGCGTCGCGGTGGTGTTCATGGTCGTCGCGGCGGCCGCGCCGCTGACCGTGATCGGCGGCAACATGCCGCTGGCGATGGCGCTGGGCAATGGTGCCGGCGCACCGGTGGGCTTCGTCCTCGCCGCACTGGTGCTGCTGGTCTTCAGCGTCGGCTTCGTGACGATGACGCCGCACGTCCCCGAGGCGGGAGCGTTCTTCTCCTACGTCACCGTGGGTCTCGGCAGGCGCCTGGGCACCGGCATCGCCGTGGTCGCGCTGATCGCCTACACCGCCATCCAGGTCGGCATCTACGGCTACATCGGCTGGGCCATCGACGACACCGTCCGGTTCTACGGCGGCCCGGAGGTGCCGTGGCCGGTGTACGCGTTCGCCGTACTCGCGATCGTCGCGTTGCTTGGGTACCGCCACATCGACCTCAGCGCCAAGGTGCTCGGCATCGCGCTGGCCCTCGAGATCGGCATCGTGCTGCTGCTCGACGTCGTCATCGTCGGCAAGCCCGGGCCCGCCGGGCTGACGCTCGACTCCTTCCGCCCCGAGGTCTTCACCAGCGGCACCCTGGGCATCGCGGTCCTGTTCGCGCTCACCGGGTTCATCGGCTTCGAGGCCACCGCGGTGTTCCGCGACGAGGCACGCGATCCCGAGCGCACCATCCCGCGCGCCACCTACGCCGCGGTGCTCATCATCGGCGGGTTCTACGCGCTGACCTGCTGGGCGTTCGTCGTGGCCACCGGCCCGGACGAGGTAAGCGCCACGGCGCAGCGCACCCTCGACGGCGAGGGCAACATGCTGCTGGACACCACGGGTGCGATGCTCGGCGCACTGGGCCGCGACGTGGTCAACGTCCTGCTGCTCACCAGCCTGTTCGCCTGCGTGCTGTCGTTCCACAACGTCATCGCCCGCTACCAGTTCGTGCTGTCCGGGCGCGGGCTGCTGCCGACCCGCCTGGGCGTCGTGCACGACCGACACCGGTCGCCGGCGTTCTCGTCGGTGGTGCAGACCGTCACCGCGGCGGTCATCGTGGCGCTGCTGGCGGTGTTCGGCGTCGACCCACTGGTCGGGGTGTTCGGCTCGATGGCCGGTGTCGCGACCGTCGGCATGGTGCTGCTGATGTTCACCACGTCGGTTGCCGTGCTGGTCTTCTTCGTGCGTCACCGCGCCGAGTCGCGCGGCCGACTCTGGCAGACGCGGATCGCGCCTGCGGTCGCCTGCGTCGGCCTGCTCACCAGCCTGTGGCTGGTGCTGTCCAACTTCACGCTGGTCACCGGTGGCAGCGTCGCGCTGAGCGCGGCCCTGGCCGCGGTGCCGTTCGTAGGCCTGCTGGTGGGCGTCGCGCTCGGCAGCCGGTTGCGCGTGCCGGCTACCCGGTAGCGCCGTCGACGAAGGCGATGAGGCGCGGGTCGTCGGAGGTGAAGCGTTCGACCTCCTCCCCGCCGTCGCAGCGCAGCAGCGCGATGGTGATGCCGTGCCGGGTGCGGGCAATCACCTCCCACGTCGCGCCGGCGTCCTGCCAACGGATCAGCTCGGCCACCCGGTCCCGGTCGTCGTCCACCGCTCCACGATGGCACGCCCACCGCGACGATCCGCTGTCGTAGGCTGCCGCGGTGGACGTCGCGTCGCGCATCGGCATCGGAGCGGTGTTCGTGTGGCTCGGCATGGTGCTCGCGATCTCGTTCCTCGAGGCGCCGTTGAAGTTCCGGGCGCCCGGCATCACCCCGCAGCTCGGACTGGGTATCGGCCGCCTGGTGTTCCGGGCGCTCAACGTGTGCGAGCTGCTGCTGGCCGTCGTCGCCGCGGTCACCCTGTTCGCGCACGAGACGTCGACGGCGGCGACGGTCGCCCTGACCGCGGCCGGCGGCGCACTGGTGGTGCAGACGGCGATCCTGCGGCCCCTGCTGTCGCGGCGCACCGCGCTGGTGCTCGCCGGCGAGCACGACCGCGGGCGGTCGATCGCGCACTACCTCTACGTCGGGCTCGAGGTGGTCACGGTGGTGGCGCTGATCGCCGCCGGGGTGCTGCTGCTCGGCAACTGACGGGACGCCCGCGCCGTGAGGTCGGGAGCGGTTGGGTAGCCAAGGCTGCCCTTACTCCCTCGGGTAGGCTCGGCGCCGAGATGACCGAGATCGAAGAGGCACTGCCGGTGCTGCCGCGCGAACTGACCGACGTCACCGACGAGGTCCGGGCCGTTCCGGCCCCGCCGACGCCGGTGCTCGCCGAGCCCTACTTCTTCCGGCTCGCCGACGCCGACGCCGACGCCGCTTTGATCTCGGAGTGGATGAACCGGCCGCACCTCGCGGAGGCGTGGGAGTATGACAATCCGCCCGGCTGGTGGCGAAACCACCTGCGGGCGCAGTTGATCGGCGACTACTCGCGGCCGTTCGTCGGCAGCTTCAAGGGCCAGGAGATGGCCTACCTCGAGGTGTACCGTGCGGCGAAGGACTCGATCGCCCCGCGGTACGCGTGCGACCCGCACGACCTCGGTCTGCACGCCGCCATCGCGGACCTCAAGTTCGTCAACAAGGGCATCGCGCCGATCCTGCTGCCCCGCGTGGTGGCCAGCCTGTTCGACCTCGAACCCCGGTGCCGCCGCATCATGTTCGACCCGGACCACCGCAACAGCGGCGCCCGCGCGGTGTGCGAATGGGCTGGCTGCACCTTCCTCGGCGAGCACGACATGGCCAATCGCCGGATGGCGCTCTACGCCCTGCCGCGCACCCCCGAGGACGCGCCGCAGCGCTGAGACCGCGTCAGGGAAGCTGGTCGAACTCCGCGTAGCCGTCGTGGTCGGGCTTCATCGCCGCCGCCACCAGCTCCCACAGCACCTCGTCGGTGCCGCCGCCGACCCGTGCGAGCTTCATGTCCCGCCACCACCGGCCCAGCGGCGTCTCGTCCACCAGGTAGCCGGAGCCGCCGAAGATGTGCATGCACTCGTTGACGACCTCCTCGCCGAGGCGCGCGGCCGAGACCTTCATGGCGGCGGCGGCCCGCAGGTCCAGCCTGCCGGTCGCCGCAACGCCGTCCAGGGCGTAGCGCAGCATGTCCACCCGGGCCTGCAGGTCGGCCAGCCGCAGCCGCAGTGCCTGGTGCTCGTAGAGCGTGTGGCCGAATTGTCGACGAACCATCATGCGCGCCAACGTGATACCGATGACCCGCTGCGCCGAGGTCGAGACCAGCCCGGCCACCGACATGCGCTCCTGCGCCAGGCCCCAGGAGATCGCCGCGAGGCCGATGCCTGCGCGCGCGACCAGCGCGTCGGCGGGTACCCAGGTGTCGATGTGCACTGCGGCGGTGTCGAGCGGTCCGGCGCCCACCTTGCGGTAGGGCGTTTGGATCTCGCACTGCGCCAGGGGCACGGCGATGACGACGACGCTGCCGTGCTTGCTGTTCGGGTCGTGATCGACGCTGCGGGCGACGGCCATCACGTGGTCGGCGATGGGGGACAGCGACACGTACTTCTTGATGCCCGTGACCCGGAAGCCGGCGCCGTCGGTGCGCACCTCGGTGCCGACGATCTGCAGGTCCGATCCGCCGGACTGCTCGGAGGCGCCGATGCACAGCACCGCCTCGCCGCGGATGGCCTGCTCGGCGATGTCCTTGAGGTAGTCCGACTTGCCGAACCGGCGCAGGATCGCGATCGCCGAGTCGTGCAGGCCGACGCCCACGCCGATGCCCGCCGAACCCAGCGTGCCGAGCTTGCGGGCCAGCGTGATGACCTTCGCGACGTCGGACTGCTGCTGACCCGGCGGCCACTTGGCGGCGAACACGCCGCTGGCACCGAGGTATTCGATGAGCTGGCGCGGGAAGCGTTCGGTGGCCTCGGCCTGCGCGGTCCACGCGGTGATGCGCTCGTCGAAGACCCGGTCGAGGAGCGCGGCGTAGTCCTCGGCCGTCTCGTTCCCGGTGGTCGACACCGGCGGTGCGTCCGTCGTCGCGGTCATCGCGCGCCCTCCAATTGCCGTTTGACTTCGAGTCGCTTCAACTTGCCCGACGAGGTCCGCGGCAGCGAGCCAGGCTTCAGGAAGACCACGTCGGCGGGCACCACACCGCAGGTGGAGGCGATCAGCTGCACCACCTCGCTGCGGGCGGTCGGCTCGTCGGTGCCCTTGAACTCCGCGGCGATGACGAGCCCGGGCCGGGCCGTCGCCTCGCCCGTGCCGACCGCGACGACGCCGCCCTCGCGGACCCCGTCGACCCGGGCGGCGATGCGCTCGATCTCGGTGGGGAACACGTTGCGACCGGCGACGGTGATGAGTTCCTTCGCGCGGCCGCAGACGACCAGTCCGCCGTCGACGAAGTAGCCGATGTCGCCGGTCGGCAGCCATGCGGTGGGGTCGATGGGGTCCTCGCCGACGTAGCCGGTCATCAGCGACGTGCCGCGGACCTCGACCTCGCCGACCTCGCGGTCGCGCACGTCGGTGTCGTGGTCGGCGTCGGTGTTCAGCCGCACCTCCATGCCGGGGACGGCGTGGCCGAGGACGGCGTAGCGCCGTACCGACTCGTGGCCGTCGGCCCGCACGGTCAGCTCGTCGGTCGCCAGACCCGAGAACGGGGCGGGAACGGTGACGGCACAGGTGGATTCGGCGAGGCCGTAGGAGGGTGCCAGCGCGGCGGCGTCGAAGCCGAAGCGTGCCATCTCGGTGGCGAAGCGTGCGGTGCCCTCGCAGTCGACGGGCTCGCCGCCGTTGAGCGCGAAGCCCAGGTTGCTCAGGTCGACGTCGTCGCCGACGATCTTGGCGTACTTGCCGACGATGTTGAACGCCATGTTCGGTGCGGCGGTCATGGTGGCACGGCTCTCGGTGAGCCATGTCAGCCAGCTGAACGGCGACGCCGCGAAGGCCGTGGTCGGCGCCTGCCACAGGTCGGCACCGCCGAGAAGGGCGGTCATCACGAACGCCAGGCCCATGTCGTGATAGATCGGCAGCCAGCTGTGCGCGCGACTGTTGTGGTCGACGACGACGTGCTCGACGAGTCCGCGGTAGTTCGCGAGCGCGGCGGCCGGTGAGATCCGGGCGGCCTTCGGCGTCCCGGTCGAGCCGGCGGTGCCCTGCAGGATGGCGACGTCGCCGCCGACGGGAGCCGCGAAGGAGCGCGAACGTCGTTCGTGGGCAACGTGTCCGACGTCGAGGACCTCGAGGCCGGCGTGGGCGTCGCGCAGCAGGTCGTGCGGTGCGCCGTGGGCCAGCACGGCGGTCACGCCGATCGAGCGGAAGCGGTCCGCGGTGGCCAGCGCCCACTGCCGGGGGTCCGCGCCGCGGACGGGACCCGGGAGGATCGACAGCGCGGTGCCGGCGAAGAAGGCGCCGGGAATGGCGGCCATGAATTCCACGGTGGGATCGCCGATCAGGCCGACGGCGCGGACGCCGCCGTCGGCGAGGCGCTCGGCGACGTTTTCCGCGCGGGCGTGCACCTCCTGCCACGGATGTCGCTGCCACGCTCCGATGTCGGCATCGAGGACCGCCAGGACGTTGGGGGAGTCCGTCATCGCCGCCGACACGGCGGCCGCGAGGTCGTTCACGGATTGCTCGGCGCTGCAGGCACCTTGGCGAGGATGGCGTCCTCCAGTTCGCCGACGGTGTCGCAGCTGAGCAGGTCCTCCTCGGTGAGCGCGACGCCGAGCTTGTCCTCGATGGCCACCATGCCCACGGCGAACGCGACCGAGTCCAGACCGACGTCGTCGATGAGTCGGGACGCGCGGGTGACCCGGCCGACGTCGACGTTCATGTCGTCACGCAGGATCTCGCTGAGGGCAGCACTGACCGACTCCGAACTCGACTTCTCCATGGCGGTGGAGATTACACGGCGGGATAAGGCAAGGCTATGCTTACGTCCCGGCGATGGCGTCGACCAGCGCGAATCCTGCGAACGCCGCCGCCAGACCCACGGCGAGGCTGGCGAGCGCGTAGGCCAGCGCCACCCGAGGGCGCGAGCGCAGCTGCAGCATCAACTCCAGCCCGAAGGTCGAGTACGTCGTCAGCGCACCGCAGAACCCGACGCCGAGGATCTGCCCGGCCACCGGCCCCACTGGCACGGCGGTCAGCACGGCGAGCAGGAACGACCCCGCCACGTTCACCGCGAACGTGCCCCACGGCAGCGCCCGGCCCACGTTGAACGCGCGATCGGCCAGGTAGCGCAGCGGCGCACCGACGGCGGCGCCGAGCGCCACCCACAGCAATGTCATCGCGGCTCCCGCCGCCGCAGAAACGTCATTGCGGCTGCCGCCGCTGCACCGCCCACAGGCCCAGGCCGGCGGCCAGGACGCCGCTGCCGAGCTGCAGGCCCAGGTAGGCCAGACCCAGCGCCGGCCGGCCCGCCGCGATCACGGCGTGGACCTCGACGACGTGGGTGGAGAACGTCGTGTAACCGCCGAGGAACCCGGTGCCGAGGAACGGCCGGACGAGGTGGTGCGGCGTGAACCGCTCGATCGCGCCGACCAGCAGGCCGATGCCGAAGCAGCCGGTGACGTTGATGGCGAACGTCGCCCACCCGATCGTCCCGGCGGGATGTGGCCACGCCTGCTCCAGGACGGCACGCAGGACGGCGCCCAGCACGCCGCCCAGCGCCACCACCGCCAGAATCCTTGGCATCGCCAGGGAGCATAGAGACAGACGCCGGGCGAATTCTTCGGGGACGGTCCGGTGCGGCGCGCCGGGGAGGAGCAGAATCGACGCCATGGCGGCCAACCCACGCGCCGGGCAACCGGCACGACCAGAGGACCTCATCGACGTGGCCCAGGTGGTCACCGCCTACTACTCGGTGGTGCCCGACCCCGAGAACGTGGACCAGCAGGTCGCGTTCGGCACCTCGGGCCACCGCGGGTCGAGCCTCGATGCGGCGTTCAACGAGGCGCACATCCTGGCCACCACGCAGGCGATCGTCGAGTACCGGGCCACCCAGGGCACCACGGGGCCGCTGTTCATCGGGCGGGATACCCACGCGCTGAGCGAGCCGGCGTGGACCTCGGCGCTGGAGGTGCTCGCCGCCAACGACGTCGTCGCGTTCATCGACGCCGCCGACCGGTACACCCCGACCCCCGCCGTCAGCCACGCGATCCTGACCTACAACCGCGGCCGGTCGTCGGATCTGGCTGACGGCATCGTCGTGACGCCGTCGCACAACCCGCCCCGCGACGGCGGCTTCAAGTACAACCCACCCAACGGCGGCCCGGCCGACACCGACGCCACCGGGTGGATCGCGAAGCGCGCCAACGAGATTCTGCGCGGCGGCCTCGCCGATGTGAAACGGGTGCCGCTCGCCCGGGCGCTGACCACCGCCCGACGGCACGACTACCTCGACGCCTACGTTCGGGATCTGCCGAATGTCGTCGATCTCCACGCCATCCGTGCCGAAGGGGTGCGCATCGGCGCCGACCCGCTCGGCGGCGCCAGCGTCGACTACTGGGGTGCCATCGCCGAGACGCACGGGCTGGACCTGACGGTGGTCAACCCGCTGGTCGACGCGACGTGGCGGTTCATGACGCTCGACACCGACGGCAAGATCCGGATGGACTGCAGCTCGCCCAACGCCATGGCCTCGCTGATCGCGAAGATCGGCGACTACCAGATCGCCACCGGCAACGACGCGGACTCCGACCGGCACGGCATCGTCACCCCCGACGGCGGGCTGATGAACCCGAACCACTACCTGGCGGTGGCCATCGACTACCTCTACGCCAACCGGCCCGGCTGGCCCGGGTCGACGGCGGTGGGCAAGACCGCGGTCAGCAGCTCGATCATCGACCGCGTCGTGGCAGGCATGGGCCGCACGCTGGTCGAGGTGCCGGTCGGGTTCAAGTGGTTCGTCGACGGGCTCGTCGGCGGAAGCATCGGGTTCGGCGGCGAGGAGAGCGCCGGGGCGTCGTTCCTGCGCACCGACGGCACCGTGTGGACCACCGACAAGGACGGCATCATCCTGGCGCTGCTGGCCTCGGAGATCGTCGCGAAGACGGGGGCGACGCCGTCGCAGCGCTACGCCGAGCTGGCCGAGAAGTACGGCGCACCGACCTACGCGCGCATCGACGCGCCCGCCGACCGCGAGCAGAAGGCGCGGCTGGCCAAGCTCTCGGCCGATCAGGTGAGCGCCACCGACCTCGCCGGCGAGCCGATCACCGCCAAGCTCACCTCTGCGCCGGGCAACGGCGCGCCGCTCGGCGGGCTGAAGGTCACCACCGAGAACGCGTGGTTCGCGGCGCGGCCCTCGGGCACCGAGGACGTGTACAAGATCTACGCCGAGTCGTTCAAGGGTCCCGAGCACCTGAAGGAGGTGCAGGAAGCGGCTCGCGAGGTGGTGAATACAGTCATCTCGTGAGTGCGGAGGCTGACTGTACGTCTGCGGCGGAGGAGTCCAAGCCCCGGCTGCCCAGCGAGGTCTGGGTCCTGATCTTCTGCAACGCGGTGGTCGCCCTCGGCTACGGGGTGGTGGCGCCGGTGCTGCCGCAGTACGCGCGCAACTTCGGAGTGAGCATCGCCGCGGCGACGTTCGTCATCACCGCGTTCGCGTTGATGCGGCTGGTCGGTGCGCCACCCGCCGGGCTGTTCGTGCAGCGGTTCGGCGAGCGCCGGGTGTACGTCACCGGGCTGCTGATCGTGGCGCTGTCGACCGGGGCGTGCGCCTTCGCCGAGACCTACTGGCAGCTGCTGCTGTTCCGGTCGCTCGGTGGTCTGGGGTCGGCGATGTTCACCGTGTCGTCGCTGGGCCTGATGATCCGAATCTCGCCGCCGGACGCCCGTGGGCGTGTGGCGGGGATGTTCACCTCGGCGTTCCTCGTCGGTTCGGTCGGCGGCCCGGTGCTGGGCAGCCTCACAGCCGGGCTCGGGTTGTCCATGCCGTTCGTCATCTACGGCATCGCGCTGCTGATCGCGGCGGGCGTCGTGTTGGTCACGCTGCGCCGGTCGTCGTTGGCGGCGCCGGAGGAGCAGACCGAGCCGGCGATCAGCGTGCGGGTCGCGCTGCGCAACCGGGCCTACCGGGCGGCGCTGGCATCGAACTTCGCGACCGGCTGGTCGGCGTTCGGGCTGCGGGTGGCGTTGATCCCGCTGTTCGTCGTGGAGGTGCTCGACCGCGGGGCGGGCGTGGCCGGGCTGGCGCTGGCGACCTTCGCCGTCGGCAACGTGGCGGTCGTGATTCCCAGCGGGTACCTGTCCGACCGCGTGGGCCGCCGCATCCCGCTGCTCGTCGGGTTGCCCGTGGCGGCGGCGTCGACGCTGCTGGTGGGGTTCACGACGTCGATGCCGGTGTTCCTGGCGGCGGCGTTCGTCACGGGCGCGGCGACGGGCATCTTCATCTCGCCGCAGCAGGCGGCCGTGGCCGACATCGTCGGCAGCAAGGCCCGCGGCGGGACCGCCGTCGCGACGTTCCAAATGATGTCCGACTTCGGGGCGATCCTGGGCTCGCTGGCCGTCGGGCAGATCGCCGAGCACTTCTCCTACGGGGCGGCGTTCGCCGTCAGCGGCGGCATCCTGCTCGCCGCGGCGATCGGGTGGGTGTTCGCGCCGGAGACCCGGCCCCAGCGGTCGCACACGCCGGCCCGGCCGCTCGGCCCCGACGCCGGCGGCGAGGTGCCCTGACCACTGATTTTGGGCCTGCGTGCACCGTGGTGTAACTTCGATGAGCACGACGAGGGGCTATGGCGCAGTTGGTAGCGCACCACACTGGCAGTGTGGGGGTCAGGGGTTCGAATCCCCTTAGCTCCACTCCTCCTCGAGAACCCGCTCCGGCCGCTGGCTGGAGCGGGTTCTCTGCCATCGAAGGCATTGATGCCGAGGCGTCAGTAGTTGGGCTCCTCCGCGCTGGCTGCATCGACGAGGTTCGACAGCGAGATTCCGTCCATGTTGTAGAACATCGCACCGCTCGGATCGGCCACGACGTCGACTTGAACGAACTTCTGGGTCCCCCTGCGGGTGGTGGCCGTGAGGAGCCCCCGATATTGGTTCAAGTCGACGTTGATGAGTTGAAGTTCATCGTCGACGGTGATGCCGAAATCCTTGGTCCGGTCGTTCGTGGCAATCTGCTCGCGGGCCAGCACCACCACCTGGCTGGCTACCTGATCGACGTTGGTCGTTGGAGGAGGAGGCGGCGGCGGCAGCGGATCTTCCCACCAGTGACCGCCGACCACGACGGAGATGGCGAACGCAGACACGCCAGTGAACACGATGGTCTGCACGATGCGGATGACGTTCTCCGTCTTCATCAGCCCTGCCCCCGCTTGAACGAACGTAGCGGTCCACCCCGCCGCCACGCAGCAAAGGGTAGAACACGTCGGCTCGCGAAGGGAGCGATGCGCTGATTCGCTGCGGGCGAGGTCTTGTTGGAGATCGCGGAACCGCACACCGCTCAACCCACCGCGTCGCCCCGTCACTCAGACGCTGCAGTGGTCCCGAAGATCGGCCAGCAGATCTCCGTGGCGGTGAACGCCAGGGGAGCCGACGGCGTGCTGCCGAGGTAGTGCTCGCGGATCGGTCCCTGGTGACTGATCAGGTGCTCGTTGACGTACGTCCCCAGGGCCCCGTAGCTGCGGTCGATGTCCGCGTCGTGCGTGCCGGGGTGCACGAGCACCGCGTACTCGGCGGCAGGAAGGACCTCGGCCCGGACGCCGTGGGGAGCGGTGGCGGATTCCGGGGCGGGCACGAACAACGTGGCCTCGCCGCGTGTTTCGAGGAAGACCGCCCGGTCGTAGAGGCCACCCAGCTCGAGTGCGGCCGGTGCGCCTGCCGCCGAGTCGATGGCGTGACGCAGCGTCCCCAGCGCGGCCATGAACCAGTCGTCGATCTCGGAGACCTCGATGACGGCGCCGACGGACCACACGGCGAGCGCGGGTTCGTGGCGCACCTCGACGTCGGCGGTGGTCCGGACGGGGGAGAGCAGCTCACGCAGCGCGCCCACGGCATCGCGGGTCTGCTGCAACTGTGCCTCCATCCGTTCGAGGTGGGTCGTGATGATCTCCGTGCGGGCCGCCGCGTCGTCCGTGCTCAGCAGCGCCTTGATGTCCGGGATGGACATGCCCAGCGACCGGAACCGGCGAATGATGTGCGCGTGATCGACTTGGCCGGTGTCGTAGAAGCGGTACCCGGTGACGGCGTCGATGTGGGCCGGTTCGAGGATGCCGATGTCGTGGTAGTGCCGTAGCGCCTTGCGGCTCAGGCTGGTCATCACCGCGAAGTCACCGATCGAGACCTGCGCGCCCATGGGGTCCTCCTCTGCGTTTCACCGTCACGGCTCACGCCATCCTCGTGCCTCCCCCTAGGGGAAGGTCAACACCGCTCGCGAATTCGATCAAGGGCTTGACCTTCCCCTTACGGCAACCTCGATGGTGGCGTCATGACCAACACGCAATGGGATGCACTCCCAGACACCGTCAGGACGTTCATGACCGCCGTCGACGCACGGGAAGCCGACCGAGCCCTCGCCACGCTCACCCCGGACGCCGTCGTCACCGATGAGGGCCACGACTACGCCGGCCACGACGCCATCGGATCGTGGGTCGCGACCGCGGCCAGCGAATACACCTACACCACCGAGATCACCGGCGCGACGGTGCTCGAACGGGACACCGACACGATCTTCGACGTCGCACAGCATCTCGAGGGTGACTTCCCCGGTGGGGTCGCCGACCTGCACTACCGGTTCAGCCTCGACGGCGCACTGATCAGCCGGGTGGTGATCGAGCCGTGACGCGGCGTTGGTTCATCACCGGTGGGACGCCCGGCAACTTCGGGACGGCGTTCGCCGAGGCGGCGCTCGATGCCGGGGACCGGGTCGTGCTCACCTCCCGGCGCCCGCAGCAGCTGGCGACATGGGCAGAGGAGTACGGCGACCGCGTCCTCGTCGTGCCACTGGACGTCACCGACGCCGAGCAGGTGCAGCGCGCGGTGCGTACCGCCGAGGAGCACTTCGGCGGCATCGACGTGCTCGTCAACAACGCCGGCCGCGGCTGGTTCGGATCGATCGAGGGCATGGACGAGTCGGCGGTGCGGGCGATGTTCGAGCTGAACTTCTTCGCGGTGCTGTCCGTGACGCGCGCGGTGCTCCCGGGGATGCGCGCCCGCGGGAGTGGCTGGATCGTGAACGTGTCCTCGGTGGCCGGGCTGGTGGCGGCGACCGGGTTCGGCTACTACAGCGCGACGAAGTTCGCCGTGGAGGCCGTCACCGAGACGCTGCGCGCCGAGGTCGCCGCACAGGGCATCTCGGTGCTGGCCGTCGAACCGGGAGCGTTCCGCACCAACGCCTATGCCGGCTTCGCCGATGAGCCCGTCGAGGAGCCGATCCCCGAGTATCACGACATGCTGCGGCAGGTGCGCGACGCGTTCGTGGCGATGGACGGCGTGCAACCCGGCGATCCGCACCGCGGTGCGCGGGCAGTCATCGCGGCGCTGGCGCAGGACCCGCCTCCGCGGCGGCTGGTCCTCGGCAACGGCGGGTACGACGCCGTGATCGAGACGCTGGAGGGTGCGGTGGCGGACATCCGGGCGAACGAAACCCTCTCTCGCAGCGCCGACTTCCCGGCCGGGTAGCCGACCCCGTCTACCGGCCCGTGATCGCGTTGGCGACCCGCGCGATGCGGCTGGTGTGGCCCAAGCCGTTGGCCTCGCGGCGGTCGGCGGTGCGGTAGAGCGCGTACATGCTCTGCACGCCCAGCCAGCGCAGCGGCTCGGGCTCCCACCGGCGCACCCGGCGGCCCACCCACGGCAGGCGGGTCAGCTCGGTCTGCCGCCGCAGCACCAGGTCCGCCAGCGTGCGGCCGGCCAGGTTGGTGGTGGTGAGGCCGCTGCCGACGTAGCCCCCGGCGGTTCCCATCCCGGAGGCGGTGTCGAAGTCCACGGTCGCCGTCCAGTCCCGCGGCACGCCGAGCACCCCGCACCAGGCGTGCTCGATCGGCACCGCCGACGTGGCGGGGAACATGTCCCGGGTCAGGGCGGTCAGCGCATCGATCGTCCACTGCTGCGTCGCGCCGCGGTCGTCGAGCTTGGACCCGAACCGGTAGGGAATCCCGCGCCCGCCGAGGGCAATACGGTCGTCGGCGGTTCGCTGGGCGTACATGTAGCCGTGCGCATAGTCGCCGAGCAGTTCTGCACCGCGCCAGCCGATCCGGTCGTGCACGTCGGCCGGCAGGGGAGCGGTGACGATCATCGACGAGTTCATCGGCAGCCAGCTGCGCTTCTGCCCCTCGATGCTGCCGGTGAAGCCCTCAAGGCAACGCAATACCACCGGCGCTCGCACCGTGCCGCGGTCGGTCACCGCGCGGCCCGGCTCGATCCGGGTGACCGTGGTCTGCTCGTAGATCGTCACGCCGAGGCCCGCCACCGCGGTGGCGAGGCCCTGAACCAGCTTGGCCGGTTGTACGCGGGCGCAGTGCGGGCTGAACATGCCGCCCAGCGACCCGGCCACCCGCACCCGGTCGTCGATCTCCGAGCGGCTCAACTCGACGAAGTCGTCCGGGCCTGCGCCCCAATCCCGTTCGTAGCGCACGCCGTCCTTCAGCCGCTGCAGCTGCGGGGCGTTGCGGGCCACGTGCAGTAGGCCGTCCTTGACGATGTCCGCGTCGATGCCCTCGTCCTTGGCGACGGCGATAACCTCGTCGACGGCCTCGCGCATCGCCCGCATCAGATCGACCACGCCCTGGTGGCCGTGCGTCGACGCATAGGCGTCCCGCGAGCCCGCCAGCTCGGCCGACAGCCAGCCGCCGTTGCGTCCCGACGCCCCGAACCCCGCGAACTCGCGCTCGACGATGACGATGCGCAGGTCCGGCTGCGTGCGCTTCAGGTAGTACGCCGTCCACAGCCCGGTGAAGCCGGCCCCGACGATGCACACGTCGGCCTCGCGGTCGCCGGGCAGTGCCGGCCGCGGTTGCGGCAGCCCGATCTCGGAGTACCAGAACGACACACCGCCGTTGGTGGGCTGCTGAGACATGAGAACTCCTAGTTCGTCGAGACCGACGGCGCGCCGTCGAGGGTGAGGACCGAGGCGTCCTCGGCCCGGAAGGTCAGCCACACCGGGGCATCGGGGTGCACCGACGTCAGTGCGGCGCCGGCACTCTCGCGGACCAGCACCGTGCTGCCGTCGTCGAGGCGCACCTCGACCTTGCGGGCGTTGCCGAAGTACACCTCCTGGATGACGCGACCGCTGACGGCGTTGTCGCTCAACGGCTCCTGCGTCCCCGGCTGCAGCGCGATGCGCTCCGGCCGCACCACGACGGCCACGTCCCGTGCGCTCGGCAGCGGGCCGCGGGTGGCCCGCAGCGCCCGGCCGCCGGCCTGGACCCGGTCGCCGTCGAGGATGCCGCGGAACACCGACGACTCGCCGAGGAACTGGGCGACGAACAGGCTGGTCGGGTGTTCGTAGAGATCCGACGGCGTGCCGATCTGCTGGATTCGCCCGTCGTCGAACACCGCGATCCGGTCGGACAGCACCAGCGCCTCGTCCTGGTCGTGGGTGACGTAGACGAAGGTGGTGCCCAGCTCGGCGTGAATCCGCTTGATCTCCAACTGCAGTGTGTCCCGCAGCTTCTTGTCCAGCGCCCCGAGCGGCTCGTCCATGAGCAGCACCCGCGGGCTGTAGACCATGGCGCGGGCCAGCGCGACGCGTTGCTGCTGGCCACCCGACAGTTCCTTCGGCTTCCGTCGGCCCAGGTGTTCGAGGCCGACCATCCGCAGCGCGTCGGCCACCATGCCCGCCCGCTGCGCCTTGCCGATGGAGCGCTGCCGCAGCGGATAGTCGACGTTGTCGGCGACGCTCATGTGCGGGAACAGCGCGTAGTGCTGGAAGACCATGCCGATGTTGCGCTTGTAGGGCGGCAGGTCGGCGACCGGGCTGCCGTCGATCGCCAGCTCGCCGGACGTGACGTCGACGAAACCGGCGATCATGTTGAGCGTCGTCGTCTTGCCCGACCCGCTGGGGCCCAGCAGCGTGAGGAACTCGCCCGGGCGGGCGTCGAGGTCGATGGCGTCGACGGCAGTGACCTCGCCGTACCGCTTGGTCAGTCCCCGCATGGTGATCGAGGCACCGTGCGGCTGGTGGTCATCGGACACGATTCCTCCTGATGGCGACGACGCTGGCGAGGATGGTGAGCGCCGTGGTGAGCGCGAGGATCACCGTGGCGGCCGCGGCGATGGTGGGGTCGGTGTCGCGGGTGACCGACGCGTACATGCGCACCGGAAGCGTCTGCAGATACGGACTTTGGATGAACAGCGACAGGACGACCTCGTCGAAGCTGGTCGCGAAGGCGAACAGCGCACCGGAGAGCACGCCCGGGGCCACCTGCGGCAGCGTGATGGTGCGGAAGGTCGTCCACCGGTTGGCCCCGCAGATCGCCGCCGCGTCCTCCAGTCGACGGTCGAAGCCCTGCAGGCTGGCGCTCACCGGGATGATGACGAACGGCAGCGCCAGGACGCTGTGCGCCACCACGAATCCCGTCGTCGTGCCGAGCAAATTCAACCGTAGGTAGATCGCGTAGATGCCGATCGCCACGACGATGACGGGAACGATCATCGGCGACAGCAGCAGCGCCCGCAGACCCTGGTCGCCGAAGAAGCGCGTCCGGCTGAACGCGACCGCGGCGGCGGTGCCGCACACCGTCGCCACGACCGCCACCAGCAGCCCGACCCGGATGCTCGCCTCCAGCGACCACAGCCAGGACGGGTCGGTGAAGAAGTTGACGTACCACTGCGTCGAGAAGCCGGTCGGCGGAAAGGTGAACGACGGCCGGTCGGTGAAGCTCAACGGGATGACGACCAGTGACGGCGCCACCAACCACGCCGCCACCACCGCGCAGAACAGTCCCAGCACCGTCCGCCATAGTCGGCGCGTCACGAGGGCCGCTCCGAGGACGCGCGGCGCAGCGAGAACATCAGCACCGCCAGCACGGCGAAGGTCAACAGCAGCAGCACGACGCCCATGGCTCCGCCGCGGCCCCACTGCAGCAGGCTGTTCACCTGCACGTAGATCTGCTGGCTGATCAGCGCGTTGTCGGGTGCGCCCAGCAGCGCCGGCGTGACGTAGAAGCCGAGGCTGGAGATGAAGACCATCAGGGCCCCCGCGCCGATGCCGGGCATGGTCAGCGGCACCCAGATCCTCGTGAACGACGTCAGCGGTCGCGCGCCCAGGCTCGACGAGGCCAGCACCAGCCTGCGGTCGATGCCCGACATGACCGCATACAGCGGCAACACCATGAACGGCAACAGGATCTGACTCATGCCGATCACGACGCCGAGGTTCGTGCGGATCAGCTGGACGTCACCGAGGCCCACCAGGCTCAGTGCCGCGTGCACGGGACCGTTGTCCTGCAACAGGATCACCCACGCGAACGTCCGCACCATGAGGCTGGTCCAGAACGGGACGAGCACCAGCAGCGTCAGGACCGCGCGCACCTTCGGCCCGAAGGCCACCATGGCGTACGCGTACGGGTAGCCGAGCAGCAGACAGATGACGGTCACCTCGAGTCCCGTGGTGAACGTGCGCAGCAGCACCTCGCGTTGCACGGCGTCGCCGACGTACCAGGCGAAGTTGTCGAACCCGGCGCCGGGATCGGTGAAGGCGCGCCACAGCATCACGCCCAGCGGCACGGCGAACACGCCGAGCACCAGCACCAGCGAGGGCGCCAGCAGGGCATAGGCGCCGCGCCGCCTGCGCTGTGCGCCCGCGGCCTCGGTGCCCGACGCCGGCGGTGCTGCGCTGCCGGAGAGGACGTCGACGACGGTCATGGTGTGGTGCGTCTCCTACTTGGCGAGCCAATCGGTGTAGGCCCCGACCATGTCGTCGTTGTTCTTGGCCCACCAGGCGAGGTCGATCGGGAAGCGGTCCTCGAGTCGCTCCGGGGTGGTCGTGAGGTAGCTCTGCGCCAGCTGGTCGAGCTGCGGCTTCGCGTCGACGTTGATCGGGCTGTAGGACGTCAGCTCGGACAGCTTCGCCTGCTGCTGGGCGCCCAGGTAGTAGTTGATCAGCGCCATCGACGCCTTGGGGTTCTTGGCGCCCTTGGGCACGGCGATCGTGTCGGCCTCGGGCATCCACTGGTTCCACATCGGCGCGAAGGGTGCCCCGTTCTTCACCGCGGAGTAGGCGCGCCCGCTCCACACCAGCGCCATGTCCACCTGGCCGGCCTCGATGAGCTGCTGGGAGTGCGCGCCGCTGTTCCAGAACACGATGTCGTCGCGGATCGAGGACAGCTTGCGCAGCGCCCGCGGCGCGTCGATCGGGTACATGGCGCCGGGTGCGACGCCGTCGGCCAGCAGCGCGCCCTCGAGCACGCCGGGGTCGAGTTCGCCGGCGATGCCCTCGACGGAGCGCTTGCCGGGGAACTTCGCGGTGTCGAAGAAGTCGGCCCACGACTTCGGCGGATTGGCGCCGTACTTCTTGGTGTTGTAGACGACGATCAGGCCGTATCCCATTGCGGGAACCGAACAGTCGTCGGTCTTCGCGCCCGGCGGGATCTTGCTGACGTCGACGATGCTGGTGTCGATCGGCACGAACAGCTCGCCGCAGTGCTGGGCGGTGAAGACGTTGGTGGTGTCGATGACGTCCCAGGTGACGTTGCCGGACTCGACCTGCGACTTGATCTTCGTGCTCTCGGTGGGGCCGTCCTGCAGGACGCGGGCGCCCGACTCCTTCGCGAACGGGTCGACGGCGGCCTGGGTCTGGCCGTCCTGGAAGATGCCGCCGTAGGAGACGAACGTCAGGGTGACGCCCTTGAGCAAGTCGGCCTTGATGGTGCCGGCCTGCGGCGGGCCGCTGCCGAGGTCGACGTCGGCGCCGGGCGCCGGGCCAGACGAGCACGCGGCGGTGAGCAGGACGGCCGCCATGCCGCTTCCAATGGCCTTCAGTGCGGGGGACATGTGGACTCCTTCACGCGGTGGGTGGGCTGACGATCCACAGCAGCTCGGCGGTCGAGTCGCTGAGGTTGTGCACGGTGTGCGGTATCGACGTGCGGTATTCGGCGGAGTCGCCGGCCTCCAATTGGTGCTGCCTGCCGTCCAATTCGAGGGTCAACGTCCCGCGCACCACGACGAGGACCTCCTGGGCGTCGCCGTGGGTGTAGGCGTCGCCGGCCGACCCGCCGGGCGCGAACTCGGCCGAGTACACCTCGAGGTTCATCAGCGGCTTCTGCGACAGGAGGTACTTGGCGCTGAGGTCGGAGACGTGGATTTCGGGGCGCTCGGCCTTGCGCAGGATGCGGGCACCGTGCGCATGGTGGTCGCCGAACAGGTCGGGCAACGTGACGCCGAGTTCCTCGGCCAGGCGCCGCAGCGTGCCGACGCTGGCGTTCACCTGGCCGCGCTCCAATTGACTGAGGAACCCCGCCGAGATCCCCGCCCGGCTCGCCAGGTCGCGCAGGCTCAGTTTGCGCACCTGTCGGAATTCCCTGATGCGACTGCCCAATTCGACGTCGGCGCGCGACGCGGCGGTACCCACGGTGTCGTCGGTCAGCGCCATCGGCGAACGTCCAATCTCACGGGGTAGAACCCGGGGTTCGATATAGGTAAACAAAGTGTTCGTTGGCGTGCCACACTATGCCTGCCCCCGAGGGCGGGCAACCGGAATGACGAAAACGACTCGCGGAAGGCCGTCATGAGCGCACTGATCCATCTGTCCCGGCACGCCGTGGCGGGCGACCTCGAACCCGCGGGGCGCCGCGCGGGTGCCGACAGCGGCGACCCGCAGGTGCGGCTGCTGCCCGTCGCGTCGGGCAGCGAGGCGCAGGTCGGCATCTGGGAGTGCGAGCCCGGCGGCTGGCCGGTCGTCGACCGTCCCGACACCGAGACGTGTTACATCATCTCGGGCGCGGCGCGGCTGACCGACGACGCGACGGGACGGGTGATCGACGTCGGTCCCGGTGACGTCCTCGTCCTGCCGCCCGGGTGGACGGGACGGTGGGACGTCGTCGAGACCATCCGCAAGGCCTACACGGTCTTCTAGCCCGACCGACGAAGGAGGGAGTCCGGGTGCGGGCCTACCGCGATCTGGTTCGCGTTCCGGGCGTCGTCAACGTCACTGCGGCACAACTGTTCGCGCGGCTGCCGCTGGGCATGCTGTCGCTCGCGATCCTGCTGCACGTGCGGGAAAGGACCGGTTCCTACGCGCTCGCGGGCGCGGTCGTGGCCTGCATGAGCGCCGGTGAGGCCGTGGCCATGCCGGCCAGCGCGCGCATCGCCGGCCGGATCGGCGCCGTGCCGGTGCTGCTCACGTGCTCGATCACCAACGGCGCCAGCATGTTCGCGCTCGCCTTCGCGACGCCGTCGCCGCCGCTGCTGCTGACGATCGGCGTGCTGATCGGTGCGTCGGTGCCGCCCCTGATGCCGGTGGTGCGCGCGCTGTACCCGCAGATGGTGCCGCGCGAGGGCGTCCGGGCACTGTTCGCACTCGACACCACCGCACAGGAACTGATCTGGGTGGTGGGCCCGGTCGCCGCGACGCTGCTCGTGTCGGCGGTGTCGACCGCGGCGCCACTGCTGGTGTCGGCGGCGGTCACGCTCGGCGGCACGTGCTGGTTCCTCGTCGGCGCGCGGCGGCTGCACCCGCAGCGATCGCCGCGGACCGCGGCATTCGGCCGCGTGCTGATCGACCGTGCGGTGCTCCTGGCCATGATCGCCAGCGCGGCGCTGGTGGCGTCGTTCATGGCACTCGAGGTCGGCGTCGTCGCCGACTACGGCAGCGGCGTCCGGGCCGGCGCCGCCATCGCCGTCGCCAGCGCCGGATCGCTGGTCGGTGGCCTGGCGTTCGGGCACCGCCGGCTCGGGGTCGGCGGACTGGTGGCGGCGCTGTCGGTCGTCGCGGCGGGCACCGCGGTGTTCGGCCTCCTCGACGGTGCGGTCGCGCAGTTCGTGGCGCTGTTCGCGTCCGGGCTCGGCTTCGCGCCCGCGCTGTCGGCGCTGTATGCGATGGTGTCGCACCGGGTCGACCCGGAACTCGCCACCGAGGCCTTCGGCTGGCTCAACAGCGGGGCCCTGGTCGGTGGCGCCGCCGGCACCGCCCTTGCCGGCGTCGCGACCGACGCCCGTGGCGTGGCGGGGGCCGTCACCGTCGCCGTGTGCCTGGCGCTGGTGGCGGCGGCGAGCCCCCTGGCCGCGCGGCTGGCCGGGCCGCTCGAAGGGTTGTCTCAGCCGCGACCGTCGGGCTGATCGTTGTTCTTCTGCGCACCCCAGCCGTGCACGCGGTCGATGTCGATGAGCGCACTCACCCGCGGACGCTCCTGGTCCGGGTACGGCGTGCCCTGGTAGTGCTGCGACAGCGCATCGATGTCGGCCAGGCCCTCGTCGTCGTAGATCTCGCTGACGTGGCCGATGAGCGTCACGTGGGTGTACCAGTCGGCCTCGTCGATCACCGTCAGGGAAACCCGTGGGTCCTTGCGGATGTGGTTGAGACGCTTGCGTGCGACGTCCATGTTGACCAACACCTGATCGCCGCGCAGCAGATACCAGGTGGCCGCCGACACCGGCTGCCCGTCGGAGCGGACGGTGCTGATCACCGCGGGGTTGGGCTTGGACAGCATCGTGCGGGCTTCGTCCGACAGCGGCGACGACATGCGTTCTCCTCGGGGGTGCGACATCGGGAACCCTGGGGTTCCCGCACCACGGCCGGTCAACCGCGATCGGTCAGGTGACGCCCAACGCATCGGAGACCGCGTCGTAGAGGTCGTGATACTCCGGGGTGAAGCGAAGCTCGCGCGGATCCCTCGGACGGGGCAGCGGCACCTCGTAATCCACGATGATCCGGCCGGGGCCTGCGGACATCACGACGACGCGATCGGCGAGCAGCAGCGCCTCGTCCACGTCGTGCGTCACGAAGATCACGGTCGTGCGCAGGTGCTCCCACAGGCGGAGGAAGTCGCGTCCGACTTCGCGGCGAGTCAGAGCGTCGAGGGGCCCGAAGGGCTCGTCCATCAAGAACACGCTCGGATCGGACGCCAGCGTGCGCGCCAACGCGACGCGCTTTCGCATCCCACCCGACAGGCGGCTCGGCAGTTCGTCGGCGAAGTCGGCGAGGCCGACGCGCTCGAGCAGTTCCGTGCTGCGCCGGTCCTGCTCGCCCCGTGCGACGGCAGCGATCTGCAGCGGGAGCCGGACGTTGTCGCGTGCCGAACGCCAGGGGAGCAGCGCGTCGTTCTGGAAGAGCATGCCCACACCGGCGGGCGGCGCGGTCACGACCGCACCGCCCACCCGCACCTCGCCGCTCGTCGGCGGCACGAGCCCGGCCGCCACCTTGAGCAGCGTCGACTTGCCGCATCCGCTCGGTCCGACGAGGGCGACGAACTGTCCCGAGCCGACCGTCAGCGAGACGTCGTCCACGGCGAGCCGGCGGCCCGTGGGTGTCGGGTAGGCGACCCCGGTGCCGTCGAAGACGACCTCGGTCACGGCGACCTCAACAGGCTGAAGTCGAAGGCGTCCTCATAGCTCGGCGCCGCCCCGGGCTCGACCTGTCCGACCTGCTCCAGCAGCGCGACGGTGTCGCGATAGACGCGCGCGTCGGCGATCAATCCCGGTGGCGCCTGCTCCAGCGTGGTCCTCAGGACCGGCTCGAGCACTTTCTGGTCGAGGTCTGGCGCCTGCTTCTTCGCAGCCTCGAGCGTGGCGGGGAAGTCGGTCGTGCCCCGCTGCAGGGTCGCATCGACGCCCCGGACGAACGCGCCCAGCGCATCTTGGTGCGACTGCGCCCACGACTCCCGGGCGATGACGGTCAGCGCGACGTACTGGAAATCGGGCTTCCACAACACCCTGAACCGGCCGGACTGCACCATGGTGGTCAGAAGGGGGTCGGTGACCATCCCGGCCGCGGCACCACCCTTGTCGATGGTGGCCTGCATCGTCGCCCCGGTGCCACTGCCGACGACGCGCAACCCCTCGTAGTCGATGCCCGCGTCGGCCACCGCCCGTTGGAGTTCGGTGTCGGACAGACTGCCGGGTGCCGTCACGGCGACCGACCTGCCGGCGAGGTCGGCGACCCGGGAGATGCCCGAGGTCGTTGAGGTCACCAGCGCGTACGGCGGGACCTGGCTGGTGACCGCGTACCCCTTCACGTCGAGATTCTTGATGCGGTTGCGCACGACGTGCTCGCCGGCGCCGACGAAGGCGTCGATGCTCCCGCCGCTGAGCGCCTGAACCGCGTCGGAGCCGCTGTCGAAGCAGACCCTCTCGGCGGCGACGCCGTCGAGCTGGCCCTCGTCGATGGCAAGCGCCGCGAGACTCAGCCCGCCGCAGACGATGCCGACCTTCACGGCGTTGGTGCGTTCCTGGTCCGCGCATCCGGCGAGTGCCAGCGTCGCGGCCGTGGCGACCGCGAGGGCAGCAGCCGTCAGCTGTCGTTTGATCATGGTGATTCCCCAATCGAAGATGGGCGCCTCAACGGGGCGCGATCCGGCGCTCCAAGATCTTGAGCAATTGGTCGAGTGCGATGGCGACCGTGGTGATGACCGCGAGGCCGGCGAAGACGCCGGTGACGTCGAGGAGGTTCGACGAGTACTTGATGTAGTAACCGAGTCCCTCGCTCGCCGCGATCAATTCGGCGATGACCGCCCCGATGAGCGCGATCCCGATCGACAATCGGACGCCGGTGACCAGCCATGGCACCAAGGAGGGGACGACGACCCAGCGCAGCGTCTGCCATCGGGTGGCCCGCATCGACCGGGTGACGTCCACGAGGTCCCGATCGATCTGCTGCACGCCCTGGTGAACGTTGTAGAAGACGACGAACAGCACCATCGTCACCACCATCACCACCTTGGACAGCAGGCCGACGCCGAACCAGATGATGAACAGCGGCGCCAGGACGACTCGCGGCAGGCTGTAGAGGGCCATCATGTACGGCAGCAGCCATCCGCCGATGAGGAACGACGACCCCAGGGCGATGCCGAGGACCGCTCCGAGCGGCACGCCGATCGACATGCCGAGGGCGACCTCGACCAGCGTCTGCGTCAGGTGCGGCCACAGCTCACCGGAGTGCACCAGGTCGACGAGGCGCTCGGCGATCGCCGACGGAGACGACACGTAGAAGGACGGGAAGATCCGGTCCGAACTCAGCTGCCATGTGCCGACGATCACCACCGCGATGAGCACGCGGCCGCCCAGGACGACGGTGCGCCGGTGCCGTGCGGCCCGCCGGTCGATCGACGCCAGATCCGCCTGTCCCGCGCGGACCGGAGCCGTGGGAGCGGTAGTCGGCGTCGGCCGATCGAGTGAACGGCTCACGACGTCCCTCCCGTGGCCGTGCTCGCCCTGGCGACGGCTCGGCGTGGGTCGGCACTCCACGCCGAGAACGACCCGACGAACAGCGGTGCGGTGACGCCGAGATGGGCGAGTACCGCGACGCCGTGGGCCGCCGCGACCCCGCCACCGCAGTACAGTCCGATCCCCGCCAGGTCGGGTCCGTAACGGGCGCGCAGGGTGGCGGCGTCGTGAAGCCTGCCGTCGTCGGCGATGGTCGACCTGGAGCTGACGTTGCGCGCGCCGGGAATGTGCCCGGCGGCGAACGCATCCGTGGGTCGAGCATCGACGAGCCGGCCGGCCGCGGCGCGAGCCGCGGCTGCATCCGCGTCGAGTTGCGGTAGCCGTCCGCCGGTCAGGGTCGCCGTGCCCCGCCCGACGTCGGCGGCGAGGCGACCGACGGGATGTCCTGCGGCCAGCCAGGCCGGCAGGCCGCCGTCGAGGATGCTGACGTCCGCCAAGCCGGCCCAGCGCAGGACCCACCAGGCGCGGGCCGCGACGAAGCTGCCGTCGTGGTCGTAGACGACGACGCTGGTGTCGTCGTGAATGCCCCAGCGGCGCACCGTGCCCTGCAGTGTTGGCAGGTCGGGAAGGGGACGCTTGCCCTCGGTCGCGGGTGCGCCGGAGCGCGAGAGATCGGTCGTCAGCACTGCCACCACCGCCCCGTCGACGTGGCGGTCCGGCGCGTCGTCTCCGGTGCGACGGACCTCGATGACGCGCACCGTGTCCGGGCGCTCCCGGCGGATGGCCGCCAGGGTGTCAGCGCTGACGAAGACCGTCACGACGGCACCGCCTCGGGCGCGGCGCTGAACCGGTTGACCGGGCGGGACAGGCCCAGGTGGTCCCGCAGCGTCCTGCCGGTGTACTCCCGGCGGTGCAGCCCCCGGCGTTGCAACTCGGGGACCACGAGGTCGACGAAGCGGTCGATGTTGTAGGGGACGCGCGGCGGGAAGATCATGAAACCGTCGGCGGCGCCGGTCGTGAACCACTCCTCGAGCACGTCGGCCACCCGCTGCGGGCTGCCGACCACCTCCTTGAACATCGCGCCGCGGAGGAGCGTCGCGGTGATCTCGGCAAGTGTCGGATCGTCGTGACCGTAGAGGTCGATGGAGGTGTCCAGAGCGGTGCGTCCGGCGTGCGGCAAAGCGGTCGTGTCGACGACGTCGCCGATCCGGGCGTCATCGGGCAGTGCGGACAGGTCGACGCCGAACGCCTCGGACAGTCGCGCACGGCCCGCCGGGCCCGTCCGCAGGAGATGCTGCAGCTCCGAATACCGTTGCCGTGCATCGGCATCGGTGTCCTCCACGTAGACGGCGACGCCGGGAATGATCAGCTGGTCCTCGGGGGAGCGACCATGGGCGGATAGTCGCGACTTGAGGTCGGCGTAGTACTCACGTGCTCCGGCGAGCCCGAGCGTCGAGGAGTTCGTGAAGCGGAGATCGGAGAACCGCGCACCGAGTTCCCGTGACCGCTCGGAGGCGCCGGCGTTGACGATGGGCAGGCGCCCCTGTACGGGCCGCTGCACGTTCAGCGGGCCGTCGACGGAGAAGAACTCGCCGCGGAAGCCGATCTGGTGCACCCGGTCCGAGTCCACGAAGCGTCCCGTCGCCGCGTCCGCGACGCGCGCGTCGTCCTCCCAGCTGTCCCAAAGCAATTCGAGCACCTGGATGTACTCCGCCGCCCAGTCGTAACGACGGTCGTTGTCCCAGTGTTGATCCCGGCCGAAGTTGCGCGCCGCCTCCTCGTTCTTGCCGGTCACGATGTTCAATCCGACGCGGCCGGCGCTGAGGTGGTCGATCGTGGCCGTGGCCCGCGCCACGTTGTAGGGATCGCTGTAGGTCGTGTTGACCGTGGTGATGAGCCCGATGTTCGTCGTCACGGCGGCGATGTGCGATGCGAGGGTGAGGGCCTCCGGGCGAAGCACCTCGTTCGGGTTGGCGAACTGCGATCCGGTCAACCCCACGAGCCGGTCGCCGATGAAGAAGAAGTCGAAGACGCCCCGTTCGGCGGTCTGCGCCGCCTCGCGGAGCAGCGTCGGATTGGAGTTCCCGTCGGGATGGGACCCCGGCAGCCGCCAGGCGGCGGGATGGAAGCCGGTGGGCCAGATGGTGAGACCGAGGTGCATGCGTCTGTCGTCGGACACGTGATGGTGCCTTTCGCCCCGTCCGGGGCACGAGAGTGAAGGCGTCGACCATCCGCCGGCGCGCAGGGACGCGGCGCGGCGAGGAGATGGTGAGCCGGAAGGGAGGGGGAAGCGTCGCGGGGACGCTCAGCGCATACAGAGGCAGCTGTTGACGAGCAGGAGGTCGACGTACCGGCGCCGCACCAGGCTGGAGGCGTCCGCGAATACGCGGCGAGGAGACTGCGGGCACGTGTGACGACGGCTCGACGCCGTGATCGCATGCTGCAGCCATCGATTCACGTACGCGAGCGTATACACTCGTGTACGCGACCGCAACCCCAACCGTCGAGAGCAAAGCGGGGCGAAAGACGATGACTGGCAATGCATCTACGGCCGGTGCGCGCGCCGATGCCCACTACCTGAGAGTGAAGCAGGACCTGCTCGACGGGCGTTTCGGTCCAGGAACGGTGCTCCTCGAAACCACCCTCGGACAGTCCTACGGTGTGTCCCGCACACCGATGCGGGAGGCGCTGGCCCGGCTAGCGCACGACCGACTGATCGAACGCACCGATCGGGGCTACGTCGTCCGAGAGCGGTCGGCCGAGGAGATCGAGGCGATATACGAGGCGCGGATTCCGCTCGAGGCCGCGGCCGCCGAGTTGGCGGCGCGGCGGCGCAGCGCGATCGACGTCGACCGACTCGCACACCTGCTGGCGATGCGTCGTGACGAGAAGGACACCGCACGCCATCCGGACTGGAACTCCGAGTTCCACGTCGCGATGCGCGACGCCGCTCGTAGTGCCGTCATCACATCGTCCCTCGGTCACCTCGATGATCTCCTCGTCGACTACCGCCCGGACCGTGCGGCATCGGCCACCACGAACCGCGGGTACCTCGAGCACGTGGAGATCCTGGAGGCGATCCGCCGGGGAGACGCCGCTGCGGCGGGGGAGACGATGACCAGCCACCTCGAGCGGATGCGCGATCTGCGCGTCGCGGCGCACGTGCGTCGTACCTCGGCGCGCGCCCACTGAGCCTCGGCGCCGCCGCGCAAAGCCTCTCGACGCCGCCGGCGCTAGGCCTCTCGACGCCGCCGGCGCTAGGCCTCTCGACGCCGCCGGCGCTAGGCCTCTCGGCGCCGCCGGCCGCGCCGGGTCTCCTGCACCTCGCAGCCGAGGAACTGCATGCGCACCGTCGTTCCGTCCGCGGTGGCGTCGATGACGACGTCGTCGGCGAGCGCGCGGATCAGCCGCGTGCCGCGGCCGCGCAGTCCCTCGGACGTCGGCGGCGCCTGCTCGAGCCAGGTGCCCTCGTCGCTGACCACCACGGTGACCGTGGACTCCTGGCGGTCCAACGACACCTCGAGGTACATCGGTCCCGCCTCCGAGCGGTTGCGGTAGGCGTGGTCGGCGCAGTTCGACAGCGCCTCGTCGGTGGCCAGCAGGATGTCGGCGCGGCGCTCGGCGGAGAGGCTGAGCGTCGCGTCGAGCCACTCGCCGAGCGTGCTGCGGAAGCGCGCGACCGTGACGGGGTCCGCACGGCCCCGCTGGCGCAGGTGCCCGGCCCCCTCCGAGCTGTTGACGTACTCGACGGTCACGCCGAACTAGGTACCCGCTGCGGCGTCGGCGTCATCCTCGTGACGTGAACCGTCATCAGATCGACGTTTCGATTCACGACGCCGGGGGTCCGGCGTCGACGCCGATCGTGATCTGCGGGTGCGCCGCAGGGTCCAGCCAGGCGAGCAGCTTCACCATCCGGGCCTCGTCGATGGCGACGCAGCCCCACGTCGGGTCGCCGTCGGTGACGTGCAGGAAGATCCCCGCCGACCGTCCCAGCACCCGTTCGGGATTGTGGTCGATCAGCACGGCGTAGTCGTAGATGCTTCCCGAGTCGTAGAGATTCTCGGCGTCGTCCGACCAGGACAGGTCCGCCGTCCGGACGTGCTGGTTGTAGGTCCGTGACTCCTGGTCCTCGTCCCACCAGTCCTCGTCGGTGGTCTGGAAGTACGGCATGCGCGTCCCGGGATCCGGCTTGCGACCGAAGGCCTGCCCGAGCGGGAAGGTGCCCACGGGCGTGCGGAACACGTCGTCGGCCGGCGCGCCCACGCCGAGTTCGCCGAGATCGGCGGGTACCGGTCCGAGCACGGCTTCCCAGCGGTCGCCGACGAGCTGGTAGGCGGTGAGTTCACCGGTTGGCGAGTCCGCGTTGGGCGCGCTGACCACGATGCGCTGCCGCACCTCGTCGTCGCGCTCGGCGGCGGCCCGCCCCGCCGGGGCCAGCGCCGAGAGCAGCGTCGCGACCAGGACGGCGTGGGCGATGCGGCGGCGGGGGCTCATCGCGCCATCCTCGCGCATCCCGCCGGCAGCAGCGGCGCCAGTGCCGCCCACTCGTCGCCGCTGACCCAGGACGGGTTGGCCTGCTGGGGTGACCTGAGCACCTCGAGCGTGCGCAGACCCGGAATCGACGCCAGGTCGGCGGCCGTGACGGGTTCGGCGAACAACGAGAGGTCGACGGGTACGTGTCGTTGCCCGGCAGCGTCGGTGCTCACCTCGCCGGCGATCACCCCCGCGCCCCAGATCCCGCGCCGGGCGTGGCCCGACACCCAGAACAGCACCCGCTGGCCCGGACGCATCAGCCGCGTGCGGTAGTTGGCCGCGACGCACCACGCGTCCTTCGCCGCGCCCGCGGCGAGCATCGGCTCGATCGGCGTCAGCCGAGCATTGCACTCGATCACCCACGCACCGAGCGTCTCGAGGGTCACGCGGCGATCCGGCACGAACCCATCATGCCGCGCCGTCGTGGCGGGCCCGGGGATGATCGACCGGTGACCCTCGCACTGTCGCTCGTCGTCGCACTCGAGGCCGCCGGCCTGATCGCCCTGGCCGTCGTCCTCGCCGTGTCACGACGGTCTCTGCGGACCACGCGGCGGGCGCTGGCGCAGGCGCGGCATCCGGAGCCCCGCGGCCCGCGTCGGCGCCGCCCGCCGCTCGGTGTGGCGCCGCTGGCCGTGAAGACCGTGCTCAACACCGTGCAGACCGCCGACGCGGTGCTGCGCAAGGGCCTCGGCGGACAGGTGCGCAGCAGCATCGAGGACCTCGCGGGGTGGGCGCGAGTCGAGCGCCCCAGCCTGGGGCGGGTGGTCTCCGCCGACGGCCGGGTGGTGCTGGTGTTCTCCGACATCGAGGGATCCACGCAGCGCAACGAAGCCCTCGGCGACCGGGAGTGGGTGCGCGTGCTCGAGCGGCACAACGCGTTGATCGACCGGCTCGTCGCCGACCACCGCGGGTACGTCGTGAAGAACCAGGGCGACGGGTTCATGCTCGCCTTCGCCGAGCCCGCCGACGCCGTCCGCTGCTGCATCGCCGTGCAGGAGGCGCTCGCGGCCGATCCGGAGCGCTGGGACGGCATCCGGGTCCGGATGGGCGTGCACGTCGGCACCTCCGTGCGCCGCGGTGAGGATCTCTTCGGCCTCGACGTCGCGATGGCCTCGCGGGTCGCCGACCTCGCCGACGGGGGAGAGGTGGTGGTGAGCGAGGCGGCGCGCGCCGCCGTCGACGACGACGCCATCCGCTTCGCCGCTCCACGCACGGTCGAGCTGAAGGGCGTCCGCGACGCGCAGACGGTCTACGCCGTCGACCTCTCGGCGGGCTGAGGCACCGCGTCGGGCATGGGGCCGGTCAGCCGGGCGGGACGGCACAGCAGCGCCACCGCCAGCGTGAGCACCGCGGCCACGGCGAACGCGGCCTGGACGTTGATCAGATCGGCGGTGCCGCCGAGCACGGTCGCCGCCAGCGGCCGGGAGCCGACGAACCCCACCAGCCACAGCGCCATGATGCGGCCGCGCAGTTCCTCGGGCGCCCGTTCCTGCACGACGGTGCTCAAGCCCGTCATGGCCCAGCCGAAGCCGACGCCGGCCACGGCGAACCCCGTCAGTGCGACGGCGGTGACCGTGCCGACGGTCAACACCACGCATCCCACGCCGAGGACGAGCAGCCCCACCGAGGAGACCTTCGCCGCCGCCACCCGGCCGCCGAGCGCGGCCAGCGTCGCCATCCCGACCGCCGCACCCACGCCGAACACCGCGGACAGCACACCCACCAGACGCGGGCCGCCACCCAGCGCATCGGCCAGCGACGGGGCCAACGTGATCGACGGGTCCGAGGCGATGCCGATCGTCGTCACCGCGAGCAGCGCCAACAGCAACGGCCGGTCCCGCCAGACGTAGCGCACCGCCGTGCGGACCCGGTAGTCGGCATCGGCGCGCTTGGCCGGCGGGGCGGGCAGTCGCACGGCCAGCAGGAACACCGCGAAGGTCAGGTGCAGACCGGCGCTCACCGCGAAACCCGCCGCCGACCCGAGGTGCGCAGCGAGGTACGCGCCGGCCGCCGGGCCGAGGACCCGGCCGATGGTCAGCGGAAAGCTGTTGAGCGCCATGGCCGTCGACAGTTCGCCGGGCCGGATGAGGTTCGGCACGATGGACTGCATCGCCGGGCCACCCACGACGAAGCCGAAGCCCACCAGGGTGGACCCGAGGAGCACCGGGACGGCGGCCGCCGCGCCGGCGATGTCGGGATCGGCGAACAGCCATACCGCCACCGACCCCGATCCGGCGATGCACAGCACCCGGCCGAGCAGGATCTGTCGCGCCGGGTTGCCGGTGTCGGCCCACTTGCCGCTCGTCGGACTGAGGATCAGCTGCGGACCGAACTGCACCACGCCGACGAGTCCGACCATCAGCGCCGAGCGCGTCGCGTCGTACATGACGATCGCCGCGACGATGCCGTGCGTCCAGACCCCGACGACGGAGAACATCTTGCCCCAGAACAGGGCGCCGAACACCGGGTCGACGATTAGGCCCAGTGCCCCGCGGGGCCGCGGCGCAGTGCCGCGGCCCTCGTCGGGTCCGGCCGGGCCGGAATCGTCGGGACGCACTACTTCGGGGGCATCCTGATGCCGCCGTCGACGCGGACCACCTCGGCGTTCATGTAGGAGTTGGTGATCAGTTCGACCACCATGGACGCCAGCTCCTCGGGCTTGCCGAGCCGGTGCGGGAACAGCACGGACTCCCCGAGCTTGGCCTTGAACGCCTCGGACGCCTCACCCTCGCCATAGATGGGGGTGTCGATCAGCCCGGGCGCCACCGTGTTGACGCGGACGCCCACGGCCGACAGGTCGCGCGCGACCGGAAGCGTCAATCCGACGACGCCGCCCTTGGACGACGAGTAGGCGGCCTGGCCGATCTGCCCGTCGAACGCCGCGACGCTCGTCATGTTGACGATCGCGCCGCGCTCGCCGGTGTCGGTCGGGTCCAGACGGCTCATCGCGGTGGCGGCCAGCCGGATGCAGTCGAAGGTGCCGACCAGGTTGATGGCCAGCACCTTCTTGTAGGCGTCCAGGTCGTGTGCCGAGGAGAACTCACCGTCCTTGCCGATGGTGCGCTGTGCCCAGCCGATGCCCGCCGAGTTCACCAGCGCCCGCAGCGGGCCGAGATCGGCGGCCGTGTTCACCGCGTCGGTGATCTGGTCGGTGTTGGTGACGTCGACGCTGACGAACGCGCCGCCGATCTCGTGTGCCAGGGCGCGTCCGCGCTCCTCCTGCAGGTCGGCGACGACGACGCTGGCTCCCTTGGCGGCCAGTTGCCGTGCGGTGGCCGCACCGATGCCCGATGCCCCACCCGTGACGATTGCGCTAGCTCCGTTGATGTCCACGACGATCAGACTAGGGCGTGGGTGGCGAACGCCGATTGGGTGTCGGCCCGTCGGGGAATGCCGACCCACCGAGCCCGGTTGGCAGCGATGACCCCCGCAGGAAGGGAACACATGAGGATCGGCATCTCGACGTTCGTCAACGACGACACCATCGACACGGTGACCCTGGCCCGCGCGGTCGAGGAACGCGGCTTCTCGTCGCTGTCCATCGCCGAGCACACCCACATCCCGGCGAGCCGGAAGTCGCCCTATCCGATGGGGGGCGACCTACCGTCGATCTACTACCGCACGCTCGACCCGTTCGTCACGCTCGCCGCCGCAGCGGCCGTGACGTCGTCCATCGAACTCGTCACCGGCATCGCGCTGCTCATCCAGCGCGACCCGATCATCACCGCGAAGGAGACCGCCAGCATCGACCTGCTGTCCAACGGGCGCTTCGTGTTCGGCGTCGGTGCGGGGTGGAACATCGAGGAGTTGAGCCACCACGGCACCGACCCGAAGACCCGCGGCAAGCTGCTCGACGAACGCATCGAGGCGATCAAGGCGCTGTGGACCGACGAGCCCGCCGAGTACCACGGCAGCTTCGTCGACTTCGATTCCTCCTACCTGCGCCCCAAGCCGGTTCAGCGACCGCACCCGCCGGTGTTCATCGGCGGCGACTCCGACGCCACCGTCAAGCGCGTCATCCGGCACGACGCGGGATGGATCTCCAACCCGCTACCCGCCGACCGGCTGGCTCACCGCATCGGGCAGATGCGCGACGGTCTCGGCCACGACGTCCCGCTGCGCCAGTTCGGCACCCCGGCGGACCCCGACTACTGGCGTGCCGCGGAGGATCTCGGCTTCGACGAGGTGGCACTGTTGCTGCCGACGAAGCCGCGTGACGAGTCGTTGCGGCTGCTCGACGACTTCGCCGAGCGCGTCGCGGCCTACCGCGGCTAGCCCCGCGCTGCGATGGCCCGCTCGCTGAGGGGCCGCACGTCCAGGACCTCCGACGCACTGACCGGTGGGCTGCAGTGGTGGCCCTGGATGACGTCGCAGCCGTGTTCGGCCAGCCGGGCCGCGGTGGCTCCGTCTTCGACGCCCTCGGCCACGCACGTCATGTCGAGCCGGTGGGCGAGGTCGATGATCGCCCGGACGATCGCCTCGGCCCGGTCGTGGGACAGCATCGGCGCGATGAACTCGCGGTCGACCTTGAGTTCGTCGATCGGGAGTTCGCGGAGGTAGCTCAGCGCGTTGTAGCCGCTGCCGAAGTCGTCGATCGACACGCGGATGTGCTGCTCGCGCAACATGTCCAGAACGCTGCGTACCCGCCGGGTATTGCCCAGCAGGAAGTCCTCGGTGATCTCCACGGTGAGCCGGTCGGTCCGCAGTCCACCGTCGGCGATGATCTGCCCGATCCGAGCGGGCAGGTCCACGTCACCGAGCGAGGGCGGAAAGAGGTTGACGGCGAACGGGACGTCCACGCCCGCCGCGCGCCACCCGGACGCGTCACGCACCGCCCTGTCGATGACCGCCTCGGTCAATGCGCCCATGAGGCCGTTCTGCCGTGCCAGCGGCAGGAATTCGCCCGGCAGCAGCACTCCGCGCTCGGGGTGTTCCCACCGCACCAGCGCCTCGACGCCGGCCATCGTCCCCGTGGCGACGGTGAACTTGGGCTGGTAGACGAGGCTGAGGTCGCCGTGGTCGATCGCGCGCCGGAGTTGAGCGAACAGCTGCAGCCCGGCCGAGCCGCTGCGACGGGAGGCGACGCTGCGCTCGCGGGGCGGGTCCAGCTCGCGGACGTCGATCATCTCCATGTCCGGGGTGTAGGAGACGACGCCACCGTGCTGGCTGCGCTTGGCGGCGTACATCGCGAGATCGGCCTGCTTGAGCAGGGTCTCGGCGGACCACTCGGCGTTGCCTGCGCTCTCGCCCGCCGAGGCGCCGACGCTGGGGCGCATGAAGACGTCGTGCCCGTCGACGGGGAACGGCTCGTCGAAGGCGTCGAAGATCCGGTGCGCCACGATGAGTGGTGGGTCGAGGTCGTCCTCGATGAGGACGTTGAACTCGTCGCCGCCGACGCGGGCCACCGTGTGACCGTCGCTGACCGCGCCGACGATGCGAGAGGCGACCGCGCGCAGCAGTGCGTCGCCGGCGGGGTGCCCGAGCCAGTCGTTGACGACCTTGAAGTCGTCGAGATCCACCGACAGCACGGCCACGCCGCGGCCGTCGCGACGGCGCAGGGCGACCGCGTGCGCGAGTCGGTCGGCGAACAGAGCGCGATTGGCCAGCCCGGTCAGCGGGTCGCGGAACGCCTGGTCGGCGACCATCGTCAGCAGCCGGCGGTTCTCCTCGCTCATCAGGAACTGCCGCAGCACGACGCAGGTCACCAGGACCAGCGCCGCGACGACGAGCGTGGTCGACCCGTCGGTCATCACGGCGTACACGGCCGCCGCGGGCAGTGGGACGTAGGGCAGCCAGAACGCCGCCCGCGACGGCGCCTTGGCGAGCCCCAGTTCGATGTGCGCCGACCGCGCGCCGAGCATCGCCGCGACGCCGAAGAGCAACAGCCCGGCCGCCCAGCCGACGTCGACGGCTCCGCCGCTGACGTAGGAGTCGTCGGCGCTCAGGAGGACGAAGGTGCCGTCACTGACCGCCATGACGGCAGCTGCCACCCCGAAGACCACCATCACCGCCCGCTGCCCGGACCGTGCGCGGGTCAGCATCAGGCAGGCGGCGGTGACGAGCACCAGGTCGGCGATGGGATAGCTCACCGACACGGCGAAGGCGACGCGGCTCTGCTCCTCGCGGTGGAACACGTCGTCCAGCCCGATGGCCCAGAACACCACGAACAGCGATCCGGCGACCATGGCGCCGTCGACCAGCAGCCGGCTCTGCGACTGCCCGACGCTGCCGATCGGCAGCAGCAGCAGCGCCACGCACGCTGCCACGGAGAAGAGCAGGTACCCGCCGTCGGCCGGGGAGGGGAACGGGGCGGAGTCCACGCGCAGGACGAGTTCGTAGTAGGCCCAGACGGCGTCACCGAAGAACCATCCCGCCAGCCCGACGGTCAGGGCGAGCCAGGCCCGGCGCTGCCGGCCGCGGCAGACGAG
Source organism: Mycolicibacterium grossiae (assembly GCF_008329645.1). Lineage (NCBI taxonomy): Bacteria > Bacillati > Actinomycetota > Actinomycetes > Mycobacteriales > Mycobacteriaceae > Mycobacterium > Mycolicibacterium grossiae. Next base: position 3,112,033 of record NZ_CP043474.1, read on the forward strand.
CGCGGTGCGAGCGGCCGAGCACGCCGCGAATCCACCGGCCAGCAAAGACCCGATGTCGCTGACGACGAGTACGCCGGTCGGGCCGCCCCAGCCCAGGAGCAGCGAGGTCGCGAAGACGGCGAAGCCGACGGCGAGGGCGCCGAACGCGAGGTTCGGCTTCCACCCCGTCATGACGCTCCTCGGGTCCGGTGCTGGGCACCGACGGCACCAGGCTCTTCGCAGACTACGTCGCGTCCCCGGCCGTCGGGGGTCAACCCGGTCGTTCGTTCGTCGTCACCCTCACGCCCGTGCCGAGAGGACCTGCCGGGCCTCGACGATCTCGTCGGCAGCGAACGCCGGAACCGCGCCGTCCGCCACGGGTGGGGCACCGGTGCGCGCTGCGGTGGCGAGGTCTGCCAGGTCGGCGTGGAGGCGCTCGCCGTCCGCGGGGTCGACGGGGCGCCGCGACCCGGGGTGCTGGACGTGCCAGCATGCGGCGAGCGTCCGGTAGGTCAGTCGCTCGCACGCGGCGACGGCCGGCCACAGCCGTTCGGCCGCTCGAGACGCCCTGCTCCCGCTCTGAACGGCGGCGTCATAGGCAACCAGCAGTGCCATCGCCCGGGTCTGGGCGTCGCGGCGGGCCACGCGGGCCGACGCACTGGTCACCTCGCCCGCGGCGAGGTGCGGCACGAGGAGCGCCAAGGCGTCCAGCGCGTCGGCGAGCGCCGTGCGGATGCGGGTGGCCTCGTAGCGGTGTCCGCCGAGCAGCAGCACCGCGAAGGCGACGGCGCAGCCGATCAGGGTGTCGACGCCGCGGGTGAGCAGCAGTTCGCCGAGGTCGCCGATGGGCCGGCCACCCGAGGCGATGGTGAGTGCCGTCGGCGTGATCACGACGGTGGCCAGCGCATAGTTGCGCACCACCAGCATCTCGATGGAGAACTGCAGGACGAACAGCAGTGCGGCCAGCCACGGGCCGTGCGGGTGCAGCCCGAGGATGCCCCCGGCCAGTCCGAGCCCCGCCAGCGTGCCGAGCAGGCGTTGCAGTCCGCGGACCACGGTGCGGCGGCGATCGAAACCGTTGTGCAACACCAGGACTGCGGCGGCGATGGCCCAGTACCCGCGGTCGACGCCGAGCGCGGTCGCCAACGACCCGGCCACCACTGCGGCCACGCCCACCTGAACGGCCACCCGGAGCGGGTGAGAGCCGGCGAGTGCGGAGCGGAGCAGCGCAACGCCGCCGGGCCGGCCCAGCGGGATCTCGTCGGTCCTCGGACCGCGTTCGGAGTGCGGGCCGGTGGTGCCGCTGACGAGGCCGGCGAACGTGGCGTGCAGGCGGTGGTTCGTCGCTCGCAGCCGCTGCAGGGCGGCGCTGCGCTCGGGCCGGATGGGCTGGAAGGTGACCAGGACCACCCAGGAGTGGTGCAGGGCGCGCGCCGCGGCGTCCACCGAGCGGTTCTCCGCAGCGGTGCCCACATCCTCGGCCAGTCGATGCACGGCGCGCTCGGCGGCCGCGACGGCCGCCCGCTCCGGTCCGCGATACCGCACCAGGGCACCCGACATGTGCACGAGCCAGGAGAAGGCGCCGCCGCACAGCACCAGCACGCCCAAGTGCCACGGGCTTTCGTGCTCGACCGAGATGCCGACGCCGGCCGCACAGGCCAGCGCGAACATGTAGGCGCCGGGCGGTCCCACCGCCAGCGTGTTGCACACCAGGACGGCGACGGCGGCGATCGCCGACGTCACTGCCACGCCCAGCCAGGGATCGGTCGATGCCGCCCAGTCGCCCAGGGTGACCGCGACGGCCAGCGACACCGCGACCACGGCGAGTTCCAGCGCACGGTAGGCGTACGGGCGTCCGCTGCCGTACAGGGCGGTGAAGCCGCCGATGGTGGCCGTCAGTCCTGCGGCGACATCGCCGGCCGCCCACCCGGCCACCACGGGCGCCGCCATGCAGAACCCCGCACGCAGGGCGAAGGGCCACCGTCCCGTCAGCCGGTTCACGGCGACGACCTGGCCCACGATGCCCGGCAGCACCCGATCAGGCTAGTGGACCGGTCCGATCAGTCCGGCCGTCGCATCGGGAAGCGCCGGCGCCGCGCGAAGCGGTCGTAGGCGGCGCCGCGGCGCATCTCCACGACGGCGGCGATCGGTCCCCAGTTCAGCCCGGCTCGGCGGGCGTCGTCGACGGCGTCCTGCAGGGCGTCCAGTGCCGCGCCCGCATCCGCGCCGCGCGGACAGTGGGCGAGGCACTCGTAGGCCGCGCGTACCCGGCGCAGCGCCTCGTCCTCGGCGGATGTGTCGTGTGCCTGGCGCATGTGTCCTCCGACTGCTCAATGGACACCATTAGACACCCATTTAGCCGAGCCGGCCGGGGTGACGATCCGTGGGTAAGAAAGGCGTCAGGTTTCGACGGTCACCGGTGCCGGTGCGGCTCCCGCAGCGCCAGCTGCTCGACCTCCTGGGGGTCGCGGCGGGCGAGGTCGGCCAGCAGGCCCGCATCGCTGAGGTCCAGCCGCGCCGAGTTCTTCCAGTCGTGGCGGGCCACCTCGTTCAGTCGCTCCAGGACGTGGTGATCGCTGAACTCGATGGCCAGTTCGCGGCGGTGGTCGAAACTGCCGGGGGACAGGTTGATCGATCCGACGATGGCACGTTCGTGATCGGCCAGGATCATCTTCGCGTGCAGCTTGAGGTGCTTGAGGTGGTGGATCTTGATGCCGACGTCATCGAGGATGCGCAGCCCGCTCACGCCCTCGAGCAGCTTGTCCTTCTTCAAGTGGTGCGGCGCCCGGGCCATCACGTGCACCTTGACCCCGCGCCGGGCGGCACGGACCAGGCGTTCGATGATGACGGGGTCCTGGTAGCGCTCGTTCTGCACGAACAGCGCGGACGTGGCGGAGTCGATGAACTCGGCGATGCGCGCACGGCCGTTGGTGGGGCACCACAGCAGCCGGGCGTCGTGGCCGGGGTCGAAGTCCTCGCGGTGCCAGTCGGCCTCGAAGCACTCGACGATTTCGAGCACCTCGGTGCGGCTCGGCGTGACGACGGCGTAGTCCCGGGTCTCGGTGAAGTTCTCCTCGGTCCAGTTGAGTGACTCGACGAAGGCGTGCTCGTCGTCGACGACCATCGACTTCTCGTGGGTGAGATCGAACGCCGGATTGCTGGCTCGCACGTCGATCCCGAACGCCTGCAACATGTCTCGCGCGCTGTCGTTGTCGGTCATCCCGTCGCGGCGGGCGGGGTTCAGCATGACCTGGACCATCACGCCGCGGCGGTGAGCGGCCACGACCGCGTCGAGCAGCGGCGTGTGGGAGAACGCGAACATCTTGATGCGCACCGAGCGCCGGGCGCCGGCGATCGCGTCGAGCACCGGCTGGGCGGAGTCGTCGGGCAGGATGATCAGCGAGCGCGTCACGGCACCTCGTCTTCGTACTGGATCCGGTGCAGTTCAGCATAGGTACCGCCGGAAGCGAGCAACTCGGCGTGCGTGCCCTGCTCGACGACGCGGCCCTCCTCGAGCACGACGATCTTGTCGGCGTCGCGGATCGTGCTGAGCCGGTGCGCGATGGTGATCACCGTGCGGTCGGCCATCAGCCGCTGCAGCGCCGACATGACGAGGTGCTCGGACTGGGCGTCGAGCGCAGCGGTCGGCTCGTCGAGGATGAGGATGGGGCTGTTGCGGATCAGCGCGCGGGCGATGCCGATGCGCTGCCGCTGACCGCCGGACAGCGTCATGCCGCGTTCGCCCACCGCGCTGTCGTAGCCCTGCGGCATCTCGGAGATGAACTCGTGCGCGTTGGCGAGCTTGGCCGCCTCCACGATCTCGTCGTGGTCGGCGTCGGTCCGGCCGAAGGCGATGTTGTCGCGCACCGTCCCGCGGAACAGCACGGTGTCCTGCAGCACGTAGGCGATCTGCTGCCGCAACTCGTGCAACTTGTACTCGCGCAGGTCGACGCCGTCGATCCGCACCGCGCCCATGCTGGGGTCGTAGAACCTCGGGATCAGGCTCACCAGGCTCGACTTGCCGCTGCCGGTGTGCCCGACGATGCCGACCAGCTGGCCGGGTGCCACGTCGAAGGTCACGTCGCGGAGCACCGGCTTCTCGCCGTCGTAGCTGAAGGCGACGCGTTCGAAGGACAGCGCGCCCTTCACCCGCGCCGGGTCCACCGCGTCCGGCTTCTCCTCGATGGCGGTCTCGGCGTCGAGCAGCGCACCGACCCGCTCGACGCCCACCGACGCCATGGCGATGGTGTTGGTCAGCTTCGCGAGGTCCTGCACCGGCTTGAAGAACGAGGCGAGGTAGGAGATGAACACCGTCAGCGTGCCGGCCGTCATGGTGCCGGCGAGGATGAGCGCCGAGCCCCGCCACAGCACGATCGCTGTGCACGCCGCGACCACCACCGCGACGATGGGCGACACCACCGACTTCACCCGGCGCGCGTTCAGCGCCGCGTCGACGGCCTGCTGCCCGACGAGGGCGAGCTGGCGCCCCTGCTCGGACTCGCGGTCGAAGGCCTTCACGACGCGGATCGACTGCAGACCCTCCTCGGCGACCGCCACGATCTCCGATTCGCGCCGGCGCACCTCGTGCGTCGCCGCCTTCACGGCCTTGCGGACGCGCGAGACGAACAGCAGCAGCAGCGGCGCCACGACGAGCGCGATCAGCGTGAAATCCCACTGCAGCCAGAGCATCAGCGCCAACATCCCGACGATCGTCAGCAGGTCGGTGGCGATGCCGAGCGTGGACGCCGACGCGAAGTCCTGGATGGTGTCGACGTCGTCGGTGAGGGTGGACAGGATCGGGCCGACGCGGTGGGTGTCGAAGTAGCTCAGCGACAGCTGCTGCAGGTGATGGTAGGCGCGGTTGCGCAGCTCGTTGCCGATGCGCTGACCGACGGTCTCGGTCAAGTAGTTCGCCACGTACGTGGCGACCGCGGCGATGACGGCGATGACGACGACGATGATGGCGGCCAGCCCGGCGACGTGCATCTTGCCCTCGCCGCCGAGCATCGGCTGCAGCAGGCCGTGCAGCCACCACGGCAGTGGGTGGTCCCCAACGACGCTGTCCAGCACGATCTTCAGCGGCCATGGAGCGGCCAGGCCCATGGCGATCTGCACCACGAGGACGGCGAAGATCGCCGCCAGCAGCCACCGGTGCGGCCTCAGCAGTTCGAGGATCAATCTCACGGTCACCAGCGCCTTGCTCGGAGGATGGGCCAGGTGGATCGGATCGCAGCGTACAGCCACGGGCGGTTCGAGCGGCGCCAAAGCACCGGGCGTGGTTTTGCGTCGTGGGCACCGGGAAAGCCGGTGGAGTGCACGAGTACGTGGAGCGGGAACTGAAGTGGTCGGTGGACGCGGACTTCGAGATGCCGGACATCGCGGCGTTCGCGCGTGACGGCGAGGTCCGGACCGACGCGGTCGAACTGTCGAGCACCTATTACGACACCGCCGATGACGACCTGCGGGCCCAGGGCATCGTGGTGCGCCGCCGTGACGGCGACGACGACACCGGGTGGCAGGTGAAGCTACCCACCGCCGACGGCCGGCTCGAGCTGCACTGGCCGCTCACCGATACCCCGCCCGAGGAACTGCTGCGGGTGCTGCGCGGTGCGGCACTCGGCAAGCCGCTGTCCGAGGTCGCCACGATCCGCACCCACCGGCAGCGCCACGTCGTCATGGCCGGCGGCGCGCAGCGTTTCGAGGTCGCCGACGACGCGGTACGGGCGTCGGTCGGCGACGCGCTGCTCGCCTGGCGCGAGGTCGAGGTGGAACTCGGGCCGGACGAACGTGCGGTGCCCACGAAGCTGCGCCGCGGCTTGCGCGCTGCCGGCGCACGGACGGCCTCCTACCCGTCCAAGCTGGCGCGTGCCGTCGGCGCACCCCGACCACCGCAGCGATCGAAAGCCGCCGCGGTCCTCGGTGACTACGTCGACGCACAGCTCGCCGCGATCGTGGCGGGCGACGTCGCGCTGCGGCGCGGCCAGGACCCCATCCAGGACACGCGGGTCGCGATCCGGCGCCTGCGCAGCGTGCTGCGGGTCTTCGCCGACGTCATCGCCGAGGACACCGACGGCCTCGACGCCGAACTCCGGTGGTTGGCGGGCGTTCTCGGCGACGTGCGCGATCCCCAGGTGCAGCAGGAGCGCTTCGCCGAGGCGCTCGGCGACATTCCGTCCGAACTCGTCCTGGGACCCGTGCGGTCGCGGATCCGCAGCGATCTGCGGGGACGTGAACTGCGGGCGCGCACGGCCGTCGACGAGGCCCTGGACACCGAGCGCCACCTCGCGCTACTCGCCACTCTGCGGCGGTGGCGCGGTACGCCGCCGTTCGCGGCGGACCTCGCCGCCAAGCCGCTCGTGGCGGACGCCAGGCGGGCCGGGCGCAAGGCCCGTCGCCGCCTCGCCCGTGCGCTCGACGCCGGCGACCCGGACCTGCTGCACGGCGCGCGCAAGGCCGCCAAGCGGGCCCGCTACGCCGCGGAACTGGTGTCGCCGCTCGACTCCGGATCCGCGCGGTGGGCGAAGCGGTTCAAGCAGGTGCAGACCATCCTCGGCGATCATCAGGACGCCGTCGTGGCCTCGAGGCGCTACGCCGGCTGGGTGCCGCCGCGGGATCGGCGCCGGGGGAGAACGGCTTCACCTTCGGCCTGCTGTACGCGCGCGAAGAACGGGTGATGGCCGACGCCAGGGTCCGGGTCGCCGGCGTCGCTCACCGCTGAGCGGTCTCGCCGGCGATGCGCCGTTTCTGTTCGGCGATGGCGTCGTTCAGCCGGGAGGCCTTCGGCCAGCCGTAGTACGCCGCGAAGTGCAGCGCCAGTTCGTCCATCTCGGTGGGCGACACGTCCCCGCTCTTGAGTGCGGCGTACACGTGTGACTGGATCGGCAGCTCGGCGTCCTGGAACGCGACGCACGCCACGGTGATCAGGCGGCGCTCCCTGTGGCCGAGGCCCGGCCGTAGCCACACCTCGCCGAAGACGAAGTTCAGGATGCCCGCGCCGGAGTACGGGTCGTCACGCGTGGGCGCGAACGGAAGGCAGTTGATGTCACGGAAGGACTCCTCGCCGCCGCGCAGACGCGCCTCGGGGTCGCTGGCCGTCGTCAACGGCAACAGCGGGTTCGGCTCGTCGGCGGCAAGCCCCCGTTCGGCGAGAACACGGGCCCACTGCGCACCGACGACGATGTTGAAGCGCGATGCCTTGGGCCAGCCGGCGTACACCGCGAAATGCAGCACGGCTTCCCGCATCTCGTCGATGCCGACGTCGCCGCTGGCCAGCGCGGCGTACACGTGCTCGACGAGGGGCCCGTCGGCGTCGGCGGCGGCAACGCAGGCCAGGGTGACGAACCGGCGGTCGCGCCGGCTGAGGCCCGGCCGCGACCACACCTCGGCGAAGACGAAGTCGATGAGACCGTCGGACGCGGTCGGGCTGTCGTCGTCGGGCGCCGGGACGGTCATGACTTCGGCGTATCGCCGCAGCCCGGCCACGTGGCGGTCGTCGGTGCTCACGGCACTCCTATCGGATCGTCACGCCGGCGTCCACCTTGAACTGGAGGCCGGTCACGTACCGGGATTCGTCGGACACCAGGTACAGCACGGCGTTGCTCACGTCGACCGGTTCGATCATGGCGGTGGGCAGCGCGTTGCCGAAGAGGGGCGCCAGGTCCGTGCGGGTCTCGGCGAGCAGTGCGTGCATGGACGCCGGCGCCATGCCGGTCGGTACGCCGGTGGGATGCACGGTGTTGACGCGGATCCCGCTGCCGGCCAGTTCGTTGGCCAGTGCCACGCTCATGCCGACCATGCCCTGCTTGGACGCGGTGTAGGGGATGTGCAGCGGGCTGCCCTTGATGCCGGCGGCGGAGCTGATGTTGACCAGACTGCCCCCGCCGGCGTCGAGGAGGAAGGGGATGGCGGCCACGCACGTGTTCCACGCGCCGATGAGGTTGACGTCCAGTACCAGGCGCCAGTGGGCGCCGGTGGTCGAGTCCCACGTCCCCGCCGTCAGGACACCGGCATTGGCGACGGCGGCGTCGAGACCGCCGAGTTCGCGCGCGGCGTCGGCGACCGCGCGCCGCAGGGCGTCCTCGTCGCGGACGTCGACGACCGCGGTCACGGCGCGGCGCTTGCATCGACGTACCAGCCGGGCCGTCTCTTCGAGATCGGCGACGGTCGCGAGCGGATACTCGAGTCCGGGCAGGGATGCGCAGACGTCGACCAGGATGAGATCGGCACCCTCCTCGGCCAGGCGCATGGCGTGGCTCCTGCCCATGCCGCGCGCGGCGCCGGTGACGAGAACGCGCTTGTGCGCGACGCGGCCGCTCACAGCTTGTTGCAGAAGCCGGCGTCGACGGGGAACGTCACCCCAGTGACGTACCGGGCGTCGTCGGACACGAGGTAGGCGATGGCCGCGCTGACGTCCTCGGGTGCCAGCATCTCGACGGGCATGGGGTTGGCGAGGTGCGGACCGCCGCCCTCGGGATGACTGCGGAGGAAGTCCTGCATCTGGTCGTTCGTGGCCATCATCGTGTCGACGGCGGTCGGATGCACCGTGTTGACACGAATTCCGTGCGGCGCGAGCGCATTCGCAAGCGTACGCATCAGCCCCACGATGCCGTGCTTGGACGCGGCGTAGGCCAGACCGCCGCCCTGCGTTCCGCCGAACCCCTTGAGTCCGGCGGTGGAACTAGTGAAGACGATCGCACCGCCCCGGTCACCGGCCAGTAGGTGCGGCAGCGCGGCCTTGGCCGTGTGGAAGGCGCCGACGAGGTTGACGTCGAGGACGTCGGTCCACTGCCGAAGTTCCTCGGCGAGGGTCAGTTCGCGGAAGGCCATCGTGGCGATGCCGGCATTGGCCAGCACGACGTCGAGCCGACCGAAGTGGGCTACGCCGGCGTCCACGGCGCCCGCAAGGGCGTCGAAGTCACGGACGTCGGCCACGGAGGCGAGCATCGTGCCACCGCGTTCGGCCACCAGGGCGACGGTTTCGTCGAGTTCGGTGCGGGTGGCCATGGGGTAGCCGGTGGAGTCGATGTCGGCGCACACGTCGATGCCGATGATGGCCGCGCCGTCGGCAGCCAATCTCAGCGCGTGGCTGCGGCCCTGGCCGCGTGCGGCGCCGGTGATCAGGGCGACTCGTCCATGCAGGCTCATCGTTCCTCGCTTCGGTGCGGTCGGACGGCTCTGCGCCGTCCTGGAGTAACCGTGTTACTGCGGTACGGTAACCGGGTTACACCGCCGAGGGCAAGGGGTTGGTCGAATGAGCGAGGCGATCGGCCGCGCGGATGCCGCGCGGGGCGCAGACGCCCGCATCCTCGCCATCGTGGCGGGCATCCTGGACGAGGACGGTTACGACGCAGTCCAATTGCGCGACGTGGCGCGGCGGTCGCGGACCTCGCTCGCCACGATCTACAAGCGCTACGGCAACCGCGACGACCTCATCGTCGCCGCGCTTCAATGGTGGATGCAGGAGAACCGCTACGCGAAGGTGACCCGTGGGGGGCGTCGGCGCGGTGAGTCGTTGCACCAGGCCCTGATGCGGTTGTTCCGCACCATCTTCGAACCGTGGGAGGACCATCCCGGCATGCTCGCGGCGTTCTACCGTGCGCGCTCGTCACCCGGTGGCGACCGGCTCCTGCACCACGGTCTGGACGCGGTCGTGCCGGCCGCCATGGAGGCGCTGGCCGACGTCGACGAGGCCTTCGTCGCCGATCTCGATGCGGTGCTGTCGAGCCTCGTCTACGGCCTGCTGGGCCGCTTCGCAGCCGGCGAGATCGCCATCACCGACATCGTCGCCACCCTCGACCGCTCCATCCGGTGGATGACGCGGGGCTACGACGCCGAGTCGGCGACGTCGAACTCGACGTGCAGTTCGGTGAGCCCGCGGAGGAGGAACGTCGGTTCGTAGCGGTAGGTGCGCCGGTCGGCCGGGCCGTGCGCCGTGGCGCTGATCCGGATGTCGCGCAGGCGGTCGAGCAGGCGGTGAACCGTGATCTGACCCTCGACGCGCGCCAGCGGGGCGCCGGCGCAGGTGTGGATCCCGCGACCGAAGGCGAGGTGCTCGCGCACGTTTCGGCGGTCGACGCGGAACTCGTCCGGCGCCTCGAACTTCGCCGGATCCCGGTTGGCCGCACCGAGGCAGAGCATCACGACGCTGCCGGCGGGAATGCGGACACCACCCAGCTCGGTGGTCCTGCGAGCCAACCGGAAGTCGACCTTGGTCGGGCTCTGCGTGCGCAGCGACTCCTCGATGAAGGCCGGGATCAGGTCTCTGCGCTCGCGCAACAGGTCCTGGAACTCGGGGCGGTCGCCGAGGACCTGGACGGTGGTGCTCAGCAGCTTGGTCACCGTCTCCTGGCCCGCGGCGAAGAGGAACGTGGCCGGACGCACGACCTCCAGCACGGCGGGCGTCGACCCGTCGGGGTAGGTAGCCGACGCCATGCCGCCCAGGATGTCGTCGCGTGGCGCACGCCGGCGATCGGCGATGTAGGCGCTGAACGTGTCGTCGAGGTACTGCAGCGGGTTGAGTCCGACGGGCTCGCCGTCGAGCGCGCCGACGCGGTTGCCCGTCGGCTTGTCCGCGCCCAACGCCCGGCGGAACCCGGCTCGGTCCTCCGGCGGGACGCCCAGCAGATCGGTGATCGCCAGGGTGGCGAAGGGTCTGGCGTACTCGGCGAGGAACTCGCAGCGCCCGTTGCCGATGAACTCGTCGAGCTGCTCGTCGACGAGCTGCCACATGAAGTCCTCGTTCTCCTTCAGGCGGCGTGGCGTGAGCAGCCGGCTGAGTAGCGAGCGCGCCCGGTCGTGCTCGGGCGGGTCCATCACCACCATGTGCTCGTGGATCGGAAACAGGTGCCGGTGCGCCTCGATCTGCGCCGAGATGTCGTCGCCCTCGGGCACGAACGGAAGGGGAGGGAAGGGCCCACCGATCGCGTTGACGGCCGAGAACGCATCGACGTCCTTGAACACCGCCATCACCTCGGCGTACCCGGTGACCGCCACGACGCCGTGATGCGGTTCCACGGTGACCGGTCCGCGGCTCCGCAGGTACTCGTAGGGGTCCTGGGTCACCGCCTCGTCGGAGAAGTAGTCGATGTCGGCCACGTGCGTCACGTGTCGCCTCCTTCGCGTCGCCCAAGATTTGAACGATTGATCAAAGTCGCGTCGATTGTCTAACACGTCGTCGACACGTGGTCAAGGACGCGTCACCGTGCGTGGCGATTGCGCGCACGGCGTGCACAATGTGGGTCGTGGCGGCCACGCGGACCAACCGGGACAAGGAGTCCGTGACCCGTACGCGCCTCATCGAGGCCACCGCGGCCCTCATGCGCGAGGAGGGCTACGCGGCCGCGACGTCGCGGCGCGTCGCCGAGCGCGCGGGCGTCCGCTCCGCCCTGGTCTACTACTACTTCGACACCATGGACGACTTGTTCGTCGCGGTGTTGCGCGCGGGTGCCGACGCGGCGCTCGACAGGATGCGACAGGCTCTGCACGCCGACGACCCGCTGCAGGCGCTGTGGGAGATCAACTCCGATGCGCGCCTGACCGTCCTCAACTCCGAGTTCGTCGCCCTCGCCAACCATCGGAAGGTCGTGGGTGTCGCTCTCAAGGCCTACGCCGAGCGGGTGCGCGACATCGAAACCGCCGCCGCTGCCATCGGACTACGCGCTCGTGGCGTCGACCTCAGCGACTACCCGCCCGTCGTCGTGTCGATGGTGCTGGTGCAGATGTCACGCAGCCTGAGCAACGAGAGTGCCATCGGCGTCACGGCAGGACACCGCGACATGATCGCGGTGGTCGACCGGCTGCTCGGCTCGACACCGGAGGTCGGTTCCACTACTTGAGCATGCTGCCCGCGTCGACGGTGAGCGGCAGTCCGGTGACGTATCGGGACTCCTCGGAGGCGAGGAAGAGCACGGCGTTGCTGATGTCGACCGGTTCCACCCAGCCGACGGGCAGTACGTGCATCATCTGCGCGACGACGGCCATGTCGTCGGGCCCGGGGTTCTCCAGGTCCGGCCGGAACAGCTTCATGGTGCCCTCGTTCATGAACATCGGCGTATTCACGTTGGTCGGGTGGACCGAGTTCACCCGGATGAAGTGCTGCCCGAGTTCGACGGCGAAGGTGCGCATCAAACCGACGACGCCGTGCTTGGCCGCGATGTAGTGCCCGGTGTGGGGGTACGCCTTGAGTCCGCCGACCGAACTGGTGAGGATGATCGAGCCCCCAGGTCCGCTCGACAGCAGGTGGGGCACCGCGCACTTCACCGTCTTCCACACCCCGGACAGGTTGACGTCGATCATGTCCTGCCAGTCGGCTTCGCTGGTCCGATCCAAGGTGTTGCCGCCGTTGCCGATCCCGGCATTGGCGACGACGATGTCGAGCCTGCCCAATTCCTCCACCGCTCCGTCGAGGGCCGACGCCAGGGCGTCGTAGTCGCGGACGTCGACCTCGGCCGTCACGACGCGCCGACCGAGATCCTTGATCAGTCCGGCGGTCTCGGCGAGGTCGTCACGCGTCGCCGCGGGGATCTCGCTGCTGCTTCCCACCTGACGGCAGACGTCGACGGCGACGATGTCGGCGCCCTCCTGCGCGAGCCGCACGGCATGGCTGCGTCCCTGCCCGCGCGCCGCCCCGGTGATGAATGCGACTTTGTCCGCCACGCGTCCGGCCATGGTGCGCCTCCCGTCCGGTGCCGCTCGTCCAGCGGCACGATTTGATCGATCGATCAGGACGATGGCAGTACGCGTGCCGGCTGTCAAGGGGTCGGGCGCGAGGTCAGCGTGCACCGGAGGCCGAAGTGGTCGGACGGGAAGATCCGCGGAAGCTGCGCCGAGAGCGGTTCGGTGCCCAGCAGTCCGATGTCCGACGCCGACCAGGCCGTCCCCTTGAGCAGGATGCGGTCGAACCGCACGTGCCGGTGCTTGTCCTTCATGTCGTAGCGCATGAGGTTGATCGACGTGTCCTCGGTGTATCCGTGCTCTCCGGGTCGCAGTGCGGGCCAGAGGTCGGTGTACGGGGCGGTGATGCGTCCGTTCTCCCGGTCGCGCATGTTGAAGTCGCCCAGGACGACGGCGTCGTCGGCGCCGCGCAGCGCCCGGGTGATCGCCCGCAGCTGCGTCGCGCGCAGGCCGGCACGTCGTTTGCCGCTGTCGAGGTGGATCGAACACACCGTCAACGGATTGTCGTCGAAACCGAACTCGCACAGCAGGATTCCGCGCGACAGCTCACTCGGCAGCGGCCGGTAGGTGACGCGGCGAACCGGCAACCGCGTCAGCAGCACTATGCCGTAGGGCCCGATGTCGCGATGCCCGACGGCGGCGGCGCTGCGGTAGTCACGCCGAATCCACGGTTGGGCGTGCAGGATCGCCAGTGCGCGCGGCGTCATCTCCTGGAACACCATGACGTCGGGCGCGAGCGGCGCCAGCACGCCGGCGAGCGCGCCGTGGCGTTCGTCGGCGTGGAGGTCGTCGAACCACACGTTGTACGTCGTGAGCGTCAGTGTGGCGGGTGCCGCCTCGTCGGCGTCGGCGACGTGGTTGGCGACGTCGGCGGCGTCCACCCACCGCCCGGCCACCGCGTCGTACACCCGCACCGGGACGCGGCGCCGACGCCGGCCCAGGCCGCGCCACACCGAGAGGACCGAACGCACACCGCAGATTGTCCCCGCTGTGGCGGTTTCCTAATCTAGGGCCATGACGAACGTCGACTAATCTAGGGCCATGACGAACGTCGACTACGTGCTCGTCGGACCCGGTCCGTCCAGCGACGAGGTTCAGGAAGCGGTGGCACGCATCACCGACAGCGTGCTCACCCCGGAGGGCAAGCTCTACCCGGTCATCGGTCGACCGACCTCGTTCCTGCGCGTGCTACCGGATCGAGAGTCGCCCGGCGGCACGGCGATTCACGTGTTCTTCGCCAGCCAGCCCGTGGCGGAACGACACGAGCTGGCCCGCTCGATTCATCGCGGCCTGTCCGAGGCCACCGACTGGGATCTCCGCCTGGACTGCGAGGCCTGAGCGGCGGTCAGACGTCGGAACTCTCCCGCCAGAGGTCGATGCCCGATTCCGACGCGTACCGGTCGATCTCGGCCAGTTCCTCGGCGCTGAAGTCGAGATTGCGCAACGCGCCGAGATTCTCCTCCAGCTGCGCGACGCTCGACGCGCCGACCAGCGTCGAGGCCACCGTCTCGTCGCGCAGCACCCAGGCCAGCGCGAGCTGTGCCAGCGACTGACCACGGCGCCGCGCGATGTCCGCCAGAGCCCGCAGACGGTCGAGCACCTCGTCGGTCACCAGGTCGTCGTCGAACGTGGGACGGGCGGTGGCGCGGTCGATCTCGGCCGCGGAGCGCTCGAGGTAGCGGTCGGTGAGCAGGCCCTGTCCCAGCGCGGTGAAGGCGATGGCGCCCATGCCCGCCCGCGCGAGTTCGGACGTCAGATCGCCCTCGATCCACCGGTTCAGCAGGGAGTAGGACGGCTGGTAGATCACCAGCGGTGTGCCGAGTCGCTGCGCGATCTCGGCCGCCTCGGCGGTCTTCGCCGCGGAGTACGAGGAGATGCCGACGTAGCGGGTCTTGCCGGCGCGGACCGCGGCGTCCAGGGCGCCGATGGTCTCCTCCAGCGGCGTTCCGGCGTCGATGCGGTGCGAGTAGAAGACGTCGACGTAGTCCAGGCCGAGGCGGTCCAGGGACTCGTCGAGACTGGCCAGCAGGTACGCCCGGCCGCCCAGTTGTCCGTACGGTCCCGGCCACATGTCCCAGCCGGCCTTGGTCGAGATGAGGAGTTCGTTGCGGTAGGGCTTGAAGTCGCGCCGGAGCATCCGGCCGAAGTTCTCCTCGGCCGAGCCGTAGGGCGGGCCGTAGTTGTTGGCGAGGTCGAAGTGGGTGATCCCGCGGTCGAACGCGTAGCGGAGCACCTCGCGCTGCACGTCGAAGGGCCGGTTGTCGCCGAAGTTGTACCAGAGCCCCAGCGAGATGGCGGGCAGCAGCAAGCCGGAAGTGCCGACCCGGCGGTACGGCATCTCGTCGTACCGGGTGCGCGCGGCCACCCACGGGTCGTGCGTGAAGGGGACGTCGGGGATCGCGAACGGCTCGGCCATGGCATCCAGCCTAGGCCGACCTGTCAGGGCAGCACCGTCTTCAGCAGCATCACGTTGTACGCCGACCACAACGAGAGGGTGTAGTACAGCTCCTTGCCGACCGACCACGGGTGCAGGTACGGCGCATAGATGCCGCCCGGGATGTCCGTGGCGCGTACCAGAAGCTGTTCGGGACCCCAGGGGCCCTGGGGTGCCGGCGCGGTCCGCATCACGACGTCGTTGGCGCCGTTGCAGTGCAGCACGACGTACTGCTTGAGGTAGGTGTTGTACTGCGCCGACAACTCCCCGACGGGACCGGGGATCACCGGTGTCGCGGCGGCCGGATTCGCCGGCACCCACGCCTGCTGATCGCCGTTCCAGTACTCGTAGCGCGTGAGGTCCGGAACCAGGGTGGGGGCCACGCGCGCGAGGTACGCCGCACCCCCTCGGCCCGGCGGTGTGCCGAACGCGTACAGGTACGGGTCGCCGGGACCGGGCTTGAGGAAGGCGCCCATCTGGAAGTTCTCGTTGCCGCCACCCGGCGGCCGGATGGTCCCGGGATAGACCCCCCAGGTCTCGCCGTTGTCGGTCGACGTGGCGATGGCCGAGAAGTTCGTCGACCAGGACCCGGGGCTGTCCCAGTTGCGGATCGACATGAAGTTGAGGAACTGGTTGCGGCCGACCGCCACACCGGCGGTCGGGATGATGCCCGTCTCCTGCGGAGCCTGGCCGATGCTGTTGATGATCTGCTTGGAGATGCCCGGACGCCACACCGGCGACCCGGAATAGCGGTTGGCCACGGCGCCGTCGGCGACGGCGACGGTCTTGGCGAGCGAGCGGTCCTGGGTGCGGAACAGTGCGTTGTAGCGCCACTGCTTGCCCGGGATGCCGCAGTAGCCGTTGGTGTCCCCGAACGCCATCAGCACCTGCCCGTTCGCGGGATCGCCGTTGTCCCACATGATCCCGAGGTCAGTACCGGTGATGGCGAACCGCTGGATGGTCTGGTTGGGGCTGTCCGGTCCGGTCACCCAGCCGACGATGGAGGTGCCGGGCGGACTCGCCGGGACGGCCGCCGCCGGTGCGGGCGGGGCGGGCGCGGGCGTGCGCACCGGCTCGGGGGCCGCGGCGCCGGGTGCGGGCGACGACACGACGGCGGCCTGCTGGCGCACCTGCGCCGACGGCGGCACCAGCGCCTTGAGGATGGCCAGCGGTAATTGCCCGAGCCGGGGGAGCGGCGCGGCGTCGTTGGCGCCGGCCGGTTTGTGCCCGAGCGGACGGTTGAACGGTGCCAGCGCCGACGGACTCGGGATCTGGAAGGCCTGACCCGGCAGGGGCTGAGCGGCCGCGGCGGCGCCCTCGCACGGCTCGGCGACGGCAGGCGGCGCCACGCCGAGCGTCACGCCCAGAACCACCACCGCAACGCTGGACACCGTTGCCAGCGGAACCGTTCGCAGTCGCGGCGACATGCCTCACCTCTCGGCCGGCACGTCGCGGTCTCGTGGCGACGTGGTTCACGCGACGTTAGCGACCGCGTCCTCACTGCGGGGGACGGTGCGCGAACGGGTATGCGTTCGTGACCGTGTCGCAACCGCGGCCGCGGGCGCCGAGGTCGGCGCCCGCGGGCCCGCCGTCACGCGTCGGCCGGGACCGGCGGCACCTCGACGAGCAGCGCCATGCCGTGGTGCGGGGGCATCTCGACGGTGAAGCTGTGCAGGTCGTCCACGGTGGCGAAGGCCTTGCCGGTGAACATGTCCGACACCGTGCCGCCGGGTGGCAGGGCCTCGGAGCGGACCGTGCCGGCCACGTCCTCGTTGGCGAAGTTCAGGACCGTCAACTGATACTGACCCTCGTCGGCCAGTTGATGCACGAGCACCAGCATGCCGCGGTGCGAGACCTCGGGGATGTCGACCTGCGTGCTCGTCGCGATGCCGTAGTGCGAACGCACCCGCAGGATCGCCTGCAGCTGCCGCAGGAAGCTGGTGTCGTCATCGAGTTGCTGCGGGATGGGTCCGTAAAGGCTACGGCCGCGCGGCATCCCGGCCGTCGACTGCGTCGCGTCGGGGTTCACGCCCATCAGGTCGTGCGCGGCGCGGTGGATCCACCGGGTGTCCCCGCCGCGCAGCAATTCGGCGACCTCGCTGGTGGGCAGCGTCAGCATGCCGCACAGATCCCAACCGCTGAGGGCGAAGACGCCCGGTTGCAGGGCGTTGAACATCGCCAGCAGCAGGTGCGCGCGCCGGACCCGATCCAGCGACACGCCACCGCCCGAACCGTCGCCGATGTCGTCGAGGTCGGTGACCCCGAGTGTCGCCGCGATGACGGTCGCGGTGGTGCAGGCGATCCCGTTGGTGGTGAACACCTGGTTGTACGGGCCGTTCGCGCCGGTCAGCTTCTCCAGCAGGTCGCTGCGCACCGATTCGCCGAGCGCCTCGCCGGTGACCTCTTCGCCCTTGTAGGTGTAGACGTCGTCGCGGTGCCCGTTGGACCAGTGCACGAGTTCGTAGGTGAGTTCGTCGTGGTTCTGCAGCGCGTGCACGAGCGACGCCGGGTCGACGCCGAGTTCGAGCGTGGTGCGCAGCGTGAGCCGGAGGAACTCGGTGTCGGCGGTCGCGAGCGCGTGGTGGTAGGCGGGCCGGTTGATGAAGTCGTAGGACAGGTCCGCACCGGCCTCGCCGATCTCGCGGATGTCGTCGATCGTCAGGTTGAGTTCCTGGAAGGTGAAGCCACCCACCTTGCGCACCATGCTGGCGATCAGGTGGTTCGCGGCCTCCGACAGCGGATGCCCCTCCGACCAGCCCACCGAGTCCTCCGACGCCGCCTTCTCCGCGCCGAGGAACCCGTTGGCGTCCAGGCGCAAGCCGCCGGTGCCGAGGTCGGTCAGCGAGTGCAGCGCGTCGCCGATCACCAGGCGCATGCCGGCGAAGGACGGGTCGAGCCAGTTGATCGACGGTTGACCGTCCTTGAAGTAGTGCAGGTACACCCAGCGCCGCTCGACGCCGTCCACGCCGAGCACCGGGCGGGTGACGCTCCAGTTGGTCTCCTTGACGCCCTCGGCGTAGAAGATGACCCGCTGCAGGCGGCCGATGATGTAACCGGCCTTGTCGAGCCACTCCTCGGTCGCGGCATCGATGTTCACCGAGTCCGCGCCCGGCGGAACCTCGGGGAGGTGCTCCCAGTCGCGCGGGTCGATCTCGACCATGTGGTAGATGCCCGGGTAGTCGGCGTACTTCATCTCCGCGAGCCGGAAGTCCGCGCCCTTGCCCGTGTGGCCGGGCACGATGTCGTCGATGATGGTGCCGCCGTACCAGTTGGCCGTGCCGCACATCGTGCGGAATTCGTCCTCGGTGCCGAAGGCCGGGTCGATCTGCGTGCTGATCCGGTCGAAGTGCCCGTCGACGCTGGGCGTCAGATCCCACCCGGAGATCCCGCCGGCGCGTTTGACCGGGCCGGTGTGGATGCCCTCGATGCCGATCTCGGCGAAGGCCTTCCACATCTCCTCGTCGGCCATCGCCTTGAGGAACGACTCCTGCGGACGCGTGATGAGCGACAGCGGGTAGGCCGTGAACCACACCGACGCCGTGTCGACCGCACCCCGGGGACTCGGGGTGGCGTACGGGTTCTGCCACATCGAGCCCTGGCCGGAGAACTGCTGACTGATCTCGTTGGCGTCGGCGAGCATCGACTGGCTGAGCAACCAGGACACGTAACCGGCGTTGTCCGCCGTCGGCGAACCGTCCTGCGTCAGCGACCGCCGGGTGAACGGCGTACGCACCCGCGGGCGGAAACGGAGGGCACGCGGGCGCGCAGGATGGAGGTGCTCGTCGAAGGTGACGTCGGTCGTCTCGCTGACCTGGTCTTCCGGCTCCGACTCTGCCGCGTGAGTCATGCATTCCCTTCGCAGATGCGCGTGAAAAGGCTGAGGTGATCGTCCGCACGCAGTATTGCCAACGTTCGGCGATGTTGAAACCGGAGAATCGGCGCCGCTGCGCCCGGGTCTATTCGGCGCCGCTGCGCCGGGTTCCTTCGGCGCCTGCGCCGGGGTCAGAGCCCGAGGCGCTCGAGCGCCTCGTCGAACTCCTCCGCGGCCACCTTGTCGCCCCGGCCCGCCGCCAGCGCCTGCGCGTACACCTGGACCGCGGAGTCGCCGGTAGCGGCGAAGCGCGCGTCCCATGCCTCGCTGTCGGAGCGCCAATATCCCGTCACGTCGAGCTGGTCGACCGACCACCCCGCAGCGCGGAAGTGCTTGCGGACGGCGCGCGCCTGCGCGGCCTCACCGGCGAACCAGCAGTAGCCGACGCCCGGGGGACGGGGCCAGCGCCGTACCGCGTCGGCGAGCCCACTGCCGCCGACGCCGTTGCCGGTGCCGAGGACGGGCAGCAGCGTCACCGCCGGATGCGGCGGCAGGTACGCCAGATCGTCGTGGTCGAGCACCTCGGCCACCACGGTCGCGGGCGTGCCCTCGCCAAGCCGTTCGATGATGCGGGCGGTGGCGGGCAGCCCGGACAGATCACTGACGAGGAGCTGCCACGACGCGCGGGGATCGGGTCGGTACCAGGACCGGGCATGGTCGAGCCCGACGAGGTGGCCGTTCGCCGCGGTGAGGGCCCACGAGGTGCCCGGTCCGTCGGCGTGCAGCACCACGTCGACGTCGATGTGGTCCTCGGGACCGTCCCGGACGTGGCGCCGCACGGTGTAGGTGCGCGCGTCGCCGTCGGGCGTTCCGTCGAAGTAGACGCCCACGGCGGCATCACCGGCGTCCGGGATGGCCAGCGCGGCCGGTTCGGTGATCCGCAACGTGATTCGCCGCAGACGCGGGCCCAGGTCAGCGGCGCCGACGACGGTGGCAGGGGTGAACGGCATCGCTGGACGAGGGTACGTCACCGGCGCCCGCCGGCCCGGTAACTAACATTGCCGCCAATTCGCCCGGTACCCTCTCGGCACGTGGTGGTGTGCACGGAAGCCTGCTGGTCGTCGGCCGACAGCGAAGTCCTCGGTGATTGCCCGACCGGCGCAGGTGCCGCATCGTGAACGTCCTCGCCGCGGCACTGGCCGAGCGCCTCTCGGCGAGCGGCAACGACCTCGTCGTCCTCACCGACGGCACGTGGCGGCACCATCCGTGGCCGGAGGTGCACGCGCGCGCCGAGAACGTGGCCGAGCGTCTGCTCGATGCCGGCGTCACCGCCGTGGGCCTGGTGGGGGAGCCCACCGTGGAATTCATCGCCGCGATCGTCGGCGCGTGCTACGCCGATGCCGCGCTGTCGATCCTCCCGGGACCGATCCGCGGATCCGACGCCGAGCAGTGGGCGGCGTCGACGCTGGCCCGGTTCGCCGGCATCGGCGTCGCGCACGTCCTCGCCAACGGTCACTACCTCGACGGTCTCGCTGCCGTCGACGGTCCGCTACCGGTGAGCGCGGTCGCCGCCATCGCCGGTGCGGAGCGCTCGACGACATTCCGCCCGCCCGCAGGCCCGGCGCCCACGGCAGTACTCCAGGGAACGGCCGGATCCACCGGCGCGCCCCGCACCGTGCGGTTGGCGCCCGAGGCGGTGCTGGCGAACCTGCGTGGCTTGAACCTGCGCATCGGGGTCACGCCGGCCGACGTCGGGTGCTCCTGGCTGCCGCTCTATCACGACATGGGCCTGAGCTTCCTGCTGTCCGGGGCGCTCGGCGGCACCGACGTCTGGCAGGCGCCGACGGCGGCCTTCCAGGCCTCGCCGTTCCGCTGGCTGGGCTGGCTCACCGAGAGCCGCGCCACCATCGCGGCCGCTCCGAACATGGCGTATGGGCTGATCGGGAAGTACTCGCGGCGGGTGACCGACGTCGACCTCGCGCCGCTGCGGTTCGCGCTCAACGGTGGCGAGCCCGTCGACTGCGACCTGACGGCCCGCTTCGCCACCGAGATGGCGCGCTTCGGTTTCACGGCCGGAGCGCTGGCACCGTCGTACGGTCTGGCCGAATCCACGTGTGCGGTCACGGTTCCCGAACCGGGCACCGGCCTCCGGATCGACGGGACCGAGGTGCGCACCGATGACGGCGTGACCACGCGGAGCCAGGCCGTGCTCGGACATCCCATCGAGGGCATGGAGATCCGCATCGAGCCCCGCGACGACGTCGTCGTCGATGCCGGTGGCCGTGACGTCGGCGAGGTGCTCATCCGTGGCACGTCGATGATGAGCGGCTACGTCGGCGGTCCGGACCACGGTGAAAGCTGGTACGCCACAGGCGATCTCGGCTATGTCGTCGACGGCGGCCTGGTGGTCTGCGGACGTGCCAAGGAGATCATCACCGTCGCCGGCCGCAACGTCTTCCCCGCCGAGGTGGAGCGCGTCGCCGAGACCGTGCCCGGCGTGCGGTCCGGCGCCGTGGTGGCGGTCGGAACGGGTGAGCGTTCGATCCGGCCCGGGTTGGCCGTGGTCGCCGAGTTCCGCGGACCCGACGAGGAGGGAGCACGGGCGCTGCTCACGCAGCGCGTCGCGTCCGAGTGTGGCGTGGTGCCCGCCGACGTCACGTTCGTCAGGCCCGGTTCGCTACCGCGCACGTCCTCGGGCAAGTTGCGGCGGCTCGAGGTGAAGCGGAGTCTAGGCGGAAGCACCCACAGCTGACTCACAGGCTTTAAGGTGTCGGGCGTGCCTGAGTTCGATCGCCGCAGCGTGCTGATGATGACCGGGATCGGCCTGCTGGCCGCGGCGGTCCCCGTTCCCGCCCGGGCCATGCCCTCCGCCGGGCCGCTGCCTGCCTTCCCGCCCATCGACACCGCCGACGTCGGTGGCGGCGTGCTGTTCGCCGACGAGTTCGACGGCCCCGCGGGATCGCCTCCGGACTACGCGAAGTGGCGGGTGGCGCCGGCCCGCGAGACCATCCGCAACCCGGCCTTCTGGGACCGGCCGGAGAACATGGGTCAGTACCGCGACGACCGGCAGAACCTGTTCCTCGACGGCAATTCGAACCTCGTCATCCGAGCCACGCGCGAGGGTGACCGGTACTTCGGCGCGAAGATCCTGGGCAATACGACGATCGGCATCGGCCACACGTGGGAGGCGCGTCTACGCCTGAACTGCCTGACCCCGGGCGCCTGGCCGGCGTGGTGGATGCTCAACGAGGCACCCGGCGGTGAGATCGACGTCGTGGAGTGGTTCGGCAACGGCGGGTGGGCGCCCGGATCCACGGTGCACGGGACGCTCGACGGCACGACGGCGATCAACGCACCGATCGACGTCGACGATCAATGGCACACCTGGCGCTGCCAGTGGGACGAGGCGGGCATCCGGTTCTGGCGCGATCACGCGCCCGGCATGCCGCCGTACTTCGACGTCCCCGCCGGAGCACTCGATCCCTGGCCGTTCAACGACCCCGGGTTCCAGATGTTCCCGGTGCTGAACCTCGCGGTGAGTGGCTCCGGCGGAGGCGATCCGAGCGGCGGGGTCTATCCCGCGGAGATGCTCGTCGACTACGTCCGGGTGTGGTGACGCCGTCGCCCGTCAGCCGCCCGGCGGAGGCGGAGGCGGTGGCAGGATGAGCCCCGGCGGAGGCGGCGGAGCACCGTCGTCGGGAGCCGGTGGCAGGTACTCGACCAATCCCGGCGAGATCACCGTTCCGGGTGGCGGTGCGGTGCCGGGCAACGGCTGACCCAGTTCGGCCTCGGGCCGCTGCCCCAGACCGCCGTAGGTGCGGTGGTCGCGCTGCATGTCGATGAAGCGGCCGAACCACTCCCGCTTGCTGACGTCGGAGTTCTCCTGGCCGGGCGCCACGTCGAACTGCTTGCCTCCGGGCGCCGACGGGACCTCGTACTGCGGGAGGCCGTAGGCGTTGTTGAAGACGTTGAAGTTCGGCGGGGTGCCCGGGGATCCGTTCGGCGCCATGGGAACCGGAGCCTGGCCGAGGACGCTCGCCGCGTCGAGGCCGTTGACCGACGGCGCTCCGAGCGCGCCGGGCACGCCCGGCTGGTCGCGCTGGGCAAGCACACCGAGACCGTTGGACAGCGGCATGCCGAGGACCGGGACGTTCGGGCCGGCGGGCGGAGCGGGCGCTGCCGGATCCGGGGGCAGTGGTGCCGCCGCCGGGTCGGCGGGCGGCGGCACCGCCGGGTCGGCGGGCAGGGGGAGCGGCGGCGGAGGCGGCTCGGCAGCGGCGGTCGCCGGGAAGGCGACCGCCGCGCCGATGACGAACGCTCCGACGGCGATCCGGGTGGGACGGATGCGCACGGTCACGAGCGAACCTAGACCGACTTCGTGACGCCGTAGTAGGCGACGATGTCGTCGGTGTCCGCAGTCGAACTCGTCAGCGTCGCGTAGGAGCGCAGGAACGACTGTCCGACGCACCCGTCGACCTTGATGTGCGTGTCCTTGATGGTGACGCGGACCGGAGCGGCCTTGTAGGACTTCTTGTTCACCGGAACCTGCTGCACCGTACCGGGCTTCGCGTGGATCTCGATGGTGCCCGAGAGCGGGAAGCTGAGCGCCGGCGCGAACACCGGGCCGGTCGCCGGGAAGCTGAGGCCACCGACGCTGACGCCGGCCTGGCCGATCAGGCGGACCTGACCGAGTTCGATGCCGCAACCGATCTGGTAGCCGCTCTCCATGTTGCCGCCACTGAGCGTGCCCTTGCCGTTGCCGGTCACCGTGCCGGTGAACGTGCCGCCCACCAGGTACTCGCGCGAGGAGAGCGCGGTGGTCAGCGGCGCGATCGGCAGCTGGGTCTCGTTGGAGGCGGCGACGGTGAGGACCCAGCCGTCGGGGGTGGTGACGACGCCCGGGGGCGCCGAGGCGACGACGCCGTTGTCCGGCGGCGGGCCGGGATCGGCGGCGGGATCGACGGGGGGCTCGGCGAAGGCCGAGGGGGAAGCAGCTGCGAAGGGAATGGCGATGAACGCGGCCGCCACCGTGGCAAGACGATTCAACATCGTGGTTCTTCGTTCCTTTGTCGTGGGTTGATGGACGGCTGGGGTCAGACGGCCTTGGTGACGCCGATGTACGTGATCACGTCGTCGGTGTTGTCCGTCGACGAGGTCAGCGTGGCGTAGGAGCGAATGAAGGACTGACCGGCGCACTGGTCGGTCTTGATGCGGACACCGGTGACCGAGACGCGGGTGGAGGTGCCCTTGAACGACTTCTTGTCGATGGCGACGTTGGTGACGGTGCCGGGCTTCAGATACACCTTGCCCTGCAGGCTGATGCCGGCGCTGACGCTGGGCAGACCGATGGCGCTGATGGCCGGCGTGATGCTGGCGCCGGGGTTGATCTCCACCTCGTCGGAGATGATGCCGCAGCCGATCTGCTCACCGGCCTCCAGCGTGCCGCCGGCCAGCTTGGTCTTGCCGCTGCCGGTGATCTTGCCGGTGAACGTACCGGCGACCAGGTACTCGCGCGACGAGATGGCAGTGGTGAGCGGCGCCACGGGAAGCTGCGTCTCGTTCGAGCCGGACACCTCCAGACGCCAGCCGTCCGGGGTCACCAGCACACCCGGCGCGGCGGAGGGAACCGCACCCTCGGGCGGCAGCGGATTGGCCACCGGCACGATGGCGGGATCGGCCGGGGGGGCCGGCGGCGCCGGCTCCGCGAGGGCGAGGGGCGCAGAGCCGACGGTGGCCAGCACGCCGACGGCAGCCAGAGTGGCGAAGCGAGTGAACATGAGGTTTTGGGCGCCTCTCGTTGGTCCGAAACCGGATGAGTTGCAGGGGATGTGTCGCGTGGGAGCTTCCATGCCGCGAGTTACCGAACGGTGAACGGAAGGCGAAGAGTTACCGCCCCGTCATCGTCGAGTGGGGGTGGCGGAATCAGCGAGACTTTCGCTCCCGCAGAGTTTTTCTGCCTGACAGGCGGTTTGCAGCTGGTGGACACCGGATCGCCGCGCCCCGGCTCACGACGCGTTGCCGTGTGTTCACCATCGGTTCATGTTGGATCTCGACGGTGGGTCCGGTGTGGCGGCAGCGGAGCCGTCGTCGCGCGATGGCCGCTGCCCGCGCGGTCCACTGCCGAGTGAACATGGAGGAAGCGCCCGTGAAGCCTTGCAACGTTGCCATCAGCGCGTCGATCGCGACGTTCCTCGGCGCTGCGGCGGTCGCGGTGGCTCCGCTGGCCGGTGCCGAGCCCGTGGACGGCGCCGACCCCGCGGTGCCCCCGCCCGTCCCCATGGTCGCGCCGGTGACCTCAGACGATGCCGACCCGGCCGCCGTGGCGGCCTGCGGCCAGTTCGCCGAGGTGCTCAACGCCACCTCCGCTTACTACGGCGACTTCGCCGACGCGCTGGAGACCTACGAGAATCCCGACTACGACGACCCGGCCACCAGCCAGAGCAACGTGGTGGCGCGGACGGCGCTGCGCCAGGGCGCAGGTGTGTCGATGGACGCCGCCAACACGCCCGGATTGAACCCCGACATCGCCAACCCGATGCGGTCCTGGTCCTGGGGCGCAACGAAACTCCTCGTCAAGATGGGCGTACGCGGCGGCCGGGAGACACTCAACACGACGGCCAACGAGATGAACGACAGCGCCACCAACGTTCAGACGGCATGCGCCACCGCCGGGACGCATGCCTGACCTTCGCACCGTCCTCGGCTGCCTCGTGGTGGCGGCGGCGCTCGCGACCGCCGGTTGCGCACAACAGAAGTCGGGCGCCGCGGCACCGCCGAAGGACGTGCCCGCCGCCGCGCTGGAACCGGCGCTCCTGTCGGTCACCGAGCTGAACCGGGTGATGAAGACGACGCTGACGCCACACCCCGTCGCGCAGACCATGAACGACGACCGCGCCCTGCTGCCGAACCTCAACTGCCTGGGCGTGTGGCAGCCCGACCAAGCGGCGATCTATGGCGAACCGGGATCGCCCGACGGCTGGGTGACCGTACGGCACCAGATCATGCGGAACCCCGACAGCGACGACTGGACGTCCATCGTGCAGCAGTCGGTGGCCAACTATCCGTCGGCGGATGCGGCGAGGGCGTTCTTCGACGCCTCGGCCGACCGGTGGTCGAAGTGCACCAACCACACGGTCAACATTCAGCTGAACGACACGCAGATGCCGAAGTGGCTCTCGGGCGACCTCAGCCGGACCGCGGCGCAGCTCGCGATGCCGATCGCGCGCGGCGTCGGTCCGGACAGCCGGGTCTGTCAGCACGTGCTGTCGGTGTACGCCAACGTGATCATCGACGTGACCGCCTGCCAGCCACCGACACCGGTCGTCACCGCGGCGTCGGAGATCGCGGCGAACATTCAGAAGAGCCTTCCGGCCTGAGCGTCGCGCGCGCGAGCCGGCGGACCTCCTCCTTGGCGATCTTGCCGTTCGACGTCAATGGCAGCGCATCGACGAACAGGACGTGCCGCGGACGCTTGAAGGCCGTCGCGTGGGCCCGGGCGTGTGCGATGAGATCCGCCTCGTCACAATGGCTTCCGGGACGGGGGACGACCACCGCGCAGATGGCCTCACCCCAGTAGGCGTCGGGCACGCCGACTACGGCGACCTGGTCGACGCACGGGTGGTGTGACAGCACGTCCTCGACCTCGCGCGAGGACACGTTCTCGCCGCCGGTGATGACGACGTCCTTGCGGCGGTCGACCACCACCAGTCGGCCCGCGTCGTCGATGCGCCCGACGTCGCCGGTCGGGAGCCAGCCCTCGACGGTGGCCGACCGCCCGTCGGGCCAGTAGCCGGCGGCGACCTGCGTTCCGCGAACCAAGATCTCGCCCACCTCGCCACCCTCGATGCGCACCTCGACGCCGGTATGCGGTCGGCCGGCGCTGGCCAGCGCGGCGTCGTCCCCGGCAGCGCCGGCACGGTGGTCGTCGGGTCCCAGGAACGTCACGTTGCCCCCGGTTTCGGTCATCCCGTAGCCCTGGTGGAAACCGACGTCAAGCGTGTGCAGGGCGCGGCGCAGCAGATCGGCTCCGATGGCCGCCGAGCCGTAGGCGACGTCGCGCAACGTCGGGATGCGCGCGCCGGTCTCCTCGAGGTGGCGCAGCAGCGCATGCAGCATGGTGGGCGCCAGCGAACACGACGTCACGCCATGACGGTTCACCAACTCCACGAACGTCGCCGGGCGGAAGTCGGGCACGGGCAGCACGGTCGACGCCGTGGCGTGGTGCACCAGCATGTTGTAGCCGGCGACGTGGCACATCGGGAACGGCAGCAGGTACACCCCGCCCGGCTGCACCGCACGGCCCTCCACCGTGCCGGCCACCGCCGCGATGATCGACCGGTGGGTGTGCAGCACGCCCTTCGGCGTCCCGGTGCTGCCGCTGGTGAAGAGCAACCAGGCGGTGTCGTCGGGACGGGCGGCGTCGACCGGCAGCGGCGCATGCGTCAGGAGTTCCCGCCACCGCGGCGAGGCGAAGGCGATCCGCGGCACGCCGGACGGCGGCAGCTCGTCGAGATACGGTGCGGCGCCCACGATCAGCGCCGGCGCGGTGGCGTCGAACTGGGCCGCGCGTTCGGCGGGTGCGAGACGCTGATTGACGAGCACCAGGATGCGACCGCTGCGCGGCACGGCGTAGTACAGCAGCGCGTACTCGAGGCCGTTGTCGCCGATCACCGCGATCCGGTCGCCGGCGGCGGTATGCGCGTGCAGCCAGCCGGCGACGGCGGCGACCATGCGGTCGAGTTCGGCGAACGTGGTGGCGGTGCCGTCGGCCGTGACGACCGCCGGCCGGTCGGGTGCGGTGGCGGCGGCGGCGGTGACGATCTCGTGCAGCAGCGCACGCCCGCCGGAGCCGATCTCACGCATCATCGGCCACCCGGCGCCGGTAAGCCGACGGTGTCTCGCCGCAGAACTGGGTGAAGCACCGCGTGAACGCGCTCGTGCTCTCGAAGCCGACGGCGGTCGACGTCGCCTGCACCGTCTGGCCGGGTCCGGCGAGCAGCGCCATGGCGCGCAGCATGCGGGCGTTCAGCAGGTAGCTGCGCCAGGACACGCCCAGTTCGTCGGCGAACAGCCGGCGCAACGTCCGCTCCGAGACCGCGACCGCCCGGGCGACGTCGGCACCGGTGACGGTGTCGAGGTGCTCCTTGGTGTACGCCAGTGCAGCGCTCACGATGGGGTGGTCGGACGTCGGAAGGCTCAGCGGCGCTTCGTGATCCAGCGCCTCGCTCACCAGGGCGGCCAGGGTGCGGAAGAAGTCGTCGGAGACGCGGTCGCCGGCCGCTCGGTCGATCGGCCAGCGCAGGCCGTAGATCATCATCTCGCGGATCAACGGGGAGACGGCGATGATGCGGGCGCGGCCGCCGGGCTCGGCGATCAACTCCGGTGCGAACATGACCGCCACGGTCTTCACGTCGGGGTTCATCACCGCCTGGTGCTCGAGCCCGGCGGGGATCCACGCCGCCTGCTGCGGCGGCAGCAGGTAGTGGGCCGAGTCGGTCTCCACCTCGACGACGCCGTGCAGGGCGTACTCGATCTGGTGCACCTCGTGGGAATGCCACCCCGTGATCAGGCCGTCGCCCTCGTAGAGATAACTGCCGGCCACGGCACGGCCGCCGCGGCGCAACTCGATGACCGGCCGGCCGTTGGCCGGAACGGACAAACGTCTGTCCGAAGCTGCAGAGACGGTCACGGAATCTCACGGTACTACTGAGACATGCGTACCGATGAGCTGATCCTGGTGAGCATCGACGACCACGTCGTCGAACCGCCCGACATGTTCCTCAACCACGTGCCTGCAAAGTACAAGTCCGAGGCGCCGATCGTGGTGACCGACGACAAGGGCGTCGACCAGTGGATGTATCAGGGCAGGCCGCAGGGCGTCAGCGGGTTGAACGCCGTGGTGTCCTGGCCGGCGGAGGAGTGGGGACGCGACCCGGCCGGCTTCGCCGAGATGCGCCCCGGCGTCTACGACGTGCACGCCCGGGTGCGGGACATGAGTCGCAACGGCATCCTCGCCTCGATGTGCTTCCCCACGTTCACCGGCTTCTCCGCGCGGCACCTCAACATGCACCGCGAGGAGGTCACGCTGGTGATGGTGTCGGCTTACAACGACTGGCACATCGACGAGTGGGCGGGCAGCTACCCGGACCGCTTCATCCCGATCGCGGTGCTGCCGACGTGGAACCCCGAGGCGATGTGCAAGGAGATCCGCCGCGTCGCCGCCAAGGGCTGCCGTGCGGTGACGATGCCGGAGCTGCCGCACCTCGAGGGGTTGCCGAGCTATCACGACGAGCAGTACTGGGGCCCGGTGTTCCAGACGCTGTCCGACGAGAACGTGGTCATGTGCCTGCACATCGGCACCGGGTTCGGCGCGATCAGCATGGCGCCGAACGCCCCGATCGACAACCTGATCATCCTGGCCACGCAGGTCTCGGCGATGTGCGCCCAGGACCTGCTGTGGGGCCCCGCCATGCGCAACTACCCGGACCTCAAGTTCGCGTTCTCCGAGGGCGGGATCGGCTGGATCCCCTTCTACCTCGATCGCAGTGACCGGCACTACACCAACCAGAAGTGGCTGCGCCGGGACTTCGGTGACAAGTTGCCGAGCGACGTGTTCCGCGAGCACTCGCTGGCCTGCTACGTCACCGACAAGACGTCGTTGAAGCTGCGCCACGAGATCGGCATCGACAACATCGCCTGGGAGTGCGACTACCCGCACTCGGACTGCTTTTGGCCCGACGCGCCCGAGCAGGTGCACGCCGAACTGCTCGCCGCAGGCGCCGACGACACCGACATCAACAAGATCACCTGGGAGAACTCCTGCCGGTTCTTCGACTGGGACCCGTTCCAGCGGACGCCGCGCGAGCAGGCCACCGTCGGGGCGTTGCGCGCCACCGCGACCGACGTCGACGTGTCGATCCGGCCGCGACGGGAGTGGGCGCGGCTCTACGAGGAGAAGCAGCTCGCCGAGGCCACGTAGGCCCCGGCCGGGTCAGCTCAGCGGCCGGTATCGCAGCATCGTCACCTCGGGGTAGTCGAAGAACACCGGCTGCACGGGCATGCCGACTTCGACCTCGTCGGGTGCGGCGTCCACGATCTCGGTGGAGAACCGCGGCCCCTCGTCCCACTGCACGACGGCGAGGATCTGCGGGACGTCGTCGGCGAAGTGCGGTGACACCGGCCGGTGGCTGACGGTGAACGTGTAGAGCGTTCCGGCACCGCTGATGTCGCGCCACTGCAGGTCGTCGGCGAGCGTGCCGGGCGCCAGCACCCTGGGATAGAACACCCAGCGATCCGACGACGGCGAGTATTGGATGCGAATCCGGTGCTCGCGCAGCGCATCCCAGAACGGCGCCGTGGTGGGCGTCGGGATCGGCATGGGCCGAGTGCTGGGCTGTGGCATGGGCCGAGTGTTCGGCTGCGGCATCAGTCTCCCTCCAGGACGAGAGTCGTCTGCTCGGACAGGATCCCGCCGTTGCCCGACACGAATGCGCGGTGACAGTCGGCCACCTGCGTCGCGCCGGCCCGGCCCATGAGCTGCCGGGTGGCGTCGCAGACGTGGTGCATGCCGCCCGCGAGACCGGCCTGCCCGTAACCGAGTTGGCCGCCCGCCGTATTCATGGGGAAGTCGCCCCGGAACGTGAGATCGTGCTCGGCGACGAAGCCCAGACCCTCGCCCTTGCCGCAGAAGCCGGCGTCCTCCAGGCTCAGCAGTGCGGTGATGGTGTAGCAGTCGTAGATCGACACGACGTCCATGTCCGACGGCGTCAGACTCGCCATGCCGAAGGCCGAGGCGGCCGCCTTCTGCATCGGCGTCGCCAGCAGGTCGTCGGCGTACGTCGGCGTCTTGTAGGGCACGCGCTCGCCGAACCCCTTCACCCAGACCGGACGGTGCCGGGCGCGTCGTGCCAGTTCGGCGTCGGTGACCAGGACGGCCGCCCCGCCGAAGACCGGCATGACGATCTCGAGCATGTGCAGTGGGGACGCGATCACCGGGCTCGCGACGACCTCGTCGACGGTGAGGGGCTTGTCGCGGAAGATGGCACCGGGCGTGTGGTTCGCGTTGACCCGCTGATCGACGCTGATCTTCGCCATGGCCCGCTCGTCGTAGCCGTAGGTGGCGGCGTAGAGCGTCGCCACCTGACCGTAGGGGCCGTTCTGGCCGAGATTGCCGTAGGGAATCTCGAACTCGGCCTGCGGGGAGCCGTACCGGTTGCTCGACGCGCCGAAGTGCAGCATGTCGCCGAAGTCGACCGGCTTCTCCTCGCTGGTCGGCGTCAGGGGAGTGGCGGGCACGACGCAGAGCACGGCGCGGCAGATGCCGAGTTCGATCGCCGCTGCCGCGCGCCAGACCATGGCCGCCGAGCTGGCGCCGCCCAGGTCGACCAACTCGGCGAAGTTCGCTCGGATGCCGAGGTACTCGACGACGGTCGACGGCACGAAGATCTGCGACTCCTGCACGTGCCCGGTGCAGATGCCGTCGACGTCGGCGACCGACAGGCCGGCGTCGGCGACCGTGGCCGCGGCCAGGCGTGCCAATTGCTCGAGGGTGAACTCGGGCGGACCGGTCGGGCGCTTCGTCGCGGGCAGCTCCGTGAAGCCGACGATGGCGGCGTCTCCCCTCAAGCCCATGCGCATCCCTTCCGGTTCGGCGGAGTCGTCAACGGTCGTCACCGGTCAAGATCAGCGACAGCATGGTGTCGAGTCGCCGCGCCATGGTGTGATAGCCGATCTCGCGGGCGTGGGCCTGCAGCAGCGCACCCCAGAAGACGGTTTCGAGAGTGGCCACCACCTCCGGCCAGGCCCCGGTGCCCAACGCCGCCGCGAGCCGGCGGCGCACCTCGGCGGCGATCCGCGCGCGGACGTCGGCGACCGCAGGGTCGTCGGCGGCGAGCAGGGCCCGGGTGCAGGCGCGGGCCAGGCCGGGCCTCTCGGCGAGGATCACGGTGATGGCCCGCACCTGTGCGCTGACGCGGGCGTGCACCGATGCGGTGGGGTCGATGTTCAGCGGCAACGCCGTGACGTGCTGCAGGTAGACCTCGGCGTACACCGCCTCGAGGGACGGGAAGTGCGCACGCAGCGCCATCGGAGCCACCCGGGCCCGCGCCGCGAGGGCGGCCACCGTCACGTCGGGGTCACTCGACTCTTCGAGCATCTGTGCGGCCGCGTGCAGCACCCGCTGTTCGGGCCGGCTGCGCAGGTCGTGGACGACCCCGACGCGGGTGAGGTCGGACGCCGAACTGGACATGTGTCCAGCTTAGCCTCGACGCCGCGTCGCGGGCAATGAAACTCGGATTCGGCTTCAGAAACGGTGTTTCGGCAGCGCATCGTGCTGGGCGAGTCCCGCCCGGGTGCCGGACTCAGCGATCGCCCCGCACATGCCGGACATGTGTCCAGCTCGCGTCAGGTTCGGGACAGACGGGCGTACCGCGCGACGTGGAAGTCGGTCGAGCCGTACTCGTACTGCAGTGTGGTGAGCCGCTTGAAGTAGTGCCCGATCGCCAATTCCTCGGTCATGCCCATGCCGCCGTGCAGCTGCACCGCGTTCTGACCGACGAAGCGCGCGGCCCGTCCGATCGTGGCCTTGGCCGCCGAGACGGCCCTGGCCCGCGCGTCCGGGTCCGCGTCGAGGTGCAGCGTCGCCAGATACGTCGCGGCGACCGCCTGCTCGACCTCCATGTGCATGTCGACCATCCGGTGCTGCAACACCTGGAACGCGCTG
The DNA here is from genome assembly GCF_008329645.1 of Mycolicibacterium grossiae. Taxonomy (NCBI): domain Bacteria; kingdom Bacillati; phylum Actinomycetota; class Actinomycetes; order Mycobacteriales; family Mycobacteriaceae; genus Mycobacterium; species Mycolicibacterium grossiae. Next base: position 3,144,649 of record NZ_CP043474.1, read on the forward strand.
ATCGGCTGCCCGAACTGGTGGCGCTGCGCGCAGTACGCCACGGTGTCGGCCAGCACCTTGCGCATGCAACCGACCGCCTCGGCGCACACCGCGGCGGCGCCCTCGTCACGCGCGCGCTCGAGCGACGGCCACAGCGCACCGTCGACGCCCAGCAGGGCGTCCGTGGGCACCCGCACGCCGTCCAGCACGACGTCGGCGGCCCAGCGGTCGTCGACCGTGCGGTACCGGTGCATCGTCAGCGCGGCGCCGGCCGTGGCCGGGTCGACGAGGAACAGCGACGGTCCGGCGGGCGTGTGCGCCGTGACGAGGAGGTGCGTGGCGAGCGGCGCGGTGGTGACGACCATCTTGCTGCCGTGCAGGACCCACTCACCGCCGTCGCGGTGCGCCGTCGTCGACGGGACGCGCCAGTCGTCGCCGGTGCCCTCCTCGGCGGCTGCCAGGGCCACGACCGCGGTGCCCGCGGCGATGCCCTCGAGTAGGCCGTCGGCAGTGGCGCCGCCGGCGCGTCGGAGCAGTCCGGCCGCCACCACGGCGGTGTCGACGTAGGGCTCGACGACCAGAGCGTGACCGAGTGCCTCGGCGATCACCATGACCTCCACCGGCCCGCCGCCGGTACCACCGGCCTCCTCGGGCAGCGCGGCGCCGAGAATGCCCAGGTCCTCGGCGAAGGACCGCCAGATCCCGGGTTGCCAGCCGGCGCCGACCTTGGCGGCGGTCCGGCTGGCCGCCAGGTCGTAGCGCGTGGCCAGGAACCGGGTGAGGCCGTCGCGCAGCATCGTCCGTTCGTCACCGAGGGTGAAGTCCATCGTGGTGTCTCCTACAGTCCCAGGGCGGCCTTGGCCAGGATGTTGCGTTGGATCTCGTTGCTGCCGGCGTAGATCGAGCCCGCACGGTCGTTGAGGTACCGCAACGGCGCCACGGCCTGCCACGGTTGGCCGCCGACGTAACCGTCCTCGGGCGGCGTGAACTGCGCCACCGGGCCGCCGGGTCGCGTGGCGTGCGGCTGGTAGGCCCGACCCCGCGGGCCTGCGGCCTCCATCGCGAGTTCGGTGAGGACCTGGCTGAGTTCGGTGCTGAGGATCTTGAGCATCGACGAGTCGGCACCGGGATGTCCGCCGCCGGAGAGCGCGGCGAGCACCCGGTACTCGAGGACTTCGAGGACGTCGGTGCGGATGCGGGCCTCGGCGAGCCGGCGGGAGAACCCGGGGTCGTCGAGCAGCATGCCACCCGAGGGGCCGGGCGCCGTCCCGGCCACCGTCGCAATCTCCTCGGCCAGCACCTGCAGCGCCGGCGCGGTGGCCCCACCGCCGCGCTCGAACTCCAGCAGGTACTTCGCCACCGTCCAGCCGTCGTCGATCCGGCCGATGACGTTGCTCTTCGGCACCCGCACCTCGTCGAAGAAGACCTGGTTCTGGATCTCCTCGCCCGAGGTCATGACGAGCGGCCGGACGTCGATGCCGGGCGAGGCCATGTCGACGAGCACGAACGTGATGCCCTGCTGCTTCTTGGCGGTGCGCGACGTCCGCACCAGCGCGAACATCCAGTTGGCCTCCCGGGCATGGGTGGTCCAGATCTTGCTGCCGGTGCACACCAGATCGTCGCCGTCGTCGGCGGCGGCCATGGACAGCGAAGCTAGGTCCGACCCGGACTCCGGCTCGGAGTAGCCCTGGCAGAAGAACACCTCGCCGGTGAGGATGCGCGGCAGGAAGAAGTCCTGCTGCGCCTTGGTGCCGAACGCGATGATGGCGTGGGCCACCATGCGGATGCCCATCGGTGACAGCGTCGGGGCTCCGGCGAGCGTCGACTCGCGACTGAAGACGTAGTGCTGGGTGAGGCTCCAGTCGCAGCCGCCGTGCTCGACGGGCCAGGCCGGAGCGGCCCACCCCCGGTCGTGCAGGATCGCCTGCCAGCGCAGGCTGGCCTCGTGATCGCTGTAGACGCTGGTCATCAGTCGTCCCGCGCGGCGCAGGTCCGGTGTCAGCTTCTCCTCGAGGAAGGCCCGGACCTCGTCGCGGAACTCGAGGTCAGCGGGCGACCACGCCAGGTCCATGGGTCATCCGTTCGTCGTGAGTACGTCCGCCACAGAGTAAACCTAGTTAGTCAGGTGAAGGCAATGCCAGGCACGACGAAGGGCCGGCCGATCTCCGGGCGGCCGGATGTCGCGGGCGGATCAGCCCGCGGTGTTGGGGTCCTTGCCGCGCAGGGACTGACGGGTGAGGAACTCGCGGTAGTAGCCCAGCGAGTCGGCGGACACCAGCGACGGCAGCAGGATGGCCAAGGTCCGGCCGAAGCGGCTGCGGAGGTCCTTGCTGTCGGCGAGGGCACTGGAGAGCAACTCCGCGCCCAGCAGGCACCCGACGATGGTGTTGCCCGCCTCGGTCGGGTCGAGGTCGGCGAGCAGGTCGCCCTCGGTGCCCGCGGCGGTCGTCAATCGCGTCATCTCGTCCAGCAGGACGGCGTAGGTTTCCTTTGCCGTCTTGTTGAATCCGCCGAAGGTGCGCAGCAGACGGGCGGCGGCCTGGGCGGTGCGATCGTTGCCGAGGACGTCGGTGACCACGAACAGTCCGTGGATGACGTTCTCCATGGCCGGCGAACTCGACCGCCCCGCGGCGCGGAAGGCGTCGAGGACCTTCTCCGCGCCCTCCTCGATGATCGTGGTGGCGAGCGCTTCCTTGGAGTCGAAGTGGTAGTACAACGCCCCCTTCGTCAGGTCGGCGCGCTCGATGATGTCAGCCAGACCTGCTGCGGGATAACCGATTTCGTTGATCAGATCGATTGCGGAGTCGATGATCCTCCGTCGGGTCGCCTCGGATCTTGCCTGGCGCACCACCTTCGACTACCTCCGTCCATCCTCGGGAGCCATCTGACTCTCGAGTCGATTAGAAGGAGATCATAGTTCGCGGGCGCGGTACGGTGCGGCATTCTTGATGGCCAGCGCGGTGCGTCGCTGGATGAATTCGGTGAGGTAACCCAGGCGGTCGGGCCTGGCAAACCCCGCGATCGTCATGGCGAGTGCCATCTCGAGGTCGCAGAAGAAGGTCTTCGGATCATCGAGATCGCTGGTCTATCGCAGGCCGAGGTAGAGGGACACGACCAGGCGGGCGCCCTGCTCGGGATCGACGTCGGCGCGGACGTCGCCGTCGTCGACCGCCCGGCGCATCAGGTCGCCGAACGAGGACACCCACCGTCCGGTGAGTTCGGCCTGCAGCCCGCTGAATCGGCCGAGTGCCTCCAGGAGGTTGAAGCCGGCGCGCGCCACGGGCTCGCCGACGTCCTGCAGGCCGATGCGGTAGCAGACCTCGATCATCGCCTCCAGGCCGGGAAGCGACTGGAAGAACGCCGCGTCGAAGGCGGCGCCCGCGATGTCGGCGCGGTGGTGCACGACGGCCGTGGCGAGGTCCAGCTTGGAACCGAAGTGGAAGTACATCGCGCCCTTGGTGACGCGTGCGCCCTCCAGGACGTCGTCCAGATTGACCTGGCTGTAGGGCTTGTCGGCGAACTGCTGCGCCGCCGCGACGAGGATCTGCTGCCGGGTGGCGTCGCCGCGCTTGTCGGCCTGATCGGTCATCGGCGGCTCTCGGCGGCGCGGCCGGGTGCGTTGCCCGGACCTGTCCGATCGTTTGCCGTCGACACCGCGTCATCCCTTCGTCGCGCCGCGATCCCCTGAGCGCGGCGGGTTGGTGTTCGCCCACAGTATTGCTACCGACGCAGGGTCGGTTACAGGGGTGGTGAACATTCCGAAGGTATGTAAAATACCGGTCGTGATGACTTCGAGTCTCGCGCTGGGGAGCCGTGCCGCCCTCGCCGCCAGTGGGGCGGTCGAGGTGACGTTGGCAAACCACGAAGGATTCGACACCGCCCGCGCCGGGGACGCCGCGCCGACCGGTGAGTTCCATCACACCGCTACGTTCCGCGGGTCGACGACCGGGTTCGGGCGGGCTGCCGGGGGGCGGGATCGACGGTCCGCGGCAGGCATGACGACCGAGCCACCGCAACCTTCGAGGTAACGCACGCGCATGTGGGATCACGTAGTCGACCTAGTCAGCATCGGTGCCGGCATCGGTGGGCTGGCGCGCGCCATCGCCACCGTCGACGCCGGCGCCGACGTCCTCGTCGCGGACGCCGCCTCGACGAGCCCGTGCACCGTCGCGACCCGGCGCCGCGTCGCCACCCGGCGCGGCTGGCTCTGCCCCGACGTGGACGACCCCGAGACCCGCGAGTACCTGCACGGGTTCGCGCAGTGGGTACCGGAGAGCGCCTACGTGGCCGCCGACGTACCCGTCCCCACCCGCGTGGCGAGCCACCTCGACGCCAATGCGGTGGAACCGTTCGTCGGTGCGCGGCTCGGCGACTGGGCCGGCCAGTGCCTGACCTCGCCCTACGGCATGCTGCACTCCACCGTGTTCGGATCCGGCCGCTCCACCATGCGAGCCGCCGACGGCGGCACCATCGAGGTCGTGCCGATCGGCACGATGCGATGGCAGCGCGGCCTCGGAGCGTCCGCGCTCAAGGAGTGGATGGCCGACCAGGCGCGCGACCGCGGCATCGAGGTGCTGACCGCCACACCGCTGCAACGCCTCGTCTTCGACTCCGGCCGCGTCGTCGGCGTCGTGCTCGACGGCCCCGGCGGCCCGCTCGCCGTGGGCACCCGTCGCGGCGTGACCTTCGCGCCAGGCGAGCGCGACCTCGCCGGTGCCGGTGAATCCGGCGTTCCGCTGCGCGGCGAGGACCGCGAGGTCTGCCTGGTGGGTCGCACGGCCAGCCGCTTCGGCCGTGTGGAGCTGTTGAGCCCGCCGGACACGACGGCCCGGGCGCTGTGCCACGTGTCCGGACGCGCGCTCCTGGCCGGCCTGCGCGACGCCCGGTCACCGCGGGCGGACGTCCTACGCTGCGGGAAAGCTCACTGACACCCGACCCGCCTGGATCAGCGCCAGCATGTCCTCCGACGCCAGCGGCTCCGACAGCAGGAAGCCCTGCGCGCGGTGGCAGCCGTGCCGCAGGAGCGTCCGTGCGGCCAGGTCGGTCTCGACGCCCTCGGCGACCAGCTGCAGGCCGAACGCGTCGGCGAGCGCGATGATCGCGCGGACGATGGCGAGGTCGTTGGGATTGGCGCCGAGGTCGGTGACGAAGCTCCGGTCGATCTTCAACACGTCCACCGGCAATTGCTTCAGGTGGGCGAACACGCTGTAGCCGGTGCCGAAGTCGTCGATGGCCACCTTGACGCCCGCGTCGCGCAACCCGTTGAGCGTGATGGTGGTGGTCTCCAGGTCCTGCACCACGACGCTCTCGGTGATCTCGACGCAGACGGACCCGGGCGGGAGGCCGAACTCGTCGAGGATGCTCGCGACCAACTCCACGAAGCCCGCGGTGACGAGTTGGACGGGCGACACGTTGAGGCGCAGGACGACGTCGGTGCCCGCGCCGCTGGCACGCCACCGCGCGAAGTCCGCGCACGCCGTACGCATCACCCACCGGCCCAGCTCGCCCGCGAGGTTGATGGACTCGGCCACCGCGATGAACGTGGCGGGGGACAGCAGCCCCCGGGTGGGGTGCTGCCACCGGACCAGCGCCTCGGTGGCCAGGACCCGGCCCGTGCGCATGTCGACCTCGGGCAGGTAGCGCAGGAACAGCGCGCCGTTGTCGAAGACGTTCTGCAGGTGCAACTCGATGTCGTTGCGGAACTCCGAGGCGAGCGCCATCTCCTCGGTGGCGAGCACGACGCGGTTTCCGCCGTCGGATTTCGCATGCATCACCGCCTGGTCGGCGCGCCGCATGAGGTCGGTGGTGGTGTCGCGGCCCGGCGCGCCCAATGCCACGCCGATGCTGACGGTGCGGGCCAGCATCTCCCCGTCGATCGACACGCGTTCGCGCAGCACGTCGCGCAGGTGGTCGGCGAGGTCGCGGGCCTCGGCCGCCGCCATGGCCTCCGCGGGCACGACCACGAACTCGTCGCCGCCGAGGCGGGCGATCATGCTCGACCGCTTGGTGTTCTGCTGCAGGCGGTCGGCGAGCACGCGGATGAACCAGTCCCCGGCGGTGTGGCCGAGGTAGTCGTTGATGGTCTTGAGCCGGTCGAGGTCGAAGAACAGCGTCGCGACGGGGCCGGGAGCGCCGGGAGCGAGCCGTTCGGTCAGGTGGTCGAGCAGCGCGCGCCGGTTGTAGAGGCCGGTCAGCGAGTCGTGCTCGGCCAGGTGGGTGAGCCGCTCCTCGGCCTTCACGCGGGCCTGGACCTGGGCGAACAGCGAACCGATGGCTTCTAGCGCGTTCATCTCCTCGGGCCGCCACTCGCGGTCGCCGAACTTGACGAAGCCCAGGACGCCGGTCGTCACGTTGCCGGAGACCAGGGGAGCTGCCGCCATCGAGGTCTGCGGCACGTTGCGCCCCTCGGCGATGCGGCGCTGGTAGTCCTCGTCGTCGGGTCGGAACACCAGCGGCTTGTCGATGTACTCCGACGCCGCGAACACCGGATCCGCGTCGGCGAAGTACACCACCCCCAGCGGGTCGGGGTCCGGGACGTCGGGCCGCTGCAGCCACTCCGCCACCAGGATCGACGCCCGAATCGAGTGGTCGTTGTGCCGCAGGAAGCTGACGTCCACGTCGAAGTACTCGACGAGCATGCCCAGCACCTTCGCCGCCACCGCCGCGCTGGTGGCGGCGTCCGACGCCATGAGCGCGACGGCGACGTTGGTCACCAGCCGGTCGAGGCTCGGGCGGGGCGTTTCGCTGGACATCGTGACCAGCTTAGAGCCGGTCAGCCTCGTTCACGCTGCGTCTGCGGCTCTTGACCGATGCCGGGCGCGTCATGGACAACCGCAGGATCAGCGCCGGAACCTCGCCGTGCAGCCCGGCGACCTCCGCGAAGCGCTGACGTAGGCCGGCCAGCGCGACGGCGTGGTCGGCCGACACCTCCGCGAGGTCGTCGTCGGACACCGCGTACAGGAAGGCCGGTGACACGGGCTGCACCGACAGGCCGAGGTCCTGGGCGGTGACCCACACCGACTCGACCGCCGCGCCGCCCCGGGCGTAGTCGGTCAGCTCGGTCCCCGAGATCGTGACGACGGCCAGCGCGCTGCTGGCGTTGACGCGGTCGGAGGTGTCGGCGCCGAGCACCTGGCCACCCTCCCAGGTGGCGAGTTCCGCCATCACGTCCGAACGCTTCAGCAGGTCGAGCGCCACCAGCGTGCCGGCATCGAGTTCGAGGCTGCGGACGTCGATGCCCGAGTCCATCGCGTCGTCCCCGGGCCAGCGGAGCTCGGAGATCATCTCGGCGTGCAGCAGCGGGGTGAGGTAGCGGATCCGGTCGGCGGCGGCGAGGATGCCCGCGGCCTCGGTGAGCTGCTCGCGCGCGTTCACCAGCCGCAGACCCGCGCCCTCGCGGGCGGCGGCCGCGGCGAGGGCGTCGACGACGTGGTCGCCGAGCGCGGTCGGTGGGCCGTGGTGGCGGTTGGTCTCCCGGCGCAGCACCGCCGCGTGCAGCCGGCCGAGGTCGGGATCGGAGCCCGGGACGAGTGCGACGGTGGCGACCAGCGGCGCGGACCCCGATGGCGCGGCGTAGCGCACCTGGCCCACCACCTCGCCGGACGCGGCGGCCGCCACGCGGGCATTGAACGCCGCCGCACCGACCGCGACCGCGCTGCCGCGGAACGCGACGTCCATCGTCGAGGTCAGCTCCGGCAGCACCGCAATCGCCACGCCGTCGTCGGTCGTGGAGATCGACCAGGGTTGCGAGTTGCCGCCCGACGGCGCGCGCACGGCGGCGGCCACCATCGACGCGAGCAGGTCCTCGCCGACGACGGCGGGGGTGGCGTCGGCGACGTCCATCACCGGATCTGCCGGCGGCGCTGCGGGTTCGACGACCGCGTCGAAGGCCGCGGCGGCATCCAGGCGGATCCGGCCGGACGGCAGGTGGCCACCGAGCCCGATGCGGCGGACGGCCTCGGCGACGCCGCCGGCGCCGAGCGTGACGTCGCCGGCCAGCTGCGGCCACGTCGACAGGCCGTGCCCCACCTCGAGCAGCGATGCCGCGGCGCGCCCGGACAGCCCGGCCACGTCGATCAGGCGCAGCACCCGTCCCACCTTCTGCTGGGAGGTCAGCGCGCGCAGCTCGTCGGCGTCGACGTCGCCGAGCAGGCCGTGGAAGATCGGTCGCCCCGGGTCCAGGTCGAAGCGCTCGACGTCGATCAGTCCGCGGTCGCTGGTCGCCATGACCACCGGGATGCCGCGGGCGCGCGCCCGCAGACGCACCAGGGTCTTGATGTCGAGCGAATCGCACTCCTCGATCACGACGTCCAGGCCGGCGAGGAAGTCGTCGACGGTGTCGTCGGTCAGGCCGGCGGGCCAGGGCGTCACCGTCAGGTAGGGATCCAGCTCGCTGATCCGGCGTGCTGCGGCGGTGGCCTTGTTGACGTCGAGGTCGAACACGCTCGCCGGAACCCGGTTGAGGTTCGACAGTTCCAGCTCGTCGAAGTCCGCGAGCCGCAGTTCGCCGCACAGCCCCTCGGCGGCGAGGGTGTGGGCGATGACGTGGCCGGAACTGAGCCCGACGACGCCGACGCGCAGCGCGCCCAGGCGGTCCTGCTCGGCGAGGGTGATGAGGTTGCGGTTGCGGTCCAGCCGCAGTCGCCGGAACGCGCGCGGTCCGAGGACGGCGACCACGGTGCGCCGCCACGGGTAGTGCGCCCACCGCGGCGGCTCGTCGAGCAGGGCGGCGTCGCCGTCGGCGATCTCGCGCAAGCCGCGGCGCTGGGTGGCCAGCGCGTCGAGCACGGTGACGCCAGGGTCGTCGCGCAACGCATCGAGGGTGGCGGCGTCGTCGGCGCGCGTGGCGTCGAGCAGAACGGCGGCGTGCCCGGCGCCGTCGGACGCCCCGTCCGGAGCGCTCTCGAGGCCAGCGTTCACAGGGCCAGCGCCGTCAGCGGCGCCAGCGCAGCGGTCTCCCGGAGGATCTTCGCCACCTGGTCGGGGTCTGCGTGCCGGACGAACGTGCGCCGGTCCCACCACATCATCTTCGTAAGGTAGCGCTCATCCGGGTAGGGGGTCGGGGGGATGGGGGCCACCACGCCGCCCGACGACGCCCAGCGCTGCAGGACGTGCGGCGCGGACGTGGCCACGCAGAACTGCAGGCCCAGCAGCTCCATCACGTGGAAGACGTTGCGCGCCAACAGCGCCGTGGTCGCGCGGCCGAGGTCCTTGCCGCGGTCGTCGGTGCTCCACGCGGACTTGATCTCGGCGACGCCGAACGGCACGCGGTCGTCGATCATCTTGCGCACCGCGGCCTGTCCGGGTTGGCCGGCCCACTCCCGAACGGCGTGGGCGTCGTCGGCTCCCCGCAGGGGGCCCACGGCCCGCACGCCGCCCACCACCCGACCGTCGTCGTCGAGCAGGGCGCAGAACGTGGCGGTGTCGGCGCCGTCGGCGATCGCCGCGACGTCCAGCGCATTCTGCACGCCGTGTCGCCGGTAGCTCCGCTCGGCGCCGCCGAGGTAGGCGTGCCACAGTTCGGGGTCGAGCCGTGGCGTCGAGAGCACGACCGTCGCCCGGGAGTCCGCGTCCCACCACGACGCATTCTCCGCCAGGGGCTCGTCGCCGAAGCCGTCGAAATCCACCGTGGACACGCTCATGAAAACCCCAATTCGTCGCGCAGTCATGCGTTGGTCGAGTTGTCGCTGACTGCTGTCCTTCGCATCGATCCGAATGCGAATAGCGCGATCAGTATCGGGTCGCCGAACGCCTTTCACCACCCCGTGTTTCGGGACTACCCGCAGGTCAGGAGGCTGAATCGAGGTAAACCTGCGTGCGCGTCAAAACGTCGCAATTCGATGATCAGACCATTGCCGCAGCGTAAGAATGTTCAGCTGGCCATCTGGCGAAGATTCGAACCAATTCCCCGAAATTCCAGCAAAACGAAGATTGTGTTCTCTTCCGACAGCGACTAGATGTATCAGGGGCGGTGCGCGGCGCCGCCACCCCACCGAGAGGAGCAGGCGTGAAAGTCTTCGACGATCTGAGCGAGTTTGCAGCGGCCCAGGGCAGCCAACTCGGTCCCACCGATTGGTTGGAGATCACCCAAGACCGCGTCAACACCTTCGCCGACGCCACCGACGACCACCAGTGGATCCACGTCGACCCGGAGAAGGCGGCCAACGGTCCCTTCGGCGCCACCATCGCCCACGGCCTGCTCACGCTGTCGCTGCTGCCGCACTTCTCCCAGCAGCTCTACCGGGTCAACGGCATCTCGCTCGCGGTGAACTACGGCTACAACAAGGTCCGCTTCATCAACCCGGTCAAGGTCGGCGCGAGAATCCGGGCGCGCGGTGAGGTCACCGCGATCAATCAGCTCGACGGTGCGGTGCAGGCGACGACGACGATCACCATCGAGATCGAGGACGCCGACAAGCCGGCCGCGGTGGCCGAGTCGATCATCCGCTACATCGCCTGAGTCGATGCGGCCTGAGGCGATGCGGCCTGAGTCGCCGCGGCCCGAGTCGCCACTGCCCGAGTCGCCGCGCCCGAGTCGCCGCGCCCGACGGCTCAGCGCGCGGCGCGCGCCGCCCGCAGCAGCCCGCCGCCGATGATCAGGCGTTGGATCTCGCTGGTGCCCTCGTACAGCCGGAGCAGGCGCACGTCCCGGTAGATCCGCTCGACGGGGACCTCGCGCATGTAGCCGCTGCCGCCGTGCACCTGCACGGCGAGGTCGGCCACCCGGCCCACCATCTCGGTGCAGAACAGCTTGGCGGTCGAGGGGGCGATGCGCCGGTCCTCGCCGGTGACCCACAGCCGGGCCGCCTCGCGGACCAGGGCACGTCCGGCCATCACCCCGGCCTGCTGGTCGGCGAGCATCGCCTGAACGAGCTGGAACTCGCCGATGGCGGTGCCGCCCTGGGTCGCGGTGGCGGCGTAGCCGACCGATTCGTCGAGCGCGCGTTGCGCGGTCCCGACCGACAGCGCCGCGATGTGGATCCGGCCGCGGGCCAGGGTCGTCATCGCCGCCCGGTAGCCGATGTCCTCGGCGCCGCCCACCAGTGCGTCGGCGCCGACGCGGACGTCGTCGAGCGCGACGTCGGCCGTCCACGCGCCCTCCTGGCCCATCTTCGCGTCCTTGGGGCCGACGGTGACGCCGTCGGCGTCGGCGGGCACCAGGAACACCGCGATGCCGGGACCGTCGGCGTCGGCCGGCCGGGTGCGGGCGAAGACGACGAACAGATTGGCCGTCGGCGCATTGGTGATGTACTGCTTGCGGCCCGTGATGGCCCAGCCATCGCCGTCGCGCACCGCCCGGGTGCGCAGACCCGCCGGGTTGGACCCGGCCCCGGGCTCGGTCAACGCGAAGGACGCCACCACGGCGCCGCTGGCGATGTCGGCGAGCCAGCGCGTCTTCTGCTCGTCGGTGCCGAAGCCGACGAGCACCTGCCCGGCGATGCCGTTGTTCGTGCCGAACATCGACCGCAGCGACAGCGTGGTGTAGCCCAACTCCATCGCCAGCTCGACGTCCTGGGCGAGGTTCAGCCCGAGCCCGCCCCACTCCTGGGGGATCGCGTAGCCGAACAGGCCCATGTCGCGGACCTGGGCGCGGATGTCGGCGGGCACCTCGTCACCCGTCATGATCTCGACCTCGCGCGGGACCACGACGGTGCGGACGAACTCGCGCGTCGCGGCCAGGATGTCGGCGAAGTCGCTATCACTGACGGTCTGCTCGGCCATGGTGTGTACGAATATCATATTTCCGATATCCGATTCGACGAAGGAGGCGGACCGCCGATGGGCTTGCTCGACGGACGATGTGCAGTGGTGACCGGAGGTGCGCAGGGCATCGGGCTCGCGATCGCGACGCGCTACGTGGCCGAGGGCGCGCGCGTGGTGCTCGGCGACCTCGACCCGTCGGCCACCGAGGCGGCGGCGGCCGCGCTCGGGGGTCCCGACGTGGCGCGCGCGGTGCGCTGTGACGTCACCGACGGCGCCCAGGTCACCGCGCTCGTCTCCGCCGCGGTGGACGCCTTCGGCAGCCTCGACGTCATGGTCAACAACGCGGGCATCACCCGCGACGCCACCATGCGCAAGATGACCGAGGAGCAGTTCGACCAGGTGATCGCCGTACACCTCAAGGGCAGCTGGAACGGTACGCGCGCGGCGGCCAACGTGATGCGCAAGCAGCAGCGCGGCGCGATCGTGAACATCTCCTCGATCTCCGGGAAGGTCGGGCTGATCGGTCAGACCAACTACTCGGCGGCCAAGGCCGGCATCGTAGGGCTCACCAAGGCGGCGGCCAAGGAGGTCGCCCATCTCGGCGTACGCATCAATGCGATCCAGCCCGGGCTGATCCGCTCGGCCATGACCGAGGCCATGCCGCAACGCATCTGGGACGAGAAGCTCGCGGAGATTCCGATGGGCCGCGCGGGAGAGCCCAGCGAGGTCGCGTCGGTCGCGCTGTTCCTCGCATCCGATCTGTCGTCCTACATGACCGGCACGGTGCTCGAGGTCACCGGCGGACGGCACATCTGAGATGGACCTGCGCGAAGCCGTGGTGTGCGAACCGTTGCGCACGCCGATCGGCCGCTACGGCGGCATGTTCGCCGCCCTGACGGCGGTGGACCTCGGCGTCGCGGCGCTGACCGGTCTGCTCGGGCGGACCGGTGTGCCCCCCGGTGACGTGGACGACGTCATCCTCGGCCACTGCTATCCGAGCACGGAGGCGCCGGCCATCGGTCGCGTCGTCGCGCTCGACGCCGGGCTGCCGGTGACGGTGCCCGGCATGCAGATCGACCGGCGCTGCGGCTCCGGGCTGCAGGCGGTGATCCAGGCCTGCCTGCAGGTGGCCACCGGCCAGCACGACCTCGTCGTCGCCGGCGGCGTCGAGTCGATGAGCAACGTGGTGTTCCACTCCACCGACATGCGCTGGGGCGGCGCCCGCAGTGGCGTCACGGTGCACGACGGGCTGACCCGCGGCCGCACCACGGCGGGCGGGCGGCACCACCCGGTGCCGGGCGGCATGCTCGAAACCGCCGAGAACCTGCGCAGGCAGTACGGCATCGGCCGCGCCGAGCAGGACGAACTCGCCGTCCGCTCGCACCAGCGTGCGGTCGCCGCGCACCGCGACGGCCTGCTCGCCGACTCGATCGTGCCGGTGACCGTGCCGGTGCGCGGCGGCGAACGGACCCTGGACACCGACGAGCACCCGCGTGCCGACACCACCGTCGAGGCGCTGGCCGCGCTGAAACCCATTCTCGGCCGCCACGATTCCGAGGCGACGGTGACGGCGGGCAATTCCAGCGGACAGAACGACGCCGCGGCGATGTGCCTGGTGACCACCGTCGAGGAAGCCGCCGCCCGCGGGCTGACCCCGTTGGTGCGGCTGGTGTCCTGGGGCGTCGCCGGCGTCGGACCGGAGGTCATGGGCATCGGCCCGGTCCCGGCGACCGAGGTCGCGCTCGGCAAGGCCGGCCTGACGCTGGCCGACATGGACCTCATCGAACTCAACGAGGCCTTCGCCGCCCAGGCCCTCGCGGTGCTGCGCGAGTGGCAGTTCACCGACGTCGACCACGACCGCCTCAACGTGCACGGCTCCGGGATCTCGCTCGGCCATCCCGTCGGCGCCACCGGCGGCCGGATGCTCGCCACGCTGGCCCGCGAACTGCACCGCCGCGGCGGCCGCTACGGCCTGGAGACGATGTGCATCGGCGGTGGGCAGGGACTGGCCGCGGTGTTCGAGAGGGTGGCATGACCAGACTGGCCCAGACCCCGGGTCTGACCGACGTCCAGGCCGAGATCGTCGCCGCCGTGCGCGATTTCACCGACCGGCAGATCATCCCGAACGCCGCCGAACTCGAGCGCTCCGACACCTACCCGCAGGCGATCGTCGACGCGATGCGCGAGATGGGGCTGTTCGGGCTCATGATCCCGCAGGAGTACGGCGGGCTGGGCGAGTCGCTGCTGACCTACGCGCTGTGCGTCGAGGAGCTGGCCCGCGGGTGGATGAGCGTGTCCGGGGTGATCAACACGCACTTCATCGTCGCGTACATGATCCGCCAGCACGGCACCCCCGAACAGAAGCAGCGGTTACTGCCACGCATGGCGACCGGCGAGGTACGGGGCGCCTTCTCGATGTCCGAACCCGAACTCGGCTCGGACGTCGCGGCCATCCGCACCCGCGCCACCCGGCTGCCCGAGGGCGGGTACGTGATCAACGGCCAGAAGATGTGGCTGACCAACGGCGGCAGCTCCACGCTGGTCGCCGCGCTCGTCCGCACCGACGAGGGCGCCGACAAGCCGCACCGCAACCTCACCGCGTTCCTCGTCGAGAAGCCCGCCGGTTTCGGCGAGGTCGCCCCGGGACTGGTGATTCCGGGCAAGCTCGACAAGCTGGGCTACAAGGGGATCGACACCACGGAACTGATCTTCGACGGATACCGCGCCGCCGAGACCGACGTGCTCGGTGCCGCACCCGGCCAGGGCTTCGTGCAGATGATGGACGGCATCGAGGTGGGCCGCGTCAACGTCTCCGCGCGGGCGTGCGGGGTCGGCCTGCGCGCCTTCGAACTGGCCGTCCGCTACGCCCAGCAGCGCCGCACGTTCGGCAAGCCGATCGCCGAGCACCAGGCCATCGCGTTCGAACTCGCCGAGATGGCCACCAAGGTCGAGGCGGCGCACCTGATGATGGTGCACGCCGCCCGGCTCAAGGACTCCGGCGAGCGCAACGACGTCGCCGCCGGAATGGCGAAGTACCTCGCCAGCGAGTACTGCGCCGAGGTCACCCAGCAGAGCTTCCGGATCCACGGCGGCTACGGCTACTCCAAGGAGTACGAGATCGAACGACTGATGCGCGACGCGCCGTTCCTGCTGATCGGTGAGGGCACCAGCGAAATCCAGAAGACGATCATCAGCAAGAACCTGCTCCATGAGTATCGGCTCTGAGCCCGCCTTCGCGATCCGGCCGCAGCTCTCCGACGACGTGGCGCGCTACGTGCGGCGACGGATCTTCGACGGCACGTTCGCGGCGGGGGAGTACCTGCGGCTCGACCAACTCGCCGCCGAAGTCGGCATCAGCGTCACCCCGGTGCGCGAAGCGCTGCTGACCCTGCGCGCGGAGGGGCTGCTCGATCAGCACCCCCGACGCGGGTTCATGGTCGTGGCGGTGACCGCCCGCGACATCGCCGACGTCGCCGGCGTGCAGGCCTACGTCGGTGGCGAGCTGGCCGCCCGCGCGGCCGAAAACGTCACCGACGAGCAGCTCGCCGCGCTCACCGCGATCCAGGACGATCTCGAAAAGGCCTACGACGGAGCTGATCTCGAACGGACGGTGCGGCTCAACCACGACTACCACCGGATGATCAACGTCGTCGCCGACGCCCCCAAGCTGGCGCACGTCATGTCGACGATCACCCGGTATGCGCCCGAGTCGGTGTTCCCGACGCTCGAGGGCTGGCCCCGTCAGTCCATTCACGACCACCGCCGGGTGCTCGCGGCGCTCGGCCGGCGCGATCCCCGGGAGGCGCGCTCGGCGATGGCCGAGCACTTCGCCGTCGGGGTCGCCCCGCTCGTCGAGCACCTGCTGGCGCGTGGCGTGATCGCCGCGGACTGAACGGGGCGCAGCGCCCTTTCCGTGCCGAATGCCGCTCTGCGGGACGGGCATCACGGCTACGGTCGAATGATGGCGCGCTGGACCGGCGGATCACCCCTCGACGAGGATGAGCGCATCCGCGCCCTCGCCACCCGACTGATCGACGACCTTCCGCAGCTGTCCACCGACATCCGGCAGTTCGTCGAGGCGGCCATCCCCCGGATGGCGGGCGACGCGTCGATGACGGATCTCTTCCACGCGAGCGTCCGCGGCAACGTCGAGACGGTGCTCCGGTCGCTGCGCCAACGCATCGACGTGAAGGACGTGGACGCCCCGGAGGCGGCCAACGAGCACGCACGGCGTCTGGCGCACAACGACGTGCCGGTGAACTCGCTGATCCGCGCCTACCGGCTGGGACAGCGTCGGATGACCGAACACGTCTTCGGGGCGCTCCGGGACGTCGATGTGCCGTCCGCCGAGCGGATGGCGGTGTTGGAGACCGTCACCGCAACGATGTTCGAGTACATCGACCGCATCTCACTGCAGGTCGGCGCCGTCTACGAGGAAGAGCGCGAACGCTGGCTGGAGAACCGCAACACCCTGCGCGCCGTCCGCGTACGCGAGCTGCTGGACGGACGGTACGACGACGACGTGGACGCGGCGACCACGTCGATCCGCTACCCGCTGCGCTGGCACCACCTCGCCGTCGTTCTCTGGTTCTCCGAGGCACATCCCGAGCCGGACGGGTTGGCGCGTCTGCAGCGCTGTCTCAACGACCTGGGTGACGCGACCGGCGCGGCGGCGGCGCCGCTCTTCGTCGCGGCGAATCCGCTGACCGCCTGGGGGTGGCTGCCGTTCACGGCGGCGGTCGACTCCGCCGTAGAGGACATGCGCGAATTCGCCTCCGGCAGGCGCGGAGTGCCCAACATCGCCGTCGGCCTTCCTGCCGCGGGCATCGCGGGATTTCGTCGTTCCCATCAGCACGCCCGGGCGGCGCATTCGGTCGCCAGTGCGCGTCACGGCACGGAGCCGATCGTCGTCTCCGCCGCCGACCCGGGGCTGGCGCTGGCATCGATCATCGGTACCGACGTCGTGGCGGCACGCTCCTGGGTCGCCGACGTCCTCGGCGACCTCGCCGACGACGAGGACGGCGCTGCCCGTCTGCGAGAGACGCTGCGCACGTACCTGCTCCACGGCGGCAGTTACAAGGTGGCGTCCGAGGAACTCATCCTGCACCCCAACACGGTGAAGTACCGGGTCGGCCGAGCTCTGCAACGGCGCGGGCGGGCGATCGACGAAGACCGGATCGACGTCGAAGTCGCCCTGCTGATGTGTCGGTGGTACGGGCAGGCCGTGCTGCGGACGTCGCCCTAGGCCCGTCCGCGCCAACGACGGAGTACGTCGTGCGCGGTGACGAGCAGCGGGATCAGCAGCGGTGAGAATCCGAGGAGGAAGATCGCCAGGAAGGACCACATGGGCACCGAAAGGTAGCCATCGCCGCAGCCGAAACGTATGTCTCCGGGCGACCAACATCGGGCGAAGACTCGTCCTCCACGGCCAAGGCGTCGACGTGCGCGCCGTGGAACAGTGCAGCGAACTCGAGAGAGGACGTGCACGTGGAGTCGTGGGATTACATCGTCGTCGGTGCCGGATCCGCCGGAGCCGTCGTCGCGAGCAGGCTCACCGAGGACCCGGCCGTGCGCGTGTTGCTGATCGAGGCGGGCGGGTCGCACCGCCGTCTCCGCGTGGCGATGCCCGCGGCCTTCCCGACGCAGTTCAAGACGGCGCTGGACTGGCAGTTCCACACCGAGCCGGAACGGTTCCTCGACGGGCGTTCCCTGTTCCACCCGCGCGGCAAGATGCTCGGCGGATGCAGCTCGATGAACGCGATGATCTACATCCGCGGCAACCGCGACGACTACGACTCCTGGGCGAAGGCCGGTGCGACGGGCTGGTCCTACGACGAGGTCCTGCCCTATTTCCGCAGAGCGGAGGCGAACTCGCGGGGTGAAGACACCTACCACGGTGGCGACGGACCGCTGCGCGTGGAGGATCCGCGGTCGCCCAACCCGCTGAGCCGATCCATCGTGGCGGCGATGGTCGCGACCGGCATCGAGCCCAACGACGACTTCAACGGCCCGGAGCAGTTCGGCGCCGGGTTCTTCCAGCTGACCCAGCGCAGGGGCCGGCGATGGACGACCGCCGACGGGTACGTCGCGCCCGCCCGACGACGCGAGAACCTCGACATCGCGACGAAGACGCACGTCCTCGGCGTACGCATCGAACGCGGCCGGGCCGTGGGCGTCGACGTGCAGCGCAACGGCCGGCGCGTCCTGCTGCGTGCCGACCGGGAGGTCGTGCTCTCGGCGGGGGCGCTGAACACGCCGCAACTGCTGATGCTCTCGGGCGTGGGGCCCGCCGACCACCTGACCGACCACGGCGTTCCCGTCGTCGTCGACAACCCGAACGTCGGCAGCCACCTGATGGACCATCCGCTCTACACCGTCAACTTCGACGCCCCCGGCGCGACGGGAACCCTCGAATCCGCCCGCACGCCACGGCAGTTGGCCGACTTCCTGGTCCGCGGGCGGGGACTGTTGACGTCGAACATCCCCGAATGCGGCGGCTTCACCGACCGGCGGCCCGGTGATACCGGCCCGGTGATGCAGTTCATGTGCTGCCCGGGCTTTCTGCAGAATCATGGCTTCACCACCCACGACGGTCCGGGCTTCACGATCGCGTGCTCCCTCGTCGCGCCCCTCAGTCGCGGTGCCGTTCGGCTGCGCAGCGCCGACCCCCGGGACGCGGTGGCGGTCCGGTTCGACTACTTCGCCGAGCGTGCCGACATGGAGGCGATGATCGACGGCATCCAACGGGCGCGCGAGATCGCCGCGGCACCGCCCCTGAAGGGCATCACCGGGCGGGAGATCAACCCCGGCGCAGCCGCCCGCACCCGCGCCGATCTGGCCGACAGCGTCCGGCGACTCGCCGAACACACCTACCATCCCGCCTGCAGTGCGCGCATCGGCAGCGAGGACGACGGCGTCGTCGACGCCGAGTTGCGCGTGCACGGCGTCGAGAGGCTGCGCGTGGCCGATGCCTCGGTCTTCCCGACGGTGCCGCACGGCAACACCCACGCCCCGACGGTCATGGTCGGCGAGAAGGCCGCCGACCTCCTGCGCGCCGCCGCCGACTGAAGAGGAGCGCCTCCCGGTCGTCCGGGCATGGCACACCTGGTTTAGAACTGCACGTTGCCCCCATCGACCGCGATGGCGGCCGCGGTGACGAAGGAGGCCTCGTCGCTGGCCAGCCAGAGCACCGCGTCGGCGATGTCGCCTGGCTCGCAGATGCCGGCGGGCAGGAAACCCTGCAGCATCGCGCCGAGCGCGGGATGCGACTCCATGGTGCGGCCGATCTCCGCGACCATGTCGCCGGATCCCATGTCGGTGGCCACCGGGCCGGGGTGCACGCTGTTGACCCGGATGCCGTGCCGTCCCAGTTCCGCGGCGAAGCCGCGCGCCATGCCGGTGACGGCGTGCTTGCTCGCGGTGTAGTGAATCATGAACGGCTGCATCTTCAGTCCGGCTGCCGAGCTGATCAGGATCACCGATCCGCCGCGGCCGCCGTCCACGAGGTGCCGGGCGCCGGCCATCACGGTGTTCCACGTTCCGGTGACGTTGACGTCGAGGACGTCGCGGAACGACTCCGGCGTGATCTCGTCCCACGTCTGCGGCACGGTGATGCCGGCGTTGGCGACGATGACGTCGAGGCGGCCGAGTTCGGCGACGCCGGCCGCGACCGTGGAACGCAGCGCGTCGTGGTCGCGGACGTCGACCGCCGAGGCGAGGATGCGCCTGCCGGTCCGTTCGACCAGGCGCACGGTCTCTGCCAGGTCCTCCGGCGTGGCCGGGTCGTAGCGGATGCACGGCGGTAGCGGGCCCGCGACGTCCACCGCGATGACGTCGGCGCCCTCCTGCGCCATTCGGACGGCGTGCGCGCGGCCCTGCCCACGTGCCGCGCCGGTGATGAATGCGACCCTGTCCAACAGACGTCCGGTCAACGGATCGAGCCTCCTGCCCGTTCGGCGGCCGCCGGCGTGATGCCGGTCACTTACCGCAGGTGAAACAGTTTCTGCTACTTTTGTAACGTCTCATAGCCGAAGCGAGGTCGTCGAATGCCCACACCCGTCATCGTCGGAGCCGTCCGTACCGCGATCGGGCGGTCCTTTAAGGGCACGCTCGTCAACACCCCGCCGGAGACCCTGATCACGGCGGTGCTGCCCGAGGTGGTGCGCCGCTCCGGCATCGACCCCAACGACATCGACGACCTCATCTTCGCCGAATCACATTACGGCGGCGGCGATCTCGCGCGCTACGCCGCGGATGCCACCGGCCTGCAGCACGTGCCGGGCCAGTCGGTCAACCGGCACTGCGCCGGCAGCCTCACCGCGATCGGCAACGCCTCGGCCCAGATCGGTTCGGGCATGGAGCGCGCGCTGATCGCCGGCGGCGTGCAGTCGCTGTCGATGACCCCGCTGGTGAACTGGCGCATCCCCGGACCCGAGCTGAAGTTCGAGGAGCGGTGGATGCCGCCCACGCACGTCGAGACCCCCGACGCACCGACCAGGGACATGTCGATCACCGTCGGCTGGAACACCGCCCAGGCGGCCGGCATCAGTCGCGAGGAGATGGACGCCTGGGCCGCGCGCAGTCACCAGCGCGCCGTCGCCGCGCAGGACGCCGGCAAGTTCGCCGACGAGATCCTGCCGCTCAAGATCACCCAGGCCGACGGTGCGGTCACCGAGTTCGCCGTCGACGAGCACCCGCGACGCGACACCACGGTGGAGAAGCTCGCCGGACTCAAGGTGCTGCACCCCGAGATCGAGGGCTTCTCGATCACCGCCGGCAACAGCAGTGGCACCAACGACGCCTGCGCCGCCGTCGCACTGACCGAGCGCGGCTACGCCGACGGCGCCGGCCTCGACGTCCTCGCCACGGTCAAGGCCTGGGCCTCGGTCGGCGTCGCGCCCCGCGACACCGGGCTCGGCGGCGTCCGCGTCATCGGCAAGGTGCTCGACCGCGCGGGTCTGCGTCCCTCCGACGTGGCGCTGTGGGAGATCAACGAGGCCTTCGCCTCGGTGCCCATCGCCGCGTGCAAGGAGTACGGCCTCGACGAGGAGAGGGTGAACTTCTCCGGCAGCGGGTGCAGCCTCGGTCACCCGATTGCGGCGTCGGGCGCCCGGATGGTGACCACGCTGGTGCACGAGTTGCGCCGCCGTGGCGGCGGCATCGGCGTGGCGGCGATGTGTGCCGGCGGCGGCCAGGGCGGCGCCGTCGTCGTCGAGGTCTGACGCTCGACCAATCGCGTTGCGCACGACGATGATTCGTCGTCCGAAACGCCTTCGGCCCGGTGCCGTGGCACGTATGGTGAAGCGGTGTCCGACAACCCCGACGAGGTCGTCCTGCGTGAACGCCGCGACCGCACGCTCATCATCACCATCAACCGGCCGGAGGCGCGCAACGCCTTCAACACCGCCGTCGCGCAGGGGCTCGCCGACGCGATGGACGAACTCGACGACACCCCGGAGCTGTCGGTCGGCATCGTCACCGGCGCGGGCGGCAACTTCTGTGCGGGCATGGACCTCAAGGCCTTCATGGCCGGCGAGGTGCCGACCATCCCGGGTCGCGGCATCGGCTTCACCGAGCGCCCGCCGCGCAAGCCGCTGATCGCCGCGGTCGAGGGCTACGCACTGGCCGGCGGCACCGAGATCGTGCTGGCCACCGACCTCGTGGTGGCAGCCAGGGACGCGAAGTTCGGCATCCCCGAGGTCAAGCGCGGACTGGTCGCCGCGGGCGGTGGCCTGCTCCGACTGCAGCACCGCATCCCCTACCAGAAGGCGCTCGAACTGGCGTTGACCGGCGACAGCTTCACCGCCGAGGAGGCCTCGCAGTGGGGCTTCGTCAACGTGCTCACCGACGCCGGCGGGGCGCTCGAGGGCGCTCTGGAACTGGCCGGCCGCATCACCGCCAACGGCCCGCTCGCGGTCGCCGTCACCAAGCAGGTCATGGCCTCGGCCGCCGGCTGGAGTGAGGACGAGATGTGGCGCAAGCAAGGCGAACTGGTGATGCCGGTGTTCTCGTCGAAGGATGCGATGGAGGGCGCGACGGCATTCGCCGAGAAGCGCAAGCCCAACTGGACGGGCTCCTGACCCACCCGAGCAGGGGATGACGGATGGACCGCTACGAACTCCGCAGGCAGGACTACGCGCTGTCGGTCGACCAGGGGGAACTGCAGCGCGCCTACCGCGACTTCCTGAGCGCGCACTGCCCGCTGGAGACCGTGCGTGCGGCGGAGGCAACCGGTTTCGACGCGGACCTGTGGCGCCGGTGGTGCGCCACCGGCGCCGCGTCGATGGCGCTCCCCGAGTCGGTCGGCGGCGACGGCGCCACACTCGTCGACCTCGTCCTGGTCGCCGAGGAACTGGGCAGGCGCCTGGCGCCACTGCCGTGGATCGACCACGTCTGCGGTGCCCGCCTCCTCGCGCGCCTCGGCGTCCTCGACGACGCCGCGGTCGTGTCGGGGGAGTCGATCGTCGGTCTCGACGCCGTCGAGACGCCCGGCGCCGGACCGCGGCTGGTGCCCTCCGGGGCCGTCGCCGCCCAGGTGCTGGTGCGCGACGGCGACGACGTCGTCCGGCTGACCCACCGCAAGCCGCCCGCGGGGGTCGCCAACATCGGCTGCCTGCCGATGGCGTGGATCGACCCCGCGGCCGCCGACACTTGCACGGTGCTGGCGAGCGGCCCCGACGCCGCGGCCGCCCATCGGCTCGCCATGGACGAATGGCGGCTGCTCACCGCTGCCGCGCTGGCGGGACTGGTGGAGGAGACGATGACCATCGCGGCCCGGTTCGCCACCACGCGGTACACGCTCGGCGTGCCGATCGGGTCGCTGCAGGGCATCTCGCATCCGTTGGCCGACGTGGCGGTCGCCGTCGAGGGCGGACGCGCGCTGGCCCGGCGTGCCGCCTGGTACCTCGATCACGAACCCGCCGCACGTCCGGAGCTGGCGCCCGCGGCGTTCGTCTTCCTGGCCGACGTGGCGCCACGTGCCGCGACGACGGCCGTGCAGGTGCAGGGCGGTCTCGGGGTGTCGGCGGAGGCGGCCGCGACGGCGTACCTGGTCCGTGCCCGGGGCTGGTCGCTCGCCGGTGGTGACCCCGCCGCCACCGCCGTCCGCATCGGCCGTCTGGTCGCCGAACGGGAGAGCGCCTGACGCGATGGCCGGCCGACGCGTACTCGTGATGGGCGCGAGCGGTTTCGTGGGCTCGCACGTCACCCGCGCCTTCGTCGAGGACGGCGACGACGTTCGGGTCTTCCTGCGCCGCACCAGTCGGACCGACGGCATCGACGACCTCGACGTGGAGCGCCATCACGGCGACCTCACCGACGCCGACGCGGTGCGCGCGGCGATGACCGGCTGCGACGTGGTGTGCTACTGCGTCGTCGACACCCGGTTCACCCTGCGTGACCCGGCACCGCTGTTCGCGACGAACGTCGACGCGCTGCGCCACGTCCTGGACGTCGCGGTGACGATGGGCCTGTCGCGCTTCGTGTTCTGCAGCACGATCGGCACCATCGCCCTGGCCCCACCCGGCCGGCGCGCCACCGAGGACATGCCCGTCGACTGGGCGGGCGGCGCCTACATCGCGTCGCGCCGCCGCGCCGAGGACATGGTGCTGCGGTACGCCGCGGAGCGCGGGCTGCCCGCGGTCGCAATGTGCGTGTCCACGCCGTACGGGCCGCTGGACTTCCAGCCGCACCAGGGCCTGCTGATCCGGGCGGCGGCGCGCGGCCGGATGCCGGTGTACGTCCGCGGCGTCAGCGCCGAGGTGGTCGGCATCTCCGACGTCGCACGGGCCTTCGTCCTGGCCGCCGAGCGCGGCCGCCCCGGCGAGCGGTACATCGTCTCGGAGAGCTACCTGTCCATGCGCGACCTGCTCGCCATCGCGGCCGGGGAGGTGGGTGCACGACCGCCTCGCATCGGGGTGCCGCTGCCGGTGGTCTACGCCGTGGCGTGGCTGCTCGACGTCGCCAGCCAGCTGCTGGGCCGCGACCCGCCGCTCACCGTGACCGGCGTCCGGCTGATGCACGTGATGTCGCCTGCCGACCACGCCAAGGCGACGCGGGAGCTGGGCTGGCAACCCCGGCCCGTCGCCGAGGCGGTCCGGGCGGCGGCCCGTTTCCACCGGGATGCGGCAGGATCGGCGACGTGACCGAACGGGTGCTGGACGAACTGGGCTTCTACCTGCTGGCGGGGGCAGGAGGCGAGGGTCCGGCGACGCTGGTCGATGAGGCGCGTCAGGGGGAGGAACTCGGCTTCGGCACCGGGTTCGTCTCGGAGCGGTGGAACGTCAAGGAGGCGTCGTCGCTGACGGGCGCCGCGCTGGCCGTGACGTCCCGCCTGCGCATCGCGACCGCCGCGACCAACCACAACACGCGCCACCCGCTGATCACCGGATCGTGGGCGACCACCATGCACCGACTCTCCGGCGGCCGCTTCACGCTCGGTCTGGGCCGCGGCATCGCCGCGATGTACGACGCGTTCGGCGTCCCGGCGATCACCACCGCTCAACTCGAGGACTTCGCCCGGGTGATGCGCCGGCTGTGGCACGGCGAGGTGATCATCGGTCACGACGGACCGATCGGGCAGTACCCGGTGCTGTTCCTCGACGCCGACTTCCGCGAGGACATCCGGTTGGCGCTGGTTGCGTTCGGTCCGCGGACGCTGGCGCTCGGCGGCCGGGTCTTCGACGACGTCATCCTGCACACCTACTTCACTCCGGAGACGCTGGCGCGTGCAGTGGCGACGGTCAAGAGGGCCGCCGAGCGCGCCGGCCGGGATCCGGCCGCGGTGCGGGTGTGGTCCTGCTTCGCCACCGTCGGCGATCACCTGCCCGAGGAACTGCGGCTGAAGAAGACCGTCGCCCGCCTCGCGACCTACCTGCAGGGTTACGGCGACCTGCTGGTGCGCACCAACGGCTGGGATCCCGCGGTGCTGGCGCGGTTTCGCGACGACCCGGTCGTCCAGTCGGTGCCCGGCGGGATCGACCACAAGGCGACCGCCGAGCAGATCGAGCACATCGCGACGCTGCTGCCCGACGAGTGGCTCGAGCCGGCGGCGACCGGCTCGGCGCGGCAGTGCGTCGAGCGGGTGCGCCGCGAATTCGATCACGGCGCCGACGCGGTCATCCTGCACGGCGCCACGCCGGCGGAGCTGGCGCCGATCGTCGCCGAGTACCGCGCCACCGTCGGCTGAGGCCACAGCCGCGGACCGCCGTCAGGGGCGTCTTCTCTATGCTGGAGGTTCACGGAGCGGGAGGGGCATCGTGCGCGACGACGAGACGAGCGCCGGCGCAGCCGGTGCACCGGACGGCGCACCGGACGACGCATCGGACGGGGAGACGGCGCCCGCCGAGGGCCGCACCGCCGGGTCGATCCGCTGGCAGGACGCCGCCACCGCGCAACCGCGGCAGCCGACCGTCGCGGAGGCGCGGCAGCGCGACAAGGCGCGCAAGGCCCGCGAGGCGGCCGAACGGTTCGCCGAGGAACAGGAACGCCAACGCGACGCCCGCGCGGCGACCCGGCGCAAGGCGCTCATGGGGTCGGTCGCGGTGGTCGGCCTCGTCGGCGCCGTCGCGCTGGGCTACCACCTGCTCAACGACGACGACGAGGTGTCCGCCACCTGCGTGCGGGACGGCACCAACGAGGTGGTGCCCGACCAGTACTGCTCCACGGGCACGGTGGGCACCGGTGGCCTGTTCATCTTCGCCGGGTCGCCGTACCGCTACTACTACGGCGGCAACAACTCCGGCATCGGCAGCGTCGCGCGCGGCGGCACCATCGAACTGCCGCGCGGCACCACCGGCCGCACGTCGGCCGGGCAGAGCATCTCCCGCGGCGGATCGGACGGCAGCTCGGTGACGCGCGGCGGTTTCGGCTCGAGCAGCCACAGCGGCTCGGGCAGCTGACGTGCGACGCGAACGTCACGCACCCCGTCCGGACTGGCGCCGCATCGTCGGCGAGCAGGGCATGTGCTTCGGCACGCCGGCGCGCGACGCCGACGGCACGGCGCGGCCGTACTGGGACGAATCGGTGCACTACGTCTTCGACATGGACGAGGTGCTCTCCATCGAGGCGTCGGTGGAAGTGCTGCACTCGATGTGCCTCGACGCCGTCGAGCACGTCGTGCTCACCGAGCGCTACCGCGACTTCGGGCTGCCCGAATGGTCCTGGGAGCACGTCGAGAAGTCCTGGCGCCGAGGCGATCCCCACCTCTACGGCCGCTTCGATCTGCGCTACGACGGCAGTCGACCGCCGGTTCTGCTGGAGTACAACGCCGATACGCCGACCTCGCTGCTGGAGGCGGCGATCCTGCAGTGGCACTGGAAGACCGACGTCTTCCCCGCCGACGACCAGTGGAACTCGCTGCACGAGCGGCTCGTCGCCCGCTGGGCCGAGATCCGCGACCGGCTGCCCGGCGCCGAGACGCACTTCACCTGGTCGGCCGCCGACCCCACCGGCGAGGACAACGTCACCCTCGCCTACATCCAGGAGTGCGCCGCCGAGGCCGGCCTCGCCACCGTCGGCCTGGCGATCGAGGACATCGGCTTCGACGAGGACCTGTCGCGGTTCGTCGACCTCGAGGAAGCGCCGATCGACTCCATCTTCAAGCTGTATCCCTGGGAATGGCTCGTCGACGACGACTTCGGGAAGCGAGCGCTGGACTCCCTGCCGCAGACGATGTGGGTGGAGCCGCTGTGGAAGACGCTGCTGAGCAACAAGGCGATTCTCGCCGTGCTGTGGGAGATGCATCCCGGCCACCCGAACCTGTTGCCCGCCTACGTCGACGACCCGCACGAGCTGGTCGACTACGTGCGCAAGCCGAAGCTCGGCCGCGAGGGCGCCAACATCACCATCCACGCCGACGGGCACGAGATGCAGACCGGCGGCGTGTACGGCGAGGAAGGCTTCGTCTACCAGTTGTTCGACCCGCTGCCGACCTTCGACGACATGCGGCCCGCGCTCGGCGCGTGGATCGTCGGCGACGAGTCCGCGGGCCTCGGCATCCGGGAGACCTCCGGACTCGTCACCGACGACGGCGCGGCGTTCGTGCCGCACCGCATCCCGCTGCCCCGATGAGGAAGGACCACCCGTGACCACCGTTGCGCTGCCCCCCGACTACTGGTCGGCACTCGGTCACGGGGCGTCCGCCATCGCGCTCTACGCCATCGTGGGGCTCGCGCTGATCGTGCTCGGCTTCTTCGTCCTCGACTGGACGACGCCGGGACCGCTGCGCACCCTGGTGCAGGCCGGCCGCCCGAACGCGGCGGCGATCGCCGCGTCGGGCCTGGTCTCGCTGTCGATCGTGGTCGTGCTGGCCATCTTCAGCTCGTCGGGCGACCTGCTCGACGGTCTGCTCAAGACCCTGATCTTCGGCCTGCTCGGCATCGTCGCGCAGGCCGTGTCGGTGCGCATCATCGAACTCGTCACCGGCATCGACATCGGGGCCGTGCTCGCCGCCGAGCGGTACACCCCCGAGGCGCTCGTGGTGGTGGGTGCGCACGCCGGACTCGGACTGATCGTCGCTGCAGCGATCCTCTGAGGGGTCAGCAGCAGCGCGTCTGCGGATTGGCCTCCGTCGCGGCGTGCCGCATCCGCCAGTACTCCCGCTCGGTGAGCACCGGTTCTCCCGGGTGGGTGCGGGCGCGGTGCGCGACGTAGCGCTCGTACAGGTCGTCGCCCATCAGTGCGCGCCAGTACGCACGGATCTCGCGCCCTGCGTGCCGGATGCCTCCCACTGCTTCGCCACCTCCTTCTCCGCCTTCGTGGTGAACAGACCGGACGGCGCGAAGATCCGCGACGGCACCGGCTCGTCCTCGGCGAGCGGCAACCCGCGTCCGCGGATCGCCTTGAGCGCCATGACGACCCCGGCGACGAACACGATGAGCACCAGCACGGCGAACACCACCGACAGCGTGCCCTGGATGAAGGTGTTGCGGATGACCGCGTCGATCTGGCCGGCGTCCTTGGCCGCGCCGAACGCCGTCTTGCCCGCGTCCTTGGCGTCGCGGTACTGGAAGTGCTGCGTCCAGTAGCCGACCTTGGGGTCGCCGGAGAAGATCTTCTGCCACGATGCCGTCATCGTCACCACCAGATCCCACAGCAGCGGAATGCCGGGGATCCAGGCCCACTTCAGCAGCCCACGCTTGATGACGACGACCGTGACGACGGTCAGCGCGATCGCCGCGAGCAACTGGTTGGCGATGCCGAACAGCGGGAAGAGGGTGTTGATCCCGCCGAGGGGGTCGGTGACGCCCATGAGCAGGATGCTGCCCCACGCCGCGACGACGATGACGCTGCAAATCCACGCGCCCACACGCCAACTCGGGTTGCGCAGCTTGGCCATCGGCCCGCCGAGGTTGCCGAGGCCGTCGGACAGCATGAAGCGGGCGACGCGGGTGCCGGCGTCGACCGTCGTGAGGATGAACAGCGCCTCGAACATGATCGCGAAGTGGTACCAGAAGGCCTTGAATCCCTCGCCCCCGAAGACCTGGTGCAGCACCTCGGACATGCCGAACGCCAGCGTCGGCGCGCCGCCGGTCCGGGACACGATCGACTCCTCGCCGACGCTCTCGGCGGCCGCGGTGATCTCGGCGCCGGTGATCGGGGGACCCGACAGGCCCAGGCCGTTGACGTAGGTGGCGGCCGTCTCGGCGGTGGTGCCGGTGGACGCGGTCGGGGCATTCATCGCGAAGTACAGGTGCTGGTTGAGGATCGCCGCGGTGATGAGCGCCATGATCGCCACGAACGACTCGGTGAGCATGCCGCCGTAGCCGATGAGCCGCATCTGGCTCTCCTTCTCCAGCAGCTTGGGCGTGGTGCCGGAGGAGATCAGCGAGTGGAAGCCCGACAGCGCGCCGCAGGCGATGGTGATGAACAGGAACGGGAACAGCGATCCGGCGAACACCGGCCCGGTGCCGCTCGAGGCGAACGACGACACCGCGGGCGCCTCCATGAGCGGGCGGGCCAGCAGGATGCCCACCGCGAGCAGCGCGATGGTGCCCACCTTCATGAACGTCGACAGGTAGTCGCGCGGCGCGAGCAGCAGCCACACCGGCAGCACCGAGGCGGCGAGGCCGTAGACGATGATGCACCACGACAGGGTCACCTTCGACAGCGTGAACCAGTCGGCTATCCAGGCGGTCTCGGCCACCCAGCCGCCGGAGACGACGGCCAGCAGCAGCAGGACGACGCCGATCAGTGACACCTCGGACACCCGGCCGGGGCGGAGGAACCGCAGGTACAGACCCATGAAGATCGCGATCGGGATGGTCATGGCGATCGAGAAGACGCCCCACGGGCTCTCGGCGAGAGCGTTGACCACGACGAGCGCCAGCACGGCCAGCAGGATCACCATGATGATGAGGACGCCGACGATCGCGGCGACCCCGCCGGTGGTGCCCAGTTCGTCACGCGCCATCTGGCCCAGCGACCGGCCGCGCCGGCGCACCGAGATGGACAGCACCAGGTAGTCCTGCACGCAGCCGGCGACCAGGGCGCCGACGATGATCCAGATGGTGCCCGGCAGGTAGCCCATCTGCATGGCCAGCACCGGACCGACGAGCGGTCCGGCGCCCGCGATGGCGGCGAAGTGGTGGCCGAAGAGCACCCGCCGATCGGTGGGTAGGTAGTCGGTGCCGTTCTCGAATACCTCGGCGGGCGTGGCGTTCTCGTCGCGCGGCTGGACGATGCGCGTCTCGATCAGGCGGGCGTAGAAGCGGAATCCGATGACGTAGGTGCAGATCGCGGCGATGACGAACCACACGGCGTTGACGGTCTCGCCGCGGAAGAATGCGATGACCGCCCACGCGATGGCGCCGAGCAGTGCGACGACGCCGAACACGATGCGGTGCCGCGCGGTGATCGGGGAGCGGTCGACGATCGCGACCGGAGGGAGGTCCTTGGCGGTGCGGACGTACGTGACGTCGCCGACGGTCTCCTCGGTGCGCTCCGACGTCGCGGGGGCCGGCGGGGATGAAGACGATGAGGCCATGTGCTCGATCCTGTCATCGTGGCCAGCGCCGTGGTGACGAACGCCCCCATTCGGGCGCAGCGGTCCCCTCCGGCTCGGCAGTACCCCTCGGCTCAACGGTCGTGGAAGGCGCGCACCGTGTCGACGGTGTCGGCTTCGGCCGGGTTCTTGTCGTCGCGGTAGCGCAGCACCCGCGCGAAGCGCAGCGCCATGCCGCCGGGGTAGCGCGTCGAGGCCTGCACGCCGTCGAAGGCGATCTCCACGACCTGCTCGGGCCGCACCCGCACAACGGCCCCGTCGGTGGGGCCGTCGGCGAGGCCGAGGAAGCGTTCGGTCTGCCAGGCCAGCATCTCGTCGGTCATGCCCTTGAAGGTCTTGCCCAGCATCACGAATCCGCCCGTGTCCGGGTCGAGCGCGCCGAGGTGGATGTTGGACAGCGTGCCGCTGCGCCGGCCCGATCCCCACTCCACCGCGAGCACGACGAGGTCGAGGGTGTGCACGGGCTTCACCTTCAGCCAGCCCGCACCGCGCCGGCCCGCCTCGTACGGCGAGGACGGCGCCTTGGCCATGACGCCCTCGTGCCCGGCGGCCAGCGTGCGGTCGAGGAACGAGGCGGCCTCGTCGGGGTCGGCGGTGACCGTGCGATCGACGCGCTGGGTCTCCGGGACGAGGGCGTCGAGCCGGGCGAGGCGTTCGGTGGCGGGGAGGTCGAGCAGGTCGGTGCCGTCGAGGTGCAGCAGGTCGAAGAAGAAGACCGACA
This sequence comes from Mycolicibacterium grossiae, assembly GCF_008329645.1. NCBI lineage: Bacteria > Bacillati > Actinomycetota > Actinomycetes > Mycobacteriales > Mycobacteriaceae > Mycobacterium > Mycolicibacterium grossiae. Next base: position 3,175,053 of record NZ_CP043474.1, read on the forward strand.
GCGGTTGGTCGGCGCCGCGGGCGCCGCGGCGGCCGAATCGCGAGGCCGTCACCTGGAACCGGTCCGGGCGGCCGTCGGGACGCAGCGCGATGGCCTCGCCGTCGGCGATCACCGCGTGCGCGGGCAGCGCCCTCGCGGCCGCCACCACCTCGGGCAGGCGGTCGGTGACGTCGTCGAGGCTGCGGGTGTACACCGTCACCCGGTCGCCGTCGCGGTGGATCTGCACCCGGGCGCCGTCGAGCTTCGCCTCGAGAATGGCCGTCCCGCCCAGCTTTTCGAGCGCGGCGTCGACGCCCGTGGCGGTCTGCGCGAGCATCGGCCCCACCGGGGTGCCGACCTGCAGGCGGAATCGGCCGAGCGCTTCGGCGCCCTCGGTGAGGACGGCCGCCGCGACCGCGGCGAGATCGCCGCTGAGCATGGCCGCGCGCCGTACGTCGGCGGCGGGCAGGAGGGCGGCCTTCGCGACGGCGTCGGCCATGACGCCGAGCAGGGCGCCCTGGCGCAGCTCGCCGCCGAGGAGGCGCCGCAGGAAGGCCTGCTCGGCGGCGGTCGCGGCGCCGAACAGGCCGCCGAGCAGCTCGGCGCGACGTGCCGTCGAGCCCTTGCCCGCGACGGCCTTCACGGCGTCGAACGTCGCGTGCACGCCGGGCACGGTGAGCGTGGGGTCGGTCGCCGGGGACGGCAGCGAGCGCAGCGCGGCCCAGCCCACGCCGATCTGACGCTGCGGCAGCTCCCCGGACAGCCAGGCCACCGTCGTGGCGATCGTGGTGGCGTCACCTCCGGCGGCGGCGAGCGTCAGCACGTCGGCGATCCGGGTGGTCTTGGCCAGCCGGGACGACACCGCGCCGACGTCGGCGGAGGCGGTGGCGACGTCGAGGAGGAGCACATGCCCAGGGTGGCACGCCACGCCGACATCGCTCTCGGGGGACATCGCTCTCGGGGTGACGATGCTCTCGGGGGACGATGCTCTCGGGGGACCGGGTGGCTAGGTCACGGTGAAGGGCACCGTGTGCCAGCCGGTCGCGCCGTCGGGGACCACGTCGGCCTGCTGCGACGTCTGCACCGCGCCGGTGTTGTCGGTGGCCCGCACCGAGATCTCGTAGGACCCGGGTTCGGTGGCCTGCCAGCCGAAGCTCCACAGCCGCCAGGTGTCGTTCGAGTAGGCGGCGCCCAGTTGGGCGGGCTGCCACCGGTCGGCGGGCTGCCCGGGGCCGGTGATGCGCACCTCGACGGCCTTGACGCCGCGGTGCTGGGCCCAGGCGACGCCGCCGAACTGGACGGGTCCGCGGGCGACGTCCGCACCGGCGCGCGGCACGTCGATGCGCGACTGCGTCTTGATCGGCCCGCGGGCCGACCAGCCGAGCCGGGTCCAGTACGCCTCGGCCCGGTCGAAGCGGGTCAGTTCCAGGTCGACGACCCACTTGGTCGCCGAGACGTAGCCGTAGAGGCCGGGGACGACCAGCCGTGCCGGGTAGCCGTGTTCGGTGGGCAGCGGCGCGCCGTTCATCGCGACCGCCAGCAACGCGTCGCGGTCGTCGGTCATCGCCTCCACCGGCGTGCCCGCGGTGAACCCGTCGATGGACTTCGAGAGCACCATGTCGGCGTCGTCGTGGACGCCGGCCTCCGCCAGCAGGTCGCGCACCCGGTAGCCGGTCCAGGTGGCGTTCGAGATGAGGTCGCCGCCCACCGGGTTCGACACGCAGGCCAGGGTCACGACCTTCTCGACGGCAGTGAAGCGCTCGAGGTCGGCGAAGGTGAGGGTCACCTCGCGGTCGACCATGCCGCGGATCTTCAGTCTCCATTCCTCACGGCTGACCTGGGGGACCGCCAGCGCGGTGTCGATGCGGTAGAAGTCGGCGGCCGGCGTGATGAACGGCGGCAGGTCGACTCCGGCGGGCTGCACCGTCGGCGGGACCGGCGGCGCGGGCGTCGCCGGCGTGGGCAGCGCGAAGGCGCTGCGGTCGCCCGCCACCGAGGAGCGCATGCGGCCCAGCACGAGGCCCGCCGCACCGCTCACCGCACCGACGGTGAGGAACCCGAGTGCCACCAGCGACAGCCGCCGGCCGGGGTCCGGTGCCGGGCCCGCGCCGGGCGCAACGGTGGTGGTCTGGCGACGGGGCTTGGGGTCGGTGAACCTGCCGGACACCAGCAGTCGCAGCACGCCGATGCCACACGCGGCGCCGACGACCGTGGGAATGACGTGCAGCGGGGTGGCGCCCGGGCGGGACAGCACGGCCGCGCACCCGATGGCTCCGGCCACCGCGATCGCGATGCTGCCCACCGGCACCCGACGGGTCTCGAAGCGTGCGCTCAGCCCGGCGATCAGAACGATCACGAACAGCACCGCGAGGGTGAGGAACAGCTTGTCCGCGGTGGCGAACGTCTGGATGGCCCACTCCTTGACCGGGCCCGGGGTGAGGTCGACGACGGCGCTGCCGACGGCGGTGCGCGCATCGGCGGCCGGGCCGAACGGCACGGCGGCGAGCTGGGTGACCCCCAGCGCGACCGCCGCGGCGGCGACACCGAGCAGCGGGCTGGGACGGTCAGCGCGGTCGACCATGGCCGCCAACGTACCGACGCGCGCATACGGCCGGGTGAGCCAGCGCCCTTACCGTAAGGTGACGTCCGCCAGCTGCTTTACAGTTCCACCTCGATTTGCAACGCATCAGCGGAAGGGACGTACATGGAGATCTCGGGGAAGAAGGCGATCGTCGTCGGTGGCGCATCGGGTTTCGGCAAGGCCACCGCGGCCGCGCTCGCCCAGCGCGGCGCGAGCGTCGCCATCCTGGACCGGCCGCAGTCCAAGGGCAAGGACGTCGCCGCCGAGATCGGCGCCGACTTCCACGAGGTGGACGTCACCGACTTCGGCGGAACCGAGACCGTCCTCGCCGACGCGGTCACCGCACTCGGCGGGCTGCACGTCATCGTGACCACCGCCGGCGGCGGCATCGGCGAGCGGACCATCACCAAGGACGGGCCGCACAGCCTCGAGACGTTCCGGTCCACGGTCGACCTCAACCTGATCGCCACCTTCAACATCAGCAGGCTGGCGGCGTGGCAGATGAGCCGGCAGGAACCGGTCGACGACGACGCCGAGGAGCGCGGCGTCATCATCAACACCGCCTCGATCGCCGCCTTCGAGGGCCAGATCGGACAGGTCGCCTACACCGCGTCGAAGGCCGCGATCGCCGGCATGTGCCTCACCATGGCCCGCGACCTGGGCAGCCTGGGCATCCGCGTCACCGCCATCGCGCCGAGCCTGTTCGCGACCGGCCTCACCGAGGGCATCCCCGACGAGTTCGCCAAGGCGCTCACCAAGGACGCGGCGTTCCCCAAGCGCCTCGGCAAGCCGGAGGAGTACGCGAAGCTCGCCCTGGCGATCGTCGAGAACCCCATGCTCAACGGCCAGTGCCTGCGCCTCGACGCCGGCCAGCGGTTCGCCCCGAAGTAAGTAGAGTGATTTCGGCGCGCTTTCCGTCGCTCACGCGCGGAAAGCGCGCCGAAATCACGACTGAAGGGGTCCGCGAGTGGCAACCGTCGCCAGCCAGATCATCGGGGCCCTGTCCCGCAGCGGAGTGCGACGGGTCTACGGACTGCCCGGCGACAGCCTCAACGGGTTCACCGACGCGATCCGCCGCTCGGACCACCTCAGCTGGGAGCACGTTCGGCACGAGGAGACCGCCGCCTTCGCCGCGGCCGCCGACGCCGCCCTCACCGGCCAGCTGGCGGTCTGCGCGGGCAGCTGCGGACCCGGCAACCTGCACCTCATCAACGGCCTTTTCGATGCCCAGCGCAGCAGGGTGCCGGTGCTCGCGATCGCCGCGCACATCCCACGCAGCGAGATCGGCTCCGCCTACTTCCAGGAGACCCACCCGCAGGACCTGTTCCGCGAGTGCAGCGTCTACTGCGAACTGGTCAGCACCCCGGAGATGGCGCCGCGCATCCTCGAGATGGCGATGCGTGCGGCGATCGAGTCGCGCGGCGTCGCCGTCGTCGTGATCCCGGGGGAGATCTTCCTCGCGAACGCCGGCGAATCACCCTGGCTGACACGGGCCATCGAGCCCACCCGGTCGGTGATCCGGCCCGACGACGCCTCGTTGCAGCGCGCCGCGGACATCCTGAACGGCGCCCGCAGCGTGACCATCCTCGGCGGCGCGGGCGTGCAGGGCGCCCACGATGCGCTCGTCACGCTGGCGGACACGCTCAACGCGCCGGTGGTGCATGCGTTGCGCGGCAAGGAGTTCATCGAGTACGACAACCCGTTCGACGTCGGCATGACGGGTCTGCTCGGATTCGCGTCCGGGTACAAGGCCATCAAGGAGTCCGACGTCCTGCTGATGCTCGGCACCGACTTTCCCTACCAGCAGTTCTTCCCCGACCACGCCCGCGTCATCCAGGTCGACGTGCGCGGCGCGCACCTGGGCAGACGCACGCCGATCGAGCTGGGGCTCCTCGGCACGGTCGCCGACACGCTCGCAGCGCTGCAGCCGCTGCTGGTCCGCAAGACCGACCGCGAGCACCTCGACCGGTCGCTCAAGCACTACCGCACCACCCGCCGCCGGCTCGACGAGCTCGCCGTCAACGACCGCGACCGCACTCCCATCCGACCGGAATACGTTGCCGGACTGCTGGATCGGCTGGCCTCCGACGATGCGGTGTTCACCGTCGACGTGGGCTCGCCGGTGGTGTGGGCAGCGCGCTACCTGCGCATGAACGGCCGGCGCCGACTCGTCGGCTCGTTCAACCACGGCACCATGGCGTGCGCATTGCCGCACGCGATCGGCGCCCAGACCGCCTTTCCCGGGCGGCAGGTCGTGGCACTGGCCGGTGACGGCGGGCTGACGATGCTCTTCGGCGAACTCGTCACGCTGCTGCAGAACCGGCTGCCGGTGACGCTGGTGGTCTTCAACAACTCGTCGCTGAACTTCGTCGAACTCGAGATGAAGGCGGCGGGCATCGTCACCTTCGGCACCGACCTGGTGAACCCCGACTTCGCCGCGGTCGCCCGATCGATGGGCATGTTCGGCCGCCGGGTGGAGGCACCGGGCGACCTCGAGGGAGCGCTCGCCGAGGCCCTCGCGCACGACGGGCCCGCCGTCGTGGACGTCGTCACCGCCCGCCAGGAACTGTCGATCCCGCCGGCGATCACCGCCGAACAGGCCAAGGGCTTCTCGCTGTACGCGATCCGCACCATCATGGCCGGGCGCGCCGACGAGTTGCTCGATCTGGTCACCACCAACGTCGCACGCCGCCTGTTGGACTGACCGCCGCGCCGACTTCACCGATTCGGCACCCGGATCCGCCGATCGCCGCCACGATGAGGGGCATGGTCGACGTCCTGGGGACTGACGTGCCGTCCGAATCGCCGCGTGCCGATCCGGTGGCCCTGGCGCGCGGTCTGCGCTCTCTGGTGCGCGCCGAGGCCCCCGCCTGCGAGCGGGCGCGCACGATGACGCCCGCCGTCGTGGAGGCGATGTGGTCCAGCGGTCTGATGCAGGCGTTCAACCCGGCGCCCGCGGGCGGTCTGGAGCCGACCTTCGCCGCGATGATCGAGACGTGGATCGAGATGGCCTGGCAGGACGGCTCGTTCGGCTGGACCGGCATCGCGAACCTGCCGTCGTCCTTCGCCGCTGCGGCGTACCTGCCCGACGCGGGCTTCGCCGAGGTGTTCACCGCGCGCGACAACCGGGCGACGCTCGGGGGACAGTTCTTCCCGAACGGTCAGGGCGTGGCCGTCGAGGGCGGCTACCGGCTCACCGGCGCGTGGAGCTTCGGTTCGGGCACCGGACACGCGCAGTACGTCGCCGCGGGGTTCCTGCCGATGGTCGACGGGCAGCCCCGGTGGGTGAGCGAGGGCATCCCCGACATGCAGGTCGCGGTGATCCCGCGCGAGGAGGTCGACTTCGCCGACGGTTGGCACGTGCAGGGACTGCGCGGCACGGGCTCCTACGACTACGCGGTCACCGACGTCTTCGTGCCGGCCGAACGGACCTTCGCGCTGTTCACCCGCACACCGCTGCGCGGCACGTCGCCCGCCACGAGGATGGGCATGATGCCGGTGACCGCCGCCGGCCACGCCGCCTGGGCGCTCGGCGTGGCGAAGAGCATGCTCGACGACGTCGCCGACCTGGCCGCCACGAAGTTCCGGATGAGCGACATGGCGTCGCTCGCCAGCAGGCCGACCTTCCAGAAGGGCTACGCCCACCACCTCGCGGCGTGGCGCGCGGCCCGGCTCCTGGTGCTCGAGGCGTTCACCGCGGCCGAGGCGGCCGTCGCCTCGGGTGAGGACCTCACCCCGGTGCTGCGCGCGGACATGCGCGCGGCCGCCGTGTACGCCACCGACGTCTCGCGCGGCGCGGCGGAGTGGGCTCATCTGGCCGCCGGTACGAGCGCCATCCGCGACGGCAGCCGTCTGGAGCGCGCGTTCCGCGACGTCTACACCGGCACGCAGCACGCCTTCATCAGCGAGAAGGTCGCGATCGACGCCGCCCAGATCTGGCTCGGCGTCATCGACGACCAGTTCGGCCTGTAGCCGGTGTCGGCCACGCTCACCGACGCGCAGCGGTCGGCCGTCGAGAACTGGCTTCGGACAACGGGTCTCGGCTCGGACGTCACCGACGTCACCCCGCTCACCGGCGGCACGCAGAACATCGTGGTGCGCCTGCACGTCGACGGGACCCCGATGGTGCTGCGCCGACCGCCACTGCACCCCCGGCCCACCAGCGACAAGACCATGCTGCGTGAGATGGCCGCGTTGCGCACTCTGGCCGGCACCGACGTCCCGCACCCGGCCTTCATCGCCGGCTGCGAGGACCTCTCGGTGCTCGGCGTCGTGTTCTATCTCATGGCCGAGGTCGACGGCTTCAACCCGGGCACCGAGGTGGCGCCCGCCTACGTCGAGGACGCCGGCCTGCGCCACGACGTGTGCCTCTCGTATGCGGCGAGTCTCGCCCGGTTGGGCGCCGTGGCGTGGGAGGGCAGCCCGCTGGCCGAGCTGCGTCGGCCGGGTTCGTTTCTCGCACGCCAGGTTCCGCAGTTCCTCGGCCTGCTCGAGAGCTACCGGCACGACGGCTACGACCCCGGTGCGCTGCCGGCGGTGGGGGACCTCGCCGACTGGCTGCGCGAGCACCAGCCCCCGGACGGCGCGCCGGGGATCATGCACGGCGACGCCCACCTCAACAACGTGATGCTGGCGGCCGACCGCCCCGAACTCGCCGCGTTCGTCGACTGGGAGATGTGCACGATCGGCGATCCGCTGCTGGACGTCGGCTGGATGCTGGTGTGCTGGCCCGGCGAGCCCACCACCATCGACGCCGGCGCCCGGCTGGCCGAACTCGGTGGCCTGGCGACCCGCGCCGAGCTGCTCGAGGCCTACCGCGGCGCCGGTGGGCGCGGCACCGACCACCTCGACTGGTATGTGGCGCTGGCGTGCTTCAAGCTCGGCATCGTCATCGAGGGCACGTGGTCGCGCTTCCTGGCCGGGCAGGCCGACCGCGATGCCGGGGAGCGACTGCACCAGTCGGCGACCGACCTGATTCGGCTCGGGGTGCGGGTGACGCGCGGCGAGGACGTCTTCGTCTGACCGCTACCGGTAGGTCTGGAGGCCGAGGTCGATGGCGAGCGCCAGCGCGCCCAGCGCGATGAGGATGCGCAGCGCGGTGGCCGGTGCGTGCCGCACGACGATGGGGCCGAGCCGGGAACCGAGGAGGCAGCCGAGCGCCATCGGCACCATCGCCAGCCAGTGCACCGGCGCGAAGAAGGCGAACACCACGGCAGCCACGCCGTTGGACACGCCCAGGATGACGTTCTTGGCGGCGTTGGCCCGGGGGAGCGACGCAGCGCTGCCGAGCAGCAGCGCCAGCAGCAGGACCCCGGCCGCCGCACCGAAGAAGCCGCCGTACACGCAGATCGCGAGCACCGCGGCGCCGGTCCACGCGACGCGCGTCCGGCTGGAGGCCACCTCGACGCGGGTGCGGCGCGGCAGCGCGATGATCACCGCCGAGGCGGCCAGGAGCGCCGGCACGACGTTCTCGAAACCCGATGGCGGTATGGACAGCAGCAGCACGGCGCCGGCGACGCCGCCGACGGCAGCCAGCGGAACGAGCCGCAGCACCGTGGCCCGCTGGCCGGCCAGTTCGGGCAGCGACCCCCACACCGAGCCGACGCCGTTGAACACCAGCGCGACGGTGTTGGTGACGTTGGCGGTCACCGGGGGTAGGCCGACGGCGAGCAGCGCGGGATACGTCGACACCGACGCCAGTCCGGCGATGCTGCCGGTGAGCCCGCCGCCGATGCCCGCCAGGAACAGCAGGGCCAGCTCCCACCCTCCGAGCCCCATCATCGGCGGCCAACCCTAGTGGGCCCGGAATGTCGCTTGCACAGCCGGTCGCCGCGGGCCTAACATCGCGGACGTGCCGAGACGACTCGTAGTAGCAACCCGCAGCGGGGTCTGATCCAGACCGACCCCCCGCTGTGGGTGGTCGCTACTGACGTCGGTCGATTCCTCCTCGAAGAGAAGACCGGCACATGATCTCCACCGTCCTGACCGCCCTGCCGTCCGCGGCGCACCCGTCGGCGTCGCTGCCCCGGGGCCTGCGCGAGGAGGCCTCGGCGATGACCACCGACGCGTTCCACGCGACCTACGCGCCGAACGGCGGACCGCTGCGGCTGGGCTCCTGGGAATGCATCGACGCCGACCGGCCGGCCACCTGGCCCGGGCCGCGCACGTTCCAGGCGACCATCGCCGTGGGTGACCGCATCAGCACGGCGACCGCCACCGCCGGCGGGCCGATCGGTGCACTGACCGCGATGCTGCACGACCACGGGATCACCGTCGAGATGCTGACCTTCCACCAGCGCCACGTCGACGGCGGCACCGCCACCTACGTGCACGGCACCGACGGCGCCCGCGACCGGTGGGCGATGGGTCTGGCCGAGGACGGCACGCAGTCCGCCTTGCGCGCCGTGATCGCCTGCGCGAACCGGCTCTACGCCGACTGACCCGCGGCGTCGGATGGACGCAGCGCCAGCGTGGCGACGACGCTGATGGTCGCGGTGAGGACGAGGTAGCCGCATGCCAGCCAGGGCGTGCCGCCCGCGGCCGCGATCAACGCGGTGAGGATGAGTGGCGTCAGCCCCGAGGCGTACACGCCGGAGAGCTGGTACACCGTCGAGAGCCCGGTGTAGCGGATGCGCGTCGGGAACAGCGAGGCGTACAGCGTGCCCTGCGCGCCGTAGAACCAGGCGTGCACGACACCGAACACCAGCACCATGCCGAGGGCGTACCAGAGCAGGTCCGCGGTGGAGAACAGGGCGAAGACCGGGAACACCGAAACGGCGTACGCCGCGATCCCGGTGGCGTACACCCGCTGCGGGCCGAAGCGGTCGGCCAGCAGGCCCGACACCGGCAGCAGCACCGCCATCAGCAGCGCGGCGATCGTGACCACCACCAGCACCGGGACCTTGGCCAGGTGCAGCGTGCCAGTGGCGTACGAGATGGCGAACACGCCCCAGGTGTTGAACGCCGCGCCCTCGCCCCACCGTGACAACATGCCGAGCACCGTGGACCGCAGCGCCGGCGGGGTGAAGACCTCGCGCACCGGCACGGTCGACGTGTCACCGGACTGCCGGACCTTCTCGAATTCGGGTGTCTCGGTGGCCTTGAGCCGAACCACCACGCCGACGATCACCAACGCGATGCTGACCAGGAACGCGATGCGCCAGCCGTAGGTCTGGAAGGCCTCCTCGGTCATCGCGACCTGCAGCAGCGCGAAGACGCCGGTGCCGAGCGCCAGTCCGAGTGCGAGGCCGACCTGCGGGATGCTGCCGAACAGGCCGCGCCGCTGCGGCGGGCTGTGCTCGACGGCCAGCAGAACCGCGCCGGCCCACTCGCCGCCCAACGCGAAGCCCTGCACGATGCGCAGGAGCAGCAGCAGCAGCGGCGCCAGCACGCCGATCTGCTCGGCGGTCGGCAGCACGCCCATGAGCGCGGTGGCGCCGCCCATCAGCAGCATGGTCAGGGCCAGTGTCTTCTTGCGGCCGATCCGGTCGCCGACGTGACCGAAGACGAAGCCGCCGATGGGACGCACCACGAAGCCGACGGCGAACGTCGCGAACGACAGCAGCGTCCCGACCAGTGAACTCTGGTCGGGGAAGAAGGCGTGGTTGAAGACCAGGCTCGCCGCGGTGGCGTAGAGGAAGAAGTCGTACCACTCGATGGTCGTGCCGACCAGGCTGGCCAGCAGCGGGGTCCTCAGGTTCGTCGGCGCGGGGCCGGTGTCCGGCGGAGAGTCGGTGGTCGTCACGTCGGAGCAGTAAGCCGTAGGTGCGGCGCGCGCACAAGGGTTCTGCGCGTGATGAGCGCAACTGCGCGCTGCGCTGGCCCGAACCCACGGCAGCGGGTAAGGCTCTTGGGGGTGAGCATGGACATCGCCGTCGAGGTCGTCGAGACGACGGGCCTGGGGGACCGCAGCTACGTCGTGACCGGCGCGGGTGTCGCGGTGGTCGTGGATCCGCAGCGCGACATCGACCGCGTCCTGGACGTCGTCGGCGACGCCCGGGTGAGCCACGTGCTGGAGACCCACGTACACAACGACTACGTGACCGGCGGTCTGGCGTTGGCGCGTGCCACCGGAGCCGAGTACGTGGTGCCGGCCGGCGACGACCTCGGCTACCCGGCGCGCCGCGTGACCGACGGCGACGTGATCGACGCCGGACCGTTCACGTTGCGCAGCCTGCACACCCCGGGCCACACCCCGCACCACACCAGCTACGTGCTGGCCGACGGACACGGCGCGGTACTCGGGGTCTTCTCCGGCGGCTCGATGCTGTTCGACGCCACCGGCCGTACCGACCTCGTCGGTCCCGAGCACACCCGCGACCTGACCCACGCGCAGCACCGGTCGGTGCGACGGCTTGCCGACGAGGTGCCCGGTGACGCCCAGCTCTACCCGACGCACGGCTTCGGCAGCTTCTGCGCAGCGGGCACCGCGGGCCGCGAGGCCTCCACCGTCGGCGAGCAGCGCGACGCCAACCCCGCCCTGACCCAGGATGAACGGTCCTTCGTCGAGGACCTGCTGGCGAACCTGGCGGAATTCCCGGCCTACTACGCGCACATGGGCGTGCTCAACCGCGAGGGACCCGACGCACCCGACCTGTCGGTGCCGGCGCTGGTGGACCCGGCGGAGCTGCGGCGCCGCATCGACGCAGGCGACTGGGTGGTGGACCTGCGGCACCGGACCGCGTTCGCCGCCGGCCACCTGCGCGGCACCATCGGCTTCGAGCTGTCCGGGTCCTTCCTCACCTACCTCGGGTGGCTGTATGCGTGGGGTACCCCGCTGGTCCTGGTGGGCGACGACCGCGATCAGATCGCCGCTGCGCGACGGGAACTGGTGCGCATCGGCATCGACGAGGTGACCGGCGCCGCGCTGGCCGACCCGTCGCGGTGGACTGCCGACGGCGTCGCGTCGTCCTACCCGGTCGCCGACTTCACGGGGGTAGGGGAGGCGCTGGGGCGGCCGGAGGTCACCGTGGTCGACGTCCGGCGGGCCGACGAGTTCGACGATCGACACGTGCGCGGTGCGGTCAACGTGCCCGTGCACGAGCTGCTCGACCGGCTCGACGAGGTGGCCGACGGCGAACTCTGGGTGCACTGCGCCAGCGGCTACCGCGCGTCGGTCGCGGCGTCGCTGCTGCACCGGGCGGGCCGGCGGGTCGTGCTGGTCGACGACGGCTTCGACCGGGCCGTCGACCTGGGGTTGACCGCCCCGGACTGACCCGGCTCAGCCGACGCGGTCGGCCCTCGTCGTGCCGGCGCGACTCACCGCAGCGGGCGCAGCACGATCGGCATGCCGTCCATCGGGATGGGCATGCCGCCGTAGTCCCAGCTGGCCGTGTAGCCGGGGCGGGCGAGTTCCAGGCGGTACTTGCGCAGCAGGCGGTGCATGACCGTCTTGATCTCCAGCTGGCCGAACACCATGCCGATGCACTTGTGCGCACCGCCGCCGAACGGCGCGAACGCGTAGCGGTGCTGCTTGTGCTCGTTGCGCGGCTCGGTGAAGCGCGCGGGGTCGAACTTCTCCGGATCGGTCCACAGCTCGGGCAGGTGGTGATTCATCGACGGCCAGGTGACGACGGCCGTGTTGGCCGGCAGGTAGTGGCCGCACAGCTCGGTCTCGCGGACGGTGGAGCGGACGTTGAAGGGCAGCGGCGTCACCAGCCGCAGCGACTCGTTCATGACGAGGTCGAGGGCCTCGAGCTTCTCCAGTGCGTCGATGTCGAGCGGCCCGTCACCGAGGCGGTCGGACTCGTCACGCACCCGGTCCTGCCACTCCTGGTTGGCGGCCAGGTGATAGGCCATGGTGGTCAGCGTCGACGTCGAGGTGTCGTGCGCCGCCATCATCAGGAAGATCATGTGGTTGACGATGTCCTGGTCGGAGAACGTGTTGCCGTCCTCGTCGGCGGTGTGGCACAGCACCGTCAGCATGTCGGTGCCCTCGGAGTTGCGCTTCTCCTTGACGCGGGCGACGAAGTAGTCGTCGAGCACCTTGCGCGCCTGCAGCCCGCGCCACCACTTGAACGGCGGCACCGAGGTGCGGATGATCGCCCCACCGGCGCGCGTGGTCATCGTGAACGCGTCGTTGACCTTGGTGACCAGTTCCTTGTCACCGCCGTGCTCGTGGCCCATGAACACCACCGAGGCGATGTCCAGGGTCAGCTCCTTGACCGCGGGGTAGAAGAGGAAGCGGTTGTCGTTGGCCGCCCACTCGTTGACCACGACGTCGGAGGCCACCCGGTCGATGTGCTCGACGTAGCCGGTGAGCCGGCTGCGGATGAACGCCTCCTGCATGATCCGGCGGTGGAACATGTGCTCGTCGAAGTCGAGCATCATGAGCCCGCGGTTGAAGAAGGGGCCGATCACCGGGTGCCAGCCCTGCTGCGAGTAGTCCTTGTTGCGGTTGGAGAACACCGTCTGGGTGGCGTCGGGGCCGAGCGCCAGCACCGACGGCAGCGCGGCGGAGTGCATGTAGTGGACCGGGCCGTGCTTGCGGTAGACGTCGAGCACGAACTCGGGTCCGCCACGGAACGTCTCGATCATGTGGCCTAGCACCGGGAGCCCGGAGTCGCCCATGACCGGCTCGAGGTCGCTGCCCGCGGGCGGCTCGGCCAGCACGAACTGCTTCCAGTCGCGCTGCCGCAGCCGCTTCTCGACGGCACCCATGCCGGGGAAGTTGTTCAGCGACGGGGTCAGCCGTCGCTTCGCCTCACCGAGCAGGTAATCGGTGGTGCTGATGGTCGCCATGTCTCTCCTGGGCTGGATGCGTGTGGTCGATCTCACTCTTCGGACCATCCTGGCCGCGCCACTTGACGCATGTCAAGTTTGAACCTGGTGTGGCGGGGTGCCAAGGTTGATGCCCATGAGCCTCGAGTCGGTGTCCGAACCGGCGCCGACGAACGCCCGTCGGAGCCGCGGCGACCGGCAGCGCGAGGCGATCATCACCGCGGTCCGCGAGCTGCTCGAGGTGCGATCGTTCGCCGACCTGTCGGTCAGCATGATCAGCGAACGCGCCGGCGTGGCGCGGTCGGGCTTCTACTTCTACTTCGACTCGAAGTACGCAGTGCTCGCCGTGATCGTCGCCGACGCCATGGAGGAGCTGGAGAAGCTCACCCACGACTACGCGCCGCGGGAGGACGGGGAGACGCCCGCGCAGTTCGCCAAGCGCATGGTGGGCAGCGCCGCGGCGGTGTTCGCCACCAACGACCCGGTGATGCAAGCGTTCACGCTGGCGCAGAACACCGACGCGCAGATCCGCGAGATCATGAACGACTTCGAGGACACGGTGATCGACAAGATCGTCGGCCTGGTCCGCCAGGACACCGGCGCCCGGCCCATCACCGACGACCTGCCCGCGCTGGTGCGCATGCTGACCGCGACCACCGCGATGACGCTGTCGCACGACACCGGCTTCGTCGGCCGCGGCACCGATCCGGATCGCGCGATCGACGTCGTCGAGCGGCTGTGGCTCAACGCCCTGTGGGGCGGCGATGCCACCGAGAGCGCGGAGTGACCGACCGGTGATCAAGGACTTCGCCGGCACGCGATGCCTGCTGACCGGCGCGGCCAGCGGCATCGGGCGCGCCACCGCGCTGAAGCTCGCCGCCGAGGGCGCCGAACTCTTCCTCACCGACCGCAACGCCGAGGGGTTGGCCGACACGGTCGCCGACGCACGCGCACTCGGGGCGACGGTCACCGCGCACCGCGCGCTGGACGTGTCCGACCACGACGCCGTCGCGGCATTCGCGGCGGAGGTCCACGACGCCATCGGCGGCGCGACACCGGCAGTGGACGTCGTGATGAACATCGCCGGCGTCTCGGCGTGGGGCACGGTCAGCACGCTGTCCCACCGGCAGTGGGAGTCGATGGTGGCGATCAACCTCATGGGCCCCATCCACGTCATCGAGTGCTTCGTCCCGCCGATGGTGGCTGCCCGCCGCGGCGGTCACCTGGTCAACGTGTCCTCGGCGGCCGGGCTGGTCGCACTGCCCTGGCACGCCGCCTACAGCGCCAGCAAGTACGGCCTGCGCGGCGTCAGTGAGGTGCTGCGCTTCGACCTCGCCCGGCACCGCATCGGGGTGTCACTGGTGGTGCCCGGCGCGGTCAAGACGCCGCTGGTGCAGACCGTCGAGATCGCCGGGGTGGACCGCGAGGACCCCCGGGTGGCCAAGTGGGTCGACCGCTTCGGCGGGCACGCGGTATCCCCGGAACACGTCGCCGACCGCATCCTTGCCGGCGTGCGGCGCAACCGCTACCTCGTCTACACCTCGCCCGACATCCGCGCGCTGTATGCCTTCAAGCGCTACGCCTGGTGGCCCTACAGCGTGGCGATGCGCGTGGTGAACGTCGTCTTCACGCGCGCGCTGCGGCCCGCGGGCCGGCGTTAACGCTTTCCCCACTCCCACGGCGGCGCGGTCAGCATCGTCTGACCGGCGATCCGGGTCTCGCCCCACTCCTTGTACAGCGCGACCTCGGAGGTGCCCGGGCCCGCCATTTGCTCGCGCATGGCCGCCGAGTGCGTCACCACCACGACCTGGGTGGCCGACGCCGCCGCGGTGATCATCGACGCGAGCGGGGCGAGCAGGTCCGGGTGCAGCGACGTCTCCGGCTCGTTGAGCACCATCAGCGACGGCGGGGACGGGCTGAGCAGCGCGGCGCCCCACAGCAGGAAACGCAGTGTGCCGTCCGACAATTCGGCCGTCCGCAACGGTCGCAGCATGCCCTGCTGATGCAGCAGAAGGTCGAACAGTCCGTCGGTGACGCCGACCGACAGCGTGGCCCCGTCGAACGCGTCGGCGACGGCGCGGGCGAGGTCGTCGAACCCGGCCTCGACGATCGTCTGCACGGCCGCGGCGAGGTCGGCGCCGTCGTCGGCGAGCACCGGCGTGCGCGTCCCGACCCGCGGCTGCCGGGCCGGCGCATCCGCGTCGACGCGGAACCCGTCGTAGAATCGCCAGTCGCGCAATCGGTTCCGTACCGCGGCGAGCTCCGGTAGCGCGCCGTACTCGGCGAGCACGCTGCGGTGCAGGGGGAGCGAGCGGGTCAGCTCGTCGAAGCCCCGGCCCGACTCCGAGGCCACCTCGGCGTAGTCCTGCCCGCGGGACACCAGCGTGGTGGTCCGCCGCAGCCGGTCGCCGGCGAACACCGCCTCCCGCTTGATCTCCGGGTCCCGCGCGAACAACGAGCCCGGTCCGGCGTAGGCCGGCAACCCGAGGTCGATGAGGTAGCCGAAGTCGTCGGAGGCGAATCCGAGTTCGAGCGACACCGGCCGGGTGCGGGTCGTGCCCTGCGTCGAGCCGGTCCGGCGGGCGCCGCCGACGCCCTCGGGACCGGCCCACAGCACCGACTGCAGACCGCCCTCGCGGGCGAGCGAGCCGATGACCTCGTTGCGGGCGCAATCGGCGAGCAGCCGCAGCGCGCGATACACCGACGATTTGCCCGTGCCGTTGGCGCCCGTGACGAGGGTCAGGCCGCTCAGCGGCAGGACGACCTCGCGCAGGGAGCGGTAGCCCCGGACGGCGATGGTCTGCAGCACGGTCGGAAACGCTAGCGGCCCGCACTGACGGATCCGGCGGGCGCGTCGAGCGGCGCCAACTCCAGGCGCACGCCGAGCAGCCGCACGGGTCGCTCGAGGTCGAACTGGTGCAGCACGGCCAACGCGGTCGACGTGACGACGTCGGCGTCGGTGCCCGGCGCGGGCAGCTTGCGGATCTTGGTGCGAGTGAAGAAGGTCGACGTGCGCACGGTCACCGCGACGCGGGTGACGGTGCGGCCCTGGTCGACGACCTCGGTGAGCGTCCGGGCCGCGAGGTCGCGCACCGCGTCGTCCATCGCGGCGCGATCGGTGAGATCGGTCGGGAAGGTGACGACGTGGCTGCGCGAGCGTGGCACCCACGGCGCGGCGCTGACGGTCTCGTCGCCGCCGCCCTTGGCCAGCAGCAGGATGCCCAACCCGGTCGACGGGCCGAACGCCGCGGTCAACGCGGTCGCATCGGCCGCGGCGAGGTCGGCGACGGTGGTGATGCCCATCCCGGCGAGGCGCTTGGCGGTCTTCGGCCCGACGCCCCAGAGCGCGTCGACGCCGCGGTCGCCCATGACCGCCATCCAGTTCGCGTCGGTCAGGACGAACACCCCGGCCCCGCCGCTCGCGGGCTTGGCGAAGCCGGTCGCCACCTTGGCGCGCTGCTTGTTGTCGCTCACGCCGACCGAGCACGCAAGGCCGGTCGCGTCGGCGACGGTCGAGCGGATGCGCTCGGCGAAGACGACGGGGTCGTCATCGGGGAATCCCACGTACGCCTCGTCCCAGCCCCACACTTCCACGGGGTGGCCGAGGTCGCGCAGCAGGCCCATCACCTCCTCGGACGCGGCGTCGTAGGCCTGCGAGTCGGACGGTAGGAAGGTGGCGTCGGGGCACTTGCGCGCGGCAGCGCGCAGCGGCATTCCGGCGTGCACGCCGACGGCGCGGGCCTGATAAGACGCGCAGGTGACGACCTTGCGGGGTTCGGTCGGGTCGCCGTTGCCGCCGACGATGACCGGCAGCCCCACCAGCTCGGGGTGCCTGCGGAGTTCGACCGACGCCAGGAACTGGTCGAGGTCGACGTGCAGCACCCAGCCGCTCACGTGCCGCAGATCTTCGCGACGACGTCCTCCCACGCGGCGGCCTGGCGGTCGAGGTCGCGGCCCAGGTCGTCGACCTGGTGGGTGACGTAGTCGGCGTCGAGCAGGGCGAGCAGCGCGTCGGTCTGGGCGTCGAGGTCGCCGGTGGTGCGTGCCGCTTCGAGCAGCATCCGCACGTGGGTGCGGTGCAGCATGGCCGGGGCATTGAACCGGGTCTGCGGGTCGCGTCCGGCGTCGGACAGCAGCGCGCGGTGCTCCCACACGAAGCGCAGCCGCTCGCGGCCGTAGGCGAGCAGCCGCTCGACCGGTGCTGCGCCCGGGCCCAGTGGGGGAGGGCCGAACATGAAGGCGTTCTGCTGCACCGTCTCGTCCTCGTCGAGCAGCACCAGCATCAGACCGGCCCTGCTGCCGAAGCGCCGGAACAGGGTGCCCTTGCCGACTCCGGCCTCGGAGGCGACGTCGTCCATCGTGACGGCGTCGGCGCCGCGGTCGGCGATGAGCCGGCGCGCAGCGGCGAGCAGCAGGGCGCGGTTGCGGGCGGCGTCACCGCGTTCCGACGGCGCGGCATGGGAGACCCGGAGGCCGGATGGCACCCCTGAGTCGTCCACGGCGGCCATGCCCGTACTTTAGCTCAGCCGGAATAATTCGGACCATGGTCCGTTTATGCTATGCAAGCATCGGGGACGAATCGACGAAGGGAAATGAGATGTCGGACGTGTTGGTACTGGTTCTGCTGGGCAGCCTCCGCAAGGAGTCGATCAACCGCCAGCTGGCCGAACTCGCCACCGAGGTGGCTCCCGAAGGGGTTCGGGTCGAGCTGTTCGACCGGATCGGCGAGCTGCCCTTCTACAACGAGGACGTCGACGGCGACGACGTTGCCGAGCCGGTGCGGGCGCTGCGCGACGTGGCGGCCAAGGCGAACGCCACGCTCGTAGTGACGCCCGAGTACAACGGCAGCATCCCGGGGGTGCTCAAGAACGCCATCGACTGGCTCTCGCGCCCGTGGGGCAACAGCGCGCTGAAGGACAAGCCCGCCGCGGTCGTCGGAGCGGCGCTGGGGCAGTACGGCGGCGTGTGGGCGCACGACGAGACTCGCAAGTCCTTCGGTATCGCCGGACCCCGCGTCATCGAGGACCTCAAGCTGTCGATCCCGACGAAGACGCTCGACGGCAAGCACCCGCGGGAGAACGCCGAGGTCACTGCGAGCCTGCGCGACGTCTTCGCCAAGCTCGTCGCCGAGGTGGGCTGAGCCCTCTCGCGGCCCTCTCGCGATCAGCGTCGTCGCCAGCCGCCGGTGTGCCCTGTTCGGGGCGTGCCGGCGGCTTTGCTGTTGGAGCCCGGGCGCGCGAGCGGTGTCGGTGGGGGTTGGTAGAACCGCTCCAGGCGGGCGACACGGGCGGGATGTGACGTGCGACACGCCGGTGAAATCGGCCCGTCGCGGCTTACGACCTGGGAATTCCACGAATGTCGTTCAGAACATCTTGTATCCGTATCGATTGTCGGCCACTAGGTGTAGTGTCTTGCACACCGACAGACCCCAAGAGGAGCCACTGCCTCACCGGCCCGTCGGAGCACGCGAAACCGGCCTCGTCGGGTCCTCGACCCAGCCGGTCCCGCCGCTCCGAAAGCGCCCGAACGGCGGAATTTCCGGGGCGGTCGGCTCGCTGAACCTCAGTGGGAAGCAGTAGCCAGCAGTCCTCGATAAGTCCGTCCCCGTCCCGCCCCGAAGAGGAGTCGAGCCCATGACCGTCACCGTGTACACCAAGCCGGCCTGCGTCCAGTGCAACGCCACCTACAAGGCGCTCGACAAGCAGGGCATCGACTACGACGTCGTCGACATCAGCCTCGACGCCGAGGCGCGCGACTTCGTGATGGCCATGGGCTACCTGCAGGCGCCGGTCGTGGTAGCAGGCGGCGAGCACTGGTCGGGCTTCCGTCCGGACCGGATCAAGGCGCTCGGCGGCGCGGTCGCGGCGACGGCCTGATCCACGAGCGGCCTGAATCACGAGCCGCCTGATTCACCGGCGACCGGGTACTCCGAGGGAGAAGGAGCGATATGACCAGTCTCGTCTACTTCTCCAGCGTCTCGGAGAACACGCACCGCTTCGTGGAGAAGCTGGGCATCCCCGCCACCCGCATTCCGCTGCGGGAGCGGATCACGGTCGACGAGCCCTACGTGCTGGTGCTGCCCACCTATGGGGGCGGGCACGCCAACGGTCCCGATCCCGAGCGCGGGGGCTACGTCCCCAAGCAGGTGATCGCCTTCCTCAACGACGAACACAACCGGTCGTTGATCCGCGGCGTCATCGCAGCGGGCAACACCAACTTCGGGGCCGAGTACGGCTACGCGGGTGACGTGGTCTCCCGCAAGTGCGGCGTCCCGTATCTCTACCGCTTCGAACTCATGGGAACGACGGACGACGTGTTCGCCGTCCGCGCCGGCTTGAAAGACTTCTGGAGGGAACAGTCGTGCCACCAACCATCACAGCTGCAGAACTTGTGACCACCGGGGCGCACGCCCTGCCCGGAGAGACCGACTACCACGCGTTGAACGCGATGCTGAACTTGTACGACAAGGACGGCAAGATCCAGTTCGACAAGGACCGGGAGGCGGCGCATCAGTACTTCCTGCAGCACGTCAACCAGAACACGGTCTTCTTCCACAGCCAGGACGAGAAGCTCGACTACCTGATCGAGAAGCAGTACTACGAGCGCGAGGTGCTCGACCAGTACTCGCGCAACTTCGTCAAGACGCTGCTCGACCGCGCCTACGCCAAGAAGTTCCGCTTCCCGACGTTCCTCGGCGCGTTCAAGTACTACACCTCCTACACGCTCAAGACGTTCGACGGGAAGCGCTACCTCGAACGCTTCGAGGACCGCGTCGTCATGGTCGCGCTGACCCTGGCCGCCGGTGACACCACGCTGGCCGAGCGCCTCGTCGACGAGATCATCGACGGCCGCTTCCAGCCGGCCACTCCGACGTTCCTCAACTCGGGCAAGAAGCAGCGCGGCGAGCCGGTCAGCTGCTTCCTGCTGCGCATCGAGGACAACATGGAGTCGATCGGCCGCTCGATCAACTCGGCGCTGCAGCTGTCCAAGCGCGGCGGCGGAGTGGCGTTGCTGCTAAGCAACATTCGCGAGCACGGCGCGCCGATCAAGAACATCGAGAACCAGAGTTCGGGCGTCATCCCGATCATGAAGCTGCTCGAGGACTCGTTCTCGTACGCCAACCAGCTCGGCGCCCGCCAGGGTGCGGGTGCGGTGTACCTGCACGCCCACCACCCGGACATCTACCGGTTCCTCGACACCAAGCGCGAGAACGCCGACGAGAAGATCCGCATCAAGACGCTGAGCCTGGGCGTGGTGATCCCGGACATCACCTTCGAGCTGGCGAAGCGCAACGAGGACATGTACCTGTTCTCGCCGTACGACGTCGAGCGCGTCTACGGCGTGCCGTTCGCCGACATCTCGGTCACCGAGAAGTACTACGAGATGGTCGACGACGCGCGGATCCGCAAGACGAAGATCAAGGCGCGCGAGTTCTTCCAGACCCTCGCCGAGCTGCAGTTCGAGTCCGGCTACCCGTACATCATGTACGAGGACACCGTGAACCGGGCCAACCCGATCGAGGGCAAGATCACGCACAGCAACCTGTGCTCGGAGATCCTGCAGGTGTCCACGCCGTCGGAGTTCAACGAGGACCTGTCCTACAGCAAGGTCGGCAAGGACATCTCCTGCAACCTCGGCTCGCTGAACATCGCCAAGGCGATGGACTCGCCGGACTTCGCCCAGACCATCGAGGTGGCCATCCGAGCGCTCACCGCGGTGAGCGACCAGACGACCATCACCTCGGTGCCGTCGATCGAGCAGGGCAACAACGAGTCTCACGCGATCGGCCTGGGGCAGATGAACCTGCACGGCTACCTGGCGCGCGAGCGGGTGATGTACGGCTCCGAGGAAGGCGTCGACTTCACCAACATCTACTTCTACACCGTGCTCTACCACGCACTGCGCGCCTCGAATCGCATTGCGATCGAACGGGGCCGGGCATTCGGCGGCTTCGAGCGCTCCAAGTACAAGTCGGGGGAGTTCTTCGACAAGTACACCGAGCAGGCGTGGGAGCCGAAGACCGAGCGGGTGCGTCAACTGTTCGCCGATGCCGGCATCCGGATCCCCACCCAGGAGGACTGGAAGCGGTTGAAGGAGTCGGTGCAGACGCACGGCATCTACAACCAGAACCTGCAGGCGGTCCCGCCGACGGGCTCGATCAGCTACATCAACCACTCGACGTCGTCGATCCACCCGGTCGCCAGCAAGATCGAGATCCGCAAGGAAGGCAAGATCGGCCGCGTCTACTACCCGGCGCCGTACCTCACCAACGACAACCTGGAGTACTACCAGGACGCGTACGAGATCGGCTACGAGAAGATCATCGACACCTACGCCGCCGCCACCCAGCACGTGGACCAGGGGCTCAGCCTGACGCTGTTCTTCAAGGACACCGCCACCACGCGCGACGTGAACAAGGCCCAGATCTACGCCTGGCGCAAGGGCATCAAGACGCTGTACTACATCCGCCTGCGGCAGATGGCGCTCGAGGGCACTGAGGTGGAGGGTTGCGTCAGCTGCATGTTGTGACGTGACGCCGAGACCGCAGAAGGTGACGGATTCCCCCGGGGACCGTCACCTTCTGCGTTTCGGCAGTCCCTACTGGTTCGGGTCGAACCAGAAGATCTGCCAGGAGTGCCCGTCGAGGTCGTGGAAGCTGCGGCCGTACATCGTGCCGTGGTCCTCGGAGTCGCCCGGCTTCGCGCCGGCGGCCAGGGCACGGTCGACCAGTTGGTCCACGCCCGCGCGGCTGTCGACCCCGAGGCAGACGACGCACTCCTTCGTCTGCCACGCGTCCGCGGTTCGGGCCGCGTGCAGCGCGTCGAACACGTCGCGCTGCAACAGCATCGCGAACTGGTTCTCGCCCAACACGAGTGTCAGCGCGTCGTCGCCGCTGTAATCCTCGTTGACCGAGTAGCCGAGGGCGGTGAAGAACCCCCGGGAGCGGCCGACGTCGGCGACGGGCAGGTTGACGAAGATCATCGAATGCATGGCGGGTAGACCATCGACCGTGCGGAAACTCATCGGCCGGCCGCATGTCGTGCTACCCCCGTCCCCAGCGCGCCACGGCCCGACCGTAACCGGTGCGTGACACCAATTTACCTGGTCAACACACGCATATCGCGATACTCGAGCCATGACCACGCTGACGCACGTACCGGCGACGACACCTCCGGCCGATCTGGCGGACCACCTGCGCCGCGACGGCTACGTGATCGTCGACGACCTCGTGCCGAACGCATTGATGGACACCATCACCGACGAGCTGGCGCCGCACCTCGATGCCACGCCCATGGGCTACAACGCGATGATCGGTCGCAAGACCCGGCGCACCGGCGCGCTCATCGCGCGGTCGCCGGCGTGCCGCACCCTCATTCAGAATCCGACCGTCTTGGGCGTATGCGCGGATTTCCTCGGACACGCCAGCGCTTTTCAGTTGATGCTGACCCAGGTCATCTCCATCGAGCCCGGCGAATCCGAGCAGGCGCTGCACCGCGACCAGAACGCCTTCGACTTCTACCCGTTCCCCGACGACTACCACGTGCAGTGCAACACGCTGTGGGCGATGACCGACTACACCGCCGAGATGGGCGCTACCAGGATCGTGCCCGGAAGTCAGGTCGGTGACACGAAGCCCACCGACTACGCCGACGAAGACTGCCTGCAGGCCGAGATGTCGCGTGGTTCGGTGCTGCTGTACTCCGGCAAGATCGTGCACAGCGGCGCGGCGAACCGCAGTGACCGGGTGCGACGCGCCATCAACGTCAACTACTGCGTCGGCTGGGTCCGCCAGGAGGAGAACCAGTTCCTCTCGGTGCCCCTCGACGTCGCACGCACCCTCGACGACGACCTGCTCAAGTTGATCGGATACCAGGAGGGCGCGTGGGCGATGGGATACTTCCGTGACTTCGAGGACCCGCTGCGTGCCATCCGCGGCGACGAGGTCGCCTACGGCTTCGACGCGGCCAAACTCAACGGCAACTCCGGCGCGGCGTTCGCCGATCAACTCACCCACAGTGAGTGACCGCCGGAATCAGCGCGCCTTGTCCGCCCGCTCCGCCTTGAGCCGGCGCTCCTCGCGCAGCACGTTCTCGTAGCTCTCCCGTTCGGCGACCAGCCAATCCGGCTTGTCCGCGAGCAGCGTCTCGATCTGACCGGTGGTCAGCGCCTCGGTGACGCCGCCGCGCGCGAGCCCGGCGATCGACACCCCCAGCTTGGCCGCGACGAGGTTCTTGGGGTGCGGGCCGTTACGGCGGAGGTCGACCAGCCACTGCGGCGGATCCTGCTGCAGCGCCGTCAGTTCGGCGCGGGTGATGGCGTTCGCCTGGAACTCCGCCGGGGTCGCCGGCAGGTACACGTCCAGCTTCTTCGCGGCGGTGGCCGGCTTCATGGACTGCGCGTTCGGCCTGCTCGTCATCGCCCATCCGCTTCTCGAGCGTCGCTCATGCCGAAGAGCCTATCGGTAGCCTGAGGCGATGCCCCAGTCCTCGCTGACCCTCGGCTACGTCCCGGGTGGGACGCCGGCGAAGTGGGCGCGCATCTGGGCCGAACGCCACCCCGACGTCCCGTTGACACTGCGGTCGGTCGCCGCGGCGGACGCGGCCGAGGAGGTGCGCGCCGGCACCCTCGACATGGCGGTGCTCCGCCTACCGACCGACACGTCCGGACTGGCCACCATCCCGCTGTACGAGGAGACCACCGTCGCCGTCGTGCCCACCGACCACGTCATCAGCGCCGCAGATGAGATCACCGCCGCCGACCTGACGGACGAGCCGACGCTGCGTCCGCTCGACGACGTCGTCGACTGGCCGGCCGCGCCCGGCGCGCCGGTCGACCATCGCCCCGAGACCACATCGGCGGCAATCGAACTCGTCGCCGCCGGAGTCGGCGTGCTCGTGGTGCCGCAGTCCCTGGCCCGGCTGCACCACCGCAGGGACCTCACCCATCGGCCAATCGTCGACGCGCCCGCGTGCCCCGTCGCGCTGGCCTTCCCGGACGGGCCACAGCCCGAGTGGCTCGAGGATTTCATCGGCATCGTCCGCGGCCGCAAGCCCAGTTCGTCGCGCGGACAGGCGCAATCGGCGCCCAAGCGCACCGCGCGGGAGAAAACCCTCGCCAAGCAGGCCGCCCGCGCCGCGGCGGGCAAGGTCGCCCGCAAGCCGGGCCGTGGCCGCCGGTAGAAAATCGGTGGAGATCGACGCGTCGAAGGCGCACGCTCGATCCCATGGCCGTCCGCCTGTACCCGTCACCGACCGCGTTCCTGCCGGTCGCGCGCCTGGTGTACCGCACCGACCCCGTGCGCTACACCAGCGAGCTGACGGCGCTGCGCACCGCGGGAGACGACGGACTGTTCCTGTCGGTGCTCGACGGCGTCGGCGTGGTCGGAGCGGCCCTGCAGACACCCGGTGACGCGTTGCTCGTCAGCGGCCTCGACCCGGCGATGGTCGAACAGGCCGTCGCCGCATTCGGAACCACTGCGGGCAGCCGGCTGCCGGCGGTGCGCGGAACGACCGCTCCGGCAACGGCATTCGTACACGAGTGGCGAGAGTCGGGCCGGGGCGACCCGCAGTCGTCGATCGCGCGCACGCTGTACCGGCTCGGCGATCTGCACCCGCCGACCGATGTGCCCGGCACCGGCGGGCTCGCGGGCGCGGCCGACGACGACACCGTCCTCGAATGGCTCGACGGCTTCTTCGCCGACGCCTTCGACGCCGCCCCGGACCCTCCGGCGCGCCGGCGCTACCTCGACGGCATCCGCGCCGCCGGCGGCGACGTGCTGTTGTGGATGCTCGACGGCACGGCTGTCTCGATGGCCCGCGTACACGCCCCCGCGGCGGGGGTGTCGCGCATCGGTCCGGTCTATACCCCACCCGAGGCGCGCGGCCGGGGGTTCGGTGCCGCCGTCACCGCCGCGGCCTGCGCGCAGGCGTTTCGGCGCGGCGCCCGCGACGTCGTGCTGTACGCCGATCACGCCAACCCCGGCGCCAACCGGATCTACCGCCGGCTGGGTTTCCGCGCCGTCGCCGAGACCATCGAATATCGCTACTGAACCTCGGTCGGCGAGGCCCTCCAACGCCGAGTGTGGGGCTCTCACCCCCACACTCGGCGGGCGCCGATGTCGGCGGGGCGGAATCCGAGGCGGTTACTTCACCGTGTGCTGCGGCCCTTGGGCCTTCTTGTACAGCACCTTCAGCATACGGTCACGGAACGCCGCATTGTCGATGAGTTTCACGCCGGCGCCCGCGAGCTTCGGCTTGCCGATCAACTTGTGCATGTACCGCCCGCGGCGGTACTCGCGGCCCCACGCGGCCTCCATGCGCTGCCCGTAATTGGTGAAGTCGTCGGGCCCGCCGTTCTGCAGCGCCGCGATCGCGCACTCGCCGGCGGCCAGCCCGGACTCGAGCGCCTTCGAAATGCCCGCGCCGGAGGCCGGCTTGCCCGCACCCAGCGAGTCGCCGGTGAACAACACGCCCGGTCGCCACGGCGGCCATGCGGTGAAGCCCATCGGCAGCCGCCACGCCCGCACGCTCTTGTTCTTCTTCAGCTCCTCGATCGGCGGCAGCTCCCACTCGCGCGGCAGCGTGCGCAGGAAGTCGCCGAGGAACTGGGTGGCATTGATCGACTGCCAGTTCGCGTAGCTGTTGACGTAGCCCAGCCCGATGTTGAAGACGCCGTTGCCCATCGGGAACACCCAGCCGTAGCCGGGCAGCTGATCGCCGCCGAACATCAGCTTGAGGTAGATGTCGAGCGAGTCCGAGTCGGGACGATTCGCGTGCATCTCGGAGCGGATCGCGATCGCCGAGTAGCCGTTGTACTCGGAGTCGAGCTTCAGGGCGCGCTTGATTGGGGAGTAGGCACCGTCGGCCGCGATGACCGCGTCGCCGTGGACCTTCTCGCCGTTCTTGAGCACGACGCCGACGACCCGGCCGTCGGCGTCGAGCTCGGGACCGCTCACCTCGGCGCCCTGACGCACCTCGGCGCCGGCCGCCTCGGCATGCGTCAGCAGCAGCGTGTCGAGTTCCGTGCGGCTGACGGTGTGCCCGTGATCGGGCATTCCGGGGCGGCGCGGAAAGGACAGCTCCCAGGCGCTGGGACTGTAGACGGTGACGCGATCCACCCGGTGGAACCGGGACACCTCCTCGGCGAGGCCCATCTTCTGCAGGTAGCTGACGGCGCGGGCGGTGAGCCCGTCGCCGCACGGCTTGTCCCGCGGGAACTGGGCCTTGTCCAGGACCAGCACCTTCGCGCCGGTCTGTGCGGCCTGCCACGCGGCGGCCGACCCCGAGGGGCCACCGCCCGCGATGACCAGGTCGTAGCGCTGCGTCATGTCCTCGATCCATCCTCGGCGGAAATTCTCGTCGGCGATGGTACCCGCGGCGCGCGGGTGAACCGCGCCACGTGCGACGGCCCTGGTGGGGCCCCGGCGCGGTATGGCAGATCACCCGGTACCAGCGGGTACAGTAATTCCGTGCGTCGACCCACGATCCCCCGGCCCGGGCCCCAGCCCGCCGCCAAGGTGGATGCGCGCAGCGAGCGGTGGCGCGAGCACCGCAAGAAGGTGCGCGCCGAGATCGTCGACGCGGCGTTCCGGGCCATCGACCGACTCGGGCCCGAGGTCAGCCTGCGCGAGATCGCCGAGGAGGCGGGAACCGCCAAGCCGAAGATCTACCGGCACTTCACCGACAAGTCGGATCTGTTCCAGGCCATCGGCGAGCGGCTGCGGGACATGCTGTGGGCGGCCATCTTCCCGCACATCGACATCGCCAAGGATCCGGCGCGCGAGGTGATCCGTCGCAGCGTGGAGCAGTACGTGCTGCTGGTCGACGAGCACCCGAACGTCTGCCGGTTCCTGATCCAGGGGCGCTTCGCCGAGCAGAGCGAGTCGACGATGCGTGCGCTCAACGAGGGTCGCGAGGTGACGCTGGCCATGGCGAGCATCTTCAACAACGAGCTGCGTGAGATGGAACTGGACGGCGTCGCGATCGAACTGGCCGCCTACACCACGTTCGGCTCGGCGGCGGCCGCCACCGACTGGTGGCTGGGCCCCGAGGTGGACAGCCCCCGTCGCATGCCGCGCGACGCGTTCATCGGCTACATGACGACGATCATGCTGGGCGCGATCAACGGCACCTGCGAACTGCTCGGCATCCGCATCGATTCGGAGCTGCCGCTGCACGAGGGCGTCCGGCGCCGCGAGTCCGTCGCCTAACCGGTACCGCCGTTCCCAGGTATCGTCGTGACATGACCGTCGCCGACACCGCCAGCGCCGCCGACTCTTCCTCCGCCGATCCGCGCGCCGCCCAGCCCGTCCGCACCCGCGCCCTCATCATCGGTAGCGGCTTCTCCGGACTGGGCATGGCGATCGCCCTGCAGAAGCAGGGCGTCGAGTTCCTGATCCTGGAGAAGGCCGACGAGGTCGGCGGTACCTGGCGCGACAACACCTACCCGGGGTGCGCGTGCGACATCCCGTCGCACATGTACTCGTTCTCCTTCGAGCCGAAGGCCGACTGGTCCCACATGTGGTCCTTCCAGCCCGAGATCCAGGAGTACCTGCTCGGCGTCACCGCCAAGTACGGGTTGCGCCGTTACGTCGAGTTCGGCGCGAACGTCGACCGCGCCCACTGGGACGAGGCCGATCAGAGCTGGCACGTCTTCACCGCCGATGGTCGCGAGTTCGTCGCGCAGTTCCTGGTGTCGGGGGCCGGCGGTCTGCACATCCCGCTGGTGCCCGAGATCGAGGGGCGCGACGACTTCACCGGCGCCGCCTTCCACTCCGCGCAGTGGGACCACTCGGTGGACATCGCCGGCAAGCGCGTCGCGATCATCGGCACCGGGGCGAGCGCCATCCAGATCGTGCCCGAGATCGCCCGCGTGGTCGGTGAACTGCAGGTCTACCAGCGCACGCCACCGTGGGTCATGCCCCGGGTGAACAACGCGTTCCCGGAGTGGCTGCGCAACGTCTTCGCCACCGTGCCGGGCACCCGCGCGGCGATGCGGGCCGGGATCTACTGGCTGCACGAGGGCGTCGGCTTCGCCATGACCAAGCAGCCGCGGCTGCTGAAGATCGGCGAGCTGCTCGGCCGCTGGAACATCCGCCGCAGCGTGTCCGACCGCGAGCTGCGCCGCAAGCTCACGCCGAACTACCGGGCGGGCTGCAAGCGCATTCTCAACTCCGACACCTACTACAAGGGCATCGCCCACCCGAACACCACGGTGATCACCGAACGGATCGAGCGCATGACGCCCACCGGCATCGTCACGGCCGACGGCGTCGAGCGGCCCGTCGACGTCGTGGTGTTCGCCACCGGCTTCCACGTCACCGACTCCTACA
Source organism: Mycolicibacterium grossiae (assembly GCF_008329645.1). NCBI lineage: Bacteria > Bacillati > Actinomycetota > Actinomycetes > Mycobacteriales > Mycobacteriaceae > Mycobacterium > Mycolicibacterium grossiae. The sequence goes on from NZ_CP043474.1 coordinate 3,203,663, forward strand.
CCTACGTCGACATCAAGGGCGCGGGCGGCGAGGACCTGGTGGACCGCTGGAACGCCGAGGGCATCCAGGCGCACCGCGGCATCGCCGTCGCCGGCATGCCCAACCTGTTCTTCCTGCTCGGACCGAACACCGCGCTGGGGCACAACTCGGTGGTGTTCATGATCGAGTCGCAGATCGACTACGTCGCCCAGGCCATCGCGGCCGTGGACAAGCGCAAAGCCCGTGCACTGACACCGAAGCGCTCGGCGCAGGACGCCTACAACGCCGAACTGCAGGACGAGTTGGGCGGCACGGTGTGGAGCACCGGAGGTTGCCGCAGCTGGTACCTCGACGCCCACGGCGTCAACCGCACGCTGTGGAGCGGCATGACGTGGCAGTACTGGTTGGCGACGCGCCGGCTGAAGGCCTCGGAGTACGAGTTCAGCGGTCGCTGAGGAAACGTCAGAAATTCCGTCGCGACACAACGTGTTGTGTTGCAGCGCGCCGTCGGACACCAGTTGTAGTGTCGGGGGAGTAGCCGTCACGTCCTGAAATGGGGTTCGAAGTGTCCGAGGGAATCAAGCTGATCGACCGCGTCTCGGCCATCAACTGGAACCGCCTGCACGACGACAAGGACGCCGAGGTCTGGGACCGCCTGACGGGCAACTTCTGGTTGCCGGAGAAGGTGCCGGTGTCCAACGACATCCCGTCCTGGAACACCCTCAACGAGCACGAGAAGCAGCTCACGATGCGCGTGTTCACCGGTCTGACGCTGCTCGACACGATCCAGGGCACCGTCGGCGCGGTCAGCCTGATCCCGGACGCGCTGACGCCGCACGAGGAGGCGGTGTACACCAACATCGCGTTCATGGAGTCGGTGCACGCCCGCAGCTACAGCAACATCTTTTCGACGCTGTGCTCGACCGCCGACATCGACGATGCGTTCCGCTGGTCGGAGGAGAATCCCAACCTGCAGCGCAAGGCCGAGATCGTCATGCAGTACTACAAGGGCGACGAGCCGCTCAAGCGCAAGGTCGCCTCCACGCTGCTGGAGAGCTTCCTGTTCTACTCGGGCTTCTACCTGCCGATGTACTGGAGCAGCCGCGCGAAGCTGACGAACACCGCCGACATGATCCGGCTGATCATCCGCGACGAGGCCGTCCACGGCTACTACATCGGCTACAAGTTCCAGCGCGGCCTGGCCCAGCAGGACGAGGCCACCAAGCAGGAGCTGAAGGACTACACCTACGAGTTGCTGTTCGAGCTGTACGACAACGAGGTCGAGTACACCCAGGACCTCTACGACGGCGTCGGCCTGACCGAGGACGTCAAGAAGTTCCTGCGGTACAACGCCAACAAGGCGCTGATGAACCTCGGCTACGAGGCGCTGTTCCCGCGCGACGAGACCGACGTCAACCCGGCGATCCTGTCCGCGCTGAGCCCGAACGCCGACGAGAACCACGACTTCTTCTCCGGCTCGGGGTCGAGCTACGTGATCGGCAAGGCCGTGGTGACGGAAGACGAGGACTGGGACTTCTAGCCCCGGCTGCCGACGGCCCTGAAACGACGACGCGGGCGGACTCCCGAAGGAGTCCGCCCGCGCGCGTAGCGGGAGCGACTAGATGGTCGCGTTGTCGATCACGAAGCGGTAGCGCACGTCGCTGGCGAGCATGCGGTCATAGGCCTCGTTGACGTAGGACGCCTCGATCACCTCGATCTCGGGCGTGACGTCGTGCTCGGCGCAGAAGTCCAGCATCTCCTGGGTCTCCTTGATGCCGCCGATCAACGAACCGGACAGGCGGCGGCGGCCGAAGATCAGCGCACTGGCCGGTACCTCCATCGGGTTCTCCGGCATGCCGAGTTCCACCAGCGTGCCGTCGAGCTTCAGCAGCCCCAGGTAGTCACCCATGTCGAGGTTCGCCGACACGGTGTTGAGGATGAGGTCGAACGACCCACGCAGCTTCTTGAAGGTGTCCGGATCGCTGGTCGCGTAGTACTCCGAGGCGCCCAGCCGCAGGCCGTCCTCCATCTTCTTGAGCGACTGGCTCAGCACGGCCACCTCGGCGCCCATCGCCTTCGCCAGCTTCACGCCCAGGTGGCCGAGGCCGCCGAGACCGATGACGGCGACGCGCTTGCCCTCGCCGGCACCCCAGTGCCGCAGCGGCGAGTAGGTGGTGATGCCCGCGCACAGCAGCGGCGCGGCCTTGTCCAGCGGGATCGAGTCCGGGATGCGCAGGACGTAGTTCTCGTCGACGACGATGGCGTCGCTGTAGCCGCCCTGGGTGGGCTTGCCGTCACGGCCGACGCCGTTGTAGGTGCCGACCATGCCGGGGTTGTTGCAGTACTGCTCCTCACCGGCGGTGCAGTACTCACACTCGCGGCAGGAGTCGACGAAGCAGCCGACGCCGACGCGGTCGCCGACCTTGTACTTCGTCACGTCGGAGCCGACCTCGGTGACGATGCCGGCGATCTCGTGGCCGGGCACCATGGGGTACTTCACGCCGCCCCACTCGCCGCTGACGGTGTGCAGGTCGGAGTGGCAGATGCCGGCGAACTTGATGTCGATGGCGACATCGGCGGGGCCGACGTCGCGACGCTCGATCGTGGTCTTCGTCAGCGGGGCGTCGGAACCCCAGGGAGCGGTCGCGGCGTAGCCGGAAACTGTCGTGGTCATGTGTTCTACGTGCCTCTTCGTCTCGTCTCGCAAACGTCTTTCGCCAAGAATTTAGCGAAGGTAATGATCAGGGCGCAGCGGTGAGCCCGCCCGAACCTGCAACGGCCACGGGCGCGGGATCAATCCCGATAGTGACGATGATCGCTCACAGGCCCGGCGCTCGCAGCGCAGCGTTGAACGTCGTCCGCTCGTAGGACACCAGCCCCGCCTGGGTGTACGGATCCGCGGCGATCAACTCCTCGGCCGCGGCCACGTCGATGTCGCCGGTGATGAGCACGCCGCCCTGCTGCGACTCCTGCCGACCGGCGAGCAGCAGCCGTCCGGCCTCGATCTCGCGTTCGATCCACTCGACGTGCGCGGGCCGCGTCTGGTCGACGACGTCGAGCGGCTCGCGATAGGTCAGCACCAGGACGTGGAACACGCGATGAGACTACGGCACGGCGCGGCGCGCCTCCGGCGACGTTTCTGTCACCTGACAGAAACATCCGTCGACCGTTGTTAACGACCTCCTCCGGAACGGTTACACCGCGGCAACCACCACCCCCGCCGCAACGCGAAAACTGTCACTCGACAGAAATCGGCTCGACCGACACCCCCGACCCGGGAGTCCCCGTGACCAGCGACACCGCCGCACCCAGCGCCACCGCCACCACCGCGGGCGCGCGGGCGCACGCCCGCGCCCAGCACGGACTGACGGCCGCGTTCATGCGCCACGTGCCCGCCACCGGCAGCCCCACGGCACCCGACGGCATCGCCGCCGAGCGGCTGACGTGGTCGGAAACCGTTGCCGCGGGCGGATATACGACCGCCGTCCTGCAGCGCGGCACCCGCGTGCGGCTGACCGACGTCGACGGCGACGCCTGCGCACACGTCCTGCTGCACCGCGCCGACGCCCCGCACGAGCGGCTCAACGTCGCCGACACCGTCAAGGTCCCCTGGCAGGCCTACCTCGGCACCGGCCACCCGCTACTGAGCGGTTTCGGCCGCGTCCTCGCCACGATCGTCGCGGACACGTCCGACGCCCACGACGCGCTGACCGGCACCACCACGACGGCCGGCAACGCCGCGCGCTACGGTTCCGGCGCCCCGGAATCCGCGTCACCAGCCGGCCGCGACCTGCTGCTGCTCGGCGCCCTCAAGCACGGTCTGGGACCCCGCGACCTGCCGCCCTCGGTGTCGTTCTTCCAGGGCGTCCGGGTCGCGGCCGACGGCACCCTGACCTGGCGGGGGAGCGCCGGCCCGGCCCGCACGGTCGACCTGCTGTTGCACGTCGACGCCATCGTGCTGCTCGCCAACACCGCGCACCCGCTGGACCCGCGTACCGAATTCACCTGCAGCCCACTGCGCGTGCACGCCTGGCCCGCCGCCGACGAGCTGGACGCACTGGCCCGGGGCGACCTCGTCGGCCCGCTGGGCCCCGAACACCTGCAGGCCATCGCCAACACCGACGCCGATCTGACCGCCCGAGGAGTCCTGTGACCGCCACCGCCGTCCCCGCGCTGATCGCCGGAGAGACCGTGCTCGACGAGACCATCGCCGCCCGCGCGCCCTGGTCCGCCGTCGTCCGCGCCGGCGACGTCCTCACCATCGTCGACCTCGACGGCAACCAGGCCGTCGACTGCCTGCTGTACGCCGCCGACGACACGGCGGTGCGGTACTCGGCCGCCGAGACCATCGCCCGGCAGGGCCGCATCGCGCTGACCACCGGTTCGGTGCTGCGGGCCGACACCGGCGCGGCGCTCGTGACGGTGATCGCCGACGAGGTAGGCGTCCACGACACCCTCGGCGGCGCCTGTTCCAAGGAGTCCAACACGCTGCGCTACGGCCAGCACACCCGCGCCCAGCACGGCTGCATGGAGAACTTCCTCATCGAGGGTGCCCGCTGGGGCCTCGGTGCCCGCGACCTGTCGAGCAACGTCAACTGGTTCATGAACGTGCCCGTCGACCCCGACGGCGCGCTCGGCATCGTCGACGGGCTCTCCGGTCCCGGCAAGCGCGTCGCGCTGCGTGCCGACGTCGACACGCTGGTGCTCATCTCGAACTGCCCACAGATCAACAACCCCTGCAACGCCTTCAACCCGACACCCGTGCGCGTCGTCGTCACCCGACCGGACGCGGCCTCGTGACGCGCACCGCGCTGATCGCCAACCGCGGCGAGATCGCCGTCCGGTTGATCCGCGGCGCCCGGTCCGTCGGGCTGCGCACCGTGGCGGTGTTCTCCGACGCCGATCGCGGTGCCCCGCACGTGCGCCTCGCCGATGACGCGGTGCGCCTCGGCCCCGCCGCGCCGGGGGAGAGCTACCTGCGGGCCGACGCCATCCTCGCCGCGGCGGCTGCCACCGGCGCCGACCTCGTCCATCCCGGATACGGATTCCTCTCCGAGGATGCGGATTTCGCGGATGCGGTCGAGCGGGCCGGGCTGACGTTCGTCGGTCCCACGCCCCACCAGCTGCGCGTGTTCGGCACCAAGCACACCGCCCGGGCGGCGGCGCGCAGCGCGGGAGTTCCGGTCTTCCCGGGCACCGAGCTGCTGAACAGCGCCACGGCCGCCACCGCGGCGGCCGCCGAGATCGGCTATCCCGTCATGCTCAAGGCGACCGGCGGTGGCGGCGGCATCGGCATGCAGGTCTGCCGCGACGCCGCCGAACTGCGCGCCGCCTACGACCGGGTGGTCCGGCTGGCCGAGCGCAGCTTCGGCGCGGCCGGCGTGTTCCTCGAGCGCTTCGTCGAGCACGCGCGCCACGTCGAGGTGCAGGTGTTCGGTGACGGCACGGGACGGGTGGTGTCCCTGGGCGACCGGGACTGCTCTCTGCAGCGCCGCAATCAGAAGGTGCTCGAGGAGGCGCCCGCGCCGGGACTCGACGACGCGCTGCGCGAACGGCTGCACGCCTCGTCGCGCGCGCTCGCCTCGTCGGTGAACTACCGCTCGGCGGGCACCGTCGAGTTCGTCTACGACCCCCGCCACGCCGAGGCCTCCTTCCTGGAGGTCAATGCCCGGTTGCAGGTCGAACACCCCGTCACCGAGGCGGTCACCGGAATCGATCTGGCGGCGTGGATGTTCCGGCTCGCCCTCGGCGAGACCGACGTCTTCGCCGACCACCTCGACCCCTCCGGCAGCGGCGCGGTCGGCGTCCACGGACATGCCGTCGAGGCCCGCGTCTACGCCGAGGACCCGGCACGCGACTACCGTCCGAGCACCGGCACGCTGACCGCGGTCGCGTTTCCCGACGACGCCCGCGTCGACACCTGGGTCGCCCAGGGCACCGAGGTGTCCGCGTTCTACGACCCGCTGCTCGCCAAGATCGTCACGACCGGCGACGACCGCGACGCGGCCCTCGACGCCCTCGGCGCCGCCCTCGACGCGACGGTGCTGCACGGCATCGAGGTCAACGTCGGCACCCTGCGCGCCGCCGTCGACGACGCGGACGTCCGTGCGGCGCGCCACGACACCGCCACGCTGGCCGGCGTCGCCGACCCCCGTCCGCGCATCACCGTCGAGCGCCCGGGGCTGCTCACCACCGTGCAGGACCTCCCCGGCCGCATCGGCCTGTGGAACGTCGGCGTCCCCCCCAGCGGCCCGATGGACGACCTGTCCTTCCGGCTGGGCAACGCCGCCCTCGGCAACGACGAGGGGGCACCCGGACTCGAATGCACCGCTTCGGGACCGGCGCTGCGCGTGACGCATTCGACGACGGTGTGCGTCACCGGCGCGTCGTGTCCCGTCACCGTCGACGGGATGCCGGTCCCCATGTGGGAGCCGGTCGACATGCCCGCCGGAGCGCTCCTCGACGTGGGCGCGGCCGAACGTGGGCTGCGCACCTACGTGCTCGTCGCCGGCGGCCTCGACGTACCGACCTACCTCGGCAGCGCCGCGACGTTCACCCTCGGCCGGTTCGGCGGGCACGGCGGACGGCAGCTGGTCACCGGCGACGTGCTGCGCGCCCGGCCCGCCGCGGCCGTCGTCGGCCCCGTGCCGCCCGCGCAGCGGCCCACGCTCGGTACCCAGTGGCACCTCGCGGTCACCGAGGGCCCGCACGGCGCACCGGAGTTCTTCACCCGCGCCGATCTCGAGACGCTGTTCGCAACGCCCTACCGCGTGCACTTCAACTCCGCGCGTACCGGCGTGCGCCTCGAGGGACCGAAACCGCAGTGGTCCCGCCCGGACGGGGGACAGGCGGGACTGCACCCGTCCAACATCCACGACACCGCCTACTCGATCGGCGCGCTCGACTTCACCGGCGATACGCCGATCCTGCTCGGTCCGGACGGCCCCAGCCTCGGCGGCTTCGTGTGCCCGGTCACCGTGGTGTCCGCCGAGCGGTGGAAGTTGGGCCAGCTGCGCCCGGGTGACACCGTGCGCTTCGTCCCGGTGCGGGCCGACCAGGCGCCCTCGAAGCACGAGAAACGGTTCTTCACAACGTTGTTCGCGAGTGGTGGGGACGGGGACGACGGCGTGCTGGCGCGCCGTGAACGCGACGGCGCACCGACGGTCACCTACCGGCGCAACGGCGACGACAACGTGCTCGTCGAGTACGGCGACATGGTGCTCGACCTCGCGCTGCGCGCCCGCGTGCATGCGCTGCACCAGCGGCTGGAGGCCGTCGCGGCCGAGGGTGCGGTCACCGGCATCGTCGACCTCACCCCGGGCATACGGTCGCTGCAGGTGCACGTCGATCCCGACCGGCTCCCGACCGCGGCCCTCCTGGAAGTGCTCGCCGACCTCGAGGACGAGCTGCCCGCGACGTCGGAGTTGGTGGTGCCCAGCCGCACCGTGCGCCTGCCGCTGTCCTGGGACGACCCCGCGACGCGCGAGGCGATCGCCCGCTACACCTCCGGGGTGCGCGACGACGCCCCCTGGTGCCCGTCGAACATCGAATTCATCCGGCGCATCAACGGATTGGCGTCCCAGGACGACGTCCGCGACGTCGTGTACTCCGCGGAGTACCTGACGCTCGGCCTCGGCGACGTCTACCTCGGCGCGCCGGTCGCGACGCCGCTCGACCCGCGGCACCGGTTGGTGACGACGAAGTACAACCCCGCCCGAACGTGGACGGCGGAGAACTCCGTCGGCATCGGCGGCGCGTACCTGTGCATCTACGGCATGGAGGGGCCCGGCGGCTACCAGTTCGTCGGCCGCACCACCCAGGTATGGAGCACCTACCGCCACACCGCCCCGTTCGAGGCCGAGAAGCCCTGGCTGCTCCGGTTCTTCGACCGCATCTCGTGGTACCCGGTGTCGGCCGAGGAACTCCTGGACCTGCGCGCCGACCTCGCCGCGGGCCGCGGCACGGTCGACGTCGCCGACGGCACGTTCTCCCTCGCCGAGCACGAGCGCTTCCTCGCCGAGAACGCCACGGACATCGCGGCGTTCCGCGAACGGCAGAGTGCGGCGTTCGCCCAGGAGCGCGCCGCCTGGGCGGCCGCCGGCGAGTTCGACCGGGCCGAACGTGCCCAATCCCGGGCGGTCGCACCGACCGCCGACCTGGTCCTCGACGCCGGCGCCGAACGCGTCGACGCCCCGTTCTCGTCCAGCGTGTGGAAGGTGGACGTGCACGTCGGTGACGCGGTGGTGGCCGGTCAACCCCTGCTGGCGCTGGAGGCCATGAAGATGGAGACCGTGATGCGGGCGCCCGTCGACGGCGTCGTGACCCACGTGCTGGTGCAGGCGGGCCACCAGGTGGATCCCGGCGCACCGCTGGTCGTGGTCGACCGCGCCGACGTGGCGGGCATCCCGGCATGAGCGCCGTCGACCGCGTCCGCGCGGCATACGCCGCGATCGCCGCCACCGACCGGCCGGAGATCTGGATCGCGCTGCGTCCCATGGCCGACACCCTCGCCGAGGCCGAGGCGGTCGACGCCGCGGCCGCCGCGGGGGAGGAACTGCCGCTCGCCGGACTGGTCGCTGCGGTGAAGAACAACGTCGACGTCGCCGGGCTGCCCACCACGGCCGCATGTCCCGGCTTCGCAACCACACCGGCGGCCGTCGACGCCCCCGTGGTGGCGCGGCTGCGGGCCGCGGGCGCGGTGGTGCTGGGCGCCACCAACCTCGACCAGTTCGCCACGGGGCTCGTCGGCACCCGCAGCCCCTACGGCGCGGTCCGGGACGCCCGTCGTCCCGCGCACGTCTCCGGGGGTTCCAGTGCCGGCTCCGCCGTCGCCGTCGCACTCGGTCTGGTCGACGTCGCGCTCGGCACCGACACCGCCGGGTCGGGACGCGTCCCGGCGGCGCTGCAGGGCATCGTGGGCATCAAGCCGACGATCGGGGTCGTCCCCGTCGACGGTGTGGTCCCGGCCTGCCGCCGCTACGACTGCGTCACCGTGTTCGCCCGCGACATCGACACCGCCGACGTCGCGATGGGCGTCATCGCCGGCCCGGGGGACGACGCGGGCGCCCGCCCGTTCGCCCCCGGTGCGCCGCTGGCGGCGCCGGACGTCCCGGTCGTGGCGGTACCCAGCGATGTGCCCGGGCTCTCGCCGGCGTGGCGGGAGGCCTTCCACGCGGCCGCCGTCCGGCTGGCCGAGAGCGGCGTCACGGTGCGCGAGGTCGACATCGCTCCCTTCCTCGCGGCCGCGCGCCTGCTCTACGACGGTGGTCTGGTCGCCGAGCGGCACGAAGCGGTCGGCGACTTCGTCGACGCGCACCGCGACGACGCGGACGCCGCGGTCGACTCGACCGTCGGCGCCATCGTCTCGGCGGCGGGCACCGTCGCGGCCACCACGCTGCTGCGCGACCGCGTGCGGCTGATGGAACTCACCTCGGTCGCCATGGCGTCGATCGCTGAGTGCGACGCCATGCTGGTGCCAACCACCACCGAACATCCCACCCTCGCCGAGGTGGCCGCCGAACCCGTTGCCGTCAACGCGCGGCTGGGGACCTACACCAACTTCTGCAACCTAATGGATCTGTGCGCAGTGGCCGTCCCCTCGGGCACGGCGGGCGACGACCAGTTCGGCGTCTCGGTGATCGCCCGGGCCGGCGCCGACGCCGTCGCGCTCGACCTGGCCCGGCGGGTCGTCGCCCCGACGCCCCCGGTCGCCGCGCCCGGAGCGGCGGCCGCCGCGGCGAGTGCCGCGCCGTGGCCGACGCGCGCCGGTCTGTCCGCCGTCGAGCTGCTCGTCGTCGGCGCGCACCTACGGGGTCAGCCGCTCACCTGGCAGCTGACCGACCGCGGCGCGCGCTGGCTGGGTCCGACGCGCACCGCGCCGCTCTATCGGATGGCGCGCCTGGACACCAGCCCGCCGAAACCCGGGCTCACCCGCGTCGGCGCCGCCGACGGCGTGTCGATCGGCGGCGAACTGTGGCTGGTGGGCACGGCGATGCTGGGCGACTTCCTCGCCGCGCTGCCCGAGCCGATGTCGCTGGGGCGGGTGACCCTCGCCGACGGCACCGACGTCGTGGGATTCGGGTGCGCCTTCGACGCCTGGCGCGACGGCGTGGACGTCTCCGGGTACGGCGACTGGCCGAGCTATCTGAGGGCGGCGGCTGCGCCGTCGGCGGAACCGTCCTCGGATGCAGCCCGGGTGTAGCGGCGCATCTCGCGCAGGCTGCGGCGGCGCAGCGCCCGCATCGCGTCGTCGGCGACGCCGAGCACGCGTAGGCCGGCGTCGGCCACGTGCAGCGGCAGCTCGGCGCGTTGCGGCCCCTCGGGCACCGACCACACGTTGACCAGTGACTCCACCAGGCGGAACGGCAGATCGGCCGCGGCGGGGTGCACGCCGGTCTGGTCGATCACCGCGCGGCTCAGCGCCAGGTAGTGCAACCGCAGCCGCTCGCGGTCGGACCAGAACGGCTCCAGGCGGGCGTCGCGCAGTTCGGGCAGCAGGTACAGCGCCCCGAGGTTCCACCGCCCGGACAGGAGTTGCTCACCGTCGAACGCGGCCAGTGCGTGCAGGTGCTCGGCCGCGGTGAGCGCCGGCTGGGCGCCGAGGAGGCTCGGAATGAAACCCAGTGTGGGCGCGACGGTCTGGCTCAGCAGCGCGCACAGGATGTCGTCCTTGGTCTTGAAGTAGTGGTACAGCGACGCCTGCCGGATCCCGACCGACTCGGCGATCGACCGCGTCGAGGTGGCGGTGTAGCCGGCGGTGGTGAAGAGTTCGCCTGCGGCATCGAGGATTTCGTCACGCGCCGTCGTTCCCGGACGGCGCTGGTCGTGCAGGCGGGGGCGACCGGCCCGGGTCAGCGACATGTCCCCATCGTGGCCCATGCGGACCCCGAATCGGTAGCCCCCTCATATCTGTCATGCGATAGAAACACGCGACACCCATCGGTTACCTACGCCGCGGATTGGTTACAGCGCCGACACCCACGGGGCCGGCGAGGCCGCAAAACTGTCAACTGACAGGCCAGCGGTTGCGGACATCCGCGTCGCCGGCGCCACACGCTCACCGCTGGGAGTGCTTCTCGATGGGCATGGCCGCATCCGCAGTCGACGCCGACCGTGACACCGCTGCGCCGGTGCCGTCCGGGGTCCCGCCGACGGCCGACCCGGTCGCCACCGTCGGCGACCTGCGAGTCACGTTCCGCCGCAACGGCGCCGACGTGCATGCGCTGCGCGGCGTCTCGCTGGCGATCGCACCCGGCGAGATCCTCGGCCTGGTCGGCGAATCCGGATCCGGCAAGAGCGTCCTGGGCTTCACCCTGCTCGGCCTGCTGCCCGAGGGCGCCGCGGTCGACGGCACCGTGCGCGTCACCGGCTCGGACATGGTGCACGGCGACGCCAAGGCGCTCCGCAAGGTCCGCCGCCTCGACCTCGGTGCGGTGTTCCAGGACCCCATGACGTCGCTCAACCCCACGATGCGCATCGGCAGGCAGGTCGCCGAAGCCGCGGGAAGCGACGCCGAGGCCCTGCGCCTGCTGACGGCCGTCGGCATCCCCGACCCCGCGCGGCGGATGCGCGCGTTCCCGCACGAGCTGTCCGGCGGCCTGCGCCAGCGCGTCATGATCGCGATCGCGATCGCCGGCGATCCCGCCCTCATCATCGCCGACGAGCCGACCACCGCGCTGGACGTCACCGTGCAGGCGCAGGTCCTGCGCCTGCTGCGGCGGCTGCGCGACGAGATCGGTTGCAGCATCGTGTTGATCACCCACGACCTCGGCGTCGCCGCGCAGATCTCCGATCGCATCGCGGTGCTGTACGCCGGGCGCATCGCCGAGATCGGGCCCACCGCCGACGTTCTCGGCACCCCGGCGCACCCCTACACGCACGGACTACTGCGCTCCCGGCTGACGCTCGAGACGGCTCGCGACCGTCGGCTCGCCGCCCTCGCCGGCTCGGTGCCCAGCCCCGTCGCGCCGCCCCCGGGCTGCGCCTTCGCCCCGCGCTGCGCGCTGTCCGACGACGACTGCACCCGCACGCCACCGGAGCCCATCGCCGTCGCCCCCACCCGCGTCAGCGCCTGCATCCGCACCGTGGCCGACGTCACCGCAGGCCTCGGGACGACGGCGACGAACACCTCCGAGCCGTACCCCGCGACCGCCGGGACGTCCGATCAGCCGCCCGCCGTCGTGCTGCGTGACGTCACCAAGTCGTTCACCGTCGCGCGTCACGGCAAGCTGCAGGCGCTGCGCGGCGTGTCGCTGCGCGTCGGGCACGGCGAATCGGTGGCACTGGTGGGGGAGAGCGGATCGGGCAAGTCGACGCTGCTGCGGGTCATCGCCGGTCTGGAGAAGGCGACCTCGGGCACCGTCGACCTCCCGGGCGGCCGCCGCCCGCAGATGGTCTTCCAGGACGCGGGCGCCTCGTTGACGCCGTGGCTGTCGGTCGGCGAGCTCATCGCCGAGCGGCTCCGGGGCACCGGGGCGTCGCGCCGCGAGCGCCGCGATGCGGTGGTCGAGGTGCTCGAACGCGTCGGCCTGCCCGCCGACGTCGCGACGTCGCGCGCCGGCCAGCTGTCCGGCGGCCAGCGGCAGCGCGTCTCACTGGCCCGGGCCACCGTGGTGCCGCCGTCGGTGCTGCTGTGCGACGAACCGACCAGCGCGCTCGACGTGTCGCTGGCGGCATCGGTGCTCAACCTCATCGGCGACCTGCGCCGCACCCTCGACATGTCCGTCGTGTTCGTCACGCACGACCTGTCGGTGGCCCGCGTCGTCGCCGATCGCATCGCCGTCATGTACCTCGGGCGCATCGTCGAGATCGGCCCCGCCGAGCGGGTGATCGGCGCGCCCGCGCACCCCTACACCCAGGCGTTGGTCGACTCCATCCCGGACCTCGGACGCGAATCACGGGTGCTGGCAGGCGAACCCGCGAGCCCACTGTCCCCGCCCAGCGGCTGCGCCTTCCACCCGCGATGTCCCATCTCCGTCGACACGTGCGGCGCCGAGGACCTGGACGTGCGCCTGGAGGGCACCCCGGCCAATCCGCACCAGGTGGCCTGCATCGAACGAAGGGCGCTGTAGATGGCCACCGTCGTCCCCGCCGCCCCGGCGGCACCCCTGCTGCGCGGGCGGACCCGCTTGCCGTCGCTGCTGCGCACCGACTCGCGGCTGCTCAACTGGATCGGGTTCTCGCTCGTCGTCGTCGTCACCCTGGTGGTCCTCGCCGTGCCGGTGCTGGCCCCGCACGATCCGTTGGTCCCGGCAGGCATGCCGCTGCGGGCGCCCGGCGAGAACGGCTTCGTGCTCGGCACCGATTCCATCGGCCGCGACATCCTGTCCCGGGTGCTGTACGGCGCCCGGTCGAGCTGGTTCGCCGCGCTCGTCGTCGTCGCGGTGGGCCTGCTCATCGGTGGCCTGATCGGCCTGATCGCCGGCGCCACGGGCGGCTGGGTCGACACGGTCCTGATGCGCATCACCGACGGCTTCCTCAGCCTGCCCGCGCCGGTCCTCGCCATCGCGGTGGTCGCGGCTCTCGGTCCCGGCTTCGTGCACACGCTGATCGCCGTGTCCATCGTGTGGTGGCCCTTCTACGCCCGGCTGGTCCGCGGCGAGGTGGCGCGGCTCGCGGCACGGCCGCACGTCGAGGCGGCGCGCCTCGCCGGCACCAGCCGCATCCGCGTCGCCACCCGCCACCTGCTTCCCGGCGCGGTGCCCAACGCGCTGGTGGCCGCCAGCCTCGACATCGGCACGCTGATCCTGACGCTCGCCGCCCTGTCGTTCCTCGGACTCGGGCAAGCCGCTCCGGCACCGGAACTGGGCGCCGACTCGGCTCGCAATCTCAGCTACTTCCTGCAGCAGTGGTGGGTGCCGGTCATGCCGGGCCTCGGCGTGCTCGTCCTCGCCCTGGTCGGCAACGTCGCCGGCGACTGCCTGCGCAACCTGATGAGGACCAACCGATGAAGGCATTCGTGGCGAGCCGGCTGGGCGCCATGGTGGCGATCCTGGTAGCGCTCACCGGTGTCATGTTCGTGCTGCAGCACGTCTCCCCGCTCGACCCGGTCAAGGCCCAGCTCGGCGCGCAGGCCTCCGCCGACGCGGTCGCCGCCCGCCGGGAGGCCCTGGGCCTGAACGACCCCATCCTGGTGCAGTTCTGGCACTACCTGACCGGCGCCGTCACCGGGGACCTCGGCACGTCCTACCGCACCCGCCACGCGGTGCTGAGCGACCTCGGCGACTTCGTCCCCGCCACACTGGAACTCGCGCTCTTCGGGCTCGTCATCGCCATCCTGCTGGCCGTGCTGCTCGCCTTCAGCACCACGCTGCGGTGGCGCGGCGCCGGCCTGCTGCGCGCGGTGCTGTTCACCGGATCCTCGGCGCCGATGTTCCTGCTCGGCATCCTCGGGTTGCTGGTCTTCTACAAGACGCTCGGCTGGGTACCCGCCAACGGCCGCACCGGCATCACCGACGTCGACCCCGGCCCGACCGGACTGCTCACCCTCGACGGGCTCCTGCGCGGCCGCTTCGACGTCGTCGCCGACGCCCTGCATCACCTCCTGCTGCCCGCGTTCGTCATCGCGCTCGGTCCCGCCGTCGCCATCGGCCGCGTCCTGCGCAGCAGCCTGCTCGGCGACGTCGACAGCGACTACGCGAGAACCGCACGCGCCAAGGGACTGTCGGAGACCCAGATCATGGCGCGCCACGTCCTGCGCAACTCCGTCGGCGCCGCGCTGTCGATGACCGGCCTGCAGGTCGGCCTGATGTTCTCCGGCGTGCTGGTGGTCGAGCAGGTCTTCGGCTGGCCCGGCATCGGCCAGTACATCGCGCAGAGCATCCCGGTGGCCGACTTCCCGGCCATCGCCGGCGTCACGCTGATGCTCGGCGCCCTCTACGTGTTCATCAACACGGTCGTGGACCTGCTCCAGGCCGTCGCAGACCCCCGAATCGCAGTCACAGGAGGATAGGTGCCGAAACAGCCACTGATCGTGGGCAACCCCGTGCTGGTCGTCGTCGACATGCAGGAGTCCGGCGACATGCCGGTCGAGGAGGTCGGCATTCCGCACATGCCGGGCTACGCCGAGCGGATCGAGCGGGCGCAACGCCTGATCGCCGCCGCCCGCGCCGCCGACGTCCCGATCGTGTTCTTCCAGGAGGTGCACCGCGCCAGCGGCGTCGACTTCGGTCGCGAACTCGACGGTGTGGAGGGTCCGCACTGCATCGAGGGCAGGCCCGGGACGCCGCTGCACCCCGCCCTGCTGCCCGACCTGGACGGACCGAACGCCGAGTTCCACATCGTCAAGCGGCGTTACTCCGGCTTCATCGGCACCGAATTCGAGATCGTGCTGTCCGGGTTGAAGGCCGACACGCTGATCCTCATCGGTGGGCTGACCGACGTCTGCGTGCACTACACGTTCGCCGACGCCCATCAGCGCGACTTCCACGTGCGCGTCGTCACCGACTGCGTCGGCGGCTCGTCGGAGTACCGCCACGACGCCGCGCTCGACGCCATGGAGTACCTGCAAACCGGGGCCACGCGGACCACCGAGGAGATCCTCGCCGCGTTCTCGTCCCGCACCGTCCTCGAAGGAGCCGCACGATGAAACTGCGCACCCTGCTGGCCGTCGGCGCGACCGCCGTCCTGGCCCTCACCGCCTGCGGCGGTTCGGATTCCGGTGGCAGCAGCACGCCCAACGCGGCCCCCACCGACAAGGTGCTGCACCTGTCCTTCCTGCAGGACCCCGGCCAGCCGCCGGACCCCGACGTCTACTACGCCGGCCAGGGCCTATTGCTGACCACGAACACGTACGAGGGTCTGCTGCAGTACAAGGGCGGCACCGAGAAGCCCGAACTCGAGCCGCTGCTGGCCACCGAGTGGACGGCTTCACCGGACAACCGGGTCTTCACCTTCAAACTCCGCCAGGGCGTGACGTTCCACGACGGCACACCGTTCACGTCGGCTGCCGTCAAGGCCTCCTTCGACCGCCGGACCGCCGTCAACCAGGGTCCGGCCTACATGGTGGCCGACGTCGAATCGGTGACGACGCAGGGCGATTACGACGTCACGGTCACCCTCAAGGCGCCCAACTCGGCGTTCCTCGACTACCTCGCCTGCCCCTACGGGCCGCGCATGCTCAGCCCGGAGGGTCTCGCCAAGAACGCGGGCGGTGACCACGCGCAGGCCTACCTGACCAGTCACGACCTGGGCACCGGTCCGTACACACTGACGGCCGCCGAGGTCGGGTCGCGTTACCAGCTGACGGCGTATCCCGGGTACTGGGGGCCGAAGCCGTACTTCGAGAAGGTCGAGATGCCGGTGATCACCGACGTCTCGGCGCAGCAGCTGCAGTTCAACAACGGCCAGCTCGCGGCGATCCTGCACGACCTGCCGTCCTCGGCCGTGCAGAGCTATCTCGACAACAAGGCGTTCGCCAATTACTCACTGCCGACCATGATGTCGAACTTCGTCTACGTCAACCCGAAGAAGGGCATGATGACCGACGTCAAGAACCGCACCGCGGTCATGCAGGCCATCGACGTCGACGAGCTGGTCAAGCAGACGTACTTCGGACGCGGCGAGAAGGCCGAACAGATCTACCCGTCGAACATGATGGCCGCCGAGTACGGCAAGCAGTCGGTGACGCACGATGCGTCGGTGCTGTCCGGCATCGCTGCGGGACTGCCCGCCGATCAGAAGAGCATCACCATCGGCTACGACTCGAGCAACCCGGACAACCAGCTGATCAGCAACCTCATCCAGACCCAGCTGGCCGCGGCCGGGTTGACCGCGAAGGTGCAGGCTTACCCCACGTCGGAGATCTACGGCTGGATCGGCGGTGACGGCCAGGCCGCGCCGGAACTGCTGGCGTACCTCGGCTGGCCCGACGCGCCCTCGCCGTACACCTGGGGCCACATCTCCTGGGACCCCGACGGTGGCCTGAACCTGCTCGGGTGCTCCGCACCGCCGATCACCGACGCCCTGGCCAAGGGATTGCCGACCGGCTCGGTCGACGACTTCTCCACGGCCGGTGAGGAGGCGGTCAAGACCGGCTGCTGGCTCAACCTCGCCAACGTCAACGACTTCATGGTGGCGCAACCCTGGCTCAAGGGCATGGAACAGGCGCACGTGGTGACCAACCCGAACTCGCTGCGCCTCGCGGCGCTGTCGGTGGGCTGATGGCGACACTGCTGCGCAAGAGTGGCGTCCGGCGGATCATCCTGCTGACGCTGGGCTGGGAGGAGCTGCCGAAGTCGGTCTCGGTGTACGGCGCCCCGCCCGAGGAGCGGCTGCGGGAGCCGGTCCCCGGGGTGCTGCTGCAGACCGACGGCGGGTGGGTGCTGCTGGACACCGGCTTCAACACCGCACTGGTACGGGACCCGGCGCTGTCGCGGCGGTTCTTCCCGACCGTCGAGTACCGTCCGGTGCTGCCGGGGCCGGGCGAGCCGATCGAGCAGCGTCTCGCCGAGGTCGGGGTCGACTTCGACGCCATCCACACCGTCGCGGTCAGCCATCTGCACCACGACCACGCCGGCGGGCTGAAGTTGTTCGCCGGCCGGGTTCCGGTGCACGCCCAGCGCCGGGAACTCGAGTACGGGTTGTCGAATCACCCGGAGCCGGAACGGAATGCGATCGTCCGGGTGGACTTCGACGATCCGAACATCGACTGGCGACTGGCCGACGGCGAGGCCGAGGTCGCGCCGGGCATCACCGCGGTGCCGACGTACGGCCACACGCCGGGCCACCAGAGCTTCGTGGTCGATCTCGACGAGAGCGTGACGGGGGAGACCGGCGCGCACGGGTACGTGTTCGCCTTCGACGCCGCCGATCTCACCGAGAACATCGAGCACGAGCTGCCCATCGGCGGCTACATCGACGTGGATCCGCAGGACACCGTGGAACCGATCCGCAGGCTCAAGCGGCTGGCGGCCGACAAGGGGTACCCGCTGATCCCCGGTCACGACCCGCACGTGTGGCCGGAGATGACGCGCCACTTCCACGACCGGTTCGGCGGCTGATGGACCTGGTCCTGCGCAGCGACCGCGTGCTGCTCGGCGACGAGATCCGCCCGGCCGCCGTGGCCGTCGCCGCGGGCGTCATCGTCGAGGTCGGCGACCGCGACGCGCACTACGACGCCGCCGCCTCGACCGACGTCGACGGCGTCCTGCTGCCCGGGTTCGTCGACACCCACGTCCACGTCGACGACCCGGGCACCGACTGGGAGGGCTTCGGCACGGCGACCGCGGCCGCCGCGGCCGCGGGCATCACCACCCTGGTGGACATGCCGCTCGACTCGGTGCCCGTGACGACCAGCGTCGCTGCGCTGCACGAGAAACGCAGTGCTGCCGAGGGCAACTGCCTCGTCGACGTCCACTTCTGGGGTGGCGCGGTGCCGGAGAACACCCACGAGTTGGGTCCCCTGGCGGAGGCGGGCGTGCTGGGGTTCAAGTGCTTCCTCACCGAATCCGGCAACCCGCGCTTCGGGCACCTGGCGCCCGAACAGTTCGGCAGGGTGATGGCCCGGATCGCCGAGCTGGACTCGGTGCTGCTGGTGCACGCCGAGAGTCACGACGTGATCGCGGCGAGTCCGGCGCCGAGCGGCCGGCGCTACGCGTCCTTCCTCGACTCGCGGCCCGCCGCGGCCGAGACCGAGGCCGTGGCGCTCGTCATCGAGACCGCCCGCGCCACCGGCGCGCGCGCACACGTGGTGCACGTGTCGAGTGCCGCGGTGCTCGACCTGCTCGCGCAGGCGCGGCGATCCGGCGTCGCCGTGACCGCGGAGACCTGCCCGCACTACCTGACGTTCGCGGCGGAGGAGGTGCCCGACGGCGGCACCGAATTCGCGGTATGCCCGCCGATCCGCCGGTCGCACGACCGCGAGGCGCTGTGGGACGCCCTGGCCGACGGCACGATCGACGCCGTGGTGTCCGACCACTCGCCCTGTGCACCAGTGGCCAAGGGACACGGCGACTTCGGCACGGTGTTCGGCGGCATCGGGTCGCTGCAACTGGGGCCGCGGGCAGTGTGGTCGCACGCCGCGAAGCGCGGCTTCGGCCTCGCCGAACTGAGCCGCTGGATGTCGCGGCGTCCCGCCGAGATCGCCGGACTCGCCGACCGGGGTGCGATCGCCGTCGGCATGCGGGCGGACCTGTGCGCGTTCGACCCGGACGCCTCGCAGCAGGTGCACGCGGCCGACCTGCGACACCGCCACCCGCCCACCCCCTACGACGGGATGACGCTGCGCGGCGCCGTGACGCGGACCTGGGTCGCGGGCCGGACGGTGTACGAGCCGGTGGCCGCGTGACGCCACTGCACCGGGTCGACCTCGCCGTCCGCACGCTCGGCGGCAGCGTCGTGGCCGCCAGCGACGAATCCTTCGGCGTCAAGGAGCGTCTCGTCGATCCGGCCGAACCGGCGTTCGTGCCCGGCACCTACGACCTGCGCGGCGAAGTGGTCGACGGCTGGGAAACCCGTCGCCACGCCGGACGCGACGGCGACTGGGCCATCGTGCGTCTCGGGGCGCCGGGCCGCATCCACGCCGTCGACGTCGACACCCGCTTCTTCTCCGGCAACCACCCGACCGCCTGCTGCGTCGAGGCGTGCGCCCTGGACCGCACCGCCGATCCCACCTCGGCGGCGGTGCGGTGGACGCCGCTGGTGGACCGCGCGGTATTGGCCCCGGACGCACACAACCTGCTGGCGGTCGACGACCGGCGCCGCTGGACGCACGTGCGGCTGCGACTGGCCTCCGACGGCGGGGTCGCCCGCCTACGGGCCTACGGCGAGGTGATCCCCGACCCGGCCGCGTGGGAGGACGTCACGGTCGAGGTGTCCGGCCTCGAACACGGCGGGCGGCTCGAATGGTGCAGCGACAGCTTCTATTCGCACGCCGACGTCCTGCTCGCGCCCGACCGGCCCCGCAACATGGGTGACGGCTGGGAGACGCGACGCCGCCGCGACGTCGGACCGGACACCCACGACGCCGTCCTCATCTCGTTCGCCGCGCCCGCCGATCTGCGCCGCGTCGAGATCGACACGTCCCACTTCGTGTTCAACGCCTCCACCGCGGTGGAGGTGCTGGGGAGTCGGACCACGCCCGACGACGACCACGGCTGGGCGCTGGTGCCGTTCGACGTGCCGGTGCTGCCGCGGACGGCGCTGATCGCCGACGCGCGCCAGGTCTTCCGCGTCGACGTCGCCGACGTCACCGCGCTGCGCGTGGCCGCCTACCCCGACGGCGGCATCGCGCGGGTCCGCGCGCTCGGCACGCCGACCGCCGCCGGGCTGGCCCAGCTGCGCCGGATGTGGGAGCAGTCGGCGTGAGCGAGGTGTCCCTGGCGACGTGCGCCGGACTGTGGCGGCGGGTCCTGCTCGTCGAGGCCGACGGCTCCCGCGACACCGGCACCGACGTCGTCTGGCTGCAGGGCGACACCGCCTACGTCGACTCGCGGGGGTTCGCCGGGACCCTCACCCAGGCCGGGTCGGTCTTCACCTGGCACCGGGCCGTCGACCAGACACCACCGGGCGCACCCGACGAGGGCGAGATGCGCTGGGAGGAGGACACGTTGGTGGAGACCGGCGTGCACGCCGACTACGTCGAACACTGGCGGCGCGACCAGGGTGCAGCGACACCGCGGTGGGCCGCGTTCCTGGCCGGCGCCGACGGTGCGCCGGGCGTGCTGCTGCGCGTGGGCGACCGCTTCGGCGTCGCCGTGCCCGGCACGGTCGTCGTCGGCGCCGTCGGCGACGCGACGTGGCGGACCATCCGATTCACCCCGGAGTCGGTCGATCTCGACGGCGTGGCCTGGCACGTCGCACGAACCGAAGGAGAGGTCATCCCATGAGCGTGGCGTCGTTCACGTCGGTGCCCGTCATCGACGTCAGCGGGTTGCGGTCCGCCGACCCGGCGGCGCGGGCGCGCGTCGCGGCCGAACTCGGCTCCGCCGCAGCCGACATCGGGTTCTTCTACGTCAGCGGCACGGGCGTCGACGAAGCGCTGTTCGAGCGGCTGCTCGCCGCCACGACGCGGTTCTTCGCGCTGCCGCTGGAGGAGAAGATGCGCAGCTACATCGGGCTGTCGCGGTGCCACCGCGGCTACGTGCCGGTGGGCGAGGAGGGCGTGGAGTCGGGGACGCCGGATCTGAAGGAGGCCTTCGACACCGCGCTGGACCTGCCGGCCGACGACCCCGATCACCTGGCGGGCAACCCGATGCTCGGCCCCAACACCTGGCCCGACCTGCCGGGCTTCGCCGAGGCGGTGACGGCGTACTACGACGCGGTGCTCGAGGTGGGACACCAGCTGCTCGCGGCGTTCGCCGTCGCGCTCGGCGAGGACCCCGGCGTGTTCTGCCGGCACGCCACCAAGACGCCGAGCCAGCTGCGGCTGGTGCACTACCCGTTCAACCCGGATGCCGAGGACGTGCTCGGCATCGGCGCGCACACCGACTACGAATGCTTCACCCTGCTGAAGCCGACCGCGCCCGGACTCGAGGTGATGAACGGGTCGGGGGAGTGGATCGACGTGCCACCGGTCCCGGACACGTTCGTGGTCAACGTCGGGGATCTGCTGGAGCTGTGGACCAACGGCGCGTTCGTCGCAACCAGTCACCGCGTCCGCAAGGTCGTCGAGGAGCGCTACTCCTTCCCGCTGTTCTTCAACGTCGACTACGACACCGAGGTGCGGCCGCTGCCCCGCTTCGTGCGCGACGGCGACGTTGCCCGTCCGCCACTGCGGGCCGGCGAGCACCTGTTCGCGCAGACCGCGCAGACGTTCGCCTACCTGCGGAAGCGGATCGCGTCCGGCGAGCTGGTACTGCCCGACGGGGCGATGGGGGTGAACCAGTTCGGGCAGCAGGCGCTGCACGCGGCGACGCGAGGCGTCAATTGATGGGCGCGTTGAGGAAGCGGAGGTCGTCGAGGATGCCGCGGGCGGCGACGATGCCCTCACCGGACTGCCACACCTCGTCGTTCACCACGTAGACCCGGCCGTCCTTGGCGGCCGACAGCCGCTTCCACGCGTCGCTGCCGAGCACGTCGGCGGCACGCGCCTTGGCGGCCGGAGAGGCGAAGGACACGTAGACGACGTCGCCCTCGGCGGCGGAGAAGTCGGCGTCGTCGAGGTCGGTCGTGCCGATCTCCAGGTAGGGCTCGTCGGAGAAGCGCTGCGCCGCGGGTCGGTCGACGCCGACGGCGCCCAGCACGCTGCCCGGGAAGTCGTCGGTGCCGTACACGCGGGCCACCGTGTCGGTCAGCCGTACCACAGAGGCCTGGTAGTGCACGGCGTCGTTCTGGGCGCCCGTCCGCTTGGCGGCGTCGGTGAACCCGTCGAGCAGTCCGGTGGTCGCGCCGGCGCGGCCGGTCGCCTCGGCGACGGTGCGCAGCGTGTCGCGCCACGCGGCGCCGGGCGGGCCGGTGAACACGGTCGGCGCGATCTCCGACAGCGGCCCGAACTGCTGTGGGGTGAGCGCCTGCGAGCCCAGGATCAGGTCCGGCCGGGCGGCGCGGACGGCGTCGAGGTCCGGCGTGGTCCGCGTGCCCGCGGCCGGTACGTCGTGGATCACCCGTCCGAGATAGGACGGCTGCCCGGTGGCCCCGTCCGGCAGGGCCGCCGCCACGATGCGCGACTGCAGGCCCAGCGCGCACAGCGCGTCGAGCTGGTCGCCGGAGAGCACGACGATGCGCTGCGGGTCGGCCACCACCTCGGTGCTGCCCGCGGCGTGGCGCACGTCGCGGCGCTCCGGTCCGTCGTCGAGCCGCGCGGGTTCCGGCGCGCACGACTCGTCGGGCCTGCGCTGGTTGCCGAGGACGCCGGCGCCGGCCACCTTGGTGGTGCTGGTCACCGGTGCGCCCGACGGCGACGCGGCGGGCGACTCGGTTCCGCCGAGCCCGCCGCAGCCGCCGAGCACGGTGACCGCCGCAGCGGTCAGAACGGCTGCACCAGCGCTGATCCGGCCGAGTCGCGGACTGGGGGAGCGCACGACGCGACGGTAACATCCGGCCTGCTGAGAGCACCTCGAGCAGCGCTGTCCGGGAAACGATGACGAAATACGACGAGTTGTAGGACCCATGGCGCCAGACGTCGCACGAGGGGACTACCATCACCTTCAAAGCACGTGCGGGTCCTGCCCGCCGAAACTTTGGAGGATCTGTTGGTAGCCGAAGCGCCCCCAATCGGAGAACTCGAGGCCCGGCGCCCCTTCCCGCCCCGGATGGGGCCGAAGGGCAACCTGATCTACAAGCTGGTGACCACCACCGATCACAAGCTGATCGGCATGATGTACTGCGTCGCCTGCTTCATGTTCTTCTTCATCGGTGGCCTGATGGCCCTGTTCATCCGGACCGAGCTGGCCCTGCCCGGGCTGCAGTTCCTGTCCAACGAGCAGTACAACCAGCTGTTCACCATGCACGGCACGGTGATGCTGCTGTTCTATGCGACGCCCATCGTGTTCGGCTTCGCGAACCTGGTGCTGCCGCTGCAGATCGGTGCCCCCGACGTCGCGTTCCCGCGGCTCAACGCCTTCTCGTTCTGGCTCTTCCTCTTCGGCGCGCTGATCGCCATTGCCGGCTTCATCACCCCCGGCGGTGCGGCCGACTTCGGCTGGACGGCGTACTCGCCGCTGACCGACGCCATCCACTCCCCGGGCGCGGGCGGTGACCTGTGGATCATGGGCCTGGCCGTCGGCGGTCTGGGCACCATCCTCGGCGCGGTCAACATGATCACCACCGTGGTCTGCATGCGCGCTCCGGGCATGACCATGTTCCGGATGCCGATCTTCACCTGGAACATCCTGGTGACGTCGATCCTGGTGCTGCTGGCCTTCCCGCTGCTGACCGCCGCGCTGTTCGGCCTCGCCGCCGACCGCCACCTGGGCGCCCACGTGTACGACCCCGCCAACGGCGGCGTCCTGCTGTGGCAGCACCTGTTCTGGTTCTTCGGACACCCGGAGGTCTACATCATCGCGCTGCCGTTCTTCGGCATCGTGAGCGAGATCTTCCCGGTGTTCAGCCGCAAGCCGATCTTCGGTTACACGACGCTGATCTACGCGACGCTGGCCATCGCCGCCCTGTCGGTGGCGGTGTGGGCGCACCACATGTACGCCACCGGCGCGGTGCTGCTGCCGTTCTTCAGCTTCATGACGTTCCTCATCGCCGTGCCGACCGGCATCAAGTTCTTCAACTGGATCGGCACGATGTGGAAGGGCCAACTCACGTTCGAGACACCGATGTTGTTCTCGGTGGGCTTCCTCATCACGTTCCTGCTCGGTGGCCTGTCGGGCGTGCTGCTCGCCAGCCCGCCGCTGGACTTCCACGTCACCGACAGCTACTTCGTCATCGCGCACTTCCACTACGTGCTCTTCGGCACCATCGTGTTCGCCACCTACGCGGGCATCTACTTCTGGTTCCCGAAGATGACGGGCCGCCTGCTCGACGAGCGCCTCGGCAAGCTGCACTTCTGGCTGACGTTCATCGGCTTCCACACCACGTTCCTGGTGCAGCACTGGGTGGGCGACGAGGGCATGCCGCGTCGGTACGCGGACTACCTGCCGTCGGACGGCTTCACCACGCTGAACATCGTCTCGACGATCGGCGCGTTCATCCTCGGCATCTCGACGCTGCCATTCGTGTGGAACGTGTTCAAGAGCTGGCGCTACGGCGAGCCGGTCGTGGTCGACGATCCCTGGGGTTACGGCAACTCCCTGGAGTGGGCCACCAGCTGCCCGCCGCCGCGGCACAACTTCACCGAGCTGCCCCGGATCCGTTCCGAGCGGCCGGCGTTCGAGCTGCACTACCCGCACATGGTGGAGCGGATGCGCGCCGAAGCGCACGTCGGACGGGCACACGGCCCCGACGACGGTGACGTCACGCGCCTCGACGACGCTCAAGTGCGCACCTGACCGAAGGCGTGACTACGTCAAGGGTGTCGGTCCTCATCACCGTCACCGGACGCGATCAGCCCGGCGTCACCTCAGCGCTGTTCGAGGTGCTCGCACGCCACGACGTCGAGTTGCTCAACGTCGAGCAGGTGGTGGTCCGTGGCCGCCTCACGCTCGGCGTGCTCGTCGCCGGCCCCGGTGAGATCGCCGGGGGCCCGGCGCTGCGCGACGAACTGCACGACGCCATCCGCGGCGTGGGCCTCGAGGTGACGATCGAGCGCAGCGACGACCTGCCGGTGCTGCGGGAGCCGTCGACGCACACCATCGTGGTGCTGGGGCGGCCGATCAGCGCCGAGGCGTTCGGCGTGGTGGCCCGCGAGGTCGCCGCGCTGGGCGTCAACATCGACACCATCCGCGGAGTCTCCGACTATCCGGTGACCGGTCTCGAGCTGCGAGTCTCGGTGCCGCCGGGCGCGGCCTACGGACAGCTGCAGCAGGCGCTGGCCCGCGTCGCGGTGGACGAGGGCGTCGACATCGCGCTCGAGGACTACAGCCTGTCGCGACGCGCCAAGCGGCTCATCGTGTTCGACGTCGACTCCACGCTGATCCAGGGTGAGGTCATCGAGATGCTGGCCGAACGCGCCGGCGCGCTGGCCGCGGTCGCGGAGGTCACCGAGGCCGCGATGCGCGGCGAGCTGGACTTCGCCGAGTCGCTGCACCGGCGGGTCGCCACGCTGCGGGGGCTGCCGGCCGAGGTGCTCGACGAGGTCGCCGACCAGATCGAACTGACCCCCGGCGCCCGGACGACCATCCGCACGCTGCGCCGGCTGGGATTCCACTGCGGCATCGTGTCCGGCGGCTTCCGCCAGGTCATAGAACCGCTGGCGCACGAGCTGATGATGGACTTCGTCGCCGCCAACGAACTCGAGATCGTCGACGGCACGCTCACCGGTCGAGTCGTCGGCACGATGATCGACCGGCCGGGCAAGGCCAAGGCGCTGCGCGACTTCGCCCAGCAGGCCGGCGTGCCGATGGAACAGACCGTGGCCGTCGGCGACGGCGCCAACGACATCGACATGCTGACCGCCGCCGGGCTGGGCGTGGCGTTCAACGCCAAGCCCGCGCTGCGCGAAGTGGCCGACGCATCGCTGAGCCATCCCTACCTCGACACCGTGCTGTTCCTGCTCGGGGTCACGCGCGGTGAGATCGAGGCCGCCGACGCCGTGGACGGCACCTACCGGCGGGTGGAGATCCCCTAGCGGGGAATCCTCAGACCACGACGGCGCCGTGGTCCGGTCCGGCGCTGCCGGTCACGGCGTGCCAGGCGCGGCACAGCAGTTCGATCGCCTCGGTGAGTTGGTCGTCGGGCAGCGTGTAGGGCACCCGGATGAACCGCTCGAGGGTGCCGTCGACGCCGAACCGTGGGCCGGGCGGGATCTCCAGGCCCATCCGCGACGCCGCCGCCGACAGCGCCGAACTCATCGGTGCGGGCAGCCGGATCCACAGCGACATGCCGCCGGTGCCGGGCAGTGGCTGCCAGTCGGGCAGCAGGTCGCCCAGCAGGGTGAGCAGCAGGTCGCGGCGCGACCGCAGGATCTCCCGGCGTTCGGAGAGCACCTCGTCCTCGGACGCGAGAAGCCGTGCTGCGGCGAGCTGTTCGACGATCGGCGTGCCCATGTCGACCGACGGGCGCAGCGCGGCGATGGTGGCGAGCGTGGCGCGTTCGGCGCGGATCCACCCGATGCGCAGGCCGCCCCAGAAGGACTTCGACATCGAGCCGACGGTGAGCACCAGGTCGCGGCGGGTGGTCAGCGACGCGGCGAGCGGCGCCGGCACCGGGCGGTCGAGCCACATGTCGGTGATGGTCTCGTCGACGATGGTGCGGGTGCGCGTGTCGGCGATGACGCGCGCGAGGTCCCGGCGACCCGCCTCGGGCAGTGTGAGACCGGTCGGGTTGTGGTTGTCGACGATGAAGTAGGCCAGGCTCGGATTGAGTTGACGCAGTGCGGCATCCACGGCGTCGACGTCCCACCCGGTGCTGCTGACGGCCACCGGCACCGGACGGATCCCGCGGCTCGCCATGGCCGACAGCGCGCCGTGGTAGGTGGGTTGCTCGACGAGGGCACGGTCGCCGGGCTGGCTGTAGGTGGCCAGGATCAACCCGATCGCGTGCAACGCCCCGGTGGTCACCATGATCTCGTCGGGGTCGGTGGGCAGGCCGCGGGCGGTGTAGCGCTCAGCGAGCGCGGCGCGCAGGGGAGCGACGCCGGTCAGCTCGATCCCGATGTCGTGCAGGTAGGGGGTGACGTGCTCGGCGGCGTGGGCGAACGCCCGCGACGTGATGTCCGCGGGGGCGGCGAAGGTCGCGGCGGCCAGGTTCACCGCCGTGGGCACCGACGGCGTCGCCGCGCCGGGACTCGCGACCGGCAGCGCGGTGGTGCTGCGGGCACCCCGCCGGCCGTTGAGGTAGCCGTCGTCGCGCATCTGGGAGTACGCCGCGGTGACGGTGGTCCGTGACACCCGCAACGCGTCCGCAAGCGCACGCTCGCTGGGCAGTTGCGCGCCGACCGGTACCCGCCCGTCGACGATCAGCATGCGCAGCCCGTCGGCGAGCCCCTGGTACGCCGGGCCGCTGTGCGCGGACGTGCGCCAGTTCCCGAGTTCGCGGGCGAGCAGGTCGACGTCCAGACGCCGGGCAGCCAGATCTTCGATCATCCAGGCCAGTCTGGGGCCACTGGCTCCTACTTCGCAAGCCATCGAGCCTAAGACGTCGATGACACGGTGCGCAATCGAGTTTCAGGAGGTCCAGATGACCGTCATCCTGAGCCAATGGAAGCCAGATTTGCAAAAGTGGATATTGAAAGAGGGTCCAGTATCGCGTCACGATGTCCGCATGACACAGCACTGGACCTCTCGGATGTCTCATTCCGCCCGCCGCTGGGGCCGGGTGTTCCGCACCGCGCCGCGTGCCGGCTCGGCCGGTCACCTCGACGACGCCGATGCCCGGCGGGCCCGCGCCGACCTCGACGCGATCCGCGCGCGCTTCCCCGACCACGCATGAGGCGTCACGTCGCGCGCGGCGCCGCGCTCCTGGCGGGTCTGGTCGGCTACGGCTTCTCGATGGCGCTGATGGTCGAGGCCGACCTCGGCCTCGACCCGTGGGACGTCTTCCACCAGGGCCTCGCACAGCGCACCGGCATGTCGATCGGGCTGGCCTCGGCAGTCGTCGGCGTCGCGGTGCTGCTGGCCTGGATTCCGCTGCGCAACCGTCCCGGCATCGGGACGGTCGCCAACGTCGTCGTCATCGCCGTCACCGTCGACGCCGGTCTGGCCCTGCTGCCGAGCCCGTCCGGGCTCGCCGTGCGCACGGCGATGATGCTGACGGCGGTCCTGCTCAACGCCGTCAGCACCGTGCTGTACATCGGCGCCGGCCTGGGGCCGGGTCCGCGCGACGGCCTGATGACCGGGCTGGTGCGACGCACCGGGATCTCGGTCCGGGTGATCCGCACCGCCATCGAGACCACCGTGCTGCTCGCGGGCTGGCTCCTCGGCGGCACCGTCGGCGTCGGCACCGTCGTCTACGCGCTCGGCATCGGCCCACTGGTGCAACTGGTCCTGCGCCTCACGCCGACGCGGTGGCTCGCCGTCAGCGGGTGGGCGTTCGCGACCACGCGCCTGACTACGATGAGCGAGTGCCGGCCGGAGACGAACGCGACGAAACCGTCGATGAAGACCTGCTGATCGACTTCGCCAGGGTCACCCTCCGACGCGGCGGCAAGACCCTCGTCGGTCCGGTGACCTGGTCGGTCGAACTCGACGAACGGTGGGTGGTCATCGGACCCAACGGCGCCGGCAAGACGTCGCTGCTGCGGATGGCCGCCGCCCTGGAGCATCCCTCCTCCGGGACGGCCTACGTGCTCGGCGAGCGGCTCGGCCGCACCGACATGGCCGAGCTGCGGTCGCGGGTCGGGTTGAGCAGTTCGGCTCTGTCGCAACGGGTTCCGGACGGCGAGATCGTCCGCGACCTGGTGGTCTCCGCCGGTTACGCGGTGCTCGGCCGGTGGCGCGAACAGTACGAGGACGTCGATTACGCCCAGGCCGTCGACATGCTGGAGAGCGTCGGTGCCGAACATCTCGCCGAACGCACGTACGGCACGCTCAGCGAGGGTGAACGCAAGCGGGTGCTCATCGCCCGCTCGATGATGACCGACCCCGAGCTGCTCCTGCTCGACGAACCCGCGGCCGGACTGGACCTCGGCGGGCGCGAGGAACTGGTGGCGCGGCTGGCCGACCTGGCCGCCGACCCCGACGCGCCGGCCACCGTGCTGGTCACCCACCACGTCGAGGAGATCCCCCCGGGGTTCAGCCACTGCCTGCTCCTCTCGGAGGGCGCGGTCGTGGCGTCCGGTCTGCTGTCCGACGTGCTGACGTCGGAGAATCTGTCCACCGCATTCGGGCAGTCGATCGCGCTCGAGCGCATCGACGGCCGCTACTTCGCCCGGCGCACCCGCGCCCGCGCGGCCCACAGGAGGCGTCCGTGACCGACACCGCTGCCGACCCGTTGATCCCGCGCCCGGCGTCGACGGTGATGCTGGTGCGCCAGTCGAGCGCGCTCGAGGTGTTCCTCATGCGCAGGCACTCGGCGATGGACTTCGTCGCGGGGGTGATGGTGTTCCCCGGAGGCGGCGTCGACGAGCGCGACCGCAACGCCGACGTCGCCTGGTACGGACCCGAACCGCAGTGGTGGGCCGACCGCTTCGGCGTCGACGTCGGCCTCGCCGAGGCGCTGGTCTGCGCGGCGGCGCGGGAGACCTTCGAGGAGTCCGGGGTGCTGTTCGCCGGGTCCGCCGACGACTCCGACGTCCTCGTCGACGACGCGTCGGTGTACCGCGACGCCCGGGCGGCCCTCGCCGACCGCTCGCTGTCCTTCGCCGACTTCCTGCGCACCGAGAAGCTGGTCCTGCGCGCCGACCTGCTGCGGCCGTGGGCCAACTGGGTGACCCCCAAGGAGGAGCGCACCCGCCGCTACGACACCTACTTCTTCCTCGGCGCCCTGCCGGAGGGCCAGCGCGCCGACGGCGACAACACCGAGACCGACCAGGCATTCTGGACTACCCCGGCCGCCGCGCTGGGGGAGTTCGAAGCCGGACGTTCCTTCCTGCTGCCGCCGACGTGGACGCAGCTCGACTCCCTCGACGGCCGCACGGTCGACGAGCTGCTCGCCACCGAGCGGCGGATCGTCCCCATCGAGCCCAGCCTCACGGCCGACGGGGTCCAGGGCAACTGGGACATCGAGTTCTTCGACGGCGCGCGCTACAACGCCGCCCGCAACCGCCGCGCGCCGCAGGGGTACGGCTCGGGCGCATGACCGAACTCGTCGGGGAATTCGTCGGCATCCACGTCGCGGACGGGGTCGGGACGCTGCTGCTGTCCCGGCCACCGCGCAACGCGCTGACCCGGCAGGCCTACCGCGAGATCGCCGCCGCCGCCGAGAAGTTGAGCGGACGCGACGACGTCACCGCCGTCATCCTCTCCGGCGGGCACGAGGTGTTCTGCGCCGGTGACGACCTACCCGAGCGCCGGAGCCTGTCGGCGGCCGAGGCGCCGACCGCCGCCGAAGCCGCCGCGACGGCCGTCGCGGCGGTGGCCGCCATCGCCAAGCCGACGGTCGCCGCCGTCACCGGCTACGCGCTGGGGGCCGGGCTCACCCTGGCGCTGGCCGCTGACCGGCGAATCAGCGGCGACAACGCCCGCTTCGGCGCCACCGAGATCGGCGACGGGCTGCCGGCGAGCCCCGCCGCCACCGCCCGGCTCACCCGCGCGGTCGGCGAGAGCGTTGCCAAGGACCTGGTGTTCACCGGACGCTTCGTCGACGCCCGCGAGGCGCTGGCCGTGGGCCTGGTCGACGAGCTCAGCGCACCCGACCACGTCTACGACGCCGCGGTGCGGTGGGCCCGCGGGTTCGCCGGGACGTCGCCCGCCGCGCTCGCCGCCGCGAAGGCAGCGTTCGCCTGACGGCTCCGGGCCGTTAGGCTGCCCTTCATGACGAGCATCGATCCGGCTCCGCACCCGCACGCCACCGCCGAGGAGGTCGAGGCGGCCCGCCACGACACCAAGCTGGCCCAGGTGCTGTACCACGACTGGGAAGCCGAGAGCTACGACGACAAGTGGTCGATCTCCTACGACCAGCGCTGCATCGACTACGCCCGCGGCCGCTTCGACGCGATCGTTCCCGACGACGTCCAGCGCGAGCTGCCCTACGACCGCGCCCTCGAACTGGGCTGCGGAACCGGGTTCTTCCTGCTCAACCTGGTACAGTCCGGCGTCGCGCGGCGCGGCTCGGTGACCGACCTGTCCCCGGGCATGGTGAAGGTCGCGACCCGCAACGGCCAGTCGCTCGGGCTGGACATCGACGGCCGGGTCGCCGACGCCGAGGGCATCCCCTACGACGACGACACCTTCGACCTGGTCGTGGGGCACGCCGTGCTGCACCACATCCCCGACGTCGAGCTGTCGCTGCGCGAGGTGGTCCGGGTGCTCAAGCCCGGCGGCCGCTTCGTGTTCGCCGGCGAACCCACGACTACGGGCAACGTGTACGCGCGCAATCTGTCCACGTTCACCTGGAACGTCGCCACCACCGTCACCAAGCTGCCGGGACTTCGGGGCTGGCGCCGCCCGCAGGCCGAACTCGACGAATCCTCCCGGGCTGCGGCGCTGGAGGCCGTCGTCGACCTGCACACCTTCGACCCCGCCGACCTCGAGCGGATGGCCACCAACGCCGGCGCCGTCGACGTGCGCACCGCCAGCGAGGAGTTTACCGCGGCGATGCTCGGATGGCCGGTCCGCACCTTCGAGGCGTCGGTCCCGCCCGGTCGCCTCGGCTGGGGCTGGGCCAAGTTCGCCTTCAACAGCTGGACCACGCTCAGCTGGGTCGACGCCCACGTGTGGCGCCGCGTCGTGCCCAAGGGCTGGTTCTACAACGTCATGGTGACCGGGGTGAAGCCGAGCTGAGGTTCGCGCGCGCGGACGTCGACTACCTGACGTCCGACGACGGCCGCGCGGCGCTCGCCGCCGTCGCCAAGCTGCCGCTGACCGACCGCATCGCCGACGTCGGCCGGGTCCGGGCGCGTTTCGGCGAGCGGGCGCCGGTGCTCGTCGAGACGGTGCTGCTGCGCCGCCGGGCGGCCGCCAAGTTCGCCGACGCCGGGCAGTGGCTGTTCACCGACGAGGCGTTGCAGCAGGCCACCCCGGACGCCGTGGCCGCCCATCGTGCCCGTCGGCTCGCCGGCGCGACGGTGCACGACGTCACCTGCTCCATCGGCAGCGAACTCGCGTCCCTCCGCACGACGGCCGGACTGGTGTTCGGCAGCGACCTCGACGGCGTGCGCGTCGCCATGGCCGCTCACAACGTCCCCGACGTCACCGTGGCGCGCGCCGACGCACTGCGCCCGGTGAGCCGCTCGGCGGTGATCGTCGCCGATCCCGCCCGCCGCAGCGGGGGACGGCGTCGCTTCGACCCGCGCGCGTACGCGCCCGCGCTGGATTCCCTACTCGGCTGCTATGCCGACCGCGACCTCGTGGTGAAGTGCGCACCCGGCATCGACTTCGCCCGGCTGCGCGACCTCGGCTTCGACGGCGAGGTGGAGGTCACCTCCCTCGGCGGCAGCGTGCGGGAGGCGTGCCTGTGGTCACCGGGCCTGCGCGCCACGGGCGTCACCCGCCGCGCCACCGTCCTGGACCGGTCCGAGACGCTCACCGACGCCGATCCCGACGGCTGCCCGGTCGCGCCGGCCGGCCGGTGGATCGTGGACCCCGACGGGGCGATCGTGCGGGCGGGGCTGGTGCGGCACTACGCGGCGCGGCACGGGCTCTGGCAGCTCGACCCCGACATCGCCTACCTCTCCGGTGACGAACTGCCCAGCGGCGTCCGCGGGTTCGAGGTGCTCGAGCGCATCGACTACGGCGAGCGGCGGCTACGCGACGCGCTCGCCGCCCGCGACGTCGGCACCGTCGAGATCCTGGTGCGCGGCGTCGACGTCGACCCCGACGCGCTGCGGCGCCGGCTCAAAGTGCGCGGATCGGCGTCGTGCAGCGTCGTCATCACCCGCCTCGGCACCGGAGCGCGCAGCAGGTCGGTGGCGTACCTGTGCGCGCCGACCTACTGACACCGCGGGTATCGTGAGATCGGCGGCGTCCGGGCCGTCCACGTGAGAGGGACTGTCCCATGCGCGTTTCCGCGTTGGCCGCCGCCATCGCCTTGGCGGTGACGGCCGCCCTGCCGCTCGGCGCGTCGACCGCCGCGACGGCCTCGGCCGCGCCGCCGACGTGCGCCGACCTGTCCGGCGTCCTCGACGCCGCGCAGAACTGCCGCATCCAGGCCACCGACCCGGCCTACTCGCTCGACATCACCTTCCCGGCGACCTACCCGGACCAGAAGCCGCTGTTCGACTACGTTCGGCAGACGCGCGACGGGTTCCTCAACGTCGCCAAGGCGCCCGGCCCGCACGAGCGGCCCTACGAGCTGGACACGACGGCCGCGCAGTACGGTTCGGCCGTGCCGCCGCGCGGCACCCAGAGCGTGGTACTGACGACCTTCTCGGACGTCGGCGGCGCCCACCCGCAGACCTACTACCAGTCCTTCACTTGGGACCAGGGCTATCGCAAACCCATCACCATCGACACCCTGTTCCGCGAGGGCACCCAGCCGTTCGGCGTGATCCTGCCGATCGTCACCGCCGAGCTGTCCAAGCAGTCCGGCCAACCGGTCGTCATCCCGCCCGGCGTCGGTCTGGACCCGCAGACCTACCAGAACTTCGCCATCACCAACGATTCGCTGATCTTCTTCTTCAGCCAGGGCACGCTGCTGCCCGAGGCCGCCGGCGCCGTCGAGGTCACCGTCCCGCGCGGACCGGTCGACGCGATGATCGCCTGACGGTCGGGGTCACCGCTGCCTCGCGCGAGCGCTCGTCAGGCGGGTGCGAAGGCGTACACCCGGCCGTCGCTCGTCGCGGCGATCACCCGGCGGTCGTGCCCGATCGACACCCCAAGCGGATAGCCCTGCGCGTTGCGCATCGGGTAGGCGTGGACCGTGCTGCCGTCGGAGACGTCGAACACCAGCAGCGCCATGCCGTCCTGCGCGCGGGTGACGGTGTAGCCGACGCCCCCGCCCGCCTGGCTGGCCGTCGCCAGCGGTGCCACGTCGTCGCGGGTCCAGGTGACCTCGCCGCGGTCGCCGTCGTCGCGCACCCCGGTGAGCCGCGCACCGGGCCCGCCGCCGGCGACGATCGCACCGTCGGGTGCGAGCGACGGCGGGGTCTGCGGCTGGTAGCCCAGCGCGACCGACCACTTCGGCGTGCCGTCGTCGGCGTTCAGCGCCCACAGCCGCTCATCGCGCCCGTTGACGTACACCGTGCGCCCGTCACCCGAGAGCACCGGGCTGGCCAGCGGGCCCCCGCCGACGGCGGTGCTGGTCCACTCGCGGGTGAGCAGCGGCGTCTGGCCCTGCCGGTAGCGCAGGGCGACCAGGACGGGTCCGGCGGCCCCCGGCTCCCACAGGCCCAGCACGATCGTTCCCGTGGCCGCCGAGTAGGCCGGCGCGGCCGCGACGGGGCACCGGGACCGTGCCGGCTGGCAGTCCTCGAGGCCGCGCTGGGAGTCGGTCGGGTCGACGCCGGCGACTAGGTCCACCGGGGTCCCCACGACGGTGCCGCGGTGTGCGTCGAACACCTGCACCTGGCCGAGGTGGGTGGTCACCAGGAGCTGACCGGGCGCCACGATCCGCGGCGTGAGCGGCAGGCCGATCACCGGCTTGCGCCAGCGGATCCACTGCGTCGTCGGGAAGGACAGCATGGCGCCCGGCTGGCCGACGTAGAGGTTGTCGAAGCCGTCGAACAGCGGGCTGGTCAGCCCGCCGCCCTGCCACAGTCGCGAACACCAGCGCTGCCGCCCGTGGTTGTCGACCTCCCACACCATCAGCGAGCAGCCGCCGGCGGTCTGACCGTTGACGGCCAGGTAGTTCACCGAGCCCAGCGCGACCTGCGCCCCGAGATCGCCCTTCACCGAGCGCAGCCACTCCAGGCGCAGGTCGCGCGGTCCGTCGACGTCGGCGTAGCTGCTGTTGGCGGCGTCGCCGTATTGGGCGGGCCAGCCCTGCGCGGGCTGCGCCTCGACCCATTGGTCGGTGTCGCCGCAGGCGGTCGGCAGCAGCGTCAGGAGCGCTGCGGCCGTGACGGCAACCAGGCGGCGCACGGCCGTTCGTCGATCGGGCATCGAGATCCGAGACTATCCCGGCCGACTCCGTGCCTCGCGTAGGCTGTCCGGCCATGACGACGATGTGGGGCGCGCCGCTGCACGTTCGCTGGCGCGGGTCGCGTCTGCGCGATCCTCGTCAGGCCCGGTTCCTCACCGCGGCGTCGCTGCGCTGGGTCCTCGCGAACAAGGCCTACACGCCCTGGTACCTGGTCCGGTACTGGCGGCTGCTGAAGTTCAAGCTCGCCAATCCGCACATCATCACCCGCGGCATGGTGTTCATCGGCAAGGGCGTCGAAATGCAGTGCACGCCCGAGCTGGCGACCATGGAGATCGGCCGCTGGGTGCACATCGGCGACAAGAACACCATCCGCTGCCACGAGGGCTCGCTGCGCATCGGCGACAAGGTGGTGCTGGGCCGCGACAACGTCATCAACACCTACCTGGACATCGAACTCGGCGACTCGGTGCTGATGGCCGACTGGTGCTACGTCTGCGACTTCGACCACAGGATGGACAGCGTCGAGATGCCCATCAAGGACCAGGGCATCGTCAAGAGCCCGGTGCGCATCGGGCCGGACACCTGGGTGGCCGCCAAGGTGACCGTGCTGCGCGGCACCAGCATCGGCCGCGGCTGCGTCCTCGGCGCGCACGCGGTGGTCAAGGGCGAGCTTCCCGACTTCTCGATCGCCGTCGGCGCGCCCGCCAAGGTGGTCAAGAACCGCAAGCTGGCCTGGGAGACGTCGGCCGCCGAGCGCGCCGAACTCGCGCGGGCCCTCGCCGACATCGAGCGCAAGAAGGCGGCGCGTTAGATTCGGATCGGCCCCGCGAGCCCGGCTCAGCCGTAGTGCGGCAGCGGCCGCTCGACGATCAACCGGCGCGGGTGGGGCTGGCGCTCGGCGCGTTTCGCGGACAGGTACACCTGCGCGGTGTGATCGGCCACCGTCGGCCAGGAGAAGTCGGTGAGCCGCGCGCGCGCCGTCACGGCGCGCTGCTGGGCGGCGGCGGGGTCGTCGAGCACCCGGCGTACCGCGTCGGCGAGGGCGGCCACGTCGCGCGGCGGGCACGACACCCCGGTGACGCCGTCGAGCACCGCTTCGCCGAGGCCGCCCGCGGTCGACGTGATCAGGGGGATGCCGGTCGCGGCGGCCTCGAGCGCCACGATGCCGAACGGCTCGTAGTGCGACGGCAGCACGGCCGCGTCGGCACGGTGCAGCAGGTGCACCAGTTCCCCGTGGTCGACGCGGCCGACGAACGCCGTGGCCTTGAGCACCCGGTGCTTGCGGGCGCACGAGGTGAGGAAGTCCTGCTGCGTCCCGTCGCCCGCGACGGTCAGCGTCGTACCGGGATGGGTCTTGCGGATCCGGGCGAGCGCCGCGATCGCGTCGTGCACGCCCTTCTCGTACTCCAGGCGGCCGAAGTACAGCAGTTCGGCGGGGCCGTCGTGGTGGCGGCGGGCCGCGAATGGCCAACCGTCGGTGTCGATCCCGTTCGGGATGACGGTCGTCTCGGCGAGCCCCGGGCCGAACAGGGCGGTGATCTCCTCCCGCATCGACGCCGAACACGTGATGAGCGAATCGGATTCGCAGACCAGCCAGGATTCCAGCGCGTGCACCTGGCGGCTGACCGGCCCGGAGATCCACCCGGAGTGCCTGCCGGCCTCGGTGGCGTGGATGGTCGAGACGAGGGGTACGTCGAAGAACTCGGCGAGGGCGATGGCCGGGTGGGCCACCAGCCAGTCGTGGGCGTGCACGAGGTCGGGCCGCCAGTCCCGCAGCGTCAGCCCGGCGCGGACCATCGCGTGGCCCATCGCCAGCGTCCAGGCCATCATGTCGGTGCCGAAGCCGAATTCGTGGGGGTCCTGGGCGGCCGCGATGACCCGGACGCCCTCGCTCACCTCGTCGGTCGTGGGGTGGGTGCTCGGGTCGGTGCCGGTCGGTCGCCGCGCCAGGACGACCACCTCGTGGCCGGCGGCGGCCAGCTCGGTCGCCAGATGGTGGACGTGCCGCCCGAGGCCGCCGATGACCACCGGCGGGTACTCCCACGACACCAGCAGGACCTTCACGCCGGCCGCCCGGCCCGGGCGCTCACCGCGGCAGCCTCCTGGCGTCCAGCGCCCCGAAGAGTCCGTCGGCCTGATTCCATCCCGCCGCAAGGCGTTCGGCGTGCCCGCGGCGGCCCGCCGCGAGCGCGTCGGCGATCTCGCGGGTCGCGTGCGCGTGCAGGTGGGCGCGGTAGCGCGCGTACTCGGCGGCGGTGTCCTTGCTGACCATGAACGGCCAGTCGCTCGAGACCGTGAGCAGCGTCTCGCGCAGGATCTGGTCGGCCACCGGGTTGCGCGCAGTCGTGCTGCCGGCGTTCTGGGCGAGGGTCTTGTCCACGGCGGCCAGTGCGGTGTCGACGACCTCGCGGTTGAGCGCCACCAGGTCGGCGACCTGCTCGCCGGACCAGACCTGCCAGTCCTTGCCCGACCCCCAGGAACTCGGCGGCAGGTCGACCGACGAGCCCACGTAGCCGTCGACCATGGCGTCCGACAGCGTGCCGACCCGCACGCCCGCCTCGGGAAGCGCCCGCAGCACGCGTTCGAGCCACACCGGGCCCTCGTACCACCAGTGCCCGAACAGTTCGGTGTCGAAGGCGGCGATCACGTGGGCGGGTCTGCCGAGGCGCTCGGACTCCGCGACGAGGCGTCGCCGCACCACGTCGACGAAGTCGGCGACGTGGAGGTCGATCGCGGCGTCGGCGCGAGCGGGGTCGTACGGCGCCTTGTCCTCCGATGGGACGGTGCGTCCCGTCACGCGGGCCGGCTTGAGCCCGGTGACGTGGTCGTAGGTGTGGAAGTCGCGGTAGGCGGCGTGTCCGGGGTAGCCCGACTTCGGCGACCAGACGCGGTAACTCACCCGCAGATCGCGGCCGAAGGCGACGACGTCGGACGTGCCGACCGGGCGGCCGAGTGCGGTGTCGCCGTGCAGCGACGGGCCGTCGACCATGAAGTGGGTGACCCCGGCGGCGGCGTAGTCCTGCTCGAGTCCGGGGGCGTAGGCGCACTCCGGTGCCCAGATGCCGCCGGGGGTGTGCGCGAAGCGCAGGCCGGCGTCGGCGAGGCCCTCGCGCAGCGCGAACTCCCGCAGGCGGGGGTCGAGCAGCGGCTGGAAGGGGTGCGACAGTGGGCCACCGAGCAATTCGAGCGTGCCCGCGTCGATCAGGCTGCGCAGCAGGGGACTCCCGCCGTGCCGCCAGGCGACGGCGAAGTCGTCGAGCGCCTCCTCGGCGTGCCGGCGCTCGGTTTCCCCGAAGGCCCGAATGGACTGCGCCGCAGCGTAACCCGTGCCCCCGGCCCCGCGCCGGGTGGCCGCCTCGCGCGCCCGCAGCTCCCAGTTGGCCAGCCAGTGGTGCATGCCGTCGAGGCAGTACGGGTCGTCGAGCTGAGCGCAGACCACCGGCGTCATCCCGAGCGTGACGAGGTGGCTGCGCCCCTCGGCGGCGAGCGTCCGGAAGACCCGCAGCAGCGGCAGGTACGAGGCCGCCCACGACTGGTACAACCACTCCTCGCCGACCGGC
The DNA here is from genome assembly GCF_008329645.1 of Mycolicibacterium grossiae. Taxonomy (NCBI): domain Bacteria; kingdom Bacillati; phylum Actinomycetota; class Actinomycetes; order Mycobacteriales; family Mycobacteriaceae; genus Mycobacterium; species Mycolicibacterium grossiae. Next base: position 3,242,305 of record NZ_CP043474.1, read on the forward strand.
CATCGGCCGTGGTGCGCCAGCCACGGAAGGTGGGTGTGCAGTACCAGGGTGAACTGGCCGGGTACCGCCGCCGACCCGGCGTCAGTCACGGCGCACCGCGATCGCGACGAGGTCGAGACTCTCGTCGATGTCGCGCTCGGCGGCGTCGAGCAGGGCGAAGTCGTCGGTGGTGATGCCGGCGACGTCGGCGAGCAGGTCGTCGGGCCATGCCTCGCCGGCCAGCGCCCGGCCGATCTGGGCGTCGATGATCGAGCCGCCGTGGCGGGCGTCGAGTTCGCGCAACCGCGGCCCGTGGAAGACGCCGAGCATGGCCGCGACGTCGAAGCCGCCCTCGACGAGCAGCTCGGTCAGCTCCGTGGCGTTCAGCTCGCGGGTGTGGAACGGGTTGAGGGGCGTGTCCCGGCCGGGGGAGAAGGTGATGCGGTTGGGCGTCGACATCAGCAGCACGCCAGCGGGACGCAGCACGCGGTGGCACTCGCCGACGAACTGGCCCTGATCCCAGAGGTGTTCGATCACCTGGAAGTTCACCACCACGTCGACGGCGGCGTCCGGCAGCGGCAGGTCGGCGAGGTTGCCCTGGCGCATCTCCACCCGCGGGTAGCGCGCCCGCACGTGGGCGACGGCCGAATCGTCGTAGTCCAGTCCGATCACGCGCCGGGCCACGGCGGTGAGGAGGTCGGCGCCGTAGCCCTCGCCACAGCCGGCCTCCAGGACGTCGCGATCGGCGCACCGGGACGCCAGGCGCTCGTAGACCACCTCGTGGCGGCGGAACCAGTAGTTCTCCTCGGCCAGCCCGGGCACCGTGCGCTCACCGGTGAGGGGCAGCGGGGTCACCGCGGCCGCTGCCTGCTGGTCGGAAGGAATCGCGCTCATCGAGAGGCAGGCTAACCCAGCCGAGCCCCTCGGCAGGGGTCTGCATGTGAGTCATGCCACGTCGGGGGAGGTCAGAGGGCAAAGTGCAACAGGTTATGGTGAGGAGGATGCCACCGGAAGTTACTTGCGAGTAACATGGTGGCGGTACCAATCACGTGGTAGTGCGGCCGCGCGGGCGGCCTCATCGAGGAGGACGAACCAGACCTATGACGAACATCGTGGTCCTGATCAAGCAGGTCCCTGACTACGAGGATCGCAAGCTCGCCGACGACTACACGCTCGACCGTGCGGGTAGCGACGCGGTGCTCGACGAGATCAACGAGAAGGCCGTCGAAGTAGCGCTGCAGCTCAAGGAGAAGCACACCGACGCCGGCTACAACGTCGTCGCGCTGACCGCCGGCCCGGAGGGCGCCGAGACGGCGATCCGCAAGGCGCTGTCGATGGGTGCCGACGAGGCCTACCACCTCGTCGACGCCGGCCTGCACGGGTCCGACGTCGTGCAGACGTCCTACGCGCTCGCCAGCGCCCTCGGCCAGATCGAGGACGTCGCGCTGGTCATCGCCGGCAATGAGTCCAGCGACGGCGTCGGCGGCTCCGTGCCGGCCATCCTGAGCTACTACCTCGGCCTGCCGCAGCTGACGCACATGCGCAGCATCGAGATCGCCGACGGCAAGATCACCGGTGAGCGCGAGACCGACGACGGCGTCTTCGAACTCGAGGCCACCCTGCCCGCCGTCGTCAGCGTCGGCGAGAAGATCGTCGAGGACGCCCGGTTCCCGTCCTTCAAGGGCATCATGGCCGCCAAGAAGAAGACGGTGACCCCGCTGACCCTCGAGGGCGTCGGCGTGGAGTCCGGCATCGTCGGTGCCGACGCGTCGGAGACGAAGATCACCTCCGCCGCCCCGAAGCCGCCGAAGTCCGCCGGCGAGAAGATCACCGACGAGGGCGAGGGCGGTCAGAAGATCGCCGAGTACCTGGTCGGCCAGAAGCTGCTCTGATCCCCCCACCGTCGAAGAAGACCGAACAAGAGGCATAGGCAATGGCAGAAGTACTCGTGCTCGTCGAGCACGCCGAAGGCAACGTCAAGAGCGTCACCAGTGAGCTGCTGACCGCGGCCCGCTCGCTCGGTGAGCCGTCCGCGGTGGTCGTCGGGGCGCCCGGCACCACCGAGAAGCTGACCGACGCGCTGAAGGCCGCCGGTGCGGCCAAGATCTACGCGGCCGAGTCCGACACCGCCGAGCAGTACCTGGTCACCCCGCAGGTGGCCGTGCTGTCCTCGCTGATCGAGTCGGCGAGCCCGGCTGCGGTCCTGCTGGCGTCCGTCGCCGAGGGCAAGGAGATCGCCGGTCGACTGGCCGCCGACACCGGCTTCGGCGTCCTGTGGGACGTCGTGGGCATCAAGGAGGGTGGCGTCGGCGTGCACTCCATCTTCGGTGGCGCCTACACCGTCGAGGCCAGCGCCGGGGACACCCCGATCATCGCGCTGCGTCCGGGTGCGGTCGAGGCCGCTCCGGAGGCCGGCGCCGGCGAGGTCGTCTCGGTGGACGTCCCGGAGATCCCGGAGAACTCCACCAAGATCGTGTCCCGCCAGCCCGCGCAGAAGAGCGCACGTCCGGAGCTGACCGAGGCCAAGGTCGTCGTCGCCGGCGGCCGCGGCGTGGGCAGCAAGGACAACTTCAGCATCGTCGAGGATCTCGCCGACGCACTCGGCGGCGCCGTGGGCGCCTCGCGTGCGGCCGTCGACTCCGGCTTCTACGAGGGTCAGTTCCAGGTCGGCCAGACCGGCAAGACCGTGGCCCCGCAGCTGTACATCGCCCTGGGCATCTCCGGAGCGATCCAGCACCGTGCCGGCATGCAGACGTCCAAGACGATCGTCGCGATCAACAAGGACGAAGAGGCGCCGATCTTCGAGATCGCCGACCTCGGCATCGTGGGCGACCTGTTCAAGGTCACCCCGCAGCTGACCGACGCGGTGAAGGCTCGCAAGGGCTGACACCCGCACCCCCGCACGACGAGGACCCCGGCGCCGCCTCGGCGCCGGGGTCCTCTCGTCGTCGGGGACACGCATCCCTTCCGCCTGCGGAGACGACCACGGACTTTCCAGGGTCCGCGGCACACCCCCGCGGTGCGACGGTGGAACCGTCACACCAGTGCAGAGGAAGGGGTCGTCATGACCGAACACAGGCGGATCGTGGTCTTCGGGGCCACCGGGCTCATCGGTGCCCGCGTCGTCGAACTGCTCACCGAGGCCGGACACGTCGTCGTCGGCGCGTCGCGACGCAGCGGCGCCGACGTCGTCACCGGCGCAGGGCTGGACGACGCCGCCGCCGGTGCCGAGGTGCTCGTCGACGTCACCAACTCGCCGTCCTTCGACGACGAGCCGGTGCTCGCCTTCTTCACCGCCTCGTCGACGAATCTCGTCGCGGCGGCGAAGGCCGCGGGCGTGCGGCACTATGTGGCCCTGTCCATCGTCGGCGTCGACGGACTGCCCGAAAGCGGCTACATGCGGGCGAAGATGGTGCAGGAGCGCACGATCGCCAACTCCGGCCTGCCGTACACGGTCGTGCGCGCCACGCAGTTCTGCGAGTTCACCGAGGCGATCACCGGCTCGCTGCGCGCCGGCGACGAGTTCCGCGTCCCCGACGCCCGCATCAAACCGGTGGCGGCCGCGGACGTCGCCGCGGAGGTGGCCCGCGCGGCGACCGCCGAACCCCTCGGCGGCACCATCGACGTGGGCGGCCCGGACACGATCTCCTTCGCCGACATGGCGCGGGCCGTGCTGGCTGCCCAGGGCTCCGAGGCCGCCGTCGTCGTCGATCCGTCGGCGACGTACTTCGGAACGCCGGTCGATGCCGACAGCCTGGTCACCGGCCCCGGCGCGACCCTCGCGCCCACCCGCTTCGCCGACTGGCTCGCGCACCGATGAGCACCTGCGACGCGCTTCGGCGCGCCATGACCGTCGTGCAATCCGTCACGCCACCGCACCTGCCGCCGGATGCCGAGGTGATGACCGTGATCATCGAGTGGCCCCCCGGATCCTCCGGCGCGCCGCCGCACCGGCATCCCGGCGGCCCGGCGTTCGGCTACGTCCTCGAGGGCGAGATGCTGTTCGAACTCGAAGGCGAGGCCCCGCGCGTCATCCGGGCCGGGGAGGCGTTCTGGGAGCCCGGCGGCGACGTCATCCACTACTCGGACGCCAACCACCGCACCGACGTCCCGCTGCGCTTCCTGGTGACGATGCTGTGCGTCCCCGGCCAGCCCATGCTCGTCGTCGTCGGCGACGACGAACTCGAGCAGCGCAAGGACCGTCGCGTGCCCCGCGAGGGGTTCTGACGTACCCCGCACGGACTCGTCACCCAGCGTGCACGAACACGTCACGCCGTCGTAGGCATCCCGCCCCACGACGGCGAGACCGTGCACGCATGAGCACAGCATCCGTACTCATCGCCGCCGACGAGACCGTCGGCGCCGCGTCCGGGGGGACCGGACCGCGCTACACCCTCCTGCTGTCCACTGCCGACGACCTCATCGACGCCGCGCAGCGCCTGCGGCACCAGGTGTTCACCTCCGAGCCCGGCTTCGCGCTCGCCGGTGCCACCGACGGCCGCGACGCCGACCGCTTCGACGAGTTCTGCGACCACCTGCTGGTCCGCGACGACGAGTCCGGCGAACTGGTCGGCTGCTACCGCATGCTGCCGCCGCCGGGAGCCATCGCCGCCGGCGGGCTGTACACCGCCACCGAGTTCGACGTCTCGGCGCTCGACGACCTGCGCCCCTCGCTCGTCGAGATGGGCCGCGCCGTCGTCCGTCAGGACCACCGCAACGGCGGCGTCGTCCTGCTCATGTGGGCCGGCATCCTCGCCTACCTGGATCGCTGCGGCTACGACTACGTCACCGGGTGCGTCTCGGTGCCCGTCGACGGCGGCCCCGACGAGCCGCCCGGCACCCCGATCCGCAGCGTCCGCGACGTCGTTCGCGCGCGGTATGCCTCGCCGTACCGCCTGCGGCCCTACCGTCCGGTCGTGGTGAACGGTCGCGGGCTCGACGACATCGCGCCGCCGGCGCGGGCGTCGGTGCCGCCGCTCATGCGTGGCTACCTGCGGCTCGGGGCGCGGGTCTGCGGTGATCCGGCCCACGATCCGGACTTCGGCGTCGGAGACTTCCCGGTGCTGCTGGACAAGCGCGAGGCCGACGTGCGGTACCTCGCGCGGCTGCGTTCGGTCGCCGCGGCGGGCGAGATGGCCGACGGGATGGGCCGATGAGCAGCCACGCCCTCGCCGACCACCCCTGGCTGCCGCGTGCCTCGTGCGATGCGAGCTGCATCCGCGTCGACGCCGCGCACGCCTCGCGGCGGGTGGTCGTCGCGGTCCGCACGTCCGTCCGGGTGACGTGCGCCCTGGTGCTGTTGGCGGCGGCGCCCCTGCTGGCCGTTCCGATGCCGGGCAAGTCGCGGCTGCAGCGGGCCTACTGCCGGGCGATGCTGCGCTGCCTGGGCGTGCGAATCACGCTGTCCGGCGGTCCGATTCGCAACCTTCGGGGCGTGCTGGTGGTCAGCGGACACGTCTCCTGGGTCGACGTCTTCGTCATCGGGTCGGTCTTGCCCGGATCGTTCGTCGCGCGCGCCGATCTCATCGAATGGCCGGCGCTGGGCGTCCTGGCCCGGCTGATGAAGGTCATCCCCATCGAGCGGGCCAGCCTGCGCCGGCTGCCCGACGTGGTCCGCACCGTCGCCGACCGGCTGCGGGCCGGCCACACCGTGGTCGCGTTCCCGGAGGCCACCACGTGGTGCGGCCTCGGCTACGGTCCGTTCCGTCCGGCGATGTTCCAGGGCGCGATCGACGCCCACCGGCCGGTGCAGCCGCTGCGCCTGACCTACCGCCACCGCGACGGCGCGCCGTCGACCGTCCCCGCCTTCATCGGCGACGACAGCCTGCTGCAGTCGGTGCGGCGGGTGATCACCGCCCGGATGACCGTGGCGCACGTCGCGGTGCAGTCGCTGCAGCTGCCCGGTGAGGACCGGCGCGGGCTGGCCGCGCGGTGCGAGTCCGCGGTCCGCGGCACCGACGCCGCGGGCCGGGCCACCCGCCGCGCCGACGGGGGTCACGCGCTGGTCGCCTGAGTGTGACCTGGCCTGCCGGTATCCTGGGTGGGCCATGAGCGCCGTCTACCTGGATCACGCCGCCACCACCCCGATGCACCCGGCTGCCATCGAGGCGATGGTCGACGCGCTGGGCACGGTCGGCAACGCATCGTCGCTGCATACCTCGGGTCGCGCGGCCCGCCGCCGCATGGAGGAGGCCCGCGAGACGCTGGCGGGGCTCCTGGGTGCGCGCCCCTCGGAGATCGTGTTCACCGCCGGGGGCACCGAGAGCGACAACCTCGCGGTCAAGGGGATCTTCTGGGCGCGCCGCGACGCCGATGCGCGCCGCCGCCGCATCGTGACCACCCCGATCGAGCATCACGCCGTCCTGGACGCCGTGGAGTGGCTGGTCGAGCACGAGGGTGCCGAGGTGACCTTCCTGCCCGTCGACGCGGACGGATCGGTCAGCCCCGCCGCGCTGCGCGAGATCCTCCAGGACCGGTGCGAGGCCGGCGACGTCGCCGTGGTGTCGATCATGTGGGCCAACAACGAGGTCGGCACCGTGCAACCGATCGCCGAGCTGGCCGCCGTCGCCGCCGAGTTCGACGTGCCCATGCACAGCGACGCGGTGCAGGCGGTCGGGCAGGTGCCCGTCGACTTCGCCGCGAGCGGTCTGTCGGCCATGAGCGTGACGGCGCACAAGTTCGGCGGCCCGATGGGCATCGGCGCGCTGCTGCTGCGCCGCGACACCGCTGCGGTGCCGCTACTGCACGGCGGCGGGCAGGAGCGCGACGTCCGTTCGGGCACGCCCGACGTCGCCGCCGCCGTGGCCATGGCGGCCGCCGCGCGGGTGGCCGTCGAGAACATCACGGCCTACCGGGCGCGGGTGCTGGCACTGCGCGACGCCCTGATCGAGGGCGTGCTCTCGTCCATCGACGACGTGACCGTCAACGGGGCCGCCGGCGACCACCGGTTGCCGGGCAACACGCACTTCACGTTCCGCGGCTGCGAGGGCGACGCACTGCTGATGCTTCTGGACGCCAAGGGCATCGAGTGCTCCACCGGGTCGGCGTGCACGGCCGGCGTCGCGCAGCCCTCGCACGTGCTCACCGCGATGGGTGCCGATCCGGCCAGTGCCCGTGGTTCGCTGCGGCTGTCGCTCGGACACACCAGCACCGAGGCCGACGTGCGCGCAGCCCTCGACGTGCTCCCCGCCGCCGTCGAGCGCGCCCGGCAGGCCGCCCTGGCCAGCGCGGGCCCGCGGAAGTAGGCCGGCGATGCGCGTCCTGGTCGCCATGAGCGGTGGCGTCGACTCGTCGGTGGCCGCCGCCCGGATGGTCGACGCCGGTCACGACGTCGTCGGCGTGCACCTCGCGCTGTCCTCGGCGCCGGGGACGCTGCGCACCGGATCGCGTGGCTGCTGCTCCAAGGAGGACGCCGGCGACGCCCGGCGGGTGGCCGACATCCTCGACATCCCGTTCTACGTCTGGGATTTCGCCGATCGCTTCGCCGACGACGTGATCGACGACTTCGTCGAGTCCTACGCGCGCGGCGAGACGCCCAATCCGTGCGTGCGGTGCAACGAGCGGATCAAGTTCTCCGCGTTGGCGGCGCGCGCCGTGGCGCTCGGCTTCGACGTCCTGGCCACCGGCCACTACGCGCGGCTGGCCGACGGACGGCTGCGCCGCGCCGTGGACGCCGACAAGGACCAGTCCTACGTGCTGGGCGTGCTGACCGCCGAGCAGCTCGCCCGTGCGGCCTTCCCCGTCGGTGACACGCCCAAGCCCGACATCCGGGCCGAGGCCGCCGCGCGTGGCCTCCTGGTCGCCGACAAGCCGGACAGCCACGACATCTGCTTCATCCCGTCGGGCGACACCCAGGCGTTCCTCGGCGCCCGGATCGGGGTGCGGCGCGGCACCGTCGTCGACGCGGGCGGCACGGTGCTCGCCGAGCACGACGGCGTGCACGGCTTCACGATCGGCCAGCGCAAGGGACTCGGCATCGCCGGTCCCGGCCCGGACGGCTTGCCGCGCTACGTGACGGGGATCGACGCGGCCACCGGGACCGTGCGCGTGGGCGCCGCCGCCGATCTCGACGTGCACCAGCTGACGGGCGAGCGGCCGGTGTTCACGTCGGGCCGCGCGTTCGACGGACCGGTCGAGGCCGAGGTGCAGGTGCGTGCGCACGGCGGGCTGGCGCCCGCCGTCGTCGAGGTCCGCGACGGCCGGTTGCTCGCCACGCTGCGCGCGCCGCTGCGTGGTGTCGCGCCGGGCCAGACCATGGTCGTGTACCGGCCGGATCCCGCCGGGGACGAGGTCGTCGCCAGCGCGACGATCGGCGGCGGCGACACCTAGCCCGGAACCTTCGCCAGCAGGTTGGTCAGCACGATGTCGGGCACCGATGCGGGATAGCCGCAGAACGTGACCTCTACCAGCACCACCGACTTCAGCCGGTAGTCGCGGCCGCAGTCCGCCCCCGTCCTGGTCTGGATCGCCTCCGGCGCAGCGGTCCAGTCGCCGACGTAGACCGATCCCGACGACGAGGATCCGCAGTCGTCGATCATGGCGGCCAGGGCGTCGAAGGCGCGCCGCGCGGACGCCGGGTCCCGGTAGCCGGCGGCGCCCTGCGAGATCAGCGCGCCCCGCGGCGGGTCCTGGTAGGTGGTCTTGTGGAACTCCTCGAGGTCGCCGAAGGTCTGCGTCTCGGTGAAGTACCAGCGGCACGGCACCGGCGCGGTCTGCGCGAGCGGGCCGATGTCGACGGGCTGCTTGCCGTCCATGGACGGGATGACGGTCAGGTCCTCGCCGCCGCCGGTGATGGCCTGCATCCGGGCGTTCTCGAGGAGCACCGCGTCGACGTCGACCGGCGACTTCGAGTCGTCGTCGATGCCGGGCACCGCCCGCACGGCGGTTCCCGACGTCGTCGAGGTGCACCCCGCAGCGCCCAGCAGCGCCGTCGCCGCCGCCAGTGCGCACAGCACGGGGCGGAGCGAGGTCATGATCGACACTAACGCGATGACCGACACGAACGCGACGACCGACATTGACGCGCGGACCGGGTGATCGAATACGGTTGCCCACGTGAGTGTTTTCGCGACCGCCACCGGCATCGGCTCGTGGCCCGGTACGGCTGCCCGGGAGGCCGCCGAGGTGGTCGTCGGCGAACTGACCGGCCTGACCCACCTCGTCGAGCTGCCTGCCCGCGGCGTGGGCGCCGACGTGATCGGCCGTGCGGCCGCACTGCTGGTCGACATCGGCATGGACACCGTTCCCCGCGGCTACCGGATCGCCTCGGGTCGCAGCGCGGCGGCGCGGCGGGCGATGAGCCTGCTCGACGAGGACGTCGACGCGCTGGAGGAGGCGTGGGAGAAGGCCGGGCTGCGCGGCAGTGCGCGCCCGGTGAAGGTGCAGGCGCCCGGTCCCATCACGCTGGCCGCGCAGGTGGAGCTGCCCGGTGGTCACCGCGCCATCACCGACGCCGGCGCGGTGCGCGATCTGGCCGCCTCGCTCGCCGAGGGCGTCGGGATCCACCGCGCCGAGGTGGCGCGCCGATTGGAGACCGAGGTCGTGGTGCAGTTCGACGAACCGTCGCTGCCGGCCGCATTGGCCGGCCGGCTCACCGGCGTGACCAGCCTGTCGCCGGTGCACCCCGTCGACGAGCCGCTCGCCGCCCAGCTGCTCGACGACACCGTCGCGGCCGTCGGCGGCGCGGTGGCGCTACATTGCTGCGCCGCGGCGGTCCCATGGAAAACGCTGCAGCGCACCGGTTTTCACGCGGTGTCACTCGATGCGAGCACGCTCGTCGCCGCGGATCTCGACGGCATCGGCGAGTGGATCGAGGCGGGTCGCACGGTGCTGCTCGGCGTGGTCCCCTCGACCGATCCGGGGACGCCGCTGGCCCCCGAGCAGGTCGCCGCCGCGGCCGCCGGCGTCACCGACCGGCTCGGCTTCCCGCGGGCGGTGCTGCGCGACCGGGTGGGCGTGACCCCGTCCTGCGGACTGTCGGGCGCCACGGCGTCATGGGCGCAGCGCGCCATCGAACTCGCGCAGAAGGTCGCCGACGGCATCGCGGTGGATCCCGACTCTGCCTGACGCCGCGACGCCCTCGACGCCCCTCAGCGCGACGATCGACTCAGCGGTTGACGCGTGCGACAATGGCCAGGCCCGATGTCCACGGACATGACGAGCGCCGACGCTCTGGAGGATCGTGGCCACGACGAATGGTTCCGACGCACTGGCCGGTGTCGCGGCCGCGTTGGTCGCCGTCGGCGTGCTCGTTGCGGGACCGGGCCTCGCCGTCGCGTCCGGTGACCCGGGATCTCGGCATTCCAGCGATGGCGACCGCCATTCCCATTCCCGCGCCGACCGGCACGACAGCGCCGGCCGGCACGACCGCGGTGAGCGGGGCGCCCGCGGCGCCTCCCGCGACGGGCACGAGCAGGGCGACCGCGGGCCCACCCGCGGTGAGGCGCGGCGCGGCGAGGACACCGCCCGCCGCGGAGGGAGCGGGCCCCGGGGCAGCGACAGTCCCGACCCGACCGACGAGCCGTCCACGACGCCGTCGCCCACGCTGCGGGTGGCGAGCCGCGCACCGCAGGACACCGCGGATCGCGAGCAGGGACTACAGGCCGCCGAGGCGACTCCGTCCGCATCCCCGGCCACGTCGCCAACCGGGTCGCCAACCGGGTCGCCGCCGGCCGTGATCGCCGAATCCGGTGGTGGCGGTGCCGTCGCTGCCGTCGATTCGCCGACGGCGCCGACCGTGGTGTTCGGCAACGGCCGGGTGCCCGGCGAGGGAAGTACGCGGCCCGCCGACCCGCCGCGTCCCGAACCGGTCCTCAGCTCACCCGACGTGGTGCTCGCCCCGGTCGTCGTCGCGGACCCGCCGACGGCGCCCGTCGCGCCGGTGGCGGTGCTCCCGCCCTCGGCACGCACCGACGAGCGCAGCGGCACGCCCGTGCTGGCCGCGCCGCCGGCGGAGACCGGCGGCATCGGCGCGCTGTGGGGACTCGCGGGCCTGCTCCTCGCCCCGCTGGCCGGCATCGGGCTCGGCTACCGGCAGGCGCGCGCCCACCGCGCCGCGGCCGAGCTGACGTCGTCCCTGGGCTGACGTTCCCTGGGCTGACGTTCCCTGGGCTGACGTTGCCGGGGACGACGTCCGTGAGTGGTCAGCGCCGCAGATCCTTGCGCAGGATCTTCCCCGCGGCGGACTTGGGGATCGCGTCGATGAACTCGACCTGGCGGACCTTCTTGTAGGGCGCGACGTGCTCGGCGACGAAGGCCATCACCGCCTCGGCGGTAAGGTCGGACCGCCGGACCACGAACGCCTTCGGCACCTCCTCGCCGGACTCCGCGTCGCGCACGCCCACCACGGCGGCGTCGGCGATGTCGGGATGGCCGAGCAGCACGGCCTCCAGTTCGGCGGGCGGTACCTGGTAGCCCTTGTACTTGATCAGCTCCTTGAGCCGGTCGACGATGAACACGCAGCCCGTCATGTCGATGCGCGCGAGGTCACCGGTATGCAGGAAGCCGTCGTCGTCGATGGTCTCGGAGGTGGCGGCGTCGTTGTTGAGGTAACCCGCCATGACGTTCGGGCCGCGAAACCACAGCTCGCCGGTATCGCTCAAACCCTCTGTCGGAGGCTCGATCTCGCGACCCGTGTCGGGGTCGACCAGCTTGCTCTCGGCGTTGGGGACGGTCCAGCCGCAGGAACTCAGCGGCGCCGCCGTGCCGACGAAGCTCACACCGTGGTCGAACGGCGTCACGTGGCTGACCGGGCTGAGTTCGCTCATGCCGTAGCCCTGCACCACCGGGCAGCCGATGCGCTCGGCCACCGCGCGGGCGAGGTCCTCGTCGAGCGGGGCCGCGCCCGACATGATGCCGCGCAGGCTCGACACGTCGTGCTCGGCGACCAGCGGGTGCTTGGCCAGGGCGACGGCCACCGGCGGCGCGATGAACGCGAACGTGCAGCGCCGCTCCGAGATGTTGGTCAGGAATCCGGTCAGGTCGAAGCTCGGCATGATGACCAGCCGCGCCCGGGCGTGCATGGCCGCGTTCAACAGCACGGTCATCCCGTAGATGTGGAAGAACGGCAGCACCGCGAGGATGCGGTCGTCGGCGACCATGCCCTGCACCGGCCGGATCTGGGCGACGTTGGCCGCCAGGTTGCGGTGCGTCAACATCACGCCCTTGGGGTTGCCGGTGGTGCCCGAGCTGTAGGGCAGCACGGCGAGGTGCGTGGCCGGGTCGAAGGCGACGTCGGGCGCCGGCGCGGCGGCCGCCAGCAGGTCGGCGGCGTTCGGATGCCCGTCGGCGTCGGCGCCGGGCCCGTCGAGCACCACGAGGTGCGCATCGTCGAGGCCGACGGCGGCGGCGGCCTCGACGGCCTGGGGCAGCAGCGCGGAGACGGTGATCAGCAGGCGGGCCCGCGAGTCGGTCAGCTGCTTGGCGACGTCCTTCGCGGTGAAGAGCGCATTGATCGTGGTGGCGGTCGCGCCCGCGCGCAGGATGCCGTGGAACGCGATCGCGAAGGCCGAACTGTTGGGCGCGAGCAGGCCTACGACGTCGCCGACGCCGATGCCGCGCTGAGCCAGTGCGCCGGCGAATGCGTCGATGCGGGCGATCATCTCGCCGTAGGTGACCTCGGTGCCGGTGGTGGCGTCGACGAGCGCCACGCGCTCGGCGTCGGCGTCGGTGAGGTCGCCGAACAGGTATTCGTACAGGCTCGTGGTGGGGATCTGGACCTGGGGGAAGGGGCTCGCGAAACTCATGGTGCCTCAGATCGAACCACGCCGGACCGTCAGCGTTGGTCGAGTCGTTCGATGAGCGTCCGGGAGGCGACGAGGCGGTAGCTGGCGTCGACGAGTTCGGCGATCTCGTCCCAGTCGACCGCCGCAGTGGTGAAGTCGAGCCCGAGCCAGCCGTAGGGCCCCAGGTACGCCGGGTAGAAGGTCCGCGGGTCCGCGTCGAGGGCGGCCCGTTCGGCCTCGTCGACCTTGACCAGTACGCAGTGCGCGACGCTACGCATCGGGCCGGACTCCTTGGTGCTGCCGCCGTAGATCGCGAACATCTTCGGTGCGCAGAAGACCGGCCGGCCGTGAGAGACCTTCTCGAACGCCTCGGGGAACCCGAGCGCGATCGTGCGGACCTCCGCGAGGCCGGGATCGTCGTCGCGGAAGGCGATCGGGTGCGGCATGGACCGAGCCTACGGGGCGGGACCGTAGGTCGGGGCGGCCCGTGTCGACGTCACGGCCGACGCCCGTGCGGTCCGGGCCGCGCCGTGGGCGTTTCGCGTCGGTGCCCTCGGATAGCCTGCGACGGTGACTTCGACCGAGGTTGACCCCGTCCCACCGGACGTACGCCGGGCCTGGCAGGAGCTGGCCGACGAGGTGCGCGGTCACCAGTTCCGCTACTACGTCAAGGACGCGCCCGTCATCTCCGACGGCGAGTTCGACGCGCTGCTCGGCCGGCTCGCGGCCCTGGAGGAGCAGTACCCGGAGCTGCGCAGCCCGGATTCGCCGACTCAGCTCGTCGGCGGCGCTGGCTTCGCCACCGAGTTCGCCTCCGCCGACCACCTCGAACGCATGCTCAGCCTCGACAACGTGTTCAACATTGACGAGCTGGACGCCTGGGCCGGCCGCCTCACCGGCGAGATCGGCGCCGACCCGGAGTTCTTGTGCGAGTTGAAGATCGACGGCGTCGCCCTGGCGCTGGTGTATCGCGACGGCCGGTTGGAGCGGGCGGCCACCCGCGGCGACGGCCGCACCGGTGAGGACGTCACGCTCAACGCGCGCACCATCGACGACGTCCCCGAGCGGCTGAGCCCGAGCGACGACTACCCGGTGCCGGCGCTGCTGGAGGTGCGCGGCGAGGTCTTCTTCCGGGTGTCGGACTTCGAGGACCTCAACGCCGGCCTGGTCGCGGAGGGCAAGCCGCCGTTCGCGAACCCGCGCAACAGCGCCGCCGGTTCACTGCGGCAGAAGAATCCGGCGGTCACCGCCCGCCGCCGGCTGCGCATGATCTGCCACGGCCTCGGACGGTCGGAGGGCTTCTCGCCGCCGACGCTGCACGACGCCTATCTCGCGCTGAAGGCCTGGGGACTGCCGGTGTCGGACCACACCACGCGCGTCACGGGCATCGCCGCGGTCGCCGAGCGCGTCGCCTACTGGGGCGAGCACCGCCACGACGTCGAGCACGAGATCGACGGCCTGGTGGTCAAGGTCGACGACGTGGCGTTGCAGCGCCGCCTCGGCGCCACCTCCCGTGCGCCGCGGTGGGCGATCGCCTACAAGTACCCGCCGGAGGAGGCGACCACCACGCTGCTCGACATCCGGGTCAACGTGGGTCGCACCGGTCGCGTGACGCCGTTCGCCTACATGGAGCCGGTCAAGGTCGCGGGGTCCACGGTCGGGCTGGCCACGCTGCACAACGCCTCGGAGGTCAAGCGCAAGGGCGTCCTCATCGGCGACACCGTGGTGATCCGCAAGGCGGGTGACGTGATCCCCGAGGTCCTCGGCCCGGTGGCCGATCTGCGCGACGGCAGCGAGCGCGAGTTCGTCATGCCCACCGAGTGCCCGGAGTGCGGCACCACGCTGCGGCCCGCCAAGGAGGGCGACGCCGACATCCGTTGCCCGAATGCGCGGTCGTGCCCGGCGCAACTGCGGGAGCGCGTGTTCCACGTCGCCGGCCGCGGCGCCTTCGACATCGAGGGGCTCGGCTACGAGGCGGGGATCGCCCTGCTGCAGGCCGGCGTCATCTCCGACGAGGGCGACCTGTTCACCCTCGGCGAGGACGACCTGCTGCGCACCGACCTGTTCACCACGAAGGGCGGGCAACTGTCGGCCAACGGCAAGCGGCTGCTCGCCAACCTCGGCAAGGCCAAGGAGCAGGCGCTGTGGCGCGTGCTGGTCGCGCTGTCCATCCGGCACGTGGGCCCGACCGCGGCGCGTGCGCTCGCCGGGGAGTTCGGCAGCCTCGAGGCCATCGAGGCGGCATCCGAGGAGCAGCTCGCGGCCGTCGAGGGCGTGGGTCCCACGATCGCGGCAGCGGTCACGGAGTGGTTCGGCGTCGACTGGCACTGCGCGATCGTCGAGAAGTGGCGCGCCGCCGGCGTGCGGATGGCCGACGAACGCGACGCGTCGATCGAGCGCACCCTCGAGGGGCTGTCGGTCGTGGTCACCGGGTCGCTCGCGGGGTTCTCCCGCGACGAGGCCAAGGAGGCCATCCTGGTGCGCGGCGGCAAGGCCGCCGGGTCGGTGTCGAAGAAGACGGCCTACGTGGTGGCGGGGGATGCGCCGGGGTCGAAGTACGACAAGGCGGTCGAACTCGGCGTGCCGGTGCTCGACGAGGACGGGTTCCGGCGGCTGCTCGACGGCGGCCCGGACGCGGTCTGAGTGCCGGAACGGCGTCAGCGCAGGATGGTGGCGACGATCCCGGCGAGGTAGCCCAGCCGGGCCACCTCCGACGGCCGGAACGCGGGGCCGCCGGGACGGCCCAGCACGACGGCGGTGTGCGGATCGCCCAGCGGTGCGGCCGCCAGGGTGGTGTCCATGTCGCGCCACACCTCCGGCAGCCAGTCCGCGGTGTCGTCGAGGGCCGCGGCGTGCTCGAGGGGCAGCCACGGTGCGGAGGTGGCCTCGGTCTCGGGGGCGCCGCCGCTGCCGACGACGCGTTCGGTGTGGCCGTCGATCGAGCGGATGACCGTGCACCAGCCGACGCGCAGCACGCGCGGCGCCTCGTCGGCGAGGACCTGCAGCTTGCCGGGCGTGCTCCGCGCGGCGGCGATGTGGTCGATCAGCTCGAGTTCGCGGTGCGCCTCCAGCAGCCCGGTGTGCGGACGGACGCTGTCCACCCAGACGCCGGGGAGCCGTTCGGCTGCGGTGATCAGCGCGTCGGGCATCGCCCCGTGCGGGAGGTCCACGACCAGGTCGTCGATCGCGTACCCGGCGGCGCGCTCGACCACGTCGAGGCTGAGGATGTCGGCGCCGACGGAGCCGAGAGCCACCGCGAGCGACCCGAGCCTGCCGGGTCGGTCCTCGAGTTGGACCCGCAGCAGATAGGACGGCACGGCGAACACTGTCCCACGGAGGGCCGGAGCGCAGCGACTCGGGAAGTGGGCGGCGTGGGCGGGAGCGGAGCGACTCGGGAAGTCCAGCGCGGAGCGACTCGGGAAGTGGGCGGCCACTAGGCTCCGTACACGTGTCGCAGATATCCCGGGACGACGTCGCCCACCTCGCGCGTCTCGCCCGGCTCTCCCTGACCGACGGCGAGCTGGACAGCTTCGCCGGCCAGCTCGACGCCATCCTGGCCCACGTGGGCCAGATTCAGGCCGTGGACGTGACGGGCGTGGAGCCGACCGACAATCCGTTGCAGGCGGTGAACGTGACCCGTCCGGACGTCGTGGAGCCGTGCCTGCCGCAGGACGAGGCGCTGGCCGCCGCGCCGAACGCGGTCGACGGCCGGTTCGCGGTGCCGCGCATCCTGGGGGAGGCGGAATGAG
Organism: Mycolicibacterium grossiae; assembly: GCF_008329645.1. NCBI lineage: Bacteria > Bacillati > Actinomycetota > Actinomycetes > Mycobacteriales > Mycobacteriaceae > Mycobacterium > Mycolicibacterium grossiae. Next base: position 3,258,755 of record NZ_CP043474.1, read on the forward strand.
CGACCTGATCCGCCGCACGGCGGCCGAGCTGGGCGCGGCGATCGCCGCCAAGGAGGTCTCGGCCACCGAGGTGACGCAGGCGCACCTCGACCAGATCGCCGCCACCGACGGCGACTACCACGCGTTCCTGCACGTCGCCGGCGACGAGGCGCTGTCCGCTGCGGCCCGCGTCGACGCCGCCGTGGCCGCGGGGGAGGCGCTGCCCTCGCCGCTGGCCGGTGTGCCGCTGGCGCTCAAGGACGTGTTCACCACCACCGACATGCCGACGACCTGCGGATCGAAGATCCTCGAGGGGTGGCGGTCGCCGTACGACGCGACGGTCACCGTGCGGCTGCGCGCGGCGGGGATCCCGATCCTCGGCAAGACCAACATGGACGAGTTCGCGATGGGCAGCTCGACGGAGAACTCCGCCTACGGGCCGACCCGCAACCCGTGGGACACCGACCGGGTGCCGGGCGGGTCGGGCGGCGGCAGCGCCGCCGCGCTCGCGGCCTTCCAGGCGCCGCTGGCGATCGGCACGGACACCGGCGGCTCGATCCGCCAGCCGGCCGCGCTGACCTCGACCGTCGGCGTGAAGCCCACCTACGGCACGGTGTCGCGGTACGGCCTGGTGGCCTGCGCCTCGTCGCTGGATCAGGGCGGACCGTGCGCCCGCACGGTGCTCGACACCGCACTGCTGCACCAGGTGATCGCCGGGCACGATCCGCATGACTCGACGTCGGTGGACGCCGAGGTGCCCGACGTCGTCGCCGCCGCGCGGGCCGGCGCGACCGGAGACCTGACCGGCGTGCGCGTCGGCGTGGTGAAGCAGCTGCGCAGCGGCGAGGGCTACCAGCCCGGCGTCCTCGCGTCGTTCACCGCGGCCGTCGACCAGCTGACCGCCCTCGGTGCGGAGGTCGTCGAGGTGGACTGCCCGCACTTCGACCACTCGCTGGCGGCGTACTACCTGATCCTGCCGTCGGAGGTGTCGAGCAACCTGGCCCGGTTCGACGCGATGCGCTACGGGCTGCGGGTGGGCGACGACGGCACGCACAGCGCCGAGGAGGTGATGGCGCTGACCCGCGCGGCCGGCTTCGGCCCGGAAGTCAAGCGCCGCATCATGATCGGCACGTACGCGCTGTCGGCGGGCTACTACGACGCCTACTACAACCAGGCGCAGAAGGTCCGCACGCTGATCGCCCGCGACCTGGACGCCGCCTACGAGAAGGTGGACGTGCTGGTCTCCCCGGCGACGCCGACGACGGCGTTCCCGATCGGCGAGAAGGTCGACGATCCGCTGGCGATGTACCTGTTCGACCTGTGCACCCTGCCGCTGAACCTCGCCGGGCACTGCGGCATGTCGGTGCCCTCGACGCCCTCGGCCGACGACGGGCTGCCCGTCGGGCTGCAGATCATGGCGCCCGCGCTGGCCGACGACCGGCTCTACCGGGTGGGCGCGGCGTACGAGGCGGCCCGCGGTCCGCTGCCAACCGCGCTCTGAACGGGCAGGATGGACGGATGGCAGGAGCGAGCTGATGCGCATCGGAGTCCTCACCGGCGGCGGTGACTGTCCCGGTCTGAACGCGGTGATCCGTGCGGTGGTGCGGACGTGCGACGCCCGCTACGGCTCGTCGGTCGTCGGCTTCCAGGACGGCTGGCGGGGTCTGCTGGAGAACCGGCGCATCCAGCTGGCCAACGACGACCGCAACGACCGGCTGCTCGGCAAGGGCGGCACCATGCTCGGCACGGCGCGGGTCAACCCCGACCTGCTGCGCGCGGGACTGGACCAGATCAAGCAGACACTCGAGGACAACGGGATCGACGTGCTGATCCCGATCGGCGGCGAGGGCACGCTGACCGCGGCGCACTGGCTGTCCGAGGAGAACGTCCCGGTGGTCGGCGTGCCGAAGACCATCGACAACGACATCGACTGCACCGACGTGACGTTCGGCCACGACACCGCGCTGCAGGTCGCCACCGAGGCGATCGATCGGCTGCACAGCACCGCCGAGTCACACCAGCGGGTGATGCTCGTCGAGGTCATGGGCCGGCACGCCGGGTGGATCGCGCTCAACGCGGGCCTCGCCTCGGGCGCGCACATGACGTTGATCCCCGAGCAGCCCTTCGACGTCGAAGAGGTCTGCCGGTTGGTGAAATCCCGTTTCGTGCGCGGGGATTCGCACTTCATCTGCGTGGTGGCCGAGGGGGCGAAGCCGGCCGAGGGGTCGATGTCGCTGCGGCAGGGCGGCATGGACGAGTTCGGTCACGAGCGCTTCACCGGCGTCGCGCAGCAACTGGCGATCGAGGTGGAGAAGCGCATCAAGAAGGAGGTGCGCGTCACGGTGCTCGGGCACGTGCAGCGCGGCGGTACCCCGACGGCGTACGACCGGGTGCTGGCGACGCGGTTCGGCGTCAACGCCGCCGACGCCGCGCATGCCGGCGAGTTCGGCATGATGGTCGCCCTGCGCGGGCAGGACATCGGCCGGGTGCCGCTCGCCGACGCGGTGCGCCAGCTCAAGCTCGTGCCGCAGAGCCGCTACGACGACGCGGCGGAGTTCTTCGGCTGAGCGGTCCGCACTAGGATCGAACCATGACCATCGCCCCCGCCGAACTCCTCGACTACGACGAGGTGATCGCCCGGTACGAGCCCGTGATGGGCATGGAGGTGCACGTCGAGCTGTCGACGGCCACCAAGATGTTCTGTGGCTGCGTCAACCAGTTCGGCGGCGAGCCGAACACCCAGGTGTGCCCGGTCTGCCTGGGCCTGCCCGGCTCGCTGCCGGTGCTCAACCAGAACGCCGTCGAGTCGGCGATCCGCATCGGGTTGGCGCTCAACTGCGACATCACCCCGTGGGGCCGGTTCGCCAGGAAGAACTACTTCTACCCCGACCAGCCGAAGAACTACCAGATCAGTCAGTACGACGAGCCGATCGCGGTGGACGGCTACCTCGACGTGCCACTCGAGGACGGCACCACCTGGCGGGTGGAGATCGAACGCGCCCACATGGAGGAGGACACCGGCAAGCTGACCCACCTGGGCAGCGACACCGGCCGCATCGAGGGCGCCACCACGTCCCTGCTGGACTACAACCGCGCCGGCGTCCCGCTCATCGAAATCGTCACCCGGCCCATCGAGGGCACCGGCGAGCGCGCCCCGGAGATCGCCCGCGCCTACGTCACCGCGCTGCGGGACCTGTTGCGCGCCCTCGGCGTCTCCGACGTGCGCATGGACCAGGGGTCCATGCGGTGCGACTCCAACCTGTCGCTGAAGCCGAAGGGTGCCAGCGAATTCGGCACCCGCACCGAGACCAAGAACGTCAACTCGCTCAAGAGCGTCGAGGTGGTGGTCCGCTACGAGATGCGGCGCCAGGCGGCCGTTCTCGACGCCGGCGGACGAATCGTGCAGGAGACCCGGCACTTCCACGAGGACGGCCACACCACGGCCGGGCGCAGCAAGGAGACGGCGCAGGACTACCGCTACTTCCCCGAACCCGACCTGGAGCCGGTCGCGCCGAGCGCCGATCTGGTCGAGCGGCTGCGCGGCACCATTCCCGAGCTGCCGTGGTTGTCGCGCAAGCGGATTCAGCAGGAGTGGGGCGTCTCCGACGAGGTGATGCGCGACCTGGTGAACGCCGGCGCGGTGGAACTGGTGACCGCCACCGTGTCCCACGGCGCTCCCAGTGACGCGGCCCGCGCGTGGTGGGGCAACTTCCTGGTGCAGAAGGCCAACGAGGCGGGCGTGGAACTCGACGCACTGCCCATCACCCCGGCGCAGGTGGCGGCCGTCATCGCGCTGGTCGACGAGGGCAAGCTCTCCAACAAGCTGGCCCGCCAGGTGATAGAGGGCGTGCTCGCCGGTGAGGGAGAACCCGAGCAGGTGATGACCGACCGCGGTCTGGCCGTGGTGCGCGACGACTCGGTGATCAAGGCCGCCGTCGACGAGGCGCTCGCCGCCAGCCCCGACATCGCGGCGAAGATCCGCGGTGGCAAGGTGGCTGCCGCGGGTGCCATCGTCGGCGCGGTGATGAAGGCGACCAAGGGGCAGGCCGACGCCGCGCTGGTGCGCGAAATGGTCATCGCCGCCTGCAGTTAGGACCACCCGGTGCCGCGTCCGCAGGATCTGGTGTTCCGCCTGCTCCGGCAGCCCCTGCGGCTGCTGTCGCTGCGGTCCATCGTCATCGTCAGTCAGCTCGGCGTCGTCATCCTGGTGTTGGTGCTGGGCGTCTGGGTGTGGGTGGGCGTCACCAACGACCAGAACAGCCAGCTGGACCGGCGGCTCGACTCGCTGAGCAGCCTCGGTGACGTCAACACCCTGATCCGCAGTGCACAGCAGGACGGATCGCGCCCGGCGCCCGCCGACGGCGACTTCGTCCGCACCGCGCGCATCGGCCCGGCCACCGTCTCGATCCCGGGGGACATCGTGTTGCCCGCGCTGCCGAACGGCTACGCCGACGTCAGCATCGACGGCATCGACTACCGGGTCCGGACCATCACCACGGGCAACGCGTCGATCGCGCTGGGCGCACCCGTCGCCGAGACGCAGGACCGCATCGACGCCCTGCACTGGCGGGTCTTCTGGATCTGCTCCGGCGTCATCCTCGGCACGCTGCTCATCGGCTGGGTGATCTCGCTGGTGATGGTCAACCCGTTCCGGCTGCTGGCCAAGCAGGCCCGCGCCATCAACGCGCAGTCCAACCCCGACGAGGTGCAGGTGCGCGGGGTGTGGGAGGCCGTGGAGATCTCCGAGGCCGTCGAGGGCATGTTGGCGCGCATCGGCGACGAGCAGCAGCGCACCCGCGCCGCCCTGGAGTCCGCGCGCGACTTCGCCGCCGTCGCGTCGCACGAGCTGCGCACGCCGCTGACCGCCATGCGGACCAACCTCGAGGTGCTCGAGACGCTCGACCTGGGGCCCGAGCAGCGCGCGGAGGTGATCGGCGACGTCATGCGGACGCAGAGCCGCATCGAGGCGACGCTCACGGCGCTCGAGCGCCTGGCGCAGGGGGAGCTGACCACCACCGACGACTTCGTGCCCGTCGACGTCACCGAGCTGCTCGACCGGGCCGCGCACGACGCGATGCGCAACTACCCGGGCCTCGACGTCGCGCTGGGGTCGTCGACCACCGTGCTGATGCTGGGGCTGCCCGCGGGGCTGCGGCTGGTGATCGACAACGCCATCGCCAACGCCGTCAAGCACGGCGGCGCGACGGCCGTGCGGCTCAGCGTGATCAGCTCCGCCGACGGCGTCGAGATCGCCGTCGACGACGACGGCTCGGGTGTGCCCGCGGAGGAGCGCACGACGGTGTTCGAGCGCTTCCACCGCGGCACGACGGCATCGCGCTCCGGGTCGGGGCTGGGGCTCGCGCTGGTGGCGCAGCAGGCCGAATTGCACGGCGGCACCGCCGCGTTGGAGGTCAGTCCGATGGGCGGGACGCGGTTGATGCTGCGCCTGCCCGGCTCGGGTCCCCGCTAGGGCGAGCCGGGTTCACGTCTTCGGTTGCTACGTCTTCTCGTCGCTGCTGCGCGGGAAGCCGCCCTGCGGGAACAGCGGGAACACCACGTCGTCGAACTGCTGCAGGTCGCCGGAGGTCTTGTTGACCGTGGCGCCCCAGACGTTGCCGTCGGGCGACATCTGCAACGCCCACACGTGACCGCGGGTGTCCTGGCGCAGCACCTCGGGCTCACCGGTCACCGCGCCGGTATCGGGCGCCATCCGCACGGCGACGGTCTGCTTGGTGTCGACGAGGTTGACCAGCACGGTCCCGTCCTGCGCGGCGCAACCCGCCACGCCGGGCCGGTTCGGCCACGACCAGACCGTCGACACCTTCGAGTCCTTGGTGATGCGCTGCAACCGGTCCCCGGTGCCGGTGCGGTCGGTGACGTAGAGCGACCCGTCGCCCGGATCGATGCACATGCCGCCCGCGCCGCCGATGCCGGACAGCGCCGTGGTCTCTGGCGCGGGGTTGACCGTCGTCGGCGCCTCCACGCGCAGCAGCTTGCCCGCCAGGGACCCCGGGTTGGTGGCCTGCGCGGGGTCGCCGGCGTCACCGGTGAGCACCATCAGCGTCGTGGGGCTGGTGAACTTGAGCGCCCCGGCGTTGTTGACCGCCCCCTTCGGGATGCCGGTCAGGATCGGCTTGGGCACGTCGCCGTCGGCGATGCGCACGACGCGGTTGTCCTCGGGCGTGCTGATGTAGGCGTACATCAGCCGGTCCTGCGGATAGGTCGGGGACAGCACGATGTCGAGCAGGCCGCCGTCGCCGCTCGGGTCCACCGGCAGCGTCAGCTTCACCTTCGGCTCGGCGTTGGTGGCGACTTCCTTGATGGCGCCGGTCTGTCGCTCGGCCACCAGCGCGGACTTGCTGTCCGGGCCCATGATGAGTCCGCTGGTGCTCTCCAGGCAGCCCTGCATGACGCCGGGCGCGGGGCACGCCTTGGGGAACGGCTGCCCCGGCAGCGGCGGCGGAGGCGGCGGGGGACTGCTCGACGGCGGCTCCATGGCCGGCTCGGTGGTGAACGGTTCGGAGGCAGCCGAGTCGAACCGGGCGCAGCCCGATCCGAGGGCCACCGTCGCGGCACACAGCAGCACCAGCACACCCTGCAGCGACCGTCGCAGTCTCATGCGAGCCAGGTTACGGATCGCGACGCCGTGCGCGCCACGCCGGTGTCACGGGTGTGCAACGACCAGCGAACGCGACGCGCCAATACACGACTGGTGGGTGATGTGCACTTACGCTGGGTTTCGTGACCAGTACCTCACACGATCCGCGTGCCTGGCAGCGACCCGGGGGTCTCGACGGCCCGGCCGCGCCGCCCGCGTCTGCGCGCCTGGTCGATCCGGAGGACGACGTGCCATCGACCCCGTACGCCGGCGACTTCGAGACGACCGCCATCCCGCGGTACGACTCGGCACCGGCTCAGCCGCCGGCCTACGCCCTGATGGGGGATCCCGAGCCCCTGCCGTACGTCCAGCCGGGCGGCCGGCACGCCGCCGGCACCGCCGAACCGGTCGAGGTGGGTACCGACCCCCTCACCGAGGACCGCATCCGCGCGGCGGGCAAGCGCGGCACGCAGGACCTCGGGCTGATGCTGCTGCGCGTCGGCCTGGGCGCGCTGCTCATCGCCCACGGCCTGCAGAAGGCCTTCGGACTGTGGGGCGGCACCGGCCTGGGTGGCCTGCAGGAGTCGCTCGCCGGTCTCGGCTACCAGCACGCCGGCATCCTGACCTACGTGGTCGCGGGCGGGCAGATCGCCGCCGGGGTCCTGCTGGTCCTGGGGCTGTTCACGCCGCTGGCGGCCGCGGGAGCGGTGGCCTACCTGGTCAACGCCCTGCTCGCGGCGGTCGTCGCGCAGTCCGGCCCCGGCTTTCCGTTCTTCCTGCCGGACGGTCACGAGTACCAGGTGACGCTGCTGGTCGTGGCCGCCGCCCTGTGCCTGACCGGTCCGGGGCGCTACGGCTTCGACGCCGGGCGCGGCTGGGCGCGCCGCCCGTTCATCGGCTCGCTGGCCGCGCTGCTGCTCGGCGTCGGTGCTGGCGTCGGCATCTGGGCGCTGCTCAACGGCGTCAACCCGCTGGGCTGACCGCACACGACCTCGGGGGTCACGCGTAGGGATTCGGTACCCGGCCGCCGCTGGCGGCGGTGAGCTGCGGCAGCGTCGCGAACGTCACGGCGGGCAACCGGAACTCGCTGCCGTCCGTGCACCGGGCCAGCGCCCAGGACCGCCGGTCGAAACGCAGCCCCTCGATGTCGGTCCAGTTCACGGTGCGACTGGACAGCAGGGTGCGTGCGGTGACCGCGTCGGCGTCGGCCACCGTGCGGTAGCGGAAGATCGCCACCGTCAGCCCCACGGGCAGCAGCAACAGCGCGGTGAACCACGCCGGTTCGGCCAGCACCAGCGTCAGCAAGCCCAGCGTGAAGAAGCCGACGGCCAGCAGCGCCGTCGCGGGGATCTTCAGGATCACCGGGGCGGCGGCGGGTTCCGATTCGTCGCGACTCACGCCACCATCCTTCCACCGGGGCCGGATTTGACCCGAACGGGCCCACGGGGCTACCGTCAACGGTCATGCAGACCGGCATGCTCGTAGTAATTGGTTCGCGCGTTGGTGCGTAACCAGGCTGATTGAACCAGTCGGGACTTACCCCAGGTCTACGAGCACCGACGCGCAACCCTCGTACAGCGGAAGCTGACGGGGGTTTTTTGTTGCCCAGAACGTCACCGAAGTACGGACGAGGATCGAAGAGGACACCGTGAGCGCACCGACCACGCGACCACCGGCCGCCACACGCCCCGACAACGGGGCGCAGGCCGTGTCGAAGAACCCCGCTGCGCAGCCCAGAAGGGTTGCGCCGCAACAGATGACGGGCGCCCAGGCCGTGGTGCGGTCGCTCGAGGAACTCGACGTCGACACCATCTTCGGCATCCCCGGCGGCGCGGTGCTGCCGGTGTACGACCCGCTGTTCGACTCGCAGAAGCTGCGGCACGTGCTGGTCCGGCACGAGCAGGGCGCCGGGCACGCCGCCAGCGGCTACGCCCACGCCACCGGCAAGGTCGGCGTCATGATGGCCACCTCGGGTCCCGGCGCCACCAACCTGGTGACCCCGCTGGCCGACGCCCAGATGGACTCGATCCCCGTGGTCGCCATCACCGGGCAGGTCGGCCGCGGTCTGATCGGCACCGACGCATTCCAGGAAGCGGACATCTCCGGCATCACGATGCCGATCACCAAGCACAACTTCCTGGTCCGCAACGGCGACGAGATCCCGCAGGCGCTGGCCGAGGCGTTCCACATCGCGGCGACCGGCCGGCCGGGCGCGGTGCTGGTCGACATCCCGAAGGACATCCTGCAGGGGCAGTGCACCTTCAGCTGGCCGCCGGTGATGGATCTCCCGGGCTACAAGCCGAACACCAAGCCGCACAGCCGGCAGATCCGCGAGGCGGCCAAGCTCATCGCCGCCGCGCGCAAGCCGGTCCTGTACGTGGGCGGCGGCGTCATCCGCGCCGATGCCAGCGCCGAGCTGCTGGAACTGGCCGAGCTGACCGGCATCCCGGTGGTCACCACGCTGATGGCCCGCGGCGCGTTCCCCGACAGCCACGCCCAGAACATGGGCATGCCGGGCATGCACGGCACCGTCGCCGCGGTGGCCGCGCTGCAGCGCAGCGATCTGCTGATCGCCCTGGGCACCCGCTTCGACGACCGCGTCACCGGCAAGCTCGACTCGTTCGCCCCGGGCGCCAAGGTGATCCACGCCGACATCGACCCCGCCGAGATCGGCAAGAACCGGCACGCCGACGTGCCGATCGTGGGCGACGTCAAGGCCGTCATGGTCGAACTCACCGCCGCGCTGCGACGCGACGGGACCTCGGAGTCCACGCTGGGCATGGACGAGTGGTGGGAGTACCTGCGCGGCGTGCAGGCCACCTACCCGCTGAGCTACGCGCCGCAGAGCGACGGCAGCCTCTCGCCCGAGTACGTCATCGAGACGCTCAGCCGCATCGCCGGTCCGGAGGCCGTGTACGTCGCGGGCGTCGGACAGCACCAGATGTGGGCGGCGCAGTTCGTGAAGTACGAGAAGCCGCGCACCTGGCTGAACTCCGGCGGCCTCGGCACGATGGGGTACGCCGTGCCGGCCGCGATGGGCGCCAAGTTCGCGCGTCCCGAGGCCGAGGTGTGGGCCATCGACGGCGACGGCTGCTTCCAGATGACCAACCAGGAGCTGGCCACCTGCGCAGTGGAGGGTGCACCCATCAAGGTCGCGCTCATCAACAACGGCAACCTGGGCATGGTGCGGCAGTGGCAGACGCTGTTCTACGACGAGCGGTACAGCCAGACCGATCTCGCCACGCACAGCCGCCGCATCCCGGACTTCGTCAAGCTGGCCGAGGCACTGGGCTGCGTCGGTTTGCGCTGCGAGCGTGCCGAAGACGTCGAGGACGTGATCAACCAGGCCCGCGCGATCAACGACCGCCCGGTGGTCATCGACTTCATCGTCGGCGCCGACGCGCAGGTGTGGCCGATGGTCGCTGCCGGTACCGGCAACGACGAGATCATGGCGGCGCGCAACATCCGCCCGCTGTTCGACAACGAGGACCAGGTGTAGCGCGCATGACCACCATCCACACCCTCTCGGTCCTGGTCGAGGACAAGCCGGGCGTCCTGGCCCGCGTCTCGGCGCTGTTCTCCCGGCGCGGGTTCAACATCCAGTCGCTGGCGGTCGGCGCCACCGAGCAGAAGCACCTGTCGCGCATGACGATCGTGGTGGCCGTCGACGACTTCCCGCTCGAGCAGATCACCAAGCAGCTCAACAAGCTGGTGAACGTCATCAAGATCGTCGAGCAGGACGAGGACAACTCGGTGTCGCGCGAACTGGCGCTGATCAAGGTGCGCGCCGATGCGACCACCCGCGGCCAGATCATCGAGGCCGTGAACCTGTTCCGCGCCAAGGTCGTCGACGTGTCACCCGAGTCGCTGGTCGTCGAGGCGACCGGCACGCCGGGCAAGCTGCAGGCGCTGCTCAACCTGCTCGAGCCCTACGGCATCCGCGAGATCGCCCAGTCCGGCATGGTGACGCTGGCCCGCGGGCCCCGCGGCATGGTCACCTCCAAGTAGCCAGACCCACGAAGAGAGAAGGAAACACACAGTGGCAGTTGAGATGTTCTACGACGACGACGCCGATCTGTCGATCATCGCCGGACGCAAGGTCGGCGTGATCGGCTACGGCAGCCAGGGGCACGCGCACTCGCTGAGCCTGCGCGACTCGGGCGTCGACGTGAAGGTGGGTCTGCGCGAGGGCTCGAAGTCGCGGGAGAAGGTCGAAGAGCAGGGTCTCGCGGTCGACACGCCCGCCGAGGTCGCCAAGTGGGCCGACGTCATCATGCTGCTGGCGCCCGATACCGCGCAGGCCGAGATCTTCACCAAGGAGATCGAGCCCCACCTCGAGGACGGCAACGCGCTGTTCTTCGGTCACGGTCTGAACATCCACTTCGGTCTCATCAAGCCGCCCGCCAACGTCACCGTCGGCATGGTGGCCCCCAAGGGCCCGGGCCACCTGGTCCGCCGCCAGTTCGTCGACGGCAAGGGCGTGCCGTGCCTAATCGCCGTGGACCAGGACCCCAAGGGCGAGGGCCAGGCGCTCGCACTGTCCTACGCCAAGGGCATCGGCGGCACCCGTGCCGGCGTCATCAAGACCGACTTCAAGGAAGAGACCGAGACGGATCTCTTCGGCGAGCAGGCCGTGCTGTGCGGCGGCACCGAGGAACTGGTGAAGGCCGGCTTCGACGTGATGGTCGAGGCGGGTTACGCGCCGGAGATGGCCTACTTCGAGGTGCTGCACGAGCTGAAGCTCATCGTCGACCTGATGTACGAGGGCGGCATCGCCCGGATGAACTACTCGGTGTCCGACACCGCTGAGTTCGGTGGCTACATCTCCGGCCCGCGCGTGATCGACGCGGACACCAAGGAGCGGATGCGCGCCATCCTCAAGGACATCCAGGACGGCACCTTCGTCAAGCGCCTCGTCGCCAACGTCGAGGGCGGCAACAAGGAACTCGAAGGTCTGCGCCAGCAGAACGCCGAGCACCCCATCGAGGTGACCGGCAAGAAGCTGCGCGACCTGATGAGCTGGGTCGACCGTCCGATCACCGAGACGGCCTAGCAGTCGTCCGACGATCCATCGCATCGGCGCGTCGGGGGTGTTCCGGGCGCGCCGTTGCGCGTTCTCGACGTGCGTCGACCGGGTGTCAGTGGGTATGAATGGAGGGTGCTGTTGGACGTCATGACCACTAATGAACTCGTCGTGCTGGTCGACGACGAGGGCCGCCAGGTCGGGACCGCCGCCAAGGCCTCGGTGCACACCGCCGAGACGCCGCTGCATCTCGGCTTCTCCTGCTACCTGTTCGACGACGCGGGCCGGGTGCTGCTGACCCGCCGTGCGCTGAACAAGAAGACCTGGCCGGGGGTGTGGACCAACTCCTTCTGCGGTCATCCCGGACCGGGCGAGGATCCGGCCGACGCCGTGGTGCGCCGTGCCGCCGAGGAACTCGGCGTCGACCTCGACGCGCCGACGTGCATCCTGCCGGACTTCCGCTACCGCGCGGTCGCTGCGGACGGCACCGTCGAGAACGAGCTGTGTCCGGTGTTCTGGGCGCGCACGGGCGCACCGATCCGCCCGGTTGCCGACGAGACGATGGACGTGCGGTGGGTCGACTGGCCGGAACTGCGGGCGGCTGCCGACCTCCCCTGGGCCATCAGCCCGTGGGCGGTGGAGCAGGTGCCGTTACTCGAGGCCGCGGGCCTTCCGGACGCGCTGGCTCGCTGAGGCGCCGGCGGCGCAGCGCGTACAGCCGCTCGGCGTACTCGAGGTCGTCACGCCACAGCCGCGCCGCGGTGTACCGCATGAACGGCAGCAGCGCCGGTCCCACGCGGGTGGCGTAGACGAAGCCCGGGCGGTCCGAGTGGGCGATGACCGCCTCGATCACCGCCGTGCGGGGCAGCCCGTCCGGGCCGGGACCCAGTGGCGTGGCGTGGGTTTCGACCACGCTGCCGCTGCCCTCGCCGTCCACGATCCGCATGAGGATCGTGCGCGGCTCGGGGCTGACGAACTCCGCGATCACCGGCACCCCGAGCCGTCCCATGCGGAACGTGACCGCCACGGCGAACCGGTCCTCGGCGTCGGAGACGTCGGCCGCGGCCGGCGGTGCGCTGACGACGTCGAGCCGGGTGAACGAGTAGGGATGGAACCAGGCCCCGTGCCACGGGTCGAGGCGGTTGGCGATGACGTCCCGGGGCTCGCAGGTGCCCTCGAGCCGGGCGACCGCCGCGACCGTGGGGCCGACCGGGCGGTGCGCGAGCACCGGTGCGTCGGTCGGGGTTTCGCCGCCGACGTGGTCGAGCCGCACCCAGGCGAGCACGCCGTCGTCGTGGGCGGGATAGGGTCGCCAGCCGGCCTGCCGCCTGCCGGTCACGCGCAGTCCGTGCCACGGACACACGACCGCTCCGCAGTCGACGGTGCCGGTCGAGAGATCGGCGCCGAGGTGCGGGCAGGCCGCCGGGCCGACGTGCAGTGCGCCGGCGTCGTCGCGCCACGCGACCAGTTCGATGCCGGCCACGCTGGTACCGAACGGCTTTCGCGCGATGTCGGTGCTGGCCGCGAAGACGTACCAGTTGCCACTCGGGCGGCTCTGCGACCGCCTCAGTGCGGTGTCGATGACGGCGGGCGCGGCGTCGGCGTACGTCGGCCGCTGCCCGGCCCAGTTCAGCGGGGGAAGCACCTGGAACGGCCAGGCCTTCGCGATCTTGGTGCGGATCTCGTTGACGAGCGTCATGCCGAGAGGCTCCTTCGTTGTCCGGCGAGTCGTCGCAGCAGTGCCGAGCGACCCTCGGTCGGCACCGTGTGCAGCAGGTGTCCCCGCACTCCATGGTGCGCGAGGATCGCGTTGGCGGCCGCCCAGCCGGTGGTGGCGGCGCGTTCCATCAACGCGACGGGCAGGTCGATGCGGATGCCGTCACCGGCCAGCATCAGGCCCGGGTATGGCGTCGTCACGCCGGGGCGACCGGCGAAGTCGCCGGGTGCGAAGCGCGGGCAGTCCTGCCGGCACAGGACGCGTTCGTCCACGATGGTGGCCGCCGCGGTCTCCGGATACAGCTCGTACAGCCGGGCCAGCAGGCGGTCACGCAGGTCGGCCTCATCGGCGGTCGCCGCGTAGGCGTGCAGTTCCACCACCGATCCGCCGGTGCGCCGGCTCCACTGCGCGGCCTGGCGTTCGTAGCGTTCGAGCACGCTGACGTTGTCCAGCGGCGGCCTGCCGCCGGTGCCGAGGAACGGCGGCCGGTCGGCCCGCACCGGGCGGTCCAGCCACAGCCGGTGCACGACGAACGGCGGCGCGGTGCCGAGGTCGTCGATCGACTGCCGCCACGCCGGGTCACCGAGGGCGGGGGAGTCGACGACGATGCGCCGGCACCCCGTCACGTCGGTGGCCAGCACGACCGCGTCGGCGGCCAGGGTGTCGCCGGTGTCGAGCGTCACGGTCCACGAGGGTGCGACCGACGTGACCGACGTCCCGGTGTGCACGCGGGCACCGAGCGTTTCGAGATAGCGCCGCAACGGATTCCAGAGCGCGTCGTCGAAGTTCGCGTCGGCGACGTCGAAGACGAGTCCCTCGCTCGAGCCGAGGAAGTAGATGTGGAACATCGTCGCCAGCTCGGCGGCCGAGAGATCCGGCGGCTTGGCGAAGAAGCTGCGCGAGAACACCTCGAACGCGAGATGCCGTGCGGCGTCGGGGAAGTTGATGTCGCGCAGGAAGTCCTCGGCGGTGCGGTCGTCGAGCCGCTCGTAGACCTCGGGCACCGAGACCGCGGCGAGCGGCGCGGCGGCGCGGGCGTTGATCCGCGCGAGATCACGCAGCCGGAAGGTGGGGCTGCGCAGGGCGAACATCAGCGCGTTGAGGGGCGGGGCGGTGGGCAGCCCGCGGAAGGTGTCCCGCCGCCCGCGCGCGTCGATCAGCGGGTAGTCCTCGACGGGCGTCAGCATCGCGAGGTCGGGGTCGATGCGCCGCAGCAGCGCGCGCAGGTTGTAGTACTGACGGAAGAAGGCGTGGAAGCCGCGGTTCATCGCCACGGTGGAGCCGTCGCTCAGGGTGTCCGACCACCCGGCCACCCGGCCGCCGAGGTGCTGCTCGCGTTCGACGACGTCGACGGCGAACCCGCGTTCGGCGAGGCCGGTCGCGGCCGCCAGACCGGCGATGCCCGCGCCGACCACCACGGCGCGTGGCCGGCCCCGGGCGTCGGCGACGCCCGACGGGGGCAGATGGGTCACCCGGCGGGTGTCGGTCACGGTGCGTCCGCGAGGAAGGTGTGCACGATGCCGCGCTGCCATCCCGTCACGGTCTCGCTGCGCACGTTGACGAAGCCGTTGGCGCGCAAGCGATCCTGGAACGCCGAGGCGCCGTCGAAGCGGTTCACGCTGTCGCGCAGGTAGCGGTAGAGGGCGGCGTCGCCGGTGCGCAGCCGTCCCATGGGGATGATCACCGCCGTGCTGACGACGTTCCACGTGATGCCGGCGACGCGCGAGTCGCGCACCGAGTAGTCGTGCACGGCCAAGGTGGCGCCGGGTGCGAGCAGTTTCCGGAACGCGGTCAGGGTCGCGTCGGGGTCGGGCAGGTTGCGCACCAGATACGCGGCGAGGATGCCGTCGAAGGGCCCCTCGACGCCGGCGTCGGCGAGGCCCTCGGCGTAGGAGTGCACGAAGCGCACCGTGTCGGGCCACTGCTTGGCGCGCGCCTGGGCCAGCATGCCCGCCGATCCGTCGACGCCGATGATCTCGGCGTGCGGCGCGGCGGCCAGCAGCGCCGCGGTCGACAGCCCGGTACCGCAGCCCACGTCGAGCAGGCGCAGGCCGCGGCCACCGTCGGGCAGGTTCATCCGCTGAGCCGAGAGCAGCAGGTGCTCGTTGTATCCGGGGTTGGCGCCCACCAGACCGTCGTAGGCGGCGGCGCCGGCGTCGAAGGCGGCGGGTACGTCACGACGAACGTTCACGGTGTTCCTCTCGGTCGTCCCAAAGTGGTGCTACTGCCGCGGGATTCAGCGCTGCGCCGGTCACGCCCCCCGGCTGCCGAGGCGCGCCCGCCAGGCGCGGGTCAGGCCGCCGGCCGCCACCGCCAGCCGGCGCCCGGTACCCACGGTCGCTCGCGTACCGAACACCGCGAAGTCGATCTCCTCGATGCGGTCGAGGATCTCGGAGTACAGCGTGAGCGCCGCACCGATGCACGGGCGCGACCGCGGTTCGAGCAGGTCGATGCCGCGGCGGGCGTAGGTGTAGACACCGCGGGTGATCGCGTGCTGCTCCACCAGGGCGGCGCGGACGCGTTGATCGGTGCGCTTGGTGGTGTGGCACCACTCGAGCAGTTCGCGGTCGACGCCGTGTGCGGCGAGTTCGTCCGCCGGCAGGTACACCCGGCCGCGGTCGAGGTCCTCGTCGATGTCGCGCAGGAAGTTGGTGAGCTGGAAGGCGGTACCGAGCGCCGCGGCGTAGGGGGCGACTTCCTCGCGGGGCGCGACGGTGCCGAGGACGGGCAACATCTGCAGGCCGATCACCTCGGCGGAGCCGTACATGTAGCGGTTGATGGCGGCGCGGTCCGGATAGTCGGTGACGGTCAGGTCCATGCGCATGGACTTGAGGAAGTCGTCGAAGAGCTGCCAGTCGATGTCGTACGCCCGTGCGGTGTGCGTCACCGCCGCCAGCGTCGGGTCGTCGCCGGCCTCCTCGCCCTCGACGAGGCGCTTGAACAGATCGGTGGCGAGACCCTGCAGACGGTCGGCGCGATCGGCGGTGCTGGCGCCGTCGAACGTGTCGAGGATGTCGTCGGCGTGCCGGGCGAAGCCGTACAGGGCGTGCACGGCGGGTCGCTGGTCGGGGGCCAGCAGGCGGGTGGCGAGGAAGAACGTGCGGCCGTGCTGGGCGTTGATGGAACGGCACCGCCCGTAGGCCTCGCGCAGCTCCGGTTCGCGAACCCCCGCCGCGTCCAGCTCCGAACCGATCACGAGACCACCGTCCGAATCCTCTTGTCCGTCACGCCGCTTCCGGTCACCCTGTCCGCGGCCAGTTTGCCCGACAGGATCGCCGTGGGCACGCCGACGCCGGGCACCGTCGACGAGCCGGCGAGCACGGCGTTGTCGATGCCCCGCACGGTGTTCGCCGGCCGGAACGGCCCGGTCTGGGCGAAGGTGTGCGCCAGCGCGAACGGGGTGCCCGCGGCCATGCCCTGACGTTCCCAGTCGGCGGGGTCGATCACGTGCAGCAGATCGGCGTCCTCGGCGACCCCGGGCAACCGGTCGCGGACGGCGTCCAGCATGCGCTGCACGTAGTCGTCGCGGGTGGCCGCCCAGTCGATCCGGCCGACCTGGGTGTTGGGCGCGGGCGCCAGCACGTACAGCAGGTCGCGGCCGGCGGGGGCGAGCGTCGGGTCGCCCGCGGTGGGACGGGTCACGAGGATGGACGGGTCCCTCATGACCCGGCCGTCGTCGATGATGTCGCGGAAGGTCTGCTCCCACGCGTCGCCGAAGAGGATGTTGTGATGTCCCGCAATGTCATTGGTGACCGCGCGGCAGCCGACGTGGGCGACCACGGCCGACGGCGCGGGCCGCAGCCGCAGCGCCCGGCGCGGTGTCCGGCCCAACAGCCGGTAGGTATCGGGCAGTTCGGTGGTGAGCACCACCGCGTCGGCGGCGAACCGCTCACCGGTGTCGGTGTGCACCGCCCGCACCCGCGACCCGTCGTGATCGAGCGCGGAAACCGTGGCACCGTAGACGAATTCGACACCCGCGTCGGCCGCGGCGGCGGCCATCCCGTCGGGCAGGGCGCGCACGCCGCCCTTGGGGAAGTACACGCCGGCGATGGTGTCCATGTAGGCGATGACGGCGTACACCGCCAGCGCGCGCTGCGGCGGCACGCCCGCGTACAGCGCCTGGAAGGTGAAGACGCGCTTGAGCCGCTCGTCGGTGATGAACCGGCCGACCACCGACTCCCAGCGCCGGAAGCCGCCGAGGGCCACCAGCCGGGCCAGCTGCGGCGTCACCAGGGACAGCGGGGAATCGAAGTTGCTGCCGATGAAGCCGTCGAACTCGATCTCGTACAGCCGCGACAGCCAGCGGCGCAGTTCCAGGTAGCCGTCGGCCTGTGCCCGGCCGGCGAACCTTTCGATGGCCGTCGCCATCGCCTGCGCGTCGCCGTGCACCTCGAGGCTGCTGCCGTCGGCGAAGGACGCGCGGTAGGCGGGGTCGACCGGCAGCATCTCGACGCGTCCCGCCAGCGAGTCACCGACGGCGGCGAACGCCTCGTCGATGATGTCGGGCATGGTCAGCACCGTCGGCCCGGTGTCGATGAGGTGGCCCCGCACGTCGGCGCGGCCCACCCGGCCGCCGGGGTGCTCGCCGCGTTCGACGACGGTGACCTTGCGGCCCCGGCCGGCGAGGTGCAGAGCGGCCGCCAGCCCGGACAGGCCGGCGCCGACCACCACGACGTCGTCGGTGGGCCCGCTGAGGCTGCGCATCAGGCGGCCCGATCCGTGCAGACGGCGGCCATGTCGGCCAGGGCGGTCCTCGCGACGTCCGGCATGTCACCAGTCTCGACAAGGTCCAGCGCGTGCGCCAGCCTTTCGTCGATCATCTGCTCGATCCACTCCGGTGCGCCGGCCGCGGCGATCAGCCGCCGCCAGCGCTCGACGTCGGCGGCACTCAGGTCCGAGGCGTTCATCAGGTCGGTCATCTCCCGTCGGGTGGTGGCATCGGCGAGGTGGTGGGCCGCGACGACGACGCTGGTCGCCTTGCGGTCGGTGAGGTCGGAGGCGATCGGCTTGCCGGTGACGGCGGGGGTGCCGAAGACGCCGAGCAGGTCGTCGCGCAGCTGGAACGCCTCGCCGACGGCGTCGCCGTAACCGCTCAGGCGGGTCATCACCCGCGGGCTGCAGTCGGCCAGCGCGCCGCCGATCTCGAGCGGTCGGCGCACCGTGTAGTTGCCGGACTTGCGCCGGGCCACGTCGAGGACGCGTTCCAGCGGGGGCAATCCCGCCGCGTCGTTCACCAGGTCGGCGAACTGGCCGACGGCGAGTTCGGTGCGCATCTCGTCGTAGCGGGGCCAGGCCCGGTCCAGCGCGGCGGCGTCGAGGCCGCTCTCGCGCAGCATGCGTTCGGCCCACACCAGGCACAGGTCGCCGAGCAGCACCGCCGCGGACTCCCCGAAGCGCTCGGGCGAGCCGGAGAGGCCGTTCGCGCGATGCCACGACGCGAAGCCGACGTGCGCCGCGGGCCGTCCCCGTCGCGTCGCCGAACGGTCCATGACGTCATCCTGCAGCAGGGCGAAGGCGTGCAGCAGTTCGAGGCTGGCCGCGGCGTCGAGCACCGGGCCCACGGGCTGTGCGTCGCCCCGGCACAGCCAGCCGACGTAGAGGAACGTCGAGCGCAGGCACTTGCCGCCGTCGACGAATCCGCGCAGGACGTCGAGGACGACGTCGGCGCCCGCGAGGTCGGTGGCGCAGCGCGTGGCGACGAAGTCGCCGACGCGGCGCAACACCTCCTCGCGCAGATCGCGCCGCCAGTCGTCCGCCGTCGTCAGTTCGGCGAGTGCGCCGTGTGTCACCGCCGTCGTCAGGGGTGCCCTGCCATGGTTCGAACCGCCGCTCATACTCGCATGATCCCCGTCATCACCCCGCGCTTCTACCCGCATCCCGGTCGGGGAATCGGCCCGAAAGATTTTGTTCAGAATTCGAAGTCTCCCACCTGTGAACCGGGCCACACCGAAGGGGACACCGTCACGGCGCCAGCGACGGCATCCGGCGGATGCCGAACTCGCGCCGCAGCACCGTGCGGGCCGCGTAGTACCCGGACATGCCGTGCACCCCGGTGCCGGGTGGGGTCGCCGAAGAACACAGGTAGGCCCCCGGTATCGGGGTCGTCCACGGGTTGGCCCGCAGTGTGGGTCCGACCATGGCCGCGAACAGCGTCGCGCCGCCGACGATGATGTCCCCTCCGACGTAGTTCGCATCGTGATCGGCCATCCGGGCGGCGGGCACGCAGCGCGCCGCCAGCACCAGGTCGCGGAAGCCGGGGGCGGCCTGCTCGAACTGGGCGGTGATGGTCTCGGTGAGGTCGGCCGTCGAGCCCGACGGCACGTGGGCGTAGGTCCATAGCGGCCGGCGCCCCTGGGCGTCGATGCGCGACGGGTCGGCCAGGTGCGGCAGCGCGGCCAGCGTCATCGGCCACTCGGCGTGGCGGCCCGCGGCGACCTCGCGCTCGGCGAGCGCCATCCTGGCCCGGGTGCCGCCCAGGTGCACGGTGCCCGCGCCGGCGAGACGCGGGTCGCGCCAGGGGATGTCGCCGGCGAGCACGAAGTCGACCTTGCACACGCCGGGCCCGAAGCGGTAGCGCCGCAACGCCTTCGCGTACCGCGCGGGGACGGCGTCGCCGTAGACGTCGAGCAGCGCGGTGGGCGCCGTGTCGTACACGACGACGCCGCCGGGCGGAGAGGTCACCCGGTGACCCAGGACGAGTTCGCCGCCGTGCGCGCGCACGTCGGCGATCAGCGCGTCGGCGATCCGCTGGGTGCCGCCGACCGGCACCGGCCACCCGGCGGTGTGCGCGACGGTGCCGAGCATGACGCCGGCGCCGCTGTTCACCGGAGACGGCACGCGGTGGATCGCGTGCACGCCGACGCCGGTGAACAGGGCACGCGCGTCCTCGCCGCGCAGCACGTTCCACGCCGGGCTGCCCATGGCCAGCACCCGCAGCCCGGTACGCACCGTGGTCGGCAGATCCGGTGGCAGTGAACGCTTGTCGCCGAGGAAGAACCCCAGCACCCCGTCGACGTGCTCGGTGAGCGGGCCGAACAGGCGACGCCACGAGGCGCCGTCGTCGAGTTCGGCGCACGTCCGGTCCAGCCGGTGGTACGCGATCGCCGCCGGACGGCCGGGCAGCGGGTTGGCGTAGGACACCTCCGGCGCCACCAGGTCCACGCCGCGGGCCGCGAGGTCGAACTCGGCGAAGAACGGGGACGCCCTGCCCAGCGGGTGCACTGCCGAGCACACGTCGTGCCGCACGCCGCCGTACTCGGGGTCGGTCGCGGTGCGGGCGCCGCCGCCCGCGGTGCTCTGCGCCTCGAGCACGCGCACCCGCAGGCCCGCCCGGGCCAGGACCACGGCGGCGCTGAGCCCGTTCGGTCCGCTGCCGACCACGGTGACGTCGACGTCCGTCTCGTTCCCGCCCACGACCCGATCATGGCAGCCCATTAGTCTGACCGCGTGAGTCTCCCCGTCGTTCTGATCGCCGACAAGCTGGCCGAGTCGACCGTCGCCGCCCTGGGTGACCAGGTGGAGGTGCGCTGGGTCGATGGTCCGGACCGGCCCAAGCTGCTCGCCGCCGTCCCCGAGGCCGACGCCCTGCTGGTCCGCTCCGCGACCACCGTGGACGCCGAGGTGCTCGCCGCGGCGCCCAAGCTGAAGATCGTCGCCCGCGCGGGCGTCGGCCTCGACAACGTCGACGTCGACGCCGCCACCGCGCGCGGCGTGCTCGTCGTCAACGCCCCCACCTCCAACATCCACAGCGCCGCCGAGCACGCGCTGGCGCTGCTGCTCGCCACGGCCCGACAGATCCCGGCCGCCGACGCGACGCTGCGCGCCCACACCTGGAAGCGGTCGTCGTTCTCGGGCACCGAGATCTTCGGCAAGACCGTCGGCGTCGTCGGCCTCGGGCGCATCGGCCAGCTGGTGGCCCAGCGGCTGGCCGCATTCGGCGCGCACATCACCGCCTACGACCCCTACGTGTCGCCGGCCCGCGCCGCCCAGCTCGGCATCGAGCTGCTGCCGCTCGACGAACTGCTGGGACGCGCCGACTTCATCTCCGTGCACCTGCCGAAGACCAAGGAGACCGCCGGACTGTTCGGCGCCGACGCGCTCGCCAAGACCAAGCCGGGCGTCATCATCGTCAACGCCGCGCGCGGCGGTCTGATCGACGAGCAGGCGCTCGCCGACGCCATCACCAAGGGACACGTGCGCGGGGCCGGGCTCGACGTGTTCGCCACCGAACCCTGCACGGACAGCCCGCTGTTCGACCTCCCGCAGGTCGTCGTCACGCCGCACCTCGGCGCGTCGACGGCCGAGGCGCAGGACCGTGCCGGCACCGACGTGGCGGCGAGCGTGAAGCTGGCGCTGGCCGGTGAGTTCGTGCCCGACGCCGTGAACGTCGGCGGCGGCACGGTCGGCGAGGAGGTCGCGCCGTGGCTCGACCTGGTGCGCAAGCTCGGCCTCCTGGTGGGGGCGCTGTCGCCGGAGCTGCCGACCACCCTGTGCGTGCAGGTGCGCGGTGAGCTGGCCTCCGAGCAGGTCGACGTACTGCGGCTGTCGGCACTGCGCGGCCTGTTCTCCGCGGTGATCGAGGAGCAGGTGACGTTCGTCAACGCCCCGGCGCTGGCCGCCGAGCGCGGCGTCGAGGCGAGCATCGACACCGCCTCGGAGAGCCCGAACCACCGCAGCGTCGTCGACGTGCGCGGCGTGGCCGCCGACGGCTCGTCGGTCAACGTGGCCGGCACGCTGTCCGGCCCGCAGCAGGTCGAGAAGATCGTGCAGGTCAACGAGCGCAACCTCGACCTGCGCGCCGAGGGCGTCAACCTGATCATCAACTACGACGATCAGCCCGGCGCGCTGGGCAAGATCGGCACGCTGCTGGGCAGCGCCGGGGTCAACATCCTGGCCGCGCAGCTGAGCCAGGACGCCGACGGCGGGGGCGCCACCATCATGCTGCGGCTGGACCGGCCGGTGCCCGACGACGTGCTGTCGCGCATCGGCAGGGAGGTCAGCGCCGCGACGCTGGAACTGGTGGACCTGTCGTGAGCCTGAATCTCGCCGTCATCGCCGGCGACGGCATCGGTCCCGAGGTCATCGCCGAGGCGCTCAAGGTGCTCGACGCGGTGCTGCCGGGCGTCTCGCGCACCGAATACGACCTCGGCGCCCGGCGCTACCACGCGACGGGGGAGACGCTGCCCGACGGCGTCGTCGACGAGCTGCGCGGCCAGGACGCCATCCTGCTCGGTGCGATCGGCGACCCCTCGGTGCCTAGCGGTGTGCTGGAGCGGGGACTACTGCTGACGCTGCGCTTCCAGCTCGACCACCACGTCAACCTGCGGCCGTCGCGGCTGCTGCCCGGGGTGTCCAGCCCGCTGGCCGGTGACCCGTCGATCGACTTCGTCGTCGTGCGCGAGGGCACCGAGGGCCCGTACACCGGCACCGGCGGCGCGATCCGCACGGGCACGCCGCACGAGGTGGCCACCGAAGTCAGCCTCAACACGGCCTTCGGCGTCGAGCGCGTCGTCCGCGATGCGTTCGCCCGGGCCGCCGCGCGGCGCAAGCACCTCACGCTGGTGCACAAGACCAACGTGCTGACGTTCGCCGGCCGACTATGGGCACGCACCGTCGAGGAGGTCGGTCGGGAGTTCGGCGACGTCGAGATCGCCTACCAGCACATCGATGCCGCGACCATCCACATGGTCACCGATCCCGGCCGGTTCGACGTCATCGTCACCGACAACCTCTTCGGCGACATCATCACCGACCTCGCGGCCGCGGTGTCGGGCGGCATCGGGCTGGCGGCCAGCGGCAACATCGACGCGACGCGCACCAACCCGTCGATGTTCGAGCCGGTGCACGGCAGCGCGCCGGACATCGCCGGCCAGGGCATCGCCGACCCGACCGCCGCCATCATGTCGGTGGCGCTGCTGCTCGCCCACGTCGGCGAGGACGAGGCGGCCGCGCGCGTGGACCGCGCGGTGGAACGCCACCTCGCGACCCGCGGCGACGAGCGGCTGTCGACGTCGGCGGTCGGCAATCGGATCGCCGGACTGCTTTAAGCCCGCTGGTGCACCGACTCGACGGTGTACCAGTGCGGGTCAAAGCCGTCGGCGATCTCGGCTGCCTCGCGCATGTGCGCCTGCGCCGCCGGGTTCTCGCGCATGGCGGCGCACGCTTCGGCGTCCGTCCACTGGGCGTAGTTGACGACGCGGGAGCCGTCGGTGCTGACGTGGATGTTGGCCGAGACGAAACCCGGCAGGTAGCGAATGACCTCGTCGGTGGCGGCCGTCAGGACGGCGGCCAGGGCGTGCGCGCGTTCCGGGGCCACCGTGAAGACGTTGATGAGCGTGGCGCAGGACGCGTGCGGGTCGATGGTCGTCATCGGGACTCCTTCATGTCAGGTTCCTTACTTACATGGCGCACGGTAGCGCCTTGTAAGGTTCCTGTCATGTCGACCGTCGAAGCCGGTGCCGGCTACCTGGTGAAGCGAGTGCAGCAGGCGCTGCGGCGCCGCTGCGATGCCGCACTCCGTCCCTCCGGGCTGTCCATGGCGCAGTACACCGCGCTGCGCGCCCTCGCCGACCATCCCGACGCGTCGGCGTCGGACCTGGCGCGGCTGTGCTTCGTCACCCGACAGTCGCTGCAAGACGTGCTGGGCGGTCTGCGCGCCGCCGGCCTGGTCGACGGCGACGCGACGCGACGGCGGGGCCGCTCGGTGGCGCTGACGCTCACGGGCGAGGGGAGCGCACGGCTCGCCGCTGGGCACGAGGCGGTTCTCGCCGTCGAGGACGAGATGTGCCGGGGGCTCGACGCGACCGCTCGCGACCGGCTCGCCGAGGCGCTCACCACGTGCGCGCACAACCTGGAAGCCGACCCGGCCCCGTGAGGCGACTGCGCGACGCGGTGACGGTCACCCACCAGTGCTGGCTCTTCGCCATCGGGTCGACGCTGTTCGCCGTCGCGACCGTCCCCGGCACGGCCCTCGGGGTGTCCGCCGCGAACGCCCTCTGCTTCGCCGGCTCCTGGTTCTTCACCACCGCCGGCTGGATCCAGCTGGTCCGCTCCGGACCCGAGGGAAGCGCCGAATGGCTCTCGGCGGCAACCCAGTTCGCGGGCACCGTGCTGTTCAACGTCAGCACCGGAGCGGCCGTCGTGGCGCACGAGGTCATCACGCAGCGGCGACTGGTGTGGATGCCCGACGCCGTCGGATCGATCGCCTTCCTGGCCAGCGGTGCGCTCGCGCTGGCGGCAGTCGGCTGGTGGGCGAGATCGGTCGTCGGCGCAGCGGCATGGGTCAACATGGCCGGTTGCCTCGCGTTCGGCGCCAGCGCGGCAGGCGCCTTCGTGCTGACCGCCGGCGGCATCGCCGATCAGGCCGTCGCCACGGCCGGCACCTTCGTCGGGGCGCTGTGCTTTCTGGTGGCCGCCCTGATGGGACTGCCGCGCTTCGCCGACGGCTAGGCCGTGCTGGCGTCGGATGCGTTGCTGCGCAACGGATCCGACGCGACCGGAACCAGCGGCACGGCGATCAACGGCAGCACCGCGCACACCGCGAACGCGACGGGATAACCCGCCACGGCGATCAACGCCCCGAACGCGGGTGGCACCACCCCCGAGGTGAACAGCTGGCTGGTGTTCTGCGTTCCCAACGCCCGGCCGCTCCAGAACGGGCCGGCGATCTCGGCGATCGCCGTGAAGGCCAACCCGTTGTCGGACACCGTCACCACCGACGCGGCCACCAGGATCACCACGCTCAGCGGCGACCCCCACGCGTCGGTCACCGCGAGCAGACCCATCGCGACGGCGGCCGCCACCGCGATGGTGCGCACCGGATGGAGCCGGGATCCGACGGCGTCGGACCACCGCCCCGCGGCGATCCGGCCGCCGGCGCCGAGGAGTTGGGCCACGGTGACCAGGGCGCCCGCCGACGCCGCCGACCAGCCGCGGTCGGTGACCAGCCACACCAGCGCGAAGGTCCACACCAGCGCCTGCGGCGTGACCAGCAGCACCGACACCGCGTGAATGCGCCACAGCGCCGACGACCCGCGGTAGGGGTTCGCCAGGTGCTCGGGCGGCGCGTCGGCGCGCGGCGGCCGCGGCGGATCGAGCACGCCCAGTGCGCTGATGACGGCTGCCACCGTGCACGCCACGGCAGGAAACAGCAGAGCCGCGCCGATCCCGTGGTGTTCGGCCAACCGCGGAATCACCAACGCGCCCAACCCGACTCCGAGGGGCTGCGCGGTCTGGCGGATCCCCATCGTCAGCCCGCGCTGGTGCGGCGGGAACCAGCCGACCACCAGCCGGCCGCTCGCCGAATTGCTGCTGGCGGCCGCCATGCCCCCCAGGAACAGACACACCGCCACGGCGATCAGCGAGTGCATCGCCGCTGCGGCGAATGCCGCTGCGGCGGTGAGGGCGGATCCCACGGCCAGCACGAGGCGTTCGCCGACCCGGTCGACCACCCACCCCCAGGCGATCAGCGTGACCACCATGCCGAAGCTCGGCATCGACGCCATCAGCCCCGCCTCGGCGAGGTCCAGGCCGAGTTCGGTGTGCAGCGTGGGGATGAGGAACGCGACGCCGTTGATGAACACGTTGGAGAACAGGGTGGCGGCCAGGGCGATGACCAACATCGACCATCGCCGTCCGGTGCTGATCGCGTAGTCGGCCATATTCGCCATGGTGCCACCGCAGTCTCACCATGCTGAACGGTCTTCTCGCATAGTGAGACAGCCGCAGTGGCGGACCCGCCGTCGCCAGAGACGCCGTCCGCACTAGGCTGGGCTGATGCGTCTTGGTCGAATCGCCAGTCCCGACGGTGTTGCCTTCGTCACGATCGAGGGAGATGTGTCCGATCCCGGTGCGGCGGTGGTGCGGGAGATCGCCGAGCACCCCTTCGGCACGCCCGAGTTCACCGGCCGTTCCTGGCCCCTGGCGGACGTCCGGCTGCTCGCGCCCATCCTTGCCAGCAAGGTGATCTGCATGGGCAAGAACTACGCCGCCCACGCCGCGGAGATGGGCGGCGAGGCGCCGGAGGATCCGGTGATCTTCCTCAAGCCGAACACCGCGATCATCGGTCCGAACGTTCCCATCCAGCTGCCCGCCGATGCCCACCCGGTGCACCACGAGGGCGAACTCGCCGTCGTGATCGGCCGCCCCTGCAAGGACGTCCCGGCCGCCAGGGCAGCCGAGAACATCCTCGGCTACACCATCGCCAACGACGTCTCCGCCCGCGACCAGCAGCGCAAGGACGGGCAGTGGATGCGCGCGAAGGGCCATGACACCTTCTGTCCGGTCGGCCCGTGGATCGACACCGACGTCGACCCCTTCGATCTGGAACTGCGTACCGAGGTCAACGGGCAGGTCCGACAGCGCAGCCGGACCTCGCTGATGATCCACGACATCGGCGCCATCGTGGAATGGGCGTCGGCGGTCATGACCCTGCTTCCCGGCGACCTGATCCTGACCGGCACGCCCGAGGGCGTCGGCCCCATCGAGGACTCCGACACCGTGTCAATCACCATCGAGAAAATCGGCACGCTCACGAATCCGGTTGTCCGCAAGGGGAAGTCGTGAGTGCCGACGTGACCGGCGCGGTGCGGGTCCGGTTCTGTCCCTCGCCGACCGGCACGCCGCACGTCGGACTGGTGCGCACCGCCCTGTTCAACTGGGCCTACGCGCGACACACCGGCGGCACGTTCGTGTTCCGGATCGAGGACACCGACGCCGCACGCGACAGCGCGGAGAGTTACGCCGCGATCCTCGACGCGCTGCGCTGGCTCGGCCTGGACTGGGACGAGGGTCCCGAGGTCGGCGGTCCGCACGCGCCGTACCGGCAGTCCGAGCGTCGCGAGATCTACCGCGACGTCATCGCCCGCCTGCTCGAGGCGGGGGAGGTCTACGAGGCGTACTCGACACCCGAGGAGGTCGAGGCCCGCCACCTCGCCGCCGGCCGCAACCCGAAGCTGGGCTACGACAACTTCGACCGCACGCTGACCGACGTGCAGAAGGCGGCCTTCGCCGCCGAGGGCCGGTCCCCGGTGCTGCGGCTGCGCATGCCCGACGAGGACCTGGGCTGGACCGACCTGGTGCGCGGACCGGTCAGTTTTCCGGCCGGATCGGTGCCCGACTTCGCGATCACGCGCGCCACCGGGGATCCGCTG
Organism: Mycolicibacterium grossiae; assembly: GCF_008329645.1. Lineage (NCBI taxonomy): Bacteria > Bacillati > Actinomycetota > Actinomycetes > Mycobacteriales > Mycobacteriaceae > Mycobacterium > Mycolicibacterium grossiae. The sequence goes on from NZ_CP043474.1 coordinate 3,286,222, forward strand.
TACACGTTGGTCAACCCGGTGGACGACGCGCTGATGCGCATCACGCACGTGCTGCGCGGCGAGGACATCATGCCGTCGACGCCGCGCCAGATCGCGCTGTACCGCGCGCTCACGCGCATCGGGGTGGCCGAGCGGGTGCCGGAGTTCGCACACCTGCCGAGCGTGCTCGGCGAGGGCAACAAGAAGCTGTCCAAGCGCGATCCGCAATCCAATCTGTTCCTGCACCGTGATCGGGGCTTCCTGCCGGAAGGGCTGCTGAACTACCTGGCGCTGCTCGGTTGGGGCATCGCCGACGACCGCGACGTCTTCGGCCTCGACGAGATGGTCGCCGCGTTCGACGTGCGCAACGTCAACGCGAATCCGGCGCGCTTCGACCAGAAGAAGGCCGACGCGATCAACGCCGAGCACATCCGGTTGCTCACCCCGGAGGACTTCACCGCCCGGCTGGCCGCCTACCTCGCCGAGCACGGGCACGACACCGGCCTGGACGCCGACGCCTTCGCCACCGCGGCCGCGCTGGTGCAGACGCGCATCGTGGTCCTGGGTGACGCGTGGGGACTGCTCGGCTTCCTCGACGAGGGCACGTTCGCCCTCGACGAGAAGTCGGCGGCCAAGGAGTTGCGGGCCGAGGCGGTGCCGGTGCTCGACGCCGCCGTATCGGCGCTCGAGGCGGTGTCGGAGTGGACGACACCCGCGATCGAGGCCGCGCTCAAGGAGGCGCTCCTCGAGCGTCTCGAACTCAAGCCGCGCAAGGCCTTCGGACCCATCCGGGTGGCGGCCACCGGCGCGACGGTCAGCCCGCCGCTGTTCGAGTCGCTGGAGCTGCTCGGCCGAGACCGCAGCCTGACCAGGCTGCGGGCCGGTCGCGAGCATGCCGCCGCATCCGCCTGACGGGCGGTGTGAAAGCGGAGCCGAAATCTTTGGTAGTCTGCTCGTCGGCCCGAGAACGCGACGCCATGGTGGCCACCACGGCGCAGCAGCCTCGGATCAGGCTCCTGACCAGCGGTCATGGGCTGCCATTGGGGTATGGTGTAATTGGCAACACAGCGGTTTCTGGTACCGCCATTCTAGGTTCGAGTCCTGGTACCCCAGCCAATGCGGCGATTAGGTCGGCGTGGTCTCACCCGCTATGCTGACCGTCGCAGAAAGTTCTAGCCCCCGTCGTCTAGCGGCCTAGGACGCCGCCCTCTCACGGCGGTAGCGTGGGTTCGAATCCCATCGGGGGTACGCGTGAAGCGCCCGTCCACTCGGACGGGCGCTTCTTTCGTCGAAGGGCCGTTCGCGGCCCGGGTTCGTCGAGCGCCGTTCACGGCCCGGGTTCGTCGAGCGCCGTGTCACAGTCGGCGGGTCAGCGCGTCGGCGGCAGCCAGCAGATCGGCCGCCCAGCGCGCGCCGGGGCGGCGGCCCATCCGGTCGATCGGCCCCGACACCGACACCGCGGCGATCACGGCGCCGCGGCCGTCGCGCACGGGTGCCGAGACGCTCGCCACGCCGGGCTCGCGCTCCGCGGCGCTCTGGGCCCACCCACGCCTGCGGACCTCGGCGAGCGTGCGCTCGCTGAACGAGGCGTTCGGCAGCACGGCCTGCTGCGTCGCGGCATCGCTGTAGGCGAGCAGCACCTTGGCCCCCGAGCCGGCCGTCATCGGCATGCGGGTGCCGACGGGAACGGTATCCCGCAGCCCGGCAGGCGGTTCCAGCGCGGCCACACACACCCGCGACGTGCCCTCGCGGCGGTAGAGCTGAATGCTCTCGCCGGTGATCTCGCGCAGCCGCGGAAGCACCGCGGCGCCGGCGGCCAGCAGGGGATCGTTGACGTGAGCGGACAGTTCGGTGAGTGCGGGGCCCAGGCGCCAGCGGCCCTCGGCATCGCGAGCGAGCAGCCGGTGCACCTCGAGGCCGGCGGCCAGCCGGTGCGCCGTGGCCCGCGGCAGCGTCGTCCGCTCGCACAGTTCGGCCAGGTTGCACGGCGACTCGGCCACCGCATGCAGGACTCCCACGGCTTTGTCGAGGACGCCGATACCGCTATCCTGTCTCACAGGGAGATACTAGCGTCCCGCATGGTGAGATAGCCAGCCCTTCACCTGCGGACCGCTCGAAGGACGCACACATGACCGATGCATCGCGCACGCCACGCACCATGGCCGAGAAGGTCTGGGCCGACCACGTCGTCGTCCCCGGCTCCGGCGAGGGCGCCTCGCGGGAACCCGATCTCATCTACATCGATCTGCACCTCGTGCACGAGGTCACCAGCCCGCAGGCCTTCGACGGCCTGCGGCTCGCCGGCCGCCCGGTCCGCCGCCCGGACCTCACGATCGCGACCGAGGACCACAACGTGCCGACCGTCGACATCGATCAGCCCATCGCCGATCCGGTGTCGCGCACCCAGGTCGAGACGCTGCGGCGCAACTGCGAGGAGTTCGGCATCCGGCTGCACCCGATGGGCGACGCCGAGCAGGGCATCGTGCACATCATCGGACCGCAGCTCGGTCTGACCCAGCCCGGCACCACGGTCGTCTGCGGCGACAGCCACACCTCGACCCACGGCGCCTTCGGCGCGCTGGCGATGGGCATCGGCACGAGCGAGGTCGAGCACGTGCTGGCGACGCAGACGCTTCCGCTGCGGCCGTTCAAGACGATGGCGGTCAACGTCGACGGTGAGCTGCCCGAGGGTGCCAGCGCCAAGGACATCATCCTCGCCGTGATCGCGAAGATCGGCACCGGCGGCGGCCAGGGGCACGTCATCGAATACCGCGGCAGCGCCATCGAATCGCTGTCGATGGAGGGCCGCATGACGATCTGCAACATGAGCATCGAGGCCGGCGCGCGCGCCGGCATGGTGGCGCCCGACGAGACCACGTTCGCCTTCCTGAAGGGCCGTCCGCACGCGCCGACGGGCGCCGACTGGGATGCGGCGGTCCAGGCGTGGAGTGCGCTGCGCACCGACGAGGGTGCCGAATTCGACACCGAGGTCTACATCGACGCGAGCACGTTGAGCCCCTTCGTCACGTGGGGCACCAACCCGGGGCAGGGCATTCCGCTGAGCGCCTCGGTGCCGGACCCCGAGCTGATGTTCGACGAGGGCGAGCGGCAGGCGGCCGAGAAGGCGTTGGCCTACATGGACCTTCGCCCCGGCACCCCGATGCGCGACGTCGCCGTCGACGCGGTCTTCGTGGGATCGTGCACCAACGGCCGGATCGAGGATCTGCGCGTGGTCGCCGAGGTCCTGCGCGGCCGCACGGTGGCCGACGGCGTCCGAATGCTGGTGGTGCCCGGCTCGATGCGGGTGCGCGCGCAGGCCGAGGCCGAGGGTCTCGGCGAGGTGTTCACCGCCGCCGGCGCCGACTGGCGGCAGGCCGGCTGCTCGATGTGCCTCGGCATGAACCCGGATCAGCTCGCGCCGGGGGAGCGTTGCGCGTCGACGTCCAACCGCAACTTCGAGGGCAGGCAGGGCAAGGGCGGTCGCACCCACCTGGTCTCGCCGGCGGTGGCGGCGGCCACGGCCGTGCGCGGCACCCTGTCCTCCCCGGCCGACCTGCCCGCCGTCGCGAATCGTTAGGAGTACCCGTGGAAGCCTTCAGCACGCACACCGGAATCGGCGTCCCGTTGCGCCGATCCAACGTCGACACCGACCAGATCATCCCGGCGGTGTACCTCAAGCGGGTCACCCGAACGGGTTTCGAGGACGGCCTGTTCGCCGCCTGGCGCAACGACCCGTCCTTCATCCTCAACCAGTCGCCGTTCGACCGCGGGTCGGTTCTGGTGGCGGGGCCGGACTTCGGCACCGGCTCCTCCCGCGAGCACGCGGTGTGGGCCCTGATGGACTTCGGCTTCCGGGTCGTCATCTCGTCCCGCTTCGCCGACATCTTCCGGGGCAACGCGGGCAAGGCGGGTCTGTTGGCCGCCGAGGTGGCTCGCGATGATGTGGAACTCCTGTGGAAGCTCATCGAGCAGAACCCGGGTCTGGAACTCACTGTGAATCTGAAGGATCGGACGGTGACCGCCGGAACGGTCATGGTGCCGTTCACGATTGATGACTACACCGCATGGCGGCTGCTCGAAGGACTCGACGATATAGGCCTTACGCTGCGCAAACAGGACGAGATCGCCGCATTCGAGGCACGTCGGCCGGGCTGGAAACCGCGCACTCTGACCTCCTGACGGGCAGTGCCGCGGGGCCGAAATCTCGGCCCCGCAACCCCGTTCTGAGACTGCCGTACCACAGCCCATGTGGGGCAATCGGATTGCCAAGGGGCCTCTCAGCTACGCCCGAAATTGGGCGTGGCTCTTGGATATCTGCAGCCTGAGGGTTTACCGTGGGCTCTAGTCGGTCCAAGGTGGGCCACTGGCTTCGGAGGTTTCGAATGAACAAGGCAGAGCTCATCGACGTCCTCACGGACAAAATGGGCACCGATCGTCGGCAGGCAACTGCCGCCGTGGAGAACGTCGTCGACACGATCGTGCGCGCCGTCCACAAGGGCGACAGCGTGACGATCACCGGCTTCGGCGTCTTCGAGCAGCGTCGCCGTGCGGCCCGCGTGGCGCGCAACCCCCGCACCGGTGAGACCGTCAAGGTCAAGCCCACCTCGGTGCCCGCGTTCCGGCCCGGCGCTCAGTTCAAGGCGGTCGTGTCTGGCGCACAGAAGCTCTCGGCCGACGGTCCCGCGGTGAAGCGCGGTGCGAGCACCGCCACCGCGCGCAAGACCGCCGCGAAGAAGGCCCCGGCCAAGAAGGCGACGCCCGCCAAGAAGGCCGCGCCCGCCAAGAAGGCGACCGCCACGAAGGCCACCGCCACCAAGGCGACCCCGGCCAAGAAGACCACGGCCACCAAGGCGACCCCGGCGAAGAAGACCACCGCCACGAAGGCCACCGCCACCAAGGCGACCCCGGCCAAGAAGACCACGGCCACCAAGGCGACCCCGGCGAAGAAGACCACCGCCGCGAAGTCCACCGCCGCGAAGGCCACCGCCACGAAGGCCAGCCCGGCCAAGAAGACCACCGCCACCAAGGCGACTCCGGCCAAGAAGGCTGCGCCCGCGGCGAAGAAGACCGCACCCGCGGCCAAGAAGGCGCCGGCGAAGAAGGCCGCACCGGCCAAGCGCGGCCGCAAGTAACCGGCTGACCGACCGAAGCCGGGTCCACCGGCACGCAGCGCGCCGCGGATCGCCCGTCGATCCGCGGCGCGTCGTCGTGTGGGGAGGCCCTAGGCGTCGTGCCTGGCCAGGGGGCTGCCGATGTGATCGGCGGCCACCAGCACGCCGTCGGCCAGCGACAGCACCCAGACGCTGCCCTTGCGGTTGCGCGACTTGTCCGCCTTGATCCCGTGGCGCGCGCACCACCACGCGATGAGGTCCGGAATCACCTTGCCCTGCGTGCAGATAACGGGCGTGCCGTCGGACGTGGCGATCTCGGTGAGGCGGCGCCGGCCGGCCTCGGGATCCGAGGCGTAGTCCTCCTCGGTCAGCGTCGGCTCGTCGGCGATGGTGACGCCGAGTTCCTCGGCGAGCGGTTCGAGCGTCTGCGCACACCGTACTCGTGGCGCCGCATACAGTTCGGTGGCGCCGAAGGCGAGCAGCAGTCCGACCAGCGATTCCGCCTGCGCCCTGCCCTTCTTGTCCAGCGGCCGCTTGCGGTCGTCGCCCTTGTAGCGTGACTTGCTGCCGGCGACGCCGTGCCGCACGACCAGCACGGTGCGGGTGTCCGCGGGCGCCTTGGCGAAGCGGCGCAGCACCTTCCGGTCGAGCGGATATCCGAGCCGTTTCATCGCCGCCGGCACGGGCAGCCAGAGCAGTTCGTCGACCTCGTCGTTGGCGACGAACTCGCCGCCGATCGCCCGCGCCGCCCAGAACCGGACCTTCTTGGTGCCGTGGGCGACCGGGTAGCTCACCGTCGTCAGGCGCCGGCCGAGTTCGGCCGCGTAGCCGGTCTCCTCGCCGATCTCCCGGACCGCCGCGACCGCCTCGGTCTCACCGGGGTCGAGTTTGCCCTTCGGCAGCGACCAGTCGTCGTACCGCGGCCGGTGCACGACCGCGACTTCCGTCGTGCCGGCCTCGTCGCGCCACAGCACTCCGCCGGCGGCCAGCACCGTGGCGCTGCCCGAGCCCTTCTTCGCCACTGAACTCCCTGTCGGTCACGATCCAAAACGGGGTCGGACGGCACTCAGTGGTGCCGGTGGGAATCCATCAGCGACACCTGGTGATCCCGCACCGTCTGGCCCTCGTGGGGCAGGGCCGTCCAGCGACCGTCGGCACCGAGTTCCCAACACCTGGTGGCCGGATCGAGGGCGGAGGTGAAGACGTCGTTCAGCTGCGAGGTCAACCTCGGATCCTTCACCTGTGCCATCACCTCGACGCGGCGGTCGAGATTGCGGTGCATCATGTCGGCGCTGCCGATCCAGAACTCATCGATGGCGTTGAAGTGAATGATGCGTGAATGCTCCAGGAAGCGGCCGAGGATCGACCGCACGACGACGTTCTCGGAGAACCCCTCCGCGCCCGGCCGCAGCGCGCAGATCCCGCGCACCACGACCTCGACACGGACACCGGCTTGCGACGCCCGGTAGAGCGCGTCGATCACCTGCTCGTCCACCAGCGCGTTGGCCTTCAACCGGATCCGGGCGTCGGCGCCGTCGCGATGGGCGGCCACCTCCCGCTCGATGCGTTCGATGATGCCCTTGCGCACGCCGTGCGGCGCCACCAGCAGGTTGCGGTAGGAGACCTTGCGCGAGTACCCGGTCAGCGAGTTGAACAGGTCGGTGAGGTCGGCGCCGATGTCGGGTGCGGCGGTCAGCAGGCCGACGTCCTCGTAGAGCCGGGCGGTCTTCGGGTTGTAATTGCCGGTGCCGATGTGGCAGTACCGGCGGATCGCCGAGCCCTCCCGGCGTACCACCAACGCCGTCTTGCAGTGCGTCTTCAGGCCGATCAACCCGTAGACGACGTGCACGCCCGCCTGCTCCAGTGCCCGCGCCCACTTGATGTTGGCCTGTTCGTCGAAGCGCGCCTTGATCTCGACGAGCGCGACCACCTGCTTGCCCGCCTCGGCGGCGTCGATGAGCGCGTTGACGATCGGCGAGTCACCCGAGGTGCGGTACAGCGTCTGCTTGATCGCCAGGACGTTGGGATCGGCGGCGGCCTGCTCGATGAAGCGCTGCACCGTCGTCGAGAACGAGTCGTAGGGGTGGTGCACCAGCACGTCGCCGTCGCGCAGCGTGGCGAAGATGCTCTTGGGCGTCTCGCGCTCGCCGAAGGCGGGCGGCGTCGCCGGGACGAACGGCCGGTCCTTCAATTCCGGACGGTCCACGCCGTAGATCTGCCACAGTGACGAAAGGTCGAGCAGCCCGGGCACTTCGATGACGTCGCCGGGATGCACGTCGAGTTCGCGCAGCAGCAGCTCCAACATGTGCTCGGTCATGTCGTCGGCGATCTCGAGCCGGACCGGGGACCCGAAGCGCCGGCGGGCCAGTTCGCGCTCGAGGGCCTGCAGCAGGTCCTCGTCGCGGTCCTCCTCGACCTCGAAGTCCGCGTTGCGGGTGATCCGGAACGCGTGGTGCTCGACGATCTCGAGGCCGGGGAACAGCACGTCGAGGAAGGCCGCGATGAGTTCCTCCATCGGCAGGAACCGGATCTGGGTGCGGCCCTCGTCGTCGTCGCGCGGACGCAGTTCGACGAAGCGGTCGACGTTGTCGGGCACCTTGATTCGGGCGAAGTGCCGGGTGCCATCGTCGGGCTGGCGGACGGTGATGGCCAGGTTGAGGCTCAGACCGCTGACGAACGGGAACGGGTGCGCCGGGTCGACCGCCAGCGGGGTGAGGACCGGGAACACCTGCTCGTGGAAGTAGGTGGAGAGCCGGTCGCGCTCGGAGGCGTCCAACTCGCTCCACGTCACGATGACGATGCCCTGCTCGGCGAGCGCCGGGCGCACCAGCTCACCGAACACGGTGGCGTGGCGGGTGGCGATCTGCTGCGTGCGTTCGCCGATGCGGCGCAACTGCTCGCGCGGCGACAGCCCGTCGGCCGACCGCACCGACAGACCCATCTCGTCGCGGCGCTTCAGGCCGGCGACGCGCACCATGTAGAACTCATCGAGATTCGAGGAGAAGATCGCCAGGAACTTGGCCCGTTCGAGCAGCGGCAGTGACGGGTCCGCGGCGAGCGCGAGGACGCGGGCGTTGAAGTCCAGCCAGCTGAGTTCGCGGTTGAGGTAGCGGTCGTCGGGCAGCGGTTCGGGAAGGTTGGGGTCGACCGCGTCGGCGGTCGCCGCCGGCGGTGCCTCCGGTGCCGTGCTTTCCGACACCCACTCGGCGTCGGCGGTTCGGGTCTCGGCTTCGGTCACGTCAGCGATCATCCACCATGGCCGGGCGGCGACGCTAGGCGGCGAGGTCACCGGTCGGCGCCGGGAACCTCCATGTCGACCACCGTTCGCTTGGTGGCCATCCCCACGCCCAGTTGCAGGGCGGCGGCCAGGTCGTCGGGGGTGTCGATGTCGCACCGCAGACCCGGCCACTCGCGGGTGAGGGCCACGGCCCCCGAATCGCGGTGACGCCGAGCGGAATCCGTGCCGAACAGGGGCTCGAGCGGCGCGCCGAACGCGAACAGGGCCGCGGTGCCGTTGCCGTGCCGGTCGCCGACGAAGCTGCGCGGGTGTGCGCGGGCGGCGGACACCGCCTGTGCCAGTTCACGGGCCTGCAGCGCGGGCAGGTCGCCCTGCAGCACCGCAACGTCGTCGGTGGTCGCGCGCACCGCATTCTCGGCGGCGCGCAGCGCGGCGTTGAGCGGGTCGGCGTGCCCGGCGGGGGTGGGGTCGTGCAGGACGCGCGCCCCCAGCGTGCGCGCGGCGTCGGCTGCGTCGTCATCGGGGGTGACCACCGTGATCGAACGCACCGCGGGAACCGCTTGTGCGGCGGTGATGGTGTCGGCCAGCATGGCGAGCACCAGTGCGGCACGGGCGGGCGCCGGATAGACCGACGCTAGCCGTGTCTTGGCCGCCGAGAGCCGCTTGACCGCGATGATCAACCCGACCTCGGTCGACGCTCGGGGGGCGGTGCCGCTCATGCCCGCCATCCTGCCAGCAGCAGCGGTTCGCGATGCGCGTCCACGCATGGAGAAACCCGCAGCGGCTAGATTCATTCCCGTGGTGAACGCGGCGGTGATGGGGGCGGGGGCCTGGGGTACGGCTCTGGCGAAGGTGCTCGCCGACGCGGGCAACGAGGTCACGCTGTGGACGCGCCGCGCCGACGTCGCCGACGAGATCACGTCGACGCACCGCAACACCGGGTACCTCGGCGACGTGACGCTCCCGGCATCCATCCGCGCGACCAGCGATGCGGCCGACGCGCTGGCTGGTGCGTGCACGGTGCTGCTGGCGGTGCCGTCGCAGACGCTGCGCGACAACCTCGGGCGGTGGCGGCCGCACCTCGCCGACGACACCACCCTGGTGAGCGTCGCGAAGGGCGTCGAACTCGAGACGCTGCTGCGGATGAGCCAGGTCATCGCGCAGGTCACCGATGCCGCGCCGGGCCGCATCGCGGTGATCACCGGCCCCAACCTCGCCAGCGAGATCGCCGACGAGCAGCCTGCGGCGACCGTCGTCGCGTGCGCGGACTCCGGACGCGCCGTCGCGTTGCAGCGGGCGCTGTCGACCGGATACCTGCGGCCCTACACCAACTCCGACGTGATCGGCGCCGAAGTCGGTGGCGCCTGCAAGAACGTCATCGCGCTGGCCTGCGGCATGGCGGCCGGCGTCGGGCTGGGGGAGAACACCGCCGCGGCGATCATCACCCGCGGGCTCGCGGAGATCATGCGGCTGGGCATCGCGCTGGGTGCCAAGGCCACGACGCTCGCAGGCCTCGCCGGCGTCGGCGACCTGGTCGCCACGTGTACCTCGCCGCACTCGCGCAACCGGGCCTTCGGCGAGCGGCTCGGCCGGGGCGGGACCATGGCCAGCGCGCTGGCCGCAGCCGGCGGCCACGTCGCCGAGGGCGTGACGTCCTGCCGATCGATCCTGGCGCTGGCGTCGAGCTACGACGTGGAGATGCCGCTCACCGACGCCGTCCACCAGGTGTGCCACGCGGGCCTGTCGGTCGAATCCGCGGTGGCCCTGCTGCTCGGTCGCAGCACGAAGCCGGAGTAGCGCGGTGGACGGCCGCCTCGGTGACTCCACCCGCAGCGTTCTCGCCGCGGGGTCCGCCGCCGAGCCCGGACGCCCGGTCACGCCGCCGCCCGTGCCCGCCGCCGCCTACCACCTCTCGCCGGACGAGTCCGCGCCGATCGACACCTACGGGAGGGCCTCCAATCCCACGTGGCGTCAGTTCGAATCCGCGCTCGCCGATCTCGAGGGCGCCACGTCGGCATTGAGTTTCGCGTCCGGCATGGCGGCCATCACCGCCGCCCTGCGGGTGGTGGCGACGCCGGGATCGACGCTCGTGGTGCCCGCCGACGGGTACTACCAGGTGCGCCGCTACGCCGCCGAGAGTCTCGCGCCGCGCGGCGTCACGGTGCGCGAGGCCGTCGCCGCCGACATGTGCGACGCCGCCCGTGGTGCGGACGTCGTGATCGCCGAAACCCCGGTGAATCCCACCCTCGACGTCGTGGACCTGCATCACCTGGCGACGGTGTGCCGCAGCCGGGATGCGATCCTGCTGGTCGACAACACCGCGCCGACGCCGCTGGGCCAACAGCCGCTGTCGCTGGGTGCCGACCTCGTCGTCGCCAGCGCCACCAAGGGACTCTCCGGCCACAGTGACCTGCTCGCCGGTTACGTTGCGGGCAGCCGCCCCGAACTGATGGCCGCCGTCGAACGCGAACGTCTGCTCGGCGGAGCGGTTCTCGGCACCTTCGAGGCGTGGCTCGCCCTGCGCAGCCTCGGGAGCGCCGGGCTGCGCATCGAGCGGCAGTGCGCGAACGCGATGGCGGTCGCGCTGCTGCTCCGTCGCCACCCCGCGGTGACCGCGGTGCGCTACCCGGGCCTGCCCGAGGACCCCGCCCACGCCGTGGCGGCCGCGCAGATGAAGCGGTTCGGCGGTCTGGTGTCGGTGGAACTCGCCGACGCCGACGCCGTGCACGCCCTGGCTGCCCGCAGCGCGCTGCTCGTCGCCGCCACCAGCTTCGGCGGCCTGCACACGTCCATCGACCGGCGCGCCCGGTGGGGCGACCCCGTCGGCGCGGGTTTCGCCCGGCTGTCGATGGGCATCGAGGACACCGACGACCTGCTGGCCGATCTGGAGCAGGCGCTGGCCTGAGCGGTCACGCCGGCCCGACCGGTAGCCTCTGCAGGTTGTGACTGGCCGCATCCGCGTCGCCGTCGTCTACGGCGGCCGCAGCTCCGAGCACGCGATTTCGTGTGTGTCCGCAGGCAGCATCCTGCGCAACCTCGATCCCGAACGCTTCGAGGTGGTGGCCGTCGGCATCTCACCGGAGGGCTCGTGGTTGCTGACCGACGGACGGCCGGAGACCCTCGCGATCACCGACGGGCGGCTGCCCGGCGTGAGCACCGACTCGGGCACGGCACTGGCCCTGCCCGCCGACCCGTCGCTGCGCGGCCAGCTGGTCGCCATCGGCGCCGGCGACGTCCTCGCCGCCGTCGACGTCGTCTTCCCGGTGCTGCACGGCCCCTACGGGGAGGACGGCACGATCCAGGGCCTGCTCGAACTCGCGGGCGTGCCGTACGTCGGCGCCGGCGTGCTCGCCAGTGCTGCGGGCATGGACAAGGAGTTCACCAAGAAGCTGCTCGCCGCCGAGGGCCTGCCGATCGGCGACCAGGTGGTGCTGCGGCCGGGGGTGCCGACCGTCACCCTCACCGAGCGCGAACGCCTCGGTCTGCCGGTGTTCGTCAAACCGGCCCGCGGCGGATCCTCGATCGGCGTCAGCCGCGTCACCGCCTGGGATCAGTTGCCCGCCGCCATCGACGCGGCCCGCAGGCACGACCCCAAGGTCATCGTCGAGGCCGCCGTGCCCGGCCGTGAACTCGAGTGCGGCGTCCTGGAATTCCCGGACGGCTCGCTGCGGGCCAGCACGGTCGGCGAGATCCGGGTGGCGGGCGTGCGCGGCCGCGAGGACGGCTTCTACGACTTCGAGACCAAGTACCTCGACGACGCCGCCGAACTCGACGTACCGGCCAAGGTCGACGACGACGTGGCCGACGCGATCCGCGATCTCGCGATCCGGGCGTTCCGGGCCATCGACTGCCAGGGACTGGCCCGCGTCGACTTCTTCCTCACCGACGACGGCCCGGTGATCAACGAGATCAACACCATGCCCGGGTTCACCACCATCTCGATGTACCCGCGGATGTGGGCGGCGAGCGGCGTCGACTACCCGACGCTGCTGGCGACGATGGTCGACACCGCCCGCGCGCGCGGCACCGGTCTGCGCTGACGCCTCAGCCCGCGGGCCCCGGTGACGGCGTCACCCGCGGCAGGGCGGCTGCCACGGACTCGGAGACCAGCTGGATCGGCGTCGGCCCCGAACCGTCGGGCAGCGTCAACGCGACGTAGGTGGGCCGGTCGACCGCGATCCACGTGGTGCGGCCCGGCTCGCCGACCCGGAACCAGCTCACCTCGTCGACGACCTGCACCGGCGTCCCCGCGACGAAGTCGAGCGGGCGTTCCAGCCCGCAGCGCAGCACCACCGCCTCGGACCGACCGTCGGCCTGCCACGCCGCCGCGCCGACCGGCGCCGGATCGACCAGTTCGGCGCGGTGATAGTCGCCGAGGTCGGCGGGCAGGGCGGCGAGCAGCGCCCGGCAGGCGTCGCCCCCGGCCTGAGGCGCGGGGACGGTGACCAGCGCGACGGGCTGGGGCCGCTCGGAGCGCACCCGCACCGCGGCGACCACCAGCACGCCGACCACCGCAGCGACCGCGAGGACGACGGCGGCGATCAGGACCCCACGCGGGGGACCGTCGGACGGGGCGTCGGGTGCGCTCGGTGCGGTCACCCGGACGACTCTAGGACCCGACGGGACAGGTCAGGGTCCGGGTGATCCCGGTGACCTGCTGCACCTTCGGCACGACCGACGTGGTCAGTTCGTCGAGGGTTGCGGCGCCCACCCGGGCCACGACGTCGTAGGGCCCGGTGACGTACTCCGAGGACAGCACGCCGGACAGGGCGGCCAACTGCTTGGCGACCACCTCGGCACGTCCCACCTCGGTCTGGATCAGCACGAACGCCTCGACCACCCGCTGTCTCCTCCGTTCCGCTGCCTAGACTCGGGCCAAACCTACCGCAGGTCGCGCGGGTGTTCAGGGCACGACGAACGGAGGCGGCATGACCGGCGAGCAGCCGCCCACCCTCGCCGGCGTCGGCGAGTTCGGCGTGATCGCCCGGCTCGTCGCCGGCCGCACGCAGCCTGCGGCGGTGCAGGTGGGGCCCGGTGACGACGCGGCGGTGCTCCGGCTCGCCGACGGTCGTGTGGTGGTGTCCACCGACATGCTCGTCGAGCACCGGCACTTCCGGCTGGACTGGTCGACCCCGTACGACGTCGGCCGCAAGGCCATCGCGCAGAACGCCGCCGACGTCGAGGCGATGGGCGCGACACCCGTTGCGTACGTGGTCGGCTTCGGTGCTCCCGCGGACACCGCCGTCGATGCGGCAGCCGCACTGTCCGACGGCATGTGGGCCGAGGCCGGCCGGACCGGGGCGGGCATCGTCGGCGGCGACCTGGTGGCCGCCGAGCAGTGGGTGCTCTCGGTGACCGTGCTCGGCGACCTCGGGCGCCGCGCGCCGGTGCTGCTCGACGGTGCCCGCCCCGGCGACGCCGTCGCCGTCGTCGGTGACCTCGGCTCGTCGGCGGCCGGGTATGCGTTGTGGCGCAACGGCGTTCGCGACGGCGCGTTCGAGGGGTTGCGGGCGCGGCACCTGGTGCCTGAGGTGCCCTATGGTCGGGGTGCTGGCGCCGCGGACGCCGGCGCACGCGCCATGACCGACGTGTCGGACGGGCTGCTGGCCGACCTGGGTCACGTCGCCGAGGCGTCCGGGGTCGCGATCGACGTCGAGACGGCCGCGCTGCGCGCCGAGCACGCGGACCTGGCCGCGGCGGCCGCGGCCACCGGCGAGGACGCGTGGGCGTGGGTGCTGGCCGGCGGCGAGGACCATGCGCTGGTCGCCACGTTCGGCCATGCCCCGCCTGCCGGTTGGCGACGCATCGGCACCGTGCGCGACGGTGCGGGCGTCACGGTCGACGGCGCGCCGTGGCGCGGGAACGCGGGCTGGCAGTCGTTCTGAGGGCGGCGACCGCTAGGTTGACCCACCATGGTCGCTCGCCCCCTGGAGGACATCGTCGAACCCGGCTGGGCCCGCGCCCTGCACCCCGTCACCGATCAGGTGGCGGCGATGGGGGAGTTCCTGCGCGACGAACTGGCGGCGGGCAGGCGGTACCTGCCTGCGGGGGAGAACGTGCTGCGGGCGTTCTCCTTCCCGTTCGACGCGGTGCGGGTGCTGATCGTCGGACAGGATCCCTACCCCACGCCCGGGCACGCCGTGGGACTGAGCTTCTCGGTGGCCGCCGACGTCCGGCCGCTGCCGCGCAGCCTGGACAACGTCTTCAAGGAGTACGCCGCCGACCTCGGTCACGACCTGCCGAGCAGCGGCGACCTGACGCCGTGGTCGGAACGGGGCGTCATGCTGCTCAACAGGGTCCTGACGGTGCAGCCCGGAGCGCCGGCGTCGCACCGTGGCAAGGGCTGGGAGGCGGTGACGGAGTGCGCGATCCGCGCGCTGGCGGCGCGACCGGCACCGCTGGTGGCGGTGCTGTGGGGGCGCGACGCGGCGACGCTGAAGCCGATGTTGACCGGCGAGCGGTGCCGCACGATCCAATCGGTGCACCCGTCGCCGCTCTCGGCGTCGCGGGGTTTCTTCGGCTCGCGCCCGTTCAGCCGCACCAACGCGTTGCTGGCGGAGCTGGGCGCCGAACCGATCGACTGGCGGTTGCCCTGACGGGCGCCGCCGAGGCGGCGAACGTCAGCCGCGGGCGACCTTGCCGGCCTTGATGCACGACGTGCAGACGTTGACACGCCTGCGGTTGCCGCCCGGACGGTCCACGGCGCGCACCGTCTGGATGTTCGGATCCCAGCGGCGGCTGGTCCGGCGATGGGAGTGCGACACCGACTTGCCGAAGCCGGGGCCCTTCCCGCAGATCTCGCAGACGGCAGCCATGTAGAACTCCTCAATCAGTACTTGGGGTCTCCGGTCCGCTCCCCGCGACCACGCGCGGGTCGAACCGACAACCAAGACAGAATACCGGGCGGGGTGGTGATCGCCAAAACGGCGTCCCCACCGTGCCCGACCCGCGCGAATGCCGCGCGGCCCTGTCAGCGTAGATGGCTAGGCTCACACCGGACACCGAGCGAGGAGGTGCGATGTCGGCGGACGTGCTCGACGCCACCACCTTGCGTCGCTGGGCCCACGCCGCCGTCGAGGCGCTGAGCGCCCACGCCGACGAGATCAACCGGCTGAACGTCTTCCCGGTCGCCGACGCCGACACCGGCACCAACATGCTGTTCACCGTCCGGGCGGCCGCGGCGCACGCCGACGGCGCCGGCGGCGGCGTCGCCGAGGTGACCGCCGCCCTGTCCGCCGGGGCGCTGCAGGGCGCACGGGGCAACTCCGGGGTGATCCTGTCGCAGATCTTCCGCGGCATGGCCGAGGTGACCGCTCGGGCCGCCGCCGAGCGCGGCGGGGACCTCGCGGCGATCGACGGCGCGCTGTTCGCCGCGGCGCTGCGGCACGGCGTCGGACTGGTCGTCGCGTCGGTCGGCGAGGTCGTGCCCGGCACCATCACCTCCGTGCTGCAGGCCGCCGCCGACACGGCGGAGGACACCGCCGGTGACCACATCGGGCTCGCGGACGTCGTCGCCGCGGCGGCCGAGGCCGCGTGCGACGCGCTGGACCGCACGCGCGAACAACTCGACGTCCTCACCCGCGCCGGGGTCGTCGACGCGGGCGGCCGCGGGCTGGTGGCGCTGCTCGACGCGCTCTCCGTCGCGCTCACCGGCCACGCCCCGCACCGCCGCCGCTACGAGGCCGCGGCGGTCGCGCCGTCCGCCGGGCCGGCGTCCGCGCCGCAGTTCGAGGTGATGTACCTGCTCGACGAATGCGACCATGCGGCGGTGCACACCCTGCGCGCGCGGCTGGAGCGCCTGGGCGACTCGATCGTCATCGCCGCCTCCGGCGGCGGGGTTGCGGCAGCCGCCTCCAGCGGCGGGGTCGCGCCCGCGGCTTCCGGCGGTGTGGCGCAGCGCTTCTCGGTCCACGTGCATGCGGACGACGCGGGTGCGGCGGTCGAGGCCGCGCTCGATCTCGGCCGTCCCAGCGCCATCCAGATCACCGCGCTGACCGTGGCGCCCGAGCCGGACCCGGCCGCGCGCCGGCGCGCGGTCCTCGCGGTGGTCGACGGCGACGGTGCCCGTGAGCTGTTCGCCGGCGAGGGCGCCGCGGTGTTGCCCGTCGGGGCCGACGCCCCGGTGCGCGCGCACCACCTGCTGCGGGCCCTCGTCGACAGCGGCGCCGGGCAGGTCATGGTGTTGCCGAACGGCTACGTCGCGGCCGAGGAACTCGTCGCCGGCTGCACCGCGGCCACGGCGCGCGGCATCGAGGTCGTGCCGGTGCCCGCGGCGTCGATGGTGCAGGGTCTCGCCGCCCTGGCCGTGCACGATGCCGAGCGCGCCGCCGTCGATGACGGCTACACCATGGCGCGCGCCGCGGCCGGCGCGCGGCACGGCTCGGTGCGGCTCGCCACCGAGGACGCGCTCACCTGGGCGGGCGCGTGCACACCCGGTGACGGGCTCGGCATCTCGGCCGACGAGGTGCTCATCGTGGGTCCCGACGTCGTCGCCGCCGGGGCCGGGCTGATCGACCTGCTGCTGATGTCCGGCGGTGAACTGGTCACCGTCCTCACCGGGCGCGACGTGGCTCCGGAGGTCGGCGAGGCGCTGCGGGCCCACGTGCACCGCGAGCACCTCGGGGCCGAACTGGTCACCTATCACACCGGGCACCGCGGCGACCTGCTGCTGATCGGGGTGGAGTGACGTGGTCGCCCTCACCGACTCGCTGACCCACGTCGTCGGCGCCAAGGCCGCCGCGGCGCTCGAGGAGCACCTCGGCATCGTCACCGTCGACGACCTGCTGCGCCACTACCCGCGGACCTACAACAAGGGCACCACGGTGCTCGACGACACCGAGGCCGAACCGCTCCGGGTGGGCGATCACGTCACGTTCGTCGACACCATCGCCCAGGCGGACGTGCGCCTGACCAAGCAGCGCAAGCAGTACCTGGTGATCACGCTGCGCGACCGCAAGCCGAAGGTCACCGCCACCTTCTTCAACGCGCACTACCTGAAGAAGACGCTGGTCACCGGGACGCAGCTGATGCTGTCCGGGGAGGTCGGCTTCTTCCGCGGCAACATGCAGCTGACCCACCCCGCGTTCGTGGTGCTCGACGACGCCGGCAACGTCAAGACGGGTTCGCGGGAACTGACCGCCATGGCCGCCGGCGCCGACGGCGGCGTCGACGTCACCAACCTCAGCCGCGACTTCTTCCCCATCTACAAGGCCACCGCCAAGGTGCAGAGCTGGGACCTGTTCGCGTGCGTGCGGCAAGTGCTCGCCGTGCTCGACCCGGTCCCCGACCCGCTGCCCGCGGAGATCGTGCGCCGGCACGACCTGATGAGCGAGGACGCGGCACTGCGCGCGGTGCACCTCGCGGAGAACAAGCTCGACCGGGACCGCGCCCGGGAACGGCTGACGTTCGACGAGGCCATGGGGCTGCAGTGGGCGCTGGTGGCGCGGCGCAACGGCGAGCTGAGCGTCGCGGCGCCGCCCGCGCCGCCGCAGCCGGGCGGCATCGCCGACGCCCTGCGCGAGCAACTGCCCTTCGACCTGACCGAGGGACAGCGCTCGGTGCTCGACGTGCTGCGCTCCGAGCTGTCCGCCACCACGCCGATGCACCGGATGCTGCAGGGCGAAGTGGGGTCCGGCAAGACCATCGTCGCGCTGCTGGCGATGGCGCAGATGGTCGACGCCGGATACCAGTGCGCGCTGCTCGCGCCGACGGAAGTCCTTGCGACGCAACACGCCCGCTCGATCCGCGACGTGCTCGGGCCGCTCGCGCGCGCAGGCGAGTTCGACGGCGTCGAGTCGTCGACCCGGGTGGCGCTGCTCACCGGGTCGATGACGTCGCCGCAGAAGCGCGAGATGCGCGAGGAGATCGCGAGCGGCGAGGCGGGCATCGTCGTCGGCACGCACGCGCTCATCCAGAAGACCGTCGAATTCCGCAATCTCGGCCTGGTGGTGGTCGACGAGCAGCACCGCTTCGGCGTGGACCAGCGGGACCGATTGCGCGCCAAGGCGATCGGGCACACCCCGCACCTGCTGGTGATGACCGCCACGCCGATCCCGCGGACCGTCGCGCTCACGGTCTACGGCGACCTGGAGACCTCGGAGCTGCGCGAGCTGCCCCGCGGTCGGCAGCCGATCGCCACCAATGCCATCTTCGTCACCGAGCAGAAGTCGTGGCTGCCGCGCGCGTGGCAGCGCATCCGCGAGGAGGTGGCGGCGGGCCGGCAGGCCTACGTCGTCGCCTCCCGCATCGACGAGTCCGACGACGACGGCGGCGGGGGCGGCAAGGACTCCGACGAGGGCGGTCCGCCGCCGGTGACGGTGGTCGAGCTGTACGACGGGCTGCGGGCCGGTGAGCTGGCCGGGCTGCGGCTCGGGCTCATGCACGGGCGGCTGTCGGGGGAGGAGAAGGACGCCGTGATGACGGCGTTCCGCGACGGCCACGTCGACGTGCTGGTGTGCACCACGGTCATCGAGGTGGGCGTCGACGTGCCCAACGCGACGGTGATGCTCGTCATGGACGCCGACCGCTTCGGCATCAGCCAGCTGCACCAGCTGCGGGGGCGCATCGGTCGCGGCCAGTACCCCAGCCTGTGTCTGCTGGCCACCCGGCTGCCGCAGTCCTCGAAGGCCGGGGCGCGGTTGCAGGCCGTGGCCGCCACCCTCGACGGGTTCCGGCTCGCCGATCTCGACCTCGCCGAGCGCCGCGAGGGCGACGTGCTGGGGCTCTCGCAGAGCGGACGGCCCATCACCTTGAAGCTGCTGTCGCTGCACGACCACCGCGAGGTCATCGAGACCGCGCGCGAGTACGCCCAGGCCATCTACGACGATCCCGACGAGCGCTACCACCCGGGCATGGAGATCCTCGCCGCGCCGTTCGTGGCCGGTGAGCGGGTCACGTTCCTGGACAAGGCATGACGCGCAGCTGGTGGCTGATCGCCGCCGTCGCGCTGGCCGTGGTGGTGGCCGTACAGGTGGTCTCCGCCGAGCGGCACGACGCACCGTTCATCGCCCGTGCCGACGTCCCGACCGTGGCCCCCGGCGTCGACGTCCTGGCCGGCGTCGCCGTCATCCCGGCGCGCGTGCGCGCACACGACTACCGTCGTGCGGCGTTTGGCGAATCGTGGACCGACGACACCACCGCCCCCGGCGGGCACAACGGCTGCGACACCCGCAACGACGTCCTCGATCGCGACCTCACCGACAAGACCTACGTGTCGATCTCGCGCTGCCCGACGGCCGTGGCGACCGGCGTGCTGCACGACCCGTACACCAGCGCCGTCGTCGACTTCACCCGCGGCAACCAGATCGGCGCCTCGGTGCAGATCGACCACCTGGTGCCGCTGGCGCTCGCCTGGGATCTCGGCGCCCGTGACTGGACCGACGAGACGAGGGTGCGATTCGCCAACGATCCGGCGAACCTGATCGCCGTGGCGGGCCAGGCCAATCAGGACAAGGGCGACGCGGAGCCGGCCGACTGGATGCCGCCGAACCGGGCGTTCTGGTGCCAGTACGCGGTGCAGTTCGCCGAGGTGCTGCGCGGCTACGCGCTGCCCATCGACGCGTCGTCGGCGACCGTGCTGCGCGATGCCGCGGCGACCTGCCCGACGGGCTAACCGGTGTAGGTCTCGGGATCCGGACGGAAGCGGGTGCCGTCGTCGAGGGCGTTGAGCGCGTCCATGTGCTCGCCGGTCAGCTCGAAGTCGAAGACGTCGAAATTCTCCGCGAGGCGCTCGGGCTTGCTCGACCGGTAGATGACGACGTTGCCGAGCTGCAGGTTCCACCGGATCAGCGCCTGGGCCGGGGTCTTGCCGTACGCCTGCGCGACGGAGGTGACGGTCGGATTCTCGATGAGCCTGCCCACGCCGAGCGGCCCGTACGCCTCGGTGACGATGCCGTGTTCGGCGTTGGCGGCGCGCAGGGCGGCCTGGTTCAGCTGCGGGTGCAGCTCGATCTGGTTGACCGCGGGCACGAAGAAGGCCAGGTCGATCACGGTGGAGACGTCCTCGGCCGTGAAGTTCGCGACGCCGATGGACTTCGCGTTGCCCAGTTCCTTCTGCTTCATCAGGCCGCCCCAGCTGTCGACGTACTTGCTGGGATTGCCCGCGGGCCAATGGATCAGATAGAGGTCGACGTACTCCTGACCGAGCCGTTCCAGGCTGGCGGCCAACGCGTCCTGGCTCGCCTGGTAGCCCTGGTCGGGGGTGGCCAGCTTGGTGGTCAGGAAGATCTCGGCGCGAGGGATGCCCGACGCGGCGATGGCGCGGCCCACGGCGGCCTCGTTGCCGTAGGCGGCGGCCGTGTCGATCGACCGGATGCCGATCTCCAGCGCGGCCGACACCGCGCGCTCGGCCTCGTCCTCGCTCAGCTCGCCGACGCCGATGCCGAGCACCGGCATGGTGTTGTCGTCGTTGAGGCTCGCGTTGGGGATGCCTGCCGCCGAAGTCATGTTCTTCCTACCCTTTGAAGTTGAACGTGCGTGGATCGGGACCCAGCCGCGTGCCGTCCTCCAACGAGGCGATCGAGGCCATGTCCTCGTCGCTCAGGTCGAAGTCGAACACGTCGAAGTTGCTGACGATGCGTTCGGGATTGACCGATTTCGGGATGACGATATTACCGAGGTGCAGGTGCCACCTAATCAGAACCTGCGCTGGCGTTTTGCCGTGGGCGTCGGCGATCGAGGTCACCGCGGGGTGGCTCAGCAGCGAACCCTGCCCCAGCGGGCTCCACGCCTCGGTGGCCACGCCGAGTTCGGCGTGCACCTCCCGCAGCGCCTGCTGCGGCAGCAGCGGATGGAGCTCCACCTGGTTCACCGCGGGCACGATGCCGGTCGCGTCGATCACCGCCCGCAGGTGCTCGGGCTCGAAGTTGCTCACCCCGATCGACGTGATGCGGCCCTGCTCGCGCAGGTGGGCGAACGCCTTGAACGTGTCGACGAAGGCGTCGACCTCCGGCATCGGCCAATGGATGAGATAGAGGTCGAGGCGCTCGAGGCCGAGCTTCGCCATGCTGGCGTCGAAGGCGCGCAGCGTCGAGTCGTAACCCTGCTCGGAGTTCCACAGCTTGGTCACCACGTAGACCTCGTCGCGGGCCAGACCCGAGGCGGCGACGGCGCGCCCGACGCCTTCCTCGTTGCCGTACGCCGCCGCCGTGTCGACGTGCCGGTAGCCTGCCGAGAGCGCCGCGCCGACCGCGCGCTCGGTCTCGTCCGGGGGCGTCTGCCACACCCCCAGCCCCACCGCGGGGATGGACTGGCCGTCGATGAGCGTGATGGAGGGAGCAGTCGCCATGACCACGAGTCTGCCAGCCGAGCCGGTGCGCATCGCCGACCCCGGGGCCGGTCGTCCGGGCCCCGCCAAGCTGGCCCTGCTGAACGCCGTCAGCGGCGTGCTGGTGCCGTTGGTCGCCCGCATCCCCGAGCCGGTGAAGCGCGGCCTGCTCGGCGGGCGCCGGGTGACGCTGGACGGCAACACCCTCGACACCACGCTGCAGCTGGTCCTCGGCGTGCAGAACGCCTCCGGCGTCAGCGGACTGGTCGCCAGCGACGACGTCACCGTGGCCCGCGCCCAGCTGCGCGCGCTCGCGAAGAAGATCGATCCCGCGATCGCGGTCGACGTCGCGGAGCTGACCGTCCCCGGGCCGGCCGGCGACCTCGGCGCCCGGCACTACGCGCCGCCCGGGAGCACCGGCGGTGAGCCGCTCCTGGTGTTCTTCCACGGCGGCGGCTTCGTGGTCGGCGACCTCGACACCCACGACGCGCTGTGCCGCCTGCTGTGCCGCGACGCCGGCGTGCACGTCCTGTCCGTCGACTACCGGCTGGCCCCCGAACACAAGGCGCCTGCCGCCGGCGAGGACTGCTACGCCGCCTACCGCTGGGCCGTGGCGCACGCCGCGGACCTGGGCGCCGACCCCGCGCGCATCGCGGTCGGCGGTGACAGCGCCGGCGGCAACCTCGCCACCGTGGTGTGCCAGACGGCCCGGGCCGCCGGCGACGTGCCCCTGCCCGCGCTGCAGCTGCTCATCTACCCCGCGACGAACTTCGCCGAGGACACCCGCTCCAAGACGCTGTTCGCCGAGGGCTTCTTCCTCACCAAGCCACACATGGACTGGTTCCGGGACAACTACCTGCTGGGCGCTTCGGTCGACGTCGCCGATCCGCGCATCTCCCCGCTGCTGGCCGACGACCTCTCCGGGCTGCCGCCCGCGATCGTCGTCACCGCAGGCTTCGACCCGCTGCGCGACGAGGGCAACCGCTACGCCGACGCGCTGGCGGCAGCCGGGGTGCCCGTCGACCGGCGCGAGTACGGCTCGCTGGTGCACGGCTTCGCCAACTTCTTCGCCATGGGCGGCGGCAGCGCCACCGCCACCGCCGACGTGGCGGCGGCCCTGCGGGCCCACCTGAGCGGGTCCTGAGAGGTCGGACGGGCACGTCAACGCCGCCGGTGCCCGCCGGTACCCTGTGAACCGTGGCCAACAAACCCAAGAAGAACGCCAGCTACGACCTGAAGGCTGCCGATCGCAAGCGCAACCTGCTGATCCAGATCGGGCTGACGGCCGTCGTGGTGGTCTTCGCGGTCGCCCTGGTGCTGACCATCGTGCTGAACGCGAAGGACAAGCCGGGCGCCGGGGAGAGCAAGGCGATCCGGGTGGCCGCGGCCAACGTCGCGACCAAGGAGGGCAGCAGCGACCCGAAGGTCGTCCTGAGCATGTACGAGGACTTCCTCTGCCCGGTCTGCGGCCGCTTCGAGCAGACGTTCGGCCCCACGATCACCTCGCTGGTCGACAGTGGCGCCATGGCGATCGACTACAACATGGTGGCCATCCTCGACCGGCCGGCGAACGACAACTACTCCTCTCGGGCCGGTGCCGCGGCGTACTGCGTCGCCGACGAGTCCAACGAGGCGTTCCGCCGCTTCCACGCCGCGCTCTACGCCCAGCAGCCCAGTGAGACGGGCTCGACCTTCCCGACCGACCAGCAGCTGATCGAGACCGCGCGGCAGGCCGGCGCGGGCGGCTCGGTGCCGGACTGCATCACCAGCGGCAAGTACGTCAAGATGGTCGAGGGCCTCGCGTCGGCCACCGGCATCAACGCCACGCCCACCGTGCGGATCAACGGCGAGGACTACCAGTACTCGACCCCCGACGCGCTGGTCGCCAAGGTCAAGGAACTCGCCGGGGACGTCCCGGGTGCCTCGGCGGTACCGCCGGCGCCCGCCCCCACCCAGCCCGGCGGCGCGCCGACCGCGCCATGACCGTCACCGCACCGGAGGCCACCCCGGCCGACGCATCGGCCACCCCGCCGGTCCGCGTCGGACGGGCCAGCGCGGTATGGATCCTCGTCGCCGGCGTCGTCGGCTTCGTGGCGGCGTTCACGCTCACGGTCGAGAAGATCGAGATCCTGATCAACCCGGCTTACGTCCCGTCCTGCAGCATCAACCCGGTGCTGTCCTGCGGGTCGGTGATGGTCACGCCGCAGGCCGCGGTGTTCGGCTTCCCGAATCCGCTGATCGGCATCGTCGCCTTCACCGTCGTCATCGTCACCGGCGTCCTCGCGGTGGCGAGAGTCAGCCTGCCGCAGTGGTATTGGGTGGGCCTGGCGGTCGGCACACTGCTCGGTGTGGTGTTCGTGCACTGGCTGATCGTGCAGAGCCTCTACCACATCGGCGCGCTCTGCCCGTACTGCATGGTGGTCTGGGCGGTGACCATCCCGCTGTTCACCGTGGCCGCGTCGATCGCGCTGCGCCCGCTGGCCGCGAACCCCGTCGCGCGGCTCGTGCACCAGTGGCGGTGGTCGCTGGTCGCGCTGTGGTTCACCGCACTGATCCTGATGATCCTGGTGCGGTTCTGGAACTACTGGTCGACGCTCATCTGAGGCCAGGTCCCGGGCGGCGCGGGTTAGGGTAGCCCGTGATTTCCAAGCTTCTGGTGGCCAATCGCGGTGAGATCGCGATCCGGGCGTTCCGTGCGGCATACGAGTTGGAGATCGCCACCGTGGCGGTCTACGCCCACGAGGACCGCAACTCGCCGCACCGGTTGAAGGCCGACGAGTCCTACCAGATCGGCGAGATCGGCCATCCCGTCCGGGCGTATTTGTCGGTCGACGAGATCATCCGGGTGGCCCGGCACGCCGGCGCCGACGCGGTCTATCCCGGGTACGGCTTCCTGTCGGAGAACCCGGAACTCGCCGGCGCGTGCGCAGCCGCCGGCATCACCTTCGTCGGCCCGGGCGCCGAGGTCCTCGAGCTGACCGGCAACAAGGCCCGCGCCATCGAGGCGGCCCGCGCGGCGGGCCTGCCGGTGCTCGCGTCGTCGGCGCCGTCGGCATCGACCGACGAACTGCTGGCCGCAGCGGCGGACATGGACTTTCCGGTGTTCGTGAAGGCGGTGTCCGGCGGCGGCGGTCGCGGCATGCGGCGCGTCACCGAACCCGCGGCGCTGGCCGAGGCGATCGAGGCGGCCAGCCGCGAGGCCGAGTCGGCCTTCGGCGACCCCAACGTCTACCTCGAGCAGGCGGTGGTGAACCCGCGGCACATCGAGGTGCAGATCCTCGCCGACGGCCGCGGCGAGGTCATCCACCTCTTCGAGCGCGACTGCAGCGTGCAGCGGCGCCACCAGAAGGTGGTCGAACTCGCGCCCGCGCCGAACCTCGAACCCGAACTGCGGGAACGAATCTGCGCCGACGCGGTCGCCTTCGCGCGCGGCATCGGCTACTTCTGCGCGGGCACCGTCGAATTCCTGCTCGACGAGCGTGGCCGGCACGTCTTCATCGAGTGCAACCCGCGCATCCAGGTGGAGCACACGGTGACCGAGGAGATCACCGACGTCGACCTGGTCGGCTCGCAGCTGCGCATCGCCGCGGGGGAGACGCTGGTTGATCTCGGTCTCAGCCAGGACGCGGTGCGCATCCGCGGCGCGGCCATGCAGTGCCGCATCACCACCGAGGATCCGGCCAACGGCTTCCGGCCCGACACCGGACGCATCACCGGCTACCGGTCCCCGGGCGGCGCGGGCATCCGGCTCGACGGCGGCACGAACCTGGGCGCCGAGATCTCGGCACACTTCGACTCCATGCTGGTCAAGCTGACCTGTCGCGGCCGCGACTTCTCCGTGGCGGCGGCCCGTGCCCGCCGCGCGCTGGCCGAGTTCCGCATCCGCGGCGTGTCGACCAACATCCCGTTCCTGCAGTCGGTGATCGACGACCCCGACTTCCGCGCCGGGCGGGTCACGACGTCGTTCATCGACGACCGGCCGTGGCTGCTGACCGCGCACACCTCGGCCGACCGGGGCACGAAGATCCTGAACTACCTGGCGGACGTGACGGTGAACAAGCCGCACGGCGAGCGCCCGTCGACGGTCTACCCGCACGACAAGCTGCCCGACGTGGACCTGACCGCGCCCCCGGCGCCCGGCACGCGGCAGCGCCTGCTCGCATCCGGCCCGGAGGCGTTCGCCGCGTGGCTGCGCGACGACCCGGCGGTCGGGCTCACCGACACCACCTTCCGCGACGCCCACCAGTCGCTGCTGGCGACGCGCGTGCGCTCCAACGGGCTGCTGATGGTGGCGCCCTACGTCGCGCGGATGATGCCGCAGCTGCTGTCGGTCGAATGCTGGGGCGGCGCCACCTACGACGTCGCGCTGCGCTTCCTCAAGGAGGACCCGTGGGAGCGGCTCGCCGCGCTGCGCGAGGCGATCCCCAACATCTGCCTGCAGATGCTGCTGCGCGGCCGCAACACCGTCGGCTACACACCGTATCCGGAGACGGTGACCCACGCGTTCGTCGACGAGGCCGCCCGCACCGGGGTGGACGTGTTCCGCATCTTCGACGCGCTGAACAACGTCGACTCCATGCGGCCCGCGATCGACGCCGTCCGCGAGACCGGTTCTGCCGTGGCCGAAGTCGCGATGTCCTACACCGGTGACCTGTCGGATCCGGCGGAGACGCTGTACACGCTGGACTACTGGCTGCGGCTGGCCGAGGACATCGTCGCGGCCGGGGCGCACGTGCTGGCGATCAAGGACATGGCGGGCCTGTTGCGGCCGCCCGCGGCGGCGACGCTGGTCTCGGCGTTGCGCAGCCGCTTCGACCTGCCGGTGCACGTACACACCCACGACACCCCGGGAGGCCAGCTCGCCACGTACACCGCGGCCTGGCAGGCCGGGGCGTCGGCGGTCGACGGGGCGGCGGCGCCGCTGTCGGGGACCACCAGCCAGCCCCCGCTCAGCGCGATCGTGGCCGCCGCGGCGCACACCCGGTACGACACCGGGCTGGACCTGGCCGCGGTGTGCGACCTGGAGCCGTACTGGGAGGCGCTGCGCCGGGTGTACGCGCCGTTCGAGGCGGGCCTGCCGGCGCCGACCGGGCGCGTGTACCACCACGAGATCCCCGGCGGGCAGCTGAGCAACCTGCGCACCCAGGCCGTCGCGCTGGGGCTCGGCGACCGCTTCGAGGACGTCGAGAACGCCTATGCCGGCGCCGACCGGGTGCTGGGCCGACTGGTGAAGGTGACGCCGTCGAGCAAGGTCGTCGGTGATCTCGCGCTGGCGCTGGTCGGCGCGAGCGCGACCGCCGACGAATTCGCGGCCGATCCGGCGCGGTTCGACATTCCCGACAGCGTCATCGGGTTCCTGCGCGGCGAACTCGGCGATCCGCCCGGCGGGTGGCCGGAACCGTTGCGCAGCAAGGCACTCGAGGGCCGCGGGCCGGCACGCCCGGAGCAGGAGGTCTCCGACGAGGATGCCCGCGTGCTCGCCGAACCCGGTGTGGCCCGCCAGGCCACGCTGAACCGGCTGCTCTTCCCCGGGCCCACCAAGGAGTTCGAGGCGCACCGCGAGACCTACGGCGACACGTCGAGGTTGAGCGCCAACCAGTTCTTCTACGGCCTGCGGCACGGTGATGAGCACCGGGTGGAGCTGGAACCGGGTGTCGACCTGCTGATCGGCCTGGAGGCCGTCTCGGAGGCCGACGAGCGCGGCATGCGCACGGTGCTGTGCATCATCAACGGCCAGCTGCGGCCGATTCTGGTGCGCGACAGGACGATTGCCGTGGACGCCCCGGTGGCGGAGAAGGCGGAGAAGGGCAACGCCGATCACGTCGCCGCGCCCTTCGCCGGCGTCGTGACCGTGGGCGTCGCCGAGGGGGACGCCGTGACCGCGGGCCAGACGGTCGCCACGATCGAGGCGATGAAGATGGAGGCCGCCATCACCGCGCCGAAGGCGGGCACCGTGGCGCGGGTGGCCGTGTCGGAGACCGCTCAGGTCGAGGGCGGCGACCTCCTGGTGGTGATCGGCTGACCCGCATCATCGGCGGCCGCTTCGGCGGTCGTCGGATCGCGGTGCCGCAGCCGCGGTCCCGCCGTGCCAGTGGTACCCGGCCGACCGCCGACCGGGTGCGCGAGGCGCTGTTCAACGTGCTCGCCTCCGACGTCGGCCTGGACGGTGCGCGGGTGCTGGATCTCTACGCGGGGTCGGGGGCGCTCGGCATCGAGGCCGTCTCGCGCGGCGCGGCGAGTGCGGTGTTCGTCGAGTCCGACCGCCGGGCGGCCGCGGTGCTGGAAGCCAACCTCGCCGATCTCGGCGTCCGCGATGCGGTGGTGCGCCGGGCCACCGTGACCGCGGCGCTGGCGTCGGCGCCGGCCCACCCCGTCGACCTGGTGCTCGCCGACCCGCCCTACGACGTGCCGCACACCGAGGTCGAGGCCGTCCTGGCGGGACTGTCGGCCGCGGGGTGGGTGGCGCCCGGCGCGGTCGCGGTGGTCGAACGACCGGCCGGCGGGCCGGAGCTGACGTGGTCGGACGGCTGGACGGCGTGGCAGGTGCGGCGGTACGGCGACACCCGCTTGGAGTTCGGCGAGTACGAGCCGATCGCGTAGCGTTCCGACCCATGAGCGGCGCGGTGTGTCCAGGTTCGTTCGATCCGGTGACGCTCGGTCACGTCGACGTGTTCGAGCGGGCGTGCGCCCAGTTCGACGAGGTCGTGGTCGCGGTGCTGGTGAACCCCAACAAGAAGGGCATGTTCACCGCCGAGGAGCGCATCGACCTCATCCGCGCGTCCACGACGCACCTGCCGAACCTGCGCGCCGAGTCCGGGCAGGGTCTGGTGGTCGACTTCGCGAAGGCACGCGGCATCACCGCCATCGTCAAGGGGCTGCGCAGCAGCACCGACTTCGAGTACGAGCTGCAGATGGCGCAGATGAACTCCCACGTCGCCGGCGTCGACACCTTCTTCGTGGCGACCAACCCGCGGTACGCGTTCGTGTCGTCGTCGCTGGCCAAGGAGGTGGCCGGGCTCGGCGGCGACGTGTCCGACCTGCTGCCCGGGCCGGTCAACGACGGGCTGCGAGCCAAGCTCGGCGGTTGAACCGGGCCCGCACGGGTAGGCCGGGCGTGGCGACGCAGCCCCGTCGCCATCCCCTTCTCCGCCCGCACGGGAGGTTCGGCCATGGTCGAGACGTTCGTTCAATCCACCGATGACGTCGTCCGGTTCCTCAAGGATCAGCACAACCTGATCAAGGACTTGTTCGAGGAGGTGTTCTCCGCCTCGTCCGACGACGCGCGCCGCACCGCGTTCACCGAGTTGCGCCAACTGCTGGCCGTGCACGAGACCGCCGAGGAGATGATCGTGCACCCGCGGGCCCGCGGCGAGGGCGCCGCGGGCGACGAGGTGGTCGACGCCCGACTCGCCGAGGAGCACCGGGCCAAGGAGATGCTCGCCGCGCTCGAGGACACCGATGTCGCCGCACCGGAGTTCCTCCCGGCGCTGGCGAAGTTCCGCGACGCCGTCGTCGAGCACGCCGACGCCGAGGAGGCCGAGGAATTCGACTCGCTGCAACGCGATCTCGACGCCGGACAGCTCAAGGCGATGGCCGCCGCGGTGCGCGCCGCAGAGGCCATCGCGCCGACGCGGCCGCATCCCGGCGTCGAGTCGGCGACGCTCAACTTCGCGGTCGGACCGTTCGCGTCGATGCTCGACCGGGCCCGCGACGCGATCGGCGCCGTGCTGCGCTGAACGCGACACACCGCGCCGCAAAGCCGAGTCACACGCGCAACACCAGGCACACTGGTCTCAACAACTACGCCTGGAGGGTGTCGCCGTGTACCGAGTTTTCGAAGCGCTCGACGAGCTGGGGGCCATCGTCGAGGAGGCCCGCGGCGTGCCGATGACGGCAGGCTGCATGGTGCCGCGCGGTGACGTCCTGGAACTGCTGGACGACATCAAGGACGCCATCCCCGGCGAACTCGACGACGCCCAGGACGTCCTCGACGCCCGCGACGCGATGCTGCGCGACGCCAAGGAGCACGCCGAGAACATGGTCAACAACGCGACGGCGGAAGCCGATTCGCTGGTCGACCATGCACGCGCCGAGGCCGACCGGCTGCTGTCGGACGCCAAGGGGCAGGCCGACCGGATGGTCGCCGAGGCCCGCCAGCACAGCGAGCGGATGGTCGCCGAGGCGCGTGCCGAGGCCGACCGCATGTCGGCCACCGCCAAGCGCGAGTACGAGGCCTCCACCGGCCGGGCGAAGTCGGAGGCGGACCGCCTCATCGAGAGCGGCAACCTCGCCTACGAGAAGGCCGTCCAGGAGGGCATCAAGGAGCAGCAGCGCCTGGTGGCCCAGACCGAGATCGTGCAGACCGCCACGATGGAGGCGACCCGCATGGTCGACGCCGCCCACGCCGAGGCCGACCGCCTGCGCGGCGAGTGCGACATCTACGTCGACAGCAAGCTCGCCGAGTTCGAGGACTACCTCAACGGCACGCTGCGCTCGGTCAGCCGCGGCCGGCACCAACTGCGCACCGCCGCCGGCACCCACGACTACGCCCAGCGCTGAGCCCGTTGCCGCGCGGCGGATGACGTCGCCGCGCGGTCGTAGGATGACGGCATGACACGGACGAAGGCCACCGGCACGCGACACGCCGCACGGTCGCCGTTCGTCGTCGACGTGGCGCGCCTCGGCCGCAGGCCGGGCTCGGTGCAGGACCTGCACGAGACGGTCGAGGCGCCCGCACGCATCGGCGTCGAACTGGTGGCGATCGCCGCGGGTGCGCCCATCGACCTCGATCTGATCCTGCAGGCGGTGTCGGAGGGCGTGCTGGTGACCGGCACGGTGTCCGCGCCGACCACCGGCGAGTGCGCGCGCTGCCTCACCCCGGTGACGGGCCGGGTCGACATCGACCTGACCGAGCTGTTCGCCTACCCCGACAGCGTCACCGAGGCCACCACCGAGGCCGACGAGGTGGCCCGCGTCGGCGCCTCCGGCGTGCCGGACACCATCGACCTCGAACAGCCCATCGTCGACGCCGTCGGCCTGGCGCTGCCGTTCTCGCCGCTGTGCACCGAGGACTGCCAAGGGCTGTGCCCGGACTGCGGTGTACCGCTGGCCGAGGCGGAGCCCGGCCATCAGCACGACAAGATCGACCCGCGCTGGGCGAAGCTCGCCGCGATGCTCCCCACCGACCCCGACGGCGAGGTCTCCGACGGGGCCCGCGGGTGACGGCCGATCGGACGCCACTGCTCGACGCGCTGGGCGTGACGCTGCCCGAGGAGCTGCTCACCATCGCGCTCACCCACCGCAGCTACGCCTTCGAGAACGGCGGGCTGCCGACCAACGAGCGCCTGGAGTTCCTCGGTGACGCCGTCCTTGGCCTGCTCATCGCCGACATCCTCATCCGCCGCCACCCCGACAGCCCCGAGGGTGAGCTGGCCAAGCTGCGCAACAGCATCGTCAATACCCAGGCGCTGGCGAGCGTCGGGCGCGGCCTCGCCGACACCGGGCTCGGGTCGTTCCTGCTGCTCGGCCGCGGCGAGGTCGTCACCGGCGGCGCGGACAAGGCCAGCATCCTCGCCGACGGCGTCGAGGCGCTGCTCGGTGCGGTGTACCTGGAACACGGCTTCGACGCGGCCCGCGGGGTGGTGCTGCGCCTGTTCGGCGGCCTGCTGGACGCGGCGCCGTCGCTCGGCGCCGCCCTGGAATGGAAGTCCAGCCTGCAGGAACTCACCGTCTCCCGCGGCCTCGGCGTTCCCAAGTACGTCGTGACCTCCGACGGCCCGGACCACGACCGGGTCTTCACCGCCGCGGTGATCGTCAACGGCGAGGAGTACGGCTCCGGCGTCGGGACCACCAAGAAGGACGCCGAGATCAAGGCGGCCGCCCAGGCGTGGACCGCGCTGGACTCCGAGGCGGCGCAGCCGGGCCCGTCCGACGCCGCGGTGCCCGATATGCCCGATGCCTGAGCTGCCCGAGGTCGAGGTCGTACGCCGCGGGCTCGACGCCCACGTCACCGGCCGCAGGATCACCGCCGTGCGCGTGCACCATCCGCGCGCCGTGCGCCGGCACGAGGCCGGGCCCGCCGACATGACCGCCCGCCTGCTCGATGCCGAGATCGTCGGCACCGGCCGGCGCGGCAAGTTCCTGTGGCTGGTGCTCGGCGGCAACCGCCCGCGCGAGGCCCTCGTGGTGCACCTCGGGATGAGCGGCCAGATGCTGCTGGGACCGGTCGCCCGCACCGAACACCTGCGCATCGCCACGCTGCTGGACGACGGCCTGTCGCTGAGCTTCGTCGACCAGCGCACGTTCGGCGGCTGGATGCTGTCCGACATGGTCACCGTCGACGGCACCGAGCTGCCCGAGCCGGTCGCGCACATCGCGCGTGACCCGCTCGACCCGCTGTTCGACCGCGACGCCGTCGTGAATGCATTGCGGCGCAAGCACTCCGAGATCAAGCGGCAGCTGCTCAACCAGACCGTGGTGTCGGGCATCGGCAACATCTACGCCGACGAGGCGCTGTGGCGGGCCAAGGTGAACGGCGCCCGGCTCGCCGAGGCGTTGAGCAGGCCGAAACTCGCGGCGATCCTCGACCACGCCGCCGACGTCATGCGCGACGCGCTGGGACAGGGCGGCACGTCGTTCGACTCGCTGTACGTGAACGTCAACGGCGAGTCCGGGTACTTCGACCGCTCCCTGGACGCCTACGGCCGCGAGGGCGAACCGTGCCGGCGCTGCGGCGCGGTGATGCGTCGCGACAAGTTCATGAACCGCTCGTCGTTCTACTGCCCGAAATGCCAGCCCCGCCCGCGTGGTTGAGCGGTGCGGGGATACGAGAAGGGATCGGAGGCCACATGACCGAATTGTGGGTGGAGCGCACCGGGGTGCGCCGCTACACCGGCAAGAGCAGCAGGGGCGCGGAGGTGCTCGTCGGCTCCGAGGACGTCGAAGGGGTCTTCACCCCCGGTGAGTTGCTGAAGATCGCACTCGCGGCGTGCAGCGGTATGTCGAGCGACCATCCGCTGCGCAGCCGCCTCGGCGACGATTACCAGACCACCATTCGCGTCTCCGGGCCCGCCGACCGCGACCAGGAGCGCTACCCGCTGCTCGAGGAGAGCATGGAGATCGACCTGTCCGGTCTCTCCGAAGCCGAGGTGGCCAAGCTGCGGACCATCGTGGAGCGGTCGATCGACAGGGTGTGCACCGTCGGGCGGACGCTGAAGTCCGGCACCGAGGTGCGCTTCGAGATCTCGTGAGTGCGTCCGACGCCGACGACGTCCGGCTGAGCGCCTGGGTGCACGGCCACGTGCAGGGCGTCGGGTTCCGGTGGTGGACGCGGGCCCGGGCCCTGGAACTCGGGCTCACCGGCTTCGCCGCCAACAAGCCCGACGGTCGCGTGCACGTCATCGCCCAGGGCCGCCGCGACGCATGCGAGCAGCTGCTCGACGCCCTGCGCGGCGAGGCCACGCCGGGCCGGGTCGACACGGTGGTCGAGGACTGGTCGAGCGCAGGTCAGCCCTTCGACGGCTTCGTCGAGAGGTGACCGCCGGGCACCACGCCGGAAGGTAGGGTCACACGCCATGCATCTGAAGAGTCTGACGCTGAAGGGCTTCAAGTCCTTCGCCTCGCCGACGACTCTGCGCTTCGAGCCGGGCATCACCTGCGTGGTGGGGCCGAACGGTTCGGGCAAGTCGAACGTCGTGGACGCCCTCACGTGGGTGATGGGCGAGCAGGGCGCCAAGACGCTGCGCGGCGGGAAGATGGAGGACGTCATCTTCGCCGGCACGTCGTCGCGCGCGCCGCTGGGCCGCGCCGAGGTGACGCTGACGATCGACAACTCCGACAACGCCCTGCCCATCGAGTACTCCGAGGTGTCGATCACCCGGCGGATGTTCCGCGACGGCGCGGGGGAGTACGAGATCAACGGCAGCGGCTGCCGTCTGATGGACGTGCAGGAGCTGCTGAGCGACTCGGGCATCGGGCGGGAGATGCACGTCATCGTCGGTCAGGGCAAGCTCTCGGAGATCCTCGAATCGCGCCCCGAGGACCGGCGCGCCTTCATCGAGGAAGCCGCCGGGGTGCTCAAGCACCGCAAGCGCAAGGAGAAGGCGCTCCGCAAGCTGGACTCGATGCAGGCCAACCTCGCCCGGTTGACCGACCTCACCACCGAACTGCGCCGCCAGCTCAAGCCGCTCGGCAGGCAGGCCGAGATGGCGCGGCGCGCGCAGACCATCCAGGCCGACCTCCGCGATGCGCGCCTGCGGTTGGCCGCCGACGACCTGGTCACCCGGCAGGCCGAATTCGACGACACGAACCAGGCGGAGACGACGCTGCGCCGCGAACACGGCGAGGTGACCACCCGGCTGGAGGCCGCCGCCATCGAACTCGACGCACACGAGGCGGCGGTGGCCGGACTGTCCGAACGCGCCGAAGCCGCCCAGCAGACGTGGTTCCGGCTGTCGTCGCTGGCCGAGCGGGTCGGCGCCACCATCCGCATCGCCCGCGACCGCGCCCAGATGCTCGACGCCGACCCCGACCGCTCACCGGGCGCCGACCCCGAGGCCCTCGACGCCGAGGCCGACGAGGTCGCCGAACACGAACGCGAACTCCTCGAAGACCTCGAGGAGTGCCGACTGCGGCTGGAGACCGCCCGCGAGGAACTCGCCGAGCGCGAACGCGTCGCCGCCGAGGCCGAACGCGCGCACCTGGCCGCCGCGCGCGCCGAGGCCGACCGCCGCGAGGGCGTGGCCCGTCTCGCCGGTCAGGTCGACACCATGCGCACCCGGGTCGAATCCACCGACGAGGGCGTGGCCCGCCTGACGGTCGGCATCGAGGAGGCCGCCACCCGCACCCAGGCGGCCAGGGCCGAGTTCGAGACCGTGCAGAGCCGCGTCGGCGAACTCGACGCCGGCGAGGCCGGCCTCGACGAACACCACGATCGCACCGTCGCCGCCCTGCGCCTGGCCGACGAGCGGGTCGCCGAACTGCAGGCGGCCGAGCGCAGCGCCGAACGCCAGGTCGCCTCACTGCGCGCCCGCATCGAAGCGCTCGCGGTCACCCTGGACCGCCGCGACGGTGCCGCGTGGCTGCGGGACCACCGCGGCGACGCCGGCCTGTTCGGGTCGGTCGCGACGCTGGTCAAGGTGCGCGCGGGACACGAGGTGGCGATCGCCGCCGTCCTCGGCGCCGCGGCCGACGCGCTGGCCGCCGACGACTTCGGCACCGCGCGCGACGCCGTGGCCGCCCTGAAGGAGGCCGACGGCGGACGCGCCGCGCTGCTGCTCGGCGACTGGCCGGAGGATCTGGCCGCGCACCGCGGCAGCGGTGACCTGCCCGACGGCGCGACGTGGGCGCTGGACCTGGTGGACGTCCCGGCGCGGCTGCGCGGCGCCGTCACCGCACTGCTCGGCGACGTCGCCGTGGTGACGGACCTCGCGGCCGCCCAGCGGCTCGTCGCCCAGCGCCCCCGGCTACGCGCGGTGACCGCCGACGGCGACCTCCTGGGCGCCGGCTGGGTGACCGGCGGCTCGGACCGCAAGCCCAGCACGCTGGAGATCTCGTCGGCCATCGACACCGCGACGGCCGACCTCGAGCGTGCCGAACGCCAGGTCGACGAACTCGCGGCGGCGCTGGCCGGCGCCCTGACCGAGCAGCGCGCCCGTCAGGACGCCGCCGAACAGGCGCTCGCCGCGCTCAACGAGTCGGACGCCGCCATCTCGTCGATCTACGAACAGCTCGGCCGGCTCGGCCAGGAGGCCCGCATCGCCGACGAGGAGTGGCAGCGCCTCATCCGGCAGCGCGAGGAACTCGAAGCAGGACGGACGCGGACCGTCGAGGAACTGACCGCCCTGGAGGAGCGCCTGCACAACGCGCAGCAGGCACCCACGCTGGAGGCCGCGCCGGTGGACCGGCAGACCTCGACCGCAGCCGCCGAGATGGCCCGGGCGGTCGAGGTCGAGGCTCGCCTCGCCGTCCGCACCGCCGAGGAGCGCGCCAATGCCGTTCGCGGACGGGCGGATTCGCTGCGCCGCGCCGCGGCTGCCGAACGCGAGGCCCGGGAGCGGGCGCGCCGGGCGAAGGAGGCCCGCGAGCGCGCCGCCCGCGTCGCCGCCGCCGTCGAGGACGCCGGCCGGCTGGTCGCCGCCCGGCTCGCCGAGGCGGTGGCCGTCGCGTCGCGCACCCGCGACCAGCTCGCCGAGGAGCGCCGCGTGCGCAGCGAGGGGCTGGCCCGCGCGCGGACCCAGGTGAACGAACTCGGTGCGCGGCTCACGACGCTGACCGACGCGCTGCACCGCGACGAGGTGGCCAAGGCGCAGGCCGCCCTGCGCATCGAACAGCTCGAAGCGCAGGTACTCGACCAGTTCGGCATGGCGGTCGCCGACCTCGTCGCCGAGTACGGGCCGCAGGTGCCGCTGCCGCCGACCGAGCTGGAGATGACCGAGTACGAGCAGGCCCGCGAACGCGGCGAGCAGGTCGTGGAGCCGGCCCCGATGCCCTTCGACCGGCCGACCCAGGAGCGGCGGGCCAAGAAGGCCGAACGCGAGCTGGCCGAACTCGGTCGGGTGAATCCACTGGCGCTCGAGGAGTTCGCGGCGCTCGAGGAGCGCTACACCTTCCTGTCGACGCAGCTCGAGGACGTCAAGGCTGCGCGCAAGGACCTGCTGGACGTCATCTCCGACGTGGACGACCGCATCCTGCGGGTATTCACCGAGGCCTACGCCGACGTCGAGCGCGAGTTCACCGGCGTGTTCGCGTCGCTGTTCCCCGGCGGTGAGGGTCGGCTGCTGCTGACCAACCCCGACGACATGCTGACCACCGGCATCGAGGTCGAGGCCCGACCGCCCGGCAAGAAGGTCAAGCGGCTGTCGCTGCTCTCCGGCGGCGAGAAGTCGCTGACCGCGGTCGCCATGCTGGTGGCGATCTTCCGGGCGCGGCCGTCGCCGTTCTACATCATGGACGAAGTCGAGGCCGCGCTCGACGACGTCAACCTGCGCCGGCTGCTCGGGCTGTTCGAGCAGCTGCGGGAACGCTCGCAGCTCATCGTCATCACCCACCAGAAGCCGACCATGGAGATCGCCGACGCGCTCTACGGCGTCACCATGCAGGGCGACGGCATCACGCAGGTCATCTCGCAGCGCATGCGCGGCCAGGAACTGGTAGCGCCCGCGGGCTGAGCGCCGCACGCGGGCGTATCGCCGCCGACGCGTCCTGAGACAATGGCCGCGTGACCCAGACTCTGCCGCCAGCCCTCTGGATCGCCATCGCGGTGATCGCCGTCCTGGTCGTCGTCGCGTTGGTCGTCGGACTGGTGCGCTACCGCAGGCGCCGCATCAGCCTGACGCCGCCCGACGGCACCACCCCGATCGACCGCTCCGGCGGCTACAAGGCGTCCTCGGGCATCACGTTCAGCCAGACGACGACCGCGCCGCCTCCCGCCCAGCCCGCCGAGCGGATCGACACCAGCGGGCTGCCGGCCGTCGGCGACGACGCCACCGTCCCGCGCGATGCCCCGAAGCGGACCATCGCGAACGTCACGCTGCCCGAGCCGGTCGACACCGCGCCGCCGACGGTGCCCGAGACGCCCGCGCCGCAGGCGCCCGCAGCACCCGCGCCGGAGGCGCCCGAGACACTCGCCCCGGAGGCGCCCGCAGCTCCGGAGACCGCCGCACCGCCGGCACCGGAGATCGAGCCGATCGCGCCGGCCGAGGGCCGCCTCGAACGCCTGCGCGGCCGGCTCGCCAAGTCACAGGGCGCGCTGGGCCGCAGCATGCTTGGTCTGCTGGGCGGCGGCGACCTCGACGAGGACTCCTGGGAGGCCATCGAGGACGTGCTGCTGATCGCCGACCTCGGGCCGGTGGTCACCCAGTCCGTGGTCGCGTCGCTGCGCAGCAGGATGGCCAGCAGCACCGTCCGCACCGAGGCCGACGCCCGCGCGGTGCTGCGCGACGTGCTGATCACCGAGCTGCACCCGGAGATGGACCGCTCGATCCGCGCGCTGCCGCACGCCGACAAGCCGTCGGTGCTGCTGGTGGTGGGCGTCAACGGGACCGGCAAGACCACCACCGTTGGCAAGCTGGCCCGCGTCCTGGTGGCCGACGGCCGGCGCGTCGTGCTCGGCGCGGCGGACACGTTCCGCGCCGCCGCGGCCGATCAGCTGCAGAGCTGGGCCGCGCGGGTGGGCGCGGAGGTCGTGCGCGGGCCCGAGGGCGCCGACCCGGCGTCGGTCGCCTTCGACGCGGTCGACAAGGGCATCGCCACCGGCGCGGACGTCGTCGTCGTGGACACGGCCGGCCGGCTGCACACCAAGACCGGTCTGATGGACGAACTCGGCAAGGTCAAGCGCGTGGTCGGCAAGCGTGCGGAGGTCGACGAGGTGCTGCTGGTGCTCGACGCGACCATCGGTCAGAACAGCCTTCCGCAGGCGCGCGTCTTCGCCGAGGTGGTCGACATCACCGGGGTGGTGCTCACCAAGCTCGACGGAACGGCCAAGGGCGGGATCGTGTTCCGCGTGCAGCAGGAACTCGGCGTGCCGGTGAAGCTCGTCGGATTGGGCGAGGGGCCGGACGATTTGGCGCCGTTCGAGGCCGCCGCGTTCGTCGACGCCCTCCTGGGGTGACCGCGCGAGCAGGTGGTTAACGTCACCGAAACGCAAAGGGCCGATCCGTTCACCTCCGCGAAACGCCGCTGCGTCGTCGGCGAAACAACCACTGCGCATTGTCTTGGCCTAGGTCACCGGTGATCAACCGTGGCATGGGCGAAGGAGGAAATCGCGAGTGGACCAATTCCCGACGCTGGGGTTGCCGGATACCGGCGACACGGCATGGATGTTGGCGAGTGCGGCGCTGGTGTTGTTGATGACGCCGGGCCTGGCGTTCTTCTACGGCGGCATGGTCCGCGCCAAGGGCGTGCTCAACATGATCATGATGAGCGTGAGCGCCATGGGCGTGGTCACGGTGCTCTGGGCGCTGTACGGCTACTCGATGGCCTTCGGCGAGGACAAGTTCAACCTGTTCGGTGATCCCACCCAGTTCTTCGGACTGAAGGGCCTCATCGGCGGCAACGGCGCGGCCGAGGTCGTCCCCGATGCGTCGGCCGGCGTGGAAGCCGCCGCGGCGGTGAACATCCCGCTCGTCGGCACGCTGCCGGCCACGGTGTTCGTGGCCTTCCAGCTGATGTTCGCCATCATCACCGTCGCGCTGATCTCGGGCGCCGTCGCCGACCGCATCAAGTTCGGCGGCTGGCTGCTGTTCGCCGGCCTGTGGGCGACGCTGGTGTACTTCCCGGTGGCGCACTGGGTCTTCTCCTTCGACGGCGTCACCGCCGAGACCGGCGGCTGGATCGCCAACAAGCTCGCCGCGGTGGACTTCGCGGGCGGCACCGCGGTGCACATCAACGCCGGCACCGCCGGTCTGGTCCTCGCGATCATCCTCGGCAAGCGCCGCGGCTGGCCGGGCACGCCGATGCGGCCGCACAACCTGCCGTTCGTGATGCTGGGCGCCGGTCTGCTGTGGTTCGGCTGGTACGGCTTCAACGCGGGTTCGGCGACCTCGTCCAACGGTGCGGCCGGTTCGACGTTCGTCACCACCACCATCGCCACGGCCGCCGCGATGCTGGCCTGGCTGCTCACCGAACGCATCCGCGACGGGCACGCCACGTCCCTGGGCGCCGCGTCGGGCATCGTGGCGGGCCTGGTCGCCATCACGCCGTCCTGCTCCTCGGTGAACGTGCTGGGCGCCTTGATCATCGGCGTCGTCGCCGGCGTGTTGTGTGCGCTGGCCGTCGGTCTGAAGTTCAAGTTCGGCTTCGACGACTCGCTCGACGTCGTCGGCGTGCACCTCGTCGGCGGTATCGTCGGCACGCTGCTCGTCGGGCTGGTCGCCACCCCGGAGGCGGTGGCCGGTGTGTCCGGCCTGTTCTACGGTGGCGGTTTCGACCAGCTGTGGCGTCAGGCCGTCGGTGCCGGTGCGGTACTGCTGTACTCGGCGATCGGCACGGCCGTCGTGGCGCTCATCGTGAAGTTCACGGTGGGTCTGCGGCTCGAGGCGGAGGACGAGCACAACGGCATCGACGAGGCCGAGCATGCGGAAACCGCTTACGAACTGGCTTGATCGGGAAGAATTCACGAGAACCTGCAGAAGGGATCCGACTACATGAAGCTGATCACCGCGATCGTCAAGCCGTTCACGCTGGAGGACGTCAAGACGGGCCTGGAGCAGACGGGCATCCTCGGGATGACCGTCAGCGAGGTCCAGGGTTACGGACGTCAGAAGGGCCACACCGAGGTCTACCGCGGCGCCGAGTACTCCGTCGACTTCGTCCCGAAGGTCCGGGTCGAGGTGCTGGTGGACGAATCGGCCGTCGACAAGGTGGTGGACGTCATCGTTCAGGCCGCCCGCACCGGCAAGATCGGTGACGGCAAGGTCTGGGTGAGTTCCGTGGACACCGTGGTGCGGGTGCGCACCGGGGAACGGGGGGCCGACGCCATCTGATGCGCGGCTGATCCCGGCACCGTCCCCCGACCATGCACCAGGCAACGATCGACAGCACCGGAGGGAACGGGCCGAGATGACCAAGCAGACACCGGATCCCGCCGCCGGGGCCCCCCGTTGGGAGGCCCCGCCGGCGGGATCGTCGCGTCCGGCCACGGATCTCGTGAAGGCGGCCGGGCAGCTACTCGACGGCGGTGCGCGGCAACTGGATTCGGCCGGGCTGCGGGACGCGCTGCTCGATCTGCACGAATTCTGGTTGACCACCAAGGCCGCCGAGATCGGCATCACGCCGACCAGCGGCTTCGCCATCGTCGCGACCGGCGGGCTGGGTCGTGGCGAGTTCCTGCCCTACTCCGACCTCGATCTCATGCTGCTGCACGACGACATGCCGCGCGAGATCGTCACGCAGGTGGCCGAGCTGCTGTGGTACCCGCTGTGGGACGCCAATATCTCGCTCGACCACAGCGTGCGCACCGTGCCCGAGGCGCTGCACGTCGCCGCGGACGACGTCTCCGCGGGCCTGGCGATGCTGGACGCGCGGCACATCGCCGGTGACGCCGACCTGTCGGCGCTGCTGATCGGCGGGGCTCGTCGGCAGTGGCGCACCGGCATCGCGGGCCGCTTCGACGCGCTGGTCGAACACGCCGAGGCGCGGTGGCAGCGCAGCGGTCAGATCGCCCACCGCGCCGAACCGGACCTCAAGAACGGGCGCGGGGGACTGCGTGACGTCCAGCTGCTCAACGCGTTGGCCATCGCCCAGCTGGCCGACGTCTATCCCAGTCCGTCACTCGCCTCGCCGACCGGCACCCTCGGCGGGGCCCACCTGGCGCTGCTCAACGTGCGCACCGAACTGCACCGGGTGTCGCGGCGCGGTCGCGAGACGATGCTCGCCCAGTACGCCGACGAGATCGGCGCGTCGCTGCGCATCGGCGACCGCTTCGACCTCGCCCGCACGCTGTCCGACGCCGCCCGCACCATCAGCTACTACGTGGACGCGGGCCTGCGCACCGCGGCGAACGCCCTGCCGCGCCGCGGTTTCGCCGCACTGCGCCGCCCGCTGCGCCGACCGCTCGACGAGGGCGTCGTCGAATTCAACGGCGAGGTGATCCTCGCCAAGGGCGCCCGCCCGGAACGCGATCCCGGCCTCAGCCTGCGCGTGGCGGCCGCCTCGGCCACCACCGGGCTGCCGATGGCGGCCTCGACGCTCAGCCGGCTCGCCGAGACCGCGCCCGAACTGCGCACGCCGTGGCCGACCGCGGCGCTCAAGGACCTGCTGGTGATGCTCGCCGCGGGCCCGTCGACCGTGGCCACCGTGGAGGCGCTCGACCGGACCGGGTTGTGGGGCCGGCTGTTCCCCGAATGGGGTGCGGTGCGCGACCTTCCGCCGCGCGACGTGGTGCACATCTGGACCGTCGACCGGCACCTCGTCGAAACCGTCTCGCGCGCAAGCGCATTCACGACGCGGGTGTCGCGGCCGGACCTGCTGATGCTGGGCGCACTGTGTCACGACATCGGCAAGGGCCGCGGCGGTGACCACAGCGTCATCGGGGCCGACCTCGCCACCCAGATCGGCACCCGGCTGGGGCTGTGGCGCGAGGACGTCGACGTGCTGTCGGCAATGGTGCGCTACCACCTGTTGCTCCCCGAGACCGCCACCCGCCGCGACCTGCAGGACCCGAAGACCATCGCCACCGTGGTCGACAAGCTCGGCGGCGACACGGTGCTGCTGGAACTGCTGCACGCGCTCGCCGAGGCGGACTCGCTGGCCACCGGACCGGGCGTGTGGGGGGACTGGAAGGCCGCCCTCATCGGGGACCTGGTGCGCCGCTGCCGGCTGGTGATGACCGGCGAGCCGCTGCCGCACCCCGATCCCGTCGACCCGCGGTACCTGGCGCTGGCCGCCTCCGGCGGCGTGCACGTCGACCTCACCGCCGCGGGACCGCACCTCTTCGAGGTGACGATGATCGCGCCCGACCAGCGCGGTCTGCTGTCCAAGGCCGCCGGCATCCTGGCGCTGAACGCGCTACGCGTGCACTCGGCGTCGGTCAACAGCGCCGACGCCACCGCGATCAACACCTTCACGGTGTCGCCGCACTTCGGTTCGCCACCCGCCGCCGAACTGCTGCGCCAGCAGTTCATCCTGGCCCTGGCCGGCGACCTCGACGTCATCGGCTCCCTCGAGCGCCGCGACGCCGAGGCCGCGGCGAGCCAGCCGCACCGCGCGGGTGAGATCCCCGCGGCGGTGCCGGGCAATCCCGCCGTCGCACCGCCGCGCGTCCTGTGGTCCGACACCGACCCCGACGCCGAGGACGGGCAGCTGGCCGTGCAGATCCGCAGCGTCGACCGCAGTGGGCTGCTGGCCCGGCTGGCGGCGGTGATCGAACGGGACGGTCTGGACGTGTCCTGGGCGCGGGTCACGACGCTCGGCTCCTCGGTGGTCGACGTCTTCGGGCTCACCGTGCCGCCCGGGTTCCGCGGGGCCGCCGGCGAGCAGGCGCGCCTCGAACTGGAGCGGGCGCTGTACGCGGTGCTGCCCGCGCCGCCGCCCAAGAAGAAGGTTCCCGAGGCCAGCTGATGGTGGCGTGGGCCGACGCCGCACCCGCCCGGTTAGGCTGGTCGGGTGTTTGAATCCCTGTCCGATCGGCTGACCGGGGCACTGTCCGGCCTACGCGGCAAGGGCCGGCTGTCCGATGCCGACGTCGACGCCACCGCGCGCGAGATTCGGCTGGCTCTGCTCGAGGCCGACGTCTCGCTGCCCGTGGTGCGCGAGTTCATCGGCCGCATCAAGGAGCGCGCCAAGGGCGCCGAGGTCTCTGGTGCGCTGAACCCGGCGCAGCAGGTCGTCAAGATCGTCAACGAGGAACTCGTCGGGATCCTCGGCGGGCAGACCCGTCAGCTGACCTACGCCAAGACCCCGCCGACGGTCATCATGCTCGCGGGCCTGCAGGGCTCGGGCAAGACCACGCTGGCCGGCAAGCTCGCCCGCTGGCTCAAGGGTCAGGGGCACACGCCGCTGCTGGTGGCCTGCGACCTGCAGCGTCCCGGCGCGGTCAACCAGCTCCGCATCGTCGGCGAGCGCGCCGGTGTGGCGGTGTTCGCG
This sequence comes from Mycolicibacterium grossiae, assembly GCF_008329645.1. Classification (NCBI taxonomy): domain Bacteria; kingdom Bacillati; phylum Actinomycetota; class Actinomycetes; order Mycobacteriales; family Mycobacteriaceae; genus Mycobacterium; species Mycolicibacterium grossiae. The sequence continues at coordinate 3,329,396 of NZ_CP043474.1, forward strand.
CCGCACCCGGGCGTCTCGCCCGACGGCGCCACCATCGAGCAGATGACCGCGGGCAATCCCGTCGAGGTCGCCGCCGCGGGCCTCGCCGAGGCGCGCGCCAAGCACTACGACGTCGTCATCGTCGACACCGCGGGACGACTCGGCATCGACGAGGAGCTGATGGGCCAGGCGGCCGCGATCCGCGACGCCGTCCAGCCCGATGAGGTGTTGTTCGTCCTCGACGCGATGATCGGTCAGGACGCCGTCACCACCGCCGACGCCTTCCGCGAGGGCGTCGGCTTCACCGGCGTGGTGCTGACCAAGCTCGATGGTGACGCGCGCGGTGGCGCCGCGCTGTCGGTGCGCGAGGTGACCGGCGTGCCGATCCTCTTCGCGTCCGCTGGGGAGAAGCTCGAGGACTTCGACGTCTTCCACCCCGACCGCATGGCCAGCCGCATCCTCGGCATGGGTGACGTGCTGACCCTCATCGAGCAGGCCGAGCAGGTCTTCGACGCGCAGCAGGCCGAGGCCGCCGCCGCGAAGATCGGGTCCGGAGAACTCACGCTCGAGGACTTCCTCGAGCAGATGCTCGCGATTCGCAAGATGGGCCCGATCGGCAACCTGCTCGGCATGCTGCCGGGTGCCGGCCAGATGAAGGACGCGCTGGCCGCCGTCGACGACCGCCAGTTCGACCGCGTGCAGGCCATCATCCGCGGCATGACGCCCGCCGAGCGGGCCGACCCGAAGATCATCAACGCCTCCCGCCGGCTGCGCATCGCCAACGGCTCCGGTGTCACGGTGTCCGAGGTGAACCAGCTCGTCGACCGGTTCTTCGAGGCCCGCAAGATGATGTCGCAGATGGCCGGTCAGATGGGCATGCCGTTCGGGCGCAAGGGCAATCAGCGCAAGGCCGCCAAGGGCAAGAACAAGCAGGCCGGCAAGAAGAAGGGTGGGCGCGGACCCACACCGCCGAAGAACCGCAACCCGCTGGGCGCCGGGATGCCGGGCATGCCCGCCGGGTTCCCGGATCTGTCCAACATGCCGAAGGGCCTCGACGAACTGCCGCCCGGGCTCGCCGACATCGACCTGTCCAAGCTGAAGTTCCCGAAGAACTAGTGACCGGCCCCGCCCGTCTGCACGTGCGGGGCCACGGCCTGCCCGACGGCGGGCCCGTCGAGTGGTGGATCCACGACGGCGTGCTGAGCGCCGAGCCGATCCCCGGCGCCGACACCGTGTTCGACGGAGGCTGGGTGATCCCCGGCCTGGTCGACGCGCACTGCCACGTCGGGTTGGGGCCGGGCGGTGCCGTGCCGCACGACGAGGCCGTCGCCCAGGCGCGCACCGAACGCGACGCGGGCGCGCTGCTGCTGCGCGACGCCGGATCACCGGTCGACACCCGCAGTTTCGACGACCGCGAGGACCTGCCGCGCATCATCCGCGCCGGGCGGCACCTCGCGCGGCCCAAGCGCTACCTACCGGGTCTGCCCATCGACGTCGCCGACGAATCCGACCTGCCGGCCTACGTGACCGCGCAGGCGCGCTTCGGGGACGGTTGGGTCAAGCTCGTCGGCGACTGGATCGACCGCGGCGTCGGCGATCTCACGCCGCTGTGGTCGGACGACGTCCTGCGCGCGGCGATCGCCGCCGCCCACGCCGAGGGCGCCCGGGTGACGGCGCACGTCTTCGGCGAGGACGCGCTGCCGGGGTTGATCACCGCGGGCATCGACTGCATCGAGCACGGCACCGGCATCACCGACGACGTGATCGACCTGATGCTCGAGCACGACACCGCGCTGGTGCCGACGCTCGTCAACATCGAGAACTTCCCCGGAATCGCCGACGCCGCAAGCAAGTACCCCACCTACGCGGCCCACATGCGGGATCTGTACGCGAAGTGCCCGACGCGGATCGGCGCGGCGCACGAGGCGGGCGTGCGGATCTACGCGGGCACCGATGCCGGGGGCATGATCGCCCACGGCCGCATCGGCGACGAGGTGGCGGCCCTGCGCGGCATCGGCATGGACCCGACGGCGGCGCTCGGCGCCGCCTGCTGGGACGCGCGGGCCTGGCTGGGCCGACCCGGACTCTCCCACGGTGCGTCGGCGGATCTGCTGTGCTTCACCGCGGATCCGCGCGAGGCGGGGGCGCTCGACCGGCCCGACCTGGTGATCCTGCGCGGGGTGCCCTACCGCGGTCAGTAGACGTCGCGCACGTAGCGGTGGGTCTTGATGAGGTCGTTGACGTAGGCGTGCGCGTCGTCGGCGGTCAGCCCACCGGCGCCGGACACGATGGCGCGCAACGCCGCATCGACGTCACGGGCCATGTGCCGTTCGTCGCCGCACACGTACAGGTGCGCACCGTCGCTCAGCCAGCCGAACAGCTCGTCGGCACAAGCCGCCATCAGATGCTGCACGTACACCTTGTGTCCGTCGGCGCGGTCGCGGGAGAAGGCGAGGTCGAGGCGGCTCAGCGTGCCGTCGGCCACGAAGCCGTCGAGGTCGTCGCCGTACAGGTAGTCGGTCGCGCGCCTGCGGTCGCCGAAGAACAGCCACGAGGGCCCGGTCGCCGCGGTCGCGCGGCGCTCCTGCAGGAAGGCGCGGAACGGGGCGATCCCGGTGCCGGGGCCGACCATGATGATCGGCACGTCCGGCGCGGGGAGCCGAAAGGCGTTGTTGGGCCGCAGCTGCACCCGCAGCCGTTCGCCGCGATCGGCGAGGAACGTCGACGCCACGCCGCCGTGGCGGCGCTCGCCCCGGGCGTAGCGCACCGTCGCGACGGTGAGGTGTACGCGGTCCGGATGGACGAGCGGGCTCGACGCGATCGAGTAGTCGCGAGACTGCAACGGGCGCATCGTGTCCACGACCTCGTCGAGGTCGAGGTCGGCCAGCGCCAGCAGGTCGAGGACGTCGCGGCCGTAGGCGTAGGCACCCGGGGTCAACGCATCGCCGGTCGCCAAGCCCGTTGCGGCGTCGGCGTTCGTGGTGCGCGCCGCGACGAGGGCCTGCAGGGCGCGCGAGGGTGTCCGGATCTCCCACCGCTCGGCGAGCAACACGCCCAGCGGGGCGTCGTGGTCGGCCACGCGATGATCGGGACCGACGCGGAAACGCTGCAGCAGCGCGGCGACCAGGACGGGATCGTTGGTGGCGTGCACCGCCAGGGAATCGCCCGCCCGGTACGTGATTCCCGTTGCGGCGAGGTCGATCTCGTAGTGCCGGACCTCCTTGTCCGAGTCGGGGTGGTTGAGCCGCCGGTTGACGGCCAACCGGGCGGCCACGGGCCCGCGGTCGCGGTCCGGACGGACAGTGGTGGCGACCGCCGGCGGCTCGGCAGTGCCCAGTTCGGCCTGCAGCAGCTTCACCACGTCGGTGGTCCAGGCGGCGGCGGGTTGCTCGTAGAAACCGTCGACGTCGACGCGGTCGGTGAGCCGCGTCGCGCCCAGCTCCTCGAGCCGGGTGTCGAGCAGTTTCCCGGCGTTGCAGAACGATTCGTAGGAGGTGTCGCCGAGGGCCAGGACGGCGAAGGACAGGTGGTCGAGCCGGACGGCGTCCGCGGCGGACAGCGCCTCCCAGAACAGCAGGGCGTTGTCGGGGAACTCGCCCTCGCCGAACGTCGAACACACCACCACGAAGTGCGTCGCGTCGCGCAGCTCGGCGAGGTCCACCTGATTCAACTCGCGGGCCGAGACGTCGATGCCGATGTCGGCGACGCCTTCGGCGAAGGTCATGGCGGCGTCCTCGGCGTTGCCCATGTCGGTGCCGAAGGCGACGACGAGCGAGACGTCGGTCATGGTGCACCCCCTCGGGTCAGTTCGAAGTTAGGGCGACCTTACTTCGGTGAATCCGAATATGGGGTGCTCCCTCAGGCCGGTGGGCTCTACGCTTCGCCGATGCCCGAGTACCGCGCCGTCTTCGACTTCGAGATCCGCTTCGCCAATTCCGGAGACCTCACCGGACACGGCTTCCGGCTCGACGTTCCCGCGGCCGACCTCGACGAAGCCGCCATCGCCCGCCTGCTCGTCACTCACCTCGGGCTGACGCTCGTCGACACCGTCGCGCTGCACGACCTGCGCATCGTCGCCGAGGCCCACCGGGGCAGCCGCGGCGTCCCGCGCCCCGAAACCGGGCCGACGGCGGCCGTGGTCGACCTCAGCCACCCGATCCGTGCCGGCCTGACCACGTACCCGGGACTGCCCGCGCCGGAGATCACCGCGCACCTCACCCGCGAGGACTCCCGCGCCCGGTATGCGCCGGGCACCGAATTCGCCATGGACGTCATCACGATGATCGGCAACACCGGTACCTATCTGGACTCGCCGTACCATCGCTACGCCGACGGCGCCGACCTCGCGGGTCTGGACCTGGCCACGCTGGTCGGTCTGCGCGCCGAGGTGTTCCACCTGACCGACGCATGGTCGTCGGACCGTCGCGGCATCCAGGCCGCCACGCTTGCCGACCGCGACGTCCGCGGCGCCGCGGTCCTGCTCCACACCGGCTGGGACGCGCACTTCGGCACTCCGGCCTACGGTCGCGGTGCGCCGTTCCTCACCGCCGACGGGGCCGAGTACCTGATCGCCGCCGGCGCCGTGCTGGTCGGCATCGACTCGGTGAACGTCGACGACACCGAGTCCGGGGGAGAGCGCCCCGCGCACACGCTGCTGCTCGGTGCGGGTGTGCACGTCGTCGAGCACCTGACGAACCTGGCCGCACTGCCCCCGTCGGGCGCCACCTTCACCGCTGCGCCGCCGGCCGTCGAGGGCTTCGGCACCTTCCCAGTGCGGGCGTTCGCCCAGCTGCCCGTCAAGGCCGGCTGAAGCCCCAGTCCAGTAGGTCGGTGGCCTGTCCGTAGAGGTCGCCGGTGCCGTACATCTGCACGACCACCAGCCGTCGGTTCCCGCGCTGCGCAGCGCCGACGTAGGTCTTGCGCGCCAGGTTGGTGTAGCCGGTCTTGCCGCCGATATCGCCGGGGTAGCGGCTCAGCAGCTCGTTCTGGTTGGTCAGAGTGCGGCCGGGGAACGGCGCCGACGGCTGGCGCACGAGCTCGGCGATCAGCGGCTGGCCGAGTGCTGCGCGGAACAGCACCGCGAGGTCGTGCGGGGACGTGACCGACTCCCAGCCCGGCCCGTCGAGCCCCGACGGCGACGCGGCGCGGGTACTACGCGCGCCGAGGGCGGCCGCCTTGCGGTTCATCGCCGCGACCGCGACCCGTTGGCCGCCCAGCATGTCCGCGAGCATCGTGGCCGCATCGTTGCCGGACACCATCAGCAGCGCCGACAGCAGCTGTCGCACGGTGTACGGCGTGCCGGGCGTCAGCCCGACGCAGGAGCACTCGATCCTGGTGTGCGAGGCGTTCGCCCGCGCGAAGTTGTCCGGGCTCAGGTGGTCGAGGACCACCATCGCCAGCAGCACCTTGATCGTGCTTGCGGGTGCGTATGCCCCGTAGGGGTCCTTGGCGGCCAGCACGGCGCCGGTGTCCACATCGGCCAGCAGCCACGCCTTGGCGGGCCCGTCGGCGATGGCGGCGGCCGGTTCGACGGCGGGTTGCGCACCGGCGGGCACCGTCGACGTGGCGAGCAGCACGCCCGTGGCGGCGAGGGCGGCGAGCAGCCGACGCGAATGCGCGGCTGGAGGAGACGGCACGGATGCCGAGGCTACGAGCCGCGGGACTCGCCGAGGTCTCGCCGCGGTCTCGATCGTCGCCGTGGGGGAACGGACCCCTACAGCGCGCCGACGCTCTCCGAGCGATCCTGCGCGAAGCCCCAGTCCAGCAGCCGGGTGGCCTGGTCCCAGTACGTCGGGCCGCCCTCCTTCACCAGGCCGAACATCATGGCCACCACCAGGCGCCTGCCGTCGCGCTGCGCGGCGCCGACGTAGGTCTTGCGGGCGACGTCGGTGAAGCCGGTCTTGCCGCCGAGCATGCCGGGATACCGGTCGAGCATCTCGTTCTGGTTGACCAGCGTCACCGGGCCGTCCTTGCCGGGGAACGGTGCGGTGCGCGAACCGGTGATCGCCGCGAACTCCGGGTGGGCCAGCGCCGCACGGAAGATCACCGCGAGGTCGTGCGGCGTGGTGTAGCCGTCGATGCCGGGACCGTTGAGGCCCGACGGCGACCCGGCCCGTGTGGCCGTGGCGCCCAGGGAAGCCGCCTTGGCGTTCATCTTCGCCACCGCGGCGTCCGTGCCGCCCAGCATGTGCGCCAGCGTGTTGGCGGCGTCGTTGCCGGAGACCAGCAGCAGCCCGTCCAGGAGTTGTTCGGTGGTGTAGGTCTGACCGGCCCGAACGCCGGCGCAGTTGCACTCGACGGCGGTGTCGTGCTCGTCGGCCACGACGGTGGCGTCGAGGGGCAGCTCGTCGAGCACCACCAGCGCCAGCAGCGTCTTGATCGTGCTCGCCGGCGCGTGCGTCACGTACTGGTCGCGTCCGGCGAGGATCTGCCCGGAATCCATGTCGGCGACGATCCACGCCGGTGCCGGCCCATCCGGCACCGGGAGCGCGCCGACCGGCGCCACGTCGATGTCCGCCGTCGCCACCGGTGCGCCCACACCCGTGAAGATCGAGGTCAGAGCCGTCGCGGCGGCCAGTGTGAACTTCCCCACGGGCCAGCAGCCTAACCGCTGTCCTCCGGTCGCGAGGAATGGGTTTGGCGACAATGATCTTGGGGCAGTTACTGACGAGGGCGACATTCGTGGCTACCGCCATGCGACATGCCGGTACCCACGGCGACGACCAGCCGAAACGGGTCGCCCGCGAACGAAAGGGTGACGCGAACTCCATGTGTGGCTTAGCCGGCGAGATCGCCACGGGCCGTCCGGCCAACCTCGCGGCGGTGGCCGCCATGACCGACGCGATGGTGCCGCGCGGGCCGGACAGCTCCGGTGCCTGGTCCTCAGAGCGGGTGGCCATGGGCCACCGGCGGTTGGCGATCATCGACTTGTCGAGCAACGGCCACCAGCCGATGCACGACCCCGACCTCGGCCTGACCGTCGCGTTCAACGGCTGCATCTACAACTACCCCGAGCTGCGCCGCGAACTGCTCGGCAAGGGCTACCGCTTCTTCTCCCACAGCGACACCGAGGTGGTGCTGAAGGGATACAAGGAGTGGGGCGAGAACGTCGTCGACCACCTCTTCGGCATGTTCGCCTTCGCGATCACCGAGACCGACAGCGGCCGGGTGGTGCTCGGCCGCGACCGCCTCGGCGTGAAGCCCCTGTACTGGGCCGACGTCGTCGAACCGACGGGCGGTCGTGCGCTGCGCTTCGCCTCCTCGCTGCCGGCCCTGCTGGCGGCAGGCGGTATCGACACCGACCTCGACCCGGTGGCGCTGCACCACTACCTGAGTTTCCACTCCGTCGTCCCGGCGCCGCACACCATCCTCAAGGGCGTGCGCAAGCTGTCGCCGGGCACCCTGATGCGCATCGAGCCGGACGGGACGCGTAGCGAGAAGACCTACTGGACACCGGAGTTCGAGCGTTCGGCCGAGCGCGCCGGGTGGTCGGAACGGGATTGGCAGGAGGCCGTGCTCGCCTCGCTGCGCACCGCCGTCGAGCGCCGGCTGGTCGCCGACGTACCGGTCGGTTGCCTGCTGTCGGGCGGCCTCGACTCGAGTCTGATCGTCGGTCTGCTCGCGGAGGCCGGCCAGCACGGCCTGCAGACCTTCTCCATCGGCTTCGAGGCCGCCGGTGGCGAGGAGGGCGACGAGTTCAAGTACTCCGACGTCATCGCCCGCCACTTCGGCACCGACCACCACCAGATCCGGATCGACACCGCCCGGATGCTGCCGTCGCTGTCGGGGGCCATCGGCGCGATGAGCGAGCCTATGGTCAGCCACGACTGCGTCGCGTTCTACCTGCTGTCCGAAGAGGTGAGCAAGCACGTCAAGGTCGTGCAGTCCGGTCAGGGCGCCGACGAGATCTTCGCCGGCTACCACTGGTACCCGCCCATGGCACACGCCCGCGACGACGACCCCGCCGACGCGCTGGCGCGGTACCGCACCGCGTTCTTCGACCGCGACCACGACGCGCTGAACGCCCTGTTGCAGCCGCAGTGGCGGCTCGGCGACGACGTCTCCGGTGAATACGCGCTGCGCCACTTCGCCCAGCCCGGGGCGCAGACCGGCACCGACCGGGCGCTGCGGCTGGACACCACGGTGATGCTCGTCGACGACCCGGTGAAGCGCGTCGACAACATGACCATGGCCTGGGGGCTGGAAGGGCGCGTGCCGTTCCTCGACCACGAACTCGTCGAGCTGGCGGCCACCTGCCCGCCGGAACTCAAGACCGCCTACGAGGGCAAGGGCGTCCTCAAGGAGGCTGCCCGCCAGGTGATCCCGGCCGAAGTGATCGACCGGCCCAAGGGGTACTTCCCGGTGCCGGCGCTCAAGCACCTGGCCGGGCCCTACCTCGACCTGGTGCGCGACGCGCTGCACAGCGAGGCGGCCCGTTCGCGCGATCTGTTCGCACCCAAGGCGGTCGACGCGATGCTCGCCGACCCGAACGGCAACCTGACGCCGCTGCGCGGAAACCCGTTGTGGCAGCTGGGATTGTTGGAGCTGTGGCTGGCCCGGCACGTGGACGGAGTGGCATGACCGTGGTGTCCGACACCGAGAGTCACCCGAGCACCGACGACGCCGGCCGCGCCCGCGGCGTCGTCCAGGACCTCGGCTGGGGCAGGCTGGTCTTCGGCCAGACCTTCGACGATCCAGACGAGTTCGGCAACGCCCTGCGCGCCGAGGCCACCGGCCGCCGCGACATCGGCATGTACCTCGATGCGCCGCACGTGTTCGTGGCGCTGCACCCGCACGAGTTCTTCATCGACCCGTCGTTCACCTACCGGCTGTACTTCGACGCCCCCGGCGAGTACCGCCCGTCGGACGTGTCCGGGGTGTCGATCCGGGCCGTCGACTCGATCGAGGACTGCGCGGCGATCAACCAGATCTACGTGCAGTGCCGCATGGTGCCCGCCGACGTGGACCTGATGTGGCACAACGTGCGGGCCGAGGAGCACATGGTCTACCTCGTCGCCGTCGACGACGAGACCGGCACGGTGGTCGGCACCGTCACCGGCATCGACCACGCGCAGCTGTTCGGCGACGAGGAGAACGGCTCGAGCCTGTGGTGCCTCGCGGTCGATCCCACGGTGCTGCGTCCGGGAATCGGCGGCCTGCTGGTCCGCTCGCTGGTCGAGGAGTTCATGCGCCGGGGACGGCGTCAGATGGACCTCTCGGTGCTGCATGACAACCAGGGCGCCATCGCGCTGTACGAGCGGATGGGCTTCGAGCGCGTCCCCCCACTCGGCATCAAGCGCAAGAACGCCATCAACGAGAAGCTGTTCGCCCCCGTGCAGGAGGAGGAGGGCCTCGCCGAACTGAACCCCTACGCCCGCATCATCGCCGACGAGGCCATCATGCGCGGCATCGCGGTCGAGGTGCTCGACGGCAAGGGCGGCTACCTGCGCCTCACCCATGGCGGTACCAGCGTGGTGACGCGAGAATCGTTGTCGGAGTTGACCAATGCGGTCGCCATGAGTCGCTGCGACGACAAGCGGGTGGCGCGCAAGGTGGTCTCCGAGGCCGGCATCCGCGTCCCGCGCGGCCGCACAGCAGCGTTCGACGACAGCGACTACGGCTTCATGCGTGAGGTCGGCTCCGTGGTCGTCAAACCAGCCCGCGGCGAGCAGGGCGCCGGCATCACGGTCGGGGTGAGCAAGCCCGACGACCTCGATCGTGCGATCGCGTGGGCCGCCAAGCACTGCCCGGACGTCATCCTCGAAGAGCGTTGCGAGGGCGACGATCTGCGCCTCGTCGTCATCAACGGCAAGGTGATCGCCGCCGCGGTGCGCCGCCCCCCGGAGGTCGTCGGCACCGGCAAGCACACCATCCGGCAGCTCATCGAGGCGCAGAGCCGGCGGCGCTCGGCCGCGACGCACGGCGAATCGGTGATCCCCGTCGACGACGTGACCGAGGACACGGTGCAGGAGGCGGGCTGGAAGCTCGACGACGTCCTGCCCACCAACTCCCACCTCGTCGTGCGGCGCACGGCCAACCTGCACACCGGCGGCACGATCGTCGACGTGACCGATGAGGTGCACCCGACGCTGGCCAAGGTGGCCGTCGACGCCGCCGACGCGATCGGCATCCCGGTCACCGGCATCGATCTCATGGTGCCGTCCGTGCAGGGTGACGAGTACGTCTTCATCGAGGCCAACGAGCGTCCCGGGCTCGCCAATCACGAACCTCGGCCCACCGCACAGGCTTTCGTCGACCTGCTGTTCCCACGGACCGCGGCCACGCCGTGGGCGTGGCAGCCGGGGCCCGTCGAGCAAGACTGACCCCCGCCGCCGGCGCGCCACCGGCGTACGTTTGGATCGTTCTCGAACGACTGATGAGGAGGCGCTGTGTCCGGGACCGTGGCCACCATGCCGGAGGCCGATCGCGCGTGGATGATCGACACCCTGCTGGCCCTGCTGCAGACGCCGAGCCCCTCGGGGCGCACGGACGCGGTGATGCAGCTGATCGGTGACACCCTGGACGAGCTGGGCGTGCCCTTCATGCTCACCCGGCGCGGCGCGCTGACCGCCGAGCTGCCGGGGGAGTCGGACACCACCGACCGCGCGATCGTCGTGCACGCCGACACCATCGGCTGCATGGTCCGCGACCTCAAGGACAACGGCCGGCTCGAACTGATCCCCGTCGGCACGTTCTCCGCCCGCTTCGCGACCGGCGCCCGGGTGCGGATCTTCGGCGACGACCCCAACGAGTTCTTCACCGGGACGGTCATGCCGCTGAAGGCCTCCGGGCACGCGTTCGGCGACGAGATCGACACCCAGCCCACGCTGTGGGAGCACGTCGAGGTGCGCATCGACCGCAAGGTGAGCAGCCGTGCCGACCTGGACCGACTAGGCTTCCACGTCGGTGACTTCGTCGCGCTGATCGCGAGCCCGGAACTCACCGAGGACGGTTTCATCGTCTCCCGGCACCTCGACGGCAAGGCCGGCGTGGCGGTCGCCCTGGCGCTCGCCCGCAACGTCGCCCAGGAGCGGCTGGTGCTGCCGCACCGCACGACGATCATGGTGACGATCACCGAGGAGGTGGGTCACGGCGCCAGCCACGGCCTGCCACCGGACGTCGCCGAACTCGTCTCGGTCGACAATGCGGTGTGTGCCCCCGGGCAGCACTCCATCGAGGACGGCGTCACCATCCCGATGGCCGATCTGCACGGGCCGTTCGACTACCACCTCACCCGCAAGCTGTGCCGACTGGCCGAGGAGCACGCGATCCCGCACGCGCGCGACGTGTTCCGGTACTACCGCTCCGACGCGGCCGCGGCCATCGAGGCCGGCGCCGCCACCCGCGCGGCGCTCGTCGGGTTCGGGCTCGACGGCAGCCACGGCTGGGAGCGCACCCACATCGCGTCGTTGGAGGCGGTGTACAACCTGCTGCACTGTTGGCTGCAGACGCCGCTGACGTTCGAGAAGTGGGACGCGCACAGCCAGGGCTCGCTGCGCGACTTCCCGTCCTCCAAGCAGCCGGCGCCGAGTGAGCAGTGGGTGCCGCTGTCCCGAGGTGACCACACCGAGCCCGGCGAGTGGTCGGGGGAGCACTGGCCGCCCTCGGAGGGTCCGCAGGCCTGATCGGCGCGATTCCGGGTCGCCCGGCGGTGGTCCGGCGGTACAACTGACGGCGTGCTGAGCCTCGAAGAGATCTCCGACCGCCTCGAAATCCAGCAGCTGCTGATCGACTACTCGACGGCGATCGACACTCGCCGCTTCGACGATCTGGACCGCGTCTTCACCGCCGACGCCTACATCGACTACCGCGCCATGGGCGGCATCGACGGACGGTTCGGCGAGGTCAAGGCGTGGCTCGCCGAGGTGCTGCCCAACTTTTCGGCCTATGCCCACCTGATCGGCAACGTCGACGTGCGCGTCGACGGCGACACCGCGTCCTCGCGCACCATTTGCTTCAACCCGATGGTGCTGGGCGGCGCCACCGAGGCCGGCGCGCAGGTGCTGTTCTGCGGGCTCTGGTACGACGACGAGTTCGTCCGCACGCCCGACGGCTGGCGGATGACCCGCCGCGTCGAGACCAAGTGCTTCGACAAGCTGGTCTGAGGCCCCGCGTTCGGCGATTTCTTCTGCGCGCCCGCGCTCTGGCAGAATGAACCGCTGTCCGCCCGCGGCTTCCCGGCTGGGATGCGCCGCGCGGGGGTCACACACGTAGGGCAAAACCGGGTGCCGGCATCCCGCCGGCACCGCTGAATTGCAGCGTGGCACGCATACAGGAGACGTAGTTCATGGCCGTCAAGATCAAGCTCACCCGGCTCGGCAAGATTCGCAACCCCCAGTACCGCATCGCCGTCGCCGACGCGCGCACCCGCCGCGACGGTCGGTCCATCGAGGTCATCGGCCGGTACCACCCGAAGGAAGAGCCCAGCCTGATCGAGATCGACTCGGAGCGCGCGCAGTACTGGCTGAGCGTCGGCGCCCAGCCCACCGAGCCCGTCCTGCAGCTGCTGAAGATCACCGGTGACTGGCAGAAGTTCAAGGGCCTGCCGGGTGCCGAGGGCACGCTGAAGGTCAAGGAGCCCAAGCCGTCCAAGCTGGACCTCTTCAACGCAGCGCTGGCCGACGCCGACGGCGGCTCGGGTGGCGACGCCACCACGCCGAAGAAGAAGAAGGCCCCGGCCAAGAAGGCCGAATCGTCCACCAGCGAGGCCTCCGACATCGAGGCCACCGCCGACCCGTCCGGTGCGGCCGACGCCTCCGAGCCCGCCGCCGAGGGCCCCGACGCCACCGTCGCCGGCGCCACCGAGAGCTGAGTCCGCGGTGAGTTCCGTCGTCGTCGACGCCGTCGAGCACCTGGTGCGCGGAATCGTCGACAACCCCGAGGACGTTCGCGTCGACATGGTGACCAACCGTCGCGGCCGCACCGTCGAGGTGCACGTGCACCCGGATGACCTGGGCAAGGTCATCGGGCGCGGCGGCCGCACGGCCACCGCGCTGCGGACCCTCGTCGCCGGCATCGGCGGCCGGGGGATCCGCGTCGACGTGGTCGACACCGACCAGTAGTTCGCCACCGGCATGGACCTGGTCGTCGGGCGGGTCGTCAAGGCGCACGGCATCCGCGGTGAGGTCGTCGTCGAGGTCCGCACCGACGACCCGGAGGACCGCTTCGCGGCCGGAGCGACGTTGCGCGGCAAGGTCGGTCCGCGCGGACCCGAGCGCGAATTCGTGGTCGACACGTTGCGCGAGCACTCCGGACGGCTGCTGCTGGGCCTGCGTGGCGTCGCCGATCGCACCGCCGCCGATGCGCTGCGCGGCACGCTGTTCGTCGTCGACTCCGGCGAGTTGCCGCGCATCGAGGACCCCGACGAGTTCTACGACCACCAGCTCGAGGGCCTGCGCGTCCGCACGGTCGACGGCGCCGAGGTGGGCGTCGTCGCCGAGGTGTTGCACACCGCGGCAGGCGAGCTGCTGTCGGTGACGACCGGCGAGGGCCGGGAGGTGCTGGTGCCGTTCGTCACCGAGATCGTGCCGACGGTGTCGCTCGCCGAGGGCAGCGTCGTGATCGACCCGCCCGATGGCCTGCTCGACATCGACGCTCTCTAGGACGCGGCCGTGCGCATCGACGTCGTCACGATCTTCCCCGACTACCTCGCCCCGCTGCGACAGTCGTTGCCGGGCAAGGCCATCGGCTCCGGTCTGGTCGAGCTGGGCGTGCACGACCTGCGGGCCTGGACCCACGACGTGCACCGGTCGGTGGACGACGCGCCGTACGGGGGCGGCCCGGGCATGGTGATGAAGGCGCCCGTGTGGGGCGCCGCGCTCGACGACCTGTGCACCGCCGAGACGCTGCTGGTCGTGCCGACGCCGGCCGGGCGGCCGTTCCGCCAGGCCGACGCCGAACGCTGGACCGCCGAGCGGCATCTGGTGTTCGCGTGCGGCCGCTACGAGGGCATCGACCAGCGCGTCGTGGACGACGCCGCGCGGCGGATGCGGGTCGAGGAGGTCTCGATCGGCGACTACGTCCTCAACGGCGGCGAGGTGGCCGCGCTGGCGATGATCGAGGCCGTCGTGCGGCTGCTGCCCGACGTGATCGGCAATCCGGCCTCCCACGAACAGGATTCGCATTCCGACGGTCTGCTCGAGGGACCCAGCTACACCCGGCCGCCGAGTTGGCGCGACCTCGACGTCCCGGCGGTGCTGCTGTCCGGCGACCACGCGAAGGTGGCGGCCTGGCGGCGCGAGCAGTCCCTGGCGCGCACCCGCGAGCGCCGGCCGGACCTCCTCGACTAGACGTGCCCCTCGGGGAACATCGTCCGCACGGCCTGGGTGATCGTCTGGCGGGCCTCGGCCGCGTCGGCCGGCTCCATCGAACTGATCGCCATCACGAAGCGCCGGTCCGGACCGATGACACCCGTCGACAGGTGCATCCAGTCCGACCCGACGCAGCACATCCAGCCCTGCTTCACCGCGACGGGCTCGCCGGGGATGCCCTCGGGGATGCCGAAGCGCTGCGGGTAGACCCCGCCGGGCACCATGCCGTCGGGCGCGGTCGGCGTGGAGGCGGCGAGGTTGGCCAGGATGATGCTGGCCTGCTCGGGCGGGAGCCCGCCGGTGCCTGCGAGCATCATGTCGTAGTAGTGCACCAGGTCGGTGACGGTGCTGATCGTGTTGAACCAGCGTCCGTTGTTCGGCGGCCGGGTGGCGGCCAGGCCGTAGCGCGCGACGACGCGCTCGATGATGGCGCTGCCGCCGCTGCGGTTCCAGAAGACCTCGGCGGCGCTGTCGTCGGAGGACCGCAGCATGACGTCGAGCATCTGCCGGTCCGCGGGCGACAGCTGCGTCTGCCCCTTGGCCACCTGCAGCAACAGATCGTCGGCGATGAAGAGCTTGACCACCGAGGCGATCGCGATGCTGTCGTTGCGGCCGTTGGTGACCAGCTGGCCGGTGTTGCGGTCGAGCACCGCGGCGGTGATGTCGGCGCCCGACGCGGCGGCGTCGGCGGTGGCCTGGCGCTCGCGGTCGGCGAGACCGGTGAACACGGCAGCCGGTGCGTCCGGTGGTGCCTCGGGCAGCGGCGCCATGTCCCCGAGCGGCGCCACGACGGTCAGTGCGGGCGGCGTCGGGGTAGTGCCGTAAACCTTTGCCTCGCAGCCCGCCGTCGTCGCCGCGACGGCGGCCGCAGCGACCATCAGCAGCGTCGACGGCCGCCGGAACATGGCCCTCCTCGAAAACGACTGTGCTGCGCCACGCCCGTGACGTGGTGGTGCATGACCCGTTCGGGCCAGCCTAACCGCTGCCGTTGCGCGGCGCGCCGCGAGACGGCGGCCGCCCGGCCGCACGTCACGGGACGATTTCGCCGGTGAGGGGGCGGTCTGGCACAATTGAGCAGTTGTCCGCGCAGGGCGTGGGTCGAGACGACCGCACCGCCCGCTGTGGACACCGCCAAACGTACGCACGAGAACGGCTCGGTGCTGCGTCGTGACCACGACGCGACGGTGCCCGGGCCACTGATGAGAAGGTGTCACCGATGAACACGCTGGACTTCGTCGACCAGTCGTCGCTGCGCGACGACATCCCGACCTTCGGCCCCGGCGACACGGTCAACGTGCACGTGAAGGTCATCGAGGGCTCCAAGGAGCGCATCCAGGTGTTCAAGGGCGTCGTGCTGCGTCGCCAGGGTGGCGGAGTCCGCGAGACCTTCACCGTGCGCAAGGAGAGCTACGGCGTCGGCGTCGAGCGCACCTTCCCGGTCCACTCGCCGAACATCGACCACATCGACGTCGTCACCCGCGGTGACGTCCGTCGCGCCAAGCTGTACTACCTGCGCGAGCTGCGCGGCAAGAAGGCCAAGATCAAGGAGAAGCGCTGACCGCGCGTCGGTCGGGCATCCCTGACGTGACGTCCGCCGTCGCTACGCTGTTGGCGTGACCGGACCCGCCGACGCCGCGGACGCGGCCGATACCTCCGCCGACGCGGCCGAGACCCACGCCGTGCAGGAGCCGGACCCGCCGAAGAAGAAGCGGGGGGCACTGCGCGAGACGGCGATCCTGCTGACCATCGCGATCGTCCTGTACTACGTGATGCTCACGTTCGTGGCGCGCCCGTATCTGATCCCGTCGGAGTCGATGGAGCCCACGCTGCACGGCTGCCCCGGCTGCGTCGGCGACCGGATCATGGTCGACAAGCTGACCTACCGGTTCACCGAGCCCGAGCCCGGCGACGTCGTCGTCTTCAAGGGTCCGCCGGCCTGGAACATCGGCTACAAGTCGATCCGCTCGGACAACCCGGCCATCCGCGCCGTGCAGAACGCGCTGTCGTTCATCGGGTTCGTCCCGCCGGACGAGAACGACCTGGTCAAGCGGATCATCGCGACCGGCGGCCAGACCGTCGAGTGCCGCGCCGCCACCGGGCTCACCGTGAACGGCCGCAAGCTCGACGAGCCGTACCTCGATCCGGCGACGATGATGGCCGACCCGGCGGTCTACCCGTGTCTGGGCAACGAGTTCGGCCCGGTGACGGTGCCCGACGGTCGGCTGTGGGTGATGGGCGACAACCGCACGCACTCCGCGGACTCGCGCGCCCACTGCACCAACCAGCCCGCCGACGCGCAGCGCGGGCTGCTGTGCACCGGTGACCCCATGGCGGGCACGGTGCCGGTGGAGAACGTCATCGGCAAGGCGCGATTCATCGCATGGCCGCCGTCTCGCTGGGGTGGCGTGAGCAGCGTGAATCCGCAGGTTCAGCCCTAACCCACCGTGCCGTCCAGCTGGCCGCCCCGTACCGTGATCCGCAAGTCGGCGGGTCTGCGCACGCTCGAATCCGCCTTGTATCGCGGCGGTTTGGGGCCCGTGGCGGGCGTCGACGAGGTGGGTCGCGGCGCGTGCGCCGGACCGCTGGTCGTCGCGGCCTGCGTGCTGGGCCCCAACCGGCTGGAGAGCCTCGCGGCGCTCGACGACTCCAAGAAGCTCACCGAACGCGAACGGGAGCGCCTGTTCCCGCTCATCCGGCGCTACGCGCTCTCCTATCACGTGGTGGTCATCGACTCCACCGAGGTGGACCGCCGCGGCGTGCACGTCGCCAACATCGAGGGCATGCGGCGCGCCATCGCGGGCCTACCGGTGCGGCCCGGGTACGTGCTGAGCGACGGCTTCCGCGTGCCCGGCCTGCCGATGCCGTCGCTGCCGGTGATCGGCGGTGACGCGGCCGCGGCCTGCATCGCCGCGGCGAGCGTCCTGGCCAAGGTGAGCCGCGACCGGATGATGGTCGAGATGGAGAAGACCCATCCCGGGTACGGCTTCGCGGTGCACAAGGGCTACAGCACGCCGACGCACACCGCCGCGCTCGCCGAGCTGGGGCCGTGCAGCGAGCACCGCTACTCGTTCGTCAACGTGCGCCGCGCCGACCGTCGCGCCGGCGCGGACGGGCCGTACGAGGTGGTGCTGTGCGACGACGCCCAGGCGCCGGAACCGGTGCCGACGCAGCGTCGGGAATGGGGCTGAGGGAAGATGGAACGGATGCCGACCGAAGGACCGCTGAGCCGATGAGTGCCGAAGATCTCGAGAAGTACGAAACCGAGATGGAACTCTCGCTGTACCGCGAATACAAGGACATCGTGGGGCAGTTCAGCTACGTCGTGGAGACCGAGCGCCGGTTCTACCTGGCCAACAGCGTCGAGATGGTGCCCCGCAACGCCGATGGCGAGGTGTACTTCGAGCTGCGGCTGGCCGACGCCTGGGTGTGGGACATGTACCGGCCCGCACGATTCGTCAAGCAGGTCCGGGTCATCACGTTCAAGGACGTCAACATCGAAGAGGTCGAGAAGCCCGAACTGCGGCTGCCCGAGTAGGCGATGGCCGAGCAGCGGGTCCGCACCGCCGTCGTCACGGGCGCCAGCCGCGGCGCGGGACGCGGCATCGCGACGGCCCTGCTGATGCGGGGTTGGCTGGTGTACCTCACCGGCCGCACGATCGCCGACGCCGGCGACGGTGGCGTTGCCGTGCGGGTCGACCACCGCGACGACGCGCAGGTCGAGGCGTTGTTCGCCCGCGTGGCCGACGACGGCGACGGTTCGTTGGACCTGCTGGTCAACAATGCCGCCGCGATCGACGACGCACTGACCGGCGCGGCGCCGTTCTGGGAGAAGCCGCTGCGGCTGGCCGACGTGCTCGACGTCGGGTTGCGTTCGGCCTACGTCGCCTCCTGGTACGCCGCCCCGCTGCTGGTGCGCGCCGAGCGGGCGTTGCTCGCGTTCACGTCCTCCCCGGGGGCGGGCTGTTACATGCACGGCCCGGCCTACGGCGCGCAGAAGGCCGGCGTCGACAAGATGGCCGCGGACATGGCCGTCGACTTCGCCGGTACCGGCGTGCACACGGTGTCGATCTGGATGGGCATCCTGCTCACCGAGAAGTTCCGCGCCGCGTTCGACGGGCACCCCGAGGCGCTGGCCCGCACCGCCGAACACGCCGAGACCCCCGAGTTCACCGGCCACGTGCTCGACGCGCTGTACCACGACCCGGACCTCGAAGACCTCGCCGGCCGTGCGCACATCGGCGCCGAACTCGCGAGACGGTACGGCCTGACCGACGCCGACGGGCGCACGCCGCCCTCGCATCGCGATGCCCTCGGCGGACCGCGCGAGCCCCATCCCGCCGTGGTCCGCTGACACCGGCGCTCCGGGTCGTCAGACTGGAGCCATGCGCACCCCACCGCAGTGCTGGCTGACCGACATGGATGGCGTTCTCGTGCGGGAGGAGCAGGCGCTGCCCGGCGCCGCCGAGTTCCTCGAAGCGCTCACCGCGCGCGAGCGGCCGTTCCTCGTGTTGACCAACAACTCGATCTTCACCCCGCGCGACCTCGCCGCCCGGCTGCTGCGGTCCGGTCTGGCGGTGCCCGAGGAGTCGATCTGGACCTCGGCGCTCGCGACCGCGGCGTTCCTGCACGACCAGCTGCCCAGCGGCTCCGCCTACGTCATCGGCGAAGCGGGACTGACCACGGCCCTACACCACGTCGGCTACACGCTGACCGACATCGAGCCCGACTTCGTGGTGCTCGGCGAGACCAGGACCTACTCGTTCGAGGCCATCACCAAGGCCATCCGGCTCATCCTCGGCGGCGCGCGCTTCATCGCGACCAACCCGGACGTCACCGGCCCGTCGGCAGAGGGTCCGCTACCGGCCACCGGGTCGGTCGCGGCGCTCATCACCAAGGCGACCGGCCGGGAGCCGTACTTCGTCGGCAAGCCCAATCCGATGATGTTCCGCAGCGCGCTCAACCGCATCGAGGCGCATTCGGAGAACACCGTCATGGTCGGCGATCGGATGGACACCGACGTCGTGGCCGGCATCGAGGCCGGCCTGGAGACGATCCTCGTCCTCACCGGCTCCACCTCGCGCTCGGACATCGAGCGCTATCCGTTCCGCCCCAGCCGGGTGCTCGACTCCATCGCGGACGCCGTCGCGCTGGTCTGACGGCACGGGCTCGGTGTGACGACACGGCGCTGGTGTGCCGGCTGACTATCGTGTCCGGGTGACCTCCTCCGGCGCGCAGGACGCGTCCCGCCCCCTCGCGGGCGTGCGGATCATCGAGATCTCCAGCTTCGTAGCCGTGCCTCTCGCCGGGATGACGCTGGCGCAGCTCGGCGCCGACGTGGTGCGGGTGGACCCGGTCGGCGGTGCCGCGGACTACCGCCGCTGGCCGGTGACCGACGAGGGCGACAGCATCTACTGGGCGGGGCTCAACAAGGGCAAGCAGTCCGTCGCGGTCGACGTCCGCTCCGCCGAGGGCCAGGACGTGGTGCAGCGTCTCATCGCCGACGCCGGCGTCCTCATCACCAATGCCGCCGGGCGCGACTGGCATTCGCACGAGGTGCTGGAACGACTGCGGCCCGACCTGATTCACGTCGAGGTGTCCGGCCGTGCCGACGGCGGCACCGGCGTCGACTACACGGTGAATGCCGGCATCGGCTTCCCGCTGGTGACGGGGCCCGCCGATCTCGACGTGCCGGTGAATCACGTGCTGCCGGCGTGGGACGTGGCGTGTGGGCTGTACACCGCGCTGGCCGTGCTCGCCGCCGTGCGGCACCGCGACGCCACCGGTGCCGGGCAGCGGGTGTCGATCCCGCTGGAGAACGTCGCGCTCGCCACGGCGGGCAATCTGAGCTTCCTCACCGAGGCCATGGTGACCGGCACGTCGCGCGCGCGGCTCGGCAATGCGATCTACGGCCAGTACGGCCAGCAGTTCAGCAGTGCTGACGGCGCCGCCTTCATGGTCGTCGCCCTCACCAACCGGCACTTCCGCGACCTCACCGAGCTGACCGGCACGTCGTCCGCGGTCGAGGCGCTGGGGCGCAGTCTGGGCGTCGACTTCACCGACGAGGGCGAGCGCTTCCGGCACCGCGACGCACTCACCGGGCTGTTCACCGTGTGGTTCGCCGGCCACACCGCCGCCGAGGTGACCGAGGCCTTGTCGGCGACGTCCATCCTGTGGGAGCGCTACCGCGACTTCGCCGAGGTGGCCGCCGATCCCAAGGTGACCGCCAACCCGCTGTTCACCGCCCTCGAGCAACCCCGCGTCGGGACGTATCTCGCGCCCGGGCTCCCGCTGGCGATCGACGGCGCCTACCCGCCCGCGGTCGCCGCGCCGGCCCTCGGCGACCACACCGCGTCCGTCCTCGCCGACCGGCTGGGCCTGTCGGACGCCGACGTCGCCGCCCTGCGCGACGCGGGGACCGTCGCGTGAGCAGGCTCCTGGCGCTGCTCGCCGTGCGGCAGCGCGACGACGGCCGCTTCCTGGGGCCGGCGAGCGGGCCGGCGGGCAAGCGGGCGTTCGGCGGTCAGTTCATGGGGCAGAGCCTCGCCGCCGCGGCGGCGACCGTCGACGCGGCCAAGCTCCCCACCACCATGCACCTGCAGTTTCTCCGGGGCGGTGAGGCCGGTGATCCCGTCGAGTACGTGGTCACGCCGGTCTACGACGGCCGCACGACGAGCGCCCGGCGCGTGGACGCCTTCCAGGCGGGCCGTCTGCTGACCACGGCCACCGCGTCGTTCGCGGTGCCGCTACCGGGCCCCGAGCACGGTCACCGCGAGACACTGCCGGACGACCCGGAGGCGTTGGAGCGCACCGGCCCCGCGGGGCCCGCCCCGTCGATGCCGCTCGACGAGATCGACGTGCGCCTCGTCGACGACTGGTCGTCGGGGGAGTTCGTCCGGCGGCTGTGGTGGCGCGTCACCGTGCCGCTGCCCGACGATCCGCTGCTGCACACCGTCATCGCGGTGTACGTCGCCGACGTCTACATGATCGACCCGGCGCTGGTGGTGCACGGACATTCGATGGTGGCGCGCAGCCACCGCAGCGGCACCACCGATTCGTCGGTCTGGTGTCACCGGCCGGTGCGGGCGGACCGGTGGAACCTGGTGGAGACCAGGTCGCCGGCAGCTGCGCGCGGACGCGGTGTGATCACCGGCAGCCTGCTGGGTGCCGACGGCGCGATCGCCGCGACGCTCGCGCAGGAGGGCCTCATCGCCGAGCGGGAGCCGGCGCGGGACTGACGGCCGCGCCGTGGCGCAACCGGAGCCACCGCCGGACCACCGTCAGCAGCTGCGTCAGCACGATGCCGACCGCGACCGCGGCGATCACGCCGAGCAGCCGGTGCTCGCCGAACAGCGGATACACCTGGTAGTGGGTCAGGTAGGTGAACAGCGACGCCTCGGCCACCAGCCCGGCGGTCACCGTCAGCGCCGACGGGCAGCGGATGGCGGGCAGCCAGATGAGCAGCGCGAGGCCGACGAACACCAGCGCCTCGCGCTTCGGCTGCCCGAAGTAGCCGACGATGCCGACCGCCAGGACGGCGGTGACGAACAGCCGCTGCCACACCGTCGAGGACTTGGCCGCCGCCCAGCCGACCGCGAAGAACCAGAACGCCAGCACGGTGAACCAGGCGTCGTGGCCGAGGCCGAATCCGAACACGTCCCACCGCAACGCCATGCCCAGGGCGAGGAACGCGACGGCGACGCCGAACGGCCAGCGGCGTTCGGCGCGGTCGCCGAGCGGCGTCCAGCACAGCAGCGCCAGGGCGAGAAGCACCCACACCAGCACTTCGACGAACCACAGCCGGCCCGCGGTCAAGCTGTCGTGCGGGCCGAGGAACTTGTTGAGCAACAACAGGTTCGACGGGGTGTAGTCGTCGGTGATGAGCAACGCGATCGCGATCCACGCGATGGACGGCACGGCGATCCACGCGATGGTGCCGGCGAGGTGCCGGGCGCGGGTCGCCCGGGGCAGCGGCGTGAGGCAGAAGCGACCGAAGTTGTAGCCGGCGACACCGAGCAGGACGTGGGCGCCGCCCCACAGCACCCACAGCTCGGCGTGCGAACCGGCGACCAGGACGATCGCGGCCGCCCGCAGCGCGACGCTCGTCTCCAGTGTCGTGCCCCACCATCGGCGCGTCCGGCGCGTGACCTGCAGTTCGCGCAGCGGGCGGCGCTGCCAGTCGCTCGGGAGATGTCCCAGGGCGCGCTCCAGCCGCACCGACATCGCGACGTAGGACAGCGAGTTGCCGCCCAGGTCGACGAAGCTCTGCTGCGGGTCGATGCGTTCCGGGTCGAGCTGCAGGACGTCGGCGAACAGCCCACGCAGGTCGAGGGCGTCGTCGGCCTCGTCGCTGCGTTCGGCCTCGTCGCTGCGTTCGGCGGCGAGCACGGGCAGCCTGCGGTAGTCGGGCTTGCCGGTGGGCAGGCGTGGGATGTCGTCGACGTCGAGCACCCGGATCGCGGCGCGGGGCAGGCCCGAGGCGTCTGCCGCCGCGGCCGCGACGTCGCAGTCCGGCGGCCGTGCGGCGGCGGCGACCAGCAGCTGCCCGTCGCCTGCGGTGCAGATCGCGGTGATGCCGTCGGCCAGCAGGCCGCCCTCGACGCGCTGCAGGTCGATCCGCAACCCGTAGAGCTTGACGAACCGGTCGCGGCGGCCGAGGACCTCGTAGAGCCCGTCGTCGCCGACGCGCGCGACGTCGCCGGTGCGGAGTTCGTCGACGGTCGGGCCGTCGCGCAGGTCGTCGCGGGCGTGCGCGTAGCCCATCATGACGTTGGGTCCGCGGTAGACGAGTTCGCCCGTGCCGTCGGCCATGCCGTCGCCCGCGTCGATCCGGAAGGAGCCGCCGGGGATCGGCACGCCGATCGCGGTGGGGCGGTCGGCGGCCAGGTGCGGTGGCAGGTACGCCATCCGCGCGGTCGCCTCGGTCGCGCCGTACATCACGAACAGCTGCCAGCCGCGCCGCGCGCCGAGGTCGGCGTAGCGGCGCACCCGCTCCGGGGCCAGCCGCCCGCCGGCCTGTGTGACGTAGCGCAGGTCCGGCAGCGCCATGTCGGCGAAGCCGACCCGGTCGAGCAGGTCGAACGTGTGCGGTACCCCGGCGAACGTCGTGCCGCGGTGCGCCCGCAACAGGGCCCAGAAGTCGTCGTCGACGACCGAGCGGTCGGTGAGGATCAGCCCCGCCCCTCGAAGCAGGTGGCTGTGCACCACCGACAGGCCGTAGCAGTAAGACATCGGCAGTGTCGTGGCCGCCCGGTCGGTCGGCGCGATGTCGAGGTAGTCGGCGATCGAGGCGGCGTTGGCGGCGAGGTTCGCCCGGGACAGCCGGACCAGCTTCGGCGATCCGGTGCTGCCCGACGTGGACAGCAGCAGCGCCAGGTCCGGGTGCAGCGCAGTCGGCGTGCGGTGGCGCCGAATCTCGGTGCGGCCGTCGCGCACCAGCACGTCGGGCCGGTAGGTGTCGACGACCGCGGAGTGATCGCCGCCGGCGGGCAACGGCAGCACCACGTGGCCTCCGGCGAGGGCCGCGAGGTAGGTGGTCAGGGTGGCGAGGTCGTTGCGGGTCTCCAGGAGCACCAGTCGGCGTGGGGTGCCGAACTCGGCGGCGCGCGCCGCGACGTCGGCGGCCAGCTCGGCGTAGCCGACGGTGCCGTCGGCGGTGTGCACGGCGGGCCGGTCGCCGAACCCGGCGAGGTGGGCGACGACGTCGTCGAACATGGTCGGGCCGTCGAACATGTTTGGGCCGTCGAACGTGGTCGGGCCGTCGGCCATCACGGGCGCCGGTCGCCGAACACCACGGCGGCGCCCGCGACCTGGATGCGCACCTTGGCGTCGACCGAGGGCGGCGCGACGCTGTGCTGGCGCACCGTGATGGGATCGACGTCGGCGCCGAGGTCGACGGTCAGCAGCACGTCGTGGCCCCGGAACTCCGAGGACAGCACGGTGGCGAGCCCGTCGCCGCGGTCGTCGTCGGCCACCGTGACCGCTTCGAGCTGTTCGGGGCGCAGCATCAGCGTGCCCGGTCCGTCGGACGCGCCCTTGCGCAACGGCAGCCGGCCGAGGGGGCTGTCGGCGACGCCGCCGTCGACGGTGCAGGGGAGCAGGACGCAGTCGCCGAGAAATTCGGCGGTGAAGCGATCGTCGGGGTCGCGGTAGACCTGTTGCGGCGTCCCCACTTTCGTGAAGCGGCCGTCGCGCATCACGGCGACCTGGTCGGCGATCGACAGCGCCTCCTCCTGGTCGTGGGTGACCAGCAGGGTCGTCACGCCCGCGTCGGCGAGCAGCGCCGCGACGGCCTTGCGGGTCGAGGCGCGCAGGCCGGTGTCGAGTGCGCTGAACGGTTCGTCGAGCAGCATGATGGCGGGCTGCCGGGCGAGGGCACGCGCGAGCGCGACCCGCTGCTGCTGGCCTCCGCTCAGTTCGTGCGGGCGGCGGTCGGCGTGGGCCGCGTCCAGGGAGACCGTCTGCAGGAGTTCGGTGACGCGGTCGCGGACCCGCCTGCCGCGGCCGGGCAACCCGTAGGCGATGTTCTGCCCGACGGTGAGGTGCGGGAACAGCGCGCCGTCCTGCGCCACGTAGCCGACGTCGCGCCGATGCGCTGGCACGCCGGTGACCCGTCGTCCGGCGATCGCCACCGTGCCCGCGTCCGGTGTCTCGAAGCCCGCCACCAGCCGCAACAGCGTGGTCTTGCCGCAGCCGGAGGCGCCGACGACCGCGGTGATGGTGCCGGGCGCGACGTCGAGGTCGACGCCGTGCAGCACGGTGTGGCCGTCGAAGGCCTTGACCAGCCCGGCCACCTCGAGCGCCCGCGCGGTCACAGCGCGGCCGCCCGGGTCGACTGGCGGAACAGCACGATCGTGACCGGGACGGCCAGCAGCACCAGCAGCAGCGCGTACGGCGCCGCGCCGGCGTAGGCCAGTTCGCTCGACAGCGACCAGAACCGCATCGCCAGGGTGTTCGTGCCGGTCGGCGCGAGCAGCAGGGTGGCGGTGAGTTCGGTGGCGACCGCGACGAAGACGAGCGATGCGCCGGCCGCGGCGGCGGGGGCGGTCAGGCGCAGCGTCACCCGCAGGAACGTCCACGTCGGAGAGATCCCGAGCGAGCGCGACGCCTCCTCGAGTCCGGGCGGCACCTGCGCCAGACCCGAACGCAGATTGACCATCGCCCGCGGCAGGAACATCAGCACGTACGCCGCCAGCACCAGCGTCGCCGTCTGATACAGCGGGGGAGCGAAGCGGATCGCGACGGTCACCAGTGCGAGGGCGGTGACGATGCCCGGCATCGAGCTGGTGACGAAGTTCGAACCCTCGACGAAGCGAGCGAAGACGCCGCGGTAGCGCACCGCGACCCAGGCGAACGGGAAGGCCAGCAGCGTCGTCAGCGCGGCGGCGGCACCGGCCAGGGCGATGGTCTGCAGCGTCGACGGCAGCAGCACGTCGACGTCCCACACCGCGCTGCCGCCGATCCACAGCCAGCGCAGCACGGTCCACGCCGGCACGCCGAGCGCAAGGACTGCCAGCGCGGTGAGCCCGGCCAGCGCGGGCAGCGCCCACGCGCCGAGCCGCTGCGGCGTCGAACCGCGTTGGGCACCGCCGCCGACGCGGGCGTAGCGCGCGCTGCCGCGGACGCCGGCTTCGCCGACCAACAGCACCAGGCACAGCAGGATGAGGATGCCGGCCAGCGTGCTGCCCGCGGCACCGTTGAACGTCGCCTGGAACTGCTCGAAGATCGCGGTGGTGAAGGTGGAGAAGCGCAGCATCGCGAACGCGCCGTACTCGGCGAGCAGGTGCACGCCGATCAGCAGCCCGCCGCCGAGCACCGCGAGCCGCAGCTGCGGCAGCACGACCCGCCAGAACACCGCGCCGGGGCCGGATCCCAGCGCCCGCGCCGACTCCTCGATTGCCGGGTCCAGGCGGCGCAGCGTCGCGGCGGCGGGGACGTAGACGAACGGGAAATAGGACAGCGTCGCCACCAGGAGACCGGCGCCGAAGCCGTGCAGCGTGGGCACGACGCTGACCCAGGCGTAGCTGTTGATGAACGCGGGCACCGCCAGCGGCGCGACGAACAGCGGGCGCCACACCGCGCGGCCGGGTACGTCGGTGCGCTCGACCAGCCAGGCGGCGGCCACGCCGAGCACGATGCAGATCGGCACCGTGACGACGACCAGCCCGACGGTGTTGACCAGCAGTTCCAGGACGCGGGGCCGGGCGACGAGGGCGTACAGCTCGCCGCCGCCGAGCGAGGCCACCGACCACACGACGTAGCCGATCGGGATGACGGTGGCGGCGACCAGCAGGACCACGGCGCCGGTCACCACGGGGCCGGGGCGACCGCCCCGGGCACGGCCGGCGCCGGTCGTCACGGCGGCCGGCGCGAGCGGCGACGCGGCGACGGCGACGTCGGGATCGGTGGCAACCACCTCACTCACCCATCTAGAGCAGACCCGCCTTGGTCATCAGGTCGGTGACCTTCTGCGCGTCGAGGTTCGACGGGTTGACGGCGGGAGCCTGCAGGTCGGCGAGCGGCACCAGCGCCGGGTTGGCGGGAACGCCGCTGGCGACCGGGTACTCGAACGACGTGCCCTTCTCCAGCACCTCCTGACCGGCCTTGCTGGTGATGAAGGTGAGGAACTTCTGCGCGTCGGCCTTCTTCTTGCTGGAGTTCAGGATGCCGCCGCCGGAGATGGAGACGAACGCGCCGGGGTCCTGGTTGCGGAAGTAGTGCAGCGCGGTGTTGCCGCTGATCTCCTTGGTCTCGGCCTGATCGCGGAACCAGTAGTAGTGGTAGATGATGCCGCCGTCGACCTGCCCGTCGTTGACCGCGCGCAGCGTCGCGATGTTGTCGGAGTAGATCTCCGCACCCGCCTTCATGCCGGCCAGCCACTGCGAGGTGGCCTGTTCGCCGGTCAGTTCCAGCATGGCGGCGACGATGGCCTGGAAGTCCGGCTTGACCGGCGGGGCGCCCCAGCGGCCCTTCCACTGCGGGTTCTGCAGGTCCATGATCGAGCGCGGCAGCTGCGCCTCGGTCAGCTTGGTCTTGTTGTAGGCGAACACCGTGGTGCGCGCGGCGACGCCGGTCCACTTGCTGGTGGCGGGCCGGAACTGCGGCGGCACCTGCGAGATGGTGGCCTGGTCGACGTCGGCGAACAGGCCGGCCTTCTCGACGGCCGCCATCGCGGGGGAGTTCTCGGTGAGGAAGACGTCGGCGGGCGACGAGGCGCCCTCGGCGATCAGCTGGTTGCCCAGTTCGGTGTCGCCGCCCTGGCGGTAGGTGACCTTGATGCCGGTCTCCTTGGTGAAGGCGTCGATCCACTCCTTGGTCAGCGATTCGTGCTGTGCGTTGTAGATCAGCAGCCCGTCCTGCTCGTCGGACGACGACGAGCAGGCCGTCAGGCCCACCGCCAGCGCCACCGTGGCCGCCACGGCGGCGATCCGGCTCCAACGACTCCGACGAAACATCGACCGGCCTTTCCGCAAGGTGAGGATTGCCTAACGAAGATACCCCGCCGAGCTGTGCGTCCTCGGCCGGTCGTGGCCTCCGTCAAAGGCGGCTCTCGTGGTGCGGCGGTCGCGACGGCGCGGTCAGCCCTCCACCTCGACGGACAACCACTGTTCGAGCGTGATGCCGAAGGCGTGCGCCTGGCACAGCTCGGCGTCGCGGTGCCTGCCGATCGCCGGGTCCACCCATTCGACGAACTCGCGTTCGGGGTGGCTCGCGTCGCGCATGTGGATGAAGTAGTCGAAGGCGCCGTAGCCGGGCACGCGGTCGCGCCGGATCCGCCACGGCAGCGGCAGCCGGTAGAGCCGCGTGCCGCGGACGCCGACGTCGACGAGTTCGGCGTCGGAGTCGACGACGAGCTTCTCGAACGACAGGAAGGTCAGGGCAACCGAGCGCTGATCGGCGTTCTCGAGCTGCGCGATCTGCTGAATGAGCAGCTCGCTGCCCAGCACCTTCCGGTACAGCGCGGGCTCGAACTCGGCACCGCGCAGGTAGTAGTCGCCGGTACCGTCGCGCCACTCGACGGCGGGCCGACCGGTGTCGTCGTGCAGCAGGTCGGGTCTGTCCTCGGCCGTGCGCACCGCGGGCAACGGCACGGCCAGCAGCTCGCCGCGTGCGGGCACCAGCCAGCCCAGGCCCGCGGCGTGCGCGTCGGTCAGGGCGCGGGAGAAGTGCGCCCACCGGCTCGCGACGACGACGGCCTCGGTGTCGAGCCACCAGTGTCCCGGGCTGCGACGCCGAAGCTCGGCGTCCAGCACCCGGTCGAAGACCGTGCGGGCCTCGTCCCGCGCCGCGGGGGCGACCGTGGTGGCGGGCGTGCTCCCGATCGTTGTGCCGGCCGCGTTGCCGAACAGCGTGTCGCCGGGGTCGTCGTCGGCGGCCCAGAACGACGCGGTCCGCCAGGTGGGGTCGGTGCCGCGCTGGGCGGCGATCCCGAGGGCGTGGTCCAGCCGCGCGATGACCGTGACGGTGTCTTGGATCAGCCCACGGACGGCGGCGAAGTGGGCCACCGCGGCCCGCACGGCAGCCTCGTCGAACGCCATGACGGCCGGTCAGTCCTGCACGTAGCGCATCCGTGGGCGTGGGTCGACCGACGAGCCGACGTCGTACTCGGTCTTGCGCAGCACGCGCCAGATGCCCGCGGGGACGTCGAGTTCCCGGTGCTGGTCGTGGTCCTTGCGGTGCGAGAGCCGGGTGGGCTGGTCGAGGTCGACGTAGAGGTCGCCGTTGGCCGCGACGATCCGGGCGAAGGCGGTGTCGCTGTCCAGGACGTGGTGGTGACCGGACTCGCTGTGCCCGACGACGCACGTGGTGACGAGTTCGGTGAAGCCGGCCGGCGCGCAGCGGACCGGGAGCAGCATGACTTCGCCGTGACGGATGGGATTGTGCATGGACGGTCTCCTCGCGCTCGTACCCTGATGGCGGTGACCGTACGGCGGGGGTCCGACAGATGGGCGTGGTCACGGAACGGTCACGATTCGATCACCTGGTGTTGCCGCATTTCTTAGCTCGACGCCCGCTTCCTTAACCCTCCTTCAGGATTGGCGACGGAAGTGCGGCGAAGGTCACGCGCTGAGCTGTAACGCTCCTCGGCGGTCCGAAAAGCGGCGCCGCAGCGGCATTTCGACCCGTCGGTGCGTCGGTACGTTGGCTCTGGGCCGGGGGATGCCCACGAGAGACACCGAAGGAATCGACGAAATGAACATGACGAAATCGACCGTGCGCCGTGCCGTTGCCGGCGTCGTGGCCACCGGCGCGTTGAGCGTCATGGCGGGCGCCGTGGCCGTGCCGACGGCGAGTGCCGCCCCGTGCACCGCCAGCGGTCTGGCGACCACGGCCAGCGGCGTGCTGGGCACCGCCGGCGGCTACCTGGATGCGCACCCGGGTGCCAATGACGCGCTGACCAAGGCCGCGAACCTGCCGGCCGACCAGGCGGAGTCGTCGGTGCGCGCCTACTTCACGGCGCACCCGAACGAGTACGTGGACCTGCAGAACATCGTGCGGCCGCTCAAGGACCTGCGGGGCCAGTGCGGCGTCTCGGTGACGCCGGCCCAGCTGGCGATGCTGGTCGACGCGCTGTAGGTCGGACCTCCCGATGACCGCCGCCGCACCCCTCGGGTGCGGCGGCGGTGTCGTGTCGGGCGGGTGCTAGCGCGAATGTCGCTGCGGCGCAACCGCCATGTGCGGTACTTGGGGATAACGGCGTGACTGTGCACAACCGGGCTCGTCGACCCGATTTCGTCGGCGCCGGGGCGCAGCGTGTCAGCCATGACCCAACCCACGACACGCGCTCAACTGGGAGCGCTCGGTGAGCAACTGGCCGTCGAGCATCTGACCGCGCTCGGCTGGCGGATCCTGGCCCGCAACTGGCGCTGCCGGTGGGGCGAACTCGACGTGATCGCCGACGATCCGGCGGCCGGGGCGGTGGTCTTCGTCGAGGTGAAGACCCGCCGCGGGGACGGGTTCGGCGGGGTGGCCCAGGCCGTCACGCCGGACAAGGTGCGCCGGTTGCGGCGGCTGGCCGGGCTGTGGCTGATGGAGCAGTCGGGCAGCTGGCCGCACATCCGCATCGACGTCATCGGCGTCCGCGCGGCGCCCCGGGCCGAGCCGGAGATCAGCCACGTCGTGGGGGTGGGGTGATGGCGCTGGGGCGGGCGTTCTCGGTCGCGGTACGGGGGCTGCAGGGGCACCTGGTGGAGATCGAGGCCGACATCACCTCGGGGCTGCCCGGCGTGCACCTCGTCGGGTTGGCCGATGCAGCGCTGCAGGAGTCGCGAGACCGGGTGCGCGCCGCGGTCACCAACTGCGGCAACACCTGGCCGATGGCGCGGCTGACGTTGGCGCTGTCGCCGGCGACGCTGCCGAAGATGGGCTCGGTGTACGACATCGCGCTCGCGTTGGCGGTGCTGTCGGCCGACCGCAAGACCGCGTGGTCGCGGCTCGAGAAGAGCGTGCTGCTGGGCGAACTCGCCCTCGACGGGCGGGTGCGTCCGGTCGCGGGCGTGCTGCCGGCGGTGCTCGCGGCCAAGCGCGAGGGCATGCCGACGGTCGTCGTCCCGTTCGACAACCTCGCCGAGGCCAGCCTCGTCGACGGCATCGACGTGCGCGGTGCGCGGTCGCTACGGGAACTGCAGGAGTGGGCGGAGGGCAAGGCGCAGCTCGCCGAGCGCGTCGCCGCCCCGGCGTTCGCCAGCGACGTGACCTCCGACCTCGTCGACGTGGTGGGACAGGGCCAGGCCCGCTACGCCGTGGAGGTCGCCGCCGCCGGTGCGCACCACCTGATGCTGACCGGGCCGCCGGGCATCGGCAAGACGATGCTGGCGCAACGCCTTCCGGGGCTGCTGCCGGAGTTGTCGCACGACGAGTCACTGGAAGTGACGGCCATCCATTCGGTGGCGGGTCTGCTGTCGGGGGACCGGCCGCTGATCACCCGGCCGCCGTTCATCGCGCCGCACCACACCTCGTCGGTCGCGGCGATGGTCGGTGGCGGCACCGGCATGGCCCGGCCCGGCGCGGTCAGCCGCGCCCACCGCGGCGTGCTGTTCCTCGACGAGTGCGCCGAGATCGGCGTCAGCGTGTTGGAGGCGTTGCGAACCCCGTTGGAGGACGGCGAGGTTCGGCTCGCCCGCCGCGACGGCGTCGCCCGTTATCCGGCGCGCTTCCAGCTGGTGCTCGCCGCCAACCTGTGTCCGTGTGCCCCTGCCGATCCGCAGGACTGCATGTGCCCCGCGGCGATCAGGCGGCGTTACCTCGGCAAGCTGTCCGGGCCGCTGCTCGACCGGGTCGACCTGAGGGTGCAGATGCATCCGATCAAGTCCGGCGCCATCGCCGAGAACGCGGCGGGCGAGCCCAGCGCGAAGGTTCAGGCACGGGTCGCGGCGGCGCGCGAGGCCGCCGCGGCACGGTGGTCGGCGCACTCCTTCCGGACCAACGCCGAGGTGCCCGGCGCGCTGCTGCGCCGCCGGTACCGGCTCTCCAAGGCGGCGATGCAGCCGCTCGGCATGGCACTCGACCGCGGTCTGCTCAGCGTGCGGGGCCTCGACCGGACGCTGCGCGTCGCGTGGACGCTAATCTAGCAGAGGTGCGGTATTCTGCAATAGTGCGCGCAGCGATTTATCTGAGGCAATCTCAGGACCGAAGTGGGGAAGGGTTTGGCGTCGAACGCCAGCGGCAAGATGTCAACGCGCTCATCACATCTCGCGGCTGGACCACGGTCGCGGAGTTCGTCGACAACGACGTATCCGCCCTCAGTCGCAAGCCCCGCCCCCAATTCACCGAAATGATGCGTCGCGTGGACGCGGGAGACTTCGACGTCATCGTCGCCCGCCACATGGACCGCCTGCTGCGCCGGCTAAGCGAGTTCGAGAGCGTCCTCGAGCGGTGCCAGAAGGTGGGTGCCGCGATCGTCACGGCCGCCGACGGCGTCGACACCTCGACCGACGGCGGCAGGCTGGTTGCCCGCATCCTCTCGTCCGTCGCGCAGGGGGAGGTCGAGAGAAAGGGCGCACGGCAACGGTCCGCCGCGGTGCAGGCTGCCCAGCAAGGCCGGTGGGTCGGAGGGCGGCGTGCGTTCGGGTACGAGCAGGACGGCGTCACCATCCGTGACTCCGAGGCGGACCTCATTCGAGTTGGCTTCGCCGACGTCATGGCCGGTGAGTCGCTTGGGGAGATCGCTCGGCGCTGGACGGCGTCCGGTCTGCCGACGAGCCAGGGGCGGGAGACGTGGAGTCGGGGCGCAGTGAAGGACGTGCTGACTAATCCGCGCTGCGCCGGCTTACGTCGGTACCGCAGCGTCGAGGACCGCGCTGCCATCCGTCAAAATCCCGAACTCGGGATTACCGGGACTGCAGAATGGCCGGCGATCGTCGACGAAGCGACCTGGCGCGCAGCGGTCCGGATCCTCTGCGACCCCGGCCGGTACAGGCCCGCCAAGTGGGGCAAGGGGCTTCTCACCGGTGTCGCTGTCTGCGGTGAGTGCGGCGCTGCTGTACACCGCGGAGGCGGCTATAGCCGCGAGGTGCCAACGTACCGCTGCACCAGCGGCAAGCACTTCGCGCGGAAGGCCGACCCGGTCGACGAGTACATCACCATGATCACCATCGGTCGGCTGACGGAACCCGACGCCGCGGCGCTCTGGTCGGCCGACCTGCCTGACGCAGCCGACCTCATGGCACAAGCGGACATCCTCCGGCGCCGCCGAGACGACATCGCTCTCGACTATGCAGACGGCGTCATGGACCGGCAGCAATTCAGAGCCGCCAACGAACGCGTCCTAACCAAGCTCGCCGACGTCGAGCGGCAGATCGCAGCCGCCGGCACGTCCTCGCCCCTATCGATCGTCGCGGCCGACGACGTGGCGGCCACCTGGGACACCCTCTCGGTGGCACAGCGCCGCGGTATCGTCGCCGCGCTTATGACGCCCGTTCTCCATCGGCCGGGTAGGGGAGCCCGTGATTTTCGACCCGAGACGGTCGACATTCGCTGGAAGGGACAGAACCGGTGACCGAGCCGAACCTGACGGAGTGGTGGCATGCCCTTGTCGCCGCCTCGAGCGACCGTGACAAAGCTATTCAAGACGCCTGGCAGCAGCTGCGGGATGGCAAGTTCATCTCAAAGGTGACTGTTCACACTTATCGATGCCCACGGTGCAGTGGCCCCCCATTAGTCGTAGTCATTCGCATCGGCGACAACACGCTTGCGCATGTCCGCGACATCAAATTGTCGCGCGGAAAGAACAATGCGTCATCAACGCCGGCAGCACGCGAGCGGAACACGCTCGACGGCGATCGACACTGGCCATCCCATGTCTACGACGTCGGTCAGCTGGCTCCCGATGGCGGCTTTCGCGTGGAGTGCCGACACGTCTCGAAGACGGTGAGTGCGGCCGAGGTGTTAGCGATAACGGCGAACGTAAAACCCGGACATCCCGGCGCGCCGACCGTCCTTTGATTTGCAGATGCGCTAGCATCAGCAGTACTTGCCCGCCTGTGGAGGCGAATTCGGAATCGTGCAGGGCGCCGGAACCCAAAGGGGTTCTGCATGCCTGCATCCAGTACGAAACAGTTGCAAGCCAAGACGGCCGCGGCGAAACGATGGAACAGCCCTGACGTCGACAATCTCTCTCGCGAGTACGCCGCCCGGCGCATCACGGACTGCGTCAAGAAGGTGCTCGCCTCCGCGCCACCACTGACCGACGAACAGCGCGACCGCATCGCCGCCATCCTCCGCGGGGGTGATGCCGCGTGAAGCGACGAGATCCAATGGCACTGCCGAGACATTGCGACCAGTGCAGAACACGCCTCGCCGCCGACACTGTCAGCAGGGACTGGTTCCTGGTGCTAGACCGCACTCCGGCGCCGTTGTTGACCTGTTCAACAAGGGCGCCGGAGTGCGGTCGTCGATGCAGGGCATGCGCGATGCAGCACGGTGTCGTACTGGGACACGGTGGTGATAGCGCGTGACCGAAAAGAGAAACCGCCCGGGCGGGCGGTCCCAGGCGGCTTCAGAGTCATCGGCGGACGACTACTCCAATCCTACCGCGCGCTGCCGTCACTGCAGGCGACCAATCCGCGCTGCCCTGAGCGTGTCTCGGGCAAGCGGGCCGCGCTGCTGGCGGCGCAACCGTCACCTCCTGGGTAGCAGTTCGGTGGTGGCCGCATGACTCAACCACCCATCGG
The DNA here is from genome assembly GCF_008329645.1 of Mycolicibacterium grossiae. NCBI lineage: Bacteria > Bacillati > Actinomycetota > Actinomycetes > Mycobacteriales > Mycobacteriaceae > Mycobacterium > Mycolicibacterium grossiae. Next base: position 3,363,852 of record NZ_CP043474.1, read on the forward strand.
TACCCACCCGGACGCGGACGTCCTGTTCATTGGCGCGCTCCTCTGGGCCAAGGCGCGTTTCGAGGCGCGACTGATGGTCCGCACAATCCGCGAGGAAGACTTCGAGAAGCCCAGCGTCGCAGCAGTGTTCGCGGCAATCACGACGCTCATCGAGGACGAGTCAAAGCCATACGGTCCTCAATTGGTTCTCGACGAATTGCGCCGCAGCGGAACCTTCGATCCGAACGTCTCGCGTCATCTCCAAGACGCGACGACGTCCGGCGTCGACACGGGAGCCCCTCTGCGTCATTACGCCGCGGCGATGTTGGCGAACACGTTCCGGCGTCGCGTCGAATCGCTGGGCACTGCGCTCATCCAAACGGCGCCCTACGCGTCGGAGGACGAGCTGGCTCACGTCGTCGAAACCGGCGCTTCATCGGTCAACGACTGCCTTGCGCGGCTACGGCAGATGCGAGGTGAGGCGCAGTGAGCATGTTCGACGACCGTGCATTCGACGAGTCCTACCGTACGACTGCCGAGGCGATGTTCTCGTCGGGAACAGGATCTCACTCAAGCCCTGCGCAGGCCCTCAAGCGGGCTCACGCCGTCTTCCAGAAGTGGCTCGGCGCCGACTACGACGTCGCAGCCCTTGACGCCGTCCTCGCAGCCGCAGCGGTCGAGCGACTCGACGGCGACCCGCTCTGGCTTCTCCTTATCTCCGGACCCGGGAACGCGAAGACCGAAACGGTGCAAGCCCTCGACGGCATCGGCGCCGTCGTGACGAGCACCATCTCGTCAGCCGGCGGGCTCCTCTCCGCGACGCCCAAGCGAGAACGCGAGAAGGACGCGACCGGTGGTCTTCTGCGCCGCCTCGAGCCCGGCGGCGTCCTGGTGGTCAAGGACGTCACCTCGATCCTCTCCATGAGCGGTGACGCCCGAGCCGAGGTGTTCGCCGCACTACGAGAGGTCTACGACGGCCGATGGTCACGCAACGTCGGCACCGACGGCGGCAAGACACTCGACTGGCGAGGACGAATCGCCATGGTTGGCGCTGTCACTACCGCATGGGACAAGGCGCACGGCGCCGTCTCTGCGATGGGCGACAGGTACGTGCTCATCCGCATGGATTCTCGGCGAGGCCGGTATGCGGCCGGCCGGCAAGCCATCGCCAACACCGGCTCCGAGATCGTCATGCGGGCGGAGTTGTCCGACGCGGTCACCGACGTCATCGACCACATGGACACAGAGCCGATCGTGCTCGACGAGGCGGAGTCGGAGGCGCTGCTGGCCGCGGCGGATCTCGTCACGCTGGCGCGCACCGGGGTCGAGTACGACTACCGCGGCGACGTCACCGACGCTCACGCACCGGAGATGCCTACCCGCTTCGCAAAGCAACTCGCCCAGGTAGTCCGAGGAGCAGTAGCGGTAGGCGTCCCACGCGCGGCAGCCCTGCGGCTCGCGATTCGCTGCGCTCGGGACTCGGTGCCACCGTTGCGGCTCGGCATCATCGACGACCTGTCGGCGCACCCGCACAGCACCACGACCGACGTGCGGCGCCGGCTCGATCAACCGCGCAACACCGTCGACCGCCAACTACAGGCGCTGCACATGCTCGGCGTCTGCACCGTCGACGAGCAGGAGTACGGGGAGTCGGGGAAGTCCCGCTGGTTCTACTCGCTCGCCGATGAGATCAGACCAGGCGCCCTGGCTAATGAGAAGGAGCCGAACTCCCGCTCAACGTCATCTGGAACTGTTCTCGATGATCCCAGCGAGCCCGGGCAGGTCGAGCCTGCGATAGCTACATCTCAACCTTCACCGAGTAGCTCTACGGGCCTCAAAACTGTCCCAGATTCTGCTGGACCTACCCCCAGACCCCAAAGAAGAGGGGTCAATGAGGGCCTTCCCATGGGTCCAGCACTTTCTGGGAAAGACGGCGGACCGCTCCTCCGCCTCGCCGGTAACGACCGCTGCCCGAGCTGTTCCTTTCACATCCCCACTCAAGGGCATCGCGACGCGTGCCCAGACGACGAACAGGAGACCACCAAATGACCACCAACGACAGCGACCGCATCATCGCCGACAGACTGGCCGCAGCCGAGCGCATCCGGCAGCAACTCAAAGAAATCGACCGCATGAAGACCGAGCAGCCGGACCGCCTCGCGAAGGCCCGCTCCGACGCCGACCAAGCCCGCGGCTGGGCACTCATCGAGGATCCCTGGGATCGGCACGTCACCGCACTGCCCGCCCATGGTCCCGACGGCACACGCAACGGCAACTCCCTCACCCTGCCATCCCTCACCGCGAAAGAGCTGTGGGGCGCACGGTTGGCCTTTGATCTGCTCGACTGCGGCGACGACTTCGACCAAGTCGACGAAGTCATAAGCCGCAACTTCTCCATGGTCCACGGTGACACCGGCCTCGCCATGCTGCTGATGTCCTCGGCGCTGTCGACGATCGCCACCCTGGTCGTCCCGCAGCTCCTCAACGAGATCGAACGTCAAGGGTCGAACTGGGACGAACGGGTCCGGCTCTGCGAGGCCCGCGCGAAGGCATGGAACGCGCGAGTCGATGAAATCCCCACCGAGGAGGAAGCGGCAGACGGCGGCGTCAAGCCGATTGACGGATTCGACCTGGGATCGGCGGCGCTCGGAGACGACGATGAGTGACGCCTACGGTTCGCAATTGCTCCTGCTGCTGGCCGGCGCACCGAGCCTGCCCGGTGCTAGGTGCCGCGGGCGCAGCCACCTGTTCGATGCCGGCGAATCGGATGAGCCGAAGGCAGCGGCAGCCGAACGGTACGCGCAGGCGCTTGGGCTGTGTGAGCACTGCCCGTCGCTCAACCCGTGCGGCGACTGGTTCGACAGCCTTCGACCGTCACAGCGGCCCAAGGGCGTCATCGCTGGCAGGCTGAACGTGCCGTCTGCCGGCGGCCGGCCGAAGGCGGTGGCGTCGTGACCGATGACCGCATTGCCGCGGGCATCAGCGCCCGCATCAACACCGACGGCTCCGTCTCCGTTCCTCCACGCATAGCTCGCTGGCTGGAGAAGCAGGTTCAGATGACCGCTGACCGCCGAGCGATCCTCCGCAGCACCGACCCGGAAGCCTACGAGGTGTTCGTCGCCCTGCACCTCGCAGCACTCGGGGCCGAATGCGGAACGAATACTGCTGCTGCACAGACAAATACCGCAGACTTGACCATGTGGATGAGCACCAGCGAGGCAGCCGAGAGGCACGGCGTCGGGGAACGCTGCATCCGCAAGTGGTGCCGCACCGGCCGCATCCACGCCGTCATGACCGGCGGACGCTGGCTGGTCCGCAACACCATCGTCCTGAAGGACACCGCCTAGAGGAGAAGCCGTGAGCATCGAAGCACTGCAAGCCGAGGTCCAAAGCTACCGGACCGAAGCCGGTCAGCTCAGCGAGGACTTCGCCCGCACGCACGCCGAGGTGGAGAACGACCGAAACCTCTCCGCTGCCGGCCGACGCCAGAAGCTCGAGCCGCTTCACCGCGACGTCACCGAGAAGATCAGCGCCCTGCACGCCCGCGAGAAGGCCGCGGTGCAGGGCATGAAGGAGAAGCTAGAACGCCGACTGTTCGGCCTCACCACCGCCGCGGCCAGCGACCCCGCCCGAGTCGTGAGCTTCCGCGACGCGCAGTCCCGCGCCCGCCAGATCGAAGACAGCGACGACGCCCAAGAGATCTACCAGTCGGCGCTCCGCAGCGGCGACGACATCATGGCCACCGCAGTCCTCGAGCGGGCACTCGTCCGCGGCTGGTCGAACATCAAGCAGGACTATCTGTCGCGCAACGCCTCAGCACGCAGCGACCTCGACGACCTCGCGGCCCTCGCCAAGTACACCGAGAACGGGTTCGCCAACCTCATCAACTACGTGCCGCCGCAGTTGAACCTGCCCCATCCGTCCGGCTTTCCCGACGTCCCGCCGGAACCCAACCGCATGGCCCCTCCCGGAACCACGCGCACCGGCATCGGCGCCGTCGCCATCTGATCCGCTCCACACAACACAACGGAGAAACCAAATGACCGCATTGAAGACCAGCGACCTCATGGCAGAAACCCAGCACGGCGGACCGCGGCGCTACACCGGACCAATGGTCCGACTCCACAACCCGCAGCTTCGCGTCCAGGTCTACGTCGCCGAAGCCAAGGCCGCCAACCTGCTCGCCAGCGGTTACGTCCACGGACCCATGCCCGACGACGACAAGCCCGCCAACAAGACCGGACGGCACTAACCCGTGACCCGCGGCGGCAGGCGTCAACCCGCACACACTCCTTTCGGGCGGGAAGGCGGGCCACGACGGATGCGCGCGCATACGGTCAACCCGAGCCCGACCTGCGCCGGCCGCCGCACCACCAACGGCAGCGAGCCCATGGCGAGGTTGCGTCCACCAAGGTGGTGTACGAGTCGGACCTGATCAGCGGTACCGGCGTGTCGTAGCCGAATGATTGAAGGTCATCGCGTGATTCTTCGAGAGACCGACCAAAGTTTCTCGAGCAAAGGAACCGACGCGATGACCACTGCCCACAATATCGACCTGCCCACCGTGCTGGCCGAACGACTCACCACCGCCCATCCCGACGTGCTGCGCGAGCTGCTCGCCACATTCATCCACACCCTGATGGGCGCTGAGGCCGACGCCCTGTGCGGCGCCGGATACGGCGAACGCAGCACCGAGCGCACCAACTCCCGCAACGGCTACCGGCACCGCCAATTCGACACCCGCGCAGGCTCATTGGATCTCGCGATCCCGAAGCTGCGCCACGGCTCCTACTTCCCGGACTGGCTGCTGGAACGCCGCAAACGCGCCGAACGGGCTCTGACCACGGTAGTCGCGACCTGCTACCTGCTGGGGGTCTCGACGCGGCGGATGGACAAGCTGGTGGAGACCCTGGGGATCACGTCGCTGTCGAAGTCCCAGGTCAGCGTGATGGCTAAGGAACTCGACGCCGCCGTCGAAGCCTTCCGCACCCGGCCCTTGGACGCCGGCCCGTACACGTTCGTGGCCGCCGACGCCCTGGTGCTCAAGGTCCGCGAGGGCGGGCGGGTGGTCAACGTGCACGCCCTGATCGCGGTCGGGGTCAACGCCGAGGGCCATCGCGAAATCCTGGGTATTGACGTCAGTACCGCCGAGGACGGAGCGGGCTGGTTGACGTTCTGGCGGTCGCTGACCGCCCGCGGCCTGTCCGGGGTCAAATTGGTCACCAGCGACGCCCATGCCGGGCTGGTAGCGGCCATTGGGGCGACGCTGCCCGGGGCGGCCTGGCAGCGGTGCAGAACGCATTACACGACCAACCTGATGGCCGTCACTCCCAAGTCGTCGTGGCCGTGGGTCCGGACATTGTTGCATTCGGTGTTCGATCAACCAGACGCTGAATCGGTTGCTGCGCAATATGATCGGATCATCGAGGCCCTCGCGGACAAGCTCCCCAAGGTCGCCGACCACCTGGAAGAAGCCCGGGCGGACCTGCTGGCGTTCACTGCGTTTCCCAAGCAGATCTGGCGCCAGATCTGGAGCAACAACCCCCAGGAACGCCTCAACAAGGAGATCCGCCGACGCACCGACGTCGTCGGCATCTTCCCCGACCGAAACGCTCTGATCCGCCTCGTCGGCGCCGTCCTGGCCGAACAACACGACGAATGGGCAGAATCGCGGCGCTACCTCGGCCTCGACGTCCTCAGCAAATCACGCACCGTCAACGACACACCGACAGAACAGGAGGCCACCCCAGCGGCACTGACCGCCTGACCCAACTACCTCGAAGAATCACACGACGACGTCGTACACCACGTCCCTGGACTTGACCCATGGCGAACGCACGCAACCCCCTGGCCGAGGTGACCCCTGGCTTCGACACCGCTGCTTCTCAGGGGTATTGGCACCTGTGTGTGACACCTGCCCCCCTCCCCCCGGGCGAGGCGGTGGTCTGATGGCGGCCAAGTACGGCACTTTGAACGCTGCGATGGCGGCTCGGGATGAGTTGGCAGAGGTGCAGTTGCGGTACAAGCTGCTTGCTGAGGCGTTCGAGGAGTTCCCGCAGCTGCGGTCGAACCTGAACCCTCAGTTGGAGCGGGCGAAGGCGGAGATCGTCCGGCTGTCGGCCCTCAAGGCCCGCGGTAGTGGGGCGACGAGCGACAAGGTGGTCGCGTTTGATGCCGCGCGGTTCCGCAAGTCGAATGCTTCGCCGCAGAACGAGGATGCGGGCGCGTCCTGATGTGCTTACTGGATGAACGTGGGCTGGGCGATGTACCCCGAATGGTCGATCAGCCAGCCACGGTGGGCATAGGGCCTGCCTGTCTGTATGAAACTCGAATCTTTTTCGCGGTGGGAGTTTCGTACACGCCCGCATCCGGGCGTCACCACAATCGTCCCTCCCCGTCGTTTTTCCTTGGCTGGGCGGCGGGGAGGGGCTTCACCCTAGGAGGTCCTCGGTGCCGGAGCTAGCAGTTGCATGGGTGACCCTTGCGGCGTCGACGAGGGGCATGGAGGGGGATATTCGTCGCGCCTTCGACCGTGCTGACAAGTCGGCGAAAATCAATCCGAAAGTCGATACTTCTCGGCTGAGTGCGCAGGCGTCGAAGGCCGGCAAGGACTTCGGCGACCGCTTCTCCGGGGCCGCCAAGACCGCTATGGCCACCCTAGCTGCGGCCACGGTAGGCGCCGGCATCGTCGACCAGTTCAAGCAAGTCATGTCGGTGGGCATGGACTGGACGAACGCCATGAACACCCTCGGTGCAGTTACTGGGGCGACCACGCAGCAGCTCAGCGCCGCGGGCGCCGCTGCTCGTCAGTTGGGCAACGACGTGTCCCTGCCTGCGACGTCGGCGAACGACGCCATCACGGCGATGACGGAGCTGGCCAAGGGTGGCCTGAATCTTCAGGATTCGATGGACGGCGCGAAGGGTTCGCTCCAGCTCGCCGCGGCTGCACAGATCGACGCCGGCAAGGCCGCCGAGATCCAAGCCAATGCCCTTGCGACGTTCGGCCTGAAGGGCACTCAGGCGGGACATGTTGCTGACCTGCTCGCAAACGGCACGAACAACGCCACTGGCTCGGCGCAGGACATGGCTTACGCCCTGCAGGCCGGCTCGGCGGTTGCGTCGGGCATGGCGATCTCGGTGGACGACACGATCACCGCACTTTCATTGCTGGCGAAGAACGCCATCACGGGGTCGGACTCGGGCACGCTACTCAAGTCGGCGCTGCTGGCCTTGCAGTCGCCGTCGGATCAGGCAGCCGGCGCCTTGGACACGCTTGGGGTGAAGGCCTACGACGCGCAGGGCAATTTCGTGGGCCTGCCGACGATCTTCGGTCAGCTCGCGGATGCGCAGAAGCGCCTCACTCCGGAGATGTACCAGTACGCGACTTCGACGGCTTTCGGTTCGGACGCGGCTCGCCTCGCCGCGATTGCCGGCCGCGAGGGGAGCGCGGGGTTCGAGGCGATGTTCCGCAGCGTGACGAAGGTCGGCGGCGCCTCCGAGGTTGCGGCGGCGAAGACCAAGGGTCTGCCCGGCGCGTGGGAGCGCGTGAAGAACGCGGTTGAGTCGCTGCAACTGTCGACGTACGACCAACTCGAGGGTCCGACGACACGGCTGCTCGACGGCATGTCTGGTGCGCTGAGTGGCATACCGGACAAGGCGTCGGCGGCGTGGCGCGCATTGACGCTCAATCCGACGATCCGCAACACCTGGGCCGACACGGTCGATGTGTTCAAGGTTCTCGGCGGTGTCGCGGCCGATGCGGGTCCGTCGGTCCTCGAGATCGTCAAGTCGTTGGGTACGGCGTCGGCGACGCTGGGCGTGGGAACGTGGCAGTTGTTCGTCGCGGCTCTCGAGGCGGCGGCAGGCATTCTCGACGCGCTGTCGCCGGTGCTTGGCGGCGTGGCCAGTCTCATGCGGGACAACCAAGCTGCCGTCACCGCGGCTGCGGCGGCGTGGCTGGCATTCAAGACCGTTCCCGACCTACTGGGCAGGGTCCGTGGAGCGGCGGAGCCGACCTCGGCGGCGTTCTCCTCGTTCACTGAGCGGCTTCAGGCGGTTCGGACGGGTATCTCGGACTTCGGCAGCGCGTACCGCGACTCCGTGAAGTGGATGCAACAGTCGAACCCAACGACGTCGACGGCGGCTCGCGCGCTATTCGGGATGGGCTCGACGGCGCAGACGGCCAGTGCCCACCTGCGCGTGTTGGCAGTCAATGCGGGTGCCGTTGCGACTGGCGGGCTGAACCTCATCAAGAGCGCGGCTGGCGGCCTCATGGGTGCCCTCGGAGGGCCTTGGGGCGTGGCCATCATGGGCGCCACGACCGCAATTGGCCTGCTTGGTCAAGCGCATGCCGAGGCGGAGCGCAAGGCCCGCGATCAGCGTGTCGCGGAGCAGGAGTTGCAGACCACTCTCGATAGCGCGACGGGCATTGTCACGAAGGCGACTCGCGAGGCCGTCGCGAAGCGGTTCACGACCGACGACGGCAACGGCCCGACCGTCATCCAGCGGGCGCAGTCTCTCGGCATCGATACCGGGGCCGTCATCGACGCTTCGACGGGCACGGGTGACCCCCGGGCACTGGACTACATCCGCCAGCAGGCGTCCGAGCGTGGTGTCGACGCCGGCCTGCGCGGGATCAACGCGGTTGGTTCCGGCGGTCAGCAGATCAATTATCGGTCGATCCAGAAGTACATGGCCGACGCGGGGGTCACCAGCGAGCAGTTGAACGCCGCTCTCCTGCGGCAAGGCACGGCCTGGGACGACGTGTCGGCGAAGCTGGCCAAGATGCCGCAGGCTGCCAACGGCACCGGGATCAGCTTGCAGAAGATCGTCGATCTAATGCCCGACGCGAACGAATCGTTCATCACGCTGGCTCAGGCAGTCGAGCAGCAGCGGTCACAGCTCGGCAATGCCACCTCGGCGCAACAGGATTACCTGACGTCGCTCAACGGGACGTGGCAGGCCACTCAGGAGGGCGTCAACCGGTTCAAGGATCTCGGCGCCAGCATCGTCGCCGTCCCGGACAACAAGACCGTCGTCGTGGACTCACTGACGACGGAGGCGGAGCAGAAGGTCACCGCCCTCGGGTACACGGTGGAGCGGCTGCCCAACGGTCAGGTGAAGGTGACAGCGGAGACCGACGACGCCAAGGCGCGCATTGCCGCCCTGGTCGAGCAGGTCAACAAGCCGGTGGACATGCCCGTGCAGTTGCGCATCCTCAACCGCGAGGCGCTGAACCTCCCAACGCGAACAGTTGATGCGCCGGTCGTCGTGCCGGATGGTGCGGGTCCCAGAAGCTCCTATGCGCACGGCGCCATCGCAATGGCCGGCGGCGGCCTGCGGCAGATCACCAAGCCTCGCGACGCCGACATCTACGCCGGCCGAGGCGCCGGCACGATCTTCGCCGAGGAGGAAACCGGAGGGGAGGCGTACATTCCGCTCGCGCTGTCGAAGCGCAACCGGTCTCGCCGCATCCTTGCCGAGGTGGCGCGGCTGTTCGGCATGAACGTCATGGCCGACGGCGGCATCAGCCTCGACACCCTGAAGCAGTACGCGTCGCAGCTCTCCGGAGGCACCTACGTCCGCGGCGGCCCGGCCGGCCCGACGGGCACGGATTGCTCGGGTGCTCAGGCGTGGATGGCCAACCTGTTGACGGGTGGCTCGGGCCGGTTCTCCACAGCAGATGAGGCGCAGGCGTTGTCGTCCCGCGGTTTCATCCAAGGTGATCCGCCCCCTGGTGTGGCGGCTTATTGGATCGGCTGGAAGAACGGCGGGCCGGGCGGAGGGCATACCGCGGGCACGATCGTGGATCCCAACGGCGGCAGCGTGAACGTGGAGATGGGTGGAGCGAACGGCGGCGGTGCGTACGGCGGGTCTGCAGCGGGCGCATCGAGTTTCCCCAACCGGGCGTGGATCCAGGTTGCCGGCGGAGAAGACCCTGACGCGGTGTCGAACTTCTCCGGTGGATCCTCGGCAGCGGTTCAGTCCGCGTCAGCTCGGGTGACTTCTGCCAAGGCCTCCGTCACGTCAGCGCAGGCAAGCCTCGATCAAGCCAATGCGGCCGTGAACGAAGCGAAGGCGACTGGGAAGTCGGCTGACAAGATCGCCGCCGCAGAGAAGCGCCGTGATGCTGCACAGCAGCGCCTCGACGCCGCGACCGAACGTCAGACGGCCGCCGAGACCAAGCTCGCCGAAGTGAAGGACAAAGCCGCCAGTGGCACCGATAAGGGCAGCGGCACCAATGACTTCTCGACTCTCGGTTCGTCTTTGGCGTCCGGATTCTTTGAAACGATTGGCCTGCCGGGCTTCAACAACCTTCTCGAGAACCCCACCGTCAAGTCGTTGTTTGGCGGACTGAACTACGGGCTCGGACTGCTCGCCGGGCCGCAGGACGACACCTCCACCGGGGGTTCGGCGGGAGGCGGCGGCGACCTCATCGGCTCACTGCTTTCTGGCATCGCCCCGGGCCTGTCCAACATTGGCCCCAGCTTGACGAACGCCGAGGCCGGCGTGCAAGCCAGTCGCACGCCGGTTGCCGATCCCAACGTGACCTCGGCGTCGCCGAAGGTGCTCCCGCAGACGGTCAACCTGCCCGACGGCGTCCACGTCGGCAGCGGCGCACCGGCCGGGCCGATCGTCGAGGTCAACGGCAACCTCGGTGTGGACCCCCGAGACTTCACGAACCGTGTGCATGCCGCCTACAACGCCGCCTGGCGGGGAAGCGGCATGGACGCCTTCCGCCCAGCCTAAGAATCAAGATCACTCAACCAAGGAGGAACACTGAAATGGCAGAAACGAAGACCTCGAAGCCGGAAGTAAAGCGCGATCCCAAGCCCGGCGATGTGGATTACGACTGGTCGCCGCACTACGACACCGACGACCTGTACCGGCACACCCTGCCCAACGGTCAGGTGATCGCCTTGCGAACCTTTGGCTCGATCTACAGCAAGTCGTGGCTGTACAAGCTGCGCAACGCTCAGACCGACACCGACGTTCAGTTCGCGGCGATCGACCGCGCGGCGTGCCCTCTGGCGCAGACGATCCTCGAATCGGTCGACGCACCCATCGGCGGGTCGGATCCCCTGGACGCGCTCTGGGAGGCGTGGTCGAAGGCCGGCACCAGCCACGGCGAGGGTGGCGACGGGCTGTCACTCCCAAACTGATCTGGCTGGTGCACCAGGCCACCGGCGACCTAGCGGATGCCATCGACCGTGACCTGTTCAACGCCGGCCGACACTTCGATGATCTTGGTTGGCGCGGGTTGTGGGCCTACGTGACCCGTGCCCAGCCCGGAACGGCCATTAACCATCAGTTGACCGAAGGGTGGAACCAAGCGGAGCACTCGATGGCCAACGTCGTCGACATCGTGAATCAACTGCTTTGGCGGTACAACGCCGTGCACTTCGAGCGGGGGTCTGAGGTGCCCTACCCGGAACCCGTGTGGCGGCCAGGGGACGACCCGGTCGAGGTTGAGGTGAAGACCGCACTCACGTGGGAGGAAGTGTTCACGCCGGAGCTGAAAGCTCTGCTGCGCAACGAGGAGCGGCCCGCCTAGTGCGGGCTGGGGACCACCGCGTACAGCTTCGCAAGCCCAGCGGTCGTGCGCTCACCCAAGACGTTGCCGCTGACGTAATCAGTCAACCGGGTGGTGCAGGTTCCGCGCGTTGGGGCTGTCGTCACCGCGAGGTTGGAGTCGGGGAACCCGACGTCGGTAGAGAAGTTCTCCGAGACGGTGGCAACGCCGCCCGCGGCACGGGTAGTCGGATTCTTCCCAACGAGACGATGAATTTCCGGTCCCGTTCCGTAGGCAATCGTCACGTTGGCGACGCCATCCTCTTCGCAGTCGACGCCGACGACGATGCTGGCATCCTTTCCGCCCGTCGCCGTGGGGGTTGCTGGCGCCGAGGACGAATCCGCAACGGGGTTCGACCCCCCACCGCAAGCGGTCAACAACAACGTTGCAGCGACCAACGCTGCCCCCACCCCACGCGTCACAAAGGCAAGGGTAAACCGGACCATCGACCGCTAGAGGCGGTTCGCCTGTGATCGCCGCTCGACAGACCCGCTGAACTTCCAGAATGCCTTCTCGCGCGCCAAACGGTGCGCCTCGCGATAGTTCGCGGCAGTCAGCCACCGATCGCGATCGCCGTCGACGAACAGGTCGTACGCGGCGAGCCAGCCGTCCCCGTCCTCGATGAGCATGTCGGCTGCGGTCATCTGCCTGGCTGTGAGGACCGCGGCATGTTCCCGAAGAAGAGCACCTGCCCACCGCGCTGCCTCCACGACATTCACTCTAGATCCACTGACAAGACCTTTTTGCTGGCACCAACGAAAAGGTCCGGTAAACGAGACTTCTCGCTTACCGGACCCCTTCGATACCTAGGACGCCGCGGGCTCCACCACTAGCAGCGCCACCAGCGCGGCCGCCTGCTCGGCGCTCAGGCAGACGAACGACTTCTCCCGCCCATCGACGTGGATGGCCAGGAATCGCTGGCCGTCGTAGTCGGGCATATCCGGCTCGAACGGCCGGCACTCGACCTCGATGCGGCCCTCGGATTCGTCGGCGACGAGCACGCGCTTTCGTAGAGTGAGTGCCACTCTCTCTACTTCAGCCATGGTGTCGACGTCGCCGGCCGCGCGCAGCAGCGCCACCGCCAACTCACGGGCCTCGTGGCGAGTCAGGTCGAAGCACTGCACCTGCTGCCCGTGCTGGTCGATTCGGTCGACGTACACCTCGCTCGTCGGCTCGACGTGAACTCTGGTGGCACCGGAGTTCCTGTCGACGATCTCCTGCATTGCCCATCCGCCGACGACAACCGCACCGACCTGGTGACGCTGCCCATACAGCAGCCGGTGCGGACCCTCCTCGTCGTCCCAGCCGGACCACCCATCGGTCGACACCGCGCCAAGCGGCAACGGGTCCGCTAGTCCCGAACTCGGGATCACCTTCGAATCGGTCACTGGGCCGCCCCCATTCGCGTAGCGACAGCGAGCACCTTGTCACGGTCCAAGCCGGTACCGACGAGCCCCTGATCGATCAGCCGGCCGAGCAGATCATGCAGGACGATCGCCTCGTCTAATCGCATGTCCATCGACGCCTCGACGTTCGTCGTCGACGCCAAGAGGTAGACGTGCGGCGCGACCTCCAACCCCTCCTCCAACCACAGCCCAACCCCTACGAACGGCAGGCGGTCGTCGTCGAACCGGTACTGCATGTCGTGGGTGGCGCTGACCTTGACCGTCTCGGAGAAGTGCTCGGTCAACGCCTCGGGGTGCCCGTCCAGGGTGCTGTTGCACCACTCGAAACGGCATTTGTGCTTCTCGGTCATCGGGCACCGCCTAGCTCCGCCAGGACGGCTTTCAACTTTGCGCGCAACTGGTGCACTTCAGCGACGGTCAGATGCAACTCGTCGTCCAGGTACCGGTAATCGTTGTCGCTCGGCCGGTACAGGTGCAGCTTCACCCGTTCGACCCGGCCAACCTCGGGCCGGTAGGCATAGACGCCGATCTTCGGGCAGTCGCCACGGAAAGCCTCCACCATCGAGGACGCGTCGTGCGGATACCCATCCTCGAGCGTCAACGCGACCTGATGGTGTCCCGGCCCCCAGCACGCCGGGTCGCTGCCGTGGTCGGGTCCTTCGACCGTGCACCATTCCGTGCAAGCGTGGCGGCTCATGTCGATTGTCATCGCGTCCACACCTCCACCTCGTTGGCGGCGAGCTGCAGGGCAAGCGCCAACGCGGTCAGCTCCGCCGCTGCGGCCTGCACCTTCGCGGCCAGCAACCGCGCCTCGTCAGGTAGCAGTTGGTGGTCCTCATGGTGGTCGAAGTCGATGTGCACGTCGAGGTGCGTGATCACCCGCTGCCACTCAACGCTGCCGTCCTCATTTTGGATGCAGGTGGCCTCGGCGAAGCTCTCCTCGTACCCGTAGTGCCGAGTCTTGCCGCGGCGCTCACCGCGGATCGTGCGCCACGCGCCGTCCTCGGTACCGACGTCGCACCACTCGCTGAACGTCACCGCGTTGCGTAGTGCTGGCAGAGTGCCGGTCATCGCTGCCACCCCTCGATCATCTCGACCGTCGTGAGGATTTGGCGGGCGAAGGTGCGCGCCTCCTCGAGGCTCATACCGACGCTGTCGGGCGCCTCGTCCGACAAGTAGACCCGTGGCGGGTCCTCCTGGCCCGCGATCGAGCCGTCGGGCCGCTGCACGGCTGACCCGTAGACGCGAGATGCCGCCGTCTCGAGGTCGGGGGTGTAGATGACGCGGTACTCGTAGTCGTAGTCCCACCAGGCCGCCGGGCTGGCTTCGGCGCCGGGCGGTAGCGGCACGTTGGGTGCGTCGAGATCGACTGCGCAGTGTGGTTCGACGGTCATAGCTGATCCCCTCTAGGTAGGCGACTTCGGCGTTCTTGTAGTCGCGTGGACGCTCGCCGACCTCGCCGGGCTCACCGCACCGGGTCTCGACCAGGTGTGCACCGCGCTGAACTTCCGGGACGGGGGTGCGTCGTGAACGCCGACGACCGTGCCCGGGCCTGGGCGTACCTGTCCCGGGTGGCCGAACCTCCCTGCGCCGAACTGGCCGACCTGGTGGCGGAGGTCGGACCGGTCGAGGCCGCGGACCGGGTCCGCGCCGGAGCGGTGAACGCCGCACTGCTGCGGGCGACCGAGGCCCGGCGCCACCTCGACCACGTCGAGCGTGATCTCGACCTGCTCGCCACGCTCGGCGGGCGGCTCGTCACCACCGATGACGACGAGTGGCCGCACCTCGCGATGACGGCGTTCGACGGGGCGCGACACCGGCCGCGCGCCATCCCGGTGGCGCCGCTCGTGCTGTGGGCGTGGGGACCGATGCGGCTCGCCGACGTCACCGAGCGGTCCTGCGCCATCGTCGGCACCCGCGCAGCGAGTGCCTACGGCGAGCACATGGCGGCCGACCTGGCGTCGGGGCTCGTCGAGCGGGACGTGGCGGTCGTGTCCGGCGGCGCCTACGGCATCGACGGCGTCGCGCACCGGGCGACGCTGGCCGGCGACGGGGTCACGGTCGCGGTGCTGGCCGGCGGCCTCGACGCGCTCTATCCCCGCGGCCACGACGCGATGCTGCGCCGCGTCGCCAAGGAGGGTCTGCTGCTCACCGAGTATCCGCCTGGTGTGGGCCCGGCGCGGTACCGGTTCCTCACCCGCAACCGGCTGGTGGCGGCGTTCGGCGGCGCGACGGTGGTCGTCGAAGCCGGGCTGCGCAGCGGCGCAGCCAGCACGGCGGCATGGGCGGACGCGCTGGGCCGCCCGGTCGGGGCCGTACCCGGCCCGGTGACGTCCTCGGCGTCCGCCGGGTGCCACGTGCTGCTGCGCAACGGCGCTCACGTGATCACCCGGGCGGCCGACGTGGTGGAGTTGGTGGGGCGCATGGGCGAACTCGCCGACGAGCCGGCGCATCCCACCGATCCGCTCGACGGGCTCGACGACGTGGCGCGTCGCGTCTACGACGCGCTGCCCGGCCGTGGCACGAAGACCGCCGACCAGATCGCCGTGACCGCGGGAATCCCCACCGAGCACGTGCTCGGACCGCTGGCGGTGCTCGAGCTCACGGGCCTGGTCACCCGTGCGCAGGGCGAGTGGCGACTGGCGCGCCGATGAACCGGCCGGCAACCGTAGCCGACCGGCGCTCCCCGGGCGCTCGTATAGTCGGCTGCGTCGGTCAACGACGGTGCGAGAGGCTGGGAGGCAAGCGTGGCAGGGCGTCCGATCCACACGTTCGAGGTGGTGCGCAAGGAGCAGCTGACCCCGCACATGATCCGGTTGGTGCTCGGCGGCAGCGGCTTCGACACCTTCACGCCCAGCGACTACACCGACTCCTACGTCAAGATCGTCATCGTCCGCAACGACGTCGACGTCAGCGCGCTGCCGCAGCCGCTCACCCTGGACGGCTTCGACGGGTTGCCCGACGAGCACCGCCCGGTGGTCCGCACCTACACCGTCCGCAAGGCCGATCCCGAGCGTCGCGAGATCACCATCGACTTCGTCGTGCACGGCGATCTCGGCGTCGCCGGCCCGTGGGCGGCGGCCGCCGAACCGGGGCAGCGGGCCTTTTTGATGGGACCGAGCGGTGCCTACTCGCCCGACCCGGCCGCCGATTGGCATCTGTTGGCGGGTGACGAGGCGGGGCTGCCGGCGATCAGCGCCGCGCTGGAAGCATTGCCGCCCAATGCCGTTGGCCGCGCCTTCATCGAGGTGAGCGGACCGGACGACGAGGTCGAGCTGACCGTTCCCGAGGGCGTCGAGGTGCGGTGGATCTACCGCGGTGGTCGTGCGGACCTCGTTCCCGAGGACCAGGCCGGCGACCACGCGCCGCTGATCGCGGCGGTCAAGGAGGCGCTGTGGCTGCCCGGCCAGCCGCACGTGTTCATCCACGGCGAGGCGCAGGCCGTCATGCACAACCTGCGCACCTACGTCCGCAAGGAGCGCGGCGTCGACGCGAAGTGGGCGTCGATCTCCGGCTATTGGCGGCGGGGCCGCACCGAGGAGACCTTCCGCCAGTGGAAGGCCGAGCTGGCGAAGGCCGAGGCCGGCTCGGGCGACTGAGACACCGGCTCAAGTGACCGAGCCTCGGCTCGAGCGACCGGGCCTCTGCGTCGAGCGACTGGGCCCCGGCGTCAGATGCACCTGGCAGGCTGTCGCCCATGGCATTCGCTGACTACCAGCTCGAGATCTACCTGCAGGGCCTGTCCGGGGTCGTGCCGTCGCTGCCGATGGCGTTCGCCGATCTCGAGGAACGGGCCCGGTCGGCGATGTCGCCATCGCTGTGGTCCTACGTCGCCGGCGGCGCGGGTGACGAACGCACGCAACGCGTCAACGTCTCCGCCTTCGACCGCTGGGGGCTGAT
This sequence comes from Mycolicibacterium grossiae, assembly GCF_008329645.1. Taxonomy (NCBI): domain Bacteria; kingdom Bacillati; phylum Actinomycetota; class Actinomycetes; order Mycobacteriales; family Mycobacteriaceae; genus Mycobacterium; species Mycolicibacterium grossiae. Next base: position 3,380,709 of record NZ_CP043474.1, read on the forward strand.
GCCGCGGATGTTCGGCGGCGCCACCGAACGCGACCTGTCGGTCGAGCTGTTCGGCACGACGCTGCCGTCACCGCTGTTCATGGCGCCGGTGGGCGTCATCGGGCTGTGCGCGCAGGACGGCCACGGCGACGTGGCGGCGGCCCGGGCGGCGGCGCGCACCGGCGTGCCGATGGTCGTGTCCACGCTGACCACCGATCCGCTCGAGGACGTCGCCGCCGCGTTCGGGGACACCCCCGGCTACTTCCAGCTCTACACGCCGAAGGACCGCGACCTGGCCGCCAGCCTCGTCGGGCGCGCCGAGGCCGCCGGCTACCGCGGCATCATCGTCACGCTCGACACCTGGATCCCGGGCTGGCGTCCGCGTGACCTGTCGACGTCGAACTTCCCGCAACTGCGCGGGCACTGCCTGGCCAACTACACCAGCGACCCGGTGTTCCGCGGCTCGCTGGCCCAGTCGCCGGAGGAGAACCCGCAGGCCGCCGTCCTGCAGTGGGTGTCGACCTTCGGCAACGCCCTGTCGTGGGACGACCTGCCGTGGCTGCGATCGCTCACCACGCTGCCGCTGCTGGTGAAGGGGATCTGCCACCCCGACGACGCCCGGCGCGCCATCGACGGCGGCGTCGACGGCATCTACTGCTCCAACCACGGCGGTCGGCAGGCCAACGGCGGGCTGCCCGCGATCGACTGCCTGTCAGCCGTCGTCGAGGCCGCCGGCGACGTGCCCGTCCTGTTCGATTCCGGCATCCGCAGCGGCGCCGACGTCGTCAAGGCCCTCGCGCTGGGGGCGACCGCGGTGGGGGTCGGCCGTCCCTACGCCTACGGCATGGCGCTGGGCGGCACCGACGGCGTGGTGCACGTGCTGCGGTCGCTGCTGGCCGAGGCCGACCTCACCATGGCCGTCGACGGCTACACGGCGCTCGCCGACCTCACACCGGACACGTTGCGCGCCGTCCTCTGACGAGGTCTCGATACTGTCACACACGCCGGGGCGCGCTCGCCAGACGTCGTCCCGTTCTGCCACCGTGAACGGCGTGACGGCTCACTTGGACGCGGTGCTGGAGGACTTCGACTCCTACCTCGACCTGCAGCGCGGCCGGTCCGAGCACACCCGCCGCGCCTACCTCGGGGACCTGCGCGCACTGTTCGGTTTCCTGGCCGAGCGCCGCCCCGACGCCCGGCCGGCCGACCTCACCCTGCCGCTGCTGCGGTCCTGGCTGTCGTCGCAGGCCGCTGCCGGCGCGGCGCGGACCACCCTGGCCCGCCGCACGTCGGCGGTCAAGACCTTCACCGCCTGGGCGCTGCGCCGCGGTCTGCTGGAGACCGACCCCGCGACCCGCCTGCAGGTGCCGCGCGCCCACCGCACGCTGCCCGCGGTCCTGCGCCAGGACCAGGCGCGCGACGCCATGGACGCCGCGACGTCTGGTGCGCAGCAGGGCGATCCACTCGCGCTGCGCGACCGGCTGATCGTCGAGATGCTCTACGCCACGGGCATTCGCGTCAGTGAGCTGTGCGGCCTCGACGTCGACGACGTGGACGCCTCCCGGCGGCTGGTCCGCGTGCTCGGCAAGGGCGACAAGCAGCGCACCGTGCCGTTCGGCGAGCCCGCGCACCGCGCGCTGACCGCCTGGCTGACCGACGGCCGACCCGCGCTCGCGACGGCCGCGTCCGGTCCCGCATTGCTGCTCGGTGCGCGCGGTGGACGTCTCGACCCGCGCCAGGCCCGCACCGTCGTGCATCAGACGATGTCCGCCGTCGACGGCGCCCCGGACATCGGCCCGCACGGCCTCCGGCACAGCGCCGCAACGCATCTGCTCGAGGGTGGCGCCGACCTGCGCGTCGTGCAGGAGCTGCTCGGCCACTCCACGCTCGCCACCACGCAGCTCTACACCCACGTCACCGTCGCGCGGCTGCGGGCCGTGCACGACCAGGCCCACCCGCGCGCCTAGCGACCGCGGTCAGCACACCTAGCCGCGCAGCAGCGCTATCACCTTCGCGATGTCGGGCAGCGCCGACGGCCGCCCCGCGAGTTCGTCGAACACCGTCCAGTAGCTGATGCCGTAGCGGCGCTGGCGGTCGACGAGCGTCTCGGCCATCTCCTCGTGCGTGCCGAGCAGCACGAAGGGCGAGTCGAGGATGGTCGCCGGCGAGACCCCGCCCACCGCGCCGGCGATCTCGGCCGCCGCGGCCGCCCGGTCGGTGGTCGGCACCACGAACTGGATCAGGCCGTTCAGCTCGATCTCCTCGAACCGGTCGCCCGCCGCGGCGCGCACCACCTCGATGCGGTCGATCACCCCCCGGTCGTCGAAGTGGGTGAGCCGCACCTCGGTGGCGTCGGCGTTGTGCGTCACGCCCGCCAGCCCCACGATGTCGGCCACCCGGCCGGCCAGCGACAGGACGCGAGACCCGTTGCCGCCCAACAGCAGAGGCACCCGGTAGGGCGGCGCGGCGACGAGTTCGCCGGCCCCGGCATGCACCCGGTAGTGCGTCCCGTCGACGGCGACGGCCCGACCGGTCAGCAGCGGGCAGATCACCTCGACGGCCTCGACCAGCCGGTCGACGCGCGTCGCGGCGTCGTCGAACCGCAGTCCCGCGGCGTCGTACTCGGACTTCATGTGTCCGGCGCCCAGGCCCAGTTCGAACCGCCCGCCCGATATGGCCGCCAACGTCACCGCCTCCCGCGCCACGTCGACGGGATGGCGCAGGTCGTTGTTGAGCACCAGCGTCCCGACGTGCAACCGCGTGGTCGCTGCCGCAGCGGCCGCGGCGCCCGAGAACGGGGCCAGCGTGGGCAGCAGGTGGTCGGCGAACGTCATGACGTCGAAGCCGACGTCCTCGACGGCTGCGGTGAAGTCCGCGAACTCACGGCCCCGCGGCAGCGCCGTCGTCAACCCGAACCGCAAGGGGCGGGCGCGCTGCGACTGCGTCGACACCATCATCACCGCAGTGTTCCCAGTCGCCGCTCGGACCAGTCACGCCGGCCGCAGTGGCTTGAGTCGCACCTCGGTGTCCACCAGCAGGCCCAGCGGATCGACGTAGTCCGCGGCCGACGCCGCACCCCACATCGCGCCCCAGTGCAGACACGCCGGCGCCGGGCAGCCGGCATGGCCGGCGACCAGTTCGCCGAGCACGCTGCCCGCACCGACCAACGACCCCGCCCGCACCCGGGTCCGCACCGGTTCGTAGCTCGTCCGCAGCCCGCCGGGGTGGGCCACCGAGATCACCGGACGGCCCGCCAACTCCCCGGCGAACACCACGGTGCCCGGGGCCGCGGCCAGCACCGCCTGCCCCTCCTCACCGGCGAGGTCGACGCCGCGGTGCCCGGGCTTCCAGTTGGGTCGCGGCGCGTCGAACGTTCGCAGTACCGCCGGAACCGGTCGCAAGGGCCAGTCGAGACGCCCGTCCGGCGGCCCGGGACCCGCCCGCGCCGGCGCCGCACCGAGCAACACCAGGACCGCCAGCAGGACGATGGGCCGCATACGACCAGCTCAGCGGCCGAAAGCGGCCCGGGCAAGGGGCGTGCCGGCGGCTGGGGATGAAGGTGGCACTGTGGATGACGGCCCGTCTCGCGGCAGCGGGCGCGCGCGTGGCGAAAGCACGCATGTCAACGGTGTAAACTCAGTCCCGCAGTTCGCTTCGGCGGACTGACTTCGCGCGCCTGCGCCGCAGCCCCGTATCTCAAGGCTGCATCCGCATGCCGGGCGGTCCCGTACCTCGTACGGGTCCGGCACGCAGCAGACGCCAGGGTCCGGCATCGCCTTGATTCCGGACGACAACCGACGAGAAGAGGACGTGGCCGAACCATGGCTGTCGTAACCATGAAGCAGCTGCTCGACAGCGGCGCTCACTTCGGGCATCAGACCCGACGCTGGAACCCCAAGATGAAGCGGTTCATCTTCACCGACCGCAACGGCATCTACATCATCGACCTGCAGCAGACGCTGACCTACATCGACCAGGCGTACGAGTTCGTCAAGGAAACCGTCGCCCACGGCGGCAGCATCATGTTCGTCGGCACCAAGAAGCAGGCGCAGGAATCGATCGCCGAAGAGGCGACCCGCGTCGGCATGCCGTACGTGAACCAGCGCTGGCTCGGCGGCATGCTCACCAACTTCTCCACCGTCCACAAGCGTCTGCAGCGGCTCAAGGAACTCGAGTCGATGGAGCAGACCGGTGGCTTCGAGGGTCGCACCAAGAAGGAGATCTTGATGCTGACCCGCGAGAAGAACAAGCTGGAGCGCAGCCTCGGCGGTATCCGCGACATGGCCAAGGTGCCGTCGGCCCTCTGGGTCGTCGACACCAACAAGGAGCACCTCGCGGTGTCGGAGGCCATCAAGCTCGGCATCCCGGTCATCGCGATCCTGGACACCAACTGCGACCCCGATCAGGTGAACTACCCGATCCCGGGCAACGACGACGCCATCCGGTCGGCCGCACTGCTGACCCGGGTGATCGCGTCCGCGGTGGCCGAGGGCCTGCAGGCCCGCTCCGGTGCCGGCAAGTCCGACGCCGAGGCCACCGAGCCGCTCGCCGAATGGGAGCAGGAACTGCTGGCCGGCGCCACCGCGTCGCCCACGGCCGCCGGTGCCGCCCCGGGAACCCCGGAGGCCGACATCCAGACCGAACCCACCCCCGCCCAGAACCCCTAGGGAAGGCTGAAATGGCGAATTACACCGCTGCCGACGTCAAGCGACTTCGCGAGCTGACCGGCGCCGGGATGCTCGACTGCAAGAACGCGCTGGCCGATTCGGACGGCGACTTCGACAAGGCCGTCGAGCTGCTGCGGATCAAGGGCGCCAAGGACGTCGGCAAGCGTGCCGAGCGTGCCACCGCCGAGGGTCTCGTGGCCGCCAAGGACGGCGCGCTCATCGAGCTGAACTCCGAGACGGACTTCGTTGCGAAGAACGCGGAGTTCCAGGCCCTGGCCGACCAGATCGTCACCGCGGCGGCCGCTGCCAAGGCAGCCGACGTCGACGCCCTGAAGTCCGCCACGGCCGGCGACACCACGGTCGAGCAGCTGATCGCGGACCTGTCCGCCAAGATCGGCGAGAAGCTCGAGCTGCGTCGTGCCGTCTACTTCGACGGCACGGTGGAGACCTACCTGCACAAGCGCTCGGCGGACCTGCCGCCCGCCGTGGGCGTGCTGGTCGAGTACACCGGCTCCGACGAGAGCGCCGCGCACGCCGTGGCGCTGCAGATCGCCGCGCTGAAGGCCAAGTACCTGACGCGTGACGACGTGCCCGAGGACCTGGTCGCCAACGAGCGTCGCATCGCCGAGGAGACCGCCCGCAACGAGGGCAAGCCCGAGCAGGCACTGCCCAAGATCATCGAGGGTCGCCTCACCGGCTTCTACAAGGACGTCGTGCTGCTCGACCAGCCGTCGGTGTCCGACAGCAAGAAGACCGTCAAGGCCCTCCTCGACGACGCCGGCGTGACCGTGACGCGGTTCGCCCGCTTCGAGGTCGGTCAGGCCTAGCAACACGACCTGCGCGGCGCATCAGCCGCGCACCGAAGACCCCGCGACCCGCCGGTGATCCCGGCGGCGCGGGGTCTTCTCGCGTCGGTGCCCCGCAACCGCCGTGGTACGTATTGGTACCGTCGCGGGATGGAAACCGATCCGCATCCGGTCAGCGCCTTCCGCGACGACGCGCTGGGCGACCTCGACGCCGTCGGCGTAGCGGCCGCCCTCGCCGCCGGTGAGGTCTCCCGCGCCGAGGTGGTCGAGGCGGCGATCGCACGCACCGAGGCCGTGAACCCCGCCCTCAACGGGCTGGCCTTCGAGGCCTTCGACCTGGCGCGACGACGGGCCGCCGCGCGGCACCCGTTCGGCGGCGCCTTCGACGGGGTGCCGACCTTCGTCAAGGACAACGTCGCGGTCGCCGGGATGCCGACCATGGACGGCACCGACGCGTGGACGCCGCGCCCGGAGGTCTCCGACGGCGACTTCGCCCGGGTGTACCTCGCGACCGGTCTGGTGCCGCTGGGCAAGACGCGGCTCTCGGAGTTCGGGTTCAGCGCCTCGGCCGAGCACCCCCGGCTCGGGCCGGTGCGCAATCCCTGGCACACCGACTACACCGCGGGCGCCTCGTCGTCGGGCTCGGGTGCGTTCGTCGCGGCCGGCGCGGTCCCCATCGCGCACGCCAATGACGGCGGCGGCTCGATTCGCATCCCGGCGGCCTGCAACGGCCTGGTGGGGCTCAAGCCGACCCGCGGGCGCCTGCCGCTCGACCGGAACATGCGGGAGATGCCCATCCGCATCGTCGCCAACGGCGTCCTCACCCGGTCGGTGCGCGACACCGCCGCCTTCTACGCCGAGGCCGAGCGGGCCTGGCGCCCACCGCGCCTGCAACCGATCGGCGACGTGTCCGGCCCCGGCCGCACGCGGCTGCGGGTCGGCGTCTGCACCCGATCGGTGCAGCGCGAGGCGAGCCCCGAGGTGCGCGACGCGACGCTGCGCACCGCGGACCTGCTGGAGCGCATGGGCCACCGGGTCGATCACCTGGAGCAGCCGCCGGTGCCGGCGTCGTTCATCGACGACTTCCTGCTCTACTGGTCGCTGCTGGCGTTCGCGCTGGTGCACGGCGGGCGTTCGCGATTCGGCCCGTCCTTCGACCGGTCCCGCCTGGACAACCTGACCCTCGGGCTGGAGCGCCATGCGGCCCGCCGCCTGCACCGGCTGCCGCTGACCGTCGCACGGCTCGCCTCGCTGCGCCGGCGGATGCTTTCGGCGGTCTCGCCGTACGACGTGTTGCTCACCCCCACGCTGGCGGACGTCACGCCGCGGATCGGCCACCTCGACCCGACCGCCGACTACGACCAGATCATCGAGCGCCTGGTGGCGTGGGTGGCGTTCACACCTTTGCAGAACGTCACCGGCGATCCGGCGATCTCGCTGCCGCTCGCCACCTCGGCAGCCGGCCTGCCCATCGGCATGATGTTTAGCGCGCGCGCCGGCGAGGAGGCCGTGCTGCTGCGACTGGCCTTCGAACTCGAGGAAGCCCAGGACTGGCGGACGCTGCGAAATCCGTCGTCCTGAATGCCCACGCCGACAATGTCTTTCGACGAATCCTCGACGCCGGACGACGAAATCCGTTGTCCAGTCCTTACGATCCGGTAACCGACTGACGCTGCCGTTAACCCGTTGGACACCCGCGGGCGCGCTCGGCGAAACACGGCGATCCCACCATCTCCGGTGTGGAGACCTCCGAGGTCGGGATCGAACCCGCCGCCGTGACAGCGCCGGCCATCGCCACGTCGGCGTCGGGGAACACGTTCGCGTGTCTGGTTCGCTTCGCACTGGCCAACATCAGGCGGCGGCCCGAGCGGTTCATCCTGTCCGTCCTCGGCATCGCGCTCGCCATCGCCTGCGTCACGATCGTCCGCACCATCTCGTCGAGTTTCGCGATCACCGGCGCCGACGCCGTCACCGACGTGCTCGGCGACGCGCAGGTCTGGGCGATCCCCGCAGCCGGCGTGCAGTACGACGCCGACGTCCAGGCGCTCGTCGCCGAGGGCGCCGCCCCGGCCGTGGTCGTTCCCGACGGCTGGCGCGCCGAGCGCACCCTCTCCGGTGTCACGGACATCGCGGGCGACGCGGTCTCGCTGCGCGGTGTCGACGAGATCCCGTCCGGACAAGCGCGTTTCGGCTCCGCGGTCGCCGAGCGGCTCGGCGTCTCCAGCGGTGACACGGTGACCGTGGGCGGCCAGAACCTGACGGCCGCCGTCGACGGCTCCGGGCAGAGTGTCTGGGTGTCGAGCGCGCTGGCATCGACGATCGTCGGGGATCGCGGGTGGTACACGGTCTGGGCCCCGGCCGGGCAGGAGAAGCGACGCGACCTCGGGGCCACCTTCGGTGCGGCCTCGGACCTCCCCGCCACCTACGACCCGTCGGTCGTCCCCGACCCGGCAGGGCGCGGGCTGGTCTACGACCTCGTCGGCGGCTCCGGTCCGCTCACCTTCGAGCAGAACTACTCGGCGCTCTTCTCGGGCAAGGTCACCAGCAGCACCCTCGGTCTCATCTCGATCATCGGCCTGGTGCTCGGCTTCGTGATCGCCCTGTCGTCCTTCCTGGCCGCGGTGGCCGAACGCAAGCGCGAATTCGGCATCATGTCGAGCATCGGGCTGGCCGACGAGGTCCTCTACTTCTTCCTCGTCGAATCCGGCATCGTCTTCGTCGTCGCCTACCTCGTCGGCGTCCTCGGCGCGGGCGCCGCGGTCGCACTGACGATTCCGAGTATCGCCACGCCCACGGCGTGGCTGCAGGCCGCGGCGATGGTGGCCGCGTTCCTGCCCGCCATGGCGATCGTCGGTGCACTGGTACCCGTACACCGGCTGCTGCAACAACGCCCGGTCGACCTCCTGGGGGACCGATGAGCGCTTGCGCGAAGAGGAGGCAAATCAGATGATCTCGAAGGGCCTGGCCTACGGCTGGCTGGCGGCGCGTCGCAGAGTCGGCGAGATGGTGCTGCCCATCGTGACGACCGCGACCGGCGCCTTCCTGGTGGTCATCGTGTTCGGCATGTCCGCCGGCATCGCCGCACAGTCGGCGACGCTCGGGCACGCCGACGAGATCGGCCGCGCCGTCGTCCTCATCGCCGTCACCGTGCTGCTGGTCGGCGTCGTCGAGGTCGCGGTGGCGACCACCCGGACCGTCGCCCACCGCACCCGTGAACTCGGAGTGTTGGGTGCCAACGGGATCCCGCGCGCTCCCGTGGTCGTCGCCCTGCTGGTCGAACCGGTGGTGGCCGCCGTGCTCGGGGCGATCGTCGGCGTGGCGCTGGCCGCGTTGTGCGGGTGGATCGTCGGCGTGACGGGTCTGGCGCCCGCCGGCGTCGAGGTCTCCGGCGTGCTGCTCGGTTCCGGGATCGCCGTCGTCATCAGCATCGTGGCGGCGTTGGCCACCAGCATCATCCCGACGTGGAACGCGGCGTCGCGTCCACCGATTCGTTCCCTTTCAGCAGGAGGCTAGATCATGACCGCACTCGACGACACCAGGGACGTCACGGCGTCCGAGCAGGTTCCGACCGCGGCCGCGTCGGCCCCGGTCATCGAGATCTCCGACGTGTGGAAGCTGCACAAGCTTGGCGATGAGGTGGTCAAGGCCCTCGTCGCCGTCGAACTACAGGTCATGCCCGGCGAATTCGTCTGTCTGATGGGCCCCAGCGGCAGCGGGAAGTCGACGCTGCTGAACATCATGGGCGGGCTGGACCGGCCCACCAAGGGCACCGTGAAGGTCGCCGGCCAGGACACCGGCAAGATCACCGAGAGCCAGTTCGCGGCGCTGCGCCACGACACCATCGGCTTCATCTTCCAGAGCTACAACCTGATTCCATTCCTGTCCGCGGTGGAGAACGTCGAACTCCCGTTGATGTTCGAGCCGTACGACCGGAAGGCGCTGCGCACGCGCGCCACCGAGCTGCTGGAACTCGTCGGACTCGGTCATCGCATCAACCATCAGCCCACCAAGATGTCGGGCGGCGAGCAGCAGCGCACGGCGATCGCGCGTTCGCTGATCAGCAACCCGACGCTGGTGCTCGCCGACGAACCCACGGCGAACCTCGACCACCGCACGGGGGAGACGGTGGTGCGCATGCTGCGCGACCTGTGCTCGACGCTCGGCGTCACCGTCGTCGCGAGCACCCATGACCCCACGGTGGCCGACGAAGCGAGCCGTGTCGTACGGATGAAGGACGGACAGATCGTATGACCGCAGAACTAGAGGCGCCGGGACCCGCCAAGCCCGGCCCGGTCGGCAGCACCGCCGACCGCGACGCCCTGATGACCACCGAGCTGGTCCCCGAGCAGATCCTGCCCAAGGTGATGAGCACGTTCGGCCTGACCGCCGCCTACGTGTTCATCATCTGCTGGATCACCGGCTCGTCGGTCATGGCGACCGGCGGCTGGACCGCCATCCCCATGTGGATCCTCGGCATCCTCACGTTCCTGATTCCCGCCGGCATGGCCGTCGTGGAACTGGGCAACCTGTGGCCGGGCCAGGGCGGTGTGTACATCTGGGCGACCCGGACCATGGGGGAGACGTGGGGCTTCATCGGCGGCTACCTGTCGTGGGTGCCGGTGATCCTCAACGCGGCGTCGTCGCCGGCGGTGGTGCTCTCGTTCCTGCTGCTGGCGTTCCACGCCGAGCTGGGCGTCATGACGAGCGTGATCCTGCAGCTGGTCATCATGTGGGTGGTCATCGGCCTGGCGCTCGCCAAACTCGCCGCCAGCCAACGCATCATGAACGTCGTCTTCGTGGTGTTCGGCGTGCTCGCGCTGACGATCTTCGTCTGCGGTGTGCTGTTCGCGGCAAAGAACGGCTCGGCGACCCCGTTCAACTGGCATGACGCCGTGATCCCCAACTTCGCGGTGGCGGGCTTCCTCTACGGCACCGTGCTGCTCTACCTGCTCGGCGTCGAGACCCCGTACAACATGGGTGCGGAGTTCCTGTCGGTCCGCCGGAGCGGCCCGCGGATGATCCTCTGGGGCTCGACGGCGCTGGTGGCGATCTACCTGCTCACCACGCTGGGCACGATGATGGCGCTGCCCACCGACGAGATCGACGCGGTGACGGGCGTCATCGGGATGCTGGACGTCGCGGGCTTCCCCGGCCTGATGGAGATCTGCGCGATCGTGCTCGCGCTGATCATCGTGGTGGCATTGATGACCTACCAGGTCGCCTACTCGCGTCTCATCTTCGTGTCGGGACTGGAGCGGCACCTGCCGCGCATCTTCACCCACCTGAACCCGCGGACCCGTAACCCGGTGAGCGCCATCCTCATTCAGGGTGTGCTCTCCTCGCTGCTGATCATCGGGCTGTACTCGCAGAGCAGCCTGGTGAACACGACGATCTTCCTGCAGGGCGGCCTGTCGACGGTATGGCTGCTGTCCGGGTTCTTCTTCCTGATCCCGGTGGTCGTTGCACGCAAGAAGTACGCCGATCGCTACGCGAACGAGACGTTCTGGCGCATCCCCGGCGGGATGGTCGGCGTCTGGATCACCGTGATCGTCGGCACTCTCGGCACCATCGGCGGCATCTACTACTCGTTCGCGAAGTCGTGGCTCGCGAGCAGTGGCGTCGGCGACGGCGAGTGGATGACGTGGGTCGGCAGCATCAGCCTCGGCATGTTCGCCCTCGGCCTGGTCGTCTACGTCTTCGGCCGTCGCTCGGCACACAAGACCACCCAAGAGGACGCGCTGGCACACCTGGCCGTCTTCGACCTCACGGAAACGAAGGAACCCACCACATGACGCTCGAGGACACCGTTGCATCGACCACCGGCGAGGACGTCACCCGCTACCCGCTGGACCCGCTCTCGGGGGCGGAGATCCAAGCGGCTGCCGCCATCATCATGGCGAGCGAATATGCCACGCCGACACTGAAGTTCGTGATGATCCAGCTCGCCGAGCCGGGCAAGACCCCGACCCTGACGTTCGAAGGTCTCGACGACGTGCCGCGCTGCGCGTTCGCCAGCATGTACGACGCGGCGGCGAAGATGATCTACGAGGCCGTCGTGGATCTCGGGGCGCGGATGATCGACTCCTGGACCGCGGTGCCGGGCCGCTTCCCGTCCTACCTCGTCGAACACATGACGGGAGTCGAGGAGAAGGTCCGCGAGGACCCCCGCTGGCAGGAGGCGATGCGCCAGCGTGGTGTCACCGACTTCGGCCTGGCGATGATCGATCCCTGGCCCGCGGGGTACTACGGCGCGGCGGACCACTACGAGAACTCGCCGCTCATCTGTCGCCCGCTGACGTTCATGCGTGCCGCGCCGTCCGAGCACGGTTACGCGCGTCCCGTCGAGGGACTCATCGTGACGTTCGACCTCGATGCGATGGAGGTCATCGACATCGAGGACCACGGCGTCGTCCCGCTGCCGCCGACGGCGGGCAACTACAGCGAGCAGTTCATGTTCGACCCGAACAACCGACCTGCGTTCACCGAGTTCCGCGACGACGTCAAGCCGATCGAGATCACCCAGCCCGAGGGGCCGAGCTTCACCGTCGACGGGTGGAAGGTGCAGTGGCAGAAGTGGTCGCTGCGCATCGGCTTCAACCCGCGCGAGGGCATCACGCTGCACGAGGTGACCTACACCGACCGCGGTGAGACCCGTCCGGTGATGTACCGCGGGTCGCTGTCGGAGATGGTGGTTCCCTACGGTGACACGTCGCCGACGCACTGGAACAAGAACGTGTTCGACATGGGCGAGGTGGGCATGGGCTTCTCGGCCAACCCGCTGACCCTGGGCTGCGACTGCCTCGGTGAGATCCACTACTTCGACGGCACGGTCAACGACTCCAGCGGCAACGCGGTCACCATCCCGAACGCCATCTGCATGCACGAGGAGGACTTCGGGATCTCCTGGAAGCACACCGACTTCCGCACCGAGGAGGTGGAGGTGCGGCGCTCACGTCGCCTCGTCATCTCGATGATCTGCACCGTCGGCAACTACGAGTACGGCTTCTTCTGGTACCTGTACAACGACGCGTCGATCGAGGTCGAGGTGAAGTTGTCGGGCGTGCTCACCACCGGCGCCATCGCCGAGGGGGAGGAACCGCGCTGGGGCAAGATGGTGGCGCCGGGCATCTACGGACCCAACCATCAGCACTTCTTCAACTTCCGTCTCGACATGAACGTCGACGGCGCGGGAAACAGTGTCTACGAAGTGGATTCGATACCCGAGCCCGATCCCGACCTCAATCCGCACCGCAACGCTTGGATCACGCGGGACACGCTGGTGGCGTCCGAATCCGAGGGTGCCCGGGACTGGGAGTGGAAGACTGGCCGGTACTGGAAGGTCGTCAACCCGTCCAAGCGCAACGAGCTGGGCAGCCCGGTGGCCTACAAGCTGACGCCGAAGGACATCGTCCCGGTGATGGTGCAGGAGGGGTCCTACATCTACGACCGGGCGCGTTTCGTGCAGCACAACCTCTGGGTGACGAAGTACGACCCGAAGGAGCTGTACGCGGCCGGCGACTACATGTACCAGTCCGCCGACGCGCAGGGTCTGCCCGAGTTCATCGCCGACGACGCTCCGCTCGAGGACGCCGACGTCGTGCTCTGGTACACCGTCGGCGCGCACCACGTGGTGCGGCCGGAGGACTGGCCGGTGATGCCGTGCGCCTACACGGGTTTCCACCTCAAGCCGGTCGGCTTCTTCGACGGCAACCCGGCGCTCGACCTGCCGCCGTCACCGCCGAAGGCGTGCCACGCACACGGCGGTGGCCACCCGGTCGCCCACGTCGCGCGGGAGTCCTAGGGTCGTCGCCGCCCGGCCGGGGCGGCGGCGTGTCGCCGCCGCCCCCGAGCCAACGTCGGCGCTAGCCGAGGTCGGCGAGCAATCGGCGCAGTGTGCGCTGGTCGGCGTCCGACAGTGGCGCGAGGGTCTTGCGCTCGGCCTCGCGGACTCCGGTGTCGGTGCGGGCGAGCAGCGCGGTGCCGGCCCGGGTCAACTCGATGGGCAGTGACCGTCCGGACGGCACGCTGGCCGGCCGGGTGATGAGGTTGCGGTCCTGCAGTCCGCGAACCACCGTGTTCATCGCCTGCGGCGACACGTTGACGTCGCGCGCCAGTTCGGCGTTGGAGCGGCCCGGCGCGTGCGACAGCATCCGCATGCAGATGTACTCCGGGAAGGTCAGACCGAGCGGCGCGAGCACGGCGTCGGTGACCTCGGTGCGCAACCGGGTGGTGACGCGCTGCAGCAGGTAGCCCAGGGGCTTGTCTCCGTCCGGCATGTCAATCATATTGACATATATCAACCCGGTTGATACACCGGAGCCATGACGAGACCGACCGACGTGATGTTCGACAACGCCTACCGCGGCGAAGACGGCGAGATGGGGATGGGCCACCGGCCACCGTGGAGCATCGGCGAGCCGCAGCCCGAGATCGCCGCGCTGATCGATGCGGGCGCCGTCCACGGTGAGGTGCTCGACGCCGGTTGCGGCGAGGCCGCGACGTCGATGTACCTCGCCGAGCGCGGCTTCACGGTCGTCGGGCTCGACCAGTCGGCCACCGCGATCGACCTCGCCCGCGCCGAGGCCGCGCGGCGCGGCCTGACGTCGGCGACCTTCGGAGTCGCCGACATCAGCTCCTTCGGCGGCTACGACGGCCGGTTCGGGACGATCATCGACAGCACGCTGTTCCACTCCATGCCGGTCGAGCTGCGCGACGGCTACCAGCAGTCGATCGTGCGGGCGGCCGCCCCGGGTGCCTCCTACGTCGTGCTGGTGTTCGACCGCACGACCATGGCCGCGGGACCGGCGAACCCGGTGACCGAGGAGGAGCTGCGTGAGGTGGTCGGCCGGTACTGGGTCATCGACGAGGTGCGTCCGGCCCGCATCCACGCCGCCGTGCCCGCCGACGCCGCCGAGCGGTTCTCCGGGTTCGCCGGCGCCGACGTCCGGGACGAGCCGAACGGACGGAGGTCGGTTCGCGCCTGGTTGCTCGTGGCGCACCTCGGCTGAGGACCGCCCCCTGCGTCGTCGGACTCCTAAGATGAGGCAGGATTGGACACGCCCGTCGCCGGCTGCGCCGACGACGACAGTGAACGTCCTGCCGAGACCGGAGGAGCCCGATGACCCAGGCGGCCCCACTGCGGCCGAAGTACTCCCGCGTCCTGCTCAAGCTCGGCGGGGAGATGTTCGGCGGAGGCCAGGTCGGCCTCGATCCCGACGTGGTCGCCCTGGTGGCCCGGCAGATCGCCGACGTGGTGCGCAGCGGCGTGCAGGTCGCCGTCGTGATCGGCGGCGGCAACTTCTTCCGCGGGGCGCAGCTGCAGCAGCGCGGCATGGAGCGCACCCGCTCGGACTACATGGGCATGCTCGGCACCGTCATGAACAGCCTTGCCCTGCAGGACTTCCTGCAGAAGGAGGGCATCGACACCCGGGTACAGACCGCCATCACGATGGGTCAGGTCGCCGAGCCCTACATCCCACTGCGCGCCCGCCGGCACCTGGAGAAGGGTCGGGTGGTGATCTTCGGCGCCGGCATGGGGCTGCCGTACTTCTCCACCGACACCACCGCAGCACAGCGCGCGCTCGAGATCGGCGCCGACGTAGTGCTGATGGCCAAGGCCGTCGACGGCATCTTCACCGACGACCCGCGGCTCAACCCCGACGCCGAGATGATCATCGCGATCACCCACCGCGAGGTGCTCGACCGCGGCCTGAAGGTCGCCGACGCCACCGCGTTCAGCCTGTGCATGGACAACGGCATGCCGATCCTGGTGTTCAACCTGCTGACCGATGGCAATATCGCGCGTGCGGTCGCAGGTGAGAAGATCGGAACGCTGGTCGCGAGCTGAGCGACCACGAGACGCGCACGTGAGGATTGAGATGGGAATGGCCCAGTGATCGACGAGACCCTCTTCGACGCCGAGGAGAAGATGGAGAAGGCGGTGGCCGTCGCCCGCGACGACCTCGCCTCCATCCGGACCGGCCGCGCGAACCCCGGCATGTTCTCCCGCATTAACATCGACTACTACGGTTCGATGACTCCGATCACCCAGCTGTCGAGCATCAACGTGCCCGAGGCGCGTCTGGTCGTCATCAAGCCGTACGAGGCCAACCAGCTCAAGCACATCGAGGACGCCATCCGGAACTCCGACCTCGGCGTCAACCCGAGCAACGACGGCAGCGTCATCCGCATCGCGATCCCGCAGCTGACCGAGGAACGCCGTCGGGACCTCGTCAAGCAGGCCAAGTCCAAGGGCGAGGACGCCAAGGTGTCGGTGCGCAACATCCGCCGCAAGGCGATGGACGAGCTGGCGCGCATCAAGAAGGACGGCGAGGCCGGCGAGGACGAGGTGAGCCGCGCCGAGAAGGACCTCGACAAGTCCACCGGCACCTATACCACCCAGATCGACGAGCTGGTCAAGCACAAAGAAGGCGAGCTGCTGGAGGTCTAGGGGCCCACCCCCTCCAGTGAACGACGCCGTGGCCACCGACACCACCCCCGCCGACGGCGCGTCGCCCGACGACGCGCAGCCCCGGCCGCCGGAGAAGAAGACAGGCCGCGCCGGGCGGGACCTCCCCGCCGCCATCGCGGTCGGCGCGTGCCTGGGCGGCGGCGTCATCGCGACGTTGCTGTTCGCGCCGCGCGGCTGGGTGGCCGTCGTGGCGGCGGCCATGATCGTCGCCACCCTCGAGGTGGCGCGCCGGCTGCGGGAGGGCGGCTACGCCATCCCGCTGGTGCCGCTGCTGCTCGGCGGCCAGGCCATCGTGTGGCTGACGTGGCCGTTCGGCGCCGCCGGCGCGCTGGGCGGGTTCGGCGGCACCGTGGTGCTGTGCCTCATCTGGCGGCTGCTGAGCGGCGGCCTGACCGCCCCGCCGGTCAACTACCTGCGCGACGTCGCGGTCACGGTGTTCCTGGCCGCGTGGATTCCCCTGTTCGGGGCCTTCGGCGTGCTGCTCGTCTATCCCGACGACGGAGCGCAGCGGGTGTTCTGCCTCATGCTCGGCGTGGTCGCCTCCGACATCGGCGGCTACACGGCCGGCGTGCTGTTCGGCAAGCACCCGATGGCACCGGCGATCAGCCCCAAGAAGTCCTGGGAGGGACTGTCGGGCTCGTTGGTGCTCGGCATCGCGGTGTCGGTCCTGTCGGTCGAGTTCATCCTCGACAAGCCGTGGTGGGTGGGCGTGCCGCTGGGCATCATGCTCGTCATCACGGGCACGCTCGGTGACCTGGTCGAGTCGCAGGTGAAGCGCGATCTCGGCATCAAGGACATGGGCACGCTGCTACCGGGGCACGGCGGGTTGATGGACCGCATCGACTCCGTGCTGCCGTCCGCGGTGGCGACCTGGATCGTCCTCACGCTGCTGGCCTGACGCACCGTCCGCGTCGCGAGGCGCCGCGGCCGCGCGCCGTCCCGACCGTGCGTTCAGCCAGCACGCCGCGGCGCCGAGGACGAGGCCGACGGCGATGCCGGCGTCGGGCCGCTCGCCGAGCATGAACCAGGACAGCACCCCGGCCACCGCGGGGATCACGCAGAAGAGCATCGACACCGCGGACGCGCCGTGCAGGTTGATGGCCCGCACGTACAGCGAGACGCCGATCGTCGCGTTCAGCAGCACCACCCCGGCGACCGCGACGGCGGCCCTGGCCGGGTCGTGCACCTCGAACGGCGTCGTGGACGCCAGGACGACGGCCGGGACGAACGCGACGGCGTTCTGCACGGCGGTCGAGGTGCGGAAGTCGACGTCGGCGCAGAACCGCTGCTGGTACACCCCGCCCGCGGCGAGCCCCAGCAGCGCCACCAGCAGGAGCAGCACGGCCGGATCGAGCCCACCCTCGGCGATCAGCCGGCTGGCGCATGCCGCGAGCACCGCCGCGACGCCCAGCACCAGCGCGACGACCCGCCCGACCGTCAGGCGGTCGCGCAGGAACGCCGCGGCCAGCAGCGCGGTCGCCACGGGGTTCATGGCGATGAGCACCGCGCACAGCACTGCGGGCGCCCCGTGCTGAATCGCGAAGTAGAGCGCGCAGAACTGGACGGCCTGCATCAACAGACCGGTGACGGTCAGGTGGCCCAGCGTGCGCGCGGACGGGAACGGTGCCCGCGCGAATGCGGCCCACGCCCCGAGGATGAGCCCGGCCAGGCCGAAGCGGAACACCAGGACGGCCATCGGCGACATGGCGTGCACGGCGAGGTTTCCCACGGGGTAACCCAGGGCGTAGAAGACGGTCACGACCGTCGCGGTGCGCAGCGGCATGCGGGTGGGCGTCATGGGCTCATGGTCGACTGCGCCCGGCGGTGCGGTCCAACGATTATCGGCGATCACGATCGATCGCGTTCGGCGATCGATGTGCTGCCGCTGCGGGTCATCCCGGCCGTTCTTTGATCGTCCTCGCTGATCGGAGTACGGTGACCGCATGGGTCAGGTGCTGGACATCGCACCGCTGCGCAGCGTCGTGGCGGTCGCCGACTGTGGCGGATTTCACCGCGCGGCCGCCGTCCTGCACGTCACCCAGTCGGCGGTGAGCCAGCACGTCCGTCGGGTGGAGGCCGTCGTCGGCGGTCCGGTCGTCGAACGGGCCGGCCGCGGCGTCGCGTTCACCGAACTCGGCCACCGCGTCCTCACCCACGCCCGCACGATCCTCGCCGCGCACGACGCGGCGCTCGCCGACCTCGGCGCCGTCGAGCAGCAGGTGCTGGTGATCGGTGCGACCGAGCACGGCGCCGACATCCTGCTGCCCGGGCTGACCGCGGCCCTGGGCGAGCGGCTGCCGCAGTGGCGCCTGCGGTTCCGTCTCGACCGCAACGTCATGCTGGCCGACGCCCTGGAGCACGGCGCCGTCGACCTGGCTGTCATGCTCGACGGTTCGGGGTTGGACCCCGCCAACGCCTCGGGCATGGTGGCGCTGAAGTGGATCGCGGGCCGGTCCTTTTCCGCACCCGCCGGCGAGCCGTTGCCCGTGGTGATGTTCTCCGAACCGTGCACGCTGCGCGAACCCACCTTCGCCGCGCTCGACCGTTTGGGCGTCGGTTTCCGCATCGCCGCCGAGAGTTCGGATCTGTCCGGCCTGTTTGCGGCGACGCGCTCGGGACTCGGCGTGGCGCTGCTGCCCATGATCGGTCGGCTGCCCGACGGCCTGTGCCTCGCCGAGGGGTTGCCGCCTCCCAGCCGGGCGGCGATCTTCGTCCGCGGGCGTGCCGGCGTGGACCCCGACGTCCTGACCGCAGTCGAGCACGCGGTCCGCGACGTGCTCGTCGACCAAGGCTGATACTGGAAGCACCGTGAAGACCGATCTCGTATTCGACGCCCCCCGTCGCGGCATGCCGCCGCGGCACTTCGCCGACCTCGACGAGGATGCGCGCGCCACCGCTGTGGCCGACCTCGGGCTGCCGGCCTTCCGCGGCAAGCAGCTCGCCAACCAGTACTTCGGCCGGCTGATCGCCGACCCGGACCGCATGACCGACCTGCCGGCGGCCGTGCGCAGCCAGGTGGCCCGGGCGCTGTTCCCCGACCTGTTGACGGTGGTGCGCAGCGTCTCCTGCGACGCCGGGGAGACGCGCAAGACCCTGTGGCGCGGCCACGACGGCACCACGTTCGAGTCGGTGCTCATGCGCTACCCGCAGCGCACCACGGTGTGCATCTCCTCCCAGGCGGGCTGCGGCATGGCGTGCCCGTTCTGCGCGACCGGACAGGCCGGCCTGACCCGCAACCTGTCGACCGCGGAGATCCTCGAGCAGGTCCGTTCGGCTGCGGCCACCATGCGCGACGAGCACGACGGGCGGCTCTCCAACATCGTGTTCATGGGCATGGGGGAGCCGCTGGCCAACTACAACCGGGTGCTGGCCGCGGTGCGCCGCATCATCGCGCCCGCGCCGCACGGCTTCGGCATCTCCGCACGCGCGGTCACGGTGTCGACGGTGGGCCTCGCGCCGGCGATCCGCAAGCTCGCCGACGAACGACTCGGCGTCACGCTCGCACTGTCGCTCCACACGCCCGACGACGAGCTGCGCGACACGCTCGTACCGGTGAACAACCGCTGGAAGGTCAGCGAAGTCCTGGATGCGGCACGGTATTACGCCGAGGCCACCGGCCGGCGGGTGTCGGTGGAGTACGCGTTGATCCGCGACGTCAACGACCAGCCGTGGCGGGCGGACATGCTCGGCAAGAAGCTGCACGCCGCGCTGGGCCCGCTGGCGCACGTCAACCTGATCCCGCTGAACCCGACGCCCGGCAGCGAGTGGGACGCGAGCCCCAAGCCCGTCGAGCGCGAGTTCGTCCGCCGGGTGCGTGAACGTGGTGTCTCGTGCACCGTCCGTGACACCCGCGGCCGCGAGATCGCCGCAGCCTGCGGACAATTGGCCGCGCAGGGCTGAGGCGGCCGGCCGGCGGCGCGGTCAGTCCCCGGACGGCGCCTTGATGCCGACCGCGTGCCGCAGCTGCGCCAGGAACTGGTCGCCGTCGTCGCTGCGAACGATGTAGTGGCACACCGCGACTCGAATCGCGGTGGCCGCCTTGACCGAGCGGTTGGGGCCCTGCAGCAACCGCTCCAGGCGCGTCCGCATCACCGGGATGACGCGGTCGAGCTGGGCGATCACCACCTCGGGTTCGATGTCGACGACCCGGACCCCGGAGTAGGACTGCTGGTAGGACACGATGAACTGCAACGCCGCGTCGAGCTTCTCGGTGCCGCGCAGGCCCGCCGTCGCCTGGCTGATGCCGGAGTCGAACATCTCCCGCTCGTAGATGCCGAAGGCGTTGAGCAGCTCCTCCTTGGAGGCGAACCAGCGGTACAGCGTCGGCCGCGAGACTCCGGCCTGCGTCGCGACCTCGGACAGGCTCAGCTTGGACTGACCGTTGCGCGCCAGCACCTCGGTCGTGGCGGCCAGGATCCGCCGGCGCGTGGAGGTGCCGTCACCCACGTCGTGCTCGACGGTCATCCGGTCATTCGCTTCCCACCTTCGAAGACGCTTACAAAGGCACCGCTGATCGTAAGGTATCGCGTGGTCACCATCGTGACCAACGACGTGATGCCGACACGACGGGAGGACGCGTGACCGGACCGCTGCAGGGCATCAGGGTCATCGAACTGGGGTTGTGGGTGGCCGCGCCCGCCACGGGCGGGATCCTCGCCGACTGGGGTGCCGACGTCATCAAGGTGGAACCGCCGCAGGGGGATCCGGCCCGCATGTTCGGCCGCATGATCGGTGTCGACACCGGCGCCAACCCGCCCTTCGAGATGGACAACAGGTCCAAGCGCAGCATCGTCGCCGATCTCGGCACCGCATCGGGCAGGGCGCTGGTCGGCGACCTGCTGGCCGACGCGGACGCATTCGTCACCAACGTGCGCCCGGGTGCGCTCGCCCGGGCGGGCCTGGACTTCGCCTCGCTGGCCGAACGCAACCCGCGGCTGGTCTACGGCCTGATCACCGGCTACGGCCTCGAGGGACCGGACGCCGACCGCGCGGCCTATGACGTCGCCGCGTTCTGGGCGCGTGCCGGCATCGCCGACCTCCTCACCCGGCCGGGTGACGTGCCGCCATTCCAGCGCGGCGGCATGGGGGACCACTCGGCGGGCATGACGCTGGCCGCGGCGGTGTGCGCGGCGCTGGTGGCCCGGCAGTCCACCGGCGCCGGCCAGCTCGTCACCACGTCGCTGTACCGCCAGGGCGCCTACACCGTGAGCTTCGACCTGAACACCCTGGTGCTGACGGGCCAGCACGTCGCCATCGGCCAGCGCGAGGCGATGGGCAACCCCTGCATGAACAACTACGCCACCGCCGACGGCCGCCGGTTCTGGATCGTCGGGTTGCAGGGCGACCGGCACTGGCCGGCGCTGTGCCGGGCCGTGGGCCGCACCGAGTGGCTCGACGACGAGCGGTACGCGACGCCCCGCGCCCGAGCGGTCAACGCCCGCGATCTCGTCGCCGCGCTCGACGCCGTCTTCGCGACGAGGACGCTCGACGAGTGGACGGCGGTGTTCGAGACCGAGCCGGACTTCTTCTGGTCGCCGGTGAACTCACTGGACGACGTGCTCGCCGACGAGCAGTTCCACGCCGCCGGTGGCATCGTCGACGTCCCCGACCCGGACGGCGGCAGCGTGCCCATGGTCGCCACGCCCGCGGACTTCCACGGCACCCCGTGGGCGCCGCGTGGACCGGCGCCGCGGCTCGGCCAGCACACCGAGGAGATCCTCGCCGAGCTGCGGTCCCGTCACCGGTGACGTCGGGACGACCTTTACAAGAACGGCGCCGACTGTTACCCACGATCCATGGACTTCGCACGGGTCGACCTGTCCGAGGAGGACCGGGCGTTCCGCGACCGGTTGCGCGCCTTCCTGGCCGACGTCGTCACCGACGAGGTGATCGAACGCGACCGCCGCACCGGCGAGAACTTCGACGAGGCAGTGCATCTCGCGCTCGGTCGCGAGCGGTACCTGGAACGGGACTACCAGGACGAGGCGGCCGGGGGCTTCGACGCGGTCCGGCGACGGATCTGGCAACTCGAGGTCGGCCGGGCCCATACGCCGTGGTTCCACTGGGGCACCACCGCGATGGTGGCCAAGGCGGTCCAGCGCTTCGGCTCACCAGATCTCGTCGACGAGGTGCTCGACGGCGTGCTCGCCGGCCGGGTGCGACTGTGCCTCGGTTTCACCGAGCCCGACGGCGGGTCGGACGTCGCGACTTGCCAGACCCGGGCGGTCCGCGACGGCGAGGGGTGGATCGTCAACGGCTCGAAGATGTACACCTCCAACGCGCACAACGCCCAATACGTCTTCCTGCTGACCAACACCGACCCGACCGCGTCGAAGCACCGCAGCCTCACCATGTTCCTGGTCCCGCTGGATAGCCCCGGCGTCGAGATCCAGCCCATCCGCACCGTCGACGGCGACCGCACCAACATCACCTACTACACCGACGTCCGCGTCGACGACCGCTACCGGCTGGGTGAGGTGCACGGCGGCTGGGCGGTGCTGCGGGAGGCGCTCGACGCCGAACACGGCACGGTCGCCCGCGACACCGGCGGCCTGGAGGCCATCGCAGTGATGGCCGAACACCTGCTGTTGCTGGCCGAGGGCATCGACCGGGTGGCCGCGGTGCTCGGCACCCCGGCCGCCGACGGTCGTCGCCGGATCGACGACGACGCGGTGGCTTATCGGCTGGGTCTCGACGTCGCCCGCGTCGAGGCCGCGGCCAGCACACCGGGGATGTTCGGTCGGGTCGCGATCGCGCAGACGATGCGCGACACCAGCAGTGACCTGATGAACCTGCTCGGCGTCGCGGCGGCACTGCCCTCGGGAACGCCCGGCGCCGTCGACGACGGCGGCGAGTACCTCTTCCGGCTGGCCTCGCCCATGGGCATCTACGGCGGCACCCTCGAGGTGTTCCGCAACATGATCGCCCAGCATGCGCTGGGACTCGGCCGGCCCGCGTACGGCGGCGCCCGCTGATGCGGTTCGCCGTCACCCATCCCATGCACAGCCACCCCTATCACCCGGAGTTGGTGACCGGGGCGAGCGTCACGGCGATCGCCGTCGCGGCCGAGCGAGCCGGGTTCGCCGGCCTCGGCTTCACCGACCACCCGGCGCCGACCGAGAAGTGGCTGACCTCCGGCGGGCACGACGCCCTGGACCCGTTCGTCGCCATGGGCTTCGCGGCCGCGGGGACGACGACGCTGCGGCTCATCCCCAACGTCGTCGTGCTGCCCTACCGCAACCCGTTCGTGGTGGCCAAGGCCGGCGCGACGCTCGACGTGCTGTCCGGCGGCCGCTTCACGCTCGCCGTCGGGGTCGGGTACCTCAAGCGCGAATTCGATGCGCTCGGCGTGGACTTCGACGAGCGCAGCGATCTGGTCGAGGAGGCGCTCGCCGTGATCGAGGCGGTGTGGACCGGCGACGACGTCAGCTTCACCGGACGGCACTTCACCGCCCGCGGCGTCACCGCCCACCCGCGCCCGGTCACCCAACCGCATCCGCCCATCTGGATCGGCGGCAACACCGGCGCCGCGCGGCGCCGGGCCGCACGCTACGGCGCCGGGTGGTGCCCGTTCACCGCGTCGGCGGTGCTGGCCCGCACCGCCCGCACCGCGACGATGGAGACCCTCGCCGACCTGCGCGCCGGCATCGACGACCTGCGCCGGCGGTGCGAGGAACGCGGCCGTGACCCGAACGCCATGGACGTCGCCTTCGCCACCGCCGTCGGCGGTTCGCCCGGCGAGCCCGGGTTCGACGCGGACGCCTACCTCGAGGGGATCGACGCCCTCGCCGCGCTCGGGGTCACGTGGGTGCAGGTCCGCATCCCCGGCGACGGCCTCGCCCACGCCCTGGACGCCATCGAGGAGTTCGGCCACGGCGTCATCGCCGCCCACCCATAGTCTCCGCGGCGCATCGGTCCTCGGCCCCGATTGGCGCACCGACGTCACCGGGAGGGGCAGAATTTCGGCGAAGGGGGTATGCAGGGCGCGACGACGACGGCGGGAGGTCGCGGTGCGGCGACTCAATGGCGTGGACGCCCTCATGCTGTACACCGAGGCGCCCGAAACCCACATGCACACCCTGAAGGTGGGCATCGTCGACGTCGCCGGCATGCGCGAGCCGTTCGACGTCGAGGTGTTCCGGCGCATCGCCCGCGAACGGCTGCACGCGCTGGCACCGCTGCGCTATCAGCTCGTCGACATCCCGCTGCGCCTGCACCACCCGATGTGGCGGGAGAACGAGGAGATCGACTACGACTACCACCTGCGCCAGGTCGTCGTGCCCTCGCCGGGAGGTCGCCGCGAACTCGACGAGGTGATCGGCCACCTCGCCAGCACCCCGCTCGACCGCAGCCGGCCGCTGTGGGAGATGTACGTCGCCGAAGGGCTCGCCGGCGACCGGATCGTCATCATCCACAAGGTGCACCACGTGCTGGCCGACGGCGTCGCCTCGTCGAACCAGATGGCCTGGGCCATCCAGCCGCATCCGCCCGAGCTGTCCACTGCGCCGCTGGTGAGCCGCGACGCCGACCGCACCGCCGCCGGCCTGCTGCTGGCGGCCGCGCGCGACCACGCCCGGATGGCGTGGCGGCTGCCCGGGCTGCTGCTTCGGACGTCCACGGGGGTGGCCCGGGTTCAGCGCCGCGCCTGGGAGCGCGGCCGCCATCCCGAGCTGGCCGCGGCGTTCGCGCCGCCGCCCTCGTTCCTCAACCACGTCGTGTCCCCGGTCCGCCGGTTCGCCACCGCGCCGCTGGCGCTGGCCGACGTCAAGCAGACGGCCAAGGCGCTCGGCGTCACGCTCAACGACATGGTGCTGGCCACCGCGGCGGGCGCGCTGCGCGAGCTGCTCATCCGCTACGACGGCGCCGCCGACCGCCCGCTGGTGGCCGGCGTCCCGGTGAGCTACGGCAACCCGGACCGCCTCTCGGGCAACGAGTTCAGCTATCTGACGCCGTCACTGGCCGTGCACGTCGCCGATCCCCTCAAGCGCGTCGAGTTGACGTCCGTCGCGACGCGCATCGCGAAGGAGAACCACCAGCTGCTGGGCCCCAGTCTGCTGCCGGCGTGGATGAACTACCTGCCCCCGGCGGTGGCACCGGCGGCGTTCACGTGGCAGGCCGGCCGGATGGAGTCCAGCGCCGTGATGAACCTGACCATCTCCAACGTCCCGGGACCGCGCGAGCGGGGCTCCATCGAGGGCGCGACGATCGCCGAGATCTACTCGGTGGGACCGCTCGTCATCGGCAGCGGCATGAACATCACGGTGTGGAGTTACGTCGACCAGCTCAACGTCTCGGTGCTGACCGACGACCTGACGACCGGCGACCCGCACGAGGTCACCGACGCCATGGTGCGGTCGTTCGCCGAGATCCGCCGAGCAGCGGGCCTGACCGGACCGCTCACCACGGTCGCCGACGCACTACCGCCGGTGACCGTCGCCAGGTGAGGGTCAGCGCGTCCAGCCGCGGCGGCGCAGCCACCAGTCGCGGATGACGAAGACGATCAGCAGCGCCGCGAAGCCGATGAGGAACAGGTCCTCGACGTGCCCGACGTGGTTGCCGCGCAGCATGCACAGGATGAAGATCGTGCCCAGGATCATGCTGATGTGGATGACCCGGGGGTTCTCCTTCGACCAGCCCCAGTTCGCCGACGGGACGTCCTCGACGTCGACACCGGTGTGCCGTTCCACCTCGGTGTTGGCCACGGTTGCTCCTCACGGTCGGATTCGAGTGTCATTCTGGCATACGACGCGCCGTCGTAGCCGTCGGGCTCAGCGGATCTGCTCGTACCGGCGCAGCGCCTCGGCGCGCTCGGTCTTGTGGTCGACCATCGGCTCGGGATAGTCGTCGGTGCCGTACTCCGGCACCCACTGCCGCACGTAGGCGCCGTCGGGGTCGAACTTGTCGCCCTGGGTGATCGGGTTGAACACCCGGAAGAACGGCGAGGCGTCGGTGCCGGTGCCTGCCGCCCACTGCCAGCCGTGCTGGTTGTTGGCCATGTCGCCGTCGACGAGCTGGTCCAGGAACCAGCGCGCCCCCCACTGCCACGGCAGGTGGAGGTCCTTGACCAGGAACGAGGCGGTGATCATGCGCACCCGGTTGTGCATCCAGCCGCTCTGGCTCAGCTGTCGCATCCCCGCATCGACGATCGGGTAGCCCGTCTTGCCGGCCTTCCACGTCTCGAACCGCTTCTTGGCGGCCGCGTCGTCGTCGACCTCCATGGCGTCGAAGGCCGAGTTGAAGTTCCACCACGTGCTGCGCGGCCACTCGCGAACGACGTTGGCGTAGAAGTCGCGGAAGCACAGCTCCCGCAGGTAGGCCTGGGCGCCCTTGCCGCGCCCAAGGTCGGCCGCCATCGTCCGCGGGTGGATCGCACCGAACTTCAGGTGCGCCGACATGCGGCTGATGCCGTCGACGTCGGGGCGGTTGCGGTCGTCGGCGTAATCGTCGAGCCGGTCGGCGACGAATGCCTTCCAGGCCTTGCGGGCGCCGGTCTCGCCGGCCGTGACGTCGATGTCCACGTCGACGTCCTCGATGTCCTCGTTGCGCACGCCGTCGACGGAGGCCGGGTCGATCCACGACGCGGTCTTCGGCCCGGTCTTGGCCGGCGCGCGCCAGCCGTGCTCCTTCCAGGCGCGGAAGAAGGGGGTGAAGACCTTGTAGGCCGATCCGTCGTCCTTGGTGACCCGTCCGGGCGAGACCAGGTAGGGCGACCCGGACGCCTCCAGCGGTACCCCGTCACCGACCTTCGCCAGTGCCTCGCGCACGGCCTCGTCGCGGCGCATGCCGAACGGCGTGAAGTCCTCCGAGACGTGCACCGACGTCGCCTCGATGCGCTTGGCGATGTCGGGGATCCGCTGCTCGGGCCGTCCGGTGGTGACGAGCAGCCGGCCGTCGAGCCCGCCGCGCAGGTCCTGCAGCGCATCGTGCAGGTACCGCAGCCGGCGCGCACCGGAGGTCGTGTGCAGCCGCGGGTCCAGGACGTAGCACGCGAGCACCTCGCCGCCACCGCCGTCGGCCTTCGCGGCGTCCAGCGCCGCGGGCAGGTCGTGCAGGCGCAGGTCGCGACGGAACCACAGCAACGTGGGCATGGCAGACACCGTGCCCCCATTCGGCCCGCCGGAAACCACCGGGCGCCGACGTCAGGGAACCGTCATCGGGCGGCCCCGTACCGACGCTGCGACAATCGCCTCCATGACGACGCCGGACTATCCGCGCGACATGATCGGCTACGGTCCGCACCCGCCGGACCCGGCGTGGCCCGGCGGCGCCCGCATCGCGGTGCAGTTCGTCCTCAATTACGAGGAGGGCGGCGAGAACAGCGTGCTGCACGGCGACGCCGCCTCGGAGACGTTCCTGTCCGACGTCATTGGCGCACAGGCGTTTCCGGACCGGCACCTGAGCGTCGAGTCGCTCTACGAGTACGGTTCGCGGGCAGGGCTGTGGCGACTGCTGCGGCTGTTCGACCGGCACGAGGTGCCGCTGACCGTCTTCGGCGTCGCGATGGCGCTGGCCCGCAACCCGGCGGCCGTCGCCGCGTTCCGGTCGCGCGGCGACGAGATCGCCTGCCACGGTCTGCGGTGGATCAGCTACCAGCTCATCGCCGAGGACGTGGAACGCGCGCACCTCGCCGAGGCGGTCGAGGTGCTGACCCGCCTCACCGGCGAGGCGCCGCTGGGCTGGTACACCGGCCGGGACTCGCCGCGGACACGGCAGCTGGTGGTCGAGCACGGCGGGTTCCTCTACGACGCCGACTCCTATGCCGACGACCTGCCGTACTGGACCCGGGTGGCCGGCCGCGACCACCTCGTGGTGCCGTACGCGTTGGACACCAACGACATGAAGTACGTCTCCACCAGCGGCTTCGCCAGCAGCACCGAGTTCGGTGACTACCTGCGCGACGCGTTCGACGTGCTGTACGCCGAGGGCGTCGCCGGTGCGCCGAAGATGTTGTCGGTCGGGCTGCACTGCCGGTTGGCGGGCCGGCCCGCACGCATCGCGGCCCTGGACCGCTTCCTGGCCCACGTGCGTGCCCACGACGGGGTGTGGCTGGCCCGGCGCGTCGACGTCGCCCGGCACTGGATCGAGCACTTCCCGCCCGGCGGACCGACGCCGTGACTCAGCCGTAGGTGAACGAGTACGCCTGCAGGCCCTTCGAGAGCGTGACGTCCAGGCGGCCCGCGCCGTCGGTGTCGTCGTCGACGAGTCGGACGGTGTTGGGCGGGCCGCTGACGGATTGGGTCTCGGTGCGGCCGTCGCGGGTCACCGTCACCGTCCCGGTGCCGCCGACGACCAGATAGACCTGGCGTGCGTGGTAGTTCAGCGCGATGCCCGCGCCGTCGGCGCCGGCGGTGATGCCCTGGTAGTCCAGCGCCCACGGCCCCTGCAGCGCGAAGGTGTCGGCCGGCAGGCGGGCGGGGACCTCGTAGCGGTGGGTGCCCTCGTCGTAGACGCCCTGCCCGCCGTAGTTCACCACCTTGCCGACGCTGAAGTACGTCTCGGGGGTGGTCGGCTCGGTCGGCGTGGTGTCCGCGCCGTCGATGGCCGGGGGCAGATCGGTGCCGTCGCCGAGCAGTTCGCGGATTAGTCGTTCGGTCACGGCGTAGTCGCCCTCACCGAACTTCACGTGCCGCACGACGCCCTCGCGGTCGATGAGGTAGTGCGCGGGCCAGTACCGGTTGCGGTAGTTCGTCCACGTCGCGAAGCCGTTGTCCATCGCCACCGGATAGGTGATGCCGAGTTTCGCGGCGCCGCTCTCGACGTTGGCCCGGTCCTTCTCGAACGCGTACTCGGGGGTGTGCACGCCGATCACCTCGAGGCCGGCGTCACGGTAGGCGCGGTACCAGTCGACGAGGTGGGGGATGGAGCGCTGACAGTTGATGCAGGAGTACGCCCAGAAGTCGATCAGCACCACCTTGCCGCGCAGCGACGCCAGGTCGACCGGTGCGCCGTCGGGGGTGTTGAGCCACGCCGTAATGCCCTTGATGTCCGGTGCGGTGCCGCAACTCTCGAGTTCGGGTGCCCCGTTGGAGCAGTTGGACAGCTCGGCGTTCTGCTCGTTGACCAGACCGCCGAGGTTGAGCTGTTCACGCAGCTGGTCCTCGCCGCCGACCTTGCTCTGCAACGCACTGGTGTAGTCGGGGATGGCGCGCTGCAGCGCCGCAGGCAGGTCGAACACCAGCGCCACCGCGAGGAGGATCGTGACGATGCCCGCCACGACGCGGATCCCGCGCTGCCGGCGGCGGAACGCCGCGACCCGCTCGGCGACGCGTCGTCCCGCGAGGGCGAAGACCAGCAGCGGCAACGCCGCGCCGACGGCGAAGGCCAGTGTCAGCGCGACGATGCGGACGCCGATCTCGCCCGTCGCGCCGGCCACGACGATCGCCGCGAGGACCGGCCCCGCGCACGGCACGTAGAGCACTCCGAGGGCTAGGCCCATCCCGAAACCGCTGCGACCGGAACCGAATTGGCGCTGCGGGAGCCGCGCGAACGGCTTCTCCAGCAGCGCCTCGACGCGCGGGAAGATCAGCCCCAGGCCGATCGCGACCAGGGCCACCAGCGCGACCCAGCGGATGGCGTCCTGCGGTAGGTGCAGCAGCGACAGCAGCGCCGACCCGACGAGCGTGACGACGCTGAAACTCGTGACCAGACCGGCGATGACGAGGTAGGGGCGCAGCCGCTGGGCACGACCGACGCGGGTCGCGGTGGCGGTCGCGCCCGTGCCGCCCGGCCCGTCGGTGCCGCCCGCGGGTGTGCTCGAGAAGAACACGACCGGGAGCACCGGGAGGATGCAGGGCGAGATGCCGGTGATGAGGCCACCGAGGAAGCCGATCAGGACGAGTGTGGCCATGTCAGTGCTTCGTTGCCGGACTGCCCGCGGATGGGTGCATGACAGGGGAAACGCCTTCGAGCGCTGCGGCATTCACCCCGGCAGGCGAGGTGTCCCCACAACGACGTCAGCCCGGCCTCGCGGCCGGGCTGACGTGTGAAGCGGGGTGATCACATCGGGGGCATGAGCACCGTGTCGATGAGGTAGACCGTGGCGTTGGCGGTCTTGACGCCGCCGCACACCACCGAGGCGTCATTCACCTTCAGGTCCTCGCCCATGCCCATGGCCGCGTTGGTGACGGTGACGTCGGCGCCCTGCAGGGTCTTGTGCGTACCGACCACCTGCGCCGGGCTGGCCTGGCCCTCCACCACGTGGTAGGTCAGGATCTTGGTCAGCAGGTCCGAATCGGTCTTCAGCTTCTCGATCGTGGCCGGGTCGATCTTCGCGAACGCGTCGTCGGTCGGCGCGAACACCGTCAGACCGGGGTTGGAGTTCAGCGTGTCGACCAGGTTGACGTTCGGGTTGAGCTTGCCCGAGAGCGCCGCGGTGAGGGTCTTGAGCATCGGGTTGTTCGACGCGGCGACCGCGACCGGGTCCATCGCCATGCCGGTGACCGAGGCGGGGCCGACGGGATTCTGCGCGGCGTAGGCGGCGCAGCCGGGGCCCACCAGGCCGGTGGCGGGCTCGGCGGCCGCGGTGCCCGCGGCGGAGAACAGCAGGCCGGCCGCGGCGGCGGCGCTGACCGTGGAACACAGCAGGGTCTTGACGTTCATGGGGATCGTCCTTCCGGGTGAGGGGTTGAGGGGTGAGGGATCTGGTGGAGAGCACGGGCGGTGTGCCGGCGCGAGCACGGGGATGGAGCGCCGGCACACCGCTCGTGGGTCAGGGGGTGATCAGCGGGCTCAGGCCGGCGGCATCAGCACGGTGTCGATGAGGTACACCGTGGCGTTGGCGGTCTTCACGCCACCGCAGACCAGGCCGGCGTCGTTGACCTTGAGGTCGGCGCCGGAGCCGGTGACGTTGACGTTGGCGCCCTGCAGGGTCTTGTGCTCACCGGCGACCTGCGCGGGGCTGGCCTGGCCCTCGACCACGTGGTAGGTCAGGATGCTGGTCAGCAGGTCCGAATCGGTCTTCAGCTTCTCGATCGTGGCCGGATCGATCTTCGCGAACGCGTCGTCGGTCGGCGCGAACACCGTCAGACCGGGGTTGGAGTTCAGCGTCTCGACGAGGTTGACGTTCGGGTTGAGCTTGCCCGAGAGCGCTTGGGTGAGCGTCTTGAGCATCGGGTTGTTCGACGCGGCGACGGCCACCGGGTCCTGGGCCATGCCGGTGACCGAGGCGGGGCCGCTCGGGTTCTGCTCGGCGTAGGCGGAGCAGCCGTTGCCCACGAGGTTGGCGGCGGGGTCGGCCGCGGCGCTGGAACTCGGCGCCGACGAGGAACTCATCACGCTGGAGGAGATGCTGCTGGCGCTGCTGGAGACGCTGCTGGCGGTGCTGCTCGCCTCCTCGCTCGAACAGGCCGAGAGGCCGAGGATCGCGATCGCGCTCAGTCCTGCTGCCGTCACGGCCCTGCGGTGCGTCGAACTCATCAGTGATCACTCCCATGTGTCTGGGACGACGACGTCGTCGCCCCGAGGTCGGTTGACGCGGGGGATTCGGGCCGCCGTCGACAGCGGATCGGTTCGGGGAGGTCTGCGTCACATACGCGTCACTTTTCGGTCGCAGCGCCCACGGGCGGCACAATGGTGCGGTGACCTCCGACCGGCTCCGCGTCCTGATCCTGGGCAGCACCGGTTCCATCGGCACCCAGGCACTCGAGGTGATCGCCGCCAACCCGGACCGCTTCGAGGTCGTCGGCCTCGCCGCCGGCGGTGGCAACGCCGACCTGCTGGCCCGGCAGCGGGCCGAGACCGGTGTCTCCGCCGTCGCCGTCGCCGACCCGGAGGCGGCCGCGCGCATCGGCGACGTCCCCTTCGCCGGCCCCGACGCGGCGACCCGGCTCGTCGAGGAGACCGGTGCCGACGTCGTGCTGAACGCCCTCGTCGGTGCGCTGGGCCTGCGGCCCACGCTGGCGGCGCTGGCCACGGGCGCCCGGCTGGCGCTGGCGAACAAGGAGTCGCTCGTCGCGGGCGGCCCGCTGGTGCTCGACGCCGCGGCGCCCGGCCAGATCGTCCCCGTCGACTCCGAGCACTCGGCGCTGGCGCAGTGCCTGCGCGGCGGCAGCGCCGACGAAGTGGCGAAGCTCGTCCTGACCGCGTCGGGCGGACCGTTCCGCGGATGGACGGCCGACGCGCTGGAGTCCGTCACCCCCGAGCAGGCCGGTGCCCACCCGACGTGGTCGATGGGCCCGATGAACACGCTGAACTCGGCGTCGCTGGTCAACAAGGGGCTCGAGCTGATCGAGACGCACCTGCTGTTCGGCGTTCCGTACGACCGCATCGACGTCGTCGTGCACCCGCAGTCGATCGTGCACTCGATGGTGACGTTCACCGACGGGTCGACGCTGGCGCAGGCCAGCCCGCCCGACATGAGACTGCCGATCGCCCTGGCGCTCGGCTGGCCGGCCCGGGTACCGGGTGCCGCGCCCGCCTGCGACTTCACCACCGCGTCCACCTGGACCTTCGAGCCGCTCGACGACGAGGTGTTCCCCGCCGTCGCCCTGGCCCGGCACGCCGGCGTGA
This sequence comes from Mycolicibacterium grossiae, assembly GCF_008329645.1. NCBI lineage: Bacteria > Bacillati > Actinomycetota > Actinomycetes > Mycobacteriales > Mycobacteriaceae > Mycobacterium > Mycolicibacterium grossiae. The sequence goes on from NZ_CP043474.1 coordinate 3,413,138, forward strand.
CCGGCGGCTGCATGACCGCGGTCTACAACGCCGCGAACGAGGAGGCCGCCGAGGCGTTCCTCGCCGGCCGGATCGGCTTCCCGGCCATCGTGCGCATCGTCGGTGACGTGCTGCACGCCGCAGGCCAGTGGGCGGCCCGACCAGCTACCGTGGAAGACGTACTCGACGCGCAGGACTGGGCACGGGCGACGGCCCGGACGTTCTTCGGGGCCCACCGGCGCGCGCAGGAGGAGGTCGTAGGAACCCGATGATGTTCGCAACGGGCATCGTGCTGTTCGCCCTGGCCATCCTCGTCTCGGTGGCCCTGCACGAATGCGGCCACATGTGGGTCGCGCGCGCCACCGGCATGAAAGTGCGACGCTACTTCGTCGGTTTCGGCCCGACCGTGTGGTCGACCATGCGGCCCAACCGGCTCGGGCAGACCGAGTACGGCGTCAAGGCCATCCCGCTCGGCGGCTTCTGCGACATCGCCGGCATGACCGCCGTCGAGGAACTCACCCCGGACGAGCGGCCCTACGCGATGTTCCGGCAGAAGGTGTGGAAGCGCGTCGCGGTGCTGTTCGCCGGCCCCGGCATGAACTTCGTCATCGGCCTCGCGCTGATCTACGGCATCGCCATCGCCTGGGGACTGCCGAACCTGCACCAGCCCACCAACGCCATGGTCGGTGAAACCGCCTGCGTCGCTTCGCAGGTCAGCAAGGACCAGATGGGGGAGTGCACCGGACCCGGCCCCGCGTCGCTGGCGGGCATCCGCACCGGCGACGTCGTGACCAAGGTCGGCGACACGTCGGTCGGCACCTTCGACGAACTGGTCGCCGCGGTGCGCAAGCTCGACGGCCCCACGGCGTTCACCGTGCAGCGCGCGGAGAACGGCCAGACCCGCGAGTTCACCACCACCGTGGACGTCACGCCCACCCAGCGCTTCACGTCGACGGATGCGTCGGCTCCCACCAGGGTCGGGGCCGTCGGCATCGCACCGGCGACGTTCGGGCCGACGCAGTACAACCCGCTCTCGGCGGTGCCCGCGACGTTCGCATTCACCGGCGACCTGGCGGTGGAGCTGGGCAAGTCGCTGGCGAAGATCCCCAGCAAGGTGGGTGCGCTGGTCGACGCCATCGGCGGCGGCGAGCGCGACAAGGAGACGCCGATCAGCGTCGTCGGCGCCAGCATCATCGGCGGCGACACCGTCGAGGCCGGCCTGTGGGTGATGTTCTGGTTCTTCCTCGCCCAGCTGAACTTCGTGCTGGGTGCGGTGAACCTGCTGCCGCTGCTGCCGTTCGACGGCGGGCACATCGCGATCGCGACCTACGAGAAGATCCGCGACATGATCCGCCGGGCCCGCGGCATGGTGGCCGCCGGGCCGGTGAACTACCTGAAGTTGATGCCCGCCACCTACGTCGTGCTCGTCGTCGTGGGCGGCTACATGCTGTTGACGGTCACCGCCGACCTCGTCAACCCCATCCGGCTCTTCCAGTAGTCGGCCGTACCGAGAGAAGGAACGCATGACCTCCATCGGCCTGGGCATGCCGGCGCCTCCGCCGCCCGTCCTGGCGCCGCGCCGCGCGACCCGCCAGTTGATGGTCGGCGACGTCGGCGTCGGCAGCGAGCACCCCATCGCGGTGCAGTCGATGTGCACCACCAAGACCCACGACATCAACGCGACGCTGCAGCAGATCGCCGAACTCACCGCGTCGGGCTGCGACATCGTGCGCGTGGCCTGCCCACGGCAGGAGGACGCCGACGCGCTGCCGGCGATCGCCGCCAAGTCGCAGATCCCGGTGATCGCCGACATCCACTTCCAGCCCAAGTACATCTTCGCCGCGATCGACGCGGGTTGCGCCGCGGTGCGCGTCAACCCCGGCAACATCAAGGAGTTCGACGGCCGGGTCAAGGAGGTCGCCAAGGCGGCCGGAGCCGCGGGGATCCCGATCCGCATCGGCGTCAACGCCGGCTCGCTGGACAAGCGGTTCATGGACAAGTACGGCAAGGCGACGCCCGAGGCGCTCGTCGAGTCGGCGCTGTGGGAGGCGTCGCTGTTCGAGGAGCACGGCTTCGGCGACATCAAGATCAGCGTCAAGCACAACGACCCCGTCATCATGGTCGCGGCCTACGAGCTGCTCGCGTCCAAGTGCGACTACCCGCTGCACCTCGGCGTGACCGAGGCGGGGCCGGCGTTCCAGGGCACCATCAAGTCGGCCGTCGCGTTCGGCGCCCTGCTGAGCAAGGGCATCGGCGACACCATCCGCGTTTCGCTGTCCGCGCCGCCGGCCGAGGAGGTCAAGGTGGGCAACCAGATCCTCGAGTCGCTGAACCTGCGGCCGCGCGGTCTGGAGATCGTGTCGTGCCCGTCCTGCGGGCGCGCCCAGGTCGACGTCTACCGGCTCGCCAACGAGGTGACCGCCGGGCTCGAGGGCATGGAGGTGCCGCTGCGCGTGGCCGTCATGGGCTGCGTCGTCAACGGACCCGGCGAGGCCCGCGAGGCCGACCTCGGGGTGGCCTCCGGCAACGGCAAGGGCCAGATCTTCGTCAAGGGCGAGGTCATCAAGACCGTGCCCGAGGCGCTGATCGTCGAGACGCTGATCGAGGAGGCCATGCGGATCGCCGCCGAGAGCGAGGACGACGGGGCGTCTGCCAGCGGTCCTCCCGTGGTGACCGTAAGCTGAATCCAGCCCCTGTGAGCGGGGTCACCGCCGAAGCCCGCCGAGAAAGAGTCCCGATGTCGGCTCCTCCGCTGTTTCGTCTCGCCGACGATCGACGCGTGACGGTGGTCCGCGACGCCGCGGCCGTGCACCGGGTGCTCGACGCGGACCCGGTCGGTACGTGCATGGTGGCGTCCCGGGTGGTCGATCACGGCGTGGACCCGACGGCGATCGGCGGCGAGCTGTGGACCCGCCGCGAACCCGGTGAGTCGCTGTGCTTCGCCGGGGCGAATCTCATTCCGCTACGCGGCCGGGTGTCCGACGTGCACGCGTTCGCCGACAAGGCGATGAGTGCGCCGCGCCGCTGCTCGTCGCTCGTCGGGCACGCCGAGTTGGTGCTGCCGATGTGGTCGCGGCTGGAACGGGCCTGGGGCCCCGCGCGCGACGTTCGCGAGGACCAGCCGCTGATGGCGCTCGACCGCGAACCGCAGTGCGCCGTCGACCGGGCGGTGCGGCCGGTGCGGATGGACGAACTCGACGCCTACCTGGTGGCCGCCATCGACATGTTCATCGGCGAGGTCGGCATCGATCCGCGGCTCGGCGACGGCGGCCGCGGTTACCGCCGCCGGGTGGCCGGACTGATCGCGGCCGGACGGGCGTGGGCGCGCTTCGAGCGCGGCGAGGTGGTGTTCAAGGCCGAGGTGGGCTCGCAATCGCCGGCCGTGGGACAGATCCAGGGCGTGTGGGTGCATCCGGACCGGCGCGGCCAGGGCCTCGGCGCCGGCGGAACTGCGGCGCTCGCCGGCGCGGTGGTCGGCAGCGGGCGCATCGCCAGCCTCTACGTCAACGCGTTCAACAGCGTTGCGCGGGCGACCTACGACCGGATCGGCTTCACCCAGGTCGGCACCTTCGCGACCGTCTTGCTGGACTGACCGCCGCCCCCGTCGCCCGCCGCCCCCGTCGCCCGCCGCCCGGTTGGCGGACGCCCCCGTCGCCGAAATGACGTTTTCTGCGCTCGAGCCGTGCGCGTGAGCGCAGGGAATGTCATTTCGGCGCAGATGCGGTTACGATCGGGTCACCGCGACGCGGTGCGCCTCCACCGAATCGTGTCGTCTCCCTTTTAACATCAGCCCCAATGGCATCGCTAACCTCATCCGCATCACGGGCTGCGGCGTTGCTGACGGTCACCGTCGTCGCCGCGGGCGCGTTGAGCGCGTGCACCCCGAAACCCAACGGTCCCGAACCGGCCGCCGAGGCGTTCTTCGCTGCGCTCGCCACCGGCGACACCGGCACCGCCGCCGAACTGGCGGACAAGCCCGCCGAGGCCCGCGAGGCGCTCAACGAGGCGTGGAAGGGCCTGCAGGCCACCCACCTCGATGCGCAGATCACGGGCTCGCGCTACGCCGAGGACACCGGCAGCATCAAATACCGCTACACCTGGCACCTGCCGAAGAACCGCACCTGGTCCTACGACGGTCAGCTCAACATGGTCCGCGACGAGGGCCGCTGGGAAGTGCGGTGGAGCCAGACCGCGGTGCACCCCAACCTCGGTGAGCACCAGACCTTCGCGCTGCGGTCGGATGCGCCCCGGCGCGCGTCGGTCAACGAACACGGCGGCAGCGACGTCCTGGTGCCGGGCTACCGGTACGGCTACGCCCTGGACGCCAAGGCCGCCGGCGGCGCGCTGATGCCGACGGCCACCGCCGTCGCCGATGCGCTGCGCCCCTTCGACCCCACCCTGGACCCGCAGCGTCTCGCCGAGCTGGCGAGTTCCTCGCCGTCGCCGATGACGCTCGTGACGTTGAACCAGGCGGACCACGACCGGGTGCAGCCCGCGCTCGCCGACCGGCCCGGCGTGGTCGTCACCCCGCAGCCCGATCTGCTGCCCACCGACCCGACCTTTGCGCCGGCGATCATCAACCAGGTCAAGACCGCGGTCACCGACCAGCTCGACGGCGAGGCCGGCTGGCAGGTGGTGAGCGTCAACCAGAACGGCGCCGAGGTCGACGTGCTCAACGAGGTGCCGGGCAACCCGGCTCCCTCGGTGACGATCAGCCTGGACCGCGCGGTGCAGAACGCCGCGCAGGACGCGGTGAACATGGTCGGCAGGAAGGCCATGCTCGTCGCCATCAAGCCGTCGACCGGCGAGATCCTCGCCGTCGCGCAGAACGCCGCGGCCGACCAGGACGGTCCGACGGCGACGATGGGTCTCTACCCGCCGGGCTCGACCTTCAAGATCATCACGGCGGGCGCCGCGATCGACCGCGGCATGGCCACCCCCAACACGCTGCTCGGCTGCCCGGGCCACCTCGACATCGGCCACCGCACGGTGCCCAACTACGGCGGCTTCGACCTCGGCACGGTGCCGCTGTCGCGGGCGTTCGCCAGCTCCTGCAACACGACGTTCGCCGAACTCGCCAGCAAGATGCCACCGCGCGGATTGACCAGCGCCGCAGCGCAATACGGCATCGGTCCGGACTACGCGGTGGACGGCATCACCACCGTCACCGGATCGGTGCCGCCGACGGTCAACCTCGCCGAGCGCACCGAGGACGGCTTCGGCCAGGGCAAGGTGCTCGTCAGCCCGTTCGGCATGGCGCTGGTCGCGGCGACGGTCGCCGCCGGCCACACGCCGGTGCCGCAGTTGATCGCCGGGCGGCCCACGCAGATCACCGACGCGGGTCCGCCGATCTCGCCGACCATGATCGACGGGTTGCGGCCGATGATGCGCCTCGTCGTCACCAACGGCACCGCCAAGGACCTCAACGGTGCCGGCGACGTGCGCGGCAAGACCGGCGAGGCCGAGTTCGCCGGCGGGTCGCACGCCTGGTTCGCCGGCTATCGGGGCGACCTGGCCTTCGCGGCGCTGATCGTTGGGGGCGGCAGTTCGGAGTACGCGGTGCGGATGTGCCGCGACATGTTCGCCGGCCTGCCGCCCGACTACCTGGCGTGAGCACGGCCACCCCGGTACCGGGCCACGCGGGGTGCGACCGGCGGTACCGTTGAGGACGTCATGACCGGGATCGAGGACGACGCCTCGCGCGCGCTGGTGCCCGCCAGCGGCGCCGATGCGCTGCGCATCTCCGACGCCGACCGCAACGGCACACTGCGCCGGCTGCACAATGCCGTCGCGTTGGGACTGATCGACATCGACGAGTTCGAGGAACGCTCGGCTGCCGTCGCTCGCGCCCGGATGCAGTCCGAGCTGGCCGCCCTCGTCGGCGACCTTCCCGGGCCGGGCGCCATCGTCACCTCCGCAACCGACCGCGTCGAGCTGCGCGGCGTGCTCGGCTCGCTGAAGCGGCAGGGCGAATGGGTGGTGCCGACGCGTCTGGCACTGCACCGGCGGATGGGGTCGATCGACCTCGATCTGACCAAGGCGCGCTTCGCCGGCCCGATCGTGGTCATCGAACTCGACACGCGGTTCGGGTCGGTCGAGATCCGCCTGCCCGACGGTGCCAGCGCGTCGATCGACGACGTGGAGGTCATCGTCGGCAGCGCCCGCGACCATCGTCGCGACGCTCCCGCCGAGGGGCGTCCGCACGTCGTCCTGACCGGCCGCTGCGTCTTCGGGTCAGTGGACATCCGCGGCCCGCGGCGGGCCGTGATGGGCCGCTTCCGGCGCGGCTGACTAGCGCCGCTCGAGCACCGCGAACGTCAGCGTCGCGCGCGCGGCCAACCGGTCGCGCGCCACGTCGCGGACGTCGACCGCGGTGACGATCAGGCGCCGCCCGGCCCGCACGACGGTCGCCTCCGCCCGCGCGGGCCCGTCCAGGATCGGCGCGAGGAAGTGCACGTTCATGTCGGCGGTGGTGACGTCGGAACCCGCGACGTCGCCGGCCAACCGGCCCGCGGCGACGTCGATCAGCGTCGCGACCAGCCCGCCCTGCAGGGCACCGCGGATGTTCGTCAGGTCGGGCCGGTTGTCCATCTCGATGACGAGCCGCTCGTCACCCGGGGCCAACGAGGCCTCGACGTCGCGCATGCCCAACTTCGCCAGCAGGTGGCCTTCGACGCCCATCACCGCACGGTAACATCATTACCGCTGGTCGCGACGCCGTCCCCGGCCGCGTGTGACGGCGGACCGGGGGCGCCGGCCATTACCCTGGAGGCATGGCCGTCCGTACCGCCCTCCGTCCCGGCACCCTCGCCCCCCGACTGCCGGTGCCCAACTCCATCCCGCGGCCCGAGTACGCGTGGCAGCCCACGGTTCGGGAGGGCTCCGAGCCGTGGGTGCAGACCCCCGAGGTCATCGAGAAGATGCGCGTCGCCGGACGCATCGCGGCCGACGCCCTGGCCGAGGCGGGCAAGGCCGTCGCGCCGGGTGTCACCACCGACGCGCTCGACCGGATCGCCCACGAGTACATGGTCGACCACGGCGCCTACCCGTCGACCCTGGGCTACAAGGGCTTCCCGAAGTCGTGCTGCACGTCGCTCAACGAGGTCATTTGCCACGGCATCCCGGACTCGACGGTGATCGAGGACGGTGACATCGTCAACATCGACGTCACCGCCTACATCGACGGCGTGCACGGCGACACCAACGCGACGTTCCTCGCGGGCGACGTGTCCGAAGAGCACCGCCTGCTCGTCGAGCGCACGCACGAGGCCACGATGCGGGCCATCAAGGCCGTCAAGCCCGGCCGGGCGCTGTCGGTGGTGGGCCGGGTGATCGAGTCGTACGCGAACCGATTCGGCTACAACGTCGTTCGCGACTTCACCGGGCACGGCATCGGCACCACGTTCCACAACGGGCTCGTCGTCCTGCACTACGACCAGCCCGCGGTCGAGACCATCCTCGAACCCGGGATGACGTTCACCATCGAGCCGATGATCAATCTCGGCGCGCTCGACTACGAGATCTGGGACGACGGCTGGACCGTCGCGACCATCGACAAGAAGTGGACCGCGCAGTTCGAACACACCCTGGTGGTCACCGAACAGGGCGCCGACGTCCTCACATTGCCGCGGTGACCGTGCTCCGGGTGCGCGTCCTGCCGGTGCTGGCGGTCCTGGCCGCCGTCGCCGCCGGCTGCGCGAACCCGGTGCAGGGCAGCGCAACCTGGCCCGGTGACCGGTTGCAGCGCGCGATCCTCACCGCCGCCGACTTCCCGCCCGGGGTCACCTACGACCTCCTCGAGGACCAGTCCGACACCCCCGACGGCGCCGGCGGGCCGCCCCCGATGCTGTCGGAGCCGACGGGGTGCACCGACGGGCTCACCAAGGTCATCACCGCGTCGGCCGAACGCGGCCCCGGCAGCGCGCTGCGCTACCTCGTCGCCTACGACGGCGCGCGCATCCTCGTCACCGTGCTGTCCTGGCCGCTGGACCTCGACGGCCTGGCCGCCGAGGCCGCCCGGTGCGCAAGCTTCGAGGCCTTCTTCGACCCGTCGTCGGACGGCATCCCGATGACGACGACGCCGCTGGACCAGGGCCGGCCGGACGTCCTGGCGTACCGGCAGACGTTGCGGCTCGGCGGCGAGGAGAGCAGCGTCTACTACTGGTTCGCCAATGCCGGGCGCTCGGCGGTGTTCGCCGTCGCCTTCCCGACGCCGAACCCGGCCATCAGCGTCAAAGCCGCGTTGCCGCAAACCTTTCTGGAGTTGGCGGGACGACAGACCGACCGGCTCGGAACACGCTGAGCGTCGCCTGTGAGAGCGTTCGAAACCCGCTCCGCACACCCGGGAATCCCTGTAGCGTGGCCGAATGCCATCGACCGTTCTCACCGTTGACGGGTTCGCCGCGACCGTCGACGTCTCCGGACCCGAACAGGGGTCGGTCGTCGTGCTCCTCGGCGCGGCGCAGCTCGGTCCGGCGGCCTACGAGGGGGTGTGCCAGCGGCTGCACACCGCGTCGCTCAAGACGGTCGTCATCGCCCCCGACCCCGAGCTGTCCGCGAAGAACGTCATCGGCATCCTCGACGCCCTCGGGGTGCGCTGGGCGCTGCTCGTTGGCGACCGGGTCGGCGGGGAACTCGCCTGGGAGCTGGCCGCCACGCGGCTCGACCGGTTCATCGGGCTGGTCGTCATCGACCGCGGACATCCGTGCGTGGGCGATCAGGCCGGCATCGTGCGCGACGCCGACTGCCCGCCGGTGGAGGTGAACACGACGGCGTTGGTCAGCTCACCCGCCGCCCGCGCGGTGGCGCGCGCCAGCCAGCGCTACGTCTACGGCGACTACCGCGTGGTCGAGCTGCTGGGCCGCCGCAACGCCGCCGAGTCGACCGCGCAGCTGGCCGCCGAGATCGTGATGCGCACCAGCACCTGGTGACGCCGGGTCGCACGCGGCGACCCGGCGCGTCCATCAGGGCGTGTCCAGCACCACCTGATCGCCGGTGGCCGTGACCTCGACCTGCTTGATCGGCCCGGTGAACCACTTCTTCACCGACAGGTGCCAGTACAGGTACAACAGGATCAGCACGGCGCCGACGAGCAGCGGGGTGTAGTTCACGTACTTCCACTCGAAGCCGGGGTCCCACGGCGCCCCGAGGTTCGACGTCGGCCACAGCGCGATGAACGACGTCACCAGGATCTCGATCAGTGCCACGGGGGCCATCCACCGGTGGTGACCGCGCAGGTTCCACTTGCCCACGGGGAAGGCGTCACCGGCCTTCCACCGGTAGTAGATCGGCACGGCGAAGCACAGGTACAGCCCGACGACGCCGATCGACACCACCGCGAAGAACGCCACCGGGACCGGTGCGCCGTTGATGTCGACCTCGACCAGGGCGGGCAGCGTGATGAGCGCGGCGAGCACCGCGGTGACCACGACGCCGTTGGCGGGGATCTTGTGCTTGCTGACCTTCGACCACAGCTGGTGGCCGGGGACCGCGCGGTCGCGGCTGAAGGCGAACAGCATGCGCGAGGCACTGGTCTGGCAGGCGGTGGCGCAGAAGAACTGACCGGCCGTCGAGATCAGCAGCACGATGCCCATCCACTGGGTGTCCAGCGCCTGGCCGAAGATGACGGCGACGGCGCCGCCGCCCGCGGTGACCTCGTCGACGTCCTGCACGGCGAACAGGAACGACAGCAGCAGGATCCAGCCACCGATCGCGGAGTAGAAGATCGACCGCCAGATGCCCTTGGCCGCACCGTCGGCCGCGCTCTTGGTCTCCTCGGACAGATGCGCCGAGGCGTCGTAGCCGGTGATTGTGTACTGGGTGAGGATCGCCGAGATCGGCAGCACGAAGAACAGGAAGCCGATGCCGGAGGTGGAGCCCCCGAAGAACCCGGTGTTGTTCACGGTCGTCGCGAAGACCTCGTGCAGGCTCGCGTGCTGCTCGGGCAGCAGCCAGAGGATGGCGATCACGGCGACCGCGCCCGCGACGTGCCACCACACCGAGACGTTGTTGATGACGGCGAGCAGGTGCGACGAGAAGATGTTGATGACCGCGGAGATCGCCAGGATGACGACGAACAGCAGGAACGTCCGCTTCAGGCTGTACCCCGCGAGCCAGGTCTCGCTGAACGTGCCCAGCGTCAGGTCGAGGAACGTCGCGCAGCCGTAGGAGACCGAGGCGAGGATGGCGATCAGACCGATGAGGTTGAGCCAGCCGGTGTAGAACCCGGCCTTGACGCCGCCGAGTTTCGCTGCCCACCAGTAGATTCCGCCGGACGTCGGGTAGGCCGAGACCAACTCGGACATGCACAGGCCGATGACCAGGATGAACACCGAGATGATCGGCCATCCCCAGGCGATCGCCGCGGGGCCGCCGTTGTTCCAGCCGAGGCCGAACGACGTGAAGCAGCCCGCCAGGATGGAGATGATCGAGAACGAGATGGCGAAGTTGGAGAAACTCGACCACGTCCGGTTGAGTTCCTGGGTGTACCCCAGCGAGGCCAGGTGCTTCTCGTCCTCGTCCAGGATCTCGTGACCCTCTGGCACGGTGGTTCTCCTCTACGGCAGCTGGGCCCGCCGCGGCGCGGCGTACCTTCGGGAGGATATGACCGCATTGGTCGGCTGTCCTACCTTTGGCGGTGACAGTTGTGTAAAACTGCTCCCGGTCGGCCGGGAGCGTTCTCGCCCAATGGTTGACTTTCCGACATGTCCGACAGGGGAGAGCCCGTGACGACCGACAGCAACCGACCCGGCATGCTGACCCTCCAGGAGCTGGAGCGGCTCGTCGCCGCCGGCGACGTGGACACCGTGGTGGTGGCCTTCGCCGACATGCAGGGCCGGCTGACCGGCAAGCGCATCTCGGCCCGGCTCTTCGTCGACGACGTCGCCGCGCACGGCGCCGAGTGCTGCAACTACCTGCTGGCCGTCGACGTCGACAACAACACCGTCGACGGGTACGCCATCTCCAGCTGGGAGACCGGCTACGGCGACATGGTGATGACGCCGGACTTCGACACCCTGCGGTTGCTGCCCTGGCTGCCCGGCACCGCGCTGGTGATGGCCGACCTGTCCTGGACCGACGGGCGCGTCGTCGCCCAGGCGCCGCGGAGCATCCTCGGGCGCCAGCTCGACCGGCTGACGGAGATGGGCCTGGTGCCGCACGCCGCCACCGAACTCGAGTTCATGGTGTTCGACGACACCTACCGCGCGGCGTGGGCCGCCGGCTACCGCGGGCTGACGCCGGCGACGGACTACAACATCGACTACGCGATGCTGGCCTCCACCCGCATGGAGCCGCTGCTGCGCGACATCCGGCTCGGCATGGAGGGCGCCGGGATGTACTGCGAGGGCGTCAAGGGCGAGTGCAACCTGGGCCAGCAGGAAATCGGCTTCCGCTACGACCACGCGCTGGTCACGTGCGACAACCACACCATCTACAAGAACGGCGCCAAGGAGATCGCCGACCAGCACGGCAAGAGCCTCACGTTCATGGCGAAGTTCGACGAGCGCGAGGGCAACAGCTGCCACATCCACATCTCGCTGCGCGGGGCGGACGGTGCCGCGGTGTTCGCCGACGACGCCGACGAATTCGGCATGTCGTCGATGTTCCGCAGCTTCGTCGCGGGCCAACTGGCGACGCTGCGCGAGCTGACGTTGTTCTACGCCCCGAACATCAACTCCTACAAGCGCTTCGTCGACGGCAGCTTCGCGCCCACCGCGGTGGCGTGGGGCCTGGACAACCGCACCTGCGCACTGCGGGTGGTCGGTCACGGGCAGGGGATGCGGATGGAGTGCCGCGCGCCGGGTGGCGACGTCAACCAGTACCTGGCGACCGCGGCGCTCATCGCCGGCGGCCTGCACGGCATCGAGCAGGGTCTCGAACTGCCGGAGCCGTGCCGCGGCAACGCGTATTCCGCCGGCGCGGAACGCCTTCCGACGACGCTGACCGAGGCGGCGCGGCTGTTCGACGAGTCCGCGGTGGCACGGGCGGCGTTCGGCGACGACGTCGTCGACCACTACCTCAACAACGCCCACGTCGAACTCACCGCCTTCAACGCGGCGGTCACCGACTGGGAGCGGGTGCGCGGCTTTGAGCGGCTCTGAGTCGATCCGGCCGGTCATCGGCCTCACCACCTATCTGCAGCGCGCGCAGACCGGCGTGTGGGACGTCACCGCGAGCTTCCTGCCCGGCATCTACGTCGAGGGCGTCACGCTGGCCGGCGGAATCGCCACCCTGCTCCCGCCGCAGCCGGTCGACCAGGTGATCGTCGACCGCGTGCTGGACACACTCGACGGCTTGGTGATCACGGGTGGCAAGGACGTCGATCCGGCCGCCTACGGGCACCGGCCGCACCCCAGCACCGACGAACCGGCCCGCGACCGCGACGCGTGGGAGTTCGCGCTGCTGCGGGGGGCGCTCGCGCGACGGCTGCCCGTGCTCGGGATCTGCCGCGGCGCGCAGGTGCTCAACGTCGCGCTGGGTGGCACGCTGCACCAGCATCTGCCCGACGTCGTCGGGCACACCCGTCACCAGGCCGGCAACGCCGTGTTCACGACCTCGTCGGTGCGCACCGTCCCGGGGACCCGCCTCGCCGCGCTGATCGGCGAGTCGTCCGAGGCGCAGTGCTACCACCACCAGGCCATCGACCGGCTCGGTGACGGGCTGCTCGTCTCGGCCCGCGATGCCGTCGACGGCGTCGTCGAGGCCGTCGAACTCGATTCCGCCCGACACCCCTGGGTGCTCGGCGTGCAGTGGCACCCCGAGGAGCGTCTCGACGACCTGCGGCTGTTCGCCGGCGTGGTCGAGGCCGCCCGCGCCCACGCAGGAGAAAGGATCTGATGAGTTCCGCCACGCTGATCAACCCGGCGACCGAGGAGGTGCTGCGCACCGTCGACCTGCTCGACGTCGACGCCGTCGACGACGCCGTCGCACGGGCGAAGGCGGCCCAGAAGCGGTGGGCCGCACTGGCGCCCGCGGAGCGCGCGGCCGGGCTGCGGGCGTTCGCCGCCATCGTCGACAGTCACGTCGGCGAACTCGCCGCGCTCGAGGTCGCCAACTCCGGCCATCCGATCGGCAACGCCGAGTGGGAGGCCGGCCACGTCCGCGACGTGCTGCAGTACTACGCGGCGAGCCCGGAACGGCTGATCGGCAAGCAGATTCCCGTCGCCGGCGGGCTCGACGTGACGTTCCACGAGCCGCTCGGCGTCGTCGGCGTCATCACGCCGTGGAACTTCCCGATGACGATCGCGGCATGGGGCTTCGCGCCGGCCCTGGCCGCGGGCAACGCCGTCGTCCTCAAGCCCGCGGAGTGGACGCCGCTCACCAGCGTCCGGCTCGCGGCACTCGCCGCCGAGGCGGGCCTCGACCCGGACCTGTTCCAGGTACTCCCCGGCCGCGGCTCGGTGGTCGGCGAGCGCTTCGTCACCCACCCGGACGTCCGCAAGGTCGTGTTCACCGGGTCGACGGCCGTCGGCACGCGGGTCATGGCGGGCGCCGCCGCACGGGTCAAGCGCGTCACGCTGGAACTCGGCGGCAAGAGCGCCAACATCGTGTTCGACGACTGCGACCTCGAACGCGCGGCCGCGACCGCACCCTACGGCGTCTTCGACAACGCCGGTCAGGACTGCTGCGCGCGCAGCCGGATCCTGGTGCAGCGCACCGTCTACGACCGCTTCATGGAACTGCTGGAACCCGCGGTTCGGGGCGTCGTGGTCGGCGACCCGAACGATCGTGGCACCGAGATGGGCCCGCTGGTGGCCAAGCCGCACTGGGAGTCGGTCCGCTCCTTCGTGCCCGACGACGCGCCGGTCGCGTTCCGCGGCACGGCCCCGGGCGGGCCCGGGTTCTGGTTCCCGCCCACGGTGCTCACCCCGCAGCGCAGCGACCGCACCGTCACCGAGGAGATCTTCGGCCCCGTCGTCACGGTGCTGCCGTTCGACGACGAAGCCGACGCCATCGCGCTGGCCAACGACACCCCGTACGGCCTGTCCGGGTCCATCTGGACGGAGAACCTGTCCCGCGCGGTGCGGGTGTCGCGGGCCGTCGAGGCCGGAAACTTGAGCGTCAACTCGCACTCCTCGGTGCGCTACACGACCCCGTTCGGTGGCTTCAAACAGTCCGGCCTCGGCCGCGAACTCGGCCCCGACGCCCCCGAACACTTCACCGAGACCAAGAACGTCTTCTTCCAGATCGGAGAGAGCTAGGCATGGATCTGACCCAGCGGCTGGCGGGCAAGGTCGCCGTCATCACCGGCGGCGCGAGCGGCATCGGGCTGGCCACGGCCAAGCGGATGAAGGCCGAGGGCGCCACGATCGTCATCGGCGACATCGACCCGAAGACCGGCAAGACCGTCGCCGACGATCTCGGCGGCACCTTCGTCGCCGTGGACGTCTCGGACCAGGTGGCCGTCGATCACCTCTTCGACACCGCGGCCGAGGAGTACGGCTCGGTCGACATCGCCTTCAACAACGCCGGCATCAGCCCGCCCGAGGACGACCTCATCGAGAACACCGGCGTCGACGCCTGGGACCGGGTGCAGGACATCAATCTCAAGTCGGTGTTCTTCTGCTGCAAGGCCGCACTGCGCCACATGGTCCCGGCGCAGAAGGGATCGATCGTCAACACCGCGTCGTTCGTCGCGGTGATGGGTTCGGCGACCTCGCAGATCTCCTACACCGCCTCCAAGGGCGGCGTGCTGGCGATGTCGCGCGAACTCGGCGTCCAGTACGCCCGGCAGGGCATCCGGGTCAACGCGCTGTGCCCCGGCCCGGTCAACACCCCGTTGCTGCAGGAGCTGTTCGCCAAGGATCCCGAACGCGCCGCGCGTCGGCTGGTGCACGTGCCGGTCGGCCGGTTCGCCGAGCCCGAGGAACTCGCGGCGGCGGTGGCGTTCCTGGCGTCGGACGACGCGTCGTTCATCACCGCGTCGAGCTTCCTGGTCGACGGCGGCATCAGCGGCCACTACGTGACGCCGCTGTAGCAGCCCGTGACCGTCGAACCGGATCCGCAGCCCGACGGGCGCCCAGGGGCGCCCGCGACGTGGCTGCGCCCGGTGCGGCTGGGCAACGCGTTCGAGGACACCGTCGGCCGGCTGCTGGAGACCATACGGCTCGGCGTGCTGGCGCCCGGCGAATGCCTGCCGCCGGAACGCGAACTCGCCACCCGGCTCGGCGTGAGCCGCGACACCGTCCGCGACGCCATCAAGTCGCTGGCCGAGGCCGGCTACCTGGTGTCCCGGCGCGGCCGGTACGGCGGCACGTTCCTCGCCGAGGAGCTGCCCGGGCCGCGGATCGACGACATCCGGTTCGGCCGCGCCGACATCGACGACGCCCTGCGGCTGCGCGAGATCCTCGAGGTGGGTGCCGCGCGGATGGCGGCCGGGCGGACTCTGACGGCCAGCGAGCGCGAGACGCTGTGGGGCCGGTTGACCGACGTGCGGGACGCGACGCCGCAGGACTACCGGCGGCTGGACTCGCGGCTGCACCTGGCGATCGCCGAGGCGGCGGGCGTGCCGTCGCTGCCGCCGCTGGTCGCCGACAACCGCATGCGCATCAACGAGATGCTGGACCAGATTCCGCTGTTGGGCCGCAACATCGCGCACTCCGACCAGCAGCACGACGCGATCGTGCTGGCGATCCTCGCCGGCGACGCGGACGGCGCCGCCGAGGTGATGGCCGACCACGTGTGGGGATCGGCGGCGCTGCTGCACGGCTTCCTGGATTAGATTCTTCTGCCATGGAGGACGAGGCGGTGGTCGAGCGGGCGTCGTCGGCGCTGGCCGACGTCGACACGTCGCAGTGGACCCGGCGATTCGATCTGCTCTCCGATCCGCACCGGCTGGAGATCCTGCTGAGCCTGCACCGCGCGCCCGGCATCTGCGTCGGCGACCTCGCCGCGGCGCTGGGCCGCTCGGAGAACGCCGTCTCCCAGGCGTTACGGGTGCTACGCGGCCAGGGCTGGGTGAGCAGCACCCGCGCCGGCCGCTCGGTCAGCTACCGCCTCGACGACGAGATCGTGCACGACCTGTTGCACTGGATCGGCGCCCGGCACGGCTGAGGCCCGACTGCGGGGTGTGCCGATTGTCCGAAACCGTCCCGGCGTGCCCGCCGAGCAGTACATTCGCCCCGATTCCGACGAGGGGAGCGGGCATGAGCACCACCGACGACCAGGCCGGGCCGGCGCACGCGACCGGGGACGCACCCGCCGGCGACCGGCAACTGAAGGCCCGTCACCGTGCGCTGTGGGCGTCCGGTGACTACGTCGCCGTGGCCACCGAACTGATCCCGGAGCTGGGCCCGGAACTGGTGCGGGCGTGTGGGATCGCTGCGGGGGACCGGGTGCTCGACGTCGCGGCGGGCGCCGGCAACGCGGCCATCCCAGCCGCGCAGCGGGGCGCGGCGGTGACGGCGGCGGACCTCACGCCGGAGCTGTTCGCCGCCGGGCGTCGGCACGCGGCCGCCCGCGGCGTCGAGCTGGAGTGGGTGGAGGCCGACGCCGAGGCGATGCCGTTCCCCGACGACGCCTTCGACGTCGTGATGTCGTGCGTCGGGGCGATGTTCGCGCCGCACCACCAGCGCACGGCCGACGAGCTGGTCCGCGTGTGCCGACCCGGCGGGACGCTGGGCCTGATCAGCTGGACGCCGGAGGGGTTCATCGGACGGCTGTTCGCGACCATCAAGCCGTACGCGCCACCGCCGCCGCCCGGCGCGAGCCCGCCGCCGCTGTGGGGATCCGAGTCGCACGTCACGGAGCTGCTCGGTGACCGGGTGACCGACCTGCGGATGCGCAGGCAGACGGTGCGACTGCGGCACTGCCCCACACCGCTCGCCTTCCGCGAGTACTGGAAGCGCACCTACGGGCCGACCATCGCGGCCTACCGGTTCGTCGCCGACGACGCCGACCGCGTCGCGGCGCTCGACCGCGACTTCCTCGCGCTGCTCGAAGAGTGGAACACCGGCGGCGGGGAGGACGCGATCTGGGATGCGGAGTACCTGCTCGTCACCGCCACCGTGCGCTGACCGGCACGACGCCTCCGCTCGGCGTGCCCATCTGAACAGTTAGACAGGCATCGCCCCACGTCCTAGGGTCGAGGGATGAGCGTCACCTACAGCGCCATGCACATGAGCGACGGGATCGTCGACGCGCCCACCTCCCTGGTCTTCGGCGCCCTCGCGATCGCCGCGCTGGCGGTGTGCGTGTGGCGGGCGCGCACCGAACTCGACGAGCGGACCGTGCCGCTGGCCGGCCTCGTGGCGGCATTCGTGTTCGCCGTGCAGATGGTGAACTTCCCCATCCTCCCCGGCGTCAGCGGGCACCTGCTCGGCGGCGCGCTGGCCGCCATCCTGGTCGGGCCGTTCACGGGCGCACTGTGCATCGCGATCGTGCTCGTCGTGCAGGCGCTGCTGTTCGCCGACGGCGGCGTGTCGGCGCTCGGCACCAACGTCACCAACATGGCGCTGATCGGCGTCGCGGTCGGCTACGGCGTCGCGGCGTTGGGCCACCGGATCATCCGACGGCGCCGCACGCCCGTCCCGGTGCCTGCCCTCGGTGGCCTGGCCTTCGTCGCGGCGCTCGTCGGAACCGTGTGCGCGGCCATGGGTTTCGTGGTCGAGTACGCCGTCGGAGGCGCGGCGACGGCGTCGCTCGGCACGGTGGCGTCCTACATGTTCGGCACGCACGTGCTCATCGGCATCGGCGAGGGCGTCATCACCGCGCTGACCGTCATGGCGGTGGCGCGCTCCCGCCCGGACCTGGTCTACCTGCTGCGGACGTCGCGCACGCCGGCGACCGCGGCGGTGCCCGCGTGAGCGCACCCGCCCGCGGACGGGCGTTCTGGGTCGGCTGCGTCGCCGCGATCCTGCTCATCGCCGGGGGCGTGTCCTACCTCGCCAGCTCCAGCCCGGACGGCCTCGACGCCACCACGCTCCGGGGATGCGAGGTCGTCGAGGTCGACGGCGTCGAGCAGTTGCGCGGCAGCTGCATCGCCCAGCAGGCGGCGCCGCACGCGCTGGAGTCCGCGCCGCTCGCCGACTACGCGATCGGCGGACGCGAGGGCACCGGCGGCGTCGCGGGCGTCATCGGCGCGGTCGTCACGCTGGCCCTCGCCGGCGGGGCGTTCTGGCTGATCGCCCGCCGCAAGCGCGGATCGTAGGGCGGCCACCATGGGCGCAGGGCATGCCCACCCGCTCTACCGCGACGGCACGTCCCGCGTCCACCGGCTGCCCGCCGAGACCAAGGTGATCGCCCTGGTCACGTTCGTGCTGGCGGTGGTCGCGACGCCGCGCGAGACCTTCTGGCCGTACGCGGCGTTCGCCGCGGTCCTCGTCGCCGTGTGGCTGGTCGCCGGCATCCCGCTGCGGTGGATCCTGCCGCGCATGCTCATCGAGGTGCCGTTCGTCGTCCTCGCCGTGCTGCTGCCGTTCGCCGAGGGCGGCGAGCGGGTCGCCGTCGCCGGCCTGCACCTGTCCGTGCCGGGACTGTGGGCGGCGTGGGGCATCGTCGTGAAGGGCACACTCGGCGTGGCGGCCTCGCTGACGTTCGCGGCGACGACGTCGTCGCGTGCCCTGCCGCTGGCGCTGAGCCGGCTCGGCGTGCCGGGGCTGGTCACGTCGATCGTCGTGCTCATGATCCGCTACGTCGACGTGCTGACCGCAGAGGTCCGCCGCATGCGGATGGCCCGGTTGTCGCGCGGTGACTCGCCCCGCGCGCTGCACCAGATCGGTGCGATCGCCACGGGCGTCGGCGGCTTGTTCCTGCGGTCCTACGAGCGCGGCGAACGGGTCTACCTGGCCATGGCGTCGCGCGGATTCGACGGCCGCGTCCCGGAACTCGCGTTGGCGGGCGGACCGGCCCGCGCCGTGGCCGCCGACTGGCGGGCCGCCCTGCTGCCCGCGGCCGCCGCCGTGGTCATCGTCGCCGCGGCGTGGACGTGGCGATGACGGCGGCCATCCGCGTCGCCGGGCTGCGGCACGTGTACCCCGACGGACACGTCGGCCTCGATCACGTGGACCTCGAGGTCGCCGCGGGTGAGCGCGTCGCGGTGCTCGGGCCCAACGGCGCGGGCAAGACGACGCTGATGCTCTCCCTCAACGGCGTTCTTCGACCGACGGCGGGCACCGTCGAGATCGGCGGGACGCCGGTGACGCGCAGCACGCTTCGCGACATCCGCCGCCGTGTGGGACTGGTCTTCCAGGATCCCGACGACCAGCTCTTCATGCCGACCGTCGCCCAGGACGTGGCATTCGGTCCGGCGAACTTCGGGCTCGCCGGCGAGGACCTGGCGGCGCGCGTCGCCGAGGCGCTGGACGCCGTCGACATGGCCGAGCACGCCGACCGCAGCCCGGCGCACCTGTCCGGGGGGCAGCGGCGTCGGGCCGCGCTGGCCACCGTGCTGGCGTGCCGCCCCGAGATCCTGGTGCTCGACGAACCGTCGGCCAACCTGGACCCGGTGGCGCGCCGCGAACTGGCCGAGACGCTCCTGGGCATCGACGCGACCATGCTCGTGGTCACCCACGACCTGCCCTACGCCGCGCAGCTGTGTTCGCGCGCGGTGCTCGTCGACGGCGGGCGCATCGTCGCCGACGGGCCCACCGCCGACATCCTCGCCGACGCCGACCTGCTGGCCGCACACCGGCTCGAATTGCCCTGGGGCTTCGTCATTCCTGCGGGCTGACGCCCGCGTCGAGACACGGTCACACGATGCCGGTCACACGATGCCCAGCAGGGCGTTCTCGATCACCTCGGACAGCGCCGGGTGAATCCAGTACTGGCCGGTGGCGACCTCGGCGGCCGTCTGACCCAGGCTCATCGCCTGCACGAGCGGCTGGATCAGCGTCGAGGCCTGGTAACCCATGACGTGCGCGCCGAGGATGGTGCCGGTGGCGCGGTCGCCGATCACCTTCGCCACGCCGGTCTGGTCCTCCATCGCCCAGCCATAGGCGGTGTCGCCGTACTTCTGCGCCTTCACCACGACGTCGAAGCCCTGCTCGCGCGCCTCGGTCTCGGTGAGGCCGACCATCGCGATCTGCGGGTCGGTGAACACCGCGGAGGGGACGAACCGGTGGTCGCTGCGCACCATGTCCGCGGTGTCATCCCAGTCGCGCAGCAGGTTGTGCCGTACCACGCGCATCTCGTGGTTGGCGACGTGCTTGAGCTGCCACGGCGAGGACACGTCACCCAGCGCGTAGATGCCGCGCGCCGTGGTGCGCTGGTAGTCGTCGACCTGCACCAGGCCGCCCGGGGAGACCTCGACGCCCGCGAGGTGCGCATCGAGGGTGTCGCCGTTGGGGATCCGGCCGGTGGCGACGAGCAGCAGGTCGGCTTCCAGTTCCTTGCCGTCGTCGAGTTCCAGCACGATCTTCGCGCCGTCCTGGTGCGAGCCGACGACGTTCTCGTGGGTACGGACGTCCCACTTGCTGGTCGCGATGTCGGTGAAGGTGTGGCAGATCGTCGGATCGCAGTGCGTGAGCAGACCGTCGCCGCGCACGACGATGGTCACCCGCACGCCGAGCGCCGAGAAGACGTGGGCGAACTCGGCGGCGACGAAGCCGCCTCCGACGATGACCATGTGCTCGGGCAGTTCCGGGATGCGCATGACGGTGTCGCTGGTCTCGTAGTGCACGCCGCAGTCGATGATGGCCGGCGGCACGTTGATCCGCGATCCCGCCGCCAGGACCACCTGGTCGGAGGTGAACTCCTCGCCGTGTTCGGTGCGCAGCAGGTACCGCCCGTCGGGCTGGGTGGGCCCGAAGCGGGTGTGGCTGCCGTAGACGTCGATGTTCGGCAGGCTGCGCTTGTAGTCCTCGCCGCCCTGGGCAATGGGATCGATGCGGCCGAAGACCCGGTCGACGATGTCGCGCCAGCGCACGCCGTCGACGTGCGCGTCGATGCCGTAGCGGCCGCTGCGCCGGACCATGTCGGCCACCTCGGCGGCGTAGACGAACATCTTCGTGGGGATGCAGCCGACGTTGAGGCAGGTGCCGCCGAAGACACCCTTCTCGCACAGCGCGATTCGCATCTCGCCGTAGCGCGGGTCGAAGGCCGTGTCGGGAATGCTGTTCCCCGAACCGGATCCGATGATGGTCAGGTCGTAGTGCTCCACGCGTATCAGCCTCGTCTGGTTGGGATGTCGGAATGGGGGTCGGCGCCCGCGCGCCCGCCGTCGGCGCCCTGGGTGCTCACGCCGTCTCCGGCGGCGAAGCGGTCGAGCCAGCGGTCGAGTTCGGCGTAGGCGGCCGCGCGCGGCCCGGCGAGGGAGAGAAAGACGTCGTGCTTGGCGTCGGCGATCGGCGCCACGGTGGTGTGGTCGCCGACGCAGCCCGCCCACCGGGCGATCTGCGCGACGTCGAGCACCGCGTCGCCGCGCGCGATGGCCTCCGGGTCGGGAGCCTCGGTGACGCTGTGGTCCGAGCGCAGGATCAGGCTGGGGACGCCGACGTCCAGGCCGCGGTGCAGTCGCGCCTGCCCGCGCCGGATCGCGTTGATCCAGCCGAGCGTGACGGGGAAGCCGCCCAACGGCTTCCAGTCCAGGTCGTAGTCGAATTCGCCGGAGTAGTCGCGGTGCAGGCTGGTGCCGTAGCCGCCCGGCGTCGGGCGGCGGATCACGTGGCGCTTGCGCCACCGCGCCAGGGCGATCAGCGCGAGCGAGGTCGGCGCCGAGCGCAGGACCGCCGGACCGTGCAGGTCGAAGAACGGACTGTTGAGCACCAGGCCGGTCACCGCGCCCGCGCGGCCTGCGCGTCGCGCCTCGTCCAGCCACAGCGTCACGATGAGGCCGCCCGCGGAGTGCCCGTAGGCGATGACGCCGGCGCCGCCGGTGTCGTCGCTCACCAGGCGCAACGCCTCGTCGAGTTCGGTGTCGTAGTCCCGCAGGGACGTGGTGAAGTGCGGCGTCTGCCCGTCGCGCCGGGACCGTCCGCACTTGTGCAGGTCGAGGGCGTAGAAGGCGATTCCGCGTGCCGCGAAGCGGTCGGCCAGCTCGGTGTTGAAGAAGTAGTCGGTGTACCCGTGCAGGGCCAGAACCGCGCGTGCGGCCGGCCCGGCGTCACCACGGCGGACGAGTGTGGCCACCAGGTCGCCCTCGCCGTGCGGGTCGGCACCCAGCGGAATGGTCCGCTGCCAGTAGCCGGGCAGGACGTCGGGCTCCCACGCGGACGCGGTCGCAGTCACGGGTCAACTGTATGCCGCGCCGGGTGAGCCGCCGCCGCGCGCCGCCGCCGAGGCCCGAGGTCACGGAGGCCACCTGCGCCGACCGGCGGTTCGACCACCGGATAACCTGGGTATCAAGCCGAGAACCGGATGTTCGACACGAAGGATCGATCAGGTGGCCGAGTCCAAGATTGTGAAGACCGACGTCGTCCTCGTCGGCGCGGGCATCATGAGCGCCACGCTCGGCGCGCTGCTGCGGCTGCTCGAGCCGAACTGGAACATCACCCTGATCGAGCGTCTCGACGGCGCGGCCGCGGAGAGCAGCGACCCGTGGAACAACGCGGGTACCGGCCACTCGGCGCTGTGTGAGCTGAACTACACCCCGCAGCGCGGTGACGGCACCATCGACATCAGCAAGGCCGTGCACGTCAACGAGCAGTTCCAGGTGTCCCGCCAGTTCTGGACCTACGCGGTCGAGAACGGAGTGCTGCCCGACGTCCGCAGCTTTCTCAACCCCATCCCGCACGTCAGCTTCGTGCACGGCGCCAAGGACACCGCCTACCTGCGGGCCCGCTACGACGCGCTCGTCACCAACCCGCTGTTCGCCACCATGGAGTACATCGGCGACGCCGACGAGTTCGCCCGCCGCCTGCCCTTCATGGCCGCCAAGCGCGACTTCCGCGAGCCGGTGGCGCTGAACTGGACGCAGGACGGCACCGACGTCGACTTCGGTTCGCTGTCACGGCAACTCATCGGCTACACCGCTCAACGCGGCATGGCGACGCTGTTCGGCCACGAGGTGCGCGATCTGCGCAAGGAGTCCGACGGCAGCTGGACGCTGAAGGTCACCAACCGGCGCACCGGCGGCAAGCAGAAGATCAACGCCAGGTTCGTCTTCGTCGGGGCCGGCGGCGGTGCGCTGCCGCTACTGCAGAAGTCCGGCATCAAGGAGGCCAAGGGATTCGGCGGCTTCCCGGTCGGCGGCCAGTGGCTGCGCAGCGCCAACCCCGACCTCGCAGCCGCCCACCAGGCCAAGGTGTACGGCGCCCCGCCGCTGGGCGCCCCGCCGATGTCGGTGCCGCACTTGGACACGCGCGTCATCAACGGCCGGTCCTACCTGCTGTTCGGCCCCTTCGCGGGGTGGTCGCCGAAGTTCCTCAAGCAGGGCAAGGTGACCGACCTGCCGTTCTCGGTGAAGCCGAACAACCTCGCCTCGATGCTGGGCGTGGGCCTCACGGAGATGAGTCTGCTCAAGTACCTGATCGGCCAGCTCGCGCTCAGCGAGGCCGACCGCGTCGACGCCCTGCGCGAATTCGCCCCCAGCGCACGGGATTCCGACTGGGAACTCGACATCGCCGGGCAGCGCGTGCAGGTCATCCGCCGCAAGGGCGCCGGCGGCGTGCTGGAGTTCGGCACCACGGTGCTGTCCGCCGAGGACGGCTCGATCGCCGGCCTGCTGGGTGCCTCGCCCGGCGCGTCGACCGCGGTGCCGGCGATGCTCGACGTCATGGAGCGCTGCTTCGCCGACCGCTGGGCCGGCTGGCAGCCGCGTCTGCGGGAGATGGTCCCGTCGCTGGGCGTGGCACTGTCCAAGGAGCCGAAGCTGTTCGAGGAAGTCTGGAGCCGGGGCACCCACGTGCTCAAGCTCGACGAGCCGAAGGCGCAGGCCGCGGCGGCCGCCGCGGCTCTGACGTCGTGACGGTCGCGCTGCGGCGCAGCTGGGCCAAGGACCTCGACGCGGCAACGTTGTACGAGTTGCTCAAGCTGCGCGTCGAGGTGTTCGTCGTCGAGCAGGCCACGCCCTATCCGGAACTCGACGGCCGCGACTTGTTGTCCGAGACGCGTCACTTCTGGCTCGAGGACGCCGACGGCGTCGTGGCGTCGACGCTGCGGCTGATGGAGGAACACCCCGGTGGGGAGAAGGCCTTCCGCATCGGGCGGGTCTGCACGAAGCGCAGCGAACGTGGGCACGGTCACACCAATCGGCTCATGCAGGCCGCGCTCGCCGAGGTCGGCGACTACCCGTGCCGCATCAATGCGCAGACCTATCTCGAGGACATGTACGCCAAGCACGGCTTCGTCCGTGTCGGTGAGGAATTCCTCGACGACGGCATCCCGCACGTCTCAATGCTCCGTAGCGGCAACCTCTAAGCTCTTCGGGTGATGCGCACCCGAGGAGACCGTCCGTGACCGACGACCCGTTCGTGCCCGACGGACGGACCGACGACGCCTACCTCGTGGGCCTGCGTCTGTCCGGCCGCCGGGTCGTCGTGGTCGGTGGCGGGACCGTCGCGCAGCGTCGACTGCCGCTGCTGCTCGCCAACGGTGCGGAGGTGCACGTCGTCGCCCGCGCCGCGACGCCCGCCGTGGAGGCGCTGCGCGACCAGCGCCCCGGCATCACGCTCGAACTGCGCGACTACCGCGACGGCGACCTCGACGGCGCCTGGTACGCGATCGCCGCCACCGACGACCCGGACGTCAACGCCGCCATCGTCGCCGAGGCCGAACGGAACCGGATCTTCTGCGTGCGGGCGGACGTGGCCCGCGACGGCACGGCGGTCACGCCGGCGTCGTTCGAGTACGACGGCCTGTCGGTCGGCGTGCTCGCCGGCGGCGACCACCGGCGCTCGGCCGCGATCCGGTCGGCCATCAACGAGGGTCTGCAGAGCGGCGTGCTGGCCGACTCGCGCTCCGACGCGCTGCGCGGGCAGGTGGCGTTGGTCGGCGGGGGACCGGGCGACCCCGAACTCATCACCGTGCGCGGTCGCCGGCTGCTCGCGCAGGCCGACGTCGTCGTCGCCGACCGCCTGGCGCCCCCGGAGCTGCTCGCCGAACTCTCCCCGCACGTCGAGGTGATCGACGCCGCGAAGATCCCCTACGGCCGGGCGATGGCGCAGGAGGCGATCAACGCGGTGCTCGTCGAGCGGGCCCGCGCCGGCAAGTTCGTGGTGCGCCTCAAGGGCGGCGACCCGTTCGTCTACGCGCGTGGCTACGAGGAGGTGGTGGCGTGCGCCGAGGCGGGCGTCCCCGTCACCGTCGTTCCGGGCGTCACCAGCGCGATCGCGGTGCCTGCGCTGGCGGGCGTGCCGGTGACCCACCGCGCGGTGAACCACGAGTTCGTGGTGGTCAGCGGACACCTCGCACCCGAGCATCCCGAATCGTTAGTGAATTGGGATGCGCTGGCCGCGCTGTCCGGCACGCTGGTCCTGCTGATGGCCGTCGAGCGCATCGAGCTGTTCGCCGCGGTCCTGCTCGCGGGCGGCCGACCTGCGGATACGCCGGTGATCGTGGTGCAGCACGGCACGACGGCCGCGCAGCGGACGCTGCGGTCGACCCTGGCCACGGCCGCCGAGGACATCCGCGCGGAGGGCATCAGGCCCCCCGCGATCATCGTGATCGGGCCCGTCGCGGCCTTCGGCGGTTAAAGGATTTCTAAGATTACTGTAAGGTAACCTGCATGACGGCTCTCAACGATGCCGAGCGCGCCGCTGCCCGTCGTCCGTCCGAGAACGAAGGCGAAGGGGCGCTCCCCATGCCGATCACGCCCACGCAGATCGTGCGTAGTAGCTGGTACCCGACCTGGATGCCGTCGCGGCGGTTCCTCGCCGCGGTGATCGCGATCGGCGGCATGCAGCTGCTGGCCACCATGGACAGCACCGTCGCGATCGTCGCGCTGCCGAAGATTCAGGACGAGCTGAACCTCTCCGACGCCGGGCGCAGCTGGGTGATCACCGCCTACGTGCTGACCTTCGGCGGCCTGATGCTCCTCGGCGGCCGGCTGGGCGACACCATCGGCCGCAAGCGCACGTTCATCGTCGGCGTCTCGCTGTTCACCATCGCCTCCATCCTGTGCGGCATCGCGTGGGACGAGAGCACGCTGGTGGTGGCACGGTTGCTGCAGGGCGTCGGTTCGGCCATCGCCTCGCCGACCGGCCTCGCGCTCATCGCGACCACCTTCCCGAAGGGGCCGGCCCGCAACGCCGCCACCGCCGTCTTCGCCGCCATGACCGGCGTCGGCTCGGTCATGGGCCTCGTGGTGGGCGGCGCCCTGACCGAGGTGTCGTGGCGGTGGGCGTTCCTGGTGAACGTGCCGATCGGCATCGTCATGATCTACCTGGCCCGCAAGACGCTGCGGGAGACCAACCGCGAGCGCATGAAGCTCGACGCGGCGGGCGCCATCCTCGCCACCCTCGCGTGCACGGCCGCGGTGTTCGGCTTCTCGATGGGTCCGGAGCGTGGCTGGCTGTCGCCGCTGACGCTCGGCTCCTGCCTGGCGGCGTTCGCGTTCTTCGCCGCCTTCGTCTACGTCGAACGCACCGCGGTCAACCCCGTGGTCCCGTTCAGCCTGTTCCGCGAGCGCAACCGGCTCGCGACCTTCGCCGCGGTGTTCCTCGCCGGTGGCGTGATGTTCACGCTGACGGTGCTCATCGGCCTGTACGTGCAGGACATCATGGGCTACAGCGCCCTGCGGGCCGGCATCGGCTTCATCCCGTTCGTCATCGCCCTGGGCATCGGTCTCGGGCTGTCCTCGTTCCTGGCGTCGCGGTTCCCGCCGCGGCTGCTGGTGATCGGCGGCGGTGTCCTGGTGCTGGCCGCGATGCTCTATGGCTCGACGCTGCACGGCGACATCCCGTACTTCCCGAACCTGGTGCTCCCCATCACCGTCGGCGGCTTCGGCATCGGCATGATCGTGGTGCCGCTGATGATCTCGGCCATCGCCGGCGTCGGATTCGACGAGATCGGACCGGTCTCGGCCATCGCGTTGATGCTGCAGAACCTGGGTGGTCCCGTGGTCCTCGCGATCATCCAGGCCGTGATCACCTCCCGCACGCTGTACCTCGGCGGCACGACCGGGCCGGTGAAGAACATGGACGCCGCGCAGCTGCGCGCCCTGGATCAGGGCTACACCTACGGGCTGCTCTGGGTTGCCGCCGTCGCCGTCGTCGTGGGTGCCGTCGCCCTGTTCATCGGCTACACCGCCGAGCAGGTGGCGCACGCCCAGGAGGTCAAGGACGCGATCGACGCCGGCGAACTCTAGCCGGGGCGCACGTCGCGTGCGGCCGCGCCGAGCGCGTCGACGACCGCCGCCACGGGGGCGGACGGGCCGGGATGGGTCAGCGCCAGCGTGACGCGGCCCAGCCAGTTCGGGTCGTCGACGCGTCGCGTCACCACCCCCGCGGGGACCGACGGCGCCGCCAGCTCCGGCAGCACGCACACGCCCAGGCCGGCCGCGACCAGCCCCAGTCGGGCGGGCCAGTCGCGCACGCGGTAGCGCACCACCGGGTCGGTCAGCGTCGGCCAGGCACCGAACTGCGGGTCGCCGGGCGCACCCGTCCCGACGATCCACGGTTGGACCGCGAGATCGCCCACCGCCACCGGATCCGCTGCGGCGAGGCGGTGCTCGGCGGGCAGCGCCACGCACAGGTCGCCGGCGTCGAGGCGCCGTCGCGACAGCCCGTCGAGGTCGTACTCCGACAGCCCCGCGCCCGCGCCGATCACCGCGACGTCCACCCGGCCCGCGCGCAGGTCGCGGAGCAGCGCCGGGGTGGCGGCCTCGGTCAGGGACACCGCGAGGCCGGGATGCTCGCGGGCGAGTCGCGCGAGGGCGGCCGGGACCAGCGCGGCCGCGGCGGTCGGGAATGCGCCGAGGCCGACGCGCCCGCCCAGACGGTCACCGAGACCGCTCAGGTCCCGGGTCAGTGCGTCGATGCCGCCGAGGATGCGCGCCGCGTGCTCGGCGACGACGGCCCCCGCCGCGGTCACGTGCACCCCGCCCGCGTGTCGCGCGAACAGCGCGTGCCCCGCGGCGGCCTCCATCGCCGCGACCTGCCGGGAGATCGCCGGCTGCGAGTACCCCAGCGCGCGGGCGGCGGCGCTGAACGACCCGAGGTGGGCGATTTCCTGGCAGACCCGCAGCCCCGTCAGCGTCAGTTCGGTCATGTGGTCGCCTCAGTCATGCGGTCAGCTCAATCATCCGGTCAGCCTAGTCATGCGGATCGTGCATGGCCTCGCGGCGAAACGCTCATCTCCGGTATGGACTGCCGCCGCACGCCGCGCGGTTGAGTGAAGAGACACCGACAGGAGGAACCACGATGCCGAAATTCACGACGCCGAACACCTGGCTCATCACCGGCACCTCACGCGGCATGGGACGCGAGATGGTCGAGCAACTGCTGCGCCGCGGCGACACCGTGATCGCGACGCTGCGCAACCCCGACGACCTGGCCGACCTCGCCGACCACTACGGCGACGCGTTGACCACCGAGCGGCTCGACGTCACCGACACGGCCGC
This sequence comes from Mycolicibacterium grossiae, assembly GCF_008329645.1. Taxonomy (NCBI): domain Bacteria; kingdom Bacillati; phylum Actinomycetota; class Actinomycetes; order Mycobacteriales; family Mycobacteriaceae; genus Mycobacterium; species Mycolicibacterium grossiae. The sequence continues at coordinate 3,441,552 of NZ_CP043474.1, forward strand.
ACTGCGCGAGGCGGTCGACCGCGCCTTCGCGACGCACGACCGCATCGACGTCGTGGCGTCCAACGCCGGCTACGGCGTGTTCGGCACCGCCGAGGACCTCACCGACGAGCAGGTCGACGCGATGATCGCCACGAATCTGACCGCCTCGATCCAACTGGCCCGCACCGCCGTCGGACACCTGCGCCGCCAAGGCGGCGGCACGCTGGTGCAGATGTCGAGCATGGGCGGGCACCTGTCCTTTCCCGGCTTCTCGCTCTACCACGTGACCAAGTGGGGGATCGAGGGCTTCTACGACGCACTGGCCCAGGAGGTCGAACCGTTCGGCATTCGCACCGTCCTGGTCGCCCCGGGCGTGGTCCGCACCGGATTCTTCGACGCCGCACCCCGCGTGCCGGTCAGCGCGCCCTACGTCGGCGGGCCCGCCGACCGGCCGGCACCGACCCTCGAGGAGATGGTCGACAGCCAGGAGAAGACCGTCGCGGCGATCCTGCGCGCCGCCGACGCCGAGGACCCGCCGCGCCGCCTCGTCCTCGGGTCGGACGCCTGGCAGCTCGTCACCGACGCGCTGACCGACCGGCTCGCCGAGGTCACCGCCCAGCGGGAGAACGCCGCGACGGCGGACCTCACGACGCCGTGATGCCCTGAGATCATCGAGGGCATGACGCGGCAATCGACGTCCGACGCCGTCGACCCCCTGGGATGGCGGCTCGTCCTCGGGGTGCTCGTCACCCACGTCCCGGTCGGCTCGCTGACCGACGCCGCGCGCGTCGCCACCGCAGCCGTGGACGCCGCGGGTGCCGAGGGCCCCGGTCACCTGACCGCCGAGCTGTTCGCCGACCGCGTGGTGCTGCGGCTGCAGGACGTCGCCGTCGGTGACGTCACCGCGACCGACGTCGCGCTGGCCCGGCGCATCACCGACGCCCTGGGCGGCATCGGGTCGGCGACCGTCGCCGGGGACGCGGTGGCGCCGCAGACCCTCGAGATCGCGATCGACGCGTCCGACATCGCGCGGGTGCGGCCGTTCTGGCAGGCCGTCACCGGATACGTCGACGAACCCCACCCGGCCGACCTGCCGCCGAACGCACTGAGTGACCCGCTGCGGCGCAGTCCGACGATCTGGTTCCAGCAGATGGACCCGCCGCGCGGCGGACGCAACCGGATCCACCTCGACGTCGACGTGCCGCCCGAGCGCGTCGCCGCGCGCATGGCGGCCGCGCTCGCCGCCGGCGGCAGGCTGGTGTCCGACGCTGCGGCGCCGTCGTTCTGGGTGCTCGCGGACCCGGAGGGCAACGAGGCGTGCCTCTGCACGTGGCAGGGGCGTGACTAAGGTAATCGCCTGTGATCACCCGCATGTCCGAGCTGTTCCTGCGCACGCTGCGCGACGATCCCGCCGACGCGGAGGTGCCCAGCCACAAGCTGCTCATCCGCGCGGGCTACGTGCGGCCGATCGGCCCGGGCCTGTACAGCTGGCTGCCGCTGGGTCTGCGGGTGTTCCGCAAGATCGAGAACGTCATCCGGGAGGAGATGAACGCGATCGGCGGGCAGGAGATCCTGTTCCCGGCGCTGCTGCCGCGCGCGCCGTACGAGGCGACGAACCGGTGGACCGAATACGGCGACGGCCTGTTCCGGCTCAAGGACCGCCGCGGCAACGACTATCTGCTCGGGCCCACCCACGAGGAGCTGTTCGCGCTGACGGTCAAGGGGGAGTACTCGTCCTACAAGGACTTCCCGCTGCGGCTCTACCAGATCCAGACCAAGTACCGCGACGAGGCGCGACCCCGCGCGGGCATCCTGCGCGGCCGCGAGTTCGTGATGAAGGACTCCTACTCCTTCGACGTCGACGAGGGCGGCCTCAAGGACGCCTATCACGCGCACCGCGAGGCGTATCAACGCATCTTCGCCCGGCTCGGCATCGACTACGTCATCGTCTCGGCGGTGTCGGGCGCGATGGGCGGCAGCGCGAGCGAGGAGTTCCTGGCCGAGAGCGAGATCGGTGAGGACACCTTCGTGCGCTGTCTGCAGTCGGGGTACGCCGCGAACGTGGAGGCGGTGCTGACCCGGGTCCCGGAGTCGCAGCCGATCGACGGCCTCCCCGACGCGGTGGTCCACGAGACCCCGGACGCGCCGACCATCGCCACCCTGGTCGACTGGGCCAACTCCGCGGACCTGCCGAGCTTCGCGGGCCGCACCGTCACCGCCGCCGACACGTTGAAGAACGTGTTGCTCAAGGTGCGTCAGCCGGGCGGGGAGTGGGAACTGCTGGCCGTCGGCGTGCCCGGTGACCGCGAGGTCGACGAGAAGCGGCTCGGCGCCGCCCTGGAGCCCGCCGAGTACGCCCTGCTCGACGACGCCGACTTCGCCGCCAACCCGTTCCTGGTCAAGGGGTACGTCGGGCCGAAGGCGCTGCGCGACAACGGCATTCGCTATCTGCTGGACCCGCGGATCGTCGACGGCACGGCCTGGATCACCGGCGCGGACGCGCCGAACCAGCACGTCGTCGACCTCGTCGCCGGACGCGACTTCCACGGCGACGGGACGATCGAGGCGGCCGAGGTCCGCGACGGCGATCCGTCGCCGGACGGTGCCGGTCCATTGGTCAGCGCCCGCGGCATCGAGATCGGTCACATCTTCCAGTTGGGCCGCAAGTACACCGACGCATTCACCGTCGACGTCCTCGGCGAGGACGGCAAGCCGGTGCGCCTGACGATGGGGTCCTACGGCATCGGGGTGTCCCGGCTGGTCGCGGTGATCGCCGAGCAGCAGCACGACGACCTCGGGCTGCGCTGGCCCGCCGCGGTGTCGCCGTTCGACGCGCACGTCGTGATCGCCAACAAGGACGACGACGCCCGCAGCGGCGCAACGGAACTCGCCCGTGCGCTCGACGGCCTGGGCCTCGAGGTGCTGCTCGACGACCGCAAGTCCTCGCCCGGCGTGAAGTTCAAGGACGCCGAGCTGCTCGGCGTTCCGTGGATCGTCGTGGTCGGCCGCGGGTGGGGCAGTGGCGTGGTGGAGCTGCGCAACCGGTTCACCGGTGAGAACCGGGAGATCGCCGTCTCCGACGACATCGCCACCACCGCCGCCGAGATCGCCGCCAACCTGCGCGGCTGACGCCGAGCTACTCGCTGCCGCCCGGGAACGCGACCGTGACCGGGGTGACGCCGAGCACCGCGCGCCACTTCGCCGCGGTCACGGCGGCCTGCGTCAGCGCGGCGACGGCGACGGCACGGTCCTCCGACGTCGTCGCCTGCTCCAGGACTGCCCGCCAGGCGACCGCGCCGTCCTCCTCCATCCGCACCGCCAGCGTCGCCGCGGCGGTGGGATCGTCGACGTCGATCGGGATCTGGTAGCCGACCGCGGGCAGCGGTGGCGTCGCGTTGCGTGCCTCGAGGAGGGCGATGCCCTCCTCGCGCTGCGCGCGGTGGGTCCGCAGGGCCGCCGACACCAGGTCGTTGACGTCCGGCGTGGAGTGCGCGGACACCAGGCCGTAGCCGTAGATGACGCCGTGCTCGGTGGCCACGGCGTCGAACAGCGCCGCGTCCGGCCCGTCGGCGGGCCGGTTCGGGTCGGGGGTCGTGGTGGCCGTGCTGGTGATCGACGGCGTGGTGATCGACGGCGTCGGATCGTTCGCCGTGGTCGTCGGCGCCGTCGACGAGCCCGGTGCGGGGGACGGCCCGGGGCGGGTCGTGCCGGTGGGGTCGGGCGACGTCACGAGCCCACCAGGGCGACGGTGGCGGCGGCGGTGCAGGCCGCGGCGATCGAACCGAGCAGGCCGGCGGCGTACCCGGTCTGCCCGGCCGCCGCGGTGGCGGCGGCATCGGCGGACTGCTGCAGCGCCAAACGCGCCGCATCCTCGGTGGGTGCGGGCGGGGCGGAGGCGGCCGAGGTCGAGGACCCGGTCGAAGTGGTCGTCGAGGTCGTCGGCGCGGTGCTGGGGGACTGACCGGTCACGCGGGTGATCTCGTCGGCCAACGCGTCGGCGTGGGCGGTGCGCTGGCCGGCGATCGCGGTCAGGGCGCCGGCCACGGGCGGGCGGGCCGTCGCGGCCGCGCCGGTGGCGAGCAGGCTGTCGGCACGGGCCCGTTCGAGCTGGTCGGTCAGGGCGCTGACGTCCGGCGGGGGCGTCTTCGCGGCGCAGGCGGTCGAGGCGCTGCCCAGCAGGGCGAGGGCCGCGGCGCCGAACAGGACGTGCCGCCTGCTGACGTGGAGGGAGGCGCTCGGCACATCGACATCCTGCCATCCCGGGTCGGCGTTCCCGGCCGACGAGGGGCTCTGGCGTTCCGGATTGGGGCGTCGAGCACTGGCGTATCGTTGACACTCGATCCCGGCGCCCCCACCAGGGGCGTCGACCGTACAACTCAAGACGAGGAGCTCGCCGTGGCATCGGACGTCCCGCTGCGGTCCGCACGCCTGCCGTCGCCGCCCGAGGTGACGGAACTGCTCGAGGGCGAGTTCGCGCGTGGGGGCTACGTGATCGAGGACGTCACCGTGCAGGCCACGTCGCGGCCGCCGCGCGTCGTCGTCATCGCCGATCCCGACGACGACCACGACGGCGACCTCGACCTCGATGCGCTCGCGGAACTGTCCCGCGTCGCCTCCGAGGTGCTCGACCGCCAGGACGACGCGGTGGGCGGCTATGCGCCCTACGTCCTCGAGGTCACCTCGCGCGGCGTCGACCGGCCGCTCACCGTGCCGCGCCACTTCCGCCGTGCCCAGGGCCGCCGGGCCGACGTGGTCCTGGCCGACGGTGCGCGGCTGCAGGGCCGGCTCGGAGCGCTGTCCGACGGTGCGGTCGATCTCGTCGTCAGCGAGGGCGGTCGGGGGAAGTACACGGTCCGGCAGCTGGCGCTGGCGGAGATCACCTCGGCCGTCGTCCAGGTCGAGTTCTCACCGGCCAACCGGCGGGAGCTGGAACTGGCGGGCGTCAAGGGAGAGGAGTCAAGCGGATGAACATCGACATGGCTGCACTGCATGCGATCGAGGTCGACCGCGGCATCGCGGTGGACGAGTTGCTCGAGACCATCAAGACGGCGCTGCTCACCGCCTACAAGCACACCGAGGGGCACGAGGCCGACGCCCGCATCGACATCGACCGCAAGACCGGCGCGGTCAAGGTGATGGCCCGCGAGACCGACGCCGAGGGCACGCTCATCCAGGAGTGGGACGACACCCCGGAGGGCTTCGGCCGCGTCGCGGCCACGACGGCGCGCCAGGTGATGCTGCAACGCTTCCGCGACGCCGAGAACGAACGCATCTACGGCGAGTTCTCTGCACGCGAGGGCGACATCGTCGCGGGCGTGGTGCAGCGCGACGCCCGGGAGAACGCCCGCGGCAACATCGTGGTGCGGCTGGGCACCGAGGCCAAGGGGTCCGAGGGCATGATCCGGCCCGCCGAGCAGGTGCCCGGCGAGCAGTACGGGCACGGCGACCGGCTGCGCTGCTACGTCATCGGCGTGACGCGCGGCGTCCGCGAGCCGCGCATCGAACTGTCCCGTACACATCCGAACCTGGTCCGCAAGCTGTTCTCCCTGGAGGTCCCCGAGATCGCCGACGGGTCGGTCGACATCGTCGCGGTTGCCCGCGAGGCCGGGCACCGCTCGAAGATCGCCGTGGCGTCGCGCATGCCGGGGCTCAACGCCAAGGGCGCCTGCATCGGCCCCATGGGGCAGCGGGTGCGCAACGTCATGAGCGAGCTGTCCGGCGAGAAGATCGACATCATCGACTACGACGACGACCCGGCGCGCTTCGTGGCCAACGCGCTGTCCCCGGCCAAGGTGGTCTCGGTGACGGTGATCGACGAGGCGGCCCGCGCCGCCCGCGTGATCGTGCCGGACTTCCAGCTGTCGCTCGCGATCGGCAAGGAGGGGCAGAACGCGCGGCTTGCGGCCCGCCTCACCGGGTGGCGCATCGACATCCGCAGCGACGCCGACTCCGCGGACGCCCCGTCGGCGCCCAGAGCCGCAGGCGGTGCCCGTCGCGACGGGTGAGACGACACGCGTTTTCGCCAGCGGTAACGGTGTGGCTAGACTGAACCGTGATCCAGCGCGAGCCTCCAGCCGCGACGCCCGCACGTACCGATCGGCCCTCGGGCCCGGTGCGCACGTGTGTCGGGTGCCGGAGGCGAGAGTTGGCCGTCGACCTGCTTCGCGTGGTCGCCGAGGAGGACGGGAACGGTGCGTGCGCCGTAACCGTTGACTCGGCGGGTAATCTGCCGGGGCGGGGTGCGTGGCTGCACCTCGACCAGCAGTGCCTGGACGCGGCGCTCAAGCGGCGAGCCTTCACTCGGGCGCTGCGCATCACCGGTCCGCCGGACACCTCCGCGGTGGTCCAGTACTTCGTCGCCAGACGCGAGGACTGCGATCAACCACGGCAACAGAACAGGTAGCGAAGAACATGAGCACACCGTGAAGTCCCGATGACCATGCGTCATAGCTAAACCCGAGGCGCGGCCCACCACCGCTGTGCCTCCAGACAGGAGATGTAGTGGCAGGTAAGGCCCGCGTACACGAGTTGGCCAAGGAACTCGGTGTCACCAGCAAGCAAGTCCTCGCTCGACTGAGCGAGCAGGGCGAATTCGTCAAGTCGGCGTCGTCCACCGTCGAAGCCCCCGTCGCGCGCCGTCTGCGCGAGTCCTTCGGGGCCGGCAAGTCCGCCAAGCCCGCGCCGTCGTCCGGCAACGGATCGTCGGCGCCGTCGGCGGCCCCCAAGCCCGGCGGCCCGCGTCCCGGTCCCGCACCGTCGCCCGCGCCTGCCGCCCCCGCGGCGAGCGCTCAGGTCACCGGCGGCCCCAAGCCCGGCGCCCCGCGCCCGGCGGCGCCGGCACCGCAGGCGCCCCCGGCTCCCGCTGCTCCGGTCAGTCCGGCAGCCGCGGCGCCATCGGCCCCGTCCGCACCGCCCGCCGGTGACGCACCGCGCCCGGCCGGACCGACGCCCGGTCCGCGACCCGGTCCCGTGCCGAGCGCGCCCAAGCCCGCCGCGCGAACCCCCCGCGTCGGCAACAACCCGTTCTCCTCGCAGCAGCCGGTCGAGCGGCCGGCGCCGCGTCCCGCGCCCGGCCCGGGCGGTCCGCGTCCCGGGGCACCGCGCCCCGGCGGCGGACCCCGTCCCGGCGTCACGCCCGGCAACATGCCGCCGCGTCCGCCCGGCGCCCGTCCCGGTGCGATGGGCCGGCCCGGTGGGCCGCGCCCCGGTCCCGGCGGTCGTCCCGGTGGCGGCGGCGGTCGTCCCGGTGGTCCCGGTGGCGGCGGCGGTGGTGGCAACTACCGCGGTGGCGGTGCCGGTGGTGGCGCGGGTGCGCCCGCGGGCGGTGGCTTCCGCGGTCGTCCCGGCGGCGGCGGTGGCCGTCCCGGCCAGCGCGGCGGTGCCGCCGGTGCGTTCGGTCGTCCCGGCGGCGCGCCTCGGCGCGGTCGCAAGTCGAAGCGCGCGAAGAGGGCCGAATACGAGAGCATGCAGGCGCCGGTCGTCGGTGGCGTGCGGTTGCCGCACGGCAACGGCGAGACCATCCGGCTGGCCCGCGGCGCGTCGCTGAGCGACTTCGCCGACAAGATCAACGCCAACCCGGCCTCGCTGGTGCAGGCGCTGTTTAACCTGGGCGAAATGGTCACCGCGACGCAGTCGGTGGACGATTCGACGCTGGAACTGCTCGGCAACGAGATGAACTACGTCGTGCAGGTCGTGTCCCCGGAGGACGAGGACCGCGAGCTGCTCGAGTCCTTCGACCTCACCTACGGCGAGGACGAGGGCGACGAATCGGACCTGCAGGTCCGCCCGCCGGTCGTCACCGTCATGGGTCACGTCGACCACGGCAAGACGCGACTGCTGGACACGATCCGCCAGGCCAACGTCCGCGAGGGCGAGGCCGGCGGCATCACCCAGCACATCGGCGCCTACCAGGTCGAGGTCGGCCTCGACGGCGACGAGCGCCTGATCACCTTCATCGACACCCCGGGTCACGAGGCGTTCACCGCCATGCGTGCCCGCGGTGCGAAGGCCACCGACATCGCGATCCTGGTGGTCGCCGCCGACGACGGCGTCATGCCGCAGACGGTGGAGGCGATCAACCACGCACAGGCGGCGGACGTGCCGATCGTGGTGGCGGTCAACAAGATCGACAAGGAGGGCGCCGACCCGGCCAAGATCCGCGGTCAGCTCACCGAGTACGGCCTGGTGGCGGAGGACTTCGGTGGCGACACCATGTTCGTCGACATCTCGGCCAAGCAGGGCACCAACATCGAGGCGCTGCTCGAGGCGGTCGTGCTGACCGCCGACGCGGCACTGGACCTGCGGGCGAACCCCGACATGGAGGCCCAGGGCGTCGCGATCGAGGCGCACCTCGACCGTGGCCGCGGTCCCGTGGCGACCGTGCTCATCCAGCGCGGCACCCTGCGGGTCGGCGACTCAATCGTCGCCGGCGACGCCTACGGCCGCGTCCGTCGCATGGTCGACGAGCACGGCGAGGACGTCGAGGAGGCGACCCCGTCGCGGCCGGTGCAGGTGGTCGGCTTCACGTCGGTACCGGGCGCGGGTGACAACCTGCTGGTCGTCGACGAGGACCGCATCGCCCGCCAGATCGCCGACCGGCGCAGCGCGCGCAAGCGCAACGCGCTGGCCGCGCGCAGCCGCAAGCGGATCAGCCTGGAGGACCTGGATTCGGCGCTGAAGGAAACCAGCCAGCTGAACCTGATCCTCAAGGGCGACAACGCCGGTACGGTCGAGGCCCTCGAGGAGGCCCTGCTCGGCATCGAGATCGACGACGAGGTGGAACTGCGCGTCATCGACCGCGGTGTCGGCGGCGTCACCGAGACCAACGTCAACCTGGCGTCGGCCTCGGACGCGATCATCATCGGCTTCAACGTCCGCGCGGAGGGCAAGGCCACCGAACTGGCCAACCGCGAGGGCGTCGAGATCCGCTACTACTCGGTGATCTACCAGGCAATCGACGAGATCGAGAGCGCGCTGAAGGGCATGCTCAAGCCGGTCTACGAGGAGCGCGAACTCGGCCGTGCCGAGATCCGTGCGATGTTCCGGTCGTCGAAGGTCGGCAACATCGCGGGTTGCCTCGTCACGTCGGGCATCATGCGGCGCAACGCGAAGGCCCGCCTGCTGCGCGACAACATCGTCGTCGCGGAGACCGTCACCATCCAGTCGTTGCGACGGGAGAAGGACGACGTCACCGAGGTGCGCGACGGATACGAGTGCGGTCTCACGTTGAGCTACAACGACATCAAGGAAGGCGACGTGATCGAGGCGTACGAGCTGGTCGAGAAGGCCCGCACGTAGCGATGGTCGCCTCCGCGAAGGACAGGAGCGAAGGCGATGGCTGATCCCGCACGGGCCAAACGGCTCGCCAAGCGGATCTCGACGGTGGTCGCCTCGGCGATCGAGTACGAGATCAAGGACCCGCGCTTGGCCGGGGTCACCATCACCGACGCGAAGGTGACCAACGACCTGCACGACGCCACGCTGTACTACACGGTGCTGGGTCGGACGCTGGACGACGAACCCGACTACGTCGGGGCGGCTGCGGCGCTGGAGAAGGCCAAGGGCGTGCTGCGCACCAAGGTCGGCGCCGCGACCGGCGTCCGGTTCACGCCGACGCTGGCGTTCCAGCGCGATACCGTGCCGGATGCGGCGCACCGGATGGAGGAGCTGCTGGCGCGGGCGCGGGCGGCGGACGCCGACGTGGCACGCATTCGTCAGGGAGCGACGCCCGCCGGCGAGGCGGACCCGTACCGTGTGACCGGGGGAGAGGAATCCGACGAACGGCCACGTGCGGGCTCGGACGGCGGATTCGACGACTTCGACTCCGAGGACACCGGTGACCGCGATCGATCCGACGACTGAGGCGCTCGACGGCCGCGTCGACGCCCACGGGGCGGCCGCGCTGCTCGCGCGGGCGTCCCGCGTCGCCGTCGTCTGTCACGTCTTTCCCGACGCCGACACGATCGGCGCCGGACTGGCGGTGGCGCTGGTGCTGGAACGGTCGGGCAAGTCGGTGCAGGTGAGCTTCGCCGAACCGGCCGAGCTGCCCGAGTCGCTACAGTCGCTGCCGGGCGGTCACCTGCTGGTGACGCCCGACGAGGTGCACCGCGACCCCGACCTGGTGGTCACGGTGGACATCCCCAGCGTCAACCGGCTGGGCACGCTGGCCGGGTTGGTGCAGCCGGGCCGCGAGGTGCTGGTGATCGACCATCACGCGTCCAACCAATTGTTCGGCACCGCCAATTACGTGGATCCGTCGGCCGATTCGACCACGATGCTGGTGGCCGATCTGCTGGACGCCTGGTCCCAGGACATCGACGTGCCGGTGGCGCACTGCCTCTACGCCGGGCTCACCACCGACACCGGATCGTTCCGCTGGGCGACGGCGCGTGCGCATCGGCTGGCGGCCCGACTGGTCGAGCTGGGCGTCGACAACGCCTCCATCAGCCGGACGCTGCTCGACACGCATCCCTTCGCGTGGCTGCCGATGCTGTCGCGGGTGCTGGCGACGGCATGCCTGGTGCCGGCCGCGGTCGGCGGACTCGGCTTCGTCTACGCCGTGGTGCCGCATCAGGAGTGGGCCAACGCCCGCCCGGAGGAGGTGGAGAGCATCGTCGACATCGTGCGCACCACCTCCCAAGCGGAGGTGGCTGCGGTGCTCAAGGAGATCGAGCCGCAGCAGTGGTCGGTGTCGATGCGCTCCAAGTCGGCCGTCGACCTCGCCGCGGTCGCGAGCGGATTCGGTGGCGGCGGCCACCGGCTGGCCGCGGGCTTCTCCGCGACCGGCCCCGCCGACGACGTGGTGAAGGCGCTGGAAGCGGCGCTTGGCTGACGCGTCGCCCCCTGCCACCGGCCGGCGGATCGCGGGTCTCGCGTTCCCCGCGCTGGGCGTGCTCGCGGCCGAGCCGCTGTATCTGCTGTTCGACCTCGCCGTGGTGGGCCGGCTCGGTGCGTTGGCCCTCGCCGGTCTGGCGATCGGCGGGTTGATTTTATCGCTGGTGGCGTCGCAGCTGACGTTCCTGTCCTACGGGACGACGGCGCGATCGGCGCGGTTCTTCGGCGCCGGTGACCGCGGCGCGGCCGTCACCGAGGGCGTGCAGGCGACGTGGCTCGCCGTCATGCTCGGGCTGCTGATCGTCGCGGTCGTGCAAGCCGCGGCGGTGCCGGTGCTGGCGGTGATCGCCGATGGTGGCGACATCGCGGCCGAGGCGCTGCCGTGGCTGCGGATCGCCGTCGTCGGCGCGCCGGCCATCCTCATCTCGCTGGCCGGCAACGGCTGGATGCGCGGCGTGCAGGACACCGTCCGGCCGCTGCGCTACGTCGTGCTGGGCTTCGCGGTGTCGGCGGTGCTGTGCCCGGTGCTGGTGTACGGCTGGCTGGGGCTGCCGCGGCTCGAGCTGGCGGGCTCGGCGGTCGCCAACCTCGCCGGTCAGTGGCTGGCCGCGCTGCTGTTCTGCCGGGCACTGCTCGCCGAGCGCGTGCCGCTGCGCCTCGACGTGCGCATCCTGCGCGCGCAGGTGGTCATGGGCCGTGACCTGCTGGTGCGGACGCTGGCGTTCCAGGCGTGCTTCGTATCGGCCGCCGCGGTCGCCGCCCGATTCGGCGCCGCCGCCGTCGCGGCCCACCAGGTGGTGCTGCAGCTGTGGAGTTTCCTTGCGCTGGTGCTGGATTCGTTGGCCATCGCCGCGCAGTCGCTGGTCGGCGCGGCGCTCGGCGCGAGCCAACTCGACCACGCCAAGTCCGTGGCCCGGCGCGTCACCGTGTTCTCGACCGCGGCGGCCGCGGCGCTCGCCGGCGCGATCGCCGCGGGCGCCGCAGTCCTGCCGACGCTGTTCACCAGTGACCGCTCGGTGCTCGACGCGATCGGCGTGCCGTGGTGGTTCCTGGTGGCGCAGCTCCCCGTCGCGGGCATCGTCTTCGCGCTCGACGGGGTGCTGCTGGGTGCCGGGGACGCCCGGTTCATGCGCAACGCCACCCTCGCCAGCGCGTTGGTCGGCTTCCTGCCGTTGATCTGGCTCTCCTTGGCGTTCGGCTGGGGCCTGGCCGGCATCTGGTCGGGCCTCACCACCTTCATGGTGCTCCGGCTGATCTTCGTCGGCTGGCGTGCGCTGTCCGGCCGGTGGCTGGTGGCCGGGACGTCCTGACCGCCTGACCGACCCTCAGCGCACCTGCGCGCGGCCGCGTTCCAGTACGGCCGAACGGCTCTCGGCGACGTCGTCACCGCTGGTCTCCCGCATCCACTGCGTGGCGGACTGCGCCTCGATCCACAGCGCAGCGCCGGTCTGCTGCTCGTCGATGCGGTGATAGGACTCCAGCAGGGCCCGCACGGCGCGCTGGTTGTTGCCGACGATCGACGCGGCGACCGCGCGGGCGGCGGCAGGCAGCTCGTCGTGCGGTACCACCTCGGTGACTAGACCGGCGCGTAGTGCATCCTGCGCCGAGAGGTAGTCACCGGTGAGGCTCATCCGCCGGGCGAGGCCGACGCCCACCTTCTGCGGCAGGCGCACCGAGAGCCCCCACGTCGGGAGCAGGCCGACGCGGGCGTGAGTGTCGGCGAACCGGGCGCGATCGGAGGCGATCAGGATGTCGCAGTACAGCGCCAGCTCCAGGCCGCCGGTGACCGCGGCGCCGTTGATGGCGCCGATGACGGGCGTGCGCATCGACGGCCACTTGGGCGAGATGTCGGGAAGCTCGGTGGTGTCACCCAGCTCCTTGAGGTCGAGGCCCGCACAGAAGACCGGGTCGGCACCGGTGAGGATGACGACGTCGACCTCGTCGTCGGCCTCGGCCTCGCGCAGCGCGGCGTAGAAGCGGCTACGCAGCTCGGAGGACAGGGCGTTGCGCGCCTGCGGTCGGTTCAGCGTCAGGGTGCGGACGCGGTCGGTGGTCTCGATCAGCAGGACGGAGGAGTCGGCCATCGCATCACCGTAGTCACCGGCTGTCGCGAGCCCGCCGCGGCGCCGCCCGTCGGCACCTATGGTTGACCCATGTGCCGGAACATCACCGAGCTGCGCGGGCTGGAGCCCGCGGCGTCCGACGAGGAGATCGAGGCCGCCGCGCGTCAGTACGTCCGCAAGGTCAGCGGCGTCACGCGGCCCACCGCGGCGAACGCCGAGGCGTTCGAGGCGGCGGTCGCCGAGGTCACCGCAAGCACGATGCGGCTGCTGTCCGCACTGCCGCCGCGCAGACAGCCACCCAAGACGGTGCCGCCGTTGCGCCGTCCCGAGGTGCGCGCGCGCATCGCGGCGAAGGCCGCCGGCGCCTGAATGGGGACGCCCGCGCTCAAGGAGTGGAGTGCGGCCGTGCACGCGATGCTCGACGGCCGCCAGACGGTCCTGCTCCGCAAGGGCGGCATCGGCGAGAAGCGCTTCGAGGTCGACGCCACGGAGTTCGTCTTCTTCCCGACCGTCGCCCACGGCCACGCCGAACGCGTGCGTCCCGAGCACCGCGACCTGCTGGCGGCGTCCGCGCCCGACAGCACACAGACCGCCGTGACGATCCGGGCCGGCGCGCGGGTGGTCGCGGCGGTACCCGTCGACCGGCCCGACGGCCTCGACGCGATCGCCGACACGCACATCTGGACGTCGGCGTCGGTGCGCGCCGACCGGCTCGACTTCCGGCCCCGCCACCGCCTGACGGTGCTGGTGGTGGCGGTGCGTCCAGTGCTCGCCGTCGAGACGCTGGTGCGGACCGACGCGTACGCCGGCTGCACCAGCTGGGTCGAGTTGCCGCTGCGTCCCCGGTGGGGCGACCCCGTCCACGACGATGCGGCGCTGGCCGACGTCGCGGCCCGGGTGCGGGCGTCAGTCGCCTGACGAATCGACCACTGGCAGAACGAGTTTCGAGCCGTCTCCGTGGTGGATGGTGTGCGTGGCCGGTGCCATCCGGGTCCCCGTCGCGGTGGGTTCACCGGTGCCGAGGTTGCGTGCGAAGCGCGGATGCGAGCCGCCCGCGACCAGCAGCCGAATCCGCGATCCGGCGCGGAAGCGGTGCGCGACGGCGTCGAGGTCCAGCCGGACGGCCCCGGACGTCGCGACGTCGGTGGGAAGCCTGCGGAACCCGTCGCTGACGTTGCGCGAGCGCCCCGTGGCGTCCACCTCGCTGACCCGGACGAACAGGTCGTTGTGCGGGTTGTCGCAGGAGTGCGTCAGCTCGACCGCGGGCGTGCCGAGCACGTAGAGGTCCTCGCTCAGGGGTGCGCCGGTGAACTCGGCGACGTCGCCGCGCAGGGCGAGCCGGCCGTCGTCGCGGTAACCGCCCTGCGGGGACAGCAGTCGACCCCCGACGGTCGGGGTGGGGTCCGAGGGGTCGAAGGTGAACGACGACGTGCCGTCGCCCGGCGATTCGGACGAGAGTCCATGTGCCGGAGCGGGATACAGCACGTGGTCGGTGGCGGCCGGGGGCCAGTCGGGGAGGTCCACCCAGCCGCTCTGGTGCACGTGCGCGCGGACCCGGGCGCGTGGCGGTGCCGGCCGGTTGCGCAGATGCTCGTCGAGCCAGTGCAGCGACTCGCGCAGCACCGTCGGAGCACCCTTGGTCATCACCTGCGCGTGCGTCCAGGAGCCGACGGTCAACGCCGTGGGGACGCCCCGGTCGCGGAGGTGGGCGTACTGGGCGAGGGTCTGCTCGAGGAACAGGTCCTGCCACCCGCCGAACAGCAGCACCGGCACGTCGACGCGGTCCAGTGCGGCGCCCAGGCTCACGGTCTTCCAGAATTCGGGGTTGGTGGCGGGCTCGGTGATCCACGACTCCCACCACGGCGCGCCCGTCGCGAGCAGGGCGCGCCCCGCGGCGCCCAGCGGCGCTTCGCCGGCGGCGCGGGCCACCACCCGGTTGGCGCTCAGCTGCCGGCGCACCATCGCCAGGCGGCCCGGCTCTTCCTGGTGGGACACCATGTTGCTCCAGCCGAGGAAGTCGTTGACGGTGAACGCGCCGGTGCCCCAGGTGGCCGCGCTGAAGTCGTGCGGCCCGACGGTGATGATCGCGGCCTTCAGTTCCGGTGGCGGGTCCATCAGCAGCGCCCACTGCGTGTAGCCGAGGTAGGACAGTCCCATGGTGGCGAACGAGCCGGTGAACCACGGCTGCTCGCGCAGCCAGGCGACGGTGTCGGCGCCGTCGTTCACCTCGTCGACCATGGGGGCGAACTCGCCGCCGGAGCCGAACGTGCCCCGGACGCTCTGGAACAGCACGTGGTAGCCGCGGGCGGCGTACACGCTGCCGAACAGCGCGGAGAACGGGAAGCGGCGTCCGTACGGGGCGCGGACCAGCACGGTGCCCGCCGACCGGGACGCCACCGCGGATCCGGCGGCCGGGGCGTAGAGGTCGGCGACGAGATCGACGCCGTCGCGCATCGGGACGCGCAGTCCGCGCCGAACGGTGACCTCGGCGGTCGGGGCGGGGATGTTCAGCAGCCGGGCGAGGCCGCGCGTCACGCGGGCGGAGGGAGGCACGGACACCGAGCGTACGCAGGCCGGGCGCCGGCGCGTGCGTCGAACGCGATGCTCAGAACGTGTAGTAGGGCACCAGTTCGTTGGCGCGCTGCAGGTTGGTCTGCAGGCAGTCCACGTCGTTCGCCGAGTAGGTCGGCGCGTAGAACAGCGACTGCTGCAGGACGCCGTAGCTGGTCTTGAAGGCGATCATGCAGGTGACCCACCAGCGGTCGTTCCAGTCGGTGGGCTTCATGATCCAGAACTGGGCGGCGCGGTGGCCCTGGATGTCGAGTTCGACGGCGTCGGCGGGCAGCGTCTGCTCGTAGGTGCGCCACACGAACGCCTCGACGGCCATCTGGTAGTTGCCGGCGTCGTAGTGGCAGCGCAGCCCGTCCTCGGGGATGGGCGGGGTGAAGCCGAGCCCGATGCGGTCGATGACGTCGAGCGGGATTTCCTTGCACGGGTCGAAGGGGCTCGGATCGACGGTCTCGACCACCGGCCACTTGATGCTCGAGGAGGCGCCCGTCAGCGGCAGCGAGGTGGACCGCAGCTCGACGGGGCCCTGTTGGCGGCCGGAGAGCGGGTCGGTCTGCACCACCAGGACCACCGCGGTGACCAAGGCGCACGCCGCGGCGAGCAGGCGCAGGGTGGCGGTGATGCGCATGTCAGTGACGTCCCTCGCGGTCGGTGGCCATTGCGGGGAGTGTACAAGTCCGCGTCGGCGCGCCGGACGGTAAACGAGAACCTGTTCTAGTTGCCAGGTGAGGCGGTCGCCGGTGCGCAAGTACGCTGGTCGGTTGTGTCCGCTTCGTTCGAACCACCCCGGGAGCACCGGCACCCCACCCTGTGGGCCGTCAGCGATCTGCACATCGGTCACACGGGCAACAAACCGGTCACCGAGTCGCTGTATCCGGCCACGCCCGACGACTGGCTGATCGTCGCCGGCGACGTGGCCGAACGCACCGACGACATCCGCTGGTCGCTCGACCTGCTGCGCAAGCGCTTCGCCAAGGTGATCTGGGTGCCCGGCAACCACGAGCTGTGGACCACCGCCAAGGACCCGATGCAGGTGTTCGGCCGGTCCCGGTACGACTACCTGGTCACGATGTGCGACGAGATGGGCATCGTCACCCCGGAGCACCCCTATCCGGTGTGGAACGAGGGCGGTGGCCCGGCGACGATCGTGCCGATGTTCACGCTGTACGACTACAGCTTCCTGCCGGAGGGGACCGCGACCAAGGCCGAGGGCCTGGCGGTGGCGCGGGAGCGCAACGTGGTCGCGACCGACGAGTTCCTGCTGTCGTCGGAGCCGTATGCCACCCGCGACGCGTGGAGCCGCGACCGGGTGGCGGCCACCCGCAAGCGCCTCGAGGACCTCGACTGGATGACGCCGACGATCCTCGTCAACCACTGGCCGCTGGTGCGCGACCCCTGCGATGCCATGTTCTACCCCGAGTTCGCGCTGTGGTGCGGCACGACCGCGACGGCCGACTGGCACACCCGCTACAACGCACTGTGTTCGGTCTACGGTCACCTGCACATCCCGCGCACCACGTGGTACGACGACGTGCGGTTCGAGGAGGTGTCGGTGGGTTACCCGCGAGAGTGGCGGCGGCGCAAGCCCTATCGGTGGTTGCGCCAGATCCTGCCCGACCCGCTGTATCCGCCGGGATACCTCAACGAGTTCGGCGGGCACTTCCAGATCACGCCCGAGATGCGGGAGAACGCCCAACGCATCGAGCAGCGCATCAAGGATCGGAGGTTCCGGTGATGGCGGCTCGACTGTTGTCCGGCGTGCTGCCCGACGTCGTGGTGGCCGCCGAGGTCTACGCCGATCCGGAGGGGCTGTCGCCGCTGCCCGAGGAGGAGCCGCTGATCGCACGGGCGGTGGCCAAGCGCCGCAACGAGTTCGTCACCGCCCGGTACTGCGCACGGCAGGCGCTCGGCGAACTGGGCCTGCCCCCGGTGCCGATCCTCAAGGGCGAGAAGGGCGAGCCGCGCTGGCCCGACGGCATCGTGGGCAGCCTCACGCACTGCGAGGGCTTTCGCGGCGCGGTGGTCGGCCGGGCCGGTGACGTGCGGTCGGTCGGCATCGATGCCGAGCCGCACGACGTGCTGCCCAAGGGCGTCCTCGACGCCATCAGCCTGCCCGCCGAGCGCGCCGAACTCGGCACGCTGCCCGGCGGCCTGCACTGGGACCGGGTCCTGTTCTGCGCCAAGGAGGCGACGTACAAGGCGTGGTTCCCGCTGACGCACCGCTGGCTGGGTTTCGAGGACGCACACATCGCGTTCACGGTGGACGACGGTGCCGAGTCCGGCTCCGGTGCCGGGTCGTTCGTCTCGCGGATCCTGATCGACCCGGCCGCCGAGTTCGGACCACCGCTGGAGACGCTGCGCGGGCGGTGGTCGGTCCGCGACGGTCTCACCCTGACCGCCATCGTGCTGTGAGTTCTCCACCGCAGCCGGGGATCGTCGTCGTCGACAAGTCCGGCGGCATGACGAGCCACGACGTCGTGGGGCGGTGTCGGCGGCTGTTCGGCACCCGCAAGGTAGGCCACGCCGGCACACTCGATCCGATGGCGACCGGCGTGCTGGTCGTCGGGATCGAACGCGCCACCAAGATCCTGGGGCTGCTCACCGCGACCGACAAGTCCTATGCCGCCACCATCCGGCTCGGTCAGACGACCTCGACCGAGGACGCCGAGGGCGACCTGCTGCAGGCGGTTCCCGCCGGCGACGTCACCGAGACGGCGATCGAGGCGGCGGTGGCAGCGCTGCGCGGTGACCTCGACCAGGTGCCGTCGGCGGTCAGCGCCATCAAGGTCGATGGCCAACGCGCCTACGCGCTGGCCCGCGAAGGGCGTCCGGTCGACCTGCCTGCGCGGCGCGTGCGGATCGACCGGTTCGACGTCGTCGCGGTGCGGCGAGCGACGGACGTCACCGGCGTCACGGACGTCACCGACGTCGACGTCGAGGTGGATTGCTCATCGGGCACCTACGTGCGCGCCCTGGCGCGCGACGTCGGCGCAGCGCTCGGCGTCGGCGGCCACCTGACCGCCCTGCGCCGCACCCGCGTCGGCGGCTTCACCCTCGACCATGCGCGCACGCTCGAGCAGCTGGCCGACGCGCCCCGCCTCGCCCTCACCCTGGACGAGGCGTGCCTCGCGTCGTTCCCGCGGCGCCCGTTGTCCGATGCCGACGCCGAGTCCGCCCGGCACGGACGCGCGCTCGCCGCGGCCGGACTGGCGGGGACCTACGCGGCGACCGCGCCGTCGGGCGAGGTGATCGCCCTGCTGCGCGACGACGGCGCCCGGACGAAGTCGGTGGTCGTCATCCGGCCGGCGACGCTGTAGAACCGCAGGAGTGAAGGGCGACATCCTCTACTCGCCCGAGACGAGTGCGCTGCTCTTGGCGATGACCGCGGTGCAGTGCGCACGCGGGGTCCCGCCGCGCGAGGCGCTCGACCGGGCGCATGACCTGTGGCGTGCGCACGACGGCACGTCGTGGGAGTTCGCGGAGCTGGCTGCGCTCGTCGACGAACTCGGCACTGCCTGAGGAGCCCCGTGCCACGGCGACGTTCGCCCGTGGTCAGGCGTACAGCTCCTCGAAGGTCTTGATGGAGCGTTCGATGTCGCCCTTGACCGCGCGGGCCGCCGCCATCCCGATGGGCCCGAAGAGCGGGGCGCCACCGAGGTCGATCTTCACGCTGAACGAGCAGCCCTGCTTGGCCGGGGTCACCTTCATCGTCAGCTTGTACTTCGTCCCGCCGACGCCGTCGCCGGTGATCTCGAGGAGCTGCGGCGGGTCGAGCTTCCGGATCGTCCACGTGACCCGGTTGCGCATGCCCTTCGCGCCGGCGACACCGACCACGGTGGTGCCCACCGTCAGTTCGTCGGGCAGTTCCGAGCGCCAACCGTCGTGCATCGACAGCCAGTCACCCATCGAGGACAGATCCGACGCGTGCGCCCACGCCTCGTCGGGGGACAGGGCCAGGGTGCGGGACAGCTCGACTTTCGCCATGGCGGGATCGTAGGCCCGCGACCGCGTACCCGGAGGGGATCCTCGGAGGCTCAGCCCACCACCCAGATCGCCTCGGCGGCCGGGCTGCCGAGGTCGATGGTCGTGGCGTCCACCTCGCCGGCGGACCCGGGACGCTCGACGGCCACCGAGATCATCCCGGCGAAGTCGCGCCGCGCCAGGACGCGCACCCGCGAGTCCAGGCTGATGCCGACGCTGTCGAAGTAGCGCAGCATCTCCGGGTCGGCGTCCGAGATGCGCGCGACGGTGCCCGCATCGCCGTCGTTGCACACCGACAGCTGCCGCGCGGGCGGCGTGGGCACCTTGCCGTCGGCCGCCGGGATGGGGTCGCCGTGCGGATCGCGGGTCGGGTAGCCGAGCTTGGCGTCGATGCGGTCGAGCATCCGGTCGCTGACGGCGTGCTCGAGGATCTCCGCCTCGTCGTGCACCTCGTCCCAGCCGTAACCCAGCTCGTTGACCAGGAACGTCTCCATGAGGCGGTGCCGGCGCACCATGGCCAGCGCGGCGCGCCGGCCGGCGTCGGTGAGCGTGACGGCGCCGTACTTCTCGTGGTCGACCAGGCCCTGATCGGCGAGCTTGCGGATGGACTCGCTCGCGGTGCTCGCCGAGACCCCAATGCGCTCGGCGAGCATCTTGGTGCTGACCTTCTCGTGGGACCACTCCTGCGCGGTCCAGATCGTCTTGAGGTAGTCCTGAGCCACCGACGACAGCTCGCGGGGGTTCGCGTCAGGGCTCACGGAAGAGAAGTTTAGGCATTCGTCACCTCGACGGGGGATCCAGCGACACCCGGCGTCCCCGCGCGCCGTAGGCTTGGCCCGTGCAGCGCTGGCGGGGTCAGGACGAGATCCCCACGGACTGGGGCAGGTGCGTCCTCACCATCGGGGTGTTCGACGGGGTGCATCGTGGACATGCCGAGTTGATCAACCATGCCGTCAAGGCGGGGCGTTCGCGCGGGGTGCCGACCGTGTTGATGACGTTCGACCCGCATCCCATGGAGGTCGTCTTCCCGGGCAGCCACCCGGCGCAACTGACGACGCTGACCCGACGCGCGGAACTGGTCGAGGAACTCGGCGTCGACGTCTTCCTCGTCATGCCGTTCACCACGGACTTCATGAAGCTGACGCCCGAGCGCTACATCCACGAGCTGCTGGTGGAGCGGCTGCACGTCGTCGAGGTGGTGGTGGGGGAGAACTTCACGTTCGGCAAGAAGGCCGCCGGCAACGTCGAGATGCTGCGCAAGGCGGGCGAGCGGCTCGGCTTCGCCGTCGAGGCCCTGCGGCTCGTCGCCGAGGTGACCGAGCACCAGCGCGATGAGTCGGTGACGTTCTCGTCCACCTACATCCGGTCGTGCGTCGACGCCGGGGACATGGTGGCGGCCACCGAGGCGCTCGGGCGCCCGCACCGCGTCGAGGGCGTCGTCGTGCGCGGTGACGGCCGCGGCCGCGGGTTGGGCTATCCCACCGCCAACGTCGCCCCGCCGATGCACTCGGCGATCCCCGCCGACGGCGTCTACGCCGCGTGGTTCACGGTGCTCGGGCACGGTCCGGTGATGGGCACCGTCACCCCCGGCGAGCGGTACCAGGCGGCGGTCTCGGTGGGCACCAACCCGACGTTCTCCGGCCGGACCCGCACCGTGGAGGCCTTCGTCCTCGACACCGATGCCGACCTGTACGGCCAGCACGTCGCCGTCGACTTCGTGGCGCGGGTGCGCGGGCAGGAGAAGTTCGACTCCGTCGACGACCTGGTCACCGCGATGGCGGGCGACACCGAGCGCGCGCGCACGATTCTCTCCGCGTCCTGATCGGCTGTTAGACTCTCCGGCGGTCTGGCGTGCGCTGCAGTCTGCGGCGGCCGCGCCGAGAACCGTCTCATCCCGCGGACTGAAACAGATGGAGTTGATTCATGGCGCTCACCACTGAGCAGAAGAAGGAAATCCTCGGCCAGTACGGCCTGCACGACACCGACACGGGTTCGCCGGAGGCCCAGGTGGCGTTGCTGACCAAGCGCATCTCCGACCTCACCGAGCACCTCAAGCAGCACAAGCACGACCACCACTCGCGTCGCGGTCTGCTGCTGCTCGTCGGCCGTCGTCGCCGGCTGCTCAAGTACGTCGCGCAGGTCGACGTCGCGCGCTACCGCTCGCTGATCGAGCGGCTCGGCCTGCGTCGCTGACCGACGGCACCCGTCCAGACGGCCGCCGACACCACGTGTCGGCGGCCGTCGGCGTGTCGGGGGCGTGTCGTGCGCCGGACCCGGTGGCCCGGCGAGACGGCCATTCGCCGGACGGGGTGGGGGCGGCATGTAACATGGACCCGTTCGATTGCCCGTTGCGGCTCGGACGAGGTGCGGTCCGCGCACATTCGCGCGACCGTTCCTGTGCGCCACGGAAAGCCCGATCTCGCATGGGCGGTCTTCGGTAGTGGCTGCCGGATCACGATCCGGCCGCTTCGATCGACGGCCGTCAGGAACATCCCGGGCTTCTCGTCAGGCGTGCGAAACGGGTGCCCCGTGCACGCATACGAGAATCAGAGAGGCCTGACCCACGTCATGTCCGCAGTAGAGATCGAAGACGGCGTCTTCGAAGCCACCGCCGTCCTGGACAACGGAAGCTTCGGCTCCCGCACCATCCGCTTCGAGACCGGCCGCCTCGCCAAGCAGGCCGCCGGCTCGGTCGTCGCCTACCTCGACGACGAGACCATGCTGCTGTCCGCCACCACGGCCAGCAAGAGCCCGAAGGATCACTTCGACTTCTTCCCGCTCACCATCGACGTCGAGGAGCGGATGTACGCCGCCGGGCGCATCCCCGGCTCGTTCTTCCGCCGCGAGGGCCGTCCCTCCACCGACGCGATCCTCACCTGCCGCCTGATCGACCGGCCGCTGCGCCCGACGTTCGTCTCGGGGCTGCGCAACGAGATCCAGGTCGTCGTCACCGTCCTGAGCCTGGACCCCAAGGACCTGTACGACGTGCTGGCTATCAATGCCGCGTCGGCGTCCACCCAGATCTCCGGCCTGCCCTTCTCCGGCCCGGTCGGCGGCGTCCGCGTCGCCCTGATCGACGGCCAGTGGGTCGCGTTCCCGACCGTGGAGCAGCTCGAGCGTGCGGTGTTCGACATGGTGGTCGCCGGCCGCAAGGTGGGCGAGGGCGACACCGCCGACGTCGCGATCATGATGGTCGAGGCCGAGGCCACCGAGAACGTCATCGAGCTGGTGGCCGGTGGCGCCGGCGCACCAACCGAGTCCGTCGTCGCCGAGGGCCTCGAGGCCGCCAAGCCGTTCATCGCCGCGCTGTGCACCGCGCAGGAGGAGCTGTTCGAGTCCGCCGGCAAGGAGACCGCCGAGTACCCGCTGTTCCCCGACTACCAGGACGACGTCTTCTACGCCGTGTCCTCGGTCGCCACCGACGAGCTGGCCAAGGCCCTCACCATCGCGGGCAAGGAAGAGCGCAACGACCGCACCGACGAGATCAAGTTCGAGGTGCTCGAGCGCCTCGCCGAGACCTACGCCGGCCGGGAAAAGGAGATCGGCGCCGCCTACCGGGCGCTGACCAAGAAGCTGGTGCGGCAGCGCATCCTCACCGACCACTTCCGCATCGACGGCCGCGGCATCACCGACATCCGCGCGCTGTCCGCCGAGGTCGCCGTGATCCCGCGGGCGCACGGCAGCGCGCTGTTCGAGCGTGGCGAGACCCAGATCATGGGCGTCACGACGCTCGACATGGTCAAGATGGCCCAGCAGATCGACTCGCTCGGCCCGGAGACCAGCAAGCGCTACATGCACCACTACAACTTCCCGCCGTTCTCCACCGGTGAGACCGGGCGCGTCGGTTCGCCGAAGCGTCGCGAGATCGGCCACGGCGCGCTCGCCGAGCGGGCGCTGGTGCCGGTGCTGCCGAGCGTCGAGGAGTTCCCGTACGCCATCCGTCAGGTGTCCGAGGCGCTGGGCTCCAATGGCTCGACGTCGATGGGTTCGGTCTGCGCCTCGACGCTGGCGCTGCTCAACGCCGGCGTGCCGCTCAAGGCGCCGGTGGCCGGCATCGCGATGGGCCTGGTGTCCGACGACGTCGAGGTGGACGGCAAGACCGAGCGCCGCTTCGTCACGCTGACCGACATCCTCGGCGCCGAGGACGCGTTCGGCGACATGGACTTCAAGTGCGCGGGCACCAAGGACTTCGTCACCGCCCTGCAGTTGGACACCAAGCTGGACGGCATCCCGTCGCAGGTGCTGGCCGGTGCGCTGGCGCAGGCGAAGGACGCGCGCATCACGATCCTCGAGGTCATGGCCGACGCCATCGACGAGCCCGATGAGATGAGCCCCTACGCGCCGCGCATCACCACCATCAAGGTGCCGGTGGACAAGATCGGCGAGGTCATCGGGCCCAAGGGCAAGATGATCAACTCGATCACCGAGGAGACCGGCGCGTCGATCTCCATCGAGGACGACGGCACGGTGTTCGTCGGTGCGAGCAACGGCGAGGCGGCGCAGGCGGCGATCGACAAGATCAACGCCATCGCCAATCCCCAGCTGCCCAAGGTGGGCGAGCGCTTCCTCGGCACGGTCGTCAAGACCACCGACTTCGGCGCGTTCGTCTCGCTGCTGCCCGGCCGTGACGGCCTGGTGCACATCAGCAAGCTGGGCCGCGGCAAGCGCATCGCGAAGGTCGAGGACGTGGTGAAGGTCGGTGACAAGCTCCGCGTGGAGATCGCCGACATCGACAACCGCGGCAAGATCTCGCTGGTGCTCGTGGCCGAGGAGACCGAGGCCGGGGCCGCTCCCGAGGCTGCCGGTGGCAACGGATCGTCCCCGGATGCGGCCGCCGCGCCTGCAGATGCCGCGACGGCAGACAACTGACTCGGTACGGCGCGCAACCCTCCCCGGAGGGTTGCGCGTCGTC
This sequence comes from Mycolicibacterium grossiae, assembly GCF_008329645.1. Taxonomy (NCBI): domain Bacteria; kingdom Bacillati; phylum Actinomycetota; class Actinomycetes; order Mycobacteriales; family Mycobacteriaceae; genus Mycobacterium; species Mycolicibacterium grossiae. Next base: position 3,465,888 of record NZ_CP043474.1, read on the forward strand.
ACGGAGCACATCCCCTCGGTGCGCTCGGCGTCGGTCGGCCTGTGGGTCGGCGTCGGCTCGCGTGACGAGGGCCCCAGCGTCGCCGGTGCGGCGCACTTCCTTGAGCACCTGCTGTTCAAGTCGACGCCGACCCGCTCGGCCGTCGACATCGCCCAGGCGGTCGACGCCGTCGGCGGCGAGCTGAACGCCTTCACCGCACGCGAGCACACCTGCTACTACGCCCACGTGCTCGATTCCGACCTGGAACTCGCGATCGACCTGGTGTCCGACGTCGTGCTGCGCGGCCGGTGCGCGGCCGACGACGTCGAGGTGGAGCGCGACGTGGTGCTCGAGGAGATCGCGATGCGCGACGACGACCCCGAGGACACCCTCGGCGACGTCTTCCTCGCCGCGATGTTCGCCGATCATCCCGTCGGTCGCCCGGTCATCGGCAGCGTCGAGTCGATCACGGACATGACACGCGCACAGCTGCATTCGTTCCACGTGCGGCGCTACACGCCCGAGCGGATGATCCTCGCGGTCGCGGGCAACGTCGACCACGACCAGGTGGTGCGGCTCGCCCGGAAACACTTCGGTCCGCGGCTGCAGCCCGAGCGCCAACCCGTCGCGCCGCGCAAGGGCTCCGGACGGGTCGGCGGCGAGCCGACGCTGCACCTGGTGAACCGCGACACCGAGCAGACCCACATGTTCCTCGGCGTGCGTACGGCGGGCCGGCACTGGGACCACCGGTGGGCGCTGTCGGTGCTGAACTGCGCGCTCGGCGGGGGGCTGAGTTCCCGTCTTTTCCAGGAGATTCGGGAGCAACGCGGGTTGGCCTACTCGGTGTACTCGACGGTCGACACGTTCTCCGACGCCGGTGCCCTCTCGGTGTACGCCGGCTGCCTACCGGACCGGTTCGACGAAGTCGTCCGCGTGACCACCGACGTCCTGGCCGAGGTGGCCCGCGACGGTCTCAGCGAGAACGAGTGCCGGATCGCCAAGGGCTCGTTGCGCGGCGGACTGGTGCTGGGCCTGGAGGACTCCGCGTCCCGGATGCACCGGCTCGGTCGCAACGAGCTGAACTACGGCTTTCACCGCAGCATCGACGAGAGCCTGTCATCCATCGAGGCCGTCACCATCGACGAAGTGAACAGTGTTGCGCGACAACTGTTCTCGAAGCCGTTCGGTGCGGCCGTGCTGGGACCGCATCGGTCCAAGCGGTCGCTCCCGAAGCCGCTGCGGGCATTGGCCGGCTGATGCGCCGACGCTCGCTGCTGCTCGGCGGTGGTGCGCTGGCCGTGCTCGCGGCGTGCGCGAACGAGCCGGTGGCGCCGGCGGATCCGGGTGAGCCCGTCCCGCCGATCGAGGAGCGGATCGCCGAGCTGGAACGGCGCTACGGCGCCTTCGCCGGAGTGTTCGCGCAAAATCTCGTCACCGGCGCGACGGTCGCGCACCGCGCCGACGACCCGTCGGCGATGTGCTCGACGTTCAAGGCCTATGCCGCCGCGCGGGTGTTGCAGAAGTCCGCGGCGCGCGAGCTGAATCTCACCGACGCCGTGACGATCGAGGCGTCCGACATCGTGCCGAACTCGCCGGTCACCGAGACCCGCGTCGGGGCGAACATGACCATCGCCGAGCTGTGTGCGGCTGCGCTGCAGCGCAGCGACAACGCCGCGGGCAACTGGCTGCTGCGCATCATCGGCGGACCGTCGCGCATCACCGACTTCGCGCGCAGCATCGGCGACGACCGGACCCGGCTGGATCGATGGGAGATCGAGCTGAACGCGGCCGTACCCGGCGATCCCCGTGACACCAGCACGCCCCGGGCGCTCGGCTCGGGTTTTCGCGACTTGCTCACCGGGACCGTGCTCGGCGCGTCGGAGCGCGGCCGGCTCGAGGAGTGGATGCGTGCCAACCAGACGTCGAGCATGCGGGCGGGCCTACCGCCGGGATGGGCCAGCGCGGACAAGACCGGCAGCGGTGACTACGGCGTGACCAACGACGTCGGCGTGGTCTACGGTCCCGATGGCCAGCGCCTGCTGCTGGCCTTTCTCACTCGCGCGCAGGCTCCCGACCCGGAGGCGGAGAGCGTGCGTCCGATGATCGGTGATCTCGCCGCTCTGCTCGTCAGGCACCTCACCGCGCGCTGACGCGGACCGTCAACCCCGTCGGACCCGGTGCCGGATCCGATGCTGCTGTGTGGTCGGGCTGACCATGCAGCGAATGTTCACAATCCGAAGTGTGCCATTGACAAATGGCACCATTGGTGATGGTCTGTTCGGGAGCGCGCCGGCCAGGCGCAGCCCGAGGCGGCCGTCATCGCGGCGATCAGCCGCCGTCCGCACCGCGCATCTCGCCGGTGCGGGACACCCGACCCACCAGGAGATGGCCTGATGCTCGGAATCGACTCCGTGCTCCGATCGTGGCGCGGTCCGCGACGCACCGCCGCCGCCAAGGCGGTGATCACCGGGGCGGGCAGCGGTATCGGACGCGCCTTCGCCCTCGAACTCGCCCGCCGCGGCGGTGACGTCGTCTGCGCCGACATCGACCCGGACCGCGCCGCGGAGACGGTGGCCCTGATCGAGGCGCTTCCCCACGGCACCGGTCACGCCGTGACCTGCGACGTGTCCGACCGCACGGCCGTCGAACTCCTGGCCAAGCAGGCGCAGCAGATCTTCGACGGCCCGCCGACGCTGGTGATCAACAACGCCGGAGTGGGAATCGGTGGAAAACCCGTGGGCGACATCGGTTTCGAGGACTGGGACTGGGCGCTGGGCATCAACCTGTGGGGCGTGGTGCACGGGTGTGAGGTCTTCACCCCGATGCTGCGCTCGGCCGGACGCGGCGGCATCATCAACGTGGCGTCGGCGGCGGGCTTCGCCGCGGCACCGTCGATGGCCGCCTACAACGTGTCCAAGGCCGCGGTGATGTCGCTGTCGGAGACCCTGGCCGCCGAACTGGCCGGCACCGGGGTGGCGGTGACGGTGCTGTGCCCGACCTTCGTCAAGACCAACGTGTTCACCGACGGGCGCATCACCCCGGCGTCGCAGAGCCTCAGCCTGCGACTGGCCCGCCTCACCGGGCTGTCGCCCGACGACGTCGCCGCGCGCACCCTCGACGCCCACGACGGTGGCCGGCTGTACGTGGTGCCGCAATGGGACGCCACCGTCATCTGGCACCTCAAACGACACTTTCCGGCGCTCTACGTCCGCGGCGCCGGACTGCTCGGCCGACTCCTCCCTGCCTGACCGAAACCCAACGTCGAAAGGAATTGCTCGTGGCGATGGATCTGGACAACATGCTGCAGAAGATCAAGGACAAGCAGTGGGCCTTGGTCGACATCGACTGGGACGCACCCGGCGCCGAACTCATCGACGACGAGCTGTGGGCGAAGCTCAAGCCGTTCATGACCGATCTGATGTGGATCGAGAACGTCGGTGCACGCGGCTTCGCCGCCCTGGCGAAGAAGGCCCCGACGCCCACGCTCAAGAGCATCTACGAGCACTTCCACGCCGAAGAGCAGAAGCACGCCAACGCCGAACTGGCACTGATGCGCCGCTGGGGCATGCTGGAGAACGACGAAATCCCCGCCCCGAGTGTGAACGTGCAGCTGGTCATCACGTGGCTCGACAAGTTCTCCGACGGCATGTCGCTGTCGATCCTCGGGACCGTCATCCCGATGCTCGAGGTCGCCCTGGACGGGGCACTGATCAAGTTCATCACCGACGAGGTGAAGGACCCGGTGGCCCAAGAGGTCTTCAAGCGCATCAACTCCGACGAATCCCGGCACCTGGCCGTGGATTTCGAGGTCATGGACATCCTGGGTCACGCAACGGCGCGCAAGCTGGCCGTCGAGTTCGTCGGCAGCTGGATGAATCCGGCGCTGCTCATCGGCACGCTGAGCTACTTCCCGCTGCTGAACAAGATGCGCGACAATATCGTCGACATGGGCGTCGACGAGGAGAAGCTGTACCAGGCCATGCGCCGGTTCCGCAGCGTCGGCGAGCGGAGCGAGTTCGTCTACCGGGTTCCGATGTACCGCTTCATCTCCTGGCACAGCAAGAAGGTCATCGACCGCACGTCGAAGTACCACTGGCTGGCAGACTCGCTGGTGAAGGTCACCGGTGTCATCCCGATGCCGCTGGTGCGCTACACCCCCACGTGGACCGAAGAGCTGACCTACGAGGCGACCGCATGATCGGCGTCGCGATCATCGGGGCCGGCTTCGCCGGGATCGGCGCGGCCATCCGGCTGCAGCAGCAGGGAATCACCGACTTCGTCGTCTTCGAGCGCGACACCCGGGTCGGCGGTACCTGGCGGGACAACACCTATCCCGGTGCTGCATGCGACATCCCGTCGCGGCTGTATTCCTACAGCTTCGCACCCAACCCGGACTGGTCGCACACCTACTCGGGCAGCGCGGAGATCCTGGACTACGTCGACCAGATGGTGGCGTCGGCGGGACTCGGCCCCCGCATCCGCTTCGGGCACACCGTCACCGGGCTCGCCTACGACCAGGCGGCCGGACACTGGTCGGTGGCCTTCGAGGGCCGCGAACCGGTGCGCGCCCGCTCGGTGATCGTGGCCTCCGGCCCGCTGGCCAACCCGAGCCTGCCCGACATCGAGGGCATCGACACCTACGAGGGCACGACGATTCACAGCGCCCGCTGGGATCACGACTACGACTTCACCGGCAAGAAGGTCGCCGTCATCGGGACCGGGGCCAGCGCGGTGCAGATCATCCCGAGGTTGGTCGAGACCGCCGGATCGGTGAAGGTCTTCCAGCGCACGCCGGGTTGGGTGTTGCCGCGGTTCAACGGCCGCACCCCCGATTGGCTGCGACGCGTGTACGCCGCGGCGCCCGTGACGGAGAAGGCCGTCAGGTCGGCGTGGTTCTGGGGTCACGAGTCGGTGGCCCTGGGCGTCGTGTGGGACAGCCCCTTCACCCGCGTGGTGGAGGCGATCAGCCGCGCGAATCTGCGCCGCCAGGTGAAGGATTCGTGGCTGCGTCGGCAGCTGACACCAGACTTCGCGGCAGGATGCAAGCGGCTGCTGATGACCAGTGACTACTACCCCGCGCTGCAGGCGGAGAACTGCAAGCTGGTCACCTGGCCCATCGCGCGGCTGTCGCCGCAAGGGATTCGCACCGTGGAGGGCATCGAGCACCAGTTCGACGCCATCGTGTTCGCCACCGGCTTCGAGGTGTGCAAGGCGGGAACGCCGTTTGCGATCACCGGTGTCGACGGTCGGGACCTGGCGTCGGAATGGAGCAGGGGCGCTTATGCCTACCGCAGCGTGGCGGTGTCCGGCTACCCCAACCTGTTCTTCACCTTCGGCCCCAACTCGGGGCCCGGGCACAGCTCGGCGCTGGTGTACATGGAGGCGCAGATCGACTACATCGTCGAGGCGATCGGCGCACTGCTGCGCTTCGGGTGGAAGGCGCTCGACGTCCGCCCCGACGCGCAGGCCCGCTTCAACGACGACATCCAGCGCAGGCTGCGCGCCACGACGTGGAACTCCGGCTGCCAGAGCTGGTACCTCACCGAGGACGGATTCAACGCCACCATGTTCCCCGGCTTCGCCACCCAGTACGTCGGCCAGCTCAAGTCGGTGGACCTTCGGGACTACAAGATCACCGCACCCGAGCACGATGGTGCGCCGGTGCTGACCGCCTAGCATGCGATGGTGACCGAATACCGGATCGACGACCTCGCGCGGGAGGCGGGGACGACGACCCGCAATGTTCGCGTCTATCTGGATCACGGATTGCTGCCACGACCTCAGCGTCGCGGTCGCGCCGCGATCTACACCGACACGCACCTCACCCGTCTTCAGGCCATCATGCGGTTGCTGGGGCAGGGATTCACCGTCAAGCACATCCTGACGTTCATCACCGGGATGCAGCGCGGTCAAGGCCTCGTGGAGGTGCTCGACCTCGCCGATCTCGGTGAGCTGGTGACCGAGCCCTTCTCGCGTGCCAAGCCGCTGACCATGACGCGCGCCCACCTGGAGTCCCGCCTGGGTCCGCTCGAGGACGCGACCGTTCGGCAGTTGATCGCCGACGACATCATCGAACCCGCCGACGACGATTCCTACCTCGTCCACGACGGGCAACTCGTCGACGACTTCGCCCAGCTGGTCTCCCGCGGCATGCCCCTGTCGGCCGTGTTGGCCACCACCTCGGTGGTCGACCAGAAACTCGACGAGGCCGCCCGCGTGCTGTCGGCCGCCGCGCATGCCGAAGTGGTTCGTCAGCGCGGGGCCGGCTGGTATCCCGCCGACGACGCCGAACTGGCGTGGGCCGCCGACCTCGTCGACGTCATGCGTCAGGTCGCCCGACGGCGGGCCCACGCCAGCATGGACCGCGCCCTGGACCGCGCCACGCGAGCCCAGTTGCGGCAGTACCGGAGTCAGCACGACGCGACGACGCGTTGATGCGCGGTGTCAATCCTTCGCGCGTGCCGGCGTGAGGTGGTTCAGCGCAGCCGGAGCGAATCGTCGCGCCGGAGCACGAAGAAGTAGGGGTGCCGCAGGCCGCGCAGGTCCATCGCGCCCAGGACGGTCTCGGCTCCGGGTGTGTCGTCGAGCAGCCGGAACACGTCGTTGATCGGCAGCTGGTCGTAGATCATCGTGGCGGTGTCGACGCCGCGGTAGCGGGTGGTGCGCAGGCGCGCCTTGGCCGAACGGGTCCGCAGGACCGGGTCGAGTGCGGTGACCAGTCCGCGCAGGTTGCGGTTCTTCAGCGCGGGGAGCTTCGTCGCCACACCGAGCCCGCCGAACGCGAGCATCGGATTCAGCGCCCACAGGGCGGCGCCGTCGCGGGTCGGAAACAGCAGTGGGTGCACCGTCTCACCGTCGACGAACTGCTTGCCCCACCAGCCACTGGCCTCGAGCATGCCGTCCAGCGGGTGGCCGGTGGGTAGTTCGTCGCCGTGCCACGTGCCGATCATGAACTCCGGATCGACGGCGGGGGAGGCGTCGAAGAGCGCGAGCGCGTCCGCGGTGGTCGTCGGCGCGCCGGGCAACACGTCTGCGAGGGTCATGGCCACACCGTACTTGACGGGTGTCAAGAAGTGTAGGTCGCCACATGACGTCGCCCGGCCGGTGCCTCGGGGGCGCCGACCGGGCGAGTGGGAGGAAAGTCGCTAGACCAGCAGGCTCGCCGGGTCGGCGTAGGGCAGGTCGAGATCGGCGGCCACCTGCTCGGACAGCAGGGCGCCCTGGTGCGTCGAGAGGCCCTTGGCCAGCGCCGGATCGCCCGCGCACGCCGCCTGCCAGCCCTTGTCGGCCAGCTTCAACACGTACGGCATGGTGGCGTTGGTCAAGGCGAACGTCGAGGTCCGCGGCACCGCGCCGGGCATGTTGGCGACGCAGTAGAAGACGGTGTCGTGCACGGCGAAGGTGGGGTCGTCGTGCGTGGTGGGACGCGAGTCCTCGAAGCAGCCGCCCTGGTCGATGGCGATGTCGACGAGCACCGCGCCGGCCTTCATCCCGGCGACCGTCGCGTTGGTGACCAGCTTCGGCGCCTTGGCGCCGGGCACCAGCACCGCGCCGATGACGAGGTCGGCGCGCTTCACGGCCTCCTCGAGTTCGAGCATCGACGAGTAGCGGGTCTCGATGACGCCGTTGTTCTCGTTGTCGATCTTGCGCAGCGTGTTGACGTTCAGGTCGAAGACGGTGACGTGCGCGCCCATGCCCTTGGCGATGCGGGCGGCGTTGTAGCCGGCGACGCCGCCGCCGATCACGACCACCTCGGCCGGTGCGACGCCGGGGACGCCGCCCATCAGCACGCCGCGGCCACCGTGGCTGCGCATGAGGTGGTAGGCACCGACCTGGGCGGACAACCGGCCGGCAACCTCGCTCATGGGGGCGAGCAGCGGCAGCGCGCCGTCCGCCGTCTGCACGGTCTCGTAGGCGATCGACGTCGTCTTCGAGGCGAGCAGCGCATCGGTGCACGGCTTGGACGCAGCCAGGTGCAGATAGGTGAACAGCGTCTGGCCCTCGCGCAGGCGGCCGTACTCTGCCTCGATGGGTTCCTTCACCTTGAGCAGGAGGTCGGCCGAGGCCCACACCTCGTCGGCGGTGTCGATGAGCTGAGCGCCGGCGGCCTTGAAGTCACGGTCCGAGATCGCCGAACCCTCACCGGCGCCGGCCTGGATCAGTACCTCGTGGCCGCGGTGCGTCAGCTCGGCCACCCCGGCCGGCGTGATGGCGACCCGGTACTCGTTGTTCTTGATCTCGGTGGGGATCCCGACCCGCATGTCCTGCACTCCTCGCATTGGCGTTAGGAAGAGTGTGAAGAAACTTCGGAATACATGCAACGGATATGAGAATCATTCGATAGGTTGACACGATGACAGTCAGATCATCGAAATCGATGCCTGGCGAACGGTCGACGTCGAAGGATGTTCGGCCCGTCGACCTCGACGAGGTGGACCGCCACATCCTCGTGGCGCTGCACGCCGATGCCCGGATGTCGAACACCGCGCTGGCCGAGCACGTCGGCATCGCACCGTCGACCTGTCACGGGCGCGTCCGTCGGCTCCAGGAGATCGGCGTCATCCGCGGTTTCCACGCCGACATCGATCCCGCCGCACTGGGGTTGTCCCTGCAGGCGATGATCTCGGTGAGCCTGCAATCGAACGCCCGCGGCAAGATCGACAGCTTCATCCGGCACATCCGCCGGCGTCCGCAGGTGATGGACGTCTACTTCCTGGCAGGAGCCGACGACTTCATCCTGCACGTCGCGGCGCGTGACACCGACGACCTGCGCTCCTTCGTGGTGCAGAACCTCAATGCCGACAGCGACGTCGCCGGCACGCAGACGTCGCTCATCTTCGAGCACCTGCGCGGAGCGTCGCCGCTGTGAGGCCGCGGTGAGCGTCGACGACGACCTCGACCGGCTCTACGGGGTACCGCCGGAGGAGTTCACGGCGCTGCGCAAGGAACTCGCCGCGTCGGCGAAGAAGCGCGGGGACGCCGACGAGGCGAAGGCCATTGCGGCCGCCCGCCGGCCGACGACCGCTGCGTGGGTGGTCAACGCGCTGGTGCGCGCGGACCCGACCGCCGTGCCACGTCTCACCGACATGAGTGCCTCGCTGCGCGCGGCGCACGCGGAGATGGACGGTTCCCGCATCCGCGAGCTGACCGCCGCCCAGCGCGCGTTGGTGCACGAGCTGGTGCGCACCGCCTTCGACGCCGCCGACGTCGGCGGCCCCTCGGCGGCGTTGCGCGACGACGTCACCAACACCGTGCAGGCAGCCATCGCCGACCCCGACGTCGCGGCGCGGTTGGGGCGGCTGGAGAAGGCCGAGCAGTTCTCCGGCTTCGGCGACTTCGGCGCGTCGTCGGCCGTCACGTCCCCCAGGGCGAAGAAGGGAGCAGGGCCGAAATCGGCAACACCGCAACGCTCCTCGCGTCCCGCCAAGAGATCGTCGGCTGCGCCCACGCGCCCTGCGGGACCGTCGGCGACCGAGGTGCGTGCGGCCCGCAAGCGGCGCGACACCGCGGTGAAGGCCGCCGAGAAAGCAGCGGCGGGGAAGTCCGACGCCGACGAGGCCGTCGAGGACCAGCGGGCTGCGCTCACCTCGGCGCGCCGCCGCTACGAGAAGCTGCTCGAACAGCTCAGCGCCGCCGAACACGACGTGAACACCGCCGAGGCCGACCTCGAGGCGGCGCAACAGGACGCCGAGGCCGCCGCCGAGCGGGCTCGAGCGGCCGATACCGAACGCGCCGAGGCGGAATCGGCGCTCACGGCGCTGGAGGGCTAACGGGACGTCGGGCCCTCCGACGGCCCGCCGCGAGATCCGAGTTTCGGCGGGAAAGTGCGAGTGCGGCCCGCCAAAAACCGGATCTCACGGACGAGCGGCGCGCGCGACGGCCGCTTCGGTACCCAATTCACTGCGCGCAGCGGGATTCTCGACGTAGTGACGCAGGTAGTGGAGGAGCGCGTCGCGGTGCGCGGTGAACTTCCGGCAGTCGACGTCGATCATGGGCACAGGCGGTAGGCGATCGATTCGCCAGCGGACCCGTCCCAGTGCGGCGGAGACCACGAACGTGGCACAGAACGCGCCGATGATTCCGGCCACGACCGACATGACGGGGAAGCCCTCGGTGCCGCGCGCGTGAACGGCGATGCCGATGGACGCGAGCACGCAGAACGCGCTGCACGCCGTCAGCAGGGCGATGAGGAGGGCGAACTGCGTGGACGAGTGGGCGATCCGCGTGGACGCGGCACCATCGCGCACGACCGTGGTGACGCTGGCGGCGAGGTCCAAGCGGCCGCCGGTCCGCAACAATCTGCCCAGTGCGGCGGTGATGACGAGGATCGAGGCGAAGAGCACGCAGTAGGGCAGGGCGACGGGCGTTCCGGCGGCCGCGAAGACGACTCCCGAGAGCAATGACACCACGGCGAGCGCAAGCAGGAACGCCGTGGCGAGGAAGTGTCGGGAACCCATCGGACGGCAGGCTAACAGCGCTGCGCGACCCTCGGCGACGCCAAAATGGCCTCGACGATCGGGGCCGAACAGTGCGGCGCAGGCGGCGACTAGGCTGCCCACCATGCGTGTGGGAGTGCTGGGCGCCAAGGGCAAGGTGGGGGCGACGATCGTCGAGGGCGTCGAGGCCGCCGACGATCTCACGTTCACCGCCGGGGTCGACGCCGGCGATCCGCTGAGCCGCTTCGTCGAGACCGACACCGAGGTGGTCGTCGACTTCACCCACCCCGACGTCGTGATGGACAACCTGAAGTTCCTCGTCGAGCACGGCATCCACGCCGTCGTCGGCACCACCGGCTTCACCGATGAACGCATCGCCCAGGTCGAACGGTGGCTGGCCGACGCTCCGTCCTCGGCGGTGCTCATCGCGCCGAACTTCGCGATCGGCGCCGTGTTGTCGATGCACTTCGCCGCGCAGGCCGCGCGCTTCTTCACCTCCGTCGAGGTGATCGAACTGCACCACCCGCACAAGGCCGACGCCCCGTCCGGCACCGCCACCCGCACGGCGAAGCTCATCGCCGAGGCGCGCCGGGGACTGCCGCCGAACCCCGACGCCACCAGCACCGGGCTCGACGGCGCCCGCGGTGCCGACGTCGACGGCGTGCCGGTGCACTCGGTGCGGCTCGCCGGACTCGTCGCGCACCAGGAGGTGCTGTTCGGCACCGAGGGCGAGACGCTGACCATCCGCCACGACAGCATCGACCGGACCTCCTTCGTGCCCGGTGTGCTGCTCGCGGTGCGCCACGTCGCCCGACGCCCGGGCCTGACGGTGGGCATCGAACCGCTGCTGGACCTCTAGGACGGCGCCGCCATGGCCGACCGCGACGGAGCCCGCGCCCTGCGGACCCAGGTGCTCATCGGCGCCATGTGCCTAGCGCTGGTCTTCTACTTCGTGCTGCTCGGCCGCCAGGCCGTGCTGCTGTTCGGCAGCGGCGACGCCGTCGGCATCGGGCTCGGCGCGGCCATCCTGCTGCTACCGGTCATCGGGCTGTGGGCGATGGTCGCCACGTTGCGCGCGGGCTTCGCCCACCAACGCCTCGCCCGTCGGGTGCGCGAGGACGGCATGGAACTCGACGTCACCGAGCTGCCCCGGATGCCGTCCGGACGGATCCGCCGCGAGGCCGCCGACGCGCTGTTCGCCGACGTCAAGGCCGACCTCGAAAACGATCCCGACGACTGGCGGCAGTGGTACCGGCTGGCGCGCGCCTACGACTACGCCGGTGACCGCGCCCGGGCCCGCGAGACGATGAAGAAGGCCGTCGAGATGGAGCGCGGCAGCCAATGAGCAAGCGACTGCTCATCATTCACCACACGCCGTCACCGCACTGCCAGGAAATGCTGGAGGCGGTGGTGTCCGGGGCGACCGACCCCGAGATCGAGGACGTCGAGGTCATCCGGCGGCCCGCGTTGACCGTCGCGCCCGCGGAGGTCCTGGACGCCGACGGCTACGTGCTCGGCACCCCGGCCAACCTCGGGTACATGAGCGGGGCGCTCAAGCACGCCTTCGACGTCTGCTACTACCCGTGCCTCGACGCCACCCAGAACCGCCCGTTCGGCCTGTACCTGCACGGCAACGAGGGCACCGAGGGTGCCGAGCGGGGCGTCGACGCGATCACCACGGGCCTCGGCTGGCGACGGGCCGCGGCGACGGTGGTGGTCTCGGGCAAGCCGGACAAGCCGGCGCTCGAGGACTGCTGGAATCTCGGCGCCACGGTCGCCGCCCAGTTGATGGAGTGACGACGGTGACGGCGCGGCTCGGTTACCGTCGGTTCCGCTGACGGATCGACCCGAAAGGACGCCTCGTGCCCGGATTCGCCGAACTGGCCCTCGCCGGAGCGCCGATCGCGGGCGGCGCCCTGCTCGGCGTGGTCGCCGGCAACCTGCGGGCTCCCGACCTGCGCGCGGTGATCAAGCAGGACATGGACCTGCTCGAGCGGATCCCCGCCGAGCAGGTCGAGCGACGCGCGGAGCTGCAACGGGTGATCGACCTGCGCGTCGACGACGTGATCGCCGCGGTCGACAAGAATCGCGCGATTCGCGAGGCCGCGATGTCGTATCAGGGCAACTGGCGCGACATCGTCGTATTCGTCTGCGGCATCCTGTTCACCATCGTGTGGTGGAACGTGCCGCACAGCCGCGCCAACTGGCTGCTCATGTTCATCGTGATGATCATCGCGTCGGTCGCGGCCGGCGTCTACGCCGCCCGCGGCATCCTGCGCTCGATCGGGGCGTTCACCCGCCGCCGCGGACGGGTCTAGCCCCGCACCCTCAGTAGTGGTAGGTGTCCGACGGCGCGGGCACGTGGTCTGGGTCGTCGCCGAACTCGGATTCGTGGATGCCGTAGGCCGTCGCCAGCTCCAGGATCTTGTTGGCCCGCGCGATGCGGGGGAGGTCCGAGCCGTTGCGGATCTCGCCGCCGTCGCGCTGGAATTCGGCGAAGAACTCCTTGGCCCAGGTGATCTCCTCCTGCGACGGGGAGAGTCCCTCGTTGACCGTCGCGCACTGGTCGGGCGTCAGGCAGATCTTGCCGGTCATCCCGAACTCGGCCGACACGGCGGTCGCCTCGCTGAGCCGCAGCGCGCTGGAGCCGACCGTCGGGCCGTCGATCGCGCTGGGCAGGTGCGCGGCCTTCGCGGCGATGGTGAACCGCGAGCGGGCGTAGGCGAGTGTCGCGGGGTTCTCCCCGAACCCGGTGTCGCGCCGGAAGTCGCCGATGCCGAACGCCAATCGGAAGGTGCCCTTCGTCGCGGCGATCTCGGTGATCCGCTCCAGGCCGCGGGCGGTCTCGACGAGCGCGACGATGGGGACGTTGGGCAGCCGCTTGGCCGTCTCGGTGACGTGGTCGACGGACTCGACCATCGCCAGCATGATCCCGCCGACAGACGTCCCGGACAGCGCCGCGAGGTCATCGGCCCACCACGGCGTCCCGAACCCGTTGACGCGCACCCAGTCGGAGTGGTCGTCGCCGAGCCAGCGGGTCACGTTGTCGCGGGCCGCCACCTTGTCCTTCGGTGCCACCGCGTCCTCGATGTCGAGCACCACGATGTCGGCACGCGACCGCGTGGCCGGGGCGAAGCGGTCGTACTGGGTGCCGTTGACGAGCAGCCAGCTGCGCGCGAGCACCGGGTCGATGCGGAAGCCCGATTCGCCGGACTCGGGCTCGGTGAAGGTCTGGTCGTACACGGACCAATCGTCGCCTACGCCGTGCGCGGACGTCCCGGGAGGTCGGCGACCGGCCTCAGCGCAGGTGCGCGCCGAAGGTGTCCGCCATCGCGCGCCAGTGCCGCTCGGCGGCGTCCTCGTCGAACGGCGCATTGTCCGGAACGGCGAAACCGTGTGCGGCGGAGTACGTCTCGATCACGTGGTCGACGCCGGCCGCGGTGAGCGCCTGGTCCAACGTCTCGGCGTGTTCGGCGGTGAAGGAGCCGTCGCCCTCGGCCCCGCCGACGTAGACGAACGCCGTGATCGCCTCGGCGCGCAGGTGCGGGCTGTCCGCGTCGTCGGTCACCAGACCGCCACCGTGGAACGACATCGCCGCCGCCACCCGCTCGGGGACGCGACCGGCCACCACCAGCGACGTCCGGCCGCCCATGCAGTAGCCGGTGGTACCGAACGTCGTCCCGGACACCTCGGGCCGGCCCTGCAGATAGTCGAAGAACGCGCCGGCGCGGACACCATGACGTCCGGCGTGACCTCCGAGATCATCCCGAACAGGCGCTTGCGTTCCTCGGGGTCGCTGAACACCGTGGCCATGTCGAACGGCTCCCAGGCGCCCGCGCGGTAGTACACGTCGGGAACCAGCACCGCGTAACCGAGCCCGGCCAGCCGTTCGGCCATGTCGACGAAGGTCTGGCGCACCCCGCCGGCGTCGGGGTACATCACCACACCGGGCCACGGTCCGTCCCCGTCGTCCGGCGTGCTCAAGGTGACACGGCAGGCCCCGTCGGAGGTGGTGATGACGTCGCTGATGGTCGGCATGGTCGGCATTCTCCCGTCGCTTCGCTCGCCCCTCCCTTCTACTCCACCGGTCTGGACGTAAACTGACCGAGTGCCGAACGCCGCGCCGATCCCGACCCCGTACGAGGATCTGCTGCGGCGGGTGCTCGAGACCGGCACGCCGAAGGCCGACCGCACCGGCACCGGCACTCGCAGCCTGTTCGGCCATCAGATGCGCTACGACCTGAACGCCGGCTTCCCGCTCATCACCACGAAGAAGGTGCACCTGAAGTCGGTGGTCTACGAGCTGCTGTGGTTCCTGCGGGGTGACTCCAACGTGGCGTGGCTGCACGAACACGGCGTCACCATCTGGGACGAGTGGGCCAGCGAGACCGGCGAGCTGGGACCGGTGTACGGCGTGCAGTGGCGGGCTTGGCCGACGCCGTCGGGCGAGCACGTCGACCAGATCAGCGCCGCACTGGACCTGCTGAGGCGCGATCCCGATTCCCGGCGCAACATCGTCTCGGCTTGGAACGTCGGGGAGATTCCGCAGATGGCGCTGCCGCCGTGTCATGCGTTCTTCCAGTTCTACGTCGCCGACGGCAAGTTGTCCTGCCAGCTCTACCAGCGCAGCGCCGACCTGTTCCTCGGCGTGCCGTTCAACATCGCCAGCTACGCGCTGCTGACGCACATGATGGCCGCCCAGGCCGGCCTCGGGGTGGGGGAGTTCGTCTGGACCGGCGGGGACTGCCACATCTACGACAACCACGTCGAGCAGGTGACGCTGCAGCTCGGTCGCGAGGCGCGCCCGTACCCGGAACTCGTTCTGGCGCTGCGTGATTCGATCTTCGACTACGCCTTCGAGGACATCGCCGTGCTCGATTACGACCCGCACCCCGCCATCAAGGCGCCCGTCGCCGTATGACGCTGGGGCTGATCTGGGCACAGTCCACCTCCGGGATCATCGGCCGCGACGGCGGCATCCCCTGGCGGCTGCCCGAGGACCAGGCACGCTTCAAGGACCTGACCATGGGCCACACCGTGGTGATGGGCCGGCTGACGTGGGAGTCGCTGCCGGCGAAGGTGCGGCCGCTCCCGGGGCGCCGCAATGTCGTACTCACCCGGCATGCTGAGTACGTGGCCGACGGAGCGACGGTGGTGGACGGACTCGAGCAGGCGCTGACCGGAGACGACGCCTGGGTCATCGGCGGGGCGCAGATCTATGCGCTCGCACTGCCGTCCGCGACGCGCTGCGAGGTCACCGAGATCGACGTCGACCTGCCCCGCGAAGACGACGACGCGGTGGCACCCGTGCTCGACGAGCAGTGGGAGGCCACCGACGGCGAGTGGCTGACCAGCGCGTCGGGCCTGCGCTACCGGTTCTCCACCTACGTGCGGTCGTGAGCGGCGGGTTCGCCCGATGCGACTGACCGCCGACGCCGCGCGGCGCACCGCGGTGGCTGCGCAGGGGTTCGGCGAGGCCAAGCCCGCCGGGGCGGTGACACGGGCGCACCTGCGGCGGCTGGTCCAGCGCATCCAGGTGTTGCAGCTGGACTCGGTGTCGGTCGCGGTGCGCGCGCACTATGCGCCGGTCTTCAGCCGTCTCGGGCCCTACGACCGCGAGGTGCTCGACCGTGCGGCGTGGAGCCACAGCGCGCGGTCCCCGCGGCTGCTCGTCGAGTACTGGGCGCACGAGGCCGCCCTGATGGCGGTGGAGGACTGGCCGCTGCTGCGCTGGCGGATGCGCGAGTACGCGCTGGGCCGGTGGGGGCGTGACATCGTCGCCCGCAACGCCGCGCTCGCCGACGACGTCGTGGCGGCGGTTGCCGAGCTGGGCCCGGCCACCGCGGGCCAGATCGAGGCGCATCTGCAGACGGAGCCGCGGGGTCGCAAGGGGCCGTGGTGGGATCGCAGCGAGACCAAGTGGGTGGCCGAGGCGCTGTGGTCGGCGGGTGTGCTGACCACCGCGACGCGGGTGGGTTTCGCCCGGCACTACGACCTCACCGAGCGCGTCCTGCCGCCCGAGGTGGTGGCCCGCGAGGTCGACGACGAGGAGGCCGTGCGCGAGCTGGTGCTGCGGGCCGCGGGCGCGCTCGGGGTGGCCACCGAGACCGATCTGCGCGACTACTTCCGGCTCACCCCGAAGCAGAGCAAGCCCGCCGTCGACGCGCTGGTGGCGGCGGGCGAGCTGGAAGCGGTCGACGTCGACGGCTGGTCCGCGCCGGCCTACCTGCGGGCCGGGCAGGTGGTGGCGCGCCGCGATCGGGGCACGGCCCTGCTGTGCCCGTTCGACCCGTTGATCTTCTTCCGGCCCCGCGTCGAGCGCCTGTTCGGGTTCCACTACCGCATCGAGATCTACGTGCCGCAGCCCAAGCGCCGGTACGGCTACTACGTGTGGCCGTTCCTGCTGGACGGTCGCCTGGTGGGTCGCGTCGACTTGAAGGCGGACCGCGTCCGCGGTGCCCTGCACGTGGTCGGCGCGTTCGCCGAACCGGGGTCCGACCACGCGCACGTCGCGCGCGCCCTGGCCGGGGAGCTGCGGACGATGGCCGCCTGGCTCGACCTCGCCGACGTGACGGTCGGGGACCGCGGAGATCTGGTGGACGCACTGCGTCGCGTGCTGTGATGACCGAACCCCTATCGAGGAGCTGCTCGTGGACGCCTTGCGAACGCCGGATGACCGCTTCACTGGCCTGCCGGACTTTCCCTTCGAGCCTCATTACGTCGAGGTGCCGTCCGGCGACGGCGGCGTTCTGCGGATGCACTACCTCGACGAGGGGCCGCGCGACGGGGAGGTCGTGCTCCTGCTTCACGGCGAGCCGTCGTGGAGTTACCTGTATCGCACGATGATCCCGGTGCTCACCGCGGCGGGACTGCGCGCCGTGGCCATCGACCTCGTCGGGTTCGGTCGCAGCGACAAACCCGTGCGGCGCAAGGACTACTCCTATGCCGCGCATACGGACTGGACGTGGGTGGCGATCGAGGCGATCGGCCTCGACGCGGTGACCCTGGTGTGCCAGGACTGGGGCGGACTGATCGGGTTGCGCCTGGTCGCCGAGAACCCCGACCGGTTCGCCAGGGTGGTGGCGGCCAACACCATGCTGCCCACCGGCGACCATCACCCCGGCAAGGCCTTCCTCGCGTGGCAGAAGTTCAGTCAGGAGGTGCCGGTGTTCCCCGCCGGGCAGATCGTCAACGGCGCGACGGTCACCGATCTGTCGCCGGAGGTGATCGCCGCGTACGACGCCCCGTTCCCCGACGACGCGTATCAGGCCGGGGCGCGCCAGTTCCCGTTGCTCGTGCCCACCAGCCCGGACGACCCGGCCGCGGCGCGCAACCGCGCCGCCTGGGCGGCGCTCGGCGAGTACGACCGCCCGTTTCTGTGTGCGTTCTCCGATTCCGACCCGATCACCGGTGCCGCCGAACCGGTGCTGCGCGGACACGTGCGCGGTGCCCAGGGGAAGGACCACGTCACGATCACCGGAGGCGGACACTTCCTGCAGGAAGACCAGGGCCCCCGGCTGGCCGAGGTCGTCGTCGACTTCATCGCCGCGCACCCGCGCTGAGATTACGACAGCGGAATGTCGTTGCCGCCCTTCGTGTTTTGATACTGCTGGGACAGCGCCGCATACCGTGCCGCGATGCGCTCGGTCCGAGCTCGCAGCTCCGACCGTAGCGGCTCGTCCTCGACGTCGATCAGGTCGCGGATCGCGTACGCGGTCCAGAACGCGTTGGTGCGCCGGTAACCGCCGGGCTCGAGGCCGAACAGCTCCTTGAGGATCCTCAGGTCGTGCGGGATCGCGAACGCGTCGCGCGAGTCTTCGTGGCTGAACAGGTAGTAGTAGTTGTCGAATCCGGCCCACGTGATCGCCGACATGCACAGCGTGCAGGGCTCGTGGGTGGAGAGGAAGATCAGCTCGGTGGTCGGCGGGCGATCGGGGAGCGCGTAGAACCGGTTCAGCGTGGCGATCTCGCCGTGCCAGAGCGGATTGTCGGTCTCGTCGTTGGTGCCGACGGTGACGAGCAACAGATCGGCCTTCCGCAGGAGCGCTGCACCGAAGACCTTGTTGCCGTGCGCCACCCCGCGTTCGGTGAGCGGAAGGACGTCGTCGTCGATGACCTCGAGGAGACGGTGCGCCGGGGCGACGGGCGACGTCACCGGGCGTCCGACGGCGCCGCGTGCTCCTGCGACACCTGCGGGACGCCCCTTCCGCGCGCGACGTTGATGCCGAACGCGACCGCACCGATGACCAGCCAGACGAGTCCGCCGATCTTGGCGAGCGCGTCGGCGTTGATCAGCACGTAGGCGACGATGACGAAGCCGAGTGCCGGAGCCACCAGGTGCAGGAGGTAGTTGCGGGACTTGCGCTTGACGACGTAGTACCAGATCACCGAGACGTGCAGCAGGCAGAAGCCGAACAGTGCGCCGAAGTTGACCAGCGACGAGATCAGTCCGATCTGGCCGACGAAGAACAGCACGAGCACCAGGCTGATGGCGCTGACGAACAGCAGCGCGGCGATCGGCACCTGGCGCTTGCTGATCCGCGACAGGAAGGCCGGCAACTGCCCGTCGCGACTCATCGAGAACAGCAGGCGGCTGGTGGCGGCCTGGGCCGCCATCGCGTTGGCGAAACCGACGGCGAGCACGTTGACGACGAAGAACGCGTTCATCCAGCCGGTGCTGGACGCGGCCTGCACCAGGGTGAAGAAGGCGTTGCCGGCCGCGTCGTCGCCGAAGGACTCGCGGCCGCCGGCGAGCAGGCTGGCCAGCCAGGTCTGGGTGATGAAGAGCGCGGCCACCACGAACAGGGCGATGAGCATCGCGCGTCCCGCGGGGTTCTTGCGGCCCGTGGACTCCTCGGCCAGCGTGGAGATGCCGTCGAAGCCGAGGAAGCTGAGCACCGCGATGGACAGCGCGGCGGCGAGCAGTGGGGCGCTGACGGTGTCGGGGTTCCAGATCGGGGTGGTGCTCCAGCCCACGTCGGGCAGCGACTGACCGTTGATCGCCCGCACGGCGATGACGACGAAGATCGCCACGAACACCAGCTCGATGGCGAGGAACACCCGGTTGGCCACCTTGAGCGAGCCGACGCCCGCGAGGTTGATGACGGTGTTCACCAGGACGAACACGATCGCCCACAGCCACCGCGGGGTGTCCGGAAACAGGCCGATCATGGACTCGGCCGCGAAGACGTACAGCAGCGTCGGCACCAGCAGGTAGTCCAGCAGGATCGCCCAGCCGGCGAAGAAGCCCGCGGCCGGGTGGATGCCGCGTCCCACGTAGGAGAACACCGAGCCGGCGAGCGGGAACGACTTCGCCATCTGCGCGTAGGCGAGTGCGGTGAAGACCATGGCGATCAAGCCGATGAGGTAGACCAGCGGCACCATGCCCGAGGCACTGTCGTAGACGGTGCCGAAGATGGCCCACGGCGCGATCGGCACCATGAAGACGAGGCCGTAGACCAGGAGGTCGAAGGTCGAGACCGACCGCTTCAGCTCCTGTTGATAGCCGAACGACGCGAGTTCGCGTTCCTTGGCTGCGATGTCGGTTTCACTCATGACGGTCCCGTCGTGGCTAGGGCTGGGTGGGGGAGTGGTCGTGGGCGGCGAGGAAGTCGGCGATGACCGCGCGGAAGGCCTCGGGCTGTTCGAGGTGGGTGCAGTGGCTGGCGCCGGGGAAGACGTGGCTGCGGGCGTCGGGGATGCGCTCGACGTAGGGCGCCCAGGTGGCGGGCGTGGCCTCGTCGTGCTCACCGGCGACCACGAGGGTGGGGGCGGTCACCTCGCCGAGGCGGTCGATGATCGACCACGACCGCAGGGTGCCGAGGACGTGGAACTCGTTGGGGCCGTTCATCGTGTGGTACACCGTCGGTTCGGCCTCCATCTGCGCCTCGCTGTCGGCGAAGTCCTGGGGCACGGGCGTCACCCGGCAGACGTGCCGCGCGTAGAACTCGCCCGTGGCGGCGAGGTAGGCGGGATCGGTGACGGTGCCCGCCGCCTCGTGCTCGGCGAGTGTCCGCTGCGTCTCGGCCGGAAGCTGGGCCCGCAGCTCGGCGGCTGCGGCCATCCACAGCGCCATCGAGGCCGGTGAGTTGCAGATCGCCAGCGACGCGAGCCCCGGCGGTCGGCGCACGGCGATCTCCGCGCCGAGCATGCCGCCCCACGACTGGCCGAGCACGTGGTAGTCGGTGATGCCGAGCTGCGCGCGCAGGTTGTGGAACTCGTCGACGAACAGCTGCGGCGTCCAGAAGTCGGCGGGTGCGTCGGACCGGTGCGTGCTGCGACCGCAGCCCACCTGGTCGTAGTGGACGACGGTGCGGCCGGTCTCGTCGGCGAGCGCGGCCAGGTTGCGCACGTAGTCATGCGCCATGCCGGGACCGCCGTGCAGGACGATCAGCGGCAGCGCGCCGTCGACCGCGGTGGCGGGGGTGGTGATCTGGACCCAGGTGGCGAGGTCTCCGAACGGGACCTCGCGGGTCGTGACGAGCATGGCGAACAGCATGGACCGGCAAAGGTCTCCCTGCAAGACCAAAAACGACGATTTAACATTCGGGGGCGAGAAGGGGGGTGACGCGCGTGACCAACACGGACGCCGCTGCCGACGGCGCCGCCGCGGCCTACCCCGTGCCGAAGTCCGGGCTGCTCAGCCGCCAGCTCGCCATGCCGTCACGGGTCGACGAGATCACCGACCGCCTCATCACCGCCATCGCGATCGGCGAGTACCTGCCCGGCGTGCGGCTGCCCGTCGAGCGCGAACTGGCCGCGGCGCTCGGGGTCGGCCGGATGACGGTGCGCGCCGCGCTGGCCCGGCTCGTCGACCGCGGCCTGCTGGAGACCCGCCGCGGCCGTGGGGGCGGCTCCTACGTGGTCGACCAGTGGCCGGATTCGTCGACTGCCGCCGTGGGTCGCACCCTGACCATGCGGCTGGCCGAACTGCGCGACCGCTGCGACGCCATCTGCCGATTGCACGGCGCGGTGTGCCGGGCAGCCGCGGAGTCACGCACCGATGCGGACGTCGCACGCCTGCACGACCTGCTCGAGGCGTATCGCGGTGCACCGACCGGGCTGGCCTCGCAACAGGCGGACAGCCGGCTGCACCTGGCGATCATGGACGCCGCGCACAACGCGGTGCTGACCCAGGTACTGCTCGACCTGGAGGCATCGGTGAGCATCGGCGCTCCGGCTCACGTCTGGGGCGAGCCGTCCACGATGCGCCAGATGGAGCTGCGCTCGCTGCACGAGCACGTCGACCTGGTGGCCGCGATCGCCGCCGGCCGCGGCGACGACGCCGACGGGCTGGCCCGGGCGCACGTCGCGATCGACTTCGAGAACATCTCCACGGCCATGCGCCGGGCCGGGGTGCTCGCCGACTGAGCCCGCAGGTGACAGGGACGGCGAAACCGTGGCGACGGCCGGGTAATCTTGGCCCGGTGACCACCAGCGGAATCGACGTCAGCGCACGCCTGGGCACCGTGCTGACTGCCATGGTGACGCCGTTCGGCCCGGACGGCTCGCTCGATCTGGCCGCTGCCAAGAAGGTCGCTGCGCACCTGGTCGATTCCGGCTGCGACGGCCTGGTGGTGTCCGGCACCACCGGTGAGTCGCCCACTACGACCGACGACGAGAAGATCGCCCTGCTCGAGGCCGTCCTCGACGCCGTCGGCGACCGTGCATGCATCATCGCCGGCGCCGGTAGCTACGACACCGCCCACAGCGTGCGACTGGCCACGGCCTGCGAGCAGGCCGGCGCGCACGGTCTGCTGGTGGTGACGCCCTACTACTCGCGTCCGCCGCAGGCCGGGATCCTCGCGCACTTCCGTGCGGTCGCCGATGCGACGGCGCTGCCCAACGTCCTCTACGACATTCCGCCGCGGTCGGTCGTGCCGATCGCGTGGGAGACCATTTACGCGCTGGCCGAGCACCCCAACATCGTCGCCATCAAGGACGCCAAGGGCGATCTGCACGGGGCGGCGGTCGCCATGGCCGAGACGGGCCTGGCCTACTACTCCGGCGACGATGCGCTCAACCTGCCGTGGCTCGCGGTGGGAGCCACCGGCTTCATCAGCGTCTGGGGCCACGTGGCCGCCGGTCAGCTGCGCGGCCTGCTGTCGGCGTTCACCTCCGGTGACCTGGCCACCGCGCGCAAGTACGCGATCGGCCTGGCACCACTCAACGACGCGCAGACCCGGCTCGGCGGGGTCACGATGGCCAAGGCCGGTCTGCGGCTGCTCGGCATCGACGCCGGCGAGCCGCGACTGCCGCAGGTGCCGGCGACCGCCGGGCAGATCGAGGACCTGGCCGCCGACCTGCGCGCGGCCGCGGTGCTGCGGTGACCGTCCCCGCCGCCCCGACCACCCCGCCCCGGCCGCTCGCCCCCGGCGGGCTCCGCGTCACGGCGCTGGGGGGCATCGGTGAGATCGGCCGCAACATGACGGTGTTCGAGCACCTGGGCCGGCTGCTCGTCATCGACTGTGGCGTGCTCTTCCCGAACCACGACGAACCCGGCGTCGACCTCATCCTGCCCGACCTGCGCCTCGTCGAGCAGCGCCTCGACGACGTCGAGGCGCTGGTGCTGACCCACGCGCACGAAGACCACATCGGCGCCATCCCGTTCCTGCTCAAGCTGCGACCCGACATCCCGGTGGTCGGCTCGCGCTTCACCCTCGCCCTGGTGGCGGAGAAGTGCCGCGAGCACCGGATCAAGCCCAAGTTCGTGACCGTCGCGGAAGGCCAGCGCAGCACCCACGGCGTCTTCGAGTGCCAGTACTTCGCCGTCAACCACTCGATCCCCGACGCCCTCGCCATCGCCGTGCACACCGGCGCGGGCACGGTGCTGCACACCGGCGACATCAAGCTCGACCAGCTGCCGCTGGACGGCAGGCCCACCGACCTGCCCGGCATGTCGCGCCTCGGCGATGCCGGCGTCGACCTCTTCCTGTGCGACTCGACCAATTCCGAGGTGCCCGGCGTCGGGCCGTCGGAGAGCGAGGTCGGCCCCAACCTGCACCGGTTGATCCGTAGCGCCGAGGGCCGGGTCATCGTGGCCTGTTTCGCCTCCAACATCGACCGCGTGCAGCAGATCATCGACGCCGCCGTCGCGCTCGGCCGGCAGGTGTCCTTCGTCGGCCGGTCGATGGTGCGCAACATGGGCATCGCCCGGGAACTCGGCTTCCTGCGGGTCGCGGATTCCGACGTCGTCGACATCGCGGCCGCCGAGATGCTGCCGCCCGAGCGCGTCGTCCTGGTGACCACGGGCACCCAGGGCGAGCCGATGGCCGCGCTGTCGCGGATGTCGCGCGGCGAGCACCGCAGCATCACACTCACGGCGGGTGACCTCGTCATCCTGTCCTCGTCGCTGATCCCGGGCAACGAGGAAGCCGTGTTCGGCGTCATCGACGCGCTCGCCAAGATCGGCGCCCGCGTGGTCACCAACAACCAGGTGCGCGTCCACGTCTCGGGTCACGCCTACGCCGGGGAGCTGCTCTTCCTCTACAACGGCGTACGGCCGCGCAACGTCATGCCGGTGCATGGCACGTGGCGGCACCTGCGGGCCAACGCGAAGCTGGCGGTCCGCACGGGAGTGCCGGAAGAGAACGTGCTGCTCGCCGAGAACGGCGTCAGCGTCGACCTCGTCAACGGCGTCGCGTCGATCGCGGGCGCCGTCCCAGCAGGCAAGATGTTCGTCGACGGCCTCATCACCGGCGACGTCGGCGAGGCCACGCTCGGTGAGAGGCTCACGCTCTCTTCGGGTTTCGTCGCCGTGACCGTCGCCGTACGGCGTGGCACCGGCCGGCCCGCGGGCCCGCCGCACCTGCACTCGAGGGGCTTCTCCGAGGACCCGAAGGCGCTCGACCCAGTGCTGCCGAAGGTCACCGAGGCGCTCGAGATGCTCGTCGCCGATCAGGTCACCGATCCGGCGCGCATCGCGCAGGCCGTGCGCCGCGTGGTCGGCAAGTGGGTCGGCGAGACCTACCGGCGTCAGCCGATGATCGTCCCGACGGTGCTCGAGGTCGACTGACGATCCGGCGGGTCCGCACCGTCGACCTCGATCGGCTCGCCGACGGGGTCGCCGGTGACGGTGTCGACGACCGTGCGGCGGACGGCGCCGGTCGCCGGCGAATGCGTCTGCACGACGAATTGGGCTGCGCCCACGGGGAAGTGGATGGCATCGACCCGCTGGCCCACCAGGATCAACGGTGTGCCGAGCACGGTGCCGTCGGACACGTCCACCACCGCGATCCGCCCGTCGACCGCGTCGGCGTCGCGCACCGTCGTCGCCTGCACGGCCAGCGATCCGTCGGCGTTCAGCGCCATCGCGCCCGGCTCGCCGGGCAGGGTCACCTCGGCGAGCCGCCGGCCCTCGATCAAGTCGACCACGGCCAGGGTGGTGCCGTCAGGCGTGTGCGTGTCGATCGCGCCGACGCGTTCGTCACGCGAGCGCAGCAGCGCTGACGCGACCGCGCCGGCGACGGCGACCGGCGTGCCGACGGCGTCGCCGGTACCGGCATCGAGGACCCGGACGTGCGTGGTGAGCAGGCCGGTGCCCGGGTCGAAGGACTCGGTGACCACGGTGGCGCGGCGGCCGCCCGCCGCGACCGTGACCTCCGCCGGGCGGTGTCCGGCGAGCGACGTGACGACGGCAGCGGACCCGACCGACAGCCGCGTCAGGTGCACGGGCGTTCCGATCAGCGTCTCGACGCGCACGTCGGCACCGTCTCCGCCGTGGGCCCCGGCGAGGACTCCCTCGTCGGTGCCGGTCGGCGTCGTCCCGACGGTGCCGGCGGCTCGCCGTGGGCCGAACACCGTCGCGATCGCCTCGTCGAATTCACGTCGCGTCCACGCCAGTACGGTCCACACGACGGGCGGCGCGGTCGGTGTGCCGTCGCCGCCCGGGACGAGGAACGGCGCGAGCAGTGCGGCCCCGGCCGTGGCGACGACCTCCACCACGGAGGGCGCCTGCGCGGGAGGTGACGGCGGGACGACGCGCGGCGTCCGGACCGGACCGTTGGCGACCTGGGTGCCGGTGGCCAGCGGTGCGGCAGCGGCCGTGCGGGCGTCGTGCGGCGGAATCGGTTCGAGCCGCAGCGGGCGAACACTCGGCGGTGGCAAGGCGCGTCCGACGCTGTCCGCCGGTGCTGGGCGCGGGCCGCCGCCGGTGCGCGGCGCCTGGCGATCGGTGCTCGCCGGGCTCGACGGAGGTGGCGGTGCGGGCGTCGACGGCGCGTCGGAGGGATCGTCGAGGGGTGCGGTCGGCTCGTCGGCGGCGGGACCGGCAGTGGGCCCGTCCTCCGACGCGGTCGGCCCCGGATCACCGTTGATGGACGTGTTCGCGCCACCGGTGCTACTGACGGTGACCGGCGGCGCGTCCCGAGCGCCCACCTGCGTGCTCGCCTGCGAGGACGTCGAGGCGCCGCCGGTGACCGAGGACGTGTCGTCGGGCGAGGTCGTCGACGGCGGATCCGACGATGCGCCGTCCCCGGAATCCGGGGGCGGTGCGTCGCTCGCAGCGTCGACCTGGTGCGACGCGTCCGAATCCGGTTGCGCGCGAGCCACTCCGGTGGACTCGGCGGCAGCCAGACCGATGCCAACGGCGAGGGCGAGCAGCCAGAGACTCCCAACCCTCGTACGGTCGGTGGCGCGCGCCACCCGTGAATCTCGCCGGACCGCGACGACCGCCCACGTCGGTGCCGAGACCGTCTTCCCCCGTCGACGCATGTTCCCCCCGACGACGGACACTACGACGTGACCCGCGCAAGGGAATCGGGGGAAACCCTAGGAGCGTCTTTCGTGCCGGGTCGCGCGAATCACCTGCGCCGGGGGTTGCCCCGCACGGGCGGTGATCGAATAGAGTATCCAATATCTGCTGAAAGCGAGAGCCCATGCCACCGCGCACTGCCGCCAAGCGCACCGCCCCCACGCGTGGCGGCGCCGCGCGCGCCGACGGCACGGCCGCCGCGCGACCCGACTTCGTCCGGCCCAAGACCGCTCAGCAGGCCGTCGCCGAAGCGCTCCGACAGGAGATCACCACGGGCAAGCTCGCGCCGGGCAGCTGGATCGTGCAGGAAACGCTCGCCGAACGGTTCGGCATGTCGCGCATCCCCGTGCGCGAGGCGCTCAAGACCCTCGAGGCTGAGGAGTACATCACCTACGTGCCGCACAGCGGTTACCGCGTGGCGAAGCTGAGCCTCGACGACTTGGTAGAGGTCTTCACCCTGCGGGCCATCCTCGAGGAGGCGCTGATCCGCGATGCGATGCCGGGTGTCACCGACGAGATCGTCGACGAGATGCGCAGCGTCAACGCCGAGATGGACGCGGCACTGACGGCGGGGGACACCATCGCCGTGGGCGTGCACAACCGGCAGTTCCACTTCCTGACCTTTCAGCAGAGCCGGATGGCCCGCACCAAGCGCATCGTGACCCAGTTGTGGAACACCGCCGACGCCTACCGGCCGCTCTACTCGCCGCTGCTCGACATGCCGCGGGTGTGCGACGAGCACGAACTCATGATCGAGGCGATGGCCGAGCGCGACGTCGAGAGAATGGTCACGCTGAACCACGAGCACCGTGCGCACGCCATCGACCCCATCCACCGGATCTTCGAGCCGGAATCCGGCCGGTGACGGTTGCCAACCGGCTGACCTCCATGGGCCTCGCGGTCCCGGTGCCACCGGCTCCGAAGGGCGCCTACTTCCCGTCTCGTCGCTGCGGTGATCAGCTCTGGGTGTCCGGGGCCACCGCGCGCACACCGGATGCACCGGCGCTGCGCGGCGTCGTCGGCGCCGACGTGGCGCCCGAGGTGGCCCGCGACCAGGCCGCGCGTGCTGCGCTCAACCTGCTCGGCGTGGTCGACGCCGCGGTCGGCCTGGACGCCGTGACCGCTCTGCTGCACCTGCGCGGTTACGTACGTGCGACAACGGATTTCGATGCGCATCCGGCGGTCCTGGACGGTGCGTCCCGCCTGCTACTCGACGCGTTCGGCGACCGCGTGGGCGCGCATGCCCGCACCGCGATCGGCGTCGCGTCGCTGCCCGGCGGCGCGTGCGTGGAGCTGGAGCTGGTCCTCAGCGTCGGTGGGGCGACGGACTGAGCCGGTCCGCCCACCGCCCGAGCGCGAGGCCCAGTGCCACTCCGGCGAGGCCGACCAGCGCGATGGCCCGTACGTCGGTGCGTCCGTCGCCGCGGTGGCCGACCGCCGTGCCGGGTGCATCCGGGTCCGCCGCGGTGGGACCGTCGCCGCCGATGACGGCGTCGAGCCGTCTGACGAACTGACCGATGATCCGGTTGCCGACCTGGGTGACGACGCCGGTGCCGAACTGCGCCATCCGGCCGCTCAGTTCGAGGTCGGTGGTCACGGTGACCACCGAGCGGCCGGTCTCCTCGCGTGCCGTCAGCTGAACGCTCGCCTCCGTGGCACCGTTGCCTCTACGGTCACGGGCCGTGCCGCGCACCAGCATTCGATGGGCGTCGTCGTCCTGCTCCACCACGGTCGCCACGCCGGCCAGCGTCATGCCCACCGGGCCTACCTTCACTGCCACGTGGGCGTGCACGTCGGCGCCCTCCTGGCGGTCCAGGCCGGCGCCCGGCACGCAGCCGACGACGGTGGGGATGTCGGTGAGCACCGACCACACCGCGTCGAGCGGCGCCGCGACGGAGAATTCGTTGACCAGACGCATCCGATGTCTTCCATTTCGCCCGTTCCGGTTGTCGACCCGGAGACCCCGACTTACGATTGGATACGATATACACACCGCACGGATGAGTCCCAGGAGGAATGCGGGAATGCTGAGCAAGGGCGTCGGGCTGTTTCCCACCGAACCGACGGGGGCGATGTGTTCCTACGTCCGGTTGTGCGAAGACCTGGGCTACGACAACGTGTGGTTCGGCGATTCGCAGAACATCTGGCGGGAGTCCTCGACCGTGATGGGCGCGGCCGCGGTCGGTACCGAGCGGATCGTGTTCGGCACCGGAGTGACCAACGCCGTGACCCGGCACCCGTCGCTACTGGCTTCCACGTGGGCGACGCTCGCCGAGTTCACCAATGGCCGTGTCGCACTGGGCATCGGCACGGGCGATTCGTCACTGCGGACGATGGGCCTGACACCGCTGAAGCTGGCCGAACTCGAGCGGTCGATCGCCGATCTGCGCGCACTGTTTCGCGGCGAGAAGGTCGCCGAGCCGACCAGCGGTGCCGAATACCACCTGAACTACCTGACCGGCCCGGTGGACATCCCGATCTACATCGCGGCCTCGGCGCCGAGGATCCTCGAGATGTCCGGGCGCATCGCCGACGGCGTCATCGTCCTCGTCGGCACCGCTCCGCACTTCATCTCCGCAGCCCTGGAGACGATCGAACGCGGAGCGGCCCAGAGTGGCCGGACGCTCGACGACCTGCACATCGTGCTCTGGACGCCCACGGCGATCGGTGACGACAGCACCGAGGCGCGAGACCTGGTGCGCGCGCACGTGTCTCGCGTGGCGATCCGACCGCTGCCCGCCAAGGTGGACCCGGCGCTCGAGAAGGCGATCGACCGCATCCGCGAGACCTACGACTACTACGAGCACATGAACACCGAGGCAGCGCACGCCGACCTGGTGCCCGACGAACTCGTCGATCTGTTCGCCCTGGCGGGCACGCCCGACGAGTGCGCGGCACGGTTGAAGGACATCGAATCCCTGGGCGTCGACCAGGTGTCGATCGTTCCCTTCGTCCGTCCCGGGCAGAGCCGTGAGGCCACCATCCGCACCTTCGCCGACATCGTCGCCGGAATGACGCCCGCGACCGTGGGGCAGCCGGCGTGACGTCGGCGGCGGTTCCCGGCTCGCGCGTGCATCCCGCACCGGGTAGCGCGGTACCGGGCGCGCCGCCGCCGCTGCGACGGGCACTGACGCCCGCGGACGGGGTGCTGGTGTCGGCCGATCCGGCGCCGCCCGTCGAAAAATCTGCAACACAAGGTGTTTCGCCGGTCGCGACGCACTCGGCGGGCGTCGCGTATCTCGTGGCGGCCGCGCTCGGTGGGACGGCGATCGGGCTCGAATTGGCCGCCGTCCTGGCGCGACGACGACGTCGCTAACTGTTGACGCTGCTCATGACCGTTCGTATAGTGTATCCAATATTCAACGACCCTCGGAGGTCCGTTCTGATGTCTCGATTCCCCAAGGTCCTCGGCGCTCTCGCCGCCGTATCCGCCCTCCTCGTCGGTGCCACCGCATGCGCCGACGAATCCTCCGCACCGGGAGGCGAAAACGGTTCGGGCACCGACACGTTGAGCATTTCGGCCACCGGCGTCGACAGCCTCCCGTTCATGGCCATCCTGCAGGCCGGCATCGACAAGAAGTGGTTCGAGGAGGAGGGGTTGAAGGTCGACCTGTTCTCCGGCGGTGGCGGCGGCAACACGCTGCGGGTCGTCACCAGCGGCGACGCCGACATGGCCATCGCCGGTAACAGCTCCGTGCTCCTCGCTGCGCAGCAACCGAATTCGAACCTCACGGTAATCGCACCCTGGTTTCAGATGAACGACTTCTCCTGGATCAGCCCGCCCGGGCGCGCCATCTCCGGAGCCACTCTCGGCTTCAGTTCCGCGGGCTCGTCGACCGAACTGCTGGTGAAGGGTCTGGAACGCGAACTCGGCGACGGCATCAAGTCGCAGGCCGTCGGGCAGATGGGCGACAACTGGACGGCGGCCAAGGCCAATCAGATCACCGCGGGCTGGGCCATGCAGCCGTTCATCGCCGACAAGCAGGCCAGTGAGAACGCCCAGGTGTTGGTGAACTCCCGCGAGGTGCTCGGCGACCTGCCCGCCGACCTGGTCGCGGTGAACACCGAGTACGCCCAGGCCAACCCCGAGAACCTGACCAAGTTCTTCAAGGTGGCCGACCGCCTCAATGCGTGGGTGGTCGAGAACCCCGACGAGGCCGCGACCACCATCGCGCCCTTGGTGAAGGTCTCGCCGGAAGTGATGAAGGCGGCGTTCCGCAGCAGCCCCGACCTGGCCAAGGGATACTCGCTGAAGGTGGACGCCGACGGCCTGAAGAACCTCTCGGAACTCATGGTGGGTGCCGGTCAGATCGACGCTCCCGTCGACTGGGCCACGGTGCTCGATCAGCAGTACCTGCCCGAGGATGCCCGAGCGTCCTTCTGACCCACCACCGATCGGAGAGGAACGGCCAGTGGACTCGCTAGGCATCGAGATGAGCGGCGTTTCGGTCGTGTTCGACACGCCCGCCCGCACGGTCACCGCCGTCACCGGCATCGACCAGACCATCCCGCACTCGAGCTTCGTCTCGATCGTCGGGCCCAGCGGCTGCGGCAAGTCGACGCTCCTGGCAGTGGTGTCGGGACTGCAGAAGGCGACCACCGGCACGGTCAGCGTCGGCGGGCGGCCCGTCACCGGACCGGATCCCAAGATCGGCGTCGTGTTCCAGGAGGACTCCACACTGCCGTGGCGCACGGTCGAGGAGAACGTCGCGTTCGCGATGGAGATGATCGGTACGCCGAAGGCGACCCGTCGCCAACGGGCCGGCGACGCCATCGAACTCGTCGGCCTCGCCGGCTTCGAGAAGTCCTACCCGTCGCAGTTGTCCGGCGGCATGCGTCAGCGCGTCGCGCTGGCACGCACCCTCGCGGTGCAACCGGAAGTGGTGTTGATGGACGAGCCGTTCGCCGCCCTCGACCAGCAGACCCGGCTGTTCCTCGGTGCGGAGGTCCGCCAGATCTGGGCCCGCACCAAGCAGACCATCATGTTCGTCACGCACGACATCTCGGAGGCGATCCTGCTGTCCCAGCAGGTGTGGGTGATGTCCTACCGGCCGGGCACGATCATCGACGTCGTCGACATCGACCTGCCCGGCGAGCGTGACGCCTCGGTGGTGTCCACACCGCGCTTCAACGAATTGCACAACCGGATCTGGGGTTCGCTGCAGGCCGAGTCGATGCGCGGCTTCCAGCAGCAGGAGGCCGGCACGGAGGCGGCGACCACGTGACCGCCTCCTCGACGTCCTTCGTGGCCACCGACGACCTGCCCGCCGAACCCGTGCCCGCCGCCGACGGCCCGTCCTCGGGCACCGGCCGCCGGCGCGGCGTCCCCACACTGGTGTGGAGCGTCCTGGCCACGGTCGGTCTCATCGCGGCCTTCACGGTCCTCGCCGAGATCGGATCGCGCGCCGGCTGGTGGAACGACCACGTCCTACCCGCCCCGTCGGTGGTGTTCGGCGCACTCGGACGCCTGCTCGGCGAGCCGCAGTTCTGGCTCGACGCGCAACGCACCGGTGTCGAGGTGGCCGTCTCGATCGTCTTCGGCTGCCTCCTGGGATTCGTTGCCGGACTGCTGTTCTGGAAGGTGCCCCTGCTCGGCCGGGTGTTCGAGCCCTATCTGGTGTCGTTCTATGCCGTCCCGCTCGTGCTCTTCTACCCCGTGATGATCGTGCTCGTCGGCATCAACGCAATGTCGGTGATCATCCTCGCCACGATCATGGCCGCGATTCCGATGGCACTGAACACCGCCGTCGGGCTCAATCAGATGCCGCCGGTCTACCTGAAACTCGCACGGTCGCTGCGCGCGTCGCCGCGCCAGACGCTGTTCGCGATCGCCATCCCGGCCGCCGGGCCCTACATCGTGGCGGGCCTGCGGCTGGCCGTCGTGTACGCCCTCATCGGCACCATCGCGATGGAGTTCACCACGGCACAGGCCGGATTGGGGTACCGCATCCGCTACCTCTACGAGATCTTCGACAACACGCAGATGTTCGCCTACATCGTGGTGGTGCTACTGCTGTCGTGCGTCCTCACCATCGCCCTCGCCGCCGTCGAGCGGGTACTGCTGAAGGGTAGGAACGCGTGACCGCCACCGTGCCGCCACCCACCGCCGAGACCGCCGCCGCGCCGCCGCACCGCTTCTCGGTCCGGGCGCTGCTGGCCAACCAGTTCGTCGGGGCCGCGCTGCTCGCCGTGCTGGTCGTCATCGCGTGGGAGGTGATGTCCGGCCTGACGTTCGTGATCCCGTCGCCGGTTCAGACGATCACCGTGCTGTTCGCCAACCTGTCGGATCCGACGTACCTGTTCGACCTGCGGGTGACCGCGCAGTCGGTGTTGCTGGCGTTCGTGATCGGCACCGCGGTGGGCGGGGGCACGGGTCTGCTGCTGGGCCTGTCGGCCCGGTTGCGGATGCTCTTCGAGCCGCTGCTCATCATCGTCAACGGCATCCCGAAGATCGTGCTCTACCCGGTGCTGCTACCCATCTTCAGCCTGTCCGGATCGAAGGTGGTCATGGGCGTGCTGTTCGCGCTGTTCCCGGTGCTCGTCAACGTGTCGACCGGCGTGCAGGAGATTCCGCGCGTCTACTGGAAGCTGGCCCGCTCGGTGCGTGCGAATGCCTGGCAGACGCTGGTCCACGTCATCTTCCCCGCCATCCGCCGTCCACTGCTCACCGGCATTCGGCTCGCGGTCAGCCTCGCCGTGGTCGGCGTCGTGCTCTCGGAGTTCTTCGCGACCCGGCGCGGACTGGGCCGGGTGGTGCTGCAGGCCTACAGCCACGGCGACTACCCGTCGATGGTCGCGACCATCATGCTGCTCATCACCATCTCCTTCGGCATCTCGATCGCACTGTGGCAGTGGGAGAAGCGAATCCATTGAGCGACACCACCGGAGGCTTCATCGGCTCCTCGGTGGGGCGCCGCGAGGACGAGCGTCTGCTCGGCGGCCGCGCCGGCTTCCTCGCCGACCACGCCGCAGGCGCACGGCACGTCGTGTTCGTCCGGTCCACGGAGGCCGCGGCGCACATCACCGGCATCGACACGACGGCGGCCGCCGCCATGCCGGGCGTGTACGGCGTGTACACCGCGGCCGACCTCGGGTTGACGGGCGTGGCGTTCCCGGCCCTCACGACGCCGGATCCGGACTTCAGCGCCGCCACCTCGCTGCGACTGGTCGAGCAGCGGTTGCCGATCCTCGCGACCGAGCGCGTCCACTACGTCGGGCAGCCCATCCTCGCCGTCGTCGCCGACGACCGCTACCTCGCCGAGGATGCCGCCGAAGCCGTCGAGATCGGCTACGACCCCATCCCGCCGGTCGTCGACGCGCAATCCGCGCTCGACCCGGCGAGCCCCGTGGTCTTTCCTCACCTGCACGGCAACGAAGCCGCGTCCCTCGAGTACTCGTTCGGTGACCCCGACGCCGCGGTGGCGGCCGCCGCCGTCGTGGTGGCGGACACCTACCGGATGGAGCGCCACGGCGCCGTACCGCTGGAATGCCGCGGCGTGCTCGCGACGTTCGACACCGGTCGCCGCCGCGTCGAGGTGCTCACCTCGACCCAGGTCCCGCACATGGTGCGCAACGCCATCTGCGCGGTGACGGGGTGGACCCGCGAGGACGTCAAGGTCGCCGTGCCCGACGTCGGCGGCGGCTTCGGCACCAAGGCCAACGTGTACGGCGAGGAGGTCGTCCTCGCGGTGCTCGCCCGCCGCACCGGGCTGCGGGTGATCTGGGTCGAGGACCGCCAGGAGCACCTGGTGGCCAGCGCGCAGGGCAGGGACCAGGTGCACCACGCGCGGCTCGCGGTCGATGCGCGGGGCAGGATCACCGCATGGGCGGACGACTTCGTCGTCGACATCGGCGCCGGCAGCCTGTGGGTGGCCGGCATCGTCGCCAACACCGCGGTCCACCTCATGGGCCCCTACCGCATCCCCGCCATGCACGTGCGGGGACGGGCGGCGCTGACCAACAAGACCCTGGTGGCGCAGTACCGCGGCGCCGGGCGCCCGGAGGCGACGTTCGCGTTGGAACGCAGCCTCGATGCCGCGGCATCCGCACTCGGCCTGTCCGGCACCGAGATCCGGCGCCGCAACCTGCTGACGGCCGACGACCTGCCCTACCCTCGGCCCATCCCGTACCGCGACGGCGTGCCCATCTCCTACGACGGCGGCGACTACGCCGCGTGCCTCGACTCGGTGAGCCAGGCGTTGCCGCCCGCCGACGTCACCGCCTGTGCGAGCAGCCATCCCGACTACCGGATCGGCTACGGGGTGGCGGCGTACCTGGAAGCCACCGGACGGGGACCGCACGAGACGGCCCGGGTTCGGTTGCTGCCCACCGGCACCGTCGAGGTCACCGCCGGCGCCGCCTCCGCGGGACAGGGCCACGAAACGGTCTTCGCCCAGGTCGCCGCCGACGCGCTGGCCGTGCCCCTCGAGAGGGTGCGCTACCTGCCCGCCGACACCGACCGGCTGGCAGACGGCGTCGGCACGTTCGCCAGCCGCTCGGCGATCCTCGCCGGCTCCGCGGTGCACCAGGCGTGCGGCGAACTGGTCGACCTGGCACGCCGGCGTGCCGCCGAAGTGCTGGGCCTCGATCCGGACGCCGACGTCGTGGAGTACGGGGCCGGGCGCTTCACCGCGGGAGCCCGATCCACCGGGTGGGACGAGATCGCCGCGACCACCCGACACGGAGCCGCGGTGGACGTCTCGACGGTGTTCTGCGTGGACACCGTGACGTGGACGATGGGGGTGCACGCGGTGATCCTGGGCGTGCACCGGCGCACCGGCATCGTGAAGGTCCTGCGCTACGCGGTGTCCCACGAGGGCGGCCGCGAGATCAATCCGCGGATCGTCGAGGGGCAGATCATCGGCGGCGTCGCCCAGGGCATCGGTGGCGCGCTGTTCGAGGCGTGGCGCTACTCGCCGTCCGGCGAACCGACGTCGACCACGTTCGCCGCCTATCACCTGCCGCTGACCACCGACGTGCCCGACGTGGTCGTCGATCACCACCACGTGGACACCCCGGTGAACCCCATCGGGGTGCGCGGGGCGGGGGAGAGCGGCACCATCGCGGTGTATGCGGCCGTTGCCGCCGCGGTCGACGACGCGCTCGGCGCCGGCTGCCACGTCCGCACCACCCCCATCGATACCGGCGACCTCTGTCGTCGGCTGCGGGCCGCATCGTGAAGCCTGCACCGTTCGCCTACCACCGCCCCGACTCGGTCACCGAGGCGTTGACCGTCCTCGCCGAGGACCCGGACGCGAAGCTCCTCGCGGGCGGGCAGTCGCTGCTGACGCTGATGAACCTGCGGCTGGCGCGACCGTCGGCCGTCGTCGATCTGGGCCGGCTCGCCGAACTCGGCCGGATCTTCGACGACACCGACGACCTGGTACTCGGGGCGATGGTCACGCACCGCACCGTGGAGACCGACCCGCTGATCGCCGCGCGGGCACCGCTGCTCGCCGACGCCGCGCGCTACATCGGTCACGTCGGCATCCGCAATCGCGGCACGATCGGCGGTTCGGTGGCCCACGCCGATCCCGCGGCGGAGATGCCGCTCGCCACACTGGTTCTCGGCGCCACCTTCCACGTCGAGTCGGCGCGCACCGGCCGGCGCCGAATCGCCGCCGAGGACATGTTCGTCTCGTTCTACACGAGTGCGCTCGAGGCCGACGAGATGGTCACGTGGATCTCGGTGCCCGCAATCCGCGCCGATCAGGGCTGGGGTTTCGTCGAATATGCGCGCCAGCACGGCGATTACGGGCTGGCCGGCGCCGGCTGCCTGGTGACCCTGGGCGCCGACGGACGGATCCGCGCGGTGCGGGCGGCGGCCATGAGCGTGGCCGACCGGCCGCTGGCGTTCACCGGAGAGCAGGTGGTGGGCGAACTCCCGTCGGAGCGACTGTGGCGCGACCTCGCCCGGGGATGGGCCGAGGGCACCGAACCCGCCGCCGACGACGCCGAGTACGCGCGCGCACTGTGCGCCGACGCACTCGCCGAGGCGCTGGCCGACGCCACCCGCAGGGCCACTGGGAGGGAGGACGCCGATGACCGCTGAGACGAACGTGCCGATCTCGGTGACCGTCAACGGCCGTCTGGTGCGGCGGTCGGTGCCGCCGCGGCGGACACTGGCCGATTTCCTGCGTGACGACCTGGGGCTCACCGGAACGCACCTCGGGTGCGAACACGGTGTCTCCGGCGCCTGCACGGTGTTCGTCGACGGCCGGTCGTCACGGGCCTGCCTGATGCTCGCGGTCCAAATCGACGGCACGATCGTCGACACGGTCGAGGGTCTCG
The DNA here is from genome assembly GCF_008329645.1 of Mycolicibacterium grossiae. Taxonomy (NCBI): domain Bacteria; kingdom Bacillati; phylum Actinomycetota; class Actinomycetes; order Mycobacteriales; family Mycobacteriaceae; genus Mycobacterium; species Mycolicibacterium grossiae. The sequence continues at coordinate 3,502,344 of NZ_CP043474.1, forward strand.
ACCAGTTCGAGGAAACCGCCCGGCTGCGCCGCGCGTTCTCCGCGCGCGGCGGGCTGCAGTGCGGCTTCTGCACGCCCGGCTTCCTGGTGACCGCGGTCGAACTGCTGCGCGATCCCGATGCCGAGAAGCCGCTGACCGCCGATTCGGTGCGAGAGACGTTGTCCGGCAACATTTGTCGCTGCACCGGATACCAGGGCATCGTAGCGGCGGTGCTCGACGCCGCGAAGCCCCCGGACAGCGCGGACAGTGCCGACAGCTGAGGCGCGCATCCGCCCGGTGTGGCGGCGTGTCGCCGACCTGCTCCGCCCGGTCGGCAGCAGCAGGTGGTCGATGGCGGCGTGGTTGGCCGCCGGGCTCGGTGCCGTGCTGGTCGCGTCCGCGGCCGCCGGCCGTGGCGCGCTCGGTTCGGCGGTCGCGCTGGGTCTGGTACTCGCCGCCGTTCCCGCCCTGCCCACGGCGTGGCGACCGGGCGTCGCGATCCTGGCGATCCGGGGATCCGCCGTGCTGACCGGTGCGTTGGTGGCCATCGCCGCGGCGGCGCAGCCGGTGGCGCTGGCGGCGGTCACCGTACTCGCGGCCGTGACGGGCGCGCTGTTGCGCCGCGTCGGTCCCACGCTGGGGCTGGCCGTGGTCCTCGTCGCCGTCGACGCCCCCGCGGGGGGAGCCCCTCTGGCCGCGGTCCTGCCCTACGTCGGCGGCGTCGCGGTGGCCGCCGTCTGCTGGGCGGCGTGGTACGCGTGCGACCGCCTGCGGGGCGCCTCGTCGCACGAGGGCACCGCGACGGCAAGCGCACCGGGACGCACGGGTCGGCACGCCGTCACCGTCGGCAGCACCGTCGCGTGCGCCGTCCTGGCCGCGCACCTGCTGCCGGATGGTCTGGTGGGCGGGCACTGGCTGATCACCAGCGTGCTGCTCACCGTGCAACCGGTCGCCGCCGACACCGGAGTGCGCCTGGCGCAACGCCTCTTGGGCAATACCCTGGGCGCGGTGATCGCCGCCGCGGTCCTGGGCGCACGCCCGGCCCTGGTCGTCGTCGCCGCACTGGCCGTGGCGCTGTTCACCCTCGCCATGGCGCTGCGGCCGGTCAACTACACGTGGTGGGCCGTCACCGGCCCGCCGGTGCTCCTGGTGGTCAGCGAGTACCCGCACCTCTTCCCGTGGTACGAGGGCGGCATCCGGCTCGCCATGAACCTCGGCGGCGCAATCGTGGTGCTGCTCGTCGTGTTCGGGGTTCCGGCTCTGTGGCGGAGCATCTTTCGCCGCTCGGCGGTCGACTACCGGGAATCCTTTGCGTCGGATACTGTATACGAAATGCAACGGAGGAGGGTGTAGTGGCGACGCTGCTCGTGAAGGACATCGGCCTCCTGGTGCACGGCGACCGGACCATCACGCCGGTCCGCGACACCACGCTGCTGATCGAGGACGGGGTGATCGCCGGCATCGGCGGGCACGCCCCGGCCGACCGCGTCCTCTCGGCCGGCGGTCTCACCGTCATGCCGGGCCTGGTCGACGGGCACGTGCACCCCACGTTCGGCGAGTGGACGCCCGCGCAGGACGCCGTCGGGTGGATCCACAACTACCTGCACGGCGGAACGACGTCGATGGTCTCGGCGGGGGAGCTGCACATCCCCGGGCTCGCCTTCGACGCGCTGACGCCGGAACTCGTCCTCAGCATCGCGATCACCAGCAAGCACACCACCGGCCGCATGCGGCCCTCCGGGGTGAAGGTCGACGCCGGCACCGTGCTGCTGGTGCCGGGGATGACCGAGGAGCACTTCGACCGCGCCCACCGCGAGGGCATCGACCAGCTCAAGTTCATCTTCTACGACTGGAATCGCCTGGGCGACGGGGAGGCTCAGCGCTACGTGCGGTGGGCCCACGAACGCGGCATGACCGTCAAGCTGCATTCCGGAGGCGTGTCGCGGTCGGGGTCGAGTCGGGTCGCCGGCGCCGACGTCGTCAAGGCCGTGGTGCCCGACGTCGTCGGCCACATCTCCGGTGGACCCATCCCGCCACCCGACGCCGACATCGTCGCGATCATCGCCGATCTGCCCGACACCTACGTCGAGGTGTGCAGCTCCAACAACTACCGCGCCACCACGGTCGTGGTCGACGAACTCACCCGCCGCGGTCGGCTCGACCGGCTGACACTCGGAACCGACACCCCGGGCGGCACGGGGGTGATCCCGCGCGGCATGCTGCGCAACGTCTGCTTCCTCGCGTCGGTCTGCGGGGTCGACCCGGTGTCGGCCGTGGCGGCGGCGACCGGACAGACGGCCAAGGCGCACGGATTGCGCACCGGCGTCATCGCCGAGGGCATGCCCGCCGACCTCCTGGTCCTCGGGCCGATCACGGGGTCGACGGCCACCGACGCCCTGGAGTCCTTCGCCCTCGGCGACCTTCCCGGCATCGCCACGGTGCTCGTCGACGGCGAGCCCCTGGTCGCCACGCGCAGCGAGCAGACCCCGCCACCGAGCCGCGCGGTCACCTGGCGCGGCGCCACCCCGCGGCCGGAACCCCCGCGGCCGGCGCCGGTCCCGGTGCACGCCAGCGGCTGCTGCTGACCCACGTCCCCACCACCCGAGGAGCCATCGTGTCCACCGCCATCAGCGCCCCGAAGACGCCAAGCCCCAAGGTCGGCCCCACGACGCCCGACGTCCTGCTACGGGTCGACGGCCTCCTCGACGAGGAGGAGCGCCAGATCCGCGACACCGTACGGGCTCTGGTGAGGAGCCGCATCGCCCCCGAGATCGCCGGCTGGTACGAGGCCGGCGAGCTGCCCGCCCGTGACCTGGCCGTCGAACTCGGCAGCCTCGGTCTGCTGGGCATGCACCTTCGGGGGTACGGCTGCGCGGGTACCTCCGCGGTGGCCTACGGGCTGGCCTGCCTGGAACTGGAGGCGGGCGACTCGGGCATCCGGTCGCTGGTCAGCGTGCAGGGATCGCTGGCGATGTTCGCGCTGCACGCCTTCGGCAGCGAGGAGCAGAAGGAGCAGTGGCTGCCGCAGATGTCGGCAGGCCGTGCGATCGGCTGCTTCGGTCTCACCGAACCCGACTTCGGTTCGGATCCGGCGGGCATGCGCACGCGAGCCACGCGATCCGGGGACGACTGGATCCTCAACGGGGCCAAGATGTGGATCACCAACGGCTCGGTCGCCGACGTGGCGATCGTGTGGGCGCGGACCGACGAGGGGATCCGCGGCTTCGCGGTACCCACCGACACCCCCGGCTTCGCCGCGCATGCCATCACGTCGAAGATGTCGCTGCGCGCCTCGGTCACCAGCGAACTCGTCCTCGACGACGTGCGTCTGCCCGACAGTGCCCGGCTTCCGGGCGCCACCAGTCTGCGGGCGCCGCTGTCCTGCCTCAACGAGGCGCGGTTCGGCATCGTGTTCGGCGCGGTCGGCGCCGCCCGGGACTGCCTCGAGACCGCGCTCGCCTACGCTCGGTCACGCACCCAGTTCGACCGTCCCATCGGCGGTTTCCAGCTGACGCAGCAGAAGCTGGCCGACATGACGCTCGAGTACGGCAAGGCGCTGCTGCTGGCGTTGCACCTCGGCCGCGCCAAGGACGCCGACGGGCTGCGGCCCGAGCAGGTCAGTCTCGGCAAGCTCAACAACGTGCGCGAGGCCATCGGCATCGCCCGCACCGCCCGCACCATCCTGGGCGCCAGTGGGATCACCGGCGAGTACCCGGTCATGCGGCACGCCAACAACCTCGAGTCGGTGCTCACCTACGAGGGCACCAGCGAGATGCATACTCTGGTGATCGGGCAGGCGCTCACCGGAACCGCCGCATTCCGCTGAGGAGGCTCGCGACAGTGGCCGAACAGATCGACGAGTACTTCACCGCGACCGTCGCCGGAATGGATGCCCCGGCTGCCACCAATCCTGCCGTCTTGCAGGGTATTTCGGCGCAGCGCGTCCTCGAGGTGTTCGAGGCCCAGCTGGGCAGCAGGCACCTCGACCTGGCGGCGCGCTGGCTGCGGTCACGCGGCGCGGGCTTCTACACCATCGGATCGGCTGGCCACGAGAGCAATGCCGCGGTGGCGGCGGCGCTGCGGCCCACCGATCCCGCGCTGCTGCACTACCGTTCGGGCGGCTTCTACCTGGCGCGGGCGCGTCAGGTCGACGGTGGCGATCCGCTGCGCGACGTGCTGCTGGGCCTCGTCGCGGCCACCGCGGAGCCGATCTCGGGCGGCAGGCACAAGGTCTTCGGCCGCCATGACCTCACCGTGATCCCGCAGACGTCGACGATCGCCTCGCACCTGCCCCGCGCGCTCGGCGTGGCCTTCAGCATCGCGCGGGCCCGCAAGCTCGGCGCCCGCAGTCCGTGGCCCGACGACGCGCTGGCGGTGTGCAGCTTCGGCGACGCCTCGGCCAACCACTCCACGGCGGTCGGCGCGCTCAACGCCGCGATGCACACCGCCTACCAGGGCGTCCCCATGCCGTTGCTGTTCGTCTGCGAGGACAACGGCATTGGCATCAGCGTCCCCACTCCACGGGGATGGATCGCGCGCACCTACGGCGACCGGCCCGACCTCGCCTACTTCGCCGCCGACGGCGCAGACCCGACCGACGTCCTCGCCACCGCCGAGCGGGCGGCCGCCTACGTGCGCACCCGGCGGCGCCCGGCGTTCCTGCACCTGCGCACCGTGCGGCTGATGGGTCACGCCGGTTCGGACTTCGAGCCCGCCTACCGCACGCCGGACGAGATCACCACCGACTACGCCCGCGACCCGTTGCTGGGCACCGCACGACTCCTGATCGCCGCCGGGGTGCGGACGCCACGCGACGTCCTCGACGCCTACGAGGCCACCCGCGACGAGGTCCTCGCGATGGCGGCCGAGGTGGCCGAGTTGCCGCAGCTGGACAGCGCCCGCGCCGTCCTGGCTCCGCTGCGGGACGCACTCGACGACGCGGTGGCGGCCAGCACGGCGGCGCCGGCGGTCGAGCGCGGCACCGGATCGCCGATCACGTTGGCGCAGGCGGTGAATGGTGCGCTACGCGACGTGCTGACCGACGTGCCCGGCACCGTCGTCTTCGGTGAGGACGTCGGTCGCAAGGGCGGCGTGTACGGCGTCACGCGGGGGCTGCAGGCCACCTTCGGCCGGGCCCGTGTGTTCGACACGCTGCTCGACGAGCAGTCGATCCTCGGGCTGGCGCTCGGTGGTGCGGTGTCGGGTCTGCTGCCGATCCCCGAGATCCAGTACCTCGCCTACCTGCACAACGCTGCCGACCAGATCCGCGGCGAGGGCGCGACCCTGCAGTTCTTCTCCAACCGGCAGTACCGCAACCCCATGGTGGTGCGCATCGCGGGCTACGGCTACCAGAAGGGGTTCGGCGGGCACTTCCACAACGACAACTCGATCACCGCCATCCGGGACATCCCCGGCCTGGTGATCGCCTCGCCCTCGCGCGCCGACGACGCCGCGGCGATGCTGCGGGCCTGCGTCATCGCCGCCCGGTCGGCCGGTGTGGTGTGCGTGTTCCTCGAACCGATCGCGCTGTACCACACCAAGGATCTGTACGCCGACGGCGACGACGGGTGGCTGGCCGTCGATACCGGCGCCGTGACGCCGCTCGGGCGGGCGCGCACCTACGGCGACGGGCGCGACCTGACGATCCTGACGTTCGGCAACGGCGTCCCGATGAGCCTGCGGGTCACCCGCCGGCTCGCCGACCTCGGCATCGGCACCCGGGTCGTCGACCTCCGCTGGCTCGCACCGCTTCCGGTCGACGACGTGCTGGCCGAGGCTGCGGCGACCGGACGGGTCCTGGTGGTCGACGAGACGCGGCGCAGTGGCGGCGTCAGCGAGGGCGTGCTCAGTGCGCTGATCGACCACGGGTACACCGGCGCGATGACGCGGGCGGCGAGCCACGACGGCTTCATTCCACTCGGCGATGCGGCCCTGCACGTGCTGCTCTCCGAGGACGCCGTGTACGACGCCGCACTCGAGCTGGTCCGCGGGTCCTAGCCGTCATCGGCTGAGAGATCAGCGCTTGTTCACGTAGCCGGCGTCGAGGGGCAGCGTCACGCCGGTGACGTAGCGGGCGGCGTCGGAGACCAGCCACAGCACCGCGTTCGCCACGTCCTCGGCGTCGAGCGTCTGCACCGGAAGGGCGTTCGTCATGCTCGGGCCGCCGACCTGCTGCTGGGCCATGCCCTCGAGCCAGCTGCGGGTGAAGTCGTTGTCGATCATCGGAGTGTCCACCCCCGCCGGATGGATCGAGTTGACCCGGATGCTGAACGACGCCAGGTGATTCGCGTACACGCGCATCAGGCCGACGATGCCGTGCTTGGCCGCCGCGTAGGCCACCGAGCCCGCCACCGGGGACGCCAGCCCCACCAGGCCGGCCACCGAACTGGTCAGCACGATCGATCCGCCGTTGCCCGCCTTGATCATCGGCCGCATCGCGACGTCGACGGTGTGGTACACCCCGGTCAGGTTGACGTCGAGAACGTCACCCCAGGCGTCCTGACCGTCCATCGGGGCGATCCCGGCGTTGGCCACCACGATGTCCAGCCGCCCGCCGAGCCGCTCCACGCCGTCACGCAACGCGGTCTTGAGTGCCGCACGGTCGCGAACGTCGGCTTGGGTGGCCACGATTCGCGCCCCGGTGTCCTCGACCAGCTTCACCGTGGCGCCGAGGTCGTCGCGGGTCGCCAACGGATAGGGGACCGACGCGATCTGCTCGCACAGATCGACGGCGATCACGTCGGCGCCCTCCGAGGCCAGCTTCACCGCGTGCGCGCGGCCCTGGCCGCGGGCCGCCCCGGTGATGAACGCGACCTTGCCCGCCAGACAGCCCCGCCGAGGAGCGTCCCGCCCGTCGGTCACGGGTTAGCCCCGCAGCCGACCCTTGGCCGGGTCACCGGCGACGACGGGGGAGAGCATCTTGATGTCCGGCGCGCCGTCGAGGTGTTCGCCGACCGCGCCGAACAGCGCCCCGATGGCCGGGGCGGTGCTGTGCGTCTTCAGCGCCTCCTCGTCGGCCCACTGCTCGACGAACACGAACGTGCCGTTGGCCTCGTGCAGGGCGTACAGCTCGCACCCGGGCTCGTCGTGCACCGCTTCGATGGCCTTCGTGCACGCATCCCGCACCGTGTCGACGGATTCCGGTTTGGCGGTCATGGTGGCGACGACGACGATGGGCATGCGGTCTCCTCTACGTTGAGTGATTCGGCGCACACCTTACCGAGTCGGCGTGCAGGTCAGCTGGATACCTCACGAACCACGTCCACGGCGGCAGCGTGCTGGTCGACCTCGGTGATCTCCTCGTCGCCGACGAGGTAGAGGCGCGCGGTGCGCAGGTCGAGGAACATGCCGACCACGGTCACCGACCCCGCGGCCACGCGCTCAGCCACCAGCGGATGCCGCTGCACCGCGGCGACCTGGGTGGCGACGTTGACGACGCTGAGCTGGTCGGCGCCGGTGAAGCCCGCCGCGGCGGCCGCGCGGGCCACGGGGTGGTCGTCGCGGAACGCGCGCAGGCTCTCGGCGCCGTGCTCCAGCCAGCGCCCCATCGAGCCATCCGCCGAGCCGTGCGCGAGATCGTGCATCGCGTCGCACTCGGAGTGTCCGCAGATCGCGATGGTCCGCACCGACAGTCGGTCGACGGCGTAGCTCAACGCGGACTCGACCGAGAGGTCCGCACCGACTAGGTTGCCCACGTTGCGCACGTTGAGGAGTTCGCCCGGCGCGCTGTCGGTGATCAGATTGGGCAGGATCCGGGCATCGGCACACGTCACCAGCATCGTGTGCGGGTCGTGATGTGCGCCCTCGGTTTTCAGACGCTCGCGAAGCAGTGGCGCGAGACCGTTGGTGAACCGGTCGACCCCGCCGGCGAACTGCGGCGGCAGGACGAGTCGCAGGGCGGAGACCACCCGCCGTCCCTCGGTGTCGCGCACGGGCGGCCGGGCGTGGGCGAATTCCATGCGCGCCGTTCCGGTTTCGGTGACCGTGACGTGGTCGCCGTGGGCGCGGCGCTGCTTGATCCACTCCTCGAGCGTGTCCAGGGCGGCATGGTCGAGGTAGTCCACGTTGAGGTCGATGAACACCTCGGCGCCGGCCGGGATCGCCGACAGCGCCGCGGTCAGCCGCGGCAGCGCGAGGAAGCTGCAGGAGCCGGTGATCGCCACGTGCCAGCGCGGCGGCCCCGCCGCGCCGATCCGGCTGGTCAGGTCCTCGGCCACGATCGACACGCGCACGATGCGCCAGGCGGCGATCGCGATGGCGAGCACCAGGCCGATGAGGACGCCCTCGAGGAGGTTGAGGAACACCACGGCCGCGAGCGTCACGCCGTAGATGAGCAGTTCGCCCGTGCGGCGCGCGAGGTCGATGTGCGCGAGCTTCACCAACTGGACGCCGATGACGATGAGCAGACCGGCGAGCGCGGCGTTGGGGATCATCTCCACCACGCCGACCCCGAAGACCGAGAACAGCAGGAGCCAGACGCCGTGCAGTGCCGCTGAGGCGCGGGTCCGGGCGCCCGCAGTGACGTTGGCGGTGCTGCGGACGATGACGCCGGTGACCGGCAGCCCGCCGAGCAGCCCCGACGACACGTTCGCGGTGCCCTGGCCGACGAGTTCGCGGTTGAAGTCGGTGCGCGGACCGCTGTGCATCTTGTCCACGGCGGTCGCCGAGAGCAGGCTCTCGACGCTCGCAATCAGCGCGACGGTCAGCACGGCGATCGCGATGGACGACCAACTGCCCTGCGGCATGTCCGGCAGCCCGATGGCGTCGATCACCGACTCGTCGAGCGCGATGCGGTCGGTGCTCAGGCCGGGCAGGTAGCTGACCGACGTCGCGACGACGACGGCGATGAGAGCCGCGGGCACCGCTCGCAGGCGTGCCGGGGCGAATCGCCACGTCAGCATCACGGCGATCACCAGCCCGCCGATCAGCACCTCCGACCACGACGGGGAGGCGAGCTGGCCCGGCAGCGCGGTCAGGTTCTCCCAGGCATTACTGCGTGGTCCGCCGCCGAGCAGGACGTGGACCTGCTGCAGTGCGATGGTGATGCCGATGCCGGCCAGCATGGCGTGCACGACGATGGGCGCGATGGCGAGCGCAGCGCGGGCGATGCGGCTGAGTCCGAGCAGGATCTGCAGGACACCCGCGGCGGCGGTGATGGCGCACGTCGCCTTCCAGCCGAACTGGGCCACCAGCTCGGCCACCACGACGGTCAGGCCCGCGGCGGGACCGCTGACCTGGAGCGGGGATCCACCGACCAGGGCGCAGACGATGCCGCCGACGATGGCGGCGATCAACCCGGCGACGACGGGCGCACCCGATGCGACGGCGATGCCGATCGACAGCGGCAGCGCCACCAGGAACACGACCAGCGAGGCGGGAACGTCGTAGCGAAAGATGCTGTGTAACAACGGGTTAACATTTCGGGATTCCGTCGTGGCGGTCACCGCACCGAGAGTAACCGCGGCCACGGATTTCGTCGTGTTACCGAACCGTGACGCTGGCCACGTTCGGCTCGTCGCAGGTCGCAATGGTCTTCGGTGGCGACGCATTCCGTTGACCGGATGGTTGCCATTCTGTGACCCGTGTGGCTGATGGTGTTTCTGGGATGCCTGGGACTAGGCTGGACGGCATGGCAAGTAAGACCGTCAGCCGATCTGGCGCACGAAACACCAGGTCAGGCACGGCCGCACGCAGTGGCGCCCGGCCGAAGCGGCCGGCGCCCCCGCGCCGCAAGCCGGCCAAGCGCAGCGCGGCGAGTGCGGGCGTGGGCTCGGCGGGCGCCGCCGTGGGCCGCGGTGCCCGCGCCGGCTGGCTGATGGTCGCCCGCGGGGCGGGTAGCACGGCGCGCTCGATCGGGCGCGCACGCGATCTCGAACCCGGGCACCGCCGCGACGGCATCGCCCTCGCTCTGCTCGCCCTCGCGGTGATCGTCGCCGCCAGTTCGTGGTTCGACGCCGCCCGTCCCGTCGGCGGCTGGATCGACACGGCCGTGCGCACCCTCGTCGGTGCGGCCGTCGTGCTGGTGCCCCTGGTTCTCGCCACGATCGCCGTCGTCCTCATGCGCACCGAACCGCGTCCGGAGACCCGGCCGCGTCTGGTGCTCGGCGCCGTCATGATCGCCCTGCCCGTGCTCGGACTGTGGCACCTGTGGGCGGGAGCTCCCGCTGATTCCGTGGCGCGCCGCGACGCGGCCGGTTTCCTCGGCTTCGCCATCGGCGGCCCGCTTGCCGACGGGCTCACCGCCTGGATCGCCGCGCCCCTGCTCGTGATGGCGGTGCTGTTCGGCGTCCTGCTGATGACCGGCACCACGATCCGGGAGGTGCCCGCCACCCTGCGCGAGCTGTTCGCGACGGGTTACCGCGGTCAGGACTACGGCGACGAGGACTACGGCGACGACGATCTCCACGACGACGGCTACGGCGACACGCACGGTGACGACGTCACCGCCCCGGCCGCCCCCCGGTCGCGGTCGAGGTCCCGCCGCGCCGCCGCGCCGCCGCCCGAGGACTTCTCCGACGGGTACTACGACGCCGTCGCGCCCGAGACGGCCGAGAACGAGCCGGCCGCCTGGACCGCCGCGCCGTCGGGCACCCCGTACGACAACTACCCGCCCGACGAACCGGCGCCCGCGCCGGAACCGGCACGCCCCGCCCGCCGCGCGAAGGCGCCGGTCGACGAGGACGCTCCGAAGCGCGCCGCCAAGGAGACGATGGTGCTCGACCGGGTCGTGGAGGGGCCGTATTCCCTGCCGCCGCTCGACCTGCTGATCGCCGGCGAGCCGCCGAAGCGCCTCACCGCAGCCAATCAGCACATGACGGATGCCATCACGTCCGTGCTGGAGCAGTTCAAGGTCGACGCCGCCGTCACCGGCTGCACCCGCGGCCCGACCGTGACTCGCTACGAGGTGGAACTCGGCCCCGGCGTGAAGGTCGAGAAGATCACCGCGCTGCACCGCAACATCGCCTACGCGGTGGCCACCGAGAGCGTGCGCATGCTGGCCCCGATCCCCGGCAAGTCGGCCGTCGGCATCGAGGTGCCCAATACCGACCGCGAGATGGTGCGCCTTGCCGACGTGCTCACCGACCCCGTGGTGCGCAGCGATCACCACCCGCTCGTCATCGGCCTCGGCAAGGACATCGAGGGCGAGATGATCTCGGCCAACCTCGCCAAGATGCCGCACCTGCTGGTGGCGGGCTCGACCGGTTCGGGCAAGTCGAGCTTCGTCAACTCGATGCTGGTGTCGCTGCTCACCCGCGCCACCCCCGACGAGGTCCGGATGGTGCTGATCGACCCGAAGATGGTCGAACTGACGCCCTACGAGGGCATCCCGCACCTCATCACCCCGATCATCACGCAGCCGAAGAAGGCCGCGGCCGCGCTGGCCTGGTTGGTCGAGGAGATGGAGCAGCGCTACCAGGACATGCAGGCCTCGCGGGTGCGCCACATCGACGTGTTCAACGAGAAGGTGCGCTCCGGCGAGATCACCACGCCATTGGGTAGCGAACGGGTCTACAAGCCGTATCCCTACATCCTCGCCATCGTCGACGAGCTGGCCGACCTGATGATGACCGCGCCCCGCGACGTCGAGGACGCCATCGTGCGGATCACGCAGAAGGCCCGCGCGGCCGGCATCCACCTGGTGCTGGCGACGCAGCGCCCGTCGGTCGACGTCGTCACCGGCCTGATCAAGACCAACGTGCCGTCGCGGCTGGCGTTCGCCACGTCGTCACTGACCGACAGCCGCGTCATCCTGGACCAGCCGGGCGCGGAGAAGCTGATCGGCATGGGCGACGGACTGTTCCTGCCCATGGGCGCCAACAAGCCCATCCGGCTGCAGGGCGCCTTCATCAGCGACGAGGAGATCCAGGCCGTCGTCGAGGCCACCAAGGCCCAGGCGCAGCCCGAGTTCGTCGACGGCGTGACGGCGGCCAAGCCGTCCGGCGAGCGCACCGACGTCGACCCCGACATCGGCGACGACATGGACGTGTTCCTGCAGGCCGTCGAACTGGTCGTCTCGTCGCAGTTCGGTTCGACGTCGATGCTGCAGCGCAAGCTGCGCGTCGGCTTCGCCAAGGCGGGGCGCCTGATGGACCTCATGGAGACCCGCAACATCGTGGGACCGTCGGAGGGGTCCAAGGCCCGCGAGGTGCTGGTCAAGCCCGACGAGCTGGCGGGCACGCTGGCGCTGATCCGCGGCGGGGCCGACGCCACCGGTGCGGATGCCGGCGACGAACCCGACTTCTAGACCTAGAGATGCAGCAGCATCCGGGTGTTGCCGAGGGTGTTGGGCTTGACGTAGGAGAGGTCGAGGAACTCCGCGACGCCGATGTCGTAGGACCGGCACATCTCCTCGAACACCTCGGCGGTCACCGGGGTGCCGTCGATCTCGGCGAAACCGTGCCCAGCGAAGAAGTCGGTCTCGAAGGTGAGGACGAAGATCCGCTTCAGGTGCAGCTCGCGTGCGACGTCGAGCAGCCGGTCCACGACCGCGTGGCCGACGCCGCGGCCGCGCACCCGCGGGTGGGCGGCGACGGTGCGCACCTCGCCGAGATCGGACCACAGCACGTGCAGGGCCCCGCAGCCCACGACCTCGCCGTCGAGTTCGGCGACCCAGAACTCCTGGACCGCCTCGTAGAGGGTGACGAGATTCTTCTCGAGCAGGATCTTGCCGGCGTAGATGTCGACGAGGGCCTTGATCGCGGGGACGTCCGACGTGCGGGCGCGACGCACCACCACGGCGTCGGCGGCAGCGGTCCCTGGGCCCTCGGTCACAGGTGGCAGAGTATCCGCAGACGCAACCGATATTCTGTTGCGGTGCCGGGCCCGTCTGAGAGCAGTCCAGTGGCGCCGCGCGTGAGTGTGGTGAACGTCGCCAACCTCCTGACCGGGCTGCGCATCGTCCTGGTCCCGGTCTTCCTCGTCGCGCTGTTCACCGGTGACGGACACGAAACCCTCTGGCGAGTGGTCGCTTTCGTCGTGTTCGCGGCCGCGGTCATCACCGACCGGCTGGACGGCGAGATCGCCAGGGCCTACGGCATGGTGACCGAGTTCGGGAAGCTCGCCGATCCGATCGCCGACAAGGCGCTGATCGGCGCAGCGCTGATCGGCCTGTCCCTGCTCGGCGACCTGCCCTGGTGGGTGACCGTGGTGATCCTCGTCCGCGAGGTCGCCGTCACCCTGCTGCGCCTGGCAGTCCTGCGTCGCGGGGTGATCCCGGCCAGCCGCGGCGGCAAGCTCAAGACCACCGTGCAGGCGATGGCCATCGGCCTGTTCGTGCTGCCGCTGTCGGGCGCTTGGCTGACCGGGGCGTGGGTGCTCGTGTGGGCCGCGGTGGTGCTGACGGTGCTCACCGGCCTCGACTACCTGCTGTCGGCCGTCCGCAACGTCCGCACGGCCTGAACCGGTTCGCACGGCCAGCGATCCGCGCGGTCCGAGCCCGGGATCGGTGCGCGCCGCCGGGAACCAAACCGGGTCGGGTCGGCGTTCTACCGGTCAGAAGCTGCCGACCCACTCGAAGGAGCCCCGATGACGGCATTGCTGCGTGAAGTGATCGGCGACGTGCTGCGTCAGACCAGGACCGCCCAGGGGCGCACCCTGCGCGAGGTGTCCGACGACGCACGCGTCAGCCTCGGCTACCTCTCGGAGGTGGAACGCGGCCGCAAGGAGGCCTCGAGCGAGCTGCTCGGCGCGATCTGCACGGCGCTCGAGGTGCCGCTGTCGCGGGTGCTGTCCGACGCCGGTGACGTGCTCCAGACCCAGGAGCGCGAGGCACTGACGCATGGCGCCGCGCCGGGCCGGCCCACGACCAACATCGACGTCACCACCAAGGTCGTCATCCCGCACCAGGTGTCGATGGCCGTCGCCTGACCGGTCCGCGCCGCCCTCTCCGCGGGATCGTCCGCGGGGGTGTGGCCGCCTGTGCGCAACCATTAGGTTGGCAGGTAGCGCAGCCACCGGCCTGCGGACACGATCGACACGACAACACTGCAGAAGGCGGAACCCGAGATGGCAAATCCCTTCGTCAAGGCGTGGAAGTACATGATGGCGCTGTTCAGCTCCAAGGTGGACGAGTACGCCGATCCGAAGGTGCAGATCCAGCAGGCGATCGAGGATGCCCAGCGACAGCACCAGGCGCTCACCCAGCAGGCCGCACAGGTGATCGGCAACCAGCGGCAGCTCGAGATGCGGCTGAACCGTCAGCTCGCCGACATCGAGAAGCTGCAGGTGAACGTCCGCCAGGCGCTGACGCTCGCCGATCAGGCGACCTCCGCCGGTGACGCCGCCAAGGCCACCGAGTACACCAACGCCGCCGAGGCGTTCGCCGCGCAGCTGGTCACCGCCGAGCAGTCGGTGGAGGACCTCAAGACGCTGCACGACCAGGCGCTGCAGGCCGCCGGCCAGGCCAAGAAGGCCGTCGAGCAGAACGCCATGGTGCTGCAGCAGAAGATCGCCGAGCGCAGCAAGCTGCTCAGCCAGCTCGAGCAGGCCAAGATGCAGGAGCAGGTGAGCGCCTCGCTGCAGTCGATGAGCGAGATCTCCGCACCGGGCACCACCCCGAGCCTCGACGAGGTGCGGGAGAAGATCGAGCGCCGCTACGCCAACGCCATGGGAGCCGCCGAACTCGCCCAGAACTCGGTGCAGGGCCGGATGATGGAGGTGCAGCAGGCCAGCGTGCAGATGGCCGGCCACTCGCGCCTCGAGCAGATCCGCGCGTCCATGCGGGGCGACTCGCTGACGTCCGGGCCGGCCGCCAACCCGGCCACTCCCGCCGCGAACCCGCCGGCGTCGACGCCGGAGAACCCGCTGTCGCAGTGAGCGCACGGTGACGACGAGGAGGCCGCCGACAGTGCCGAACTTCCCGACGCCTGATCCGCGGGCGCGGCATCCGCGGTGGACGACGCTGCTACAGCGCGGCGTCGACACCGCCGCCGAGTGGTCCGACGCACTCGCCCAGCGGCTCGGCGCCGCCGCCGACCCGCGCGCGAAGGCGCTGCGCAAGCGGCGGTGGGCGCTGCGGGCCACGCTGTTCCTCGGCTTCGCCACCGCGTTCTGGATCGCGGTGACGGCGGTGCTCGCGTCCTGGGACGTGCCGGCCTGGGCGTTGCTGATCCCCAGCCCGATCGCCGTCGGGGCGGCGTTCCTTGCCACGCTGGCGTTCCTGCGCTACCGCTGGCTGCGCGCAGCGCCTCTGCCGCCGGAGCGGTCCGTGCACCGGCTGCCGCCGTGGGGGTCGGCCGCGCGTCAGCCGATGGCGGCGCTGGCCTCGTCCGAGCGCGGCCTGGTCTCCCTGCTCGGCGTCATGGAGCGGGGCCGGATGCTGCCCGCCGACGAGCTACGCGAGGTCACCGCCGCCGCCCACCAGACCGCGGCCGCGATGGCCGCCACCGCCCGCGAGGTGGTGTCCATGGAGCGGGCGATCAGCTCGGCGCCGCAGTCCCGCGCCCACCTCACCCCGACCATCCGCGCGTTCGCCGGCCAACTGCAGACCGGGGTGCGCCAGTACGACGAGATGGTGGACGCCGCAGCGCGACTCGTCTCGGCGGCCAACAGCGGCTCGATGTCCACCTCGGCGCTCTCGGCCGACCGCTACCGCCGCGAACTCGGCAACGCGACCGACCGGCTCGCCGGCTGGGCGCACGCCTTCGACGAACTGGGCCACCTGCGCGGCGCGTGAGCCGCGGCCGCCCGCGGGCTCACATCCGCGGGCGCAGCGCGGGCACCACGGCGCCCAGCAGGCCGCGGGCCGTGGCCTTCAGCATGTCGAAGAAGTCGAAGTAGTCGCGCCACAACGTGATTCGGCCGTCGGTGACCTCGAAGACGCCGCACACCCAGAACTGCAGCCGCAGCGGTCCGAACACCATGGCGTCGGTGCGCTCGTTGAGCACCGTCGATCCCTCGGCGACGTTGCGGTGCACCGCCACCTCGAAGCCCATCCGGCCCTCCATCCCGCGCATCAGCTTCACCACCCGCCGGCGCCCGCGAATGGTCGGCAGCCCCACGTTCTGGTAGACGACGTCGTCGGCCAGCAGCGCGTCGATGGCGGTGAAGTCCTGATCGGCCAGGGCGTAGAGGAACGTCTCCACGATCTGGGCGTTGGCGCCTCGCGGCGCGGTCTCGGTCGGTGCGCCGGTGTGCTCGGTCATGCCCTCGAGGGTAGGGGCATCGGCTGTGACAGGGTAGGCCGATGCGCGTCGCGGTGGTGGCCGGCCCGGACCCGGGGCACGCGTTCCCGGCGATCGCGCTGTGCCTGCGCCTGGGGGCCGCGGGCGACGATCCCGTCCTGCTGACCGGCGTGCAGTGGCTGGACACCGCTCGGCGCGCGGGTGTCGACGCCCTCGAACTCGCGGGCCTGGATCCCACGGACGCCGATGACGACGCCGACGCCGGCGCCAAGATCCACGCCCGCGCGGCGCGCATGGCCCGGCTCAACCTCGACGCGATCAGCGACCTGCGGGTGGACCTGGTGGTCTCCGACGTCATCACCTCGTGCGGCGGGATGGTCGCCGAGCTGCTCGAGCTGCCGTGGGTGGAGCTGTGCCCCCATCCGCTGTACCGCCCGTCGCGGGGCCTGCCGCCGATCGGCAGCGGCCTCGCGCCCGGCACCGGGATCCGCGGGCGTGCTCGCGACACCGTGCTGCGGGCCCTGACCGCTCGCTCGGTCCGGAAGGGCGAGGCACAGCGCGCGGCGGCGCGCGTCGGCATCGGACTGCCCGCCGCCGACCCGGGCCCGGCGCGGCGCCTGATCGCGACGCTGCCCGCGCTGGAGGTGCCCCGTCCGGACTGGCCGGCCGAGGCCGTCGTCGTCGGACCGCTGCACTTCGAGCCGACCGATGCGGTGCTCGACGTCCCCGACGGCGAGGGGCCGCTCGTCGTCGTCGCGCCGTCCACCGCGACCACCGGCACGGCGGGCTTGGCCGAACTCGCGCTGACCGCGCTGCGGCCGGGTGAGGTGCTGCCGCCCGGCGCCCGGGTGGCGGTGTCCCGGCTCGACGGCGACGGCCTCGACGTGCCGCCGTGGGCGGCGGTGGGGCTGGGTCGGCAGGACGACCTGCTCGCGCGCGCCGACGCGGTGGTGTGCGGTGGCGGTCACGGCATGGTGTCCAAGACGCTGCTCGCGGGCGTGCCGATGGTGGTGGTCCCCGGCGGGGGAGACCAGTGGGAGATCGCGAATCGCCTGGCGCGACAGGGGAGTGCGGCGATCGTCCGGCCGCTGACCGCCGACGCGCTCACCGCGGCGGTGCGCGAGGTCCTGGCCACGCCGCGTTACCGCGACGCCGCCCGGTTCGCCCGCGCCGGCGCCGGTGCGGTGGCCGATCCGGTCCGGGTGTGCCGCGACGCCGTGCGCACCGCTCGGTAGGTTGGAGGCGTGCGGTTGACGGAGTTCCACGAACTCGTCCATGGACAGTTCGGTGAGGTGCGGGGTGCCTCCCTGCTCGTCGACCACGTGCTCAGCGGCTTCGGTGGCCGCACCGCCGCCCAGCTCATCGAGGCCGGCGTGGAACCGCGCGACGTGTGGCGCGCGCTGTGCTCGGACTTCGACGTCCCGCGCGATCAGTGGTGAGCGCCTGCGTCCACGACGCCTGACGCGACACGACGCGGCGTGTTGACTTGAATCGAACACGTGTTCGTCTACTGTGGTGAACGGTTCGCACGCGAACCCTGCAGGGATTTGTCGGTGGCCTCCTCTAGCGTCACGGCCAACCGATCGGAACCCCGGTCAACGAACCCCACGAGGATGGAGACCACCCCATGGCACCACAGGCACCCGACCGCGAGAAGGCCCTCGAACTGGCGCTCGCGCAGATCGACAAGAACTTCGGCAAGGGCTCGGTCATGCGCCTCGGCGAGGACGTGCGCCCGCCGATCTCGGTCATCCCCACCGGTTCGATCTCGCTGGACGTCGCGCTCGGCATCGGCGGCCTGCCCCGCGGTCGCGTCATCGAGATCTACGGTCCGGAGTCCTCCGGCAAGACCACCGTCGCGCTGCACGCGGTGGCCAACGCTCAGGCCGCCGGCGGCATCGCCGCCTTCATCGACGCCGAGCACGCGCTGGATCCGGAGTACGCCAAGAAGCTCGGCGTCGACACCGACTCGCTGCTGGTCAGCCAGCCCGACACCGGTGAGCAGGCCCTCGAGATCGCCGACATGCTGGTGCGTTCCGGCGCGCTGGACATCCTGGTCATCGACTCGGTGGCCGCGCTGGTTCCGCGCGCCGAGATCGAGGGCGAGATGGGTGACAGCCACGTCGGTCTGCAGGCCCGCCTGATGAGCCAGGCGCTGCGCAAGATGACCGGTGCGCTGAACAACTCGGGCACCACCGCGATCTTCATCAACCAGCTGCGCGAGAAGATCGGCGTGATGTTCGGGTCTCCCGAGACCACCACGGGCGGCAAGGCGCTGAAGTTCTACGCCTCGGTGCGCCTGGACGTGCGCCGCATCGAGACGCTGAAGGACGGCACCGACGCGGTCGGCAACCGCACCCGCGTCAAGGTCGTGAAGAACAAGGTCTCGCCGCCGTTCAAGCAGGCCGAGTTCGACATCCTCTACGGCCGCGGCATCTCCCGCGAGGGTTCGCTCATCGACATGGGCGTCGAGCACGGCTTCATCCGCAAGTCCGGTTCCTGGTTCACCTACGACGGGGAGCAGCTGGGACAGGGCAAGGAGAACGCACGGAACTTCCTGCTGGAGAACGTCGACGTGGCCAACGAGATCGAGAAGAAGATCAAGGAGAAGCTCGGCATCGGTGCCCAGCTGACCGACGATGCCGCCGATGTCCTCCCCGCGCCGGTCGACTTCTGATCCGACGGACTCCCCGTCGCGCGACGAGCAGGCGCGGGCGCTCTGCCTGCGCCTGCTCACCGTCCGGGCCCGCACCCGCGCCGAACTGGCCGGGCACCTGGAGAAGCGTGGCTACCCCGACGACGTGAGCCGGCGGGTGCTCGACCGGCTGGCTCACGTCGGCCTGGTCGACGACGAGGACTTCGCCGAACAGTGGGTGCGATCGCGACGCACCCACGCGGGCAAGGGAAAGCGCGCGCTGGCCGCCGAACTACGCACCAAGGGCATCGACGACGACGTCATCGCCGGGGCACTGGCCGGTATCGACGCCGAGGCCGAACGCGCCCGGGCCGAGCAACTGGTCGCCGACAAGCTCCGGCGCGAGCGGCTCGACGAGGACACCGACGAGACCAAGGTGGCCCGGCGGCTGGTGGGCATGCTCGCCCGTCGCGGCTATCACCAGTCCATGGCGTTCGACGTCGTCAAGGTCGCCCTGGCCAGCGAGCGGGAACGCCGGCGGGTCTAGACGACCCGGGCGCCCGGCGCGCCGTCGGTCTCGACGGCCTCGGCCTCCAGCGGCGCCGGGCCGCGGCGCGACCGCCGCAACCGGCCCTCCAGCCACGTCGCGAACGCCGACAGCGCGAAGTTCACCGCGATCATCAGCACCGCGATCACGATGAGCGCCGGGATGTAGTTGCCGTACGAGGAGCCCACCACCGTGCCCTGGCGGACCATCTCGACGAAGGTGATCTGGTAGCCGATCGCGGTGTCCTTCAGGACCACCACCATCTGCGAGACCAGCACCGGGAGCATCGACGTGATCGCCTGCGGCAGCAGGATCGACCGCATCGTCTGGCCCCACCGCAGCCCCAGCGCCGACGCCGCCTCCGTCTGCCCGCGCGGCAGCGCATGCACGCCCGCCCGCACGATCTCCGCGATCACCGCACCGTTGTAGAGCGTCAGCCCCGTGATCACGCCCGCGAGTGCGAGGTACTCACCGGGGAAGACGTCGTACAGCGCGTAGAGGAAGTACGCGAAGATCATCATGATCAGCACCGGAACGGCGCGGAAGAACTCCACGACGATCGCGCAGAACCACCGCACCGGCCCGTGCGTGGACATGCGTCCCACGCCGAGTGCGAAACCCAGCAGCAACGCCAGCACGATCGACACCGCCGCCGCCGTCAGCGTGCCCTCGACGCCCGGTAACACGTAGGTCGTCCACAGCTCCGGGGTGGTGAACGGTTCCCACTTCGCCGCGTCCAACTGGCCCTTGGCCTGCAAGCGGGACAGCACCACCCACGCCACTAGGGCGATCACGACCACCGTCACCGCCGTGACGACGTGGTTGCGCAGTCGCGCCCGCGGGCCGGGTGCGTCGAAGAGGACCGAGGATCCGCCGCTCATCATCGTGACCCGTTCTTCGCGCAAGCGCTCATCATCGTGACCCGTTCTTCGCGCAAGCGCTCATCAGCGCGCCACCGCCCATCGCCTACCCAACCACCCGAACAGCAGTCCCAACGGCAGCGTCAACACGATGAACCCGAGGGCGAAGATCGTGCCGATCGTCAGCAGCGCCGCGGTGTTCTCGATCATCTCCTTCATCAGCAGGGCCGCCTCCGCGACGCCGATCGCCGACGCGATCGTCGTGTTCTTCGTCAACGCGATCAGCACCGAGCCCAACGGGATCAGCACCGCGCGAAAGGCCTGCGGCAGCAATACCATTCGCAGGTTCTGTCCGAACGTCAGCCCCAGCGACCGGGCCGCCTCGGCCTGGCCGAGCGGCACCGTGTTCACCCCGGAGCGGATGGTCTCGCAGACGAACGACGCCGTGTAGACGGTCAACCCGAGCGTGGCCAGCCGGAAATTGCTGTCCTCGATCGACGTCACCGACTGGGCGTCGACCAGCGTGATGCCGAGCGTCTGGGACAGACCGAACGAGCAGAACAGGATGATCAGCGTCAGCGGGGTGTTGCGTACGACGTTGACGTACGCGGTGCCCAGCCAGTTCAGCACCGGCACCGGCGACAACCGCATCGCCGCCAGCACCGTGCCGAGCACCAACGCACCCACGGCCGAGAACACCGTCAACTGGATCGTGGTCCAGAACGCCTCGAAGATCTGGCCGCGATACTCGGAGAAGACCTCCACCTGAACTCCGTCGGCTCCCCGTCAGCCTCGCAGGGACTCGGTCAGTTCTGGTCGAGCGCCGGCGGGCTGGGCACCTGGATGCCCGCGGGACCGAGGTTCTTCTCGAACGCCGCCTTCCATGCGCCGTCGGACTCCATCTTCGCGATGGCGTCGTTGATCTTCTTCTGCAGCTCGTTGTCATCCTTCTTCAGGCCGATGCCGTAGCGCTCCTCGGAGAACGGCTCGCCGACGATCTTGAAGGTGCCGGGGCTCTGCGCGGCGTACCCGGCGAGGATCACCTCGTCGGTCGTCACAGCGTCGATCGCGCCGTTCTTCAGCGCCTCGATGCACGCCGAGTAGGTGTCGTACTGCTGCAGCTGCACGCCCGGGTACTCGTCCTTGATGCGCTGCGCCGGCGTCGAGCCGCTGACCGAGCACAGCTTCTTGTTGTTCTGCAGCGACGGTGCGCCGGTGATGTCGGTGTTGTCGGCCTTCACCAGCAGGCTCTGGCCGGTCACCAGGTAGGGGCCGGCGAAGCTGACCTTCTCCTTGCGGGCGTCGGTGATCGAGTACGTGGCGGCGATGAACTTCACCTGGTCGTTCTGGATCAGCGTCTCGCGCTGGCTCGAGGGGGATTCCTTCCACTCGATCTGCTCGGGGGTGTAGCCCAGCTCCTTCGCCACGTACGTGGCGACGTCGACGTCGAAGCCGGTCATCTTGCCGTCCGGGTTCTTCAGGCCCAGGCCGGGCTGGTCGAACTTGGTGCCGATGACGATCTTGTTCTCGTCGGACCCACCGCCGCTACCCCCGCATGCGGTCAGCGACAGCGGCAGCGCGACGGCGATCGCCGCGACCGCGGCCAACCGGACGCGCCGCGACCGCTTCGAGGTGGTCGCGCCATCGTGCGCCGGACGACTGGTGGACGCCTGCGGATCGTTGAGCACTGTGGTTCCCTTCGCCTAGTGGTTGAGGATCTTGCCGAGGAAGTCCTTGGCACGGTCGGATTTCGGGTCGTTGAAGAACTGCTCGGGGGCGGCGTCCTCGACGATCGCGCCGTCGGCCATGAACACCACCCGGTTGGAGGCGCGCCGCGCGAACCCCATCTCGTGGGTCACCACGAGCATCGTCATCCCGTCGGCCGCCAGCGACGACATCACCGCCAGCACCTCGTTGATCATCTCCGGATCCAGCGCGCTGGTCGGCTCGTCGAAGAGCATGACCTTCGGGTTCATCGCCAGCGACCGTGCGATCGCCACGCGCTGCTGCTGGCCGCCGGAGAGCTGCGCCGGGTACTTGTCGGCCTGGTTGGCCACGCCCACCCGCTCGAGCAGGGCCATCGCGTTGCGGCGCGCCTCGTCCCTGCCCGTCCTGCGCACCTTCACCGGCGCGAGCATGACGTTCTCGACGATCGTCTTGTGGGCGAACAGGTTGAAGGACTGGAACACCATGCCGACCTCGGAGCGCAGCTCGGCGAGCTTGCGGCCCTCGGCGGGCAGCGGCTGCCCGTCGACCGCGATGCTGCCCGAGTCGATCGGCTCCAACCGATTGATGGTGCGGCACAACGTCGACTTGCCCGAACCGGACGGGCCCAGCACGACGACCACCTGGCCGCGGGGCACGTCGAGGTTGATGTCCTTCAAAACGTGCAGGCTGCCGAAGTGCTTGTTGACGGCCTGCATCGAGATCATCGACTGACCGCCGGCGGCCGGTTCGCTCATGCCTTGCCTCGGAGCGGACACCGACCGACTGATTCCATGCGCTCAGACCTTACCCAGCCAGCGCTCAGCCCGCCGGGGTCTCAAGGTGATCTTGGAAAATTGGGCTCCGATCACCGCGCCGATACCATTGTCGGGTGACTTCCATGGTGACGCGCGACGCCGACGTGACCCCGGTGGGCAGCGACGTGCGCACCTATCAGGTCCGCACCTACGGCTGTCAGATGAACGTGCACGACTCCGAGCGCCTGGCCGGGCTGCTGGAGACCGCCGGCTACGTCCGCGCGGCCGACGGCACGGACGCCGACGTGGTGGTGTTCAACACCTGCGCCGTCCGCGAGAACGCCGACAACAAGCTGTACGGCAACCTCAGTCACCTCGCGCCGCGCCGCGCGGCGAACCCCGACATGCAGATCGCCGTCGGCGGCTGCCTCGCGCAGAAGGACCGCGAGGCGGTGTTGCGCAAGGCGCCGTGGGTCGACGTCGTGTTCGGCACGCACAACATCGGATCGCTGCCCGTGCTGCTCGAACGCGCTCGGCACAACCGCGTGGCCCAGGTCGAGATCGCCGACGCGCTGCGCGAATTCCCCTCCACGCTGCCCGCGACCCGCGAATCCGCTTACGCCGCCTGGGTTTCGGTGTCGGTGGGCTGCAACAACACCTGCACGTTCTGCATCGTGCCCTCGTTGCGCGGCAAGGAGGTCGACCGCAGGCCGGGCGACGTGCTGGCCGAGGTCACCGCGCTCGCCGAGCAGGGCGTGCTGGAGGTCACCCTGCTCGGACAGAACGTGAACGCCTACGGCGTCTCCTTCGCCGATACGGACCTCCCACGCGACCGCGGCGCCTTCGCGCAGCTGCTGCGGGCGTGCGGCACCGTCGAGGGGCTCGAGCGCGTGCGGTTCACCTCGCCGCATCCCGCCGAGTTCACCGACGACGTCATCGAGGCGATGGCCGAGACGTCGAACGTCTGCCCGACGCTGCACATGCCGCTGCAGTCCGGGTCCGACCGGATCCTGCGGGCCATGCGCCGGTCCTACCGCGCCGAGCGCTACCTCGGCATCATCGACCGGGTCCGCGCCGCGATCCCGCACGCGGCGATCACCACCGACATCATCGTCGGCTTCCCCGGCGAGACCGAGGACGACTTCGCCGCGACGCTCGAGGTGGTCGAACGCGCCCGCTTTGCCAGCGCCTTCACCTTCCAGTACTCCAAGCGCCCCGGGACGCCGGCCGCCGAGCTGCCCGATCAGCTTCCCAAACACGTTGTCGCCGAACGGTATCAGCGGCTCATCGAGCTGCAGGAGCGCATCTCGCTTGAGGAGAACCAGGCGCAGGTGGGCCGCCGGGTCGAGCTGCTGGTCGCTGCGGGGGAGGGGCGCAAGGACACCAGCACCGCGCGGATGTCCGGCCGCGCGCGCGACGGCCGGCTGGTGCACTTCGCCCCCGGCGGACGGCGGGTGCGCCCCGGCGACGTCGTCGTGACCACCGTGACGGCAGCCGCGCCGCACCACCTGATGGCCGACGCCGCGCTGATCGAGCACCGCCGCACCCGGGCGGGCGACGCACACGAGGCCGGCCGGAAGGTCACCACCAACGTGGGGCTCGGCATGCCGTCGGTCGGCGTGCCGCCCGCCCAGCCGGTGACCGTAGGGTGCGGGCTATGATCAGCGAGCGCGGCTTCGACGACTTCCGCGAGGACCTCGAGGACGCCGAACGGCGGGTGTCACGCGAGATCGACCCAGGCGCACGGGCGCTGGTCGTCGCCATCCTGGTCTTCGTCCTGCTGGCGAGCTTCCTGCTGCCGCACACCGGCAGCGCCCGCGGGCTCGACGTGCTCATCGGCGGGGACGCCGCCGTGCGCGAGAACGTCGCCCTGCCGTCTCGGGTCTTCGTCTGGCTGGTGCTGGTGTTCGGCATCGGGTTCTCGATGCTGGCCCTGCTGACACGCCGCTGGGCGCTGGCCTGGGTCGCGGCCGCGGGATCGGCCGTCGCCTGCCCGATCGGCATGCTGGCGGTGTGGTCGCGCCAGACGGTCACCGAGCCGTACCCCGGACCGTCCTACGGTCTCGTCGTGGCGTGGCTGGCCATCATCCTGCTGACGTTCCACTGGATCCGCGTCGTGTGGGCACGCACCGCGGTGCAGCTCGCCGCCGAGGAGCAGCGCCGCCGCCGCGTCGCCGAGCAGCAGCGCAAGGGCCTGCTCGACGAGCCCGACGACACGCCGCCGAGCGCCGGCTCCTAGCGCTTCTTGCCGAGCGCCTCGACTGCGGCCTCGGCCCACTCCCGCCACTGCGCGGCGCTGGCCCGGGCGGCCTCGGCGTCCTTGCTGCGGCCCGCGGCCTCGGCCTTCTCGGCCTGCCGCTCGAACTGCTCGGCCCGCACCCGGAATTGGTCGGCGCGCGCCTGAGCCTCCGGATCGGTCCATCCCGTCGACGCGGCGTCGCGGATCTTCTTCTCCACGACGCGCAGCCGGCGCTCCAGCTCGGCGCCGCGCTCGCGCGGCGTCTTGCCGATCGCGTCCCACTTGTCGCCGATCGCCCGCAGTGCGGCCCGCGCCGCATCCACGTCGGAGACGTCGATGCGCTCGGCCTCGGCGAGCAGCGCCTCCTTGGCCGTCGCGTTCTGCTCGAACTCGGCGTCGCGTTCGGCGTGCGCGGCGTTGCGGGCGGCGAAGAAGGTGTCCTGCGCGGCCTTGAACCGCTTCCACAGGGCGTCGTCGACGTCCTTCGCGGTGCGCCCGGCCGCCTTCCACTGCACCAGCAGGTCCCGGAACGCCGCGCTGGTGGCACCCCAGTCGGTCGAGCCGACCAGGGCCTCGGCGCGCTCGCACAGCGCCTCCTTGGCCTGCTTGACGCCGGCGCGTTCCCGGTCGAGTTCGGCGAAGTGCGAGCCGCGGCGGCGGTTGAACCCCTCCCGCGCGGCCGAGTAGCGCTTCCACAGGGCGTCGTCGGTCTTGCGGTCCAACCCGGTGATGGTGCGCCACTCGTCGAGGATCTCGCGCAGCCGGTCGCCCGCCGCCTTCCATTGCGTGGACGACGCCGCGATCTCCTCGGCCTCCGCGGCGAGCGCCTCCTTACGGGCGGTCTGAGTGGCGCGGTGCTCGTCGCGGCGCTGCCGCTCCTCGGTCGCGCTGGCGTCGGCGGAGTCGATGATCGCGGTCAGCCGCGCGGCCAGCGCGTCGACGTCGCCGAGCACCGCGGCGGTCGGCAGCCCCTCGGCCAGCGTGGCGGCCGCCGACTTGATCTTGCGGGCGTCGCCGTTGCCGGAGGCCAGCCGGCGCTCCATCAGCGCCACCTCGGTCTGCAGATCGTCGTAGCGGCGCCCGAAGTGCGCGTAGGCGGCTTCGGTGTCGCCGGCCTGCCACGACCCGATCTGCCGCTCGCCGGCACCGCTGATCAACCACACCGTGCCGTCCGGATCGACGCGGCCGAACCGGTGCGGATCGGCCGTCGAGACGGGTGCGGGCACCGCGGCGGCGACGGGGCCGGGGCGCGGCGCGGGTCGCGGCGTTGGTCGCGGTCCGGGCCGGGGGGTGGGCTTGGGTGCTCCGCCTGACTCGCTCGTCGTCATGTCCGTCAACTTTCGTGCGCTCGTGCGTGGTGACCCACGCTGCTGCCGCGCGACGCGGCGCCGTCGTTCGTCTCTCGCCCGCTATTCAAACAGGTCGCCGAGCGGCGTGCGTACGCCTTGGCGCGCCGGCGTTGCCTAGGCTCGCCGTCATGACGTTCGACCACGCCGACGTCGCGGTGGTGCTGGCCCTCGGTGCGGCGTTCTTCATCGCCGTCGGCGACGTCATCCACCAGCGGTCGGCGCACGAGGTCACCGACGAGCCGGTCGGCCACCTCGAACTGTTCACCCGGCTGCTGCGCGACGGGCAGTGGTGGCTGGGCAGCGGCGTGTCGGCCGCCGGCTTCGCCTGCCAGGCCGCCGCGCTCGGCTTCGGGTCGGTGCTGCTGGTCCAGGCCCTGCTGGTGACCTCGCTGCTGTTTGCGCTGCCGATCAATGCGCGCCTCGGCGGTCACCGCGTCCCCCGCGTGCAATGGCTCTGGGCGGCGTTGCTCGCGACGGCGGTCGCGGTGATCGTCACGGTCGGCAATCCCACCGAGGGACGCTCGCGCGCCGACCTGGACACCTGGTCGCTCGTCGCCGTCGTCGGCATCCCCGCGCTGGTGGCCTGCGTCCTGGCTGCGCGGTTCGCCTCCGGCGCCGCGAGCGCCGTCCTGCTCGCGCTTGTGTCCGGCGCGCTGTGGGGGTTGTTCGCCGTCCTCACCAAGGGTGTGGTCGACCGCCTCGACGACGGCGTCTGGGCGCTGCTGCGGACACCGGAGCTCTACGCGTGGGCGGCGGTCGCGGTGCTGGGCACCGCGTGGCAGCAGTCGTCGTTCCGCGCGGGTGCGCTCACGGCGTCGCTGCCGACGATGACGGTCACCGAACCGGTCGTCGGGTCGGTCCTGGGCATCGTGGTGCTCGGGGAGACCCTGCGGCCGGGCGACGCGGGCTGGGTGACGCTCGGCGTGGCGTTCGCCGCGATGGTCGTCGCCACCGCGGCGCTGGCGCGCGGCGAGGCGGCCGACACCCAAGCCGCCGACGGCACGGACGCGGGCGCGCGCTGAGCGCTCGCTAGCGTGGAACCGTGCTCAGCGCCATCGCCGTCATCCCCTCGGCTCCGGTCGTGGTGCCCGACCTCGCCGGCGGTGCGGCCGCCGAACTGGCCGAGCTGCGGACCGCCGTGCTGCGGGCGGCCGCCGGACTGCCCGCGCGCTGGGTGGCCGTCGGCGTCGCCGCGGAGACGGCCACCGTCGCACCCGACGCCGTCGGCACGTTCGCCGGGTACGGCGTCGACGTGCGCGTGAGCCTGGCGCCCGACGCCGCCGGGGATCCGGTGTGGCTGCCGCTGGCCGCGCTCGTCACCGGCTGGGTGCGCGGCGCCGCGCGGCCCGAGGCCCGCGCGCAGGTCCGGGTGTTCGCCCGCGAGACCGACGGCGACGCGGCGGTGGCGGCGGGCCGCACGCTGCGCGCCGAGCTGGCCACCGACCCGGATGAGATCGGCGTCCTCGTCGTCGCCGACGGCGCGCACACGCTGACGCCGACCGCGCCCGGCGGATACGACCCGGCCTCGGCCGCCGTGCAGGACGACCTCGACCGCGCCCTCGCGCGCGGCGACGCCGCGGCCCTGGCCCGGACCGGCGGCGCCGTCGTCGGACGGGTCGCCCACCAGGTACTCGCGGGGCTGCTCCACGATCACCCGACACCGTTGCGCGAGCTGTACCGCGATGCGCCCTACGGCGTCGGCTACTTCGTGGGTCTGTCGTCGGACGTGGGCGGGTGACGCGGCCCGTCGCGGTGGTCGGGCCCACCGGCACCGGCAAGTCGGCGCTCGGACTGGCGCTGGCCGAGCGGTTCGGCGGCGAGATCGTCAACGCCGACGCCATGCAGCTCTACCGCGGCATGGACATCGGCACCGCCAAGCTGACCGTCGCCGAGCGGCGCGGCGTCCCGCACCACCAGCTCGACGTCCTCGACGTCACCGAGACGGCGTCGGTGGCGCGCTACCAGGAGGCCGCCGCCGCCGACGTCGAGGCGATCGCCGCGCGGGGCCGGGTCCCGGTGATCGTCGGCGGCTCCATGCTCTACGTGCAGTCGCTGCTGGACGCCTGGGCGTTCCCGGCGACCGACCCCGAGGTCCGTGCGCGCTGGGAGGCGCGGCTCGCCGAGGTCGGCGTCGCGGCGCTGCACGCCGAGCTCGCCCGCGTCGACCCCCATGCCGCCGCGACGATCCTGCCCACCGACGGCCGACGCGTGGTGCGGGCGCTCGAGGTGGTCGAGCTGACCGGTCGACCGTTCGCGGCCAGTGCGCCGCGCATCGGCACCCCGCGGTGGGACGCGGTGATCGTCGGAATCGACTGGGAGACGGCGCATCTCGACGAGCGCCTCTCGCAGCGCACCGACCTCATGTTCGCCACCGGACTCGTCGAGGAGGTCCGCGCGCTGCTCGAGCGCGGCCTGCCGCGGGGTGGCACCGCGTCGCGCGCGCTGGGCTACGCGCAGGTGCTCGACGCCCTCGACGCGGGCGGCGGAGCGCAGCTGATCGCCGAGGCGCGCGAGCGGACCTTCGTCGGGACCCGCCGCTACGTGCGGCGGCAGCGGTCGTGGTTCCGCCGCGACCACCGCATCCTCTGGCTCGACGGCGCCGCCGACGACCACCTCGAGGCGGTCACGGGGGCGTGGCGGCGCCGCACGCCGGAGTCACCCTGACCGGTCGCGGATATCCTGGTCCGGTGAGGTTCGCCAAGGGGCACGGCACGCAGAACGACTTCGTCGTGCTGCCCGACGTCGACGCCCGCCTGGCGCTGCCGGCCGAGGCGGTCGCCGCGCTGTGCGACCGCCGCCGCGGCCTCGGCGCCGACGGCGTCCTGCGGGTCACCACGGCGGGCGCCGCGCGCGACGCCGGTGTGTTCGACCGCCTGCCGGAGGGCCTGGCGCCCGACGACTGGTACATGGACTACCGCAACGCCGACGGCTCGCTCGCGCAGATGTGCGGCAACGGCGTGCGGGTGTTCACCCACTACCTGCGGGCCAGTGGCCTCGAGACGCGCGACGAGTTCGTCGTCGGCTCGCTGGCCGGACCCCGACCGGTCACCGTCCACGCCTGCGACGCCGCCTCGGCCGACGTCACCGTCGACATGGGCAAGGCCAACGTCACCGGGACCGGCACGGCGGTGGTCGGCGGGCGCCGCTTCGCGGGCCTCGCCGTGGACGTCGGCAACCCGCACCTCGCCTGCGTCGAGGCCGGCCTGACCCGCGCCGACCTGGCCGCCCTCGACGTCGCCGCGCCGGTCTCCTTCGACGCCGCGGCGTTCCCCGACGGCGTCAACGTGGAGGTGCTGACCGCGCCGCGCGACGGCGCGGTCTGGATGCGGGTGCACGAACGCGGCGTGGGGGAGACCCGGTCGTGCGGCACCGGCACCGTCGCCGCGGCGGTCGCGGCGCTCGCCGGCAGCGGCGTGGACACCGGAACGCTGGCGGTGCGCGTCCCCGGCGGGGAGGTCACCGTGACCATCACCGACGCCACCAGCTACCTGCGCGGCCCGTCGGTCCTGGTGGCCGAGGGCAATCTCGCCGAGGAATGGTGGCGCGACCATCAGCGTTAATCGAGGTGCATGAACAGTGATCTCCGTGCGAACCTCGGTTCGACCATGACTCATCCCCACTTCCCCTTCGACGACTCCCCGAGCGTCGGCGAACTCGCCCTCTCCGACCGCAGTGCGCTGCGCCGCGTCGCCGGTCTGTCGACCGAACTCGCCGACGTGTCCGAGGTCGAGTACCGGCAGCTACGCCTCGAGCGCGTCGTGCTGGTCGGCGTGTGGACCGAGGGCAGCGCCGCCGATGCGGACGCCAGCCTCGCCGAACTCGCCGCGCTCGCCGAGACGGCCGGTTCCCAGGTCCTCGAGGGCCTCGTCCAGCGCCGCGACAAGCCGGACCCCTCCACCTACATCGGCTCGGGCAAGGCCGCCGAACTGCGCGAGGTCGTGCTCGCCACCGGCGCCGACACCGTCATCTGCGACGGTGAACTAAGCCCCGCCCAGCTGAACGCGCTGGAGAAGATCGTCAAGGTCAAGGTGATCGACCGCACCGCGCTGATCCTCGACATCTTCGCCCAGCACGCCACCAGTCGCGAGGGCAAGGCACAGGTGTCGCTGGCCCAGATGGAGTACATGCTGCCGCGGTTGCGCGGCTGGGGTGAGTCCATGTCCCGCCAAGCCGGCGGGCGCGCGGGCGGCGCCGGCGGCGGCGTCGGTACCCGCGGTCCCGGTGAGACCAAGATCGAGACCGACCGCCGTCGCATCCGCGAGCGGATGGCGAAGCTGCGACGCGACATCCGCGACATGAAGAAGGTCCGCGACACCCAGCGCAGCGGGCGCCGGCGCAGCGACGTGCCGTCGGTCGCCATCGTCGGCTACACCAACGCCGGTAAGTCCAGCCTGCTGAACGCGCTGACCGGCGCGGGCGTGCTGGTCGAGAACGCGCTGTTCGCGACGCTCGAACCCACCACGCGTCGTGGGCACTTCGACGACGGCCGGCCGTTCGTGCTCACCGACACCGTCGGCTTCGTGCGGCACCTGCCGACGCAGCTCGTCGAGGCGTTCCGGTCCACGCTCGAGGAGGTCGTCGACGCCGACCTGCTGATCCACGTGGTCGACGGGTCCGACGCCAATCCGCTCGCGCAGATCAACGCCGTGCGTCAGGTGGTCAACGACGTGGTGGCCGAATACGACGTCACCGCACCGCCGGAACTGGTGGTGGTCAACAAGACCGACGCCGCGTCCGGGTTGATGCTGGCCCAGTTGCGCCGAGCGCTGCCCGACGCGCTGTTCGTGTCCGCGCGGACCGGCGACGGCCTGTCCCGGTTGCGTCAACGGATGGGCGAGCTGGTCGAGGCCACCGACACCGGCGTGGACGTGACGATCCCGTACGACCGCGGCGACCTGGTGGCCCGCGTGCACGCCGACGGGCGCATCGACGCGTGCGAGCACCAGCCGGAGGGCACGCGGATCAAGGCCCGCGTCCCGGCGCCGCTGGCCGCGAGCCTGCGCGAGTTCGACACCTTCTAGTCGGCCGTCCCGTCAGCGGCGGGCGACCACCGGTGGCTCGAGCGCCCGCACGGGCGGCAGCGCGCCGCCCCAGCGTTCGACCTCCACCAGCACGTGCGCGCCCGTGCACCCCTGCGCCAGCGACGACGTGCCGACGTCGGCCGTGAGGACGTTGGGGTTGCCGTGCACGCACATCGCGTCCGGGTCGGCCGGGTCCTCGGGGTCGTACCAGGCGCCGGTCGACAGCTGCACCACGCGCGGCCGCACCCCGTCGTCGAGCACCACGCCGGCCAGACACGCGCCGCGGTCGTTGAACACCCGGACCACGTCGCCCGCGGCGATGCCGCGCGCGGTGGCGTCGTCGGGGTGCATCCGGATCGGCTCGCGCCCCTGGATCTTCGAGGCCTGGCTGACGGCGCCGCCGTCGAGCTGACCGTGCAGCCGGCTCGCGGGCTGATTGGCCAGCAGGTGTAGCGGAAATCGTTGCGCCCGTGGGCCGCCAAGCCACTCCTGCGGTGCGAACCAGGCCGGGTGGCCGACGCAGTCGTGGTAGCCGAACGTGTCGATGTCGGCGGAGAAGATCTCGATGCGCCCGCTCGGCGTGCCGAGCCGGTGAGCCACCGGGTCGGCGCGGAAGTCGGCCAGCAGTGTCAGCCCGTCCTCGGTGGGGAGCCGCAGCGAGCCGGCGGCCCAGAACTCGTCGAACGACGGCACCGCGAAGTCCAGTTCGCGCGACCAGGTGTCGTAGAGGTGCCGCAGCCACTGCGCGGCGGTGCGGCCCTCGGTGAACTGCTCCCCGAAGCCCAGGCGGTGCGCCAGCGCGGCGAAGGTCGCGTAGTCGTCGCGGGCGTCGGCGTGCGGAGCGGCGAGCGCGGGCATCGCGACCAGCAGCGGATCGTTGCGCGACCCCGAGTAGTCGTCGCGTTCGAACGACGTCGTCGACGGCACCACGACGTCGGCGTGCCGTGCCATGGCCGTCCAGTACGGCTCGTGCACGACGACGGTGTCCGGCCGCCCGAGTGCGCGCCGCAGGCGCGGGATGTCCTGGTGATGGTGGAACGGGTTGCCGCCC
Source organism: Mycolicibacterium grossiae (assembly GCF_008329645.1). NCBI lineage: Bacteria > Bacillati > Actinomycetota > Actinomycetes > Mycobacteriales > Mycobacteriaceae > Mycobacterium > Mycolicibacterium grossiae. The sequence goes on from NZ_CP043474.1 coordinate 3,534,608, forward strand.
GCCCAGTAGACCAGCCGGATGTCGGGATAGGTGAGGCGCCGCCCGTCGTAGTGGTGCGTGCCGCCGGGGTGCAGCAACATGTCGCTCACGGCGGCGACGGGGATGAACGTCGACACCGGGTTCACGCCCTGCGGCAAGTACGGCAGCCGGCAGCGCAACGGCGGCAGGCCGGGCTCGTTCATCGAGCCGTACCCGTGCCCGAAACCGCCTCCCGGCAGCCCGATCTGGCCGAGCATCGCAGCCAGCGTCAGCCCCATCCACGGGGCCTGCTCGCCGTGCCGCACCCGCTGCAGCGACCAGCTCACCGTCACGATCGTGCGTCCGGCGGCCATCCGGCGGGCCAGGGCCACGAGCTGCTCGGCGGGCAGTCCGCAGATGTCCTCGGCCCACCGCGGCGTCTTGGGCGTCGCGTCGGTGACGCCGAGCAGGTAGGCCTCGAAGCGTTCCCACCCGGTGCAGTAGCGCCCCAGGAAGTCGCGGTCGGCCAGGCCCTCGGTCGCCAGGACGTACGCCAACGCCAGCATGATCGCGACGTCGGTGCCGGGAACCGGCGCCAGCCAATCGCTCTCGCCGTGGGCGTCGTCGCGCAGCGGGGAGATCGAGACGAGCCGTCCGCCGCGGCGGCGGAATCGCCGCAGGGCGTCGCGGGCGGGGTGCGCCGTTGTCCCGCCGTGGTTGATGCCGGTGTTCTTCAGTCCCAGACCGCCGAAGCAGACCAGCAGGTCGGTGTGCTCGGCGATGACGTTCCAGTCCGTCGAGCGCTTGAACAGGTCGTCGTGCGTGCCGACCACGCGGGGCATGATGACGCCGGTCGCGCCGAGGCTGTAGGAGTGCCGCGAGGACGTGTAGCCGCCGAGCAGCTTGAGGAAGCGGTGCACCTGGCTCTGCGCGTGGTGGAAACGGCCGGCGCTGGCCCAGCCGTACGAGCCGCCGTAGATGGCCTCGTTGCCGTGCTCGTCGACCACACGCTGCAGCTCGTCGGCGAGCAGCTCGGTCAGCTCGTCCCACGACACCGCGACGAACTCGTCGGCGCCCCGCCGGGTGCTGGGCCCGGGTCCGGACTCCAGCCAGCCGCGGCGCACCGCGGGTCCGGTGACACGCGACCGGTGCCGCAGCGAGCCGGGCAGGTTGCCGAGCAGCGGGGACGGGTCGGCGTCGCCGGCCATGGGGCTGACCGCGGCGATGTCGCCATCGCGGACGTCGGCGGTGAACGCACCCCAGTGGGTGAGGCTGGCGGATCGGGGCACGCGTCGATCCTAGGTGCCCACCACGCGGTACCGCGGGTACCAACCATCCGGTTGGCTGGTATAGGGTCGGGCCATCCCGTCCGACGACCCGGAGGTCCTTCCATGAGCGACGTCGTCAAGTACGACCGCACCCTGTTCGAGCCCGAGCACGACATGTTCCGCGAGTCCTACCGCTCCTTCCTGGAGCGCCACGTCGCGCCGTTCCACGAGCAGTGGGAGAAGGACAAGATCGTCGACCGCGGCGTCTGGCTGGAGGCCGGCAAGCAGGGCTTCCTCGGCATGGCCGTGCCCGAGGAGTACGGCGGCGGCGGCAACCCCGACTTCCGCTACAACGTGGTGATCACCGAGGAGACCTCGGCGAGCCGGCACAGCGGGCTGGGATTCTCGCTGCAGAACGACGTCATCGCGCCGTACCTGCTGCGGCTGGGCACCGAGGAGCAGAAGCAGCGCTGGCTGCCCGGGTTCTGCTCCGGCGAACTCATCACGGCCATCGCGATGACCGAGCCGGGCACCGGCAGCGACCTGCAGGGCATCAAGACGCGCGCGGTGAAGCAGGACGACGGCAGCTGGATCCTCAACGGTTCGAAGACGTTCATCACCAACGGCGTGCACGCCGACCTGGTCATCGTCGTGGCGCAGACCGACCCCGAGAAGGGCGCCCTGGGCTTCTCGCTGCTCGTCATCGAGCGCGGCATGGAGGGCTTCGAGCGGGGCAGGCACCTCGACAAGATCGGTCTGGACGCCCAGGACACCGCGGAGCTGTCCTTCACCGACGTGCGCGTGCCTGCCGAGAACCTGCTCGGCGACGAGGGCTCCGGCTTCGTCTACCTCATGCAGAACCTGCCCCAGGAGCGCATCAGCATCGCCGTCATGGCGGCCGCCGGCATGGAGGCCGTGCTGGAGCAGACGCTGCAGTACACCAAGGAGCGCAAGGCGTTCGGCAAGCCGATCGGCAGCTTCCAGAACACCCGGTTCACCCTCGCCGAGCTGGCCACCGAGGCCACCGCCGTGCGCGTGCTGGTCGACGAGTTCATCCGGCTGCACCTCGACGAGAAGCTCACGGCGGAGCAGGCCGCGATGGCGAAGTGGTGGGCCACCGAGGCGCAGGTGCGGCTCAACGACCGCTGCCTGCAGCTGCACGGCGGTTACGGCTACATGCGTGAATACCCGGTGGCCAGGGCGTTCCTCGACGCCCGCATCCAGACGATCTACGGCGGAACCACCGAGATCATGAAGGAGATCATCGGCCGCAGCATGGGCGTCTGACGCCGCTGCGGGCGTCCGGCGGCCGTGACGGAAGTGGTACCGGTCGCGCGACACTTGCCCGATACCGCTTGGATATCCCTCAAGATGGACGTCGACTGACGCAGAGTTGACGCACGTGCTACTTCGAGGGAACCGTGAGCGCATCGCGGGGAGGACTGATGACTGGGCTTCGATCCCTGCTGGGCAGGGCCATGGGACGGGCGAGCGTAGCGGTGGTGACGGTGGCCGCCTGCGCGCTGCTCGCGCCGGTGATGCCCACGGCGCTGGCCGACCCGGCAGGTGACGCCGACGCCGCCATCAACGCGGCCTACGACGCCGCGGGCGGTCCCGGGGGCACCCTCGGTCCCAAGGACGGCGGCGTCTACCCGGTGGGCGCGGGCTTCGGGCAGAACTTCGCGAGCGGCCGGATCTTCTTCAGCCCCGGCACCGGTGCGCACGTCATGCAGGGCGCGATCCTGGACAAGTACCTGTCCCTGGGCGGTCCCGGCGACGGCGATCTGGGCTTCCCCGACATCGACGAGGGGGCGGGGCGCGCGCCGAACAGCCGGAACGTGACGTTCAGCGCCGCCGACGACCCCGTCATCTTCTGGACCCCGGACACCGGCGCCCACGTCGTGCGCGGCGCGATCAACGCGGCGTGGGATCAGGTCGGCGGTTCGGCGGGCTCGCTCGGCGTGCCCACCGAGGACGAGGTGTACCGCGGGAACGTGGTGTCGCAGACGTTCACCGGCGGCCAGCTGTCGTGGGACCGCAGCACCAAGGCGTTCACGACGACGCCGCCGGAACTCGCCGATCAGCTCGGCGGAGTGCGGATCCCGGGCGACGCCACCTCGGAAATCGACGCCGCCCGGCGCGCGGCGGGCGGCCCGCTGGGCCCGCTCGGTGCAGCGCAGGGTCCGGCCGAACCGGTCGCCGGGGACGGCCTGGTGCAGACCTTCGACGGCGGGAAGATCTTCTACAGCCCGGCCACGGGCGCCAACGTGCTCACCGGCCAGGTGCTCGCGAAGTACGAGAGCGTCGGCGGACCCGGCGGTGACCTCGGCTTCCCGAAGGCCAACGAGGCCGACGGGGGACTGGCGCCGGCGAGCCGGTTCGCGGCCTTCACCGCCGCCGACGAGCCGGTCATCTTCTGGACACCCGACTTCGGCGCCGTGATCGTCCGTGGGGCGATGAACGCCGCCTGGTCGACGCTCGGCGGCGCCACCGGCACGCTCGGTGCGCCGACCGCCGATCAGACCGAGAGCGACGACGTCGTCACGCAGAAGTTCGCGAACGGCGCCATCTCCTGGAACCGCTCGACCAAGGCCTTCAGCACCGAGCCACCGAACCTCGCCGCCGACCTCGCGGGAGTTCGGGTTCCGGGCCAGGACGCGCCGCAGGCGACCCAGGGCGACGACCCGCAGGCGGCCGCGGACGGCCGACCGTGGTACCGCCAGTGGTGGTGGCTGCTGGTGATCGTGCCGGTGGTGCTGCTCGTCGCGGCGGTGGGGGCCGCCGTGGTGCTGCACCGGCGCCGCGCGGACGACCGCCCGCCGCTCGACCGGTTCGACGACTACGACGACTACGACGACGACCAGGACTTCGAGTCCGGACCGGTGCCGGCCGCCGAGTCCCCGGCCGGGACCGACCAGCCACCGTTCGTGCCGTTGAGCGCATGGGCCATGCCCGGTGAGGGCTCCGACGGCCCGGCCGGCGTACCCGCAGCCGGGCCGGCGCCGGCGCCGGGTGCTTCCGCGGTACCGGACATCGGTCCCGAGGCGAACCTCGACGAGGACCAGGACGCGATCGACACCGCACCGACGCGGGTGGTCTCCGAGGACGCCATACCCGGGAACGAGGTGTCCGGAGATGCGGCGTCCCCCGGCGAAGGGTCCGATCGCGGGCCGGCCGATCGCGGGGCGGCCGACGAGCCGGCGACCGCGGCGTTCGACGAGCTGTTCGGCGGCCGTTCGGAGACCGGTCGGCACGCGGGTAGCGACCCGACCGACGGACCCCTGACGCCCGCCGTAGACCGCGAGGACGAGGCTGCCGACGCGTACGGCCTCGGCGATGACTTCGACGATGGCTTCGGTGACGACGTCCATGACGGCGATCCCGCGCGCGACGAGTTCGACGACCCGGTGTTCGAGGACGCGTTCGCCGCGCCGGTGGCAGGAGCGGCGGCCTCGGCAGCGGCCGATCCGGAGCCGTCGAGCGGCCCGCCCAGCGGTCGGCATGCGGCCATCCAGCTCGACGACACCGCACCGAGTCAGACGTCGCTGCGCCTGGCGCAGGGGGACCCGTACACCGCACCGGCGGGCTACCCGATCAAGGCCGACACCAAGACGGGGCTCTACTGGCTGCCCACCAGCGTGCAGTACGACCGCGTGCGTGCCGAGATCTGGTTCGCCAGTGAGGAGTTCGCGCTGACGAACGGCTTCGTCAGGGGCTAGCGCCGTCAGACCTTGCGGATGACGGTGACGACCTTGCCGAGGATCGCGGCGTCGTTGCCCGGGATCGGATCGAACGCCGGGTTGTGCGGCATCAGCCACACCTGGCCGCGCGTGCGCTTGAACGTCTTGACCGTGGCCTCGCCGTCGATCATGGCGGCCACGATGTCGCCGTTGTCCGCGACGTTCTGCTGCCGGACGACCACCCAGTCGCCGTCGCAGATCGCCGCGTCCACCATCGATTCGCCGACGACCTTGAGCAGGAATAGCGAGCCCTCGCCGACCAGTTCGCGGGGCAGCGGAAAGACGTCCTCGACGGCCTCCTCGGCCAGGATGGGACCACCCGCGGCGATTCGACCCAGCACGGGGACGAAGGTGGGCTCGGGAAGGGCGTCGGAGCCGGCGACGTCGGTCGCGACGATCGGCGTGACGGCATCGTCGGCGCCGCGGACGTCCACGGCGCGTGGGCGGTTGGGGTCGCGCCGCAGATAGCCCTTGCGTTCGAGGGTGCGCAGCTGATGGGCCACCGAGGACGTGGACGTGAGTCCCACGGCGTCGCCGATCTCGCGGATGCTCGGCGGATAGCCGCGGGTGGTCACCGAGGTGCGGATGACCTCGAGGATGGTGCGCTGTCGTTCGGTCAGTCCGGCGTCGTTGCCGGCGGGACGACGTGCGTCCGCGCCGTTCGGCGTGTCGCTGCTGTCACTCATGGCGCCGAATGTAGTCCGAGACCGTTCGAGAATCAAACATGTGTTCGACGCGTGTCGCGGTCGCCGGGGCGTGTCGGTGGCCCCGGATATCGTCGGCAACGATTCGATCACGTGTTCTATTCATCGAACACGTGATCGAGTACATTTCGAACACACAGGCGAACGACCGTTTCCGGAAAGACCGGAAACGCCCGAACCGAAAGGCCTCGCGATGACGATCATCACCCGGGACTACCCCACCGAACTGGTCGCCCGTCCGGTGCGTCCGCGTCCCGCGGCCCGCCGGTCGCCGCAGCGCCGTCGGCCGGCCGCCGCACCGCTGCGCTACTCCGGCACCGGTGTCCTGATGTCGCGGGCTTCGCACCGGCGCAAGCCGATCACGCCGGTCACCACGGTGCTGCTGGCGTTGGTCGCGGCGGGAATCACGGTGTGGCTCGGCCTGGTCGCGCAGTTCGGCGCCGCACCGGAGACGCCGGCGCCGGTGCCCGGGGAGCTGGCCGTGGTCCAGGTCCAGACGGGGGAGTCGCTGCAGCAGCTCGCCGCTCGCATCGCGCCCGACGCCCCGGTCGGCCCGACGGTCGAGCGGATCCGCGAACTGAACGAGCTGGACACCGCGGGTGTCGCGGCCGGGCAGACGCTCATCGCCCCGGTCGGCTGACCCGCCGCCATGCGCCGTGAGACACCCTGCCGTCCCTCGGTACGCTCGTATGGGGCCGGAACATTCCGGTCTCATCCCAGCGGCGGCGAAGGAGCGGTGGTGCACTGTCCGTTCTGTCGTCATCCCGATAGCCGGGTCGTCGACTCCCGCGAGGCCGACGAGGGCCAGGCGATCCGCCGGCGTCGGTCGTGCCCGGAATGCGGCAAGCGGTTCACCACGGTGGAGACCGCCGTGCTCGCCGTCGTGAAGCGCAGCGGGGTCACCGAGCCCTTCAGCCGCGAGAAGGTCGTCAAGGGCGTCCGGCGTGCCTGCCAGGGCCGCGACGTCGCCGACGACGCGCTGCACTTGCTGGCGCAGCAGGTGGAGGACGCCGTGCGCGGGCTCGGTTCGCCCGAGGTACCCAGCAACGAAGTCGGTCTGGCGATCCTGGGTCCGCTGCGCGACCTGGACGAGGTCGCCTACCTGCGGTTCGCGTCGGTGTATCGGTCGTTCTCCTCGGCCGAGGACTTCGAGCGCGAGATCGAGGCGCTGCGCACCCACCGCACCACCAAGGCGGCGCCCGCGCGCTGAGGCGCGCGTCAGCCGACCCGCCGGATGCCGTCGTCGACGACGCGTCCGGCGACGCGAACCCAGCCCTGCGGATCCCACCACGTGCGGATCTGAGATCCCCGCCCCTGCGTGATCACCAGATCGCAGGAGAGATGGTCGGTGATCCGCACCGCCGCCGCGCCGGTGGCCTCGTCCTCGACGATGCCGAGGCCGGGGGCGAACATCCGCGACCGTATGGCACCTGCGGCGCGGTCGGTCCACGCCCACACGTAGTGCTCGACGTCGTCGTCGGTGTAGTCGTCGGGGTCGGCTGCCAGCACCGCCTCGGCCGTGCCGAGGTCGTAGAGCGACATCTCGGGCGCCCAGTCCGCACGCGCCCGGATCACCGTGACGTCCCCGTCGGGCAGCTGTTCGCGATCCACGGCGACGACGCCCGCCGGCACCCGGAGCGTCTTGACCGGCGTCCCGCGTCGCGCGAGCCACCAGCCTGCGCCCACGGTGGGGTGTCCGGCGAACGGCAGTTCCGCGGCGGGAGTGAAGATGTGCGCCGTCGCGCTCGAGGCGCCGGGCGCCGGCAGGTCGACGTAGATCGTCTCGCTGTAGCCCAGTTCGGTGGCCAACGTCTGCCGCTCGCGCGGCGCGACGGCGGCCGCATCGACGACGCCGAGGGGATTGCCGTACCGACCCTCGGCGTCGGTGAAGACCCGCAGCACGCTCACGTCGATCGCCATGACGGCATGCTAGTTCGCCGGCGCCGGTGCGGAGGCCGGCTCCGCCCTAGGTGGCGCTGCGTTCGTCGGCGCCCATCGCGTCGAGCACCGCCACCCGGGTGTCGTGCGGCCCGGTGAGGGTCTGTTCGCTCGCTCCGGTGCGCAGCAGTGTCCGCAGCAGCTCCTGGTCGTACACCGCCGGAGTGGTGCCGTCGATGAACTTCTCGACGATCTCGACGAAGCGGTCGGGATCGTCGTGGAACGGGAAGTGCCCGGAACCGTCGAACACGTCGAGTCGCGACCCCGGCATCGCGGCATGCGCCATGCGGGCGTGGCTGACCGGGATGACCGAGTCGTGCGACCCCCAGATCAGCTGCACGGGAACGGATTCGGTGAGGTAGCAGCGGTCGAGCATCGTCACCACCTGACCGCGCCAGTCGACGACTGCGCGCAGCGTTCGGGCGAAGGCCGACGACGCGGTGGGTTCGGGCAGGTCGGCCAGGATGCGCAACATGTTCTCGACGTCACGTCCCGCGCGGGTCCGGCCGAGCAGCGGTCCGCCGACCCGGCCCAGGAGCTGCAGCGCGGGCAGCATCAGCGGCAGGCGGAGCAGCGCGAGTGCCTCGGTGCCCATCGGCAGCGAGGCGACGCGCAGGGCCACGTTGACGTCCTTGGTGACGCCGCCGGCGCCCACCAGGATCAGCCGGTCCACCAGTTGCGGGAACTGGTAGGCGAACTGCATGGCCACGCCGCCGCCGAGTGAGTGGCCCACGACGGTGACGCGTTCGACGTCCAGCACGCTGAGCAGGTCCCGCATGCCGTTGGCGTACGCGGCGACGGAGTAGTCGGCGCGGGGCTTGTCGGACTTGCCGTGCCCCAACAGGTCGGGCGCGATGACCGTGAAGCGTTGGGCGAGCATCGTCTGCACGGTGCTCCACGTCGTGGAGTTGTCCCCGATGCCGTGGATCAGCAGGATCGCCGGACCGGAGCCCGCGATGCGATAGGCCCGGCGGTAGCCGTGGATGGTGCGGTAGTGCAGCGACGGCGAGACGTCGCGGACGGTGCGGAGGTTCGGCGTGCGGTCCGTCATGGCCAACTCCTCACCGGCCGGGTTCCGGCCGGTCCTCGGCCCGTCAGGGCGCTGTGGTGCCGTCGTCCCCCTCGTCGGGGTCGTCGCCGGCCTGCTGGGCGAGGAATCGCTCGAACTCCGCGCCCAGTTCTTCGCCGCTGGGCAGGTCCTCGTCCCGTGCCAGCAAAGACCGGTTCTCCTGAGCGGCGACGAACGCATCGTACTGTCGCTCCAACGCCGTCACCACTTGAGCGACCTCGGCGCTCGTCTCCACCTGCTCGTCGATCTTCTGATGCACCTCGGCCGCGGCCTCGCCGAGTGCCGCCAGCGGCAGCTGCAGCGACGCCGATCGCGCGACCTCGGCGAGCAACGCCTCTGCAGCCGGCGGGTAATCGGTCTGGGCCAGATAGTGCGGCACGTGCACGGTGAAGCCCATGGCCTCGTGGCCGTGCTGGGCCATCCGGTACTCCAGCAGGTTGGACACGCTCGCCGGCACCTGCACCTCGCCGACCCACGGCGTGTGGCCGGCGATCAGCTCCTTGTCGTTGGCGTGGGCGGTCATCGACACCGGGCGGGTGTGCGGCACGGCCATCGGGATCGTACCCAGCCCGATCACCCGGCGCACGCCGAGGCGTTCGGCGAGCAGCCGCACCGCGGTGATGAACCGCTCCCACTGCAGGTCCGGTTCCAGGCCCGCCAGCAGCAGGAACGGCGTGCCGACGCTGTCGTGCAGCGCGTAGAGGTTGAGTTCCGGGTCGTCGTAGCCGGTGAAGTGATCGGTGTGAAAGGTCATGAGCGGTCTGCGGGACCGGTAGTCGAGCAGGTCGTCGATGGCGAACGACGCGACCAGTTCGGTGTCGAGGGTGTTCTTCAGGTGCGTCGCGGCGAGCTTGATCGCGTGTCCGGCGTCGGAGAAGCCTTCGAGCGCATGGACGAGGACCGGCCCGCGGCCGTCGTCGCTCGACAGCTGGGGCGCGGGGAACTCGAGTTCGTACATCCCGTCGCGATCGGGTTGGTACTGCTGTTCGGGGTTGTTCACGTTCTCCGTCATCCGCTCCGCCTCGTCTGCACGGTCCTAGCCGGCGCGGCCGACCATGATCAGTCTCGCGTACCGCGCCGTCGGTGACGCCGCAGCCCCACCTCGATGATGCGAACGCGAGTACCCGGTCCGCGCATTCCGACGCCTCCGGCGACCTTCGGGCACTATCGGTGGGATGCGGATCCGGCTGGTCGTCCTCGCGCTGACGGCGCTGGCGGCGTCGTGCGCCCATCCGGTGGCCGCGCCGCTCGTCGAGGGTGCGGCGGCCGTGGCCAGCGCAGAGCCCGTGTCGCCCGATTCGCGCGTCGGCGCGGTCTTCCTCGGCGGTCAAACGGTGCACACGTGCTCGGGCGCGGTGCTCGACTCCCCGGCGGGCGATCTGGTGATCACGGCCGCGCACTGCGTCGCCGGCGGCCTCGACGCGTACTTCGTCCCGGGTTACGACCAGGAGGACGACGACCAGGGCTTCTGGCACGTCGACGCGGTCTACCTGGACCCGCGCTGGTTGAAGGACCAGGACCAGCAGGCGGACGTCGTGGTCGCCCGCGTCAGCCGCGAGGGCGGCCCGACCGTCGAGGCCGCGTCCGGTGGCGGGTTCACCCCGGGGCCGGCGCCCGGTGCGGGTACCGCGGTGACGATCACCGGCTACGAACTGGGCTTCGGGGGCGGACCGGTCGGCTGTCAGGCGACGACGACCACGCCCGAACGGGGTTTCCCGGCGCTGCCGTGTGCGGGGATGTCCGACGGCACCAGCGGCAGCCCCTGGGTCGTGGGGTCGACGCTGGTCGGGCTCACCGGCGGCCTCGACGGCGGCGGATGCGAGGACAGCGTGTCCTACTCACCGCCGTTCGACGGGGCACTCGACGCACTGGTGCGCCGCGCCGAGCAAGGCGGACCCGGCGACGATGCGCCGACGTCGCTGTTCGACGACGGCTGCTGACGCCTCAGCTGCGGAACTGGCTGAGCGCGCGCAGCTTGTTCATCACGTCCAGCGCGGCCACCTTGTACGCCTCGGAGAACGTCGGGTAGTTGAACACCGCGTCGACCAGGTACTCGACCGTGCCGCCGCAGCCCATCACGGCCTGGCCGATGTGCACCATCTCGGTGGCGTTGGAGCCGAAGATGTGCACGCCGAGCAACCGCAGGTCCTCGGTGGACACCAGCAGCTTCAGCATGCCGTAGGAGTCGCCGGCGATCTGGCCGCGCGCCAACTCGCGGTACCGCGACACGCCGACCTCGTAGGGGATGGCGTCCTTGGTCAGCTCCACCTCGGTGGCGCCGACGTAGGAGACCTCGGGGATCGAGTAGATGCCGATCGGCTGCAGGTCCGTCATGGCGCGGCACGGCTCGCCGAACGCGTGGTAGGCCGCGAGCCGGCCCTGGTCCATCGACGTCGCGGCCAGGGCGGGGAAGCCGATCACGTCGCCGACGGCGTAGATGTGGTCGACCTTGGTGCGGTAGTCGTCGTCGACGAAGATGCGTCCCCGGGCGTCGGCCTCCAACCCGGCCGCCTCGAGGTCGAGGTGGTCGGTCTGGCCCTGGCGGCCCGCCGAGTACATGACGGTCTCGGCGGGGATCTGCTTGCCGCTGGCGAGCGTGGTGACGGTGCCCGCGGACCCGACGTCGACCGCGGTGACCTCCTCGCCGAAGCGGAACGTCACCGCCAGGTCGCGCAGGTGGAAGCGCAGCGACTCGATGATCTCGGGGTCGCAGAAGTCGAGCATCGAGTCGCGCTTCTCGACGACGGTCACCTTGGTGCCCAGCGCGGCGAACATCGAGGCGTACTCGATGCCGATCACCCCGGCGCCCACGACGACCATCGACGTCGGGATGGTCTTCAGGTCGAGGATGCCGTCGGAGTCCAGGACGCGGTCCTCGTCGAACTCGACGCCGGCCGGTCGGGCGGGTTTCGTTCCGGTGGCGATGACGATGTTGCGTCCCGACACGGTGATGCGCTCGGCGCGCGAGGGGTCCTCCACTTCCAGTGTGTGTTCGTCGAGGAACCGGCCGTGGCCGACGTAGAGTTCGACGCGGTTGCGCATGAGCTGGTTGCGCACCACGTCGATCTCCTTGCCGATGACGTGCTGCGTGCGGGCCAGCAGGTCGGCGGGGGTGATCTTCTCCTTGACGCGGTAGCTGGCGCCGTAGAGTTCGCGCTGGCTCATGCCGGTGAGGTAGACGACGGCCTCGCGCAGCGTCTTGCTGGGGATCGTCCCGGTGTTGACGCAGACGCCGCCGAGCATGCGGCCGCGCTCGATGACCGCGACCGACTTGCCCAGCTTCGCGGCGGCGATGGCGGCCTTCTGCCCGCCCGGCCCGGAGCCGATGACGACGAGGTCGTATTCGCGAGTGACGCTCATGGCTGTAGTCCTACGCCCGTCGAGGTGTCGGCGTATGCCGGGCGGGTCAACACCACGTGAACATCGGTCCATCCCCAGACGCGACTTCGTCCACAGGCAAGCCCCGTCCGGGCCGCCGGGAGGTCCGTCGGGTCGGCGTCCGCGCGCACGCTCGTGGCCATGACGACTCCACCTGATGCCGGCTTCCGCTTCGACCGTCCCGCAGCGCTGATCGCGGCGCTTCCCGCCCTGCTCGGGTTCGTGCCCGAGGACTCCCTCGTCCTCGCCGTCCTCGAGGACGACGAGCTGAGCTGCGTCATGCGCCTCGACCTGTCCGAGGACATCCTCGGCATGTGCGAGCGGGTCGCCACGGCCGTCGTCGACGGCCCCGGGGACAGCGCGGTCGCCGTCATCGTCGACGAGGACGGCGCGGCGTGCCGGATGTGCTGCGACGGACACCAGGTGCTCGCCGACGCGCTCGGGGATGCACTGGCTCGCACCGGTGTTCGGCTGCGCGACGTGCACGTCGTCGACCGCGTCGACGCCGGCGGCCGGTGGCACTGCGCCGACGGCTGCGGGCTGGGCGGCGAGATCGACGACCCGCACGCCTCGCCGGTCGCCGCGGCGGCCGTGCTCGACGGCCGGCGGCTCTACACCCGCCGGTCGGAGCTGCAGGACGTCGTCGCTCCCACCGACCCGGTGCAGGCGGCCGGGTTGCGCGCCGCGCTCCTCGCCCACGCGGCGTCCCACGACGAGGAGGATCCCGCCGATCAGGTGCGGCACGCCGTCGCCATGGCCGTGGCGACCGCGCGGGGGGAGTGCCCGGACGTCGACGACGTCGTCCGGCTGGCCTGCGCTCTGGCCGTCCCGTGCGTGCGGGACACGCTGTACGCGCTCGCGGTGAGCAGCATCGCCGACGAGGCGGAGGCCCTGTGGCTCGGGCTCGCGCGGACCGTGCCGTTCCCGTGGCGCGCGGACGCGCTCGTGTTGCTGGGGTTCTCCACCTATGTCCGAGGGGACGGTCCGCTGACGGGCATCGCGGTCGGCGCGGCGCTCGACGGCGCTCCCGAACACCGGATGGCGAGCATGCTCGACGAGGCGTTGCAACGGGGCGTGCGCCCCGAGCAGATTCGGGAGCTGGGGCTCAGTGGGTACCGGGTGGCGCAGCGGCTGGGCGTCGACCTGCCGCCGCGTCCGACGTTCGGCGGCGCTAGACCTTCTCGACCTTGACGGCGTGGGCCATGTCGTGGGGCAGCTCGACCTGTTCGTGCCCGGGGATGACGATCATGACGCTGCCGTGGTCGCTGACCTGGACGGTGACGCGGGCGTTGGGCACCACGCCGGCGTCCTTCAGACGGGCGATCAGCTCGATGTCGCCCTGCACGTGCTCGGTGAGCTGGCGGACCCGCACCGCGATGGGGAAGCCGGTCGGCAGCTCGGTGAGGCGGACCAGGGTGACGTCGTCGGCATCGGTGTACGCCACGCCCAGTTCGGACAGGCCGGGGATCGGGTTGCCGAACGGCGACGTCGTGGGGTTGTCGAGCACGGCCACCAGGCGCCGCTCGACGTCCTCGCTCATGACGTGCTCCCAGCGGCAGGCCTCGGCGTGCACCTCCTCCCACGGCAGGCCGATGACGTCGACCAGCAGGCGCTCGGCGAGCCGGTGCTTGCGCATGACGGACACCGCCAGGGCGCGGCCCTTGGGCGTGAGTTCGAGGTGACGGTCACCGGCGACGTGCAACAACCCGTCGCGCTCCATGCGGGACACGGTCTGGCTGACGGTGGGGCCGCTCTGCTCGAGGCGTTCGGCGATGCGGGCGCGCAGGGGCACCACGCCCTCTTCCTCGAGGTCGTAGATGGTCCGCAGGTACATCTCGGTGGTGTCGATGAGATCGTTCATGGTGCCGCCCTCCGTCGGCAGCGAGTCTACCGGGCAAGGCCGCCGAACTGGGTTCCATCGTCCTCGCGTCACAGTGTGCTGCCCGCCGCGACGAACGCGACGGGCAGCACGGGATGTCACGACGTTGCGTCGTCAGCTGGCGTAGGAGCGCAGCCGCTCGGCGCGGTCACCGTGGCGCAGCTTCGCCATGACCTCGCGCTCGATCTGGCGGACCCGCTCCCGCGACAACCCGAACAGCTTGCCGATCTGGTCGAGCGTGCGGGGCTGACCGTCGTCGAGGCCGAACCGCAGCCGGATGACCTGCTGCTCGCGCTCGTCGAGCGTGGCCAGCACGTGCCGGATGTCGGTGTGCAGCAGCTCGGAGATCACGGCGTTCTCCGCCGACATCGCCTCGGCGTCCTCGATGAAGTCGCCGAGCGGCGCCTCCTCGTCGGTGCCCACCGGCATGTCCAGGCTCACCGGATCCCGGCTGTGCTCGAGCAGATCGGTGATCTTCTCCACCGGAATGCCCGACTCCTCGGCCAGCTCGTCGTCGGTGGCCTCGCGTCCCAGGTTCTGATGCATCTCGCGCTTGATGCGCGCCAGCTTGTTGACCTGCTCGACGAGGTGGACGGGCAGCCGGATGGTGCGGCTCTGGTCGGCCATGCCGCGGGTGATGGCCTGCCGGATCCACCAGGTGGCGTAGGTCGAGAACTTGAATCCCTTGGTGTAGTCGAACTTCTCCATCGCGCGGATGAGACCCAGGTTGCCCTCCTGGATCAGGTCCAGCAGCGGCATGCCACGCCCGGTGTAGCGCTTGGCGAGCGACACCACCAGGCGGAGGTTCGCCTCGAGCAGGTGACGGCGGGCGGCCTCGCCGTCGCGCACCACCGCGGCCAACTCGCGCTTGCGGGTGTCGCCGAGGCGCTTCTTGGTGGCGAGCACGTGCCGGGCGTAGAGCCCCGCCTCGATGCGCTTGGCGAGCTCGACCTCGTCGGCGGCCGTCAGGAGGGCGGTCTTGCCGATGCCGTTCAGATACACGCGCACCAGGTCGGCGGCTGGGCTCTGAGCGTCCAGATCGGAATCGAATCGGCTTGCGGTGGCATGTGCCATTTAGGCCTCCTGCTCGGTGGAACTGTCATGAGCTACAACGTCGGGACAGTCCGATGAGTTCCCGCTGTCAGCCGCTTACACACGTTCTGAGCTGCAGTTTTTCGCCGAAGACCTGAGAAGTTCCTTAGAAGTGAGCGCACCGGGGCTCAGCGGGGAACGTCGCCCGGAGGTTCGGCCGGATCCGGCCCCGGCGTCGCGCGGGGACGGGCCTGTAGCGCCGGCCGCTCGGCGGTGGGGAACAACGGGATCCTGCGCGCCGACTCGTAGCGGCGGGGCTCCTCGGCGCGACGCGGCGGGCGGTCGTTGGCGATGAGGACCGCGATCCACGGGAGCGGGATCGAGGCCACCAGGATCGCCAACGACACCAACCCGTTGTGCCAGATGCCGTAGGCCCCTGCCGCCAGGATGAGCGCGGGGATGCGAAAGGACATGATGCGCAAGTACTTGCGCACGCGAGCGCGGTGCTGCTCTTCGTACGGCACCGCTGCGCGAGTGATGAGAACTGGCCGACCATCGTCGTCGAAACCCAGCTCCTGGCCGTGTTTCATGTCTCCTACCATTCCACAATCCGACCGCCTGAAACGGTCGCGTTCATTACCGATGTCTTGCGGGGCACAATGGACCTCATGCAGACCGACACGATCGAACGCACCGACACCGACGAACGCGTCGACGACGGCACGGACGACGACCGGCCCAAGGTCTTCCACTACGTCAAGAAGGACAAGATCGCCGAGAGCGCGGTCATGGGCACCCACGTCGTCGCGCTGTGCGGCGAGGTCTTCCCCGTGACGCGCTCGGCGAAGCCGGGCTCGCCGGTGTGTCCGGACTGCAAGCGGATCTACGACCAGCTCAAGAAGTAGCCGCGGTGTCGCCCGCCGACTCCTGATCGGCGGCCGCCGCGCGGCGAGAGTCGCTGCCGCCGTCGCTCCTCTCGCCGATCCAGTCCCGCAGCCGGCGCGCATGGGTCTCGGGAGCCGGGAACTCCTCCTCGATCGCCGCGTTCAGTTCGGCGCCCATCATGATCGCGAAGCCGAGGAAGAAGGCGAACAGCAGGAAGGCGATCGGCGTCGCCAACGCGCCGTAGGTGTAGCCGGTGCCGGTGATCCACGTCAGGTAGATGCGCAGCCCCAGCGTCGCGACGAGGAACACGATGGCGGCGAGCACCGCACCGTAGATCAGGCGGTGCGAGGGGAGCGGGCGCGGCAGCGCGACGCGGTACAGCACGCCCACCGCGATCACCAGCCCGAGGAACAGCACCGGGAAGTACCCCCAGCGCAGCACGTTGTCCCAACTGGCCGGGATGTACTCGGCGACCTTCAGCGGTCCGAGCGCCACGAACGGAGCCGTGACGATGATGCCGACCAGCATCACGATGTACAGCCCGAGAGCGTAGAACCGTTGCCGCACAGGGTGTCTCAGCTCCGTCTGATCGTGCGCCTCGACCACCGAGTCGACGAACGCAGAGATCGCCGACGACCCCGCCCACAGCGAGATGACGAACCCGAGTGAGACCACTTCGCCACGCGCTCCGGCCACGATGTCCGAGATCGTCGGCTCGATGATCTCGGTGACCACGTTGCTCGAGAAGAGGTTGCCGGCGGTGCCGATCAACTGATTCTCGATGGTCAGCAACGTGTTCGGACCGAACAGCGGTGCAACGTAGGCCAGACTCCCCAGCATGCCGAGCAGCAGGGGTGGTAGCGACAGCGCACACCAGAAAGCGGCTTGCGCGGACTCCGAGAAGATGGAGTCGTCCCAACTCTTCGAGAGGGTGCGCTTGACGATGCGCCAGACGTGGTGCTTCGACGGCTTCACCGGTGCGGGCTGGTCACTCATGACCAGACCAGCATTCCCGAAGAATCGTGGTGCTGCTCGGACCGGTGCTTACCCGGGCGCGTCCGTCAGGACTCGATCGGGCTGACCTCGATGACGGCCGCCAGCTCGACCAGCTTTGCCTCGTGCTCGTTGGCGTGGTGCTGGCAGAACAACAGCTCGGCACCCGAGGGCAGCTTGGCCCGGACGCGAGCGGCGGCGCCGCAGCGGTCGCAGCGATCAGCCCGGGTCAGTTCGGGACTGGTCAGAGTTGCGTTCATGGCTCCTCCTCCAAACTCGCGTTTCTCTACTGTGTCAGACGTTTCGGCTTCGGGCGTTGTTCCCAGACCGTTCACCGGTGTGTCGTGTCTCACCTAGTACCCAGGTTGCGGGCCCCGCACACTGAGCGCATGATCACAAACCCGCCGACGCTGGTGCACCTGTGCAGCACCGCCGAATGGGACGCGGCACGCGCCGCGGGGGAGCGCCGCCCGCCGTCGCTCGACGAGGTGGGCTTCGTGCACCTCTCGGCGCCCGAACAGGTGCACCTGCCTGCCAACCGCCTCTACTCCGGACGCACCGACATGGTGCTGCTGTGGTGCGACCCGTCCTCGTTGGAGGCGCCGATCCGGTGGGAGCCGGGCGTCGCCACCGATCCCGCGTCGATGCGCTTCCCGCACCTGTACGGCCCGCTGCCCGTCGCAGCCGTCGTCGACGTCACGCCCTACCTCCCGGGCGGCGACGGTGCCTACGCTCCGCTGACTCAGCCGACGTAGGCGTCGGCTTCGATCTCGACGAGGAGGTCGGGCGCGATGAGCGCGGAGACCTCGACCATCGTGGCGACGGGTCGCACGTCGCCGAACACCCCGGCATGCACGCGGGCGACCTCCGGCCACGCGGCGATGTCGGTGACGAAGATCCGGGTGCGCACGACGTCGCCGAGCGAGGCGCCGCACTCGCGCAGGGCCGCCTCGATCCGGGCCAGCGCCGCAGCCGTCTGCGCGGCGACGCCGTCCCCGGGTGCGGTGGTACCGGCCACCAGCACCAGCGGGCCGACCCGCACGGCGCGCGAGTAACCGACCTGGTCCTCGAACGGCGATCCCGACGAGACGCGCAACCGGTCGGTCACCGTCGCCTCGCGCGGCCGGGTGCGAGAGCGGGTCCGATGGGCACGCGCACACGATAGCGGGGGAGTCGGCGGTCGATCCGGCGGCATGACAGGTTCACGCCCGTCTGTAACGCGGCGTTCCCTAGACTCGTCGCATGGCCATCCTGTCGGGCTTCGCGCCGTGGTTCGTGTACTGGATCCTGGTCGGCAACGTGCCGTTCCGCGCTGCCGTACTGGTCGCGCTCGCCGCGGCGGTCGGTGCGCTGGTGGTCAATCGGCTGCGCCGTACACCCGGTCGGTCCCTCGAAATTGGCGCCATCGCAACGTTTCTCGTCCTCGCGGTGCTGACGTTCACGACGTCGCAGGCGTTCCTCGAGCGATGGATCCAGCCGTTGAGCAACGCCGGCATCCTGCTCGTGGCGCTCGTCGGGCTGCTCATCGGCAGGCCGTTCGTCCGCGAGATCGCCGAGGTCGACCAGCCCAAGGAGGTGGTGCGCAGCGAGTTGTTCGGTCGCATCACCACCGCGATCACGTGGATCTGGGTCGGCGCCTTCGCGGGGATGACGATCTCCTCGGCCATCCCGCCGATCGTGCAGGGCGACGCCACGATCCTCGACACGCGCACGCCGCTGTCGTTCGTCTGCTACTGGATCGTGCCGTTCGCGTTCATGGGCGCGGCCATCCTCGGCGGCCGGCTGCTCACCGACCGCATGGTGGCCGAGGCCACCAGCCCCCACGTGGTGCGGCGCAGCTCCTTCGTCGCCTTCAAGGAGCTGGGCATCGACGAGTTAATGTACCTGGCCAAGGAGAAGGCCGACCGCGAGGTCGGCGCCGGCATGGAGGCCTATGCCGTCCAGGTGGGCGGTAAGGGCACCCCGCTCACCGGCGACGAGTCCCGCGAGTCGTGGCCGGTGTCCTACAAGGTCCGCGAGCGCCGCTGAGCGGCACGGCTCTCGGCGCCGTCCTAGTCCAGGTAGTCGCGCAGGACCTGCGAGCGGCTCGGGTGGCGCAGCTTGCTCATCGTCTTGGATTCGATCTGACGGATGCGCTCGCGCGTCACGCCGTAGACCTGGCCGATCTCGTCGAGCGTGCGGGGCTGGCCGTCGGTGAGGCCGAACCGCAGCCGCACGACGCCGGCCTCGCGCTCCGACAGCGTCTCCAGCACCGACTGCAGCTGATCCTGCAGCAGCGTGAAGCTGACCGCGTCGACGGCCACCACGGCCTCGGAGTCCTCGATGAAGTCACCGAGCTGGCTGTCGCCCTCGTCGCCGATGGTCTGGTCCAGCGAGATGGGCTCACGCGCGTACTGCTGGATCTCCAGCACCTTCTCCGGCGTGATGTCCATTTCCTTGGCCAGCTCCTCGGGCGTGGGCTCGCGGCCCAGGTCCTGCAGCAGCTCGCGCTGGATGCGGCCCAGCTTGTTGATGACCTCGACCATGTGCACCGGGATGCGGATGGTGCGGGCCTGGTCGGCCATGGCGCGGGTGATGGCCTGTCGGATCCACCAGGTGGCGTAGGTGGAGAACTTGTAGCCCTTGGTGTAGTCGAACTTCTCGACCGCGCGGATCAGACCCAGGTTGCCCTCCTGGATCAGGTCCAGGAACGCCATGCCGCGGCCGGTGTAGCGCTTGGCCAGTGACACCACCAGCCGCAGGTTGGCCTCGAGCAGGTGGTTCTTCGCGCGGTCGCCGTCGCGGCAGATCCACGTCATGTCGCGACGCTCGGTGGGCGTGAACTTCTCGCCCTTGGCGGCCTTCTCGGCCATCAGTTGCGTGGCGTAGAGGCCGGCCTCGATGCGCTTGGCGAGTTCGACCTCCTCCTCGGCGTTCAGCAGGGCGACCTTGCCGATCTGCTTGAGATAAGCGCGGACCGAGTCGGCCGACGCCGTCAGCTCGGCGTCCTTGCGGGCCTGACGCAGCGCCTCGGATTCCTCCTCGTCCCAGACGAAGTCGCCGGACGCCTTGTCCTTCTCGGACGGCTCGGCGATCTCGTCGTCGCCGTCGGCGGCCTTCGCGGCACCGTCGGCGCCTGCGGCGGCGGGCTTGACCGCACCACCGGTCGTCTCGTCGGCGGCGTCGTCCTCGGCGTCGTCATCCGCCTCGTCGGCGTCCTCGGCGTCGTCGTCGGACAGGTCCTCGAGGTCGATGTCCGCCTCGAGGTCGTCGCCGGGTTCGCCGTCGAGTTCGGCGCCGGTGTCGAGATCGTCGGTCGCCTCGACGTCGTCGCCGTCCTTCTTGGCGCGGGTCGCGGGGGACGCCGCCTTCTTCGCGGCCTTCTTGGCCGGAGCCTTGGTCGCGCCGTCGGCCTTCGCGCGCGGTGCCGCCTTGGTGGCCCGCTTGGCGGGCGCCTTCTTCGCCGGCGCCTTGGGGGCGGCGGACGCGGCGGCGCTCGTGATCGGCTCGTCGGTTCCCGGCTCCGCCTTGGTCGCTGCCTTCGTCGCTGCCACGGGCACCCCTTCGGTCTTGCTGGTTCGGTGGCGTGGGCGTGCACCACCGAAAAGTCGTCGGCTGTCGAATGTTGGCGGTGACATCTCTTCGGATACTCGCCGCCATTCGTGTGCGGCCGCCGTTGACCATTGTAACGACAGAGTGAGCCGGTGCCCGATTCGTCGGCCAATTCGGCGTCTCGGCGAGCCGGAACCGTCCCAGCAATCATTCGCCGAATCCGCCACCGCATAGCCAGAACCGCAACACCTGGACGCGTTCCGGAACGGCGGTGGGGTTCCCGTGTGCTGCGACGTGCGCGTCGCGGCGTCGAAGAACTGCGCCCGGATTCCGATCGGGGATGCCGATTCCTTTGCCGGCTGACATGATGGACGCGTGTCGGTGGGGGCCGTGACTCGGGCGGAGGAGACGCGGGCGGTCGACGCGCTGCTGCAGCGGGCGCGGTCGCGCCCGGCCGCGCTGGTGATCGCCGGCGACGCCGGAATCGGCAAGACGACGTTGTGGAGCGCCGCCGTCGAGCAGGCCCGCGCGACGGGTTTCCGGATACTCCAGGCGCGCGCCGGCGAGGCCGAATCGGTGCTCGCCTACACCGCGATCGGAGACCTGCTCGCCGACGTCGACGGCGAGGTCCTGGCCTCGCTGTCGGACCTGCACCGGCTGGCGCTGGACCGGGTGCTGTTGCGCGCCACGGCCGACGGCCCGCCGACCGACCAGCGCGTGACGAGCGCGGCGCTGGTGTCGGCGGTGACGGCCATGACCGAGCACGGCCCCGTCCTGCTCGCCGTGGACGACGCCCAGTGGCTGGACTCCTCCAGCCAGCTGGTGCTGCGGCGCGCCGCGCGCTGACTGACCGGTCGGGTGGCGGTGCTGCTCACCGAACGCACCTCCGGACCGGACGCCGTCGCCGCGGCCTGGCTGCAGCTCGCGACGCCCGACGCCGTCGCCCGGCTGCGGGTGCGTCCGATGGGACTGACGGCGCTGCAGGCGCTGGTGACCGGGCGCCTCGGTCGGGCGGTTCCGCGGCCGACGCTGCTGCGCATCGCGGACGTGTCCGGCGGGAATCCGTTCTTCGCCCTCGAGCTGGCGCGCGCGGTCGACGGTGCGACGCCGGGCCGCGACGGCCGACTGCCCGCCACCCTGGCCGAGGTGGTGCGCGCGCGCACCGCGCACTACGGCGAGGCCGTCGCCGACGTGCTGCTGGCCGCGTCGTGCGTCACCGATGCCAGCGTGACGCTGCTGGCCCGGGCGACCGGGGCATCCACTGCCCGGGTGCTGGAACTCCTCGGCGCGCCCGAGCGCGAGGGCGTCGTCGTCTGCGACGGCACGCACGTGCGCTTCACCCATCCGCTGCTGGCCCGCGGCGTTCACCAGCAGGCAGGCCCGGCCCGGCGACGGCGCATGCACCGGGCACTGGCCGCGGTCGAGACGCAGCCGGAACTCCGTGCCCGACACCTGGCGCTGGGCGCCACGACGGCCGACGCGGCCACGCTGGACGCCCTCGACGCCGCTGCGCGCAGCGCGGAGGAACGCGGGGCCGCTGCGGCCGCCGCGGAACTCTACGAGCTGGCGATCGGCCTTGGCGGCGACACCCCCGAACGCCGAATCCTGGCGGCGCGCCAGGCGTTCCGTTCCGGGCAGACCGTGCATGCCCGCGCTCTGGTCGCGCCGCTGCTGGGGCCCGCCGTCGACGACGGCACCCGCCAGGTCGCCGCCCTCGCCACCGCCGGCAGCCTGATCTACGACCAACGCTTCGTCGAGGCCATCACCTGCTTCGAGGAGCGCGTGCTCCCGTTCGCCACGGACGCACTCCTGCTCTCTAGGGCCCACGGCGGCATGGCGTACGCACTCGTCATGTCAGGCCGCCACGACGAGGCCGTGCGGCACGCCGCGGCGGCCGTGGCGTGCGCGCGGCGTGGTGCGTCGCCTGCCGAACGAAGCCAGGCGCTCGCCATCCACGTCGTCATCGCGTGCGCCCTCGGTGCCGGCCGCGACGAGGTCGCGCTGGCCGAAGCGCTCGACGGCGAGGACGTCGACGCAGAGGTCCCCGCGGCGTATCGGGCACGGGTGGCGGACGCCATCACCCTCGCCTGGACGGGACGCCTCGAGGAGGGGCGTGCCGGTCTGCTCGCCGAACGCCGCCGGTGCATCGAACGCGGCTCGGACGCCGACCTCGTCTTCGTGGCGGGGCTGCTGGTGATGGTCAACGTCTGGCTCGGGCGCTACGGCGCCGCCGAGGTCATCGCCGAGGACATGCTGGCGCGGGCCCAGCAGGCCGGAGCGCCACACTCGATCGCGCTCGCGGACGTCCTGCGGGGCATGGTGTTCGCCCGTCAGGGGCGGGACGCGGCGGCGCGTGGGGCGATCGACGCCGCCATCGACGGCGCGCGACGCTGCGGGGCGCCGCACCTGACGTGGGAGCCCACCGCGACGCTGGCGTTCCTCGAGGTGTCCCGCGGCCGCCACGCCGAGGCGCTGGCCGTGCTGGCGCCGCTACTGGCGGCCTTCGACCCGGCGGCGGGCACCGAGATCACGAGCGCGGCGCACCTCCCCGACGCCATCGAGGCGCTGGTCGCCGTGGGCCGGGTCGACGAGGCCGAACCGCTGATCGCAGCGCTGGAACGCAACGGCTCGGCCCACGACCGGCCGTGGATGCTGGCGGTGGCGGCACGCGGCCGGGCGATGGCCTGTTCCGCGCGCGGTGACCACGAGGCGGCCGAACGCGCCGTGCACCGCGCGATGGCCGAGCACGATCGCGTGGCGATGCCGTTCGAGCGGGCCCGCACCGCGCTGTTCGGCGGGCAGGTCGCGCGCCGGATGCGGCGCAAGCAGCTCGCGGCCCGCCGGCTCGGCGAGGCGCTGACGGCCTTCGAGTCGCTCGGCGCAGCACCGTGGGCAGACCGGGCGCGAGCCGAACTCGCCAGGGTGACCGTGGCGCGCGACCGCGCGTCGAGCCTGACGCCGTCGGAGTCGAGCGTCGCGCGGCTGGCCGCAGCGGGGATGACGAATCGCGACATCGCCTCGGCGCTCTTCATCACGCCGAAGACGGTGGAGCACAACCTCAGCCGGACCTACCGCAAGCTCGGCATCCGGACGCGCGCCGAACTGGCGCGGCACTCAGTCGAATTCGACGACTGACCCGGCGACCGAACCGGACGTGGCCTCGGCGGCCATCGCGGCGCCGACGATTCCCGCGGTGTTCAGCAGCGTGGCGGCCACCACCGGGGTGCGGTTCTTCAGCAGGGGGATCCACTTGTCGGCCTTGCGGCTGATGCCGCCGCCGGCGATGAACAGATCGGGCCAGATGGCGTTCTCGACGGCGACGAGGACCTTGGTGACCTCTTCGCTCCACCGCTCGTAGCTCCAGTCCTTGCGCTCCTTGACCGACGACGCGGCGCGGTGCTCGGCTTCCTTGCCGCCCACCTCGAGATGCCCGAACTCGGTGTTGGGCAGCAGCTTCCCGTCGTGGATGACCGCCGAGCCGATGCCGGTGCCGAAGGTGAGCAGCACGATGACCCCGGAGTTGTCCCGCCCGGCGCCGAACTTCTCCTCCGCCAGCCCGGCGGCATCGGCGTCGTTGAGCACGGTGACGGCCTGGCCGTCGAGTTCGGCGGAGATCACCTCTCGGGCGTTGGTCCCGATCCAGCCCTTGTCGACGTTGGCGGCGGTCCGCACGATGCCGTTGGTGACGACACCGGGATAGGTCACGCCGAGCTTGCCGGTCCAGCCGAACTCCCGCACGACCGCAGCGACCGTCTTGGCGACGGCGTCGGGGGTGGCAGGCTGGGGAGTGGCGAGCTTGAAGCGCTCGCCGACCAGCTCGCCGGTGGTGAGGTCGACGATGCCGCCCTTGACGCCGCTGCCGCCGACGTCGACGCCGAATCCGCGGTTCTGTCCGTCGTCGGTCATGAGCACTCCTGTTCGGGACGGGCGCGGTGCGCCCACTCGGAAGCGTGGCCAGGCGAAGCCCAACAGTAGTGCGTCGGTCCGCGGGACGTCGGGCTGCCGCGCGACCCGTCGACGATTCGTGATGCGATGGTCTGCGTGACCAACCACGTGACCGACATCGACACCGGCCCGACCACCCTGCGGACGGTTGCGGAGGGACTCGCCGCCGAGGCCGCCGACTACGTCCGCCGCCGACGCGTCGAGGTGTTCGCCGCCGGTGCCGTGCGGGACGGTTCAGCGGTGCGGTCGAAGACCACCCCCACCGACCCGGTCACGATCGTCGACACCGAGACCGAGCGGCTGCTGCGCGAGCGCCTCGCCGCGACGCGACCGGGAGAGTCGGTGCTCGGCGAGGAGGAGGGCGGTGCGCTGCTGGGGGAGCCGGGGCGGCCGCAGTGGGTGCTCGACCCGATCGACGGCACGGTGAACTTCGTCTATGGCGTCGAGGCGGCGTACGCGGTGTCGGTGGGCGTGCAGGTCGACGGCGTGACGGTGGCCGGGGCGGTGGCCAACGTGACCAACGGCGAGGTGTTCTCGGCGGCTCGTGGGCATGGCGCGACGGTGCGGCGCGGCGAGGAGGTGACCCCGTTGCGCTGCACGCCGCTCGACGAGCTGGCGATGGCGTTGGTGGGCACCGGCTTCTCCTACGACCCGCAGCGCCGCGTGGCGCAGGCGGAGGTACTGGCCCGGGTGCTCGCCGACATCCGCGACGTCCGCCGCATCGGATCGTGCGCGCTGGACCTGTGCATGGTGGCCGCCGGCCGCCTGGACGCCTACTACGAGGACGGCGTGCACGTGTGGGACTGGGCGGCGGGTGCCCTGGTCGCCGAGGAGGCGGGCGCGGTGCTGACGCTGCCGCCGGTGGACGGCAGCGGCGGCGAGTTCATCGCCGCCGCGGCCCCGGGCATCGCCGCGGACCTGGCGGCGGTGCTGCGGGCGGCGGGTGCGCCGCTGCCCTGAGCGCCGGTCAGCAGGTGGCGCTGTGGATCCTGGTCAGCAGCGACGTGTCCGGCGGCTGGGTGGCGTCGGGGCGCAGGCTGGCGAGCATCGCGTCGATGTCGTCGTTGTGGCTCAGCTGGTCGTACTCGGTGCCGACGGCGAGGTCCACGGTGTCGTCCGGGCGCTGGTCCTGGTACAGCTCGGTGCACGGTGCCACCAGCCACACCGCGGCCGCCGCCGCACGGCCCGACGGGCCGAAGCGAATCTGACCCTGGCACTGCAGCCGCTGCTCGGCGTAGACGCCGTCGTTGGCCGCCGTCGGCTGCGCGAAGCCCATGTCGCGCAGAGCGCCCGCGACCTCGGCGGCCTGGCCGCCCTGACCGCTGGCATTGAGTACGCGAATCTTGGTGTCGGCCAACTTGGCGGGCATCACCTCGGCCATGTCCGAGGCCGCCACCCGCTCGCCGAGCGGTGACGCCGCGAGGTCGGGTGCGGCGGGCGGCGGGTTGCACGCGACGACCTCCTGCACGTCGGCGGGGCGGTTGAACGCCACCACCCACACGCCCAGCGTCACGACCGCCAGCACGGCGAGCAGGGCCAGACCGGGCACGTAGTTGCGTCGGCGGAACGGTCGACCGTGCTTGTCGAACGCCGTACCCGAGGTGATCTGCGAAACCACCCCTGCACCTTAGACGGCGGCCGCTCGCCTCGGCGCCGAGCGCACGAAGGTAGCGGACCACCGCTGTGATGCGAATCACAGCACCATCCACCGCGGGTCGGGGCACGAATCATTTGGCGGATGCGTTCTGCGCTGGTACAAAGCTCTGTCGCTATGTTATGGAGGGGAAAGAGGTAAATGGCTACCGACTACGACGCCCCACGGCGCACCGAGACCGACGACGTCTCCGAGGACTCCCTCGAGGAACTCAAGGCCCGGCGCAACGAAGCCCAGTCGTCGGCGGTGGACGTCGACGAATCGGAGACCGCGGAGTCCTTCGAACTTCCCGGCGCCGACCTGTCGGGCGAAGAATTGTCGGTGCGGGTGATCCCGAAGCAGGCCGACGAGTTCACCTGCTCGAGTTGCTTCCTGGTCCAGCACCGCAGCCGTCTCGCCACCGAGAAGAACGGCAACCCGATCTGCACCGACTGCGCGGCCTGACCCCGGCGCGTCAGCTCTGCAGTGCCGCCAGCAGCAGATCCGGCCGCCGGCAGCTGAATAGCCAGTACGGCGTGGGGTCGTCGGGGTCGTCGAGCACGACCAGCACCATGGGGCCCACCCACGCGCGGTGCACCACGTAGGCGGCCGGGTCGAGCTGCCGTCCGAGCGCCGCCGACTTCGCCGACTTCGGCACCCGAGCGGTGCGCGCGATGACGCCCACCGGCAGGTGTGCCGCCCCCACCCAGAGTTCCGGTTCGGCGCCCGGCGCCGCGACCACGCGCACGTCGAGGCGGCCCAGCCAGGTCAGCGCCGCCGCGGCCACCAGCGCGAGCACCACGAACGGCACCCAGAACGGGATCGCCTCGATGCCGAGGTTCACCTCGAAGGCGATCAGCGCGGCCAGCCCGAGGCCGGGCAGCCACCACCACCACGGCACCCGGAGCCGCTCGCGGTAGCGCACGGTTCCGGCGGCTGCACGCGTGTCTGACACGCGGCCAAGAGTAATCTCGTGCATCGTGTCCACCTCTCTGGCGGTCGTCCGGCTGGATCCGGAACTGCCGCTGCCGGCCCGCGCCCACGACGGCGACGCGGGCGTCGACCTCTACAGCGCGGTCGACGTCGACCTGGCTCCCGGTCATCGCGCGCTCGTCGGCACCGGCATCGCGGTCGCCATCCCGCACGGGATGGTCGGGCTGGTGCATCCGCGCTCGGGACTGGCCGCGCGCGTGGGCCTTTCGATCGTGAACAGCCCCGGCACGATCGACGCCGGCTACCGCGGCGAGATCAAGGTGGCACTGATCAACCTCGACCCGAGCGCACCCATCGCGATCCGGCGCGGTGACCGCATCGCGCAGCTCCTGGTGCAGCGGGTCGAACTTCCCGATCTCGTCGAGGTCACGTCCTTCGATGAGGCAGGGTTGGCTGACACCACCCGTGGCTGCGGCGGTCACGGTTCCTCCGGCGGACACGAGAGTTTGTGATGGCACTGCGTAGGCGCAAGAGCGACGGCGGCGACGGCCGCACACCCGAATCCGCCGAACCGGAGGTCCCCGCTGCAGCCGCCGCGCCGGCGGCCACCGCCGGGGGCGACGACGAGGACGGCCCCTTCGACATCGGCGACTTCGACGATGCCGCGGTCGCGTCCATCGGCAGGCACGACCTGGGTGCGGTGCTCATCCCCGAGCACGACGGCGCGGAGATGGTGTTCGAGGTCAACCAGCAGGGCGTTCCGAGTGCGGTGTGGATGGTGACGCCCAGCGGGCGCTACAACATCACCGCCTGGGCCGCCCCGCGCAGCGGCGGGCTGTGGCGCGAGGTGGTCACCGAGATCGCCGACTCGCTGCGCAACGACAACGCCCAGGTGAGCATCGAGGACGGGCCCTGGGGCCGCGAGGTGGTCGGTGTGGTGACCTCCGGACCGGAGCCCGTCGTCATGCGGTTCATCGGCGTCGACGGCCCCCGGTGGATGGTTCGCGGCGCGGCCATCGGTCCGCCGCAGAACGCCGACCAGATCGCTCGCGAGGTGCGTAAAGCACTGGCCGACACCGTGATCCGTCGCGGCGACACGCCGCAGCCGGTGCGCGCCATGCTGCCGCTGCAACTGTCGGAGTCGCTCGTCGAGCGGCTGCGCGCCCGCGCC
This sequence comes from Mycolicibacterium grossiae, assembly GCF_008329645.1. NCBI lineage: Bacteria > Bacillati > Actinomycetota > Actinomycetes > Mycobacteriales > Mycobacteriaceae > Mycobacterium > Mycolicibacterium grossiae. Next base: position 3,562,665 of record NZ_CP043474.1, read on the forward strand.
GCCCAGATGGTCGCCGAGCACGCCGCCACCCAGCCGGCCCCCGCGCCCGAACCGGCGCCCGAGGCCCGGCGCAGCGAGCAGGGCTCGGCGATGCAGCAGTTGCGGACCATCACCGGCGGCTGAGCCGGCGCCTCAGGCCTCCAGCAGCGCCTCACGCCTCCAGCAGCGCCTCGACGCACGCCCGGCCCAGGACGCCCGGGTCGGCGCCCATCGCATCCAGGGTCACCGTGCGCAGCGCCGCCCGCGGTGCCGCCGCCACCCATTCGAAGGCGACCTCCACGGGGTGCACCGCGTCGTCGGTCGCCGCGGCCACGCCCAGCGGCACCACCAGCGCCCCCAGTTGCGCGCTGGTCGGCGCGCTGAACGCGGCCGCCTCGGCCATGGCGTCGGGCAGCGACGGCCACTGCCCGGCCCACGACCGGGCGAGTTCGTCGCCCAGCCACTGCGGGCTCGAGGCACGCATGTCCGCGATCGTCGCGCCGAGTCCGTCGCGGCGGAGCAGGTGTGCGGTGTGCGTGGCCGCGCGGGCGGCGGCCGCGCCCTCGCTCGGCCCCGTCCACGCCGGCAGGGCGGCGAGCACGCCGACGACGCGCCGCGGGTGTCGCAGCGCCCACGCGAGCGCGACCGCGGCGCCGATCGAGATGCCGCCGACGAGGATCGGCGCGTCGTGCGCCGCCTCGTCGAGCGCCGCGACGTAACCGTCGATCAACCGCGCGGGGTCGGGCGCCGGGGTCACCACCCCGGCGCCGTGCTCGTGCAGTGTGGGGGAGAACACACGGTAGGCGTAGTCGTCGTCAGAACCCGTGCCGGGCAGCACGACCGCCGTCGTGCCCTGGAGTTTGAGCGCCATCGTCCGATCGTGCCGTGCGGGTGCGGTGAGCGCGTCGCCGACACCGCCGAAGGCGACGTGGCATATCGGAACCAAGAGGTCTACCGTGGCGTTGATTGAGGAGGATCCACGGTGGATCCGCCACAGCGGTCAGGAGAGACCATGGCCACGGCCGAAGGTTATCTGCGTCGTCTCACCCGTCGTCTGACGGAGGACCCAGAACAACTCGACGTCGAAGAACTCACCGACGAGGCGACCCAGACCGGAGCCCAGAAGGCGATCGACTGTCGTCGCGGGCAAGAGGTCACGATGGTCGGCACCCTGCGGTGCGTCGAGACCGCCGCCAAGGGGTGCGCGGGCGGCGTCCGCGCCGAACTGTTCGACGGCACCGACTCGGTGATGCTGGTGTGGCTGGGCCAGCGGCGCATCCCGGGCATCGAGAGCGGACGGACGCTGCGCGTGCACGGCCGCCTCGGTCACCTCGAGAACGGCAGCAAGGCGATCTACAACCCGCACTACGAGATCCAGAAGTGACGGCCCCCGACCAGGGGACCCACGACTCCGGCGACACCACCGGGCCCGCCGACGCGGCGGCCGCCGAAGCGAACGCCGAACCCACGCTCAACGCCCAGGCCGTGCTCGCCCAGATGGGCGGCATCAGCGGCCTGATCTACTCGTCGCTGCCGGTCCTCGTCTTCGTCCCCATCTCGTCGCTGTTCGGGCTCGTGCCCGCCATCTACGCCGCGCTCGGGGTGGCCACGCTCATCCTCGTCTGGCGGCTGATCCGCCGCGACACCCTGCAGCCCGCGTTCTCCGGCTTCTTCGCCGTCGGCATCAGCGTGCTGATCGCCTACATCGTGGGTGAGTCGAAGGGCTACTTCCTGCTCGGCATCTGGTCGTCGCTCGTCTACGCCGGCGTGTTCGCGCTGTCGGTGGTGATCCGCCGCCCGCTCGTCGGCTACGTCTGGGGCTGGGCGAACGGCCGCGACCGGGGCTGGCGGCGGGTCCGCCGCGCCGTGCTCGCCTTCGACGTCGCCACCATGGTGTGGGCAGTGGTGTTCGCCGCCCGCTTCATCGTGCAGAACCACCTCTACGACGACGACCAGACCGGCCTGCTCGGCGTCGCGCGCATCGCGATGGGATGGCCGCTGACCGCCGTCGCGGCGCTCGTCACCTACCTGGCCATTCGCAGCGCGCAGCGCACCCTGCACGCGCACGAGTCGCAGGACGCCGAACCCGCGGACGCCGAACCCGAGAGTGCGCCGTCGGAGGCGTCCCGCCCTGCGGGGGCCGGCGACTGACGAGCCCGCGCGCCGACCGGACGCTGATCGCGGTTGCGGTCCTCGCGTCCTTCGTCGCGTTCCTCGACGGGTCCGTGGTGAACCTCGCGCTACCGGCGATCTCCGGGGACCTCGGTGGCGGGGTCGTCACCCAGCAGTGGGTCGTCGATGGCTACCTGCTGACGCTCGGCGCGCTGATCCTCGTCGCCGGTGCGGTGTCCGACTCCTACGGCCGGCTGCGCGTGCTGCGCTGGGGTCTGCTGGTGTTCGCGGTGGCATCGCTGCTGTGTGCCGTCGCGCCGAGCGGGTGGTCGCTGATCGCCGCGCGCTGTCTGCAGGGCGTCGGCGCGGCGTTCCTGGTGCCCAGTTCGCTGGCGATGCTCAACGCCCACTTCAGCGGTCCCGCGCAGGCGCGGGCCATCGGTACCTGGACGGCGTGGACGGGCACCGCCTTCGTCGTCGGACCGCCGCTGGGCGGCGTGCTGGTGGACACGCTGAACTGGCGGTGGGTGTTCGGCCTCAACCTGGTTCCGCTCGCGGTCACGCTGCTGCTCGCGCTGCGCCTGCCCGCCGACGCCCCGGTGGCGGGCAGGCAGCGCATCGACGTCGTCGGCGCGGTGCTGGCCGCGGTCGGTCTGGCGGCGACGGTGTTCGCGCTCATTGAGCAGCAGCGGCTCGGCTTGACGCATCCCGCGGTGGCCGGGTCCCTCGCCATCGGCATCGCCGCGGTGGTGGCGTTCCCCTTCTGGGAGCGCCGTGCGGCGCGGCCGATGATGCCGCTCACGCTGTTCGCCCGGCGCAACTTCGCCGCGGGGAACCTCGCGACGGTGTTCCTCTACGCGGCGGTGTCGCTCGGCACGCTGATCGTCGCCCTGTTCCTGCAGGAGGCCGTCGGCATGTCGGCCGCGCTCGCCGGGCTGGCCACGCTGCCGGTGCCCGTGCTGTCGTTCTTCCTCGCCCCGCGCTTCGGCGCGCTCGCCGGCGCACACGGTCCGCGGGTGTTCATGGCGGTCGGCCCGCTGGTGGCCGCGGTCGGCTTCGCGCTGATGTGCACGGCCGGTGAGCCGTTCGACTTCTGGACGCAGGTGCTGCCGGGGTTGACGGTGTTCGGGCTGGGACTGTCCATCACGGTGTCGCCGTTGACGGCAGCGGTGCTCGCGGCGGTCGACCCGTCGCAGAGCGGCATCGGGTCGGCGGTCAACAACGCCATCTCGCGCATCGCCGGGCTGATCGCGGTGGCCTTCATGGGCGTGCTGGTGGGGCCGGCGCTCGACGTCGAGGGCTTCCGCCGCGTCGCCGCGCTGGTGGCCGTGCTGTTCGCCGCCGCCGGGGTGGTCTCGGCCATCGGCATCCGCAACCCCGCTGGGGGCCTGGGCGCAGTTACCCTCGATGCGCTGGCGCGCTGCCACGACCGCGCGACACCGCCCCCGGCCGTGCGGCGCTGACGCCTCAGCGCGGGTGCAGGATCAGGCTGCGCAGCTGCTCCTCGACCTCGGCGACCGCCACGAACAGCAGCTCGTCGCCGCCCTCGAGGGGCTCGTCGTCCTCGGGCACGATCACCCGCGCACCGCGCAGGATCGTCACCAGCGATGCGTCGCGGGGGAGTTCGAGGCGTTTGACGGCCTTGCCGCCCCACGGGGTGTCGTCGGGCAGCGTGATCTCGACGAGGTTGGCCTGCCCCTTGCGGAAGCTCATCAGCCGCACCAGGTCGCCGACCGACACGGCCTCCTCGACGAGGGACGCGAGCATCCGCGGCGTCGACACGGCGACGTCGATGCCCCAGTTCTCGTCGAACAGCCACTCGTTGCGGGGGTCGTTCACCCGGGCCACCACGCGCGGCACCGCGAACTCCGTCTTCGCCAGCAGGCTCAGGACCACGTTGGCCTTGTCGTCGCCGGTCGCGGCGATGACGACGTCGAACTCCTCGAGCTTCACCGACTCCAGCAGGCTCAGTTCGCACGCGTCGCCCAGGCGCCACTGCGCGGCCGGGATGGCGTCGACGTCGAGGTGCTCGGGATTGCGCTCGAGCAGTGTGACGTCGTGCCCGTCGACGAGTTCGCGGGCGATGGACCGGCCGACGGCGCCGGCCCCGGCAATGGCGACCTTCACGGCATCCTCACTCGTCGTCGACGTCTTCGGCGGGCGGCAGGGCGGAGATCGCCATCGCCTCGGCGACGTGACCGGACACGGCGGCCAGGTACACCTGGTCGCCGGCCTGGATGACGGTCTTCGCATCCGGCAGCAGACCGCTGCCGAACCGGATGAGGAAGGCGACCCGGCCGCCGGTGGCGCGCTCCAGCGCCGTGACGCGGTGGCCCGCCCAGTTCTCGTGCAGCGGCAGTTCGGTGACGCCGACGTTGCCCGACGGGTCGCGCCACTTGGTGGTCTCGGTCTCGCGGGTCAGCACGTTGAGCAGCCGGTCGGTGGTCCACGGCACCGTGGCGACGGTCGGGATGCCGAGCCGCTCGTAGACCGCGGCGCGCTTGGCGTCGTAGATGCGGGCGACGACGCGTTCGACGCCGAACGTCTCGCGAGCCACGCGCGCGGAGATGATGTTCGAGTTGTCGCCGGAGGACACCGCGGCGAAGGCGCCGGCCTCCTCGATGCCGGCGCGCAGCAGCACGTCGCGGTCGAAGCCCATGCCCAGCACCCGCTCGCCGGGGAACTCGGGGGACAACCGGTGGAACGCGGTGCCGTCGCGGTCGATGACGGCGACCTCGTGCCCGATGCGCGCCAGCCCGTCGGCCAGGGAGGCTCCCACACGGCCGCAGCCCATCACCACAACACGCACGCGTCGGTTCCTTCCCGGGTCACGAGTTCAGAGAACTTGGTGTGTCCACCTCGTGCTGCGCTGAAACGCTACAGCCACGAGACGATCGTCGTTGCCAGGGCATACCCTTGGCACTCGTGTCCAAGCTCTCGACCGTCGCACGCCGACTGGTGTTGGGAACCCCCTTCCGCAGTGACAAGCTGGCCCACACGTTGCTGCCCAAGCGCATCGCGTTGCCGGTGTTCGCCTCCGATGCGTTGTCGTCGGTCGCCTACGCGCCGGAGGAGATCTTCCTCGTGCTGTCGGTGGCCGGGCTGTCGGCCTACGCCCTCGCCCTGTGGATCGGCCTCGCGGTGGCGGCGGTGATGATCGTCGTGATCGCGAGCTATCGGCAGAACGTGCACGCCTACCCGTCCGGTGGTGGCGACTACGAGGTCGTCACCACCAACCTGGGTCCGACCGCGGGGTTGACGGTGGCCAGCGCGCTGATGGTCGACTACGTGCTGACCGTCGCGGTGTCGATGTCCTCGGCGATGTCCAACATCGGTTCGGCGGTGCCGTTCATCGGTCAGCACAAGGTGTGGTTCGCCGTCGTGGTGATCCTGCTGCTGGCGTCGCTGAACCTGCGCGGCATCCGCGAGTCCGGCACCGCGTTCGCCGTGCCGACCTACGCCTTCATGGTCGGCATGTTCATCATGCTGGGCTGGGGCTTCTTCCAGATCGAGATCCTCGGTGAGCCGCTGCGGGCCGAGTCGGCCGGCTTCGAGATGCACACCGAGCACGGCGACGTGCTGGGCTTCGCGCTCGTCTTCCTGGTGGCCCGGGCGTTCTCGTCCGGATCGGCGGCGTTGACGGGGGTCGAGGCGATCAGCAACGGCGTGCCGGCGTTCCGCAAGCCGAAGTCCCGCAACGCCGCCTCCACGCTGCTGCTGCTGGGCGGCATCTCGGTCACCCTGCTGCTGGGCATCATCATGCTGGCCAAGGAGACCGGCGTGCAGATCGCCGAGCGGCCACGCGAGCAGCTGATCGGCGCGCCCGCGGACTACGAGCAGAAGACGCTGATCGCCCAGCTCGCCGACGCGGTGTTCCACGACTTCCCGCTGGGCCTGTTCCTCATCGCGCTCGTCACCGCGCTCATCCTGATGCTGGCGGCCAACACCGCCTTCAACGGCTTCCCGGTGCTCGGGTCGATCCTCGCCCAAGACAGCTTCCTGCCCCACCAGCTGCGCACCCGCGGGGACCGGCTGGCGTTCTCCAACGGCATCCTGTTCCTGGCCTTCGCGGCGATCGCGTTCGTGGTGGCGTTCCAGGCCGAGGTGACCGCGCTCATCCAGCTGTACATCGTCGGGGTGTTCGTGTCGTTCACGTTCAGCCAGGTCGGCATGGTGCGGCACTGGACGCGGCTGCTGCGGGTGGAGACCGACGCCGTGGAGCGTGGCCGCATGAAGCGGTCCCGTGTCATCAACTCGGTGGGCTGCGTGTGCACCGGCACCGTGCTCGTCGTCGTCATCGTCACCAAGTTCGCCGCGGGAGCGTGGATCGCGATCCTCGCGATGGGCGCCCTGTTCGTGCTGATGAAGATGATCCACAAGCACTACGCCACCGTCCGGCGCGAGCTGGCCGACGCCGACGCCGAGGCGGGTGACGACGTGGTGCTGCCCAGCCGCAACCACGCGATCGTGCTGGTGTCCAGCGTCGCGCTGCCCACCAAGCGGGCGCTGGCCTACGCCCGCGCCACCCGGCCCGACGAGCTGGAGGCCATCCACGTCAGCATCGACGACGGCGAGGCCCGCGAGCTGAAGACGCGGTGGGAGGAGTCCGACTTCCCGCTGCCGCTCAAGATCGTCGCATCGCCCTACCGCGACATCACCCGGCCGGTGCTCGACTACGTCAAGCGCATCACGCGCGACGCGCCGCGCACCGTCGTCACCATCTTCATCCCGGAGTACGTGGTGGGGCACTGGTGGGAACAGGTGCTGCACAACCAGAGTGCGCTGCGGCTCAAGGGCAGGCTGCTGTTCGAACCGCAGGTGATGGTCACGTCGGTGCCGTATCAGCTGAACTCCTCGGAGCGGCTGAAGGACATGGCACCCAAGTCGGCGCCCGGCGACGCGCGCCGGGGCTTCCTCGAGTGAGCGGCACCGTCCTCGAGCTGACCGTCGGCTCGCCGGCGAACGGCGGCAGCTGCGTCGCCCGCGAGGAGGGCGGCCGCGTGGTGTTCGTCCGCGGCGCCCTGCCCGGCGAGCGGGTGCGCGCCCGCATCACCGACGAGCGCGCCAAGCACTGGCACGCCGTGACCGTCGAGGTCCTCGACGCGTCACCCGACCGCGTCCCGTCGCTCTGCCCGATCGCCGGGGAGCACGGTTCCGGGTGCTGCGATTTGGCCTTCGCCGCACCGGCGGCGGCGCGCCGGCTCAAGGCCGACGTGGTGGCCAACCAGCTCGGCCGGCTCGGCGGCGTCACTTGGTCCGGTGCCGGCGAGCCGGTCGACGACGCCGGTCCCACCGGGTGGCGCACCCGGGTGCGGCTCGCGACGACGCCCGACGGCCGGGCAGGCTTCCACCGCTACCACAGCGACGAGCTGGTCACCGACCTGCGGTGTGCGCAGGTGCCGGCCGGCCTGCTCGACGGCATCGCCGAGCAGCGCTGGCCGGGCGGCGCGGAGATCCACGTCGTCGCCGACGACGACGGCGTCCGGCACGTCGTGCGAACCGGTCCGCGCACCGGCCGGTCGACGGCGCCCACGCAGGTCGTCGAGGGGGCCTACGAGGCGGTGCAGCGCGTGCGCGACCGCGTATGGCGCGTCCCGGTGACGGCGTTCTGGCAGGCGCACCGCGGGGCGGCCGCGCTGTACAGCGACCTGGTCGAGCGCTACGCCGCGGTGGCCCCGGGCATGACGGCGTGGGACCTCTACGGCGGGGCCGGCGTGTTCGCGGCCGTGCTGGCCGCCGGCGCCGGCCCGACAGGCCACGTGCTCACCGTCGACACCTCGCGCGGCTCGGCCCGGGCCGCGCGCAGCGCTCTCGCCGACCTGGACGGGGTGGAGGTCGTCACCGATTCGGTGCGCCGCGCGCTCTCCGGCCGCACCGAGCGGCCCGACGTCGCGGTGCTGGACCCGCCGCGCACCGGCGCCGGCCGCGAGGTGATCGATGCGCTCGCCGCCACCGGCGTGCCGCGCATCGTCCACATCGGTTGCGAGGCAGCGTCCTTCGCGCGCGACGTCGGGCTGTACCTCGGCCACGGCTACGAGGTGGCGGACCTGCGGGTGTTCGACTCGTTCCCGCTGACCCACCACGTGGAGTGTCTGGCGGTGCTCACCCGGTCCTGACGGTGGTCAGGACGGCCGCTGGTAGACGTCGGGGACGCCGTCGCGGTCGACGTCGAGGGACTCCTGCTCGCAGACGATCCGGTAGTGCCGGTTGCGCAGCCGCAGCAGGATCGACGCGAGCACCGCCGCGAGCAGCGATCCGGTCAGCACGCCGATCTTGACGTGGTCGTCGCGCACCGAGTGCGAACCGTAGGCCAGTTCGCCGATCAGCAGCGAGACCGTGAAGCCGATGCCGGCCAGCATCGCCATGCCCACGACGTCGATCCACCGCAGCGCGTCGTCGAGGGCGGCGCGGGTGCACTTCGAGAGCACCCACGTCGTCGCGGTGATCCCGACGGTCTTGCCGACGACCAGGCCGGCGACGATGCCGAGGGCGATGGGGTCGGTCAGCGCACTGATGAGCCCGTCGAGCCCGCCGACGGTCACCCCGGCGGCGAAGAACGCGAACACCGGCACGGCGACGCCGGCGGAGATCGGTCGGATGCGGTGTTCGAAGTGTTCGGCGAGTCCCGGTCCGGCCTCCGGACCACCGGCGGCCTGGCTGCGCAGCACCGGCACGGTGAAGCCCAGCAGCACTCCGGCCACGGTGGCGTGCACCCCGGATTCGTGCACCAGCGCCCACGTGGCCGCGGCGAGCGGCAGCAGCAGCCACCACGACCGGATGCGTCGTTGCACGCACAGCGCGAACAGCGCCAGCGGGATGACGGCCAGCCCGAGGGCCACCGCGTCGATGTCCTCGGTGTAGAAGACCGCGATCACGGTGATGGCCAGCAGGTCGTCGACCACGGCCAGCGTGAGCAGGAAGGTGCGCAGCGCCGCGGGCAGGTGGGTGGAGATGACGGCCAGGATGGCGACGGCGAACGCGATGTCGGTCGCGGTCGGGATGGCCCACCCGCGCAGGGCGCCGTCGCCCGCGGTCACGGTGAACGCCACGAAGATCAGCGCGGGCACCACCATGCCGCCGACGGCCGCCGCGATCGGCAGCGCGGCGCGGGCGGGATCGCGCAGGTCCCCGGCGACGAACTCGCGTTTGAGTTCCAGGCCCACCACGAAGAAGAAGATGGCGAGCAACCCGTCGGCCGCCCACGTCGCCAGCGTGAGGTCCAGGTGCAGACCGAACACGTCGGCGCCGACGTGGGTGTCGGCGAGCGCCTGGTAGGCGGGCGCCCACGGCGAGTTGGCCCACACCAGCGCGGCCACGGCACCGGCGATGAGCAGCATGCCCCCGACGGTCTCCTTGCGGAGGATGTCGGAGATCCGCGACGTCTCCGTCCAGGAGCCCCTGCTGAAGAGCAGGCGGGGGTGTGGTCGACGGTCATCGGGCATGGTGGCCACCTCAACGGGATCTACGGCATGGGTCATCACTCGCCGACCAGACTTCCCGGCACACCGTGGGTCAGTCTAATGTCACACCGCGATCCGCGGCTCGCGGGGGGAACGTCTTGACGTGCGGCGATGAGCGTGCATGACGCGGGTTTCGCGGCCGCGGGCAACGTCCGAAGAGGCTGGCCCGGGCGGTCCGTGCGTAAACTGGCGGGATGCTCGAACAGGTCCGCGGCCCCGCCGATCTGCAACACCTGACGCAGGCGCAGATGGGCGAACTCGCCACCGAGATCCGCGAGTTCCTCATCCACAAGGTCGCCGCGACGGGTGGGCACCTCGGCCCCAACCTCGGCGTCGTCGAGTTGACCCTGGCACTGCACCGGGTGTTCGACTCGCCGCACGACCCCATCATCTTCGACACCGGTCACCAGTCCTACGTGCACAAGATGCTCACCGGGCGGTGCGCCGACTTCGACAACCTCCGCAAGAAGGACGGGCTGTCCGGCTACCCGTCGCGGGCGGAGAGCGAGCACGACTGGGTCGAGTCCAGTCACGCCAGCACCGCGCTGTCCTACGCCGACGGGCTGGCGAAGGCCTTCGAACTCAGCGGGCACCGCAACCGACACGTCGTGGCCGTGGTCGGTGACGGCGCGCTCACCGGCGGCATGTGCTGGGAGGCGCTGAACAACATCGCCGCGTCCAAGCGGCCCGTCGTCATCGTCGTCAACGACAACGGCCGCAGCTACGCCCCGACGATCGGCGGGCTGGCCGATCACCTGGCCGGGCTGCGGCTGCAGCCGGGCTACGAGAAGCTGCTCGAGCGGGGCCGCGACACCGTGCGCGGCGTCCCGCTGATCGGCGAACTCTGCTACCAGTGCATGCACAGCGTGAAGGCCGGCATCAAGGACGCGCTCGCCCCGCAGGTGATGTTCACCGACCTGGGGCTGAAGTACGTCGGCCCGATCGACGGGCACGACGAGCACGCCGTCGAGGTGGCGCTGCGCAACGCGCGCGGCTTCAACGCCCCGGTGGTCGTGCACGTCGTCACCCGCAAGGGCAAGGGTTTCGGGCCCGCGGAGGCCGACGTCGAGGAGATGATGCACTCGACCGGCATCATCGATCCGCTGACCGGCCTGTCGACGTCGGTGGCCGCCCCGGGATGGACGTCGGTGTTCTCCGACGAACTCATCAAGCGGGCCGCCAAGCGCCGCGACGTCGTCGCGATCACCGCCGCCATGCCCGGGCCGACCGGTCTGAGCGCGTTCCGGGAGCGCTTCCCGGACCGGTTCTTCGACGTGGGCATCGCCGAGCAGCATGCGCTGACGTCGGCGGCCGGGCTCGCCATGGGTGGCATGCATCCCGTGGTGGCCATCTACTCCACTTTCATCAACCGCGCCTTCGACCAGGTGATGATGGACGTTGCGCTGCACCGGCTTCCGGTGACGATGGTGCTCGACCGCGCCGGGGTGACCGGCCCGGACGGCGCCAGCCACAACGGCATCTGGGACATGTCGCTGCTCGGGATCGTGCCCGGCATCCGGATCGCCGCGCCGCGCGACGCCGCCCGGCTGCGCGAGGAACTCGGCGAGGCGCTGGCGGTCAAGGACGGCCCCACCGTCCTGCGGTTCCCGAAGGGCGCCGTCGGCGAGGACGTGCCGGCGATCGAGCGGCGCGGGGGCATCGACGTCCTCGCCGAACCCGCCGACGGGACGACTGGCGACGTGCTGCTGGTGGCCGTGGGCCCCTTCGCGTCGATGGCGCTGTCGGTCGCCGAGCGGCTGCGCGTGCAGGGCATCGGCGTCACCGTGGTCGATCCGCGGTGGGTGCTCCCCGTGCCGGACGCGATCGTCGAGACGGCCCGTACGCACAAGCTCGTGGTCACCGTCGAGGACAACGGCGTGCACGGCGGCATCGGATCGTCGGTCTCGGCGGCGCTGCGCCGGGCCGAGGTGGACGTGCCGTGCCGCGACGTCGGCATGCCGCAGGAGTTCCAGGACCATGCCTCGCGCACCGAGGTGCTCACCGCGGTCGGGCTGACCGATCAGAACGTCGCCCGGCAGATCACCGGCTGGGTGGCGGCGCTGGCGAGCACCGTCGGCGAGCCGGCGGTGTCGGACACCCTCGACTGACGGGTCGCAGCGCCATCAGGACGGGGTAGAGGTCGTGGCCCTTCTGCGTCAGTCGGTACTCGTGTCGGGTCCGCTGGGCGTCGCGGTACGGCCGGCGTTCCAGGACGCCGAGGTCGACGAGGCGGCGCAACCGGTCGGTGAGCACCGCGCGGCCGAGGTCGAGAATGGTGTGGAAGCCCAGCTACGCTCGCGCCATGGATGCCGCCCTCGCGCGCTGGAAGGCCTCGGGCCAGTACCTCGACTACCTCGGCTTCGACGTGTTCTACCGAGTCGACGGGCCGCCGCTGGGCCGGGCGCCGGTGCTGCTGGCGATCCACGGCTACCCGTTCAACTCCTTCGACTGGTCGCTCGTCTGGCCGGCGCTGACCGAGCGCTTCACCGTGATCGCCGCGGACCTGCTGGGGCTGGGCTTCTCGGACAAGCCGTCGGCCTACCGGTACTCGGTCACCGACCACGCCGACGCGCAGGAGGCGCTGCTGCGCCACCTCGGGGTTTCCGAATGTCACGTCCTCGCCCACGATCTCGGTGACTCGGTGGCCCAGGAGCTGCTGGCCCGCCACGAGTTCGGCGACTGGTCGCTGCGCCCGGTCGGCTTCACGTCGATCACGTGGCTGAACGGCGGGCTGTTCAACGAGGCGTACACCCCGCGGCTGCTGCAGAAGGCCATGTCGGGAACGCCGCTGGGCGACGTCCTGAGTCGCGCGCAGGGCACCCGGTTGTCGCGGCGTCTGCTGGAGCGCACGCTCGACGAACTGTTCGGCGTCGACGCCAAGCCGACGCCCGAGGACCTCGAGCGGTTCCACCAGATCCTCGACGTCAACGATGGCAAGCGCGTCCTGCACCAGGTGGGTCGCTTCCTCGACGATCGCTACCGGCACCGCAACCGGTGGGTGCGGGCGATGCGCGAGACGAGCGTGCCGATGCGTCTGATCGACGGACCCGCCGACCCGAATTCCGGTGCGCACATGGCGACGCGGTACGCCGAGGTGATTCCGGACGCCGACGTCGTGCTGCTCGCCGACGGCGTGTCGCACTGGCCGCAGCTCGAGGCGCCCGAGGACGTGGTGCGCCACTTCTTCGACCACGTCGACCGGGCCGGCTGAACCCGGGCGCGGCTACTCCGGTGCGGCGGCGTCCGCGGTCGCGATGAGGGCGTCGGTGAGCACCGGCACGGTCAGTTCACGTTGCCACGGCCGGGCGCCGGCCGCGCTCAGGAACCCCTCGACCGCGGGCCGCACCTCCGCGTCGTCGGCCGGGGGTTCCCAGTCCCAGCACAGTCGACGGACGGTGTCGGGGGTCAGCAGGTTCTCCGCGGGCACCGAAAGACGTTGCGAGAGTTCGCTGATGCCCTTGCGTGCCGCCTCGAGGCGGACTGCGGCCTCGGGCTTGCGCCGCGACCACCGCGCGGCCGGCGGGGGACCGGTCGACGGCTCGGACGACGACGGCAGGTCATCGGTGCGCCGCGCCCGGGCGAGCGCGTCGAGCCACACCTGGGCGCTGCGCCGCTGCCGCCCGCCGCCGAAGATAGGCAGCGCGGTCAGGCCCTCCACGGTATCGGGATTCGTGGTGGCCGCGTTGATGATCGCCGCATCGGGCAGGATGCGGCCGGGCGCGATGTCACGGCGCTGCGCGATGCCGTCGCGGGTGGTCCAGAGTTCGCGCACCGCGGCCAGCGTCCGCGGGTCGCGCACCTTGTGGATGCCCGACGTGCGCCGCCAGCGGTCCCGTCGCGTCGGCTGCGGCACGAATGTGCGCAAGTGCTCGAATTCCTGTGCGGCCCATTCGGTCTTGCCCTGCTCGGCCAGCGCGGCGGCGACGGCGTCGCGCAGTTCCAGCAGCATCTCGACGTCCAGGGCGGCGTAGTTCAGCCACTCCGGCGGCAGCGGGCGCTTCGACCAGTCGGCGGCGCCGTGCCCCTTGGTCAGCTGCAGGCCCAGCAGGCGCTCCACCATCGCGGCCAGGTTCACCCGCTCGAAGCCCGCGAGCCGGCCGCCGAGTTCGGTGTCGTACAGCCGCGGCGGCGTCATGCCCAGCTCGGCGAGGCAGGGGAGGTCCTGGTCGGCGGCGTGCAGCACCCACTCGTCGGTGGCGAGCACCCGGGCGACCGGCGCCATGACGGTCAGCGAGTCGCCGCCGTGGTTGACCGGGTCGATCAGCACCGTGCCCGCCCCGGCCCGGCGGATCTGGACCAGGTAGGCGCGGTTGGAGTAGCGGAACCCCGAGGCGCGCTCGGCGTCGATCGCGAACGGGCCGTGGCCGCCGGCAAGGAACTCCGCCGCCCTGGCGATGTCGCTGGGGTAGCTCGCGACGGGCGGCACGCCCTCGGCGGGCGCGAGTAGGGGAACGGCCTCGACGTCGGACCCGGCGTCGGACTCGACCTCGGCGGCCGGGTCGTCGGTGCGTGCCGGGTCGTCGGTGACCGGCTCTGGCGAGGCGTCGGTCATGTCACGCGCGCGTACGGGAACCCAGGTCGGTGATCCCCGCGGGAGGAAGGCCTGCGGCGTGCTCGAGCACCTCGCAGAACGCGTGGACGTGGGGTCCCAGCACCAGGTCGGTCGCCGTCCAGGACGCCCGCAGCTCTAACTGGTGGGCTCGCGGCGGTCCGGAGATGTCGCCGTAGCGCACGGACGTGGTGGCGGTGACGGTGCCGCCGAGCGCGGTGACGCCGTCGGCGTTGACGTTCAGCGCGTCGACCAGCCAGCTCCACGCCACCTCGGGCAGCAGCGGGTCGACGGCCTCCTGGGAGTCCAGGTCGGCCTGGATGTAGGCCACCAGCCGCATGGTGCCGTCCCAGGCCTCGGCACCCTCGGGGTCGTGCAGCAGGATGAGCCGGCCGAATGCGTCGCCCTCGGAGCGTTCCGGCACGATCGCGGTCTCGGGGTGGCGCACCTCGGCGCCCAGCGCGTAGCTGAAGGGCGCCAGCCGCTGCGGCGGCCGGATGGGCCCGAGTTCGATCTCCGGCCGCACCGTCGCGGCGTTCATTGCCGCGACGGCTTCGCGGAATGGAGCCGGTTCGGCAGACGTCACGTCGTCTGACGCTAGCCGAATCCCCCTGGTGGCGGCGCAGGCGCGCCGAAGGGACGTGGCAGCATGGTTGGCGATGAACACTCGCCGTGACCTGCCCGACTCCCCGTATCTCGCCGCGGCGAGCGGTCGCCGGCCCCACCGCGTGCCCGTCTGGTTCATGCGCCAGGCCGGGCGTTCGCTGCCCGAATACCGCGCGCTGCGGGCCAAGAACACCATGATGCAGGCGTGTTTCGACGCCGAGCTGATCTGCGAGATCACGCTTCAGCCGGTGCGCAGGCACGGCGTCGACGCGGCGATCCTGTTCTCCGACATCGTCGTTCCGCTGCGGGCGGCCGGGATCGGGCTCGACATCGTGCCCGACGTCGGCCCGGTGATCGAACACCCGATCCGCACGCCGGCGGACGTGGCCGGCATCGGCGCCCTCGACCTGGGCGAGGTCGCCCCGGTGTCCGACGCGATCGGCATGCTCGTCGGCGCGCTGGGGGAGGTGCCGCTGATCGGCTTCGCCGGGGCACCGTTCACGCTGGCGTCCTACCTGGTGGAGGGCGGTCCGAGCCGCAACCACGAGCACACCAAGGCCATGATGCTCGGCGAGCCCGATACCTGGCACGCGCTGATGGGCCGGCTCACCGACGTCACGATCGGGTTCCTGCGCGCGCAGCTCGAGGCCGGCGTCGACGCCATTCAGCTCTTCGACTCCTGGGCGGGCACCCTGTCGCTGGCCGACTACCGCCGCTTCGTCCTGCCGCACAGCGCGCGCGTGTTCGGTGAGTTGGCGTCCTACGGGGTGCCGATGACGCACTTCGGCGTCGGCACCGCCGAACTGCTCGGCGCGATGGGCGAGGCGGGCGCCTCGGTGGTGGGCGTGGACTGGCGGACGTCGCTGACCGACGCGGTGCCGCGGGTCGGTCCCGGCAAGGCGCTGCAGGGCAACCTCGACCCGGTGGTCCTGCTCGCCGGCTGGCCGGCGGTCGAGCGGGCGGTGCGCGACGTCGTCGCCGACGGCCGCCGCGCGGTCGAGGCCGGCGCCACCGGCCACGTCTTCAACCTCGGGCACGGCGTGCTGCCCGCCACCGACCCGGACATCGTCACCGACGCCGTGGCCCTGGTGCACTCGTTGTGACGTCGCGGTTCTGCGTCGTCGGCGGCGGGATCTCCGGTCTCGCGGCCGCCTACCGGCTGCGCGCGACGCTGGGTCCGGACGCGTCGATCACGCTCTTCGATCCCGCCGACCGCCTCGGCGGGGTGCTACGCACCGAGACGGTCGGCGGGCAGTGGGTCGACGTCGGCGCCGAGGCCTTCGTGGCGCGCAGGCCCGAGGTGCCGGCGCTGCTCGCCGAGCTGGGGCTCGGTGCCCGGCAGGTCGGCACTACGGGGGTGCGTCCGCTGATCTTCGCCGGCGGCCGGCTGCACCCGATGCCGACGGGCACCCTGCAGGGCATTCCGGCCCAGGCGGCCTCGATGGCCGGACTCGTCGACGACGCCACGGTGGCGTGGATCGCCGACGAACCCCGGCGGCGCCTGCCGTGGCGGCCCGGCGCCGACCCCTCGGTCGCCGAGCTGGTCGCCGACCGGTTCGGGTCCCAGGTCGTGGCCCGGTCGGTGGACCCGCTGCTGTCCGGCGTGTACGCCGGGTCGGCGGCGACGATCGGCGTGCGCTCGGCGGTGCCGCCGCTGGCCGCTGCGCTCGACCGCGGCGCCCCGAGCCTGACCGAGGCCGTGCGCCGAACCGTTCCCGCGCCGACGGGCGCCTCGGTGTTCGGCGCGCTGGACGGCGGCTACCGGGTGCTCGTCGACGAACTCGCGCGCCGCGCCGCGTTCCGGTGGGCGCACGTCGGCGTGCAGCGCATCGACCGTGCCGGCGACGGCTGGAACCTCGTCGACGACGACGGCGGGCAGTGGGCCGCCGACGCCGTCGTCCTGGCGGTGCCCGCGCCGCGGCTGGCCCGGCTGGTGGAGGGCGTCGCGCCGCGTACTGCGGCCGCGGCACGCCGGATCCCCGTCGCCTCCAGCGCGCTGGTGGTGCTGGCGCTGCCCGGCGGTACGCCGCTGCCGCAGCAGTCCGGCGTGCTGATGGCCACCGGTGAGCGCCGCAACGCCAAGGCGATCACGCTGACGTCGCGCAAGTGGGGCCGCGGCGGCAACGTCGAACTGGTCCGGCTGTCGTTCGGCCGCTACGGAGACACGTTGGCGCGCAACGTGGGTGACGAGGACCTGCTGGCCTGGGCGGCCGAGGACCTCGACGCGCTGTTCGGCGTGCGGACAGACCCCGTGGACTGCCGGGTGCAGCGCTGGATCGACGCGCTGCCGCAGTACGGGCCGGGCCACGCCGCGCTGGTGGCCGAGCTGCGGGCCGGGCTGCCGCCGACGCTGGCGGTGGCGGGCGGCTACCTCGACGGCATCGGCGTCCCGGCGTGCGTCGGGTCGGGGACCCGGGCGGCGCTCGCCGTGGCGGGGGACACGGCACCACCGCGGCGCTGACCGCCCGCGTGGCACCATGGGGGCATGGCCAAGCTGGACTACGACGCCCTCAACTCGATGACCCGCTACATGATGATCTCGGTGTTCGCGGTGACCCCCGAGGCGCTCGGTGAGGAGCGCTCGGCGCTGGTCGACGAGACGGCGACCTTCCTCAAGCAGCAGGAGGACGGCGGCGTGGTGGTCCGCGGCCTGTACGACGTCGCCGGCTTCCGCGCCGACGCCGACTTCATGCTGTGGACGCACGCCGAGCGCGTCGAGGACCTGCAGCGCACCTACCGCGACTTCCGCCGCACCACACTCGGATTGGCGAGCGAACCGGTGTGGAGCGTGGTCGCACTGCACCGGCCCGCGGAGTTCAACAAGAGCCACGTCCCGGCGTTCATCGCGGGCGAGGCGCCCGGGGACTACGTCTGCGTCTACCCGTTCGTCCGGTCGCTGGAGTGGTATCTGCTGCCCGACGACGAGCGCCGCAAGATGCTCGTCGAGCACGGCATGGCGGGCCGCGAGTATCCCGACGTGCGGGCCAACACCGTGCCGGCGTTCGCGCTCGGCGACTACGAGTGGATCCTCGCCTTCGAGGGCCCCGACCTCGGCCGCATCGTCGAGCTGATGTGGAAGCTGCGCTACGCCGACGCCCGCCGCCACGTCCGCGAGGAGACCCCGTTCTTCACCGGTCCGCGCGTCTCGGTCGAGGACCTGCTGGCCCGCCTGCCCTGACCTTCGCCGAACTCTGAGCCTCGGCGGAGGAGACGCGGCGGTCAGGCCGTCGAGGTGCCGGTCCAATACTCGACGAACCGCTCGCCGTCGATCCGCAGAATGTCGTTGCCGTAGAACACCGTTGGGCCTTGATCGGTGTTTCCGCGGCCGACCCAACGCGCGGCGAGCAGGTCATCGTCGACCAAGGGTTCTATCTCGATCGCAAACGTCAGATCAGACACCATCTCGTGAGTCGCGGTGATCATGCCCTGCAGTCCGTCGGGGCCGTGGACGTCATGGCCGGGCCAATGCCCAACGAACTGGGCGCTGACGAACTCCGCGGCGGGGGCCCGGCCCGCCCATAGCTCGTCGATCCATCGCCGATAGAGCACACGCGGATCGGTCAACGGTCTTCCCCCGTTCGAACGTTGGTCAGCTCAGCTGAACTGCAGCACGGCGATGCTGGGTCCGTGACGGCGCCACCACCGACGCTCCCTGGGTGGGCCCGCACGTAGGCAGCGGTGGCCGCATCGAAAGCCAGTGCTCGCAGTGCCGGGCCAGGTCAGGTGCCCGCAGGCACCAGCGTCAGCGAGATCGAGTTGATGCAGTACCGCTGGTCGGTCGGCGTCGGGTAACCCTCGCCCTCGAAGACGTGCCCGAGGTGGCTGTGGCAGTTGGCGCAGACGACCTCGACGCGGCGCATGCCGAGCGAGTCGTCGGCGCGCAGGATTACCGCGTCGGAGTTGGCCGGGTCGAAGAACGACGGCCAGCCGCAATGGGATTCGAACTTCTCGGTGCTGCGGAACAGCTCGGCGCCACACGCGCGGCACTGGTACACGCCCTCGGTCGTGGTGTCGGTGTACTCGCCGGTGAACGGCCGCTCGGTGCCGGCCTGACGCAGCACCGCGAACTCCGCGGGGCTGAGCTTCTCGCGCCACTGGTCGTCGGTCAGCGCGACGTTGGGCGTCGCTTCGCCTGCTGAGGTCATGTCTTCACGCTAGCGCGGGGTGCGGCGTCCGTCATCCACGGCGGGTCGATGCCGCGATCGAGGCGGCCGTCGGCCTTGGCGTCGAGGTAGCGGAAGTACAGCACGCAGAAGACGACGATCATCATGAGCGACCACCCGTAGGTGATCTTGGCGTATTCGAGGAACCGGCCGGTGGTCGGCCAGTGCACCAGCAGCCACCGGTCCATCGTCATGAATCCGTAGATCGCCAGCCACGCCGGCCAGTTGCGGATCGTCGAGTTGGGCAGCACGACGGTCATCAGGAACGGGAACAGCATCATCGAGTAGTAGCCCTGGCCCAGCGAGAGCACCAGGAACGACGTGATGAGCAGGACGCCCGAGGACGTCAGCATCCAGAACAGCGGGTCGCGTACTCGGTAGTACCGGTACAGCAGGTACAGGCTCGCCACCGCCAGCAGCGCGAAGGCAACGCGCAGCACCACGATCAGCCACGGCGGCAGCCCGTAGTAGACACCGTTGCCCTCGATCGAGCTGTTGAAGTAGTCGCGGGTGCTCAGGATGTACGGAATGGTGCGGCGCACGAAGTTCATCGGGTCCGACACCAGCGGCCACGCCGCCGCGTTGAACAGCAGCGGGACGCCGAACGCCGTCACCAGTGGGCGCCACTGCCGGTTGAGCACCGGCAGCAGCAGCAGGGGCGCCAGCGACGGTTTGACCACCAGGGTCAGGCCGATCGCGACGCCCGCCAGCCACTCGTGGTTGCGCTTGCCGTCGAGCAGCCACCGGAAGAACAGCACTTCCATGAACAGGATGCAGCCGTTGATGTTGGTGAACACCAGCGTGTTGGTCACCGATTCGGTGCAGAACATCGCCAGCACGAGGGCCGGGGCGGCCACCGAGGCGATCGACAGCTTGAACAGCCGCAGCAGGAAGTAGGCGGCCAGCAGGATCGCGAGGGTGTTGAAGGTGATGAACCAGTAGCGCGACGCGTCGACCGGCAGGTAGCCGAACGGGGCCAGGAGCAGCGTGCCGCCGGGCGGGTAGAGGTAGTGCGGGTCGACGTAGTCGAAGTGCTCGTTGTAGATGTCCCAGCCGAGCTTGAAGTTGACGACGGCGCGGTAGACGGGCCCGAAGTCGTCGGTGATGTAGCCGTTGGTCGCCAGGACGTAGGTGCGGTGGACCACCGACACCAGCGCCAGCGGCCACAGCACGGAACGCAGCACGGTGCTGACGCTCGGCGGGTGGGTGCGGGGGGAGAACGCGCGCAGAAGGGAGTCGGTCACCGCCACGAGCGAACCCTACAACGACGCCGGAGACGTCCCGGCTAGGCGGGGCAGTACGTGTCGGTGCCTGGGAGCGCACCGCTGGCCAGGTACGACAGCGCCGGAGCCAGCGAGCACGACGAGAAGATCGCGGCGCCATGGCCGATGCCCTGCCAGATGACGCGGCGGTTCGCCGCTCCGGCGTTGATGATGCTCGCGGCGACCGCGGCCACGCCCTCGTTGCCGGTGATCGGGTCGTTCTGCACGCCGAGCAGCAGCACCGGCACCTGCAGTCCCTTCGGTTCCTGTGGCGGCGTGCTGCTGGGCCAGTTGAGGCAGTCGACGAGGTTCAGCGCGCCGACCCGGCCGAACTGCGGGTACAGCCGGTCCCACGCGACGACGAGTTCCCGCACCCGGTCCGGGGTGGGCCGGTTGAGCGCGTCGCTGCAGGAGTTGACGAACTGGCCGTCGGTGCGACGCAGCGTCTCGGCCTGCGAGATGAGGTCGGTGAGTGCGGCGGTGTCGCCGCTGCGGGCCGACGCGAGCGCCCCGGCCACGGCGTTGGTGGACGCGGTCCGGTCGCCGCGGGGGAAGGCCAGCGCCGTGGAGATGGCATCGGCGAGCACCGCTTCCGACGCTCCGGCCGGACCCCGCCCCTCGCGGGCGGCGGTCAAAAGTGCGCCGACGGCGCCCTTGGGGTCGGGCCCCAGCGGGCAGGCGGTGGCGACGCACTGCGCGGCGAAGGCGTCGAGCGCGGCCTGCTGGCCCTTGATCCGCTGTTCGGCGGCGGTCTCGGCGCCGATGGCCAGGGGCAGCGGCGAATCGAGGATGAGCCGGGACACCTTGTTGGGGTGCGACGCGGCGTAGGCGAGGGCCACCTGCGCACCGTTGCCGACGCCGAGCAGCGCCAGCGTCGGCACGTCCCAGGTGCTGCGCAGCTTCTCCAGGTCCTCGGCGGCGTGCGCGTTGTCGTAGGCGGAGTCGCCGGGGGCGATGGTGTCGGTGCAACTGGTGGTCGCGGTCTGCACGATGGCGCCGAGGTTGGCCACCGGGTCGTCGCCGGACTCGAACTGCGCCTGGTCGAGCATCTCCTGGCGGTCGAACAGGTCGCGACAGTCCAGGGCGCCGGACCCGCCGGTGCCGCGGCGGTCGACGGCGACGATCGGGTTGGTCTTGAGCACGTCGGTTCCGTTGCGCGCCAACCAGACCGGAAGCTGAGCGGACGACGGCAGGTCGGTGCCGGTGGTCATCACGAGCGGTCCGGCGTCCGACGGGGTGCCGACCGTGCGGGCCTGCACGACGCCGATGCTCAGGTTGCCGGTGGCCCCGTTGATGGAGTCGAGAGCGGCGTCGTACTCGGCGCACTGCAGGCTGACGCCCTGCGGGGCCGGTACCCCGGCGGCGCCGAACAACCTGCTGGTGCAGTCACGCCAGGCCAGGTCGTTCTTCGGGACCTCGACCGGCGGCGGCCCCTTGGGCGCCTCGGTCTGCTGCGGTTGGCCCTGCGGGTGCGCGCCCGAGTCGGTCGCGAAGCGGGGATTGGCGGCGAGGATCGGCGCGCAGCCGGCCAGGGCGGCCGAGGTGACCATGGCGAGGCACGCGGCCTTGAGCAGCTGACGACGCCGACGCATGGTGACCACAGTAGCGATCACCCGGGTCCTGCCGGCGGCGCGGCGGGGAGTCAGTCGGCCCTGACGTAGCGGCTGTAGAGGAAGCCCTGCGGGTCGGTCAGCAGGTGGGTGCGGCGCATCCGGGTGTGCGCCTCGCCGGTTCCGCCGGCGATGCGCCGCGCGTTGCCCGCGACGAGGATCGGCGCGATCGTCACGCACAGTTCGTCGAGCAGGTCGGATTCGATGAACAGGCCGAGCAGGCTGGGGCCGCCCTCGGTGAGCACGCGCCGCAGTCCGCGGTCGGCGAGGATCTGCAGCGTACGGGCGAGGTCGACGCGGTCGGGCTGGGCGCCGGAGGCATCGATCACCTCGGCGGCGTCGCCGAACCGGTGGGTGGCGTCGTCGACGGTCTCGCGGCAGGTGATGATCAGCGGCGGCACCTCGGAGCGGGTGAAGAGCTTCGCGTCGTGCTCCAGGTCGGCGTGGTGGGTGACCACGGCGATCGGCGGCACCTCGGCTTGGCCGCGGGCCTGCCGTGCCTGCCGCGCGGTCGCCGACATCTGCGCCCCGGAGTAGTTCTCGATCCGGACCGTCGAGGCGCCGACGACGATCACGTCGGCCTCCTGACGCATCCGGTGGAACACCGCCCGGTCACCGGGACCGGCGAGGCCGCCGGAGGTGCCGTCGTCGGTGGCGGCGCCGTCCAGGCTGGCGAGCATGTTGGCCCGCACGTAGCACCGCGTCAGGTCCGCCGGGTAGGAGTAGTAGGCGGCGAGACGGTCGGCGTCGTCGGTGTCGAACGCCGAGCCGACGGCACCCAGCTCCGTGAGTTCTGTCGCAGCGTCGGCCTCGGGCACGGGGACCATTGCAACACGTCGATAGGGTGCCTGCATGCATGGGGCTTCGCCTACAGATCCCGCCGGGCCGTCGGGGACGGTCACGCATCTGACCGACCGGCATCCGACCGTCACCCCGGAGCGGCTCGTCGCCGGGCTGGTGCCGCCCCCGACGTTCGCCGACGTGTCGTTCGACAACTACCGTCCCGACCCGGCGGAGCCGTCGCAAGCGGCGGCGGTCGAGTCCTGCCGGACGTTCTGCGACGACGCGGTCCGGCGCCGTGCGGGCAAGAAGAAGCTCTTCGGCAAGCGCGAGGTGCTGCCCGGGGTGGGGGTCTATCTGGACGGCGGGTTCGGCGTCGGCAAGACCCACCTGCTGGCGTCGACGTACTACCGGCTGGCGGGCGCGCAGGCCGGGCCCGCGGCGTTCGCGACGTTCGGCGAATTGACTCAACTGGCAGGCGTTTTCGGCTTCGTCGAGTGCATCGAGCTGCTGTCGGAGTACGTCGTGGTGTGCATCGACGAATTCGAACTCGACGACCCGGGCAACACGACGCTGATCTCGCGGCTGCTGTCCGCGCTCGTCGAGCGGGGTGTGTCGATCGCGGCGACGTCCAACACGCTGCCCGAGCAGCTCGGCGAGGGCCGCTTCGCCGCCCAGGACTTCCTGCGCGAGATCAACACGCTGGCGCAGATGTTCACCACGGTGCGCATCGAGGGCCCGGACTACCGGCACCGCGACCTGCCGCCGGCCCCCGAACCGCCAGGCGACGACGAGGTCCGTGCCCGGGCCGCGGACACCCCGGGTGCGACGCTCGACGACTTCGACGCGCTGTGCGCACACCTGGCGACCATGCATCCGTCGCGCTACCTGGCGCTCATCGAGGGCGTCACGGAGGTGTTCGTCACCGGCGTACACCCCATCGAGGATCAGAGCGTGGCGCTGCGCCTGGTGTCGCTGACCGACCGGCTGTACGACGCCGGCATCCCGGTGGTCGCCTCCGGCGCCAAGCTCGACACCGTCTTCAGCGACGAGATGCTCGCCGGCGGGTTCCGGAAGAAGTACCTGCGCGCGACGTCGCGCCTGTTGGCGCTGACGCACGCCGGCCAGGCCTGAGGCACCGCTACAGCGGCCGCACCATCACGTAGTCGCTCTCCACGCCGTCGCCGAGGCGGAACGTCTTGGTGCCGCTGACGGTGAAGCCGTGCTTGCCGTAGAAGCGTTGCGCACGGGCGTTCTCCTGGTTGACGCCGAGCCAGACCGCTGTGGCTCCGCGCTCGCGGGCCGCGTCCAGGGCGGCGGTCATGAGCGCGGACGCGGCGCCCGCGCCGTGCGCGTCGGGGTCGACGTACATCTTGGACAGTTCGGCGGCGGGCCGGGTGAGCACGGCGCGCTGGACGTCGGGGTCGTCGACGACGCCGTCGATCAGCATCGCGTACCCCACCACGCGGCCGGCGTCGCGGGCCACGAGCACGTCGCGGGTGGGATCGGCGACGTAGGCGGCGAAACGCGCCGGGGAGAGGTGTTCGGCGATGAACGCGGCGACGTTGTCAGCTGTCGCCGACGGCGGGCAGGCCAGCGGGAACGTGCGGGCGGCGACGTCGGCCAGGCCCGGAAGGTCGGCGTCGGTGGCCGCGGTGACGACCGGGGTCATGCTCAGGGCAGCGGCGCGCCGGGCTGCCAGATGTTCCACTGCGCCAGGTGTTCTCCGGTCTTCGGGTCCAGCAGCACCACGTTGGTCACCAGCGCGCGGTACACCTGCCAGTACACCGCGCCGTTCACGGTCGAGCCGGACGGCGCGTTCTGCAGCGAGTACTGCAGTGCGTCGGGCGCGTCGGTGTTCTTCGGCTGATAGGCGTCGCCGTAGGGGGTGACGCCGTTGAACGAGAAGCCGAGGGACTGGGCGAACGGCGCGGGCGTCTTGATCGTGTGGACGGTGACGTTGGCGCGCCACGGGCCGCCCTCGTTGCGCCACCGCGGCGAGCCGGTCGGTGCATAGCCGGGCGGCGGGTCGGTGGGCAGCACGTCGTGCACGGTCACGTCGGCGACGATGCCCTTGTAGTCGACCCGCAGCGTGTCGCCGAGGTTGCCGATCGGGTTGATGTCCGCGGTGGCGGGCGGCGCGCCGGTGAGTCCCGCGAGGGCGGCCACCGCCGTGACGGCGCCGAGCCAGCGTCCAACGCGTCGTCGCATCGTCATCGCCCCATCACTCCCATCGTGTGCTGCCTCGCATGATGGCACACCGCGGAAGTGGGGAGGTCGGGTTCTCCGGTGTCAGTCGGCCCAGGGGCCGTGGCCGCCCACCTTGTCGACGTGGATGCGGGTGAGCAGGCCGGCGGGAGCGTTCGGCGGCGGGAAGTGTTCGCTGGAACCGAGCATCGTCTCGGCCAGCGACGTCAGCAGCTCGGGTGCACCACCCTCCTCGATGCGCGCGGTGCCGTGGATCGACAGGTACTTGCGTTGCTGGCCGGGTTCCGGGTCGGCGAGGATCGTCAGCACCACGCGTGGGTCGCGGCGGACGTTGCGCGTCTTCTGGTACTCGGAGAGGTGGGCGCTCACGATCTCGTCGCCGCTGGGCGTCGATTCCAGGGCGACCCAGACGACGGACACCTGGGGGCTGCCGTCGGGGTTGAGGGTGACGAGGGTGGCGTCGGCGCCGTCGCCGATCAGCGCGCGGGCGGAATCCACGAGTTTCATGATCGTTCCCAACGTGCGCGGCCCGCGTTCATTCCCGGGTCGTCGCGACGAGCGCGTCGAGCGCCGTGCGCAGAGCGGCTTCGATGCGGGTCTTGTCCACGCCGAGGGTGTGCAGCGGACCGGTGTCCGGCTCGGCCTCGAGCAGGGCGAGCAGAACGTGCTCGGTGCCGATGTAGTCGTGTCCCAGCCGAAGTGCCTCGCGGAAGGTCAGTTCGAGGACCTTCTTGGCGGGGCCGTTGAACGGGATCAGTTCGTGGCGGGCACCGGTCGCCGGCGGGAGGCTGACCGCGCCGCGGACCCGTTCGGGAGTGGCGCCGGCGTCGGCCAGCAGCCGGAACGCCAGCGAGTCGGCGTCGCCGAGGAGGCCGAGCAGCAGGTGATCCGGCGTGATCTCGAGGTTCTCGGCGGCACGCGCGATGTCCTGCGCGTCGACGATCATCTGCCGGGCCCGCGGGGTGAAGCGCGCGAACCCCTCGTTCGGATTGATCGGCGTGGTGTCGGCCTTGGGGACGAAGCGCTTCTGTGCGGCCTGCTTGGTGACGCCCATGCAGGCGCCGATATCGGTCCAGGAGGCACCCGATCGGCGTGCCTGGTCGACGAAGTGGCCGATCAGGTGGTCGGCGACCTCGCCGAGCGCCTCCGCGGCGAGGACGGCGTCGGTCAGCTGCTCGAGGGGCTCCTCGTGGGCACGCTTGATGATGTCGATGAGGTCGTCGAGGCGGACCGGATGCGTGATGTCGGGCATGCGTCAACCATAAGTTGACGGCAGCGCGACGTCAACCGTCGGTTGACGGCCCGGAGCCTCGGCGCGGCCCGCGCCGCCGTCAGCCTCGCGGATAGCCCCGCCGGACCGTGCGGTCGAGGATGCCGAGCGTCCCGCGTAACGCGGTTTCGGAGATGACCGGGAAGATGCCGGCGTCACGCCAGTGCTGGTCGATGTCGCTCCAGTCGTAGTACGACGTGACCAGGGTGCCGCCGGTGCCGTCCGGTTCGAGCCGGTAGCCGTAGACGTGGCCGATCTGGGGCTTGATCTGCCCGACGATCGTCCACGCGATGAGCCGGTCCTTCTCGTAGTCGGTGATGGTGACGGTCACGTCGTACTTGCCGAGCGGGAAGTCGTTGAGCGCCTCGCGGTCCATGTGCACCACGAAGCTGTCCCCGGCGGCCGTCACGGGCTCGCCGTCGGCGTCCTGCAGCATGCCGGTGGCGTCGATGGCGACGTGGCCCTGGGGGTCGCACAGTAGGGCGAAGACGTCCGCGGGCGGGGCGGCGATGGGGCGCTGGACTTCGATCCGGTCGGTCATGTCTCGATCGTTGCAGCACCGCCGGGCGGCGGTGCCGCGAATGCCGATGACGGACCAATGAATTCGACGCGGTCGCCGCGCCGCTACGACGATTGGGGCAACGTCGCCTCGAAGTCGCTCACCAGGACCCGGGCCACCTCGGGAAGCTTGACGTTGGTGTCCTGCGACGCCTTGACGAGGACGGCGAAGGCCTGCAGCCCGGTCAGCTTGTCGCGGTGCATGAGGATGCCCTTGGCCTGCCCGATGAGGTCGCGGCTGGCGACGGCGCGCTGCAACTGCTCCTCGGCGGCGGCACCGGCGATGGCGACTGCGGCGTGCTGGGCGAAGATCTCCCCGACGGCGACGGACTCCTCGGTGAAGAGGTCCGGACTGGGGCCGTAGAGGGTGAGCGCGCCGAAGGTCTCCCCTTCGACGAAGAGCCGGAACGACACCAGCGACCGCACGCCCAGCTCCCGGGCCCGCTCGGTGAAGCGGGGGAAGCGGTCCTCGACCTCGAGGTCGCGCACGACGACCGATTCGTGGTCGCGCAGCGCGGTGACGGCGGGCCCCTCGCCGGTCTCGGACTGGAAGGCGTCGAGTTCCTTGGCGATGGCGTCGCTGGGAGCCTCGCTCGTCACGGTGCGACGGTGCACCAGGGCGATGCCGCCCCAGCTGATCCCGGGCAGGATGTCGATCGCGGCGGCGACGATGGTGCGCAACAACGACGCCGAGTCGACGTCGGCCTGCATCTGGATGGCGAGGTCACCGAGAACGGTGGCCAGCTCCGTACGAGACTGCGATTCCACGACGAACAGGATATGGAGTGAATCCGACAGCGCTCACGCCGAGGGCGGGCCGCCGATGAGGGCGGCCATCGCCTCGTTCGCGGTGGCGTACAGCGGCACGTAGTCGTCCACCCCGGTGATCTGGATCGGTCTGCTGGTGGCCGGGCCGTCCGCCACCACGGCGAGCCGGGTCCCCGACCCGGCCAGCCGGTGGGCGTTGACGAGCACTTCGAGTCCGGCCGACGCCAGGAACTCGACGCCGGTCAGGTCGATGAGGACGGCGGCCGGCTCACCGGCGAGGACGTCGCGGACCGCGACGTGCACGTCGGGCGCCGTGAGCATGTCGATCACGCCGGTGATGGCGACGACCATGACGCCATCGGTGGTCATGACGGAGATCCGGGCCTGCGGGGCCCGGGGGCGATCCTGGGGGAACAACGCGGAGGTACCTGCGCTTCGAGACGGAGATCGGGCACGGTCGTCGTGGGCGGCCGAATTCACCCTGACCGGTCGAGATCGTCGCATGCCGGAGGTGGGTGGCGACACTCAGGCCGGACAATCTGCGTTGTCGTCAGCGCCGGGCGGGCGTACCAACCGCCAACGCGTGCGAAAGGTGGTGCGCGATACTGGGATTGAACCAGTCTCAGTCGAGTTGCTCTACACTGTTGCTGACCTGGACAGAAAAGCCTTCTACCAGGCGACATGCCGAACAGTAACAGTGCGCAGACATACGCACAAGTATGCAGACCTACGCTTTAATGTGGTGCATATGTGGTGCAAAGGGGATCGACAGTGACGAGAACGCGACGCAGCTTCGGGCGACTCCGGCAGTTTCGCTCAGGGCGGTGGAAGGCGTCCTACACCGGGCCTGACGGCCTCCTGTACGAAGCGCCGATCACGTTCGCGCTGAAGCAAGACGGCGAAGCGTGGCTGACCGACCGGCGCCGCGAAATCGACCGCGAATTGTGGTCGCCGGCCAGCGGACAGGAGGACCGGCCCAACGCATTCTTCGCCGACTACGCCACAGAGTGGATCAACCGCCGAACGGTGCGGGGAAGGCCCCTGAAGGATCGCACCGCCGAGCACTATCGAAAGCTCCTCCACCAGCACATCCTGGGCACCTTCGGTCACGTGACGGTACGCGCCATCACTCCCGAGGCGGTCCGAAAGTGGTACAGCACTTGCGCAGTCGGCGCACCAGTCATGCGGGCGCACGCCTATTCGCTGCTGTCGACGATCATGTCGACCGCAGCGTCCGAGGGCATCGCCGACCAGAACCCCTGCACCATCTCCGGTGCCGGGAACACCGAGCGGCGGGTGAAGATCAAGCCGGCCACGCTCGGCGAACTCGAGACGATCGTCAACGCGATGCCCGACCGCCTCAAGCTGATGGTCCTGCTCGCCGCCTGGGGCGCCATGCGGTTCGGCGAACTGGCCGAACTGCGCCGCCGTGACATCGACGGCGCCACCATCCGCGTGCGCCGCGGCGTCGTGCGAGCTGGCGGCGAGATGCGCGTCACGACACCCAAGAGCGCGGCAGGGGCACGCGACATCGCGGTGCCGCCGCACCTCCTCCCCGTGATCGAACAACACCTCCGAGACCACACCGGGCCGGGCAAGGACGCACTGCTGTTCCCCGCCGCCGGCGGCGGACACATGCAGCCGTCCTCGTTGTACGGCTACTACTACGCCGCCCGCGACGCGGCGAAGCGCCCAGACCTCCGCTTCCACGACCTCAGACACACGGGCGCGGTCCTGGCCGCGCAGACCGGCGCCACCCTAGCCGAACTGATGGGCAGGCTCGGTCACTCGACAGTCAGCGCGGCTATGCGTTACCAGCACGTGGCCGCCGGCCGCGACCAGCAGATCGCGGCTGCGCTGTCCGACTTCGCGCAGCGACACGCCGCCACGCCCGAGGCAACACTCTGATGGCGGACAACAGGCAATTCATCACGATCTACTGCGACGACCCCAGCCACACACCCGAACCCGTCGGGAAGCTCCTGCTCGCCCCAGTCGGTGCCCCGCCGCAAGCAGCGCTGAACCGGCAGATCGAACTCAAGCGACGGCCCGGAGTCTTCCTCGTCACCATGATGTGGCGGTTCAGAAACTCCGAAAACTGGCTCGAGGACGTGAGATTGGTGTCCGGTCTCGCGCGCGGGAACGGCGGACTGCAATGGGTCAACGACGGCGGCGGCCAGCCCAGCCGGCGGCGCTACAGGCTCAAATGTGGCTCATGCCCACTCAGACCGACGTACAACGAGCCGGGATTCTCGAACAAGCTGAGCGATATGGCCGCAGCTGGCGTCGTGGCAGTCTCATTGAGGGGATTGATCGACGCCGACACGCGGACACGCTGACTCATGACTACCTAAGAGCGCGTCTGCACATCAACGTGTAACGTTCGGGCTGCTGACATCGGCGACCGTTCCGACCAGCGCCACCTCCCAGCTGAGGGCTAAGTTCCTCATGCCTCGGGAGTTCCAATGGCACCAACGCGAAAGAAGTCGCCGTCCGCGGCGCAACCATCCGCCACCAACAGGCGGACTCGGCGACCTTCGGAAGAGATTCGGCCGGCATACCTCGGAATACCTGAAGCCGCAGCCTATCTCGACGTTCACAAGAGCACGATCAGACGAGCCATCACGGCCAATCGACTGCCCGCCTACCGCATCGGCAACCGCATCATCAAGGTGAAAATCGCCGACCTCGACGCGATGCTTACTCCACTGCGGGGTGACGTGGCGTGATCACCGAAAAGAGAATCCGCCCGGCGGGGAACCGGACGGATTCGAAGTCCACGGCGGCGGACCACCCGAGTCTAGCTCAGCGGCATGCGTCTCCGTTCGCTGTGCCTTGCCGGTACTGCCAAGCAGAGCCATACCGGAAGTGCCACAACCGGATTACCGCAAGGGCGATCCGGAAGCAGGCGTACCACCCCTGCCGCGGAGTCGACGCCCAACGTCCACGCCGTCACCTCGAGGTCGTCCGATGACCGCCCCAGGAAGCCAGCAAGTCGCCTGGCTGGAGGTCCACGATTTCGTGCTGGCGAAGGTCGCGGACGTGCCCTGTTGGCCCGCCGCCGGGACCGTCGAGTGGTGCCAACTCCGGGCGGATGATCCCCGCAAGATCGCTGCCGTGCTCGAGGCCGGCGTGCACTGGTCCCTCCGAGTCGACACCGAGCAAGAAGCCCGTGCCCATGCGTCACGGGACATCAGCACGGCAGCTGACTGGAGCGCCATCGCCCGCCGCACGCTGCAGGGCCGCGGCACCGCCTACATCCCCAGGAAGACAGCATGACGACCCCACGACTACTCGACGGCCCCGACTTCTGGACCGCCCGCCCCATCCTCACCCACATCCGCGACGTGGCTCGCGCCCGCCGAGCAGGGCCATGGGCCGTCCTCGGCGTCACCCTCGTCCGCGCACTGGCCACGGTGCCGCCCAAGGTCCGGCTCGCCCCCATGGTCGGCGGCCAGGGATCGCTCAACGTCTTCATCGCGCTCGTCGGACCGTCCGGCGCCGGGAAGGGCACGGCCGAAGCCGCCGCCGCCCAGGCGGTCGCGTTCCTGGACCGAAACGTCAACGACGCCGTCCCCACACCCGTCCCGCTCGGATCTGGTGAAGGCGTCGCACGCACGTTCCGGCCCGCAGGCGACGGTGAGCCAGTCCCGGCGGCGATCTTCTCCGCCCCAGAAGTCGACACGCTCACCACACTCGCCGGCCGGCAGGGCGCGACGCTCGGCGCCGAGCTGCGCAAGATGTTCAGTGGGGAGTCCCTCGGCTTCGCCAACTCCGCGGTCCACACCCGCTGCATCGTGCCCGCACACGAATACCGCGCATGCGTGATCGCTGGCGTTCAGCCGCTGCGGTCACGTCCGCTGCTCGACGCGGCCGACGGCGGCCTGCCGCAGAGGTTCGTGTGGCTTCCGGTGTCAGACGCCGACGCTCCCGACGAACGCCCGGCATGCCCCCTCGCCCGCGAGTTCCCCGTCCTCGACTGGGGGGCGTCGAGCGCACCGACCGAGATCGAACTGCCGGACGTGGTCGTCGCCGAGATCGACGAGTTCCGCCTCCTGGTGCTCCGGGGAGACGCGTCGGTCAATCCGCTCGACGGGCACGCGCTTCTCGTCCGCGCCAAGATCGCCGTCGCCTTGGCGGTCCTAGACCAACGCCGAGGTGTCACCATCGACGACTGGTCGCTCGCCGGCACCGTCATGGCGGTCAGCTCCGCCGAACGCGAGCACTGCCGGCAGACCCTCCGCGAACACAGCCGCCGCCGCAACGTCGCCCGAGCGATCGAGGACGACGAGCGGGACCAGGCGGCGACCGACAGGAAGGTCCGGCGAGCCCGAGAGTCCATCATGCGCGGCCTGAAGAAGCACGCCGAGCAAACCCACGCCGACCTCCGTCGCAGCCTGAAGATGGACATCCGCGATCACTTCGACAGCGCCGTAGCCGAACTGATCGACGAAGGAATGGTGTACAAGTTCCCCGCCGAGAAGGGAGGCGCGAAGTACACCAGTACACCGGTACACCCGGACCTTGAAACGGTCCCACCTGCAGAGATAGAAGGTGTACCTCCGTACACCGACCCGCCGGATAGGAACACCTCACCGGATGAGGTGTACCGGGGTGAACCAACGGGTGTACCGCCGAAAACGTACCCACCAGCGGAGAAGCCACCGTGTACCGGTGTACCGCCCAAAGCGGCGCAACCGAAGGGACACGGGACCACCCGTCGGGACGCGTCGTCAGCAAAAGAGCTCGGTCCAGCAAAGGATCCGGCATGACCGACTTCGCCACACTGCTCTCGTCTCTCGCGGGCGCGCCGTCACTGCCGGGCGCCCGCTGCCGCGGCAGGGGACACCTGTTCGACGAGCAGGCCGCCGGCGAGCACCACACGACCGCCGCAGCGCGGCACCGGCAAGCCCGCGGACTCTGCGACCGATGCCCGGCGCTCCACGCGTGCGCAGCTTGGGTCGACTCACTGCCCGCACGCCAGCGGCCCGCTGGTGTCGTCGCCGGCCGCGGAGGAGTGCCCGATGCATCGCTGTGATCCCGTGCTGACGGCGACGGGCAGCTCGGGGCCGCTGACTCATGCGCGAGCGATGCGGCTCCTGCTGACCTACTTCCACGAGCAGGCACTCGACGGCGACGCCCGACCAGTGCTCGAGGACATCGGTAACTGCGACCTCTGCATGTTCGCGGTGACGACGCAGCTCCTGCATTTCTCGGCATCCCTGATCTGGGACACCCCGGATCGACAACGCCGTCAGCTCGTAGCCCTGCTCGAGCAACAGCTCGTCGCTGCGCTCGACCAGCTGGCTGCGGAGGGGGGCGGCGATGCAGCTGTCGGGTGACGATCTCGAGGACGCGCTGATGGCGGTCAACGTGCTGATCAGCACGCTGCGACGGAACCGGATCGTGGTCCCGCCGTGGGTTTCGGAGGTCGGCGATAGGTTGGACATGCAGTCAGTCATGTCCTCCGGAGGACATGAAAGCTCAAGTGGGGGAGCACAATCGGAGGCGGATCGGTTCCTCCCGTCCGGCGAGGCGGCTGAGATCCTGGGCCTGTCAACCAGGCATCTCAGCCGCCGAGCTTCCGACTACGGAGGCCAAAAGCACGGTCGCTATTGGTATTTCAGCCGAGACGTAGTGCTTGAGCGCGCGAAGGAGAGGCGACGACATGGCTCAGCTGTCCGACAAGTTCGAGGAGTACCTCGCCGGCCTGTCCGATGACGAATGGTCGGCCCTCGAAGGACGCGTCCGCAAGCCCGCGGCAGGAGCACCCGGCCACGGCGTCGACGGCACCGACGGGCAGCGACCGGTCTCACACTCGAACGCGGGCTACCAGGAAGCGGTTCGCCGCGGTTACGTGAAGGGCAAGTAGTGACATGGTGTTCTCTTTCCGAGACCGATTCCTGACTCAGACGATGACCGACGCGGCGTTGGCCGATCTAATGGCCGAGGCGTGGCCCGACGTACCCGAGAAGATCAAGATCGCGGAGGCCGCCGAAGAGGCCGCGACGCAACGCCGGCAGACCGCCGACACGCTGTCGGCGGCCATGCCCGACACCGCGGACGGCGTCGCCGACTGGCTCGCCGGTGCGGCGAAGCGCCGCACGGCCGACGTGAAGCGCGAAGCCGAGATCGCGGCACTGACCGACCTGCAAACCCGGCTCGAGGATGACATCCGCGACCGGCTGACCGGAGACGGCGTCGATGACCTCCTCCAGCTGCTGAGCAGCCGCTTCGAGCAGGTCTGGGGCCAGGCCGTGGCGGTCGTTCAGGCGATGGACGAGACCGCCGGTTTCGAGGTCAACAGCATCGAGGCCGCCGTCCGCGGCGGCTGCTCCGATGACTGGAAGGCATTGTGGGAACTGGCCCCGGAGATCGACGAGGTCCGCCGGCTGCAGACCGCGGTGTACCGGCTGACGAACTTCTTCGACGACAACATGCTTCACCGTGCGGCGCTCGGCGACGGCCGCAGGCGGCCTGACGAACGGATCTACTTCTTC
This sequence comes from Mycolicibacterium grossiae, assembly GCF_008329645.1. Classification (NCBI taxonomy): domain Bacteria; kingdom Bacillati; phylum Actinomycetota; class Actinomycetes; order Mycobacteriales; family Mycobacteriaceae; genus Mycobacterium; species Mycolicibacterium grossiae. The sequence goes on from NZ_CP043474.1 coordinate 3,596,490, forward strand.
CGGGCGCTCGATGCCGTCACCCCCGGCTGGGGCGAAGACGAGAAGGTGCCGTGGCCCGACGATGCCGCCGCCCGGATCGTCTGGTGCATCCGCAGCGGTGCCGGCGCCTGGGTACCGACCGCCGAGCAGCTGCGCGAACGCCTGGCCACGCCCGACCCAGAGACCGTGCCTGACCTCTTCCGCTACAACGCCATCCGAGGCGAAGCGCCGTCGTTCATGAACGCCGACCCCCTCAACGGCCGGTTCGATCCCACTCCGTCGTCCGACGAACCGGAGGACATGCTGCGCCACGTCCGAGAGAGCCCGAACGCCACGGTGCAGCCGGCCAAACAACGCTATAGGGCCGGCGTGGGCCTGCATAACCGCCAGCGCGACGGATTCGCGTCGGGCCTCGCTGTGGACTACAGCGCACCACGAACGAGTGTGGCAGAAACCGATAGCGTGCTGTCGTCGCGTTATGACTCACTAACCCGCGAGCGCCGCCGGCCCAGCGCGTTTTCGGCGAAGGTGCAGTCCGCACCGGCGGCGGCGGCCGAGGACGACTGATGCCCGACTTCTCGGCCGGCACGGCCTCAGTCAGGATCACACCTGACGCGACGAGCTTCCTCCGCGACCTCGAGCGCAAGCTCCGGGCGATCAGCGACCCCGGCTTTGACGTCCACGTCTCGCCGGACCTGACGCGGTTCCGGCAGGAACTCGAGCAGAAGCTGCGCGACACCCCGGCGCCGCGGGTCGGCATCGGCGTCACCGCCGACACCACCGACGCCGCCCGCCAGCTGTCGGTGTTCCGGGAGGAACAGGCCCGCCTGCCGATTCGGCTGAGTGTCGACGTGGACACCGGCGCCGCGACGGCGTCGGTGCAGGCGTGGCGTGCTGCTCAGGAGCTGCAGCGCGTCACCGTCGAAGTCCATGCCGACACCTCCCACGCGAGCAGTGCGATCAGCGGACTCGGCGGTGGCGGGGGCGGGGGACGCCGTGGCGGCCGAGGCGGTTTCGGCGGGTTGACCGGCCCGGTGGGCATCAACCTCGGCGCGGCGGCACTCGGCAGCCTGCCCGCGGCGGCGACCGCACTGACCACCGTCGCCGGGTCGTTGCAACAGGTGGCGCAGGCCGGCCTCTTGGTGCCGGGCGCCATCGCCGGCGCCGCAACGTCGATCGCCACGATGAAGCTGGCCACATCTGGCCTGCCCGAGGTATTCGATGCGATGGCTGCCGCGCAGGACGGCACCGCGGAGTCCGCGGCGAAGCTCGACGCCGCACTCAAGAATGTGTCGCCGCAGGCCGCGACGTTCACTCGCGCTATCAGCGACGTGACGCCGGCATTCAAGGAATTGCAGCAGAGCGTCCAGGGCACCGTCTTCGAGGGGCTCGACGCGAGCGTCCGCGACCTCGCCGCGACGCAGCTGCCGCTGCTGCGGAAGGGCCTCGGGCCAGTCGCCGCCGGACTGAACGAGAACTTCAAGCAGGTCGCGACGACACTGAACTCGCTGCCCGTGCAGGGCATCATCGAGCGGATCCTCGGCAACACCGGCGAGGCCCAGTCCCGGGTCACCGCCGCGATCGACCCGCTGGTCAAGGGCGTCGGGACGCTGGCCGCCGCCGGCACGGACTCCCTGCCTCGGCTCGCCGACGCGTTCGCCGCGGTGTCGACGCGTTTCCAGAACTTCATCAACGCAGCCGACCAGGACGGCCGCCTGCAGAGGTGGATCGACGAATCCCTCGACGGCATAACGAATCTCGGCCGCACGGTGCTGAACATCGGGAAGTCCTTCACCGCGCTGACTTCGGCCGCCGGGGGCGGCGGGCAGTTCCTCGAGTGGCTGGCAAAGTCGACCGACCGCCTGCAGGCGTTCCTCAACTCGGCCCAGGGACAGGACACGCTGCGGCGGTTCTTCGCCGAGGGCCGAGAGCAGCTCGCGCAGCTGCTGCCGCTGCTGGAAAACCTCGCCGAGATGTTCGGCGGCGTCTACGACGCCGCGAAGGGATGGACGGCGTTCCTCATACCCGCGCTCACCCAGGTGACCAACCTGCTCACCGGCATCCCCGGCGGTGTGGAGGCGGTCGCATTCGCGTTCATCGCATGGAAGTCAATGAACGGCGTGTCCGCGCTGCTGTCGTCGCTCAGCAAGGTCGATGGCGCGCTGACCGGCATCGCGGGGAAGGCCGGCAGGCTCGGACCCGCCGTCGGGCTGCTCGCCGGGGGCAGCATGGTCGCCTCATCGAGTGACAGCGGCGTAGGTCAGACCCTCGGCGTCCTCGGTGCGGCCGGCGGTGGTGCGCTCGCCGGGTCGATGTTCGGGCCGTGGGGCACCGCGATCGGCGCCGTGCTGGGCACCGGGGCTGGCGTGTTCGGCGTCATCCAGTCGAACATCCGCCAAACCGAGGAGGCGACCAAGGCGGCCACCGACGCCGCCCGCGCCTACGACGCGCAGCTCGCCGCGATGGGCGACACCATGGACGCGGTCCGCGGCACCCAGAAGAACCTCAACGACGCGCTGCTGTCGTCCGGCGGGCAGCTCGACGACAGCACCATGTCGGCGCTGCAGGAGCGGCTCGCCACCCTGCCCGACCAGTTCGCCGCCGACCCGCTGCTGATGAACGACCCCGGCAAGGCCAAGGCCGCCGCCGAGGCGGTCGAGAACCTCAACCTCGACCCGTCCCAGCTCGCCGCGACGGTCGCCGGCGGTCAGCCGCTGTTCGACGCCATGCTCGCGAACCTCGAGAAGTTCGGACCCGCCGGCGATGTCGCGATCAACGCGCTGTCGAAGGTCCGCGAGGAGGTGCTGTCCGGGCAGGAGGGTGCCGCCGCCGCTGCGGGCACGCTGCAAACCGTCGCCGACAAGATGGGCGTCGACGTTCCGCAGGCCGCGGCGAACATCAGGTCGGCGTTCGAGTCGGTGCCCCGCGACGTGCCGATCAACGTCGAGATCCCGCAGGGTGAGGCGATCCTCGAGCTGCTCAAGGCGATGAACGTCGAAGTGACCGTCGACAACGACAAGACGATCCGCACGACCGCGCCGCTGGCCCCGGAGGTCATCGACACCCTCAAGCAGATCACCGGCCTGGTGGTCAACGACAACGACAAGACCATCAAGGTCGGCATCGACCCCGCCGGCTACACCGACGCGATCGGCAAGCTCGGCACCCTCGGCGACATGCTCCGCGCGCTGCCGACGCGGCAGAACGCCGCGCTGCCGCCGATGCCGGCCAACCCGAACACCACCGCCAGCGACCCGTTCGCGCTGCCGCCGCCCAAACGAGAAGGCGGACCCACGCCGTCCGGTGGCCGACGCGGACCCGGACCGACCGGCGGCTGGTTCGCCGAGGTGCACTCCGACGAGTGGATCCTGCCCGCGCACGCCCGCGCCGCCGTCGGCGACCAGGCGCTGTGGGCGCTCACCCAAGGCCGCAGCTTCGCCCCCGGCGGCTTCATCGACGAGCACGGCAACCCGGTCACCCCCGGTCCGCTGCCCGGACCCGCCGTCGTTGCCGACCCGGTCGGCGGCGGCATCGGGTCGATCGCCGACTCGTTCCTGTCCGGCATCGGCGGACCCGCGGCCCGCATCGGCGGCCTACTCGGCGCACCCGCCGGCGCCGACACCACCGCAACCGACACCTACGACGGCCCGAAGATCATCCCCGGATTCCTCGGTCTCGCTCAGGCCGGCAACGACCCAGAGATGTTGTCGCAGTGGGGAAAGCAGACCGGCGACTGGCTCGGCAAGTTCGCCGGCAAGACCCTCCTCGGGTTCGGCACCACCCTCTACAAGGGACTGCTCGGCGCCGTCGGCCTCGAGAACTCCATCCTCTCGCCCGACAACGAGCTCTTCCGCGCCGCCGCGGCGTCGGCCGGCTTCTACCTCGGCGAGAACGGCCCGTTCGCCCCCGACGACGACACCACCGACACCGGTAGCGGCAAGACCAAGGCCGCCACCGACAAGCAGCTCCGCGAGGGGTCGCAGAAGGTCGACCGCGCCGACCAGAAGATCGCCGAAATCACCCAGCGGATCGCCGAGCTGCCCGCCGACGCCGCCGGATCCCGACGCACCGCGCTGGACAACGACCTCGCCAACGCGAAACAGGACGCCGCCGACGCCCGCGCCGACCTCGCCGAGCTGCACGCGAAGGGCACGACTACCTCGGCCGCCGGCGGCGGGACCGCACGCGTCGCACCCAACGGCATGCAGCAGGCCACCGTCGACGTCGCGGACGCCATCGGAGCAGCCTTCCCACAGGTCAAGCAGATCGGCGGATGGCGCCCGCCCGACGGCTACAACGAGCACAGCTCGGGCCAGGCCGCCGACGTCATGATCCCCGGGAGTAGCAAGACCCTTGGCGACCAGGTCGCAGCGTTCGCGCTGCGCGACCCACGCGTCGACTACGTCATTTGGCAGCAGGCGATGCACTACTCCGACGGCCGCGTGGTGCCTATAGAGGACCGCGGCAGCCCCACCCAGAATCACATGGACCACGTCCACGTGCACACCGCCGGCGGCGGGAAAGCACAGCAGCAGACACCGGATACCGGAACGCCGCACGGGCCGCGGTGGGTGCAGGCCGTCGGCGGTGAGGCCCCGCCAATCGCTGCCTTCATCAAGCCACTGCCCCCCCACTCCTTCGCGCCCGGACTTCACCCCGACACCTGCGCAGAAGATGGAGCCGCGCATCGCAGCGGCGACCCCGCCGCCAGCCGTCGCGTCCCGCCCGCCGGCCACTCGCACGCCGCCCCCCGCAGTGCAGCCACCGCCACCGCCACCGACGCAGGCCACTGTGCCGCCGGTAGCGCAGCAGCCCATCCAGCCGCCGCCCCTCGAACAACAGGCCCCGGCATTCACGCCAGCAGCAGGAGGAGGAGCGTCCGGCGGTCCAGCCGCGACCGACTACACCCTCGACTGGGTCAAGCAAGGCATCACGTCCACCGCAGCCACCCTCGGCAACATCGCCGGCACCGCGGCGGGCGTCGCCGCCATGGGCATGGGTGGCGGCGGGGGAGGCGGCATCGGCGCGCTCGTCGCCGGCGGCATCCAGCAGGGCGGCAAGATCGCAGAGGGCGTCGCGAACATCATCAGCGGCGCACTCGTCGGTTCAGTGCCGGGGTCGTTCATGACGACGCCCGAGGCGTACGGGCGCACGCAGGTGTCCGAACCCCGCACTCCGCAGACCGCGATGCCCGCCTTCACCGGCCGGCAGGCGACGTACCACATCCAGGGCGTCGACACCCGAAACATGCTCGCGGAGTTGCAGTTGCGCGAAAACATCGAGCAGCAGGCCGCGCTCGCCAACCACCCGATGGGACCGTGATGCCGCGCCGCAACAACGCCAACTCCGACCTGCTCACCGCCCGCGTCCGCAACTGCGGACACCGCAATACCGGCCGCACAGAACCGCCGCCACAACTCGACATCAAGCGCATCCGCGCTGAGATCCGGTCCATCGACACGACGACCAACCGCCGACTGTGAAGGAGCTATCCATGGCACGTACCTACGACGAAGAATCGACCAGCTTGCCGCCGCTTACACGCGCAATCGTCGATACCTACGGACGCCGCACGCCGGGTAGTAACTGGGGCGCGCCACTCGACCCAGTGTTCACCGTCGAGGCGTTCAGCGCGATGCTCGACGCCGTCCGCGCACTGGAGGATCGCGTCATCGCACTCGAGACCCCATGAGCTGGCGGCGGCGCGGCGTCAAACCCAACGAGATCCGGGCAAGGACACGCCACGACGGGCAATCACTGTGCCCCAGCGGGTACCTGCGCCAGCCGCCGCCGACAACCCAATCAAGATCAGCGACGACCGTCGCGGATCTGGTAAACGCGCGGCTTCGACACGCCGGCCGCGGTGGCGATTTGCGGTCCCGTGGCGCCGTCCTCGAACGCCCGTGCCACCAGGCCCTCGGGGCCTTCGAGTGCCGCGTCCAGGTCGGCGATCTGCTGCGTCAGCTCACGGCGCTTGGCACGGTTGGCAGTGATGTCATCGAGCGTTCCCATGCAAAAGAATATAGCAGATTTACCCCGCTAGAACTTGCGGTTATGTGGGTAAACGCGCTATACTTGAGGTGTAAGGCAAACAGCCACACCGAAAGGAACCGACATGAACACCACCCGAATCCAAAACCGCCAGACCGGAGCCAAGGGCGACCTCCTCAACGACCGGACCGCAGACATCGCGATCGTCCAGTACGACGACCTGCCCTACCCGACCTGGACCGAATGGACCGACCTCGCCTGACACCACCACAGAGTCAGCCCCGACCACCACGGTCGGGGCTCACTCGCGTCACACCCATTCCCTACGATGGCAGCCATGGACGGGAACAGGTTCACCGACGACCTGCACCTCGTCCCGGCCGATCAGTACCAACCCGTGACCGTGACCGAACTGCTTCGCCGACAGGGCCTGGTCGATGCGCCACGCGACCAGCAAGCTCGAGCCCTTCGCGACTGGCTCAACTCGCGCCCGATGACCCCACTGGTGGAGTATTCCGTCCGCAGGAACGGCTTCGGCGAGCTGCTCGACGACGCCGGCTGACACCGACAACCGTCGTCGGATCCGCCGCGGCTGACGTTCGCGCCGTCACGACGGCGCTGGGCGTGCGCATCGCTCACCCAGGGGGTCACCCCCCTCCCCGGGGGGTGTCTTCCCTGCCGCAACGTCCTGTGAAATACGCTTCCCGCACGCAGAATCGCAGGGTTTGCGCAACGGCTAGGCCGACGGCACGCATTCCGCAGCCGCTAGGACGGGCGGAGTGATGGCCAGCAAGAAGAAGTGCGTCACCTGCGGCAAAGGCTTCATCGCCAAGCGTGCGGACGCGAAGACATGCTCGACGGCGTGCCGATCGAAGGCTCATCGGCGTGCGGTCCGATCCGTCACGGATGCCACGGATAAGGCGGCGCCCTCTACAGCTGCCTCTTCGCCGGCCAGTCCGCCGGCGGAGCGCACCGCCGAGGCGCTGGCGGTGCTCGCCGGCCTGGACGCCGAGCTGGCCGAGAACGCTGTCGTCCTGGGCGAGCCGTTGACCTGGTCGCAGGCCGAGGCGACCGTGCGGGGGCTGATCGCCGATTCCATCGACCGCCGGGTGTCGCTGCAGCAGCGGTACGCATCGTGCGACGACACGCGTCTGTCGTTGAGCATCGCGGTCGAGCTGCGGCTGCTCGAGGCGTCGATCGCTCGTCTGCTGAAGCAGATCAAGACGGAGATGCCGGTTCCGCCGTCGGCGAAGAGCCGCAAGGCGGCTGCCGCGGCCAACACGCGCCATCACGGCCCGGGGTCCGCCTGAGATGCCTCGGTATGCCCGTCACGCCGCTGGCCCCGGCGGCGCGCCGCCGTCGGAGGCGCGGCCCGGGATCTACGAGTGGATGGCCCCGTACGTCGAGTGGGAGTACGAGCGCAGCGGCGATCCGCGGCAGCGGATGTCCCCTCACGACGATAGTGAGGGCGGTATGTGTCGCGGTACTGGTTGCGATCACCCGATGCCGCCGAGCAGCGATCCGGATCACCCGGCGGTCCGCCGACTGGTGGACTACGAGGCCGGCCTGCCGATCGTGGTGCCGCACCACATCGCGTGCGGCCAGCAGTGGACCGGCAACGGCTGGACCGAGCCTGTGTTCGACCTTCCATGGAAGGCGAAGACCGTCAGGCGCGTGCGAGTGACCGCGGACGACCGCATATCGGCGGCCTAGGTCGAATCAGGCTGGCCAATCGTGTCTATCGGCATCGGGGAGGGGTCTGAAGGGGTATTCGGGCCGGACTCCCTGGCACACCTTGCGAGCTTCTTCCATGCGCCACACGAAGCCGAGGTCCGACTCATCGGATATGCGACCGGTGTAGACGCCAATCAGTCTTGAGTGAATGCCTTGCGCGAACCCCACTAAACGGCTGCCTTCACCGGCTCCAGAAAGGATGGGCGTGCCGGGTAGACGGGTGAGCATCACGGGCGAACCCGATTGGCCCTTCCGTGTGCGGGCATCGACCAGCAGGGCTGGCAGCGGTTTCCCCTTGTGGCTGTAAAAGAGCGTCGGCTCCGACGCGATCGAACCGCGAATCCATAACGGGAGGCCGGGGCCGCTGACGAGACCGAACGGATACCCAGCGATCGAGAGGTCCTGGGTGATCCATAGTCGCGACTGGTCATCCTCTCCGATGTCCGAGAGTTCCCACGGAACTATCTGCATCTCCCCGGGGTCAGGAAACGGCAGCGCGGCAACGTCCATCTCCGCCCGCATCTCGGGGTGCTCGAGCCAGAGGGGTCGCCACGCCTCGTCTATGAGACAGACGCCGAACTGTGCAAGCGCGATATGCATCTCAGTGGATCCGGCTGTTGTCGACCAACCCCCGTCGGCAGGCGGAGCTTTGCGGAGGGTCACTCGTAGGTGGGTGGGCTCGACCAGACGGACGGTGGAGAGGAAGTCGTTCGTTTCCCAGTGACGACCGGTGAGGTTGTGGCGAGCCGTCACGATGAAGGTCTCGTCCCCATCCTGGTAGAAGAATCCCGTGGCCTTCGCGATGACGGTCGCCTGTTCGTCTTCGGCGCGGCCGTCAGGTCCGGCGGGATTGAAGATCATCTCGAGGAAGACGGTGCGGAAGGCGTCCCGCGGCATCAAGATGCGGTGTTGCTTCCGCTTCGGTGGCCCACCCGCGGCAGCCGGCCCGGACGCCTCTCCGGCGCTCTCAGTCGGCTCCTGCGGTGCGTTGACGCTTGGTGTGGAGGACATAAGCCCGACTCCACCACACGGCGCTTGTGAAGCGCACGCTACGAGGTCAGCGGTCGAGTGGTAGACCGCTGCCAGGTGCCAAGTGCTGGCGGGTCTCAGCGACGTCGCGGGACTGGTCGTCGCGGCGCCCGTCCCAGGTGAAGTCGCGCAGTGTGGCGTGTCGTGTGCGACGACGGCATGACGAGCACCTCAACGTCAGGGTGCAGCGCCAGCCGAGTGGGTGCTCGTTGTCATCGAAGCTTCGATTGGGGTCATCGAGCCTTCGATAGTTGACGCTCACCGTCCGCAGGGTGCCGCAGTTGCAGCAGAGTGCACGGTTGCTGAGCTTGGCCACGGGACGCTCCCTCGACACTGTGCGAGCCGCTGACCTGCAACAACCTTGTGGTGCATATGTGGTGCAACGTCGGTTCCGGAAAGCCGTTGCAGCACGTGAGGCATGGTGCGCGATACTGGGATTGAACCAGTGACCTCTTCCGTGTCAGGGAAGCGCTCTCCCGCTGAGCTAATCGCGCCGGGGGTCCTTCATGTTGGAGGTGGAGACGGGAATCGAACCCGTGTGCACGGCTTTGCAGGCCGTTGCCTCACCACTCGGCCACTCCACCGCTGGGGTTGATGCCACTGCACCCTCCGAGCGGATGACGGGATTCGAACCCGCGACCCTCACCTTGGCAAGGTGATGCGCTACCAACTGCGCTACATCCGCACGCCACGGTCGAGGTCGTCGCCCGTCGCGAAGGAAGACGATAGTGCACGCGAGCGACGAGGCACAAATCCCCAAGACGCGGACGCGAATCCGCAGCTCGGCCCCGCTCGCGTCGTCGCGCTGCGCTCCCGTCGAGTCCGGCGGTAAGCCGCCCTGGCGACGACGCCGCCGCGGTACGCCGATTGCCGACCGGGGCCGTGCGCGTGTTAATCTTCGGCGTCCGTCGGGCTATGGTCGACGGAGTCCCCGGTCTCGTAGCTCAGGGGGAGAGCGTCCGCCTCACACGCGGAAGGTCACTGGTTCGATCCCAGTCGGGACCACTCACGACGACCGCGTTCGCGGGTCGACCGTCACCGCCACGCCGCCGCCGGACGTGCACCGTCCCCGGTTCCAGCCTCAGCTGCTAGACAGGCCCAGCTGCTAAACAGGATGTAGGGCAGCACCGACGGGATGGGGGCGCCGTGGTCGAGCAGGATCCTCTCGACGCGTTGATCGGTGATGCCCAGACCGTCCGCAGCGTGTTCGACCAGGTCCCGGTCATGCTGCTCGGCCTCGACGGTCCGCAGATGACGTTCTCGGCGGTCAACGCCGCCTACCGCGCCTTCTATCCGCGTTTCGCGATGGGGCAGTCGCTGTGGGAGTCCGCGCCCGTGCTGATCGACCAGCGCGTCGACGCCGCCCTGCGCGAGGTGTACGACACCGGCGAGCCGCTGCAGACCCGTGAGTGGCGCGTGCAGCTGGACGTCGACGGCTCCGGGCTGCGGGAGGCGTTCATCGACATGACGATCAGCCCGCGGCGCGCTCCCGACGGCGCGGTACTCGGCGTCCAGATCCTGGCCTACGACGTGACCGAGCGGGTGCTCGCCCGCCAGGCCGACCAGGCGCGCGCCCGGCTGCTGCAGGACCGCTACGAATCGGTGCGCGACTCGGCCACCCTGATGCAGCAGGCGCTGCTCGCACCCGCCGTCCCGGTGCTTCCCGGGCTCGACGTCGCCGCGGCCTACCTGGTGGCGACCCGGGACACCGCGGCCGGCGGCGACTGGTTCGACGTCGTCACGCACCCGGGCGGTGAGGTCGACCTCGTGGTGGGTGACGTCGTCGGCCACGGCGTGCGCGCCGCGGCGGTCATGGCGCAGTTGCGTACCGCCGTGCGCATGCAGCTGCATGCCGGTGCGGGGATCGCCGAGGCGCTGCAGGCCGTCGACGACTTCGCCACCGAGATCCCGGGAGCCGCGTCGGCCACCCTGTGCGTCCTCCGGCTCGATCCGGGCGGCGACGTCGAGTACTGCACCGCGGGGCATCCCCCGCCGCTGACCCTCACCGTCGACGGGGATGCCTGCTATCTCGAACCCACCGGGGCCCGTCCGCTGGGATACGGTCACCCCTTCACGACGCGCACGACGCATCTCGACCATGGCGACGTCGTGCTGCTCTACAGCGACGGGTTGATCGAGCGTCCGGGGCGCCACGTGCCGTCGAGCACCACCGAGGTCGCCGACGTGACCGCCCGCGTGCTGCGCGGAGAGGTCGGCTTCGCCCTCGACCCGCGGCAGGTGCCGGTGGAGCGGCTGTGCTCGCACGCCGTGGAACTCCTGTTGCGCGCCACCGGGTATGGCGACGACATCACCGTGCTCGCTGCGCAACGGCGCCCGCCGCCGCCGGACCTGCACGTCGACGTCCCCGCCGACGGGCAGGCCGAGCGCGCGGTGCGGACGCGTCTCCGCCAGTGGCTCGGCGCCCTCGGAGGCGACGCGGTCAGCGGGCAGGTGCTCGAGCACGCGGTCACCGAATTCGTCGCGAACGCCGCCCAACACGCCCATGTCGCCGCCAGTTCGGGCACGGTGCGGGTCGACGGAATCCTCGACCAGAGGGGCCAGGCGCGCGTGACGGTGGCCGACCGCGGTCGCTGGCGCGAACAGCCGCACGCGTCGGCCGATCGCGGACGCGGTCTGCCCCTCGCGTTCGCCCTCGTACCCGACACGACGATCGAGCGGACCGCGGGCGGCACCACCGTCACCGCGGTCCATCGCGTCACCCGTGCTGCCCACATCGTCACCGATGCCGCTTCCACCCACGCCGTTCCGGCACCACCGGTGACCGACTTCGACGTGGTCGTGGAGACGGATGGCGTGATCCTGCTGGCGGGTGACGTCGACACCGCCGCCGCGCCGGTGCTGGCCGAGGTCCTGGCCGCTCGGGGGCTTACCGGCGCCGCCGGGCTGACCATCGACGTCAGCGCGGCCACCCATCTCGGCTCGGCGGCGATCAGCGTCCTTGCCAGGGCGTGCCGCATCGCGGCCGAGCGGGGCACGACGTGCACCCTCGTCGCCCCGCCGGGCGGCACGCCGCATCACGTGCTCTCCCTCGTCGGTCTGCCGACGTCGTCGCGGTAGCCGTCGAGCTACTGACGGTCGGCCTCGGCGCCCTCGTCGTCACGCTGGGCGGCCTGCTCCGCCTCGACGGCGGCGGCGCGGTGGCGTTCGGCGGCCGCCTGGTGTTCGGCCCGGTCGCCGATCCCGTCGGCGACCGCCGCCTCGTGGGTCTCCGCCGCGCGGCGGTGGGCGGCAGCGGACGCCTCGTGCCGACGGGCGGACTGCTGATGCGCGCGTTCGGACCGCTCCCGCGACGCGGCGGCGTGGCGACGCGCGCCCTCGACGTCCTCGGCGGTGACGGGCTCGCCGTGCTCGAGCGCCTCGCCACGGCGTCGCAACTCGGCGGCGCGCTCCGCGGCGAGGTCTCCAGGATCTTCGCTCACCGGTCGATCATCCCACCGGGCAGCGGACCGCGAGCCGAATCCGGGAATCGCTGCAGCGGTGTTTGCTCGATCGCGCGACACCGACCGAAGTGCGGGGTGGGCGCTCCGCTGGACGGCGATGCATCGGTGGCTCGGTACGCCCGTCGCCGCATCGTAGGAGCGCCCGGACGTCACAGGTGCCGGGCGATCATCCGAAATTCACGCCATGGTCAACGTTCGTTCGGTAGCATCGCGGGGGATTTGCTGCAGTCCTTCGGCATGGCCGACGAACCGACCTACTGGTCTGCACACCGAAAGTGACGACGATGGCGGCCCCGACGATCACCGAGCGGTTGCTGAGCGATCATCACTACGAGTGGATCACCGACTATCTCGCGGCGCGCCGGCTGACCGGGCGCGTTCGCTGGATGATGGCGTCGATCGCCGCGTCGCTCGCCCTGTGCGTGCTTGCGCTGCTGCTCAGCGTCGATGGTCCGCGCACCGGGTTCGCGGTGGCGATGATGTGGACGGCGTTCGGCGGCGGGGTGGCCGGGGCCATCCTGTGGGTCCGCGGGTGGCCCGGTCACGCGCAGTCGTTGCTGTTCGCGTTGGTGGCGAATGCGTCGATCGCGCTGGCGTGCCTCGCCTATCCCAACCCGCAGGGCGCGCTGACGGGGTGCATCGCCTTCGCGACGACGGCCGCGTACGTCGCCTTCTTCCACTCGACGTCGCTCGTCGCCTACAACGTCGCCGTCGCCGCGGCGGTCGCGGTGATCGCCGCCGTCCGGGTCGCGTCGTCGGGCCATCTGGCGCTCGCGGCCGTGGATCTGTTCCTCGTCGTGCAGATCAACATCGCGATGCCGCTGGGCATCTACGTGCTCATCCGGGCGTTGGGCGTCGATCTCGAACGCGCCGACCGCGATCCGCTGACCGGTCTGCTCAACCGCCGGTCCTTCGAGCATCACGTCGAGAAGATGCTCGCCGCCGGCACGGCGGACGCGCACCTCGTCGTGGCGGTGGTGGACCTCGACGACTTCAAGCGCATCAACGACACCCGGGGTCACCGGGCGGGCGACGATGCCCTCGTCGCGGTGGGCCGGGCGCTGACGCAGGCGGTCTCGGACACCGCAGCCGTGGTGGTGCGCAGTGGCGGCGAGGAGTTCATCGTCGCGGTCACGTCGGCCACCGGCGCGGCGCCGCCGGTGGCCCGCAGGATCTGCGACGGGATCTCCGCGCTCCCGCAATCGATCACCGCGAGCGTCGGCACCGCCGCGGCTCCCGTCCCGTCACTGCGCGGCGACGACGTCCGCGCCGGCCTCGCGGCGCTCGTGGTGGCGGCCGACGAGGCGATGTACTCGGCGAAGCGGGCGGGCGGCAATCGACACCGGCACGCCGGCTGCCGTCACCTCTGACCGGCGGCCGCCGACTCGTGCACGTTGCCCGCCGACTCCTCGGTGGGCTCGGAGCTGAACGACGTCACCTGCAGCAGCGGGATGATCAACGCGTCGAACACCGACGGCAGCAGGCGATAGGCGGCGATCGCGGGACGATTGAACCAGCCGATCTGACGCTCGCTCGAGTGTCGCCGGTTGGTGGCCGCAACGATCGCCTTGGCGATCGTCGACGGTGCGTCGGCGGTCGGTGCGACGCGCGGCGTGCGGCCGAGGTAGTTGCCCGCCGTGCCGTACACCTCGGTGTCCACCGGGCCGGGGTAGACGCCGTGGATCCGGATGCCACGCTGCCGCCGGTTCTCCTGCCGGAGTGCGCGCACCAGGCCGCTGATCGCGAACTTGCTCATGACGTAGGCGGATTGAAACGGCACGGCGGTCACTCCGAGCAGCGATCCGACGAGGACGAGGTGTCCCGCGTCGCGCTCCTGGAAGTGCAGCAGCGCTGCGCGCGCCACGTTCACCGCGCCGAGCAGATTGGTGCGGATGACCGCGTCGAACACGTCGACCGGGAGGTCCTCGAAGCGGCCGAAGGCGGTGATCGCCGCGCACTGCACGGCGACGTCGACGTGTCCGTAGGTCGCGACGGCGGTGGCGAACAGGTCGCGCACCTGGTCGGCGTCGGTGATGTCGGTGGGTGCCACCAGCACGTCGGTGGCCCCGGCGGCCGCGCACTCCTCGGCGACCTCGTTCAGGGCGTCCTCCGAGCGCGACGCCAGCACCACGTTGGCCCGCCGACGGGCATAGGCCAGCGCGGTCTCCCTGCCGATGCCGCTCGACGCGCCGACCACGACCACGACCTGCCGACCATTTCCGTTCTCGGTGTTCATCGCGTGCTCCTCCGGCGTTCGGCGAGGGCGAGGACGCCCAGCAGGGACGTGGCGATCACGGGCGCCCAGCCGCCGCGGCGGCTGGCCAGCACGGCGGCGCCGACGGTCGGTGGTGCGAGCAGCGCCACGGGATCGCGACGGCGCCGTGCGAGCCGATCGAGCGCGGCGGGCGTGCCCGCGGCGAGATTGGTGCCGATCGCGGCGGCTTCGGGCCAGCCCACGCGACGCACTCCGAGTGCCCGTGCCACGGCCAGCGCCAGCCACAGCGCCAGCGAGGCGTCGTGCACCGTGTCGACCGCCGTGCGCGTCGTCGCGACCGCTGCGTCGTCGTATCCCAGTGCGGCGCTCGATCCGACGGCGCCGTCGGCCAGTCCGTCGATCAGTTCACGCGCACTGTCGGTGGAGGAGTGCGTTGGCGCCCAACCGGTCTCGGTGCGCAGCTTGGTGGTGTCCATCAGCGGCGTGTTGGTCGCGACGTCGTACCAGCCGGGCGTGACGGCGATCGCGTGCAGGCTGCTCAGCGCGACGACGACGCGCCGCACGAATCCGGCGTCGATCGGAATCGGCCGCCCGCCCACCAGGGCTGCCAGGCCGGCGTCGTCCAGCGGATCGGCCGCGACGTTGTACGAGCCCACCGAACGGCACCGCATCAGGCGAACGGCCGCCTCACCGACGTCGTCGGTGTGCACGAACTGCAACGCGAGGCCCCGGGGCAACGGAAGTACGGGAAGTGCCTTGCGCCGCATGATCTCCAGCGCGATGCGCGGAATCAACGGCCCCAGATAGAGCGACCGCACCATCGACGCGGTCTCGCGCTGGGCCACCACCGTGGGCCGGAAGCGGCTGACGACGGTGTCGGGATGGGCGCGTTCGTAGTCGTCGAGGATGGCCTCGACCATCACCTTGTGCCTGCTGTAGGTCGACGTGGGCTGGCCGGTGGTCGGGTAGGTCTCCGGAACCGGGACCCGCGGTCCCGGTGCATACACGCCGAGGCTCGAGGCGTAGACGAGATGCCTGATGCCGGCCTCGGTCATGGCAGTCAAGACCGCTTGCGTGCCAAGCACGTTCGCGCGGTAGAGGTAGTCGGTGTCGTGCACCGGGTAGAGCGCGAGCGCGAGGTGGATGACGACGTCGGCGCCCGCCATCGCCGGAGCGAGCCGTTCGGCGGCGTCGGGAGCGGAAAGGTCGACCGCGTGCCAGTGCACGCGCGCATACAGGTCGCCGACGGTCGGAGGGCGCCGGCACACGCCGACCACCTCCGCCTCGGGGACGTGGCGCGCCAAGGCGCGCAGCACGCCGCTACCGACATTGCCGGACGCGCCGGTGACGACGATGCGCCGCGGTGCCGTCACCGGATCAGCCATGGTCCGGTGATACCCGGGTGGTGCAGCGGCAAACGACCGCCGGTCAGGCCGTCACACCCGCGACCGCGTTCGGTGGGACGTCGCCCCGCAGGTATGCCTCGATCTGTCGCCGCGCGACGACCCACGCCCGGTCCCACGCGCCGGCGGTGCTCCCGGCGACGTGCGGGGTCAGCAGCAGACCGGGAGCCGTCCACAGCGGGTGATCCGGTGGCAGCGGTTCGGGTTCGGTGACGTCGAGTGCGGCGCGCAGCCGTCCCGCGCGCAGCTCGGTGAGCAGCGCCTCGGGGTCGACGGCGGTGCCGCGTCCGGCGTTGACGACGATGGCCCGGTCCGGCAGCGCAGCGAGGAAGGCGGCGTCCACCACGTGGTGGGTCGACGCATCGTTCGGCAGCATGGACACCAGGACGTCGGCGCGGGGGAGCAGCGCGTGGACGTCGGCCATGGCCCGGACGCCCGGTCGGGCGGAACGGCCGACCAGGGTGACGTCGACCTCGAACGGCACGAGCCGGGCCGCCAGGTTGGTGGCGAGGTCGCCCGCGCCGAGCACGACGACGCGCTTGCCCAGCAGCGTGTCGGTGACGGCCGGTCGCCACTGTCCGGCCGCGTGGTGGGCGGCGAACGCAGCGAGGTCGCGGTAGATCGCGAGCAGCACGGCGACCACCCACTCGGCCGTCGAACCGCCGTGTGCGCCACGGCCGTTGGACAAGATGACGCCGTCCGGCAGGTACGGCAGCCACTGCTCGTAGCCGGCGTTGAGCGTCTGCACGAGCCGCAGTGCGGGCAATTCGTGGAATCGCGCGCCGACGGCGTCGGCCGCCTCGTAGCCGACCACCACCACCTCGGCGTCGTGGTGGTCGGCGGGCCAGGCCGAGCCCGGCTCGTAGCGGACCGCGGCGACGCCGGCCGCATCGGCCAGGGCGGTCAGCCCGCGGTCGTCGGGCACCAGGACCGTGAGCGCCGTGGCGGCGTCGCGGGTCGGCATTCAGCCGCGCAGGAAGTCGAGGATGGCCGCGTTGACGACGTCGGCGTGCGTGGTCGGCATGCCGTGCGGGAAGTCCTCGTAGGTGATCAACGTCCCGTTCGGCAGCAGGTCGGCCGACTTCGGGCCCGAGGCGACGTAGGGCACGATCTGGTCGTCGCGGCTGTGCAGCACCAGCACCGGCAGCGTGATCGACCGGAGGTCGGCGGTGAAGTCGGTCTGGGAGAAGGCGACGATGCCGTCGTAGTGTGCCTTCGCGCCGCCCATCATGCCCTGCCGCCACCAGTTGGCGATGACGGCCTCCGACGCCTGCGCGCCCGGCCGGTTGAAGCCGTAGAACGGACCCGACGGCAGGGCGCGGTAGAACTCGGACCGGTTGGCGGCCAATTGGGCCTGCAGATCGTCGAACGCGGACTTCGGCAGCCCGTCGGGGTTGTCGTCGGTCTGGACCATCAGCGGCGGGACGGCGGCGATCAGCACGGCCTTCGCGGCACGGTCCTGGCCGTGGCGGGCGAGGTAGCGCACCACCTCACCGCCGCCGGTCGAGTGACCGACGTGGATGGCGTCGTGCAGGTCGAGGTGCGTGACCAGTGCGGCGAGATCGTCGGCGTAGTGGTCCATGTCGTGGCCGTCGGCGGTCTGCGTCGAGCGGCCGTGCCCGCGGCGGTCGTGGGCGATGACGCGGTAGCCCTCGGCGAGGAAGTACAGCAGCTGGGTGTCCCAGTCGTCGGCGCTCAGCGGCCAGCCGTGGCTGAAGACGATCGGTTGACCCGATCCCCAGTCCTTGTAGTAGATCTCGACGGAGTCGGACGTCGTGATGGTCGGCATGATGGTCGGCCCTCTCGGTACGGTGACGGCGCGCGCGCCGTGACGATGGTAGGGGAACGCCGGGCGCCGTGCCGGTCGACGCGAAGGGCGCCCAAGGGAAAGTCAGCGGGCGGCGACGGCCTCCGCGTCCGTCCTCTCCGGCGTGTCGGCGTCCTCGCGCGGCTCGGGCACCAGCAGCACCGGTGTGGCGGTGTGCGCCACCACGGCGGCCGCGACGCTGCCCTCGAATCTGCCGAACAGTCCGCTGCGTCGGTGCGGGCCCAACACCAGCAGGCTCGCGCCATGCGCATCGGCGGCGTCGACGATGCCGCGCCATGTCGGCGTGGCCTCGATCGTCAGCGCGCGGGCCGTCATTCCGGCCCGGCGGGCGATCTCGGCGCCGCGCTCCGCGGTGCGTTCGGCGGCGCGTCGCACGTCGCTGGCGCGGTCGGCGTCGACGTGGTCCGCGGTGACGGGGGTGAAGCCGACCTCCACGGGTTGCCAGACGCAGACCACGACGGCGTCGCGCTGCGCACCGAGCCGTGAGGCGGCCTCGGTGATGGCGTGATCGGCGAGATCGGTTCCGTCGTAAGCGAACAGGACGGGTCCGGTGCCGGGGACGGCGTCCGCCGCACGCGTCGTCGCGGGTGCCGCGGGCACGTGGGCGACGGGTGCGCCCTGCGGTGTCGAGCGCAGCCGGGCCAGCAGTGGCGGCGAGTCCCAGGCGGGTTCGTCGCCGTCGAGGAACCGGTCGAGGTCCGGGGTCTGTGGACGGGCACCGCTCAGCGCGTACACCGCGACGCCGAAGACGGCGCCACCCACGGCGAGGCCGAAGCCGACCCACAGTGCGATGCCGGTGCCCTCGACGAGGTCGTCGGAGATCCGGGTCGCGAAGTACGCGAAGACCGGCGCCACCATGAATGCCGCGACGGCGCGCAGCAGTTCGATGATCGCGAACACGCGCTGCAGGCTGTTCGACTGCAGCGAGAAGCCGGCGACGAACAGTGCCGGGGCGACCGTGGCGCCGAGCGCGAGGCCGGTGAGCGCGGCCGCGAGCAGGGCCAGTGGTTGGTTGGCGGGCAGGGCGAACCGGAACACGGCGATGCCCGCGGCGAGCAGTGCCATCCCGACCAGGGGCAGGTAGTGCATGGCGCGGCGGGAGATGACGAACCCGAACACGACGGCCATGACGATCGCGCCGCCCAGTTCCGGTAGGTACAGCAGGCCGACGTGCACCGGGCCGTAGCTCTGCAGGAACACCGCGGCCGTCAGCGCCGTCGCGGCGACCGACGCCGCCGCGGCGAACAACGCGACGCCCACCCCGGCGACGGGGATGGCGCTCGTCAGCATGGTCCGGATGGTGAGCAGCGGCCGGCGCGCACGGAACTGGTAGACGATGAGCACCACGATCAGCGCGAGTCCACCGAACATCGGGCCGGTGACGGCGACGTCGGTGATTTCGTGGCTCGTGAGCTGTGCGGCGCCGACGAACGCCGCCGTGCAGCCGACGGTGGCCAGCGCGATCGCCGGCAGGTCGCGCGGGGCGTCGCAGTCGGCCGGCGGTGCGTCATCGAACGTCAGCGCGGCCAGCAGCAGGGCGAGCCCGGCGATACCGGCGACGATCCAGAACAGCGGGCGCCACGCGCCGGCCTCGGCCTGCGCGCCGCCGATGAACGGTCCGAGCGCGACGGCGCCGAACACGCACATGTTCATGATCACCGCGGTGTTGCGCAGCTTCTCACGCGGGAAGCCGATCGTCAGCGGCGGCGCGGCGGCGATCAGCAGCATGCTGGTGGCCAGACCCTGCAGCACGTGGCCGCACACGAAGACCGTGCCATTGGGCGCCGACGCGGCGACCACCGAGCCGACGACGAGCACGACCGCATACGCGAGGAGCATGCGACGCTGCGGAAGATGCTGGGCGAATTGCACGGCCAGCACGGTGCCGACCGCGTAGGCGGCGTTGCCGAGTCCCGAGCTGAGCGTCATCGTCTGCGCGCTGGTGTGGAGTTGCTCGGTGATGATCGGCACCAGCGGGTCGATCGCGGCGGAGAGCGCCAGATACGGGATGAGCGCGAGCGTGACCATGGCGGCCACGGCGGGATAGCGCCCTGCCAACGGGCCCTGGCGCATCAGGCGGCCTCGGTGGGTCGTCGGCTGCGGCGTCGGATCGTAGGCGAGTCTGGTCTGAACACGATGGTCCGAAACGTTACATCGAGTACCTATATTCCGGCGCTCGACGTGGTGCGTCTCACCGGTCAGGCCGACCGCTTGGACGGGATCACGATGACGACGATCAGCGTGAGGATCGAGAAGAAGAGGCCCAGGACGCCCCAGCCCAGGGCGCTGCGACCCTTGGTGGCGGCGATGACGGCGCAGACGATCGCGGCGATGATGCTGCCGATCGCCACGAAGATTCCCTTGATGCCGCGCAGGATGAATCCCGCGGCCTCGGGTTGCGCGGCGGCCAGGACGACGTCGTGGAGCATGGCTCCTCCTCGTGGGTATCGGGGCCGGTGCGGCCAACGACACGGATACCCGGGGCGGGGCTCCCGACGCTGGGAATGCGCTGTCAATCGGGCGCGGCGACCGCGGCGTCGATCAGGAGCCGTGCCGCCGCGTCGACGCGTGTGCGCTCCCGGGTGACAAGCAGGTCCTGGCACAGGCCGCGCAGCCCGGAGACGACGAGCGTCGCGCGGCGGGTCGCCTGTTCGGCCGTGAAGCCGGCGTCACGGAAGGCCGCGGCGACGGGATCGAGGAGCAGTCGCACCGACGTGAGCGCATGTGCGCCATAGGTTTCCGGGTCGGTCACCGAGAGGCTGAGCACCTGCAGCAGCAGGCGCACGCTGTGCCGCTGGGAGCCGCGGGTCAGGGCATGCCACAGTCGGGTGACGGCGTCGGTCAATTCCTTCGGGTCGCCGACGTCCTGGAACAGCGCGCCGACGTCGGGCCGGCTGTACTCGAGTGCCTGCGCGACGAGTCCGCGGCGGTCGCCGAAGTAGTAGAGCAGCATGCGCTTGCTGGTGCCGACGGCTTCGGCCAGCGGCGCGAGGGAGAGATCGCCGATGCCGGTCCGCTCGAGGTGGTCGACGATCGCGCGCAACAGCTCGTCGCGCCGCGCGGGGTCCGGGGGGCGCGCCACGGCCTTGACCGTACCGATCGGTACACGTAACGTCAATGATGTACCGATCGGTACGTCAATAGACGAAGGAGGTGGCGCCATGAGCGAGGCGACCACGGAAGGCGCGGCCCTGCGCGTGGCGGTGATCGGTGCGGGCATCGGCGGTCTGACCGCGGCGATCGCGCTGCGCGCGGCAGGAGCCGACGTCGCGGTGTACGAGCGGGCGTCCGAACTCAAGGCGCTCGGAGCCGGCGTCGCGATCGCTCCCAATGGATCCCGCGTCCTCGAGTCCCTCGGGCTCGGCACGGCGATCGACGCCATCGCCGGACGCGTCACCGGCTACGCCTACCGAACGTGGACGGGCACGCCGCTGGTCGACGACCCACGGACGCTCTCCCTCGGAGATCCGGGGAGGACGTGGTTCCTGCACCGGGCGGAGTTCCAGCAGGCGCTCGTCGCGGCCCTGCCGCGCGGCGTGGTGCGGCTCGGCCGGCGGTGCGTCGGCGTCGCCGACTCCGCCGACGGTGTGCGCGTCGACTTCGCCGGCGGGGACGCCGCCGTGGCGGACCTCGTGGTGGCTGCCGACGGCATCCACTCCCGGCTGCAGACGGTGGTGGCGGAGCCGGCCGCGCCGGTCAGCGAGGGCATCATGGCATACCGCGGCCTCGTCCCGACCGAGCGGCTGCGCGGCGTCGTCGACGCCGCGGCCAGCTCGATGTGGCTCGGGCCGGACCGCAGCTTCCTGGTGTACCCCGTGTCGGCGGGCCGCCTGCTCAACGTGGTGGCGTTCGTGCCGACCACTCTGGACGTCGAGGAATCCTGGACCGCACCGGGCGACGTCGCCGAACTGGCCGCGGCATACGCCGGGTGGGACGACCGGGTGCGTGCGGTCATCGCCGCGATGGACGAGACGTTCCGGTGGGGCATCTACGACCGCGAACCCCTCGATCGGTGGTCGACCGGGCGCGTCACGCTGCTCGGCGACGCAGCGCATGCCGTTACCCCGCATCTGGGGCAGGGTGCGAACCAGGCCGTCGAGGACGCCGCGACGCTCGCCGAACTGCTCGACGGCGCCACCGCCGCGGACGTGCCCGCGGCGCTCACGGCCTACGAGGCGCTGCGCCGGGACCGGACGCGGCTGGTTCGCAGTCAGGCGCGGGCCGCAGGCCGGATCTACCGGTCGGCCGACGTGACGCCCGGCGAGCAGGCGCGGCTGCTGCGGGAGATCTACGGCAGCATCGAGATCGACACCCACGACGCCCGGGCGCTGGCGCGGCGCGCGCGGTCGGAGGTGGCGCTGCCGCACTAGCCGGGGGCGCTTCACCGAACGGTTCGATTCCGCCCTCGCGGAGCGGGTAGTCAGCCGCCGTGTCCGACTCCGCGCGCCCCGACCGTGCCGTCGACGTCCTCGTCGTGGGAGGAGGCAACGGCGGCATCGCCGCGGCCGCCCGCTTCCTGCGTCGGGGCGTCACCGACGTCGCCGTGCTCGAACCGCAACTGGTGCACACCTACCGTCCGCTGCTGTCCTACGTGGGCGGTGGCGAGGCCACGATGGACGACGCCGAGCGCACGCAGCGCTCCGTGACGCCGCGCGGATGCACATGGCTCACCTCACCGGCGGTCGCCGTGGATCCCGCCGCGCGTACCGTGCGGTGTGCGGACGGCACGGTGCTCGCGTACCGCGACCTCGTCCTGGCCGCCGGGCTGGTCCCCGACGCCGGGGCACTCGCCGGCATCGACGCCGCCCTCGCGACGCCGGCGGTGGGCAGCAATTACGTCGACCGCGCCGAGGCGACGTGGGATGCCGTGCGGGCCACCCCGGCGGGCGGGCATGCGGTGTTCACCGTGCCGCGGCCGCCGGTCAGCTGCACCGGCACCACCCTCAAGCCGTTGTTCCTGGCCGCGGCGCACTGGCGGCGCGTCGGACGGAACGTCGACGTCACGCTGGCGGTCGACCGCGACGGCTTCCTCGACGTGCCCGCGATCGACGACCGGTTGCGCCGGCACCTCGACGCCCTCGACGTCCGGGTGCTGCACCGCACGGCGGTGACGGCGCTGCATCCCGATGACCGCGCGATCACAGTGCGCGACGCCGACGGCGCCGAGAGTCGGCTCGACTACGACATGCTGCACCTCGTCCCGCCGTTCCGCGGGCCCGAGTGGCTCGAGGCGTCGGACCTCGTCGCGCCGGACTCGCACGGGCTGGTGGACGTCGACCCGCGGACGTTCCGCCACCGCAGGCACGACGGCATCTGGGCGGTCGGCGACTGCGCGACGCTCGACACCGACCCGTCCGGAGGCGCGTTGCGCAAGCAAACGGCGATCCTGGTGGACAACGTCCTGGCCGAGCGCAGCGGGGCGGGCCTCACCGAGTACGGCGGATACACGGTGGCACCGATCACCACGGACGCCCACCGTCTGATCTTCGGCGAGTTCGAGCGCGGCGGCCGGTTGTCCTCGTCGTTGCCGTCCTTCGTCGACCCGCTGAAGAGCCGGCGCAGCACCTGGGCGTTCGACCGCTACGGCCTGCCCTCGACGTACTGGCACCTGATCCTGAAGGGCCGGGCCTGACTCAGCGCTTGGCGAGCGCCAGCTCGTAGCCCAGCAGACCGGGCAGGCCGTCGACACTCGGCCTGCCTAGCGGTGCGATCGACTCGGTGAGCGCGGTGAGCACGTGCCAGGCGAAGTCGCCGGCGGCGAGCACCTCCGCCGAGGTGTCACCGGTCGTGGTCACGGTGACGTCGAGGTGGTCGGGCGCATCGGTCACCGTCAGCGTGATGGTCGCGTCGGGCGCGTGCGCGGCGTTGATCAGGGCCGTGCACACCTCGCTGACGACCAGCTGCAGGTCCGCCGTCGCCTCGTCGGTCAGCGGGACGAGCGACGCGAGCGCCGCCACGATCGACCGGACGCAGTGCAGGTTGGCGAGGTCCGCGGCGAACCGCACCTCGACGGGGTCGAGGGTGGGGGATTCGAACTCGGTGTCGACCAACGAAGGGCTCCGATGCGCGGTCATGGCCGTGTGCGCGACACGACGACGTGGGGCGCCCGGGGCTCCAGCGCAGGAACGCCGACGCCTGCCAGGCGGCGTGTTCGACCACGATTATGCACGAGTGGCGCCGCGGATCCGGTGAGGCTCGCACGCGCGCCGGACGGGTCGGAGGCCCCGCTGTCGAGTCGGCGGTGCGACCAGTCAGGCGCCGGTGGCCGGCTCCGGTGTCCGCGGCGTGGGCCACGGTGACTTCACCGGCCGGGTACGCACCAGCCTGGGCCACCAGAACCACCGGCCGAGCAGCGCCGCGATCGACGGCATCATCAGCGAGCGCACCACCAGGGTGTCGAACAGCAGGCCCAGGCCGATCGTCGTGCCGACCTGACCGATCACCGTCAGCGAACTGACGGCCATCGAGATCATCGTGAACGCGAACACCAGGCCCGCCGACGTCACGACCGACCCGGTGCCGCCCATGGAACGGATGATGCCGGTCTTCAGACCCGCGTGGATCTCCTCCTTGAACCGTGCCACCAACAGCAGGTTGTAGTCCGCGCCGACGGCCAGCAGGATGATCAGCGACATTGGGAGAACCATCCAGTGCAGCTCGATGCCGATGAGGTGCTGCCAGATCAGCACGGACAGGCCCAGCGACGCGCCGAGCGAGACCGCCACCGTCGACACGATGGTCACCGCCGCGACGACGGCGCGCGTGATGATCAACATGATGATGAAGATCAAGGCGAGCGCGGCGATCCCGGCGATGAGGAGGTCCCAGTTCGCGCCGTCGGACATGTCCTTGAACGTCGCGGCGCTGCCGGCGAGGTAGATCTTCGACCCCTCGAGCGGTGTGCCCTTGATGGCCTCCTTCGCCGCGGTCTTGATGGCGTCGATGCGGGCGAGACCCTCCGGGGTGAGCGGATCACCCTCGTGAGAGACGATGAAGCGCACTGACTTTCCGTCGGGGGAGATGAAATTCTTCAGTCCGCGCTTGAAGTCCTCGTTGTCGAAGATCTCCGGTGGCAGGTAGAACGAATCGTCGTTGCGCGCGGTGTCGAAGGCCTCGCCCATCGCGCTCGAGTTCTCCGACGCCTCGGCCTGCTGATCCTGCATGCCCTTCTGGGTGGCGTACTGGGTCAGCATCATCGTCTTCATCGACTTCATGGTCTCGATCTGCTGCGGCATCAGCGCCACCAGCTGAGGCATGAGCGCGTCGAGCTTCTCGAGTTCCGGGACGAGCTGCTGGATGTCGTCGGTCATGGTGTCGATGCCGTCGAGGGTGTCGAACACCGACCGGATCGACCAGCAGACCGGGATGTCGTAGCAGTCCGGTTCCCAGTAGAAGTAGTTGCGCAGCGGCCGGAAGAAGTCGTCGAAGTTCGCGATGTTGTCCCGCAATTCGGCGACGTCGACGGTCATGTCCTTGGTCTTGGCGACCATCTCGTGGGTGATCGCCGCCATCTGGCCGGTCAGCGCCGACATCTTCTCCAGGGTGCCGATCGTCGTGTCCATGTCGGCGGCCTGCTTGAGCATGTCCGCGGCGCGGTCGGCGTTGTACTTCTCGTTCAGCTTCTGCGTCGTGCCCTGCATGCTGATCTGGAACGGAATCGTCGAGTGTTCGAGCGGCTTGCCCTCCGGGCGGGTGATGGCCTGCACCTGGCCGATGCCCAGCACCTTGACGACGGCCTTCGCGATCTTGTCGATCACGAGGAAGTCCGCCGAGTTGCGCAGGTCGTGGTCGGTCTCGACGAGCAGCAGTTCGGGGTTCATCCGGGCGGGGGAGAAGTGCCGTTCGGCCGCGGCGTAGCCCGCGTTGGCGGGCATGCTGGCCGGTAGGTAGTTGCGGTCGTTGTAGTTGGTGCGGTACCCGGGCAGCACCAGCAGGCCGATCAGGGCGAGCGCGATCGTCGCCACGAGGATCGGGCCCGGCCAGCGGACGACGGCCGCACCGATCTTGCGCCAGCCCCGGACCTTCATGGCGCGCTTGGGTTCCAGGGTCCTGCCGAAGCGGCTCATCACGGTCACCACGGCCGGGCCGAGGGTCAGGGCGGACAGGACGCAGACGACCATGCCGATGGCGAGGGGGATGCCCATCGTGTTGAAGTACGGCAGGTTCGTGAAGTGCAGGCAGAACGTGGCGCCCGCGATGGTGAGACCGGAGCCCAGCACGACGTGGGCGGTGCCGCCGAACATCGTGTAGTAGGCCTGTTCGCGGTCCTCGCCCATGCTGCGCGCTTCCTGGTAGCGGCCGATCAGGAAGATCGCGTAGTCCGTGGCGGCGGCGATGGCCAGGGTGACGAGCAGGTTGGTGGCGAACGTCGAGAGCCCGATGACGTCGTGGTAGCCGAGGAACGCCACCACGCCGCGCGTCGCCGCCAGTTCGAGGACCACCATCACCAGCACGATGAGCACGGTGACGATCGACCGGTAGACCAGCAGGAGCATGACGATGATGACCGTGAAGGTGACGGCCTCGATGAGGCGCATGCTCTCGTCGCCCGCGGTGGTCTGGTCGGCGGCCAGCGCTCCCGCGCCCGTCACGTAGGCGGTGATTCCGGGCGGCGCGGGCACGCTCTCGACGATCTGGTGGACGGCCTCGACCGATTCGTTGGCCAGCGACTCGCCCTGGTTGCCGCGCAGATACACCTGCACGTAGGCGGCCTTGCCGTCGGAGGACTGCGAACCCGACGCGGTCAGCGGGTCGCTCCACATGTCCTGCACGTGTTCGACGTGCCGGTCGTCGGCCTGCAGCTTGGCGATGATCTGGTCGTAGAACTGGTGCGCTGCATCGCCGAGGGCGTCCTGGCCCTCGAGCACCACCATGGCGGAGCTGTTCGAGTCGAACTCGCCGAAGACCTGCCCGACGCGTTTCATCGCGATCATCGACGGCGCCTCGTCCGGCGTCATCGACACCGACCGCATCTTGCCGACGTCCTCGAGTTGCGGGACGACGACGTTCAGCACGGCGATGATCGCGATCCAGCCGATGATGACCGGGACGGCGAGCATGCGGATGAGTCGTGGGATCGCCGGCCGGTTGCGGTTCTCCGGGCTCCGGAAGGGGTCGGTCGGCGCGTCGTGCGTGGGCGCTGTCATGCGGCGGTGTTCGCGCGGGTCATCGTGTCACCGTTCGTTCGCATCGATTCGGCCATGCCGAAGGGCGCCGACGTGGCGGCCGGCGGGACGGACCAGGGACGGGGGCGCTGCACGGCAGCGACTCGTTACATAGTACGACTAAACACTTGCCGTGCAAGTTCCTCGGGCATGAGGCCTCCCACACCTCGCCATCCGATGTGATGCGGGACACCGCAGCGGCGGCAACGACTCTCGGTGCACGCATCCGGGTTTGACCCCGACGCCACCGGGCAGCCCCGGGCGACGGAAAGGGGACGTGACATGACCACGTCGTTGGCGAACCAGAGCGAGGCGGAACTCGGCGGACCGGCCAGTGTCCTCGTCCGACAGAAGCGCGACCACGTCGAGCTGGACCGGCTGCTGCACGCGATCGACGCCGCGTCGGGTGCGCACCGGCAGGATCTCGTCACCGCGCTGTGCCGGCTGGTCTTCCCGCACGCCTTCGCCGAGGAGTCCGTGCTGTGGCCCGCGCTGCGCCGGATGCTGCCCGACGGGCCGGCGCTGACGCTGCGCATCGAGCAGGAGCACCAGCAGATCAACGAGATGTTCACCGAGCTGGAGTGTCTCGACCCCGATGGCGAGCCGTACCGCGCGCTGTGGTCCCGGATCACCGAGGTGCTGCGGGACGACGTCCGCGACGAGGAGGACGAGCTGCTGCCCCGGTTGCAAGCCGTCGCGTCGCAGCGGACGCTCGTGGGTTTGGGGCTGGCGTGGGAGGCGGTCCGGCGGACGGCGCCGACCCGGCCACACCCCGTGGTGGCCCGGCGCCCACCCGGCAACGTCGTCGCGGCGCTGCCACTCACCGTGCTCGACCGCAGTCGCGACCGGCTCGATCACCTGGCCCGGCACGCGTCGCCTCCGGTGAGCGGCACCGGCCGCGTCCTCAGCGGCGCGCTGGCCCGCGCGGCGGGGGCACTCGAACACATGCCGCCGCTGACCCGAGGTGAGGATCCCAGCACGGCCACCCGCAACCGCTGAGCGCTGCGACCGTCAGAGCCCCAGGACGGGGAAGTGCGCGGCCGACGTCGTCTGGACGACGTCGATCAGTGCGGCCGCCGAGCAGGCGAAGCGCTCGAACGCCGCCGCGTCGCGCTCTTCGTAGGCGCCGGCGACCGGTGCCCACGCGGCGAGCACTCCGAGCAGCCGGTCCGCCGTGGCCAGCGGCGCCGCCAGGACGCTACGCAGCCCGAGGTCACGGGCCCGAGCGGTCCAGGCGCCGGCGGCGTCCGCGGTGATGTCCGGTACCCGCACGACGCGGCGTCGTGTCCAGGCGTCGGCGAACGGACCGTCCTGGCAGGCATCGTGCAGCGCGTTGACGCGCTCGGCCACCCGGTCGCTGCCCACCGACGTGATCCGGCGGCCCGTGGTGGTCAGCAGCGTCACCCCGGCGCCCGTCGATGCGCGCCTCGAGGTCATCGCCTGATGGGCGATGGCGCGCAACGCCGACGTCAACGGCGGGACGGGCAGCGTGTGCGGCGTGGACGGTGGTGCCACCTTGGCGTCCCCAACATGGCGGCGCCGCACCGCGGCGAGGTTCACGGGCATGGCGGTCATGGCGACTCCGTTCGGGCGGTCGTCACCGTGTCAGGGACGAGGGCGGGCAGCCGCCGGCGGGCGGAGAATTCAAGCGTCAGTTGATTGAGGGTCATCGGTAGTGGCCGGCCGGGCGTCGGCCGCGGTGCCGAGGTGAGGTCGAGGTCCAGCGCGTCGAGGAGGTTCGCCAGCATGGTGCTGGTCGCGAACAGCACCAGATTGCGGCCGGGGCACTCGGCGGGGCCGGCAGAGAACGGCACCAGCTGCGGCTGTCGTTGAGCGCGTCCGTCGAGCCAGATGTCGGGGACGAATTCATGTGCGTACGGCAGTGTTTCGGGGTCGCGGTGGAAGGCGGGGACGGCGATCAGCAGGCCGGCGCCCGCCGCCACGGTGAAGCGCTCGGCGCCCTCGCCCCACTCGGTGTCGGCGGTGGTGTCCCGCAGGATGGCCGGCGTGGTGGGCCACAGCCGTACCGACTCCAGCACCGACGCGCGCAGGAATGGGCGCACGGTGGCCTGCCGGGGATCCGAGGACTCCTCGAGCGCGTGGGACATCTCCGCGGGATGGGTGGCCAACAGCGCCAGGGCGCGCAGCGACGCCATCCCGGCGGCGTCGAAGGCGAACAGCCACTGCGGCAGCTGACCCACGGGATCCAGTGCGCCGGCCGCGGGTACGGCGGCGAGCGCGCTCATCAGCGTGCCCGGCTCGGGGTCCTCCGCGTAGTCGTAGAGCGCGCGGAAGAACGCCGCGCGCTTGCGGTAGTGCGGCAGTGACAGGAAGGACCAGTTGCCGGCCTTGCGCAGCCGCAGCAGATCGTCGGTGATGGCCTCGTCGTCGCGGGCCCGGTCGCCGAGCGTCAGCCGGCGCACCGCGCGCCACCAGGCCCTCGTGAACGCCGACGAGTCGAGTCGGTGTCCGCCGGTGGCGCATTCGTCGACGAGTCGGCCGGCCTCGTCGGCAATCACGGCGGTGAACGACCCGGCGAGGTGGTGCAGCTCGGATCCAAAATCCAATACGGTTTCGTTGAATACGCGCCGCGGGCGGCGCAGCGCGCCCCGGGTAATCAGGACGCCGTGCGGCTGGAACCACTGCAGCGCCTTGCGCTTCTCCAGGTTGGCCGGGTGAAACGGGTCGGGGGCTCCGTCGAGGACGCGGCCGACGTCGGCGGGGTCGAGGATCACGACGATCCGGCGCCCGGGCAGCGCGAGTTCCACGGGGCCGCGGCCGTACCGTCGGCGCAACTGGTGGATGCGCCGGACCGCACGGGCGTCGGCCTGGGTCCGTTCGAGCAGGCGCACCACGGGCCGGCGCCGCGCGAGCACGCCGGCGGCGATTGAGGAGAAGCCCAGGTCGGCGAGGACGGCGAGTGCGGACGGGCCGGCGATCCGATGCGATCCGTGACTCATGGCGGCGCTGGTACCCGCGGCGTGCGGCCGCAAACGGCGGTCAGTCACCGCGTCCCGCGGTGGAGTCCGTGACCGTCGCGCTTCCTACGAAACCGGCTGCTTCCGAGGGGGTTTGGCCACCGGGCGTCCCCATGGCGGTCGGTGACACCGGCGGCCACCGCGAACAGGCCCCGATGCGGTCGGACGTCCGCACCACGGATGGAGGTGACCGGTGAGCCGCGCGCCAAACGTCGCTGCCGGTGACGCTTCGGAAAGTGGCTCGTCGCCCAGCAGCGGCAACTCCCCACCCCACGGGAGGCTCCGCGTCAGCCGTCCGCCGCGGTCGCGTCGGCGAACCGGTGCCCCGGCGCCGCCGATCCACATTGCGAACACCGTTCAGCTCTCGAACATTTCGCGCCACCGCGTCCGTTTCGCCCCGAAACGCCCGGGTAGCTGCCACGAACCGCTCACCACCGACCGAGGGGAGTCCTCAGTGTTCCGCCATACCGATTACCTGCAATTCGACGTCAAGCCGGAGAAGCCCGATCCGGTGTACGCCCGCAAGCTCCAGGAACTGCTCGGCGGTGCCTACGGCGAAATGACCGTCACCATGCAGTACCTCATGCAGGGCTGGAACTGTCGCATGAAGGGGAAGTACAAGGACCTCATCATGGACATCGCGACCGAGGAGATCGGTCACGTCGAGATGATCGCCACGATGATCGCCCGCCTGCTCGAGAGCGCGCCCGCCACCGACTCCACCATGAACGCTCTCGGCGATCCCGTCGTGGCCGCGGTGATGGGCGGCATGGACCCGCAGCACGCAATCGTGTCCGGTGGCGCGCCGACACTCTCGGACAGCCAGGGCGCGCCGTGGAGCGGCAAGTACGTCGTCGCGTCGGGCAACCTGCTCGCCGACTTCCGCGCCAACGTCGCCGCCGAGTCGCAGGGCCGCGTGCAGACCGCGCGGCTGTGGCACATGACCGACGACCCTGGCGTCAAGGCGATGCTGAAGTTCAACCTCGCCCGCGACACCTACCACCAAAACATGTGGCTGGCGGCGATCGAGGAACTGCAGGCCGACGGTGTGGAGGGCGTCGTGGCGCCCAACGACCTCCTCGACGAGGAATTCGAGGAGCACGCCAGCACGCTGTGGCATCTCTCCGACGGCACCGAATCCGACAAGGGCCGCTGGATCGGTCCGCTGCCCGACGGCCGGCACACCGGCCAGTTCCTCGCCGATCCGCAGCCCCTGGGCGACCTGCAGTCGGGTCCGCCGCCGGACCCGAAGCTGTACTGCACCTACGACGGTGGGATGGGCGAACCCCGCACCCCGTCGTTCGGCACCGAGAAGGGCGTCATGGGCAAGCTCAAGGACGCCATCGACCCGGACAAGACCTAGCCGGTCCGCGAGCGGTGTCCGACCCGGGGCCTGCGGTGCGTCCGCAGCTCCGGGGCGGAACCCGGCGCGAATCGTCGTCAGCACAGGGAGGTTTGGTGTGAACGTGT
The DNA here is from genome assembly GCF_008329645.1 of Mycolicibacterium grossiae. Classification (NCBI taxonomy): domain Bacteria; kingdom Bacillati; phylum Actinomycetota; class Actinomycetes; order Mycobacteriales; family Mycobacteriaceae; genus Mycobacterium; species Mycolicibacterium grossiae. The sequence continues at coordinate 3,627,742 of NZ_CP043474.1, forward strand.
TCGACAACGCCAAGAGCCACGTTCGGCAGGCGGTCGAGAAGGTGACGCACACCGTCACCGAAAAGGTGTCCGACGCGGCGACGTCCGCGCCGCGGTCGCAGAGCATCACCATCGCCCGGTCGCGTGCCGAGGTGCTCGGTCTCTTCACCGACGCCGCGCGGCTGTCGGTGGTGTTCGGCGACGTCGCGGAGGTCGCCGACGTCGGGCCCGGCCGGTTGCGCTGGACGTTCGTCGTCGACGGCAGCGAGCGCGCGGCGTGGGACCGCGTGGTGTCGGCCGAGGGAGACCGGCTGCGCTACGTCGACGTCGACCCCGCCAAGGAGGTCGGCATGGACCTCCGGTTGCGCGACGCACCGGGCGATCGAGGCACCGAGGTGACCGCGCACGTCAGCGCGCCCGGGCCGGGGCCGCTCACGGGCGCCCTGACCTACAAGGCGCTGTACCGGGCCCGGGCGCTCCTGCAGACCGGCGAGGTCCCCACCATCAGGCACAACCCGAGCGCGCGCACGTCGCCGCGCTGAACCGGAGGACGACATGAGGGCATTGGTCTGGAACGGCGTGAACGACCTCGCGGTCGAGACCGTGGACGACCCGAAGATCCTGAACCCGCACGACGTGATCGTCAAGGTCACGCTCACCACGACGTGCGGGTCGGATCTGCACTTCATCGACGGCTACATCCCCGGCATGCGGGAGGGCGACGTCTTCGGCCACGAGTTCATGGGCGAGGTGGTCGAGGTGGGCGCCGAGGTCGCGTCGACCACGGTGGGCACGCGCGTGGTGGTGCCGTCGTTCATCGCCTGCAACCGGTGCTGGTACTGCGATCACGACATGTACTCGCTGTGCGACACCACTAACCCGAACGCCGAGCTGCAGGTACCCATCCTGGGGTCGGCGACCGGCGGAATCTACGGCTACACCCATGAGTTCGGCGGCTACGCGGGCTCGCACGCCGAGTACGTGCGCGTGCCGTTCGGTGACGTGAATTGCTTCGCCGTACCGGACTTCGTCACCGACGAACAGGCGCTGTTCATGTCGGACGCGGTCCCGACCGGGTACATGGGCGCCGACTTCTGCGACATCTCCAGTGGTGACGTCATCGCGGTGTGGGGTGCCGGCGCCGTCGGTCTCATGGCGGCACGCTCCGCGCTGCTCAACGGCGCCGCCCGCGTCATCTCGATCGACCGCATCCCCGAGCGGCTCGCGCTGGCCGAGCGGCTCGGTGCCGAGACCGTCGACTACTCCGAGGTCGACAGCGTGCAGGAGGTGCTCCGCGAGGCCAGCGGCGGCCGCGGGCCCGACGCCGTGATCGAGGCGGTGGGGATGGAGGCGCACAGCACCGGGGCGCAGGAGGCGTACGACCGCGCCAAGCAGCTGCTGCGCCTGGAAACCGACCGCGCGGCGAGCCTGCGCGAGGCGATCATCGCCTGCCGCAAGGGCGGGATCGTGTCGGTGCTCGGCGTGTTCGGTGTGATGGACAAGTTCCCGATGGGCGCGATCATGAACAAGGGCCTGACCTTGCGGTCGGCGCAGCAGCACGGCCAGCGCTACGTCGCTCAGTTCTTCGACTACATCGAGCAGGGTGATCTGGACCCGTCGGTGCTGATCACCCACGACCTCCCGCTCGCCGACGGCGTCCGCGCCTACGACATGTTCAAGAACAAGACCGACGGGTGCATCCGGGTCGCGTTGCGTCCCTGACCTCAGCGGGTCGCGCGGCCGCCGCCGTCGCCGACCAGCAGCAGTAGATCGGCGTCCCAGGCACGGTGGCGCCGCCGGTCCAAGGCGCGACGCACCGCGGTGAGTGCTCCGAGGACGACGGCGAGAGCCACCGACCATGCCGCCACCGCGGCGCCGAAGGCATCCGCGCCGGCGTCGACGTGGGTGCGGGGCGCCCGGGTGACGTCGTTGCGATCATCGACCCACAGGTGCACGGCCTGGCCGTCGGCGACGGCGTGGTCGAGTTGGAGCGTGCGCTCCTGCGGGTGTCCCCGATCGGGTCCGGCGGCTGCGGTCCAGCGCACCCGCACCGAGTACAGCGGGGTCGCGTCGCCGAGGACCCGCTGCGCGTGGACGGCCACCGCGTCGACCGGATGACGGGTGGCGGCCTCCGCCGCGAAGGTCTCGAGTCGCTCGGCGTAGACGTCGTCGGCGAAGCGGCCGGCGACGAGGGCGGCGCCGATCAGGACGGCGACCGCGATCAGCACCGCCCAGCCGTGCACGCGATCGACGGGACGGATGAGGGGGTGGCGGCCGAAGGCGCGGAGGAGCCACCAGCGGTGTGCCAGACGGGCTGCCGGTCCTCGACTCATGCATCGATGGTCGCGCAGGACGGCTCGCGCGACCAAACTCGGCGACCGCGAGATCGGTCACACGTGTTCTGCTTCACCTTCATTCGCGCCGCACGCCCGGTCTGGAGCCATCGATGGGAGACGAAAGGTGCTGTGGCACAGCGTGTGTTGTGCGGCGAACACCTCCGCCTGGCGGCGTTCGTTGCTCCAGGGGGCGGACCAGCCGTCGTCGCCGACCCGCCACGCGGCCATCGCCCCGCTTCGACGCGACGACGCGTAGGAGTCCTTGCGAAGCAAACTAGTTAGCCCATTGTCGGCATCGGCTCGCGGCGCTATCCTCGACGGTGACTGTCGAGTCGCTGTGAGTCGACGCCCGGTCATCCGATGGGTGTGTTGACGTGCGAACGAGCCGGCTGAGGGGTTGGCCCTGTCTGCGCGCCACGGTGGATCGCCACACGCGTGAACTTCCGTCACTCCCGTCACGAACTTCATCCGCAGCAAACGAAGGAGTCGACGATGAAGACGATGGGTGCGTTCATGGCCGGCGCGCTCGCCGCCGGGGGCATCGCCCTCGCGACGGCCGCACCGGCGGATGCCGGATGTCAGGGTGGGTGGACCCCGTGGGGCGGGGGCACCACGTGCGACGGGCCGATCGCCGGCGACGGGTCGTTCCAGCGCTGCGTCACGGCCGGCGCAATGGGCTTCGGCGGGACGAACTGCTCGGTGATGAACGTCAACGACCTCGTCGGCCAGGTTCCCTACGTCGGACCCTGACGTCCGCCGGACGTTCTCCGGGTGCGTCGGTTACCGGTTTCGAATGGGGGTAACCGGGCGGTCATGTCGAAGATCGGTTACTTCCTGTCCTGTGAGCAGTTCGGCCCCAAGGAACTCATCGACCAGGCCAAGCGGGCCGAGGCCGCGGGATTCGACTCCCTGTGGATCTCGGACCACTTCCACCCCTGGAACGACGACCAGGGCCAGAGTCCCTTCGTGTGGGGCGTGCTCGGCGCGCTGTCGGAGGTGACGTCGCTGCCCGTCTCGACGGCGGTCACGTGTCCCACCATCCGCATTCATCCGGCGATCATCGCGCAGGCCGCGGCGACCGCCGCCGTTCAACTCGACGGACGCTTCGTCCTCGGCGTCGGCAGCGGGGAGGCGCTCAACGAGCACATCCTCGGCGATCCCTGGCCCTCGGTCGGCGTGCGCCTCGACATGCTCGAAGAAGCCGTTCACCTGATCCGCAAGCTGCACGAGGGCCGCGAGATCAGCTTCCACGGCGAGCACTACGAGGTGCAGGAGGCGCGGATCTACACGCTGCCCGACAAGCCCGTGCCGATCTACGTCTCCGGCTTCGGCCCGCAGGCCGCCGAGCTGGCCGGCCGCATCGGCGACGGCTTCTGCACCAACATGGCCGACGCGGACCTCATCAAGACGTTCCGCGACGCCGGAGGGCAGGGCAAGCCGGTGCAGGCGGGCACCAAGGTGAGCTGGGACCGCGACGCCGACAAGGGCCTCGAGATCGCCCACCGGCTGTGGGCCAACGAAAGCCTGCCGGGCCAGCTCGCTCAGACCCTGCCGCGCCCCGGCGACTTCGCCGACGCGATGAGCCTGGTGCCGCCGGAGAAGGTCGCCGAATCGGTGACGTGCGGACCGGACGTCGACGCCCACGTTGCGCAGATGCGGCAGTACCTCGACGCCGGCGTCGACGAGGTCTACGTCCAGCAGATCGGTCCGGACCTCGAGGGTTTCTTCGCCAGCTGGGAGAAGGACGTCCTGCCGCAGCTCAAGGGCTGACCGGCGCGGCGAGCCCGAGGTGCTCGCGCAGCGTGGTGCCCTCGTAGTCGGCGCGGAAGGCACGACGCTCCTGCAGCAGCGGCACCACCCGGTCCACGAACGGGTCGAGTCCGTCCGGCGTCACGTGGGGCACCAGGATGAAGCCGTCGCTGGCGTCGTGCTGCACCAGGTGGTCGATCTCGTCGGCGACCGTCTGCGGTGAGCCGACGAAGTTCTGCCGGCCGGTGACCTCGATGATCAATTCGCGGGTCGTCAGGTTCTCCGCCTCGGCCCGGGCCCGCCACGCGTTGGCCGTCGCGATCGGATCGCGGTGCATGCGGACGCTGGCGCGCCCGCGGGCGATGGTGTTCTCGCCGACGACCGGATCGACCGTGGGCAACGGCCCGTCGGGGTCGTGGTCGGACAGGTCGCGGTTCCACAGTTGTTCGAGGAACTTGATGGCCGTGGCGGGGGAGACCTGCGCCAGCCGCACGTCGTGGGCGATGTCGGCGGCTTCGGCGTCGGTGTCCCCGAGCACGAACGTCGCGGCCGGAAGGATGAGCAGCTCGTCGTGTCGGCGACCGTGCGCTGCCAGCCGGCCCTTGACGTCGGCGTAGAACGCTTGGCCCTCGGCGAGGGTGCCGTGCCGGGAGAAGATCGCGTCGGCGGCCGACGCGGCGAATTCGCGGCCCCGGTCGGAGTCGCCGGCCTGGAAGATCACCGGCCGGCCCTGGGGGCTGCGCGGCACCGTGAAGCGCCCACGGATGTCGAAGTGGGCATCGGCGTAGGCGAATTCGCCCGCACGGGGATCGGAGAGGAACGTCCCGCCGTCCTGGTCCGCCACGACCTCGTCACCGCGCCAGGAGTCGAACAGCGCGTGTGCCGCCGCGAGGAAGCTCTCGGCGCGTTCGTAACGCTGGTCTTCGGCGAGGAAGCCGCCACGGCGGAAGTTCTCGCCGGTGAAGGCGTCCCACGACGTCACGACGTTCCACGCGGCGCGACCGTCCGACAGGTGGTCGAGCGAGGCGAATTGCCGCGCCACCTCGTAGGGTTCGTTGAAGGTCGAGTTGATGGTGCCGGTGAGTCCCAGGCGCTCGGTGACCGCCGCGAGTGCCGCCAGCACCGTGAACGTGTCGGGCCGCCCCACGACGTCGAGGTCGTAGATCAGGCCGTTCTGCTCGCGCAGGCGCAGACCTTCGGCGAGGAACATGAAGTCGAACTTGCCGCGCTCCGCGGTGCGGGCGAAGCGGACGAACGAGTCGAAGTCGATGTGACTGCCCGACGCGGGATCGCTCCACACCGTCGTGTTGTTGACGCCCGGGAAGTGCGCTGCCAGGTGAATCTGCTTGCGCGGTCTGGTCATCGGTGATCCTGACTCGAGGCGTAGCGGTTGGCGGGACGGGACAGTCCCAGGACTGCCCGCAACGTGGATCCGGGATAGGAGGTGCGGTAGACCCCGCGGCGCTGCAGCTCGGGCACCAGGCCGTCGGCGATCGCGATCAGGTCGTCGGGCAGCGTGGCCGGCCGCAACCGGAACCCGGTGGCCCCGGCGGCGTGCCACTCCTCGAGGAGGTCGGCCAGCCCGGCGGGGGTGCCGACGAAGGCGTGGGCGTCGCCGGCGGGGCGGCTGCCGGCACGCTCGTCGAGCCGGGCGCGGCGGTCGGCGGCCTCGGCGTCGGTCTCGCCCAGATACACCTCCAGATCGGCGAAGACCCGGACCGGGGGGTCACCGGCGGCCCGCCGTGCGGCGACGGCCTCGACGATCGCCGTGACCCCGGCGGCGTCGCGCGGGGTCACGAAGCCGACGTCGGCGCTGCGCGCAACGAGGTCGTAGGCGAGGTCGCCGTGTGCCAGTGCCGCGACGACGGGTTGCCCCTGCGGCGGCCGCGGCGTGATCGACGGCCCGCGCACGGAGAAGAAGCGCCCCTCGAAGTCGATGTAGTGCACCTTCTCGCGGTCGATGAAGCGACCGGTGGCGACGTCGCGGATCTCGGCGTCGTCCTCCCAGCTGTCCCACAATCGTCGGACCACCTCGACGTAGTCGGCGGCCTCGTCGAGCAGGTCTGCGCCGGTGAGCCGGGTGACGTCGCGGCGACCGAAGTGCCGGGCGGCGTCCTCGGCGGCGGTCACCTGCACCCGCAGGCCGGCGCGACCGCCGCTGACGTAATCGAGCGTGGCGATGGCCTTCGACACGTGGAAGGGCTCGGTGTGCGTCACGACCGCGGTCGGTAGGAAGCCGATGTGTTGGGTACCCGGCGCCACCCGCGCCGCGATGAGCACCGCGTCGAGGCGTCCACGCACCCGGTCGGTTCGGTCGTCGGCGTGCCGCCCGTCGTCGGACTGTAGGGCCAACGCGTCTTCGATGGTGACGAAGTCGGCCAGGGCGCGCTCGGCGTGCGCGACGAGGTCGGCCCAGTAGCGGGCGGTCAACAGCTCGCGGGGCCGGGCGGACGGCTCCCGCCACGATGCCGGGTGCCACCCGGTGCCGTCCAGGGCGACGGCGAGGTGCAGGGACTGCTCATCTGAAGACACGGTGCTCGCTTTCGTCGTGCGCGATCCTTTCGAGACAACCGTGGTCGGCGCCCGGGTGATTCCGCGGTCGTCGACCCGGATGTCAGTCCGGGCACGGGCGTGCCGTCGTGACCAGCGCGGGGTGCGTCGGTCGGCCATGCGGGGCGATTCGACTCGTGCCGACGCGAAGTGCGGCGGGCTCGATTCACGGCGAGTCGATCTCTTCTCGGCCGTCGCGTCGGTCGCGAGACTCGATCGGGTGAGGGCGATCGATGACGGTGCATGGCAGACGCCTCGACCTCTGCTCGAGGAGTGGGATTGGCAGTACCGGGGGAGCTGCCGCCGACTGCCGCCGGAGGTGTTCTTCCCGGAGGACTCGGGGCGGACGGGGTTGCGGGCCCGCGAGGAGCGGGCGAAGGAGATCTGCCGGTCCTGCCCGGTGCTCACCGCGTGCCGCAGCCATGCGCTCGCGGTGCGGGAGACCCACGGCGTGTGGGGTGCGATGTCGGCGCGCGACCGCGCGAAGTTCCTCCTGACGCACGCCGAAAACGCTTCCTGAGCGACACGACGAAGGGAATGATCGTGACCACCATCAGCGCGCCGAAGCTGAGCGAACGGCTGGCCTCGGGGTCGGTCCGCATCGTCGACGTCCGCACGCCGGCCGAGTACGAGACCGCACACATCGCCGGCTCGCTCAACGTGCCCCTCGACGTGATGCAGGAGCGCACGCGGGACGTGGCCGAACGCGTCGGCGGTGACGCGGTGCTGGTCTGCCGGACGGGTCAGCGCGCCGAACGGGCCCGCCGCCTGCTGGCCGGTGCCGGCAACGACGGCGGCGTGGTCCTCGACGGCGGCCTCAGCGGCTGGGAGACCGGCGGATTCGACGTCGAGCGCGGCCATCGGCGATGGGAACTGGAACGCCAGGTGCGGCTGGTCGCGGGCTCGGTGGTCCTCGGCTCGGTGCTCGGTAGCGTCGCCGTGCCGAGACTCAAGTGGCTGGCGGCGGCCATCGGGGGCGGACTGACCTTCGCCGCGCTGTCGGACACCTGCGCGATGGCGTCGGCGCTGTCGAGGCTGCCCTACAACCGCGGCGCCGACTACGATCCGGAAGCGCTCGTCGCCGCGCTGTCCGCGTCGTGAGGCAGCCGTCGCGTCGTCATTGCCGCAGAAACGGCCGGTGAACGAGTTCGGTGATCCGGCCGTCGAGCGTACGGCTCTCGATCAGGTCGAGGTCGGCGTCGGCCGCGCCGCGGAAGATCGGCAGGTCCCCGGTGCGGCCGGTGAGGACGGGAAACAGGGTGACCTGGATGCGGTCGACGAGTCCGGCGGCCAGCAGTGCCCGGTTCATCGACGGACTGCCGTGCGAGCGCAACGGCACGTCGGACTCCTCCTTGAGCCGGGTGACCACCTCGACGGCGTCACCGGCGGCGAGCGTGGCGTCCGGCCAGTCCAGCGGGCCGCGCAGCGTACGCGACACCACGGTGGCCGGCAGCTGCCGCATCCGGGCGACCCACGGGTCGGCCGTCTCGACGGCGTCCGGCCCGAGCATGGCGGCGAAGTCCCGGTAGGCATTGCCGCCGAACACCATTCGCTGATCGTGCTCGTACTGCGCGAGGCGGTGGTCGAGGAATTCGGGGCCGTGCTTGCCCCAGTACCCGCCCCAGTCGCCCGCGCGGTAGCCGCCGAAGCCGTCGAGGCTACTGAAGACGTCGAAGGTGTAGATGGCGGTCATGGACCCTCCCGGGGATGCGTGGTCGTCGCGTTCGATGTGGGGACCGCGGGGATGGGCGGAATTCATCGGTGCGGAATGCCGCCGACCACGTTTGTGTTTCTTCGTCAGCGGCAATAGGTGTGCGGCGCGTGCCCTCGCGTCAGCATCCATCGAAGGACTCCCATGCGCGACTTCACGTGCCCGAACTGCGGGCAGCGGCTGACGTTCGAGAATTCGCTGTGTCTGTCGTGTCGGAGCCGGTTGGGGTTCTCGCTGCAGGACATGGCGCTGCTGGTGATCGCGCCGCCGGAGGACAGCGAGCCCACCGGCATGGTGCCCGAGAGCGAATACGAGTTGTGCGCGAATCGCCATCTCGCCGAGTGCAACTGGCTGGTCCGCAAGGACGCGTCCACGCCGCTGTGCGCGTCATGCGTGCTGACCCGGACGCGCCCGCAGGACGACGATGAGGCCGGTCTGGTCGCGTTCGCGGCGGCCGAGCACGCCAAGCGGCGGTTCGTCGCCGAGGCCTACGCGCTGAAGCTGCCGATCGCCGGTCGCGACGAGGACCCGGAGACCGGGCTGGCATTCGACCTGCTGTCGAGCACGCACCAGCCGGTGACCACCGGCCACGCGAGCGGGCTGATCACGTTGGATCTCGCCGAGGGCGACGACGTGCACCGCGAGCAGGTGCGGGCCTCGATGGACGAGCCGTATCGGACGCTGCTCGGCCACTTCCGGCACGAGAGCGGCCACTACTACTTCTACCGGCTGGTGAGTGGATCGCCGGCGCACCTGGAACGCTTCACCGAGCTGTTCGGCGACCCGGACACCGACTACCAGGCTGCGCTGAAGCGACACTACGACGAGGGGCCGCCCGCACAGTGGCAGCGTGACTACGTGTCCTCGTACGCCACGATGCACCCGGCCGAGGACTGGGCGGAGACGTTCGCGCACTACCTGCACATCCGGGCGACGCTGGATACCGCAGCGGCCTTCAGCTTCGCGCCGGCGAGCGCCACGTTCGAGCAGAAACTCCTGGGTCCGAGCGCGTTCGACACGCTGATCGACACCTGGCTGCCGCTGGCCTGGGCACTCAACATGGTCAACCGGTCGATGGGCAAGGACGACCTGTACCCCTTCGTCCTGCCGCGGGCGGTGCTGGAGAAGATGCGCTTCGTGCACACCGTGGTCGACGACTTCGCCAACCACCCCGACGCCAAGGCGGTCGCCCACCGCCGCGCCGCCACCGAAGTGCCGGCCTAGACATGGCGCTCGGCGACGGCTCGTCGGCCATGAGCCCGGTGGAGGCGCTCGCGTCGGTGTGCGCGGCCTACCCCGGCGGGGTGGTGCCCGGCGTCGACTATCTCGCGCTGCTCACCGTCCTGCGCCGGCACCTGTCGGTGGACGACGTCGAGCGCGTCGCCACCGAGCTGGTGGTCCGGGGGCTGAACGCCCTGACCGGTGTCGACCTGCGGGCGGCGCTCACCGGTCTGCCCGACCGCGGCGCGGCCACGGGAGACCTCGACCGCGTGACGGACCGGCTGACCGCCGCCGGCTGGACCGGCGCCGGCGATCAGCCGGCCGGCTAGAGAGCGGCGTCGCCCGCGTCGAGCGCGGCGTCCAGGATGTCCAGCCCGGCGTGGGCCTGCTCGTCGGTGACGATGCACGGCGGCACGACGTGGATCCGGTTGAAGTTCGCGAACGGCAGCAGACCGTTCTGCTTGCACGCGGCGATCACCGCGTTGACCGCGGGGCTGCTCGACCCGTACGGCGACAACGGTTCCCGGGTCTGCTTGTCCTTGACCAGTTCGACGGCCCAGAACACGCCGGCACCGCGGACCTCGCCGACGCACGCGTGCTTGGCCTCGATCTCGCGCAGTCGCGGGCCGATCACCTCGGCCCCGACGCGGGCTGCGTTCTCGACGATGCCCTCCTCGGCCATCGCCGTGATCGTGGCGACCGCGGCCGCGGTCGCCAGCGGGTGACCCGAATAGGTCAGGCCGCCCGGGTAGGCGCGGTGGGCGAACGTCTCGGCGATCGCGTCGTTGATCGCGACGCCGCCGAGCGGCACGTAACCGGAGTTGACGCCCTTGGCGAACGTGAGCAGGTCGGGCACGACGTCGAAGTGGTCGATGGAGAACCACCTGCCGCTGCGGCCGAACCCGGCCATCACCTCGTCGGCGATGAACACGATGCCGTACTCGTCGCACAGCGCGCGGACGCCCGCGATGTACCCGGGCGGCGGGATCATGATGCCCGCGGTGCCCGGGATCGACTCGAGGATGATCGCGGCGATCGTCGACGGACCCTCCATCCGGACCGTCTCGCGCAGGTGGTCGAGCGCGCGTTCGGTCTCCTCGGCCTCCGTGGTGGCGTAGAAGCGCGACCGGTACAGGAACGGACCGAAGAAGTGCACGATGCCGGCGTTGCCGTGGTCGTTGGGCCAGCGCCGCGGGTCGCCGGTCAGGTTGACCGCCGTCTCGGTGCCGCCGTGGTAGGAGCGGTAGCGGCTGAGCACCTTGTAGCGCCCGGTGTGCAGGCGGGCCATGCGCACCGCGTGCTCGACGGCGTCGGCGCCGCCGTTGGTGAAGAAGACCTTGTTCAGATCACCGGGCGTGCGCTCGGCGATGAGGCGCGCGGCTTCGGAGCGGGCATCGTTGGCATGCTGCGGCGCCACCGTGCACAGCTTGGCGGCCTGCGCCTGGATCGCCGCGACGACCTTCGGGTGCTGGTGACCGATGTTGGTGTTCACCAACATCGAGGAGAAGTCGAGCAGTCGGTTGCCGTCGCCGTCCCAGACGTAGCACCCCTCCGACGCCGTGATGGTCATCGGCGAGATCTCGGCCTGCGCCGACCAGGAATGGAAGACGTGGGCACGGTCGAGTTCGTAGGTGCGGGCGGCCTCGGCGCGCGCGGCGTCGGCCGACAGGCCGTTCGGCAGGGTGGCGGCCTCGTTGGTGAGAGTCATGGCTGAAGTCCTTCGATTCGAACGCCGACGCACGGTGGTCACGCCTTCGGGGAACGCGACCACCGTACTCCCGGCGGCTGGTCACTGGTTCTGCGGGAACCCGAGGTTGATGCCGCCGTGGCTGGGGTCGAGCCAGCGCGCGGTGATGGCCTTCTGGCGGGTGAAGAACTGCACGCCGTCCATGCCGTGGGCGTGGCTGTCGCCGAACAGCGAGGCCTTCCAGCCGCCGAAGCTGTAGTAGGCCATGGGCACCGGGATCGGCACGTTGATGCCGACCATGCCGACCTGCACCTCGTTCTGGAAGCGCCGCGCGGCGCCGCCGTCGTTGGTGAAGATCGCCGTGCCGTTGCCGTAGGGGTTGGCGTTGACCAGTTCGAGAGCCTCGTCGTAGGTATCGACGCGCAGCACCGAGAGCACCGGGCCGAAGATCTCGTCGGTGTAGACGCTCATCTCGGTCGTGACGTTGTCGAGCAGGGTGGGACCGAGCCAGAAGCCGTCGGCGGCGCCCTCCACCGACACCTGGCGGCCGTCGAGGACCACCTTGGCGCCGTCGGCCTCGCCGGCGTCGACGTAGGAGGCCACCTTGTCGCGGTGCGCCTGGGTGACCAGCGGACCCATGTCGGAGTCCTTCGTACCGTCACCGGTCTTGATGCCGGCGGCCCGCTCGGCGATCTTGGCAACCAGATCGTCGGCGATCGGGCCGACCGCCACGGCGGCGGAGATGGCCATGCAGCGCTCGCCGGCCGAGCCGAAGCCCGCGTTCACCATGGCGTCGGCGGCCAGATCGAGGTCGGCGTCGGGGAGGATCACGGCGTGGTTCTTGGCGCCGCCGAGGGCCTGTACGCGCTTGTCGTGGGCGGTACCGGTGGCGTAGACGTACTTGGCGATCGGGGTCGAGCCCACGAAGCTGACCGACTTCACGGCGGGATTGGTCAGCAGCTCGTCGACCGCGGTCTTGTCGCCCTGCAGGACGTTGAACACGCCGGCAGGCAGCCCGGCCTCGGCCCACAGCCGCGCCAGCCACAGCGACGCCGACGGGTCCTTCTCCGAGGGCTTGAGCACCACGGTGTTGCCGGTGGCGATGGCGATGGGGAAGAACCACATCGGCACCATCGCCGGGAAGTTGAACGGCGAGATGATGCCCACGACGCCCAGGGACTGGCGCACCGAGTACGCGTCGACGTTGGTGGAGGCGTTCTCGGTGAAACCGCCCTTGAGCAAATGCGGGATGCCGCAGGCGAACTCGACGACCTCCTGGCCGCGGGACACCTCGCCGAGGGCGTCGGAGAGCACCTTGCCGTGCTCGCTGGTGATGATCGCTGCCAGCTCGTCCTTGCGGGCGTTGAGCAGCTCGCGGAACGCGAACAGGATCTGGGTGCGCTTGGCGAGCGACGTGTCGCGCCACGCCGGGTACGCCGCGGCCGCGGCGTCGATCACCGCGCGGGCGTCCTCGACCGACGCGAGCGCCACCGCGCCGGTGACCTCGCCGGTCGCCGGGTTGGTGACCGGCGCCGTGGAGCCGGACGTGCCGGCGAAGACGTCGTTGTTGATCCAGTGTTCGATCGTGCTCATGGCAGGCCCTCGGTTGGTCGTGTCGGAATGGGGGAGCCTCGGATGGGGGACACCCGAACCAGCCGCGGTGCTGGCAGTGCTGCCAGCGATCCTGACACCGTCCGGTGCCGGTGCGCCCCGACGATCCGTAACGCGTTCGCCATTGCGGCTTACACTTCGTCAGTGCCGCCCACCATCGCCGACGTCGTGGCGCTGCCCGTCGTGGCACGCGGTGACCCGGAGGTGCTCAGCGACGCACGGGCGGACGAGGAGATCCGCTGGGTGCACGTCGGCGACGTCGCCGACCTCTCGACGTTGCTGCAGGGCGGCGAACTGCTCCTCACCACGGGTGCGCCGCTGCGCACGGCCCCGGAGGCCTACCTGCGCGGGCTGGCCGACGCGGGTGCACTGGGCGTCATGGTGGAACTCGGCGCGGCGCTGCCCGCGGTGCCGCCGGAGGTGGCAGCCCTGGCCCGGAACCTGCGGCTGGCTCTGATCGTCCTGCACCGCGAGATCAAATTCGTCGAGGTCACCGAGGCGGTGCACCGGCGCATCGTCGCCGAGCAGTACGAAGAGGTGGCGTTCGACCGGCGCGTGCACGAGGTGTTCACCGAACTGAGCATGAAACGGGCGTCGGTGGCCGGCATCGTCGACGCCGCCGCGCGGATGCTCGACGAACCGGTGGTGCTGGAGGACCTCGCCCACCGGGTGTTGGCCACCTCCGCGACGGGGCCGTCGGCGGCCGCGGTGCTCGAGGACTGGGAGGCGCGGTCGCGGCGGGTGCGCGGCAGCGGCGACGACGGCTGGGTGCTGACGCCGGTCGGTCCCCGCACCGAGGAGTGGGGACGGCTGCTGGTGCCGCGCGTGCCCGTCGACGAGGGTCGGACCACGCGCGTCCTGGAGCGCGCCGCGGCGGCGCTGGCGCTGCACCGGATGATCGAGCGGGACCGCTCCGGACTGCAGCAGCAGGCGCAGAGCGGGCTCATCGACGACGTCACGCGGGGCCGCATCACCGACGGACGCGAAGCCGCCGCGCGGGCGCACGCCCTCGGATTGCGCAGCGCCGCAAGCTATCTCCCGTTGGTCGTCAAGACCGACGACCTGCCCGACGCCGACGACCCGGTGGCCCGGCAGCGGCGCAACGTGGGCCTGCTCGACACCGTCGCGCACACCGTGAACGCGGCCGGGCACACCGGCCTGTTCGCCATCCGCCGCGACGGGGAGGTGGCCGTCGTGCTCGCCCCCGCCCAGCACCGCGGCGGCGAGGATCGGCTGCTGTCGGTGCTCGGTGCGGACGTGCGCCGCGAGGTCCGCCGCGTGCACGACCTGCCCGCCGTCCTCGCGGTCGGACCGGCGGCCACCGACGTCGTGGACGCCGTGCACGCCTTGGCCGCCGCTGCGCACGTTGCGGAGGTCGCGGTGGGAATGACGTTGCCGCGCGACTACTTCCGCGCCTCCGACATCCGATTGCGGGGCCTGCTGTCGCTGCTGCGCGACGACCCGCGGGTGCAGGGTTTCGCCGAGACCGAGCTGCACGCGCTGCTGGCAGCGCCGGACACCGCCCACCCCCCGCACCTCGAGGTGCTGCGCGAATACCTGCGCTCCGGCGGCAACAAGGCGGCGCTCGCGGCGCGCCTGCACGTCAGCAGGCCCGCGCTCTACGCGCGGCTGGCGGCCATCGAACGCATCCTCGGCGTCGACCTCTCCGATGCCGAGTCCGTCACCTCGCTACACGTGGCGATGCTGGTGCTCGACGCACGGCGCAGCGCCGGTCCCCGCGAACTACAGTGAGCCGATGGCGGACGACGAGAAGGACTTCAACGCGCGCAACATCGCCGAGTTCCGGGCGAACCACGGTCGGGTGGGCGGTCAGTTCGAGGGCGCGCCGCTGCTGATCCTGCACAGCACCGGCGCCAAGAGCGGCGCACCGCGGGAGAACATCATGATGTACCTGCCCGACGGGGATCGCTACCTGATCTTCGCCTCCAACGCGGGCCGCGATCAGCATCCCGGCTGGTACTTCAACGTCACCGCGCAGCCGCGTGTGCGCGTCGAGGTGGGCGACGAGACGATCGATGCCGTGGCCACGGTGCTCGACCGCGCCGAGCGCGACGAGAAGTACGCCGAGCAGGCCCGCCGCTACCCGGGCTTCGCCGACTACGAGCGCAACACCTCGCGCGTCATCCCGGTGGTCGCGCTCACCCGGGCGTGAGCCCGGCCGTCTACCGTGCACCGCTGCGATCCCGACGCGACGACATCGCACCGGGTGATACTTTGCGGCGCGCACTGCGGTTGGGCCTTTGCGGGTTCGGCGGCCGACTCGACCCGCCACCGCTGGACCTCGAGGCGGCCGTGTGGTCGGCCGCAGCGCAGCACGACGAGCGCCTGGCCCGCCGCATCGCGCGGTTCGCCGACGCGCCGCATGGCTCCTTCGCGTGGACCCGTGACGCCGACGGCGGGTTCCGGCTGGGCCGGTTGACCGGACCGTGGCGCTACGACGCGGCCCGCGAGGCCGAGGCGGTCGATCTCGTCCACGTCCGGCCGTGTCACTGGCGTGATGCGACCGTCGGGGCCGCCGAGGTCCCCGCGGCGGTGCTGGCCACCTTCGCCCGTGGCGGCCGCAACCTCCAGCGCATCCACGGCGGCGCGGTCCTCGAGGCGGCCACCGAGCAGCTGTGGGACCGACTGTCCTGACCCCACGTGTCCACACCGGTGTCACCGGAACCGACGTCGACCGTCGGTAGGGTCACCTCCGTGACGACGAAGTGGACGCCCGACCGGCTCGGCGACCTGTCCGGACAGCGCATCATCGTGACCGGCGCGACCAACGGCGTGGGGCTCGGCACCGCTCGCGCCCTGGCCGCGGCAGGCGCGCACGTCATCCTGGCGGTGCGCAACACCGAGTTGGGCGCTCAGCGCGCGGCCGAGATCGGCGGATCGACGTCGGTCATCCGCCTCGACCTCGCCGACCTGTCCTCGGTGCGGGCGTTCCCCGACGCCCTCGACGGCGACGTCGACGTCCTGGTCAACAACGCCGGCGCGGTCAGTCAGCATCACCGCGACACCGTCGACGGGTTCGAGATGACGATCGGCACCAACCTCCTGGGCCCGTTCGCGCTGACCAACCTCCTGCTGCCGAGGGTCCGCGCGACGATCGTCAACGTGGGTTCCGACGCCCACAAGTCGGCGACGCTGCGGCTCGACGACATGCACCTGCGCCACACCCGGTGGAACGCGATGGGCGCCTACTCGCGGTCCAAGCTCGCCGTCATGCTGTGGGGACTGGAACTCGACCGCCGGCTGCGGGCCGCGGGGTCGCCGGTGGTGGCACAGCTGACCCATCCGGGCTGGGTCGCCTCCAACCTGTCCAACGTGTCCGACGCCCCGCTGATGTCCCTGTTCCACCGCGGCGTGCAGGCCGTCGGGGGACTGCTGGCCAACGACCTCGACGCCGGCGCGGCGCCGACGCTGTACTGCCTGTCCGAACCCATCCCGCCCGGTAGCTACGTCGGCATCGACGGCGCGTTCGGGCTGCGCGGCGGCCCCGTGCTGGTGGGGCGGTCCGCGGTGGCCTGCGACTACGAGCTGGCGGCCCGGATCGTCGCCTTCGCCGAGCGCGAGACGGGCACCACGATCCCGGTGTGACGGGCCGGCTGCGCTACCCGGCCATGCGCCGCGCCAGGACGCTGCCCGCACGGCGCATCCGGTCGGTGATCCGTACCGACAGCACGGCGTTGAACAGGTCCTCGCGCAGCCGGGTGAGTGCCGACGTCTTGATCCGCCACTCACCGTCGATCTTGACGTAGGTCTCGTGGTAGTGCCCGTAGCCGGCGAGGTTCAGGCCCGGGCCCAGCCGCACGACGTCCTGCAGCGCCCACACGCCACGCGCCGTAGTCGGCGACGTCACCTCGATCTCGGGGGCGTGGACCTGGTGCACCGTCGGCTTGCTCGGCGAGCCCAGCGTCGAGCGCAGGAACGCGACGAACTCGTCGGCGCCGGTGATCACGACGCCGCCCGCCCGGCTGGTGTCGCTGATGAAGTCGTCGGTGAACAGGGCCCGCCAGGCCGTCCAGTCCTTGGCGTCGAGGAACCGGCAGTAGCGCGCCTTGAGCTGTTTGATCGCCTCGATCTCGACGAGCGTGGCGGCGGGATCCATGCGGCTCCTTCGTGGGTCTCGACCCGAATGCGACGATGCGGTGCCCGTCAGTCTTTCGTCATGGGCCGCTTCCCGGGCCACGATCGGCGAAACCGGCGCCCGCGGCTCTACAGTCGGTGGGGGCCGAGGATCGAGGGGACGACGTGGACGACCGTGGCGAGGCGCCGAAGGCCGACGTGCGGCGTCGGGCACCGCGCATCCGGTGGCGCAGTCCGCTGCGAGGTCCGTGGTTCACCTCCGTGCTCGGTCTGGTGCTGCTCGTGACGCTGCCGATCGTCATCCTGACCGGCCTGCTGTCCTGGATCGCCTACGGGCCCCGGTTCGGTCAAGCCATCCCCGCCGACGTCGGGTGGTTCCGGCTGCCGATCTTCGAGTGGCCGGCCAGCCCGTCGTGGCTGTACCGGTTGACCCAGGGACTGCACGTCGGTCTGGGCCTCGTCTTGGTCCCGGTGGTGCTGGCCAAGCTGTGGTCGGTCATCCCGCGGCTGTTCGCGTGGCCGCCGGCCCGGTCGATCGCTCAACTGCTGGAACGTGTTTCGCTGCTGATGCTCGTCGGCGGCATCCTCTTCGAGATCGTGACCGGCGTCCTCAACATCCAGTACGACTACGTCTTCGGGTTCAGCTTCTACACCGCGCACTACTGGGGCGCGTGGATCTTCATCATCGGGTTCGTCGTGCACGTCACGCTCAAGATCCCGCGGATGGTGGCCTCGCTGCGGACCATGTCGTGGCGGGAGGTGCTGCGCACCCGGACCGCGGATACCGCGCCCGAGCCGACGGACATCGACGGACTCGTCGCCGCCGATCCGGATCCGCCCACGATGAGCCGCCGCGGAGCCCTGGCGGTGGTCGGCGGGGGAGCGGTGCTGGTCGCGGTCCTCACCGCCGGGCAGACGCTCGGCGGTGTCACCCGGCACCTCGCCCTGCTGCTCCCGCGCGGACGCGACCACGGGCCGGGCCCCAACGACTTCCAGATCAACCGGACCGCCCTGGCGGCGGGCGTCGCGGGCGACGCCACCGACCCGCGCTGGCGGTTGACGGTGCGCGGCGGGCCGGCGCCGGTCGTGCTGGACCGGGCGGCGCTGCTGGCGATGCCGCAGCACACCGCGCGGTTGCCCATCGCGTGCGTCGAGGGGTGGTCGACGACCGAGACCTGGACGGGCGTGCGACTGGCCGATCTCGCGCGTCTCGCCGGCGTGCCCGAACCCGAGGCGACGCTGGTCACGTCCCTCGAGCGGCGCGGCGCCTTCAACCGGGCGACGTTGCAGCGCAACCAGGTCACCCATCCCGACGCGCTGCTCGCGTTGCGCGTCAACGGCGTCGACCTGTCAATCGACCACGGCTACCCGGCGCGCATCATCGTCCCCGCCCTGCCGGGCGTGCACAACACCAAGTGGGTGTCGGGCATCGACTTCGGAGCGCCGACGTGACGACCTCGCGCCTGACCCGGTTCTACGGCGCGCACGCCGGGCACCTCGTCCTGATGCTCGCGGCGTTCGCGGCGGCGGTCGCCGTCCTGGTGACCGTGGGCCCGGCTGCGCTGTGGAACCCAGCGTCGTGGTGGCAGTCGATCGCCGTGTGGTTCGTCGTCGCCGTCATCGCGCACGACCTGATCGCCTTCCCGGTGTACGCCCTGGCGGACCGCCTCGCGGTGGCGGTCGACCGGCGTCCGCGGCGGCGGCCGGCGGCGGTGAACCACGTCCGGCTGCCGGCCATGGCCGCCGCACTGACCTTCGTGCTGTTCCTGCCCGGCATCATCTCGCAGGGCAGACCGGCCTATCAGGCGGCGACGGGGCAGACCCAGGAGCCGTTCGCCGCACGTTGGCTGTGGCTGACCCTCGCCTTCTTCGCGGTCAGCGGGATCGCTTACCTCATGCGCTTTTTCGCCGCCCGCCGGCGCACCGCGGGCCGGGCGGACGATGCGTCGCCGCGCTGAACGATGCGCGGCGCTCGTCGCCACCGCAGTGCTGCTGAACGGGTGCGGCACGGCGACCGACGCGGCGCCGTCGGAGTGCGGAGCACCGCCCGCCGGCTTCACCGGCCGCCAGGTGGCGGTCGACGGCGCCACGATGTACGCCGTGACCGGTGGGCACGGGCCGGCAGTGGTGCTCCTGCACGGGTTTCCGGAGACGTGGCAGACGTGGCGCGGTGTCATGGCGTCCCTCGCGCCCGAGCACCGGGTCATCGTCCCCGACCTTCTGGGCGTCGGCTGCTCGTCGTTCGCGCCGCGCTACGACGCCGACGCCATGGCCGACGCCGTCCACGCCGTCGTCCGAGCCGAGGGTGTCTCGCCGGTGGCCGTCGTCGGACACGACACCGGAGGGTGGGCGGCGTACGCCTACGCGCGCTCGCACCGCGGCGAGGTCAGCCACCTCGTCCTGTCGGGCGCGGTGCTCCCCGGTTTCGGACTCGACCGATTGCTCGACTCCCCGGGAGGTCTGCCGCATCTCGCCTTCTTCGGCCGGCCGGAGGCGCCGGAATCGTTGATCAGCGGTCGCGAGCGGGAGTACTTCGGCCGCTTCATCGGCAGCGAGACCATGGCGCGCAGCGGCATCGTCGACGTCTACGCCGCGTCGTACGCACGTCCCGGCCGCCTCACGGCCGCCCTGGGGCAGTACCGCGCGCTGCACGACGACTCCGCGGCCAACGCTGCCGGCGCCGGCGCGCCGCTCGCCATGCCGACGCTGGCTCTGTCGGGCGGCGGCCGTGATCCGCTGGTCGCCGACTCGTTGCGCCGCGTGGCCGACCGGGTCGCCGAGACGGCGATCCCCGGCGCCGGACACTACGTGCAGGAGGAACGGCCGGACGAGGTGGCCGCCGCCCTGGCGGCCTTCCTGCGCTGAGGCGTCAGCCGCCGGCGTGCAGCGCGCGGGCCTCCTCGAGCAGCGTCGGGTCGTGCGCGGAGACGAGGAGCAGATCGTCGTCGCCGCGGTGGTACAGCTCGGCGAGCCGCGCGTGGTTGTCGCGCACTCGGCGGCGGTCGAACGCGCTGACCTGCTCGGCCAGCCGGATGCTCAGCGGAACCGGCGTGCGCCCGTCGACGGTGCCGCGGTAGTAGAAGGCGTCGCCGCAGTGCAGGACCCAGCGCTCGCCGGCGTCGACCGCGACGCAGGCGTGCCCGCGGGTGTGACCGGGCAGCGGCACCAGGGCGATGCCCGGCGCGATCGCGGTGAGTTCCTTCGCGGCCGCGAACCCGCGCCACGGCTCGCCCGCGGCATCGTGGGTGACCAGACGCGGCCCGTGCGACCACTGGGCGCTGCGGAACCGGAAGCGCTCGCGGCGCGTCGGTGCCGTGACCGCTCCGGTCACCTCGTCGGCGGTGACGTGGACGAGCGCGTCGGGGAAGTCGGCGAGGCCACCGATGTGGTCGATGTCGAAGTGGGTGACGACGACGTGCCGCACGTCGGCGACGTCGTAGCCGAGGCGCTGCACCTGCCGGGCCGCCGTCTCGTCCGGGTCGAGCCGCGGACGCAGCAGCGGCCGCAGCGGCCCGATCCGCGTCGGCGTCGCGCAGTCGCGCAGCCCGAACCCGGTGTCGACGAGCACCAGACCGGCGTCGGTCTCGATGAGCAGAACATGGCAGACGATCGCCGCACCCGGGGAGTCCATGGAGCCGCAGTTGAGGTGGTGGACGCGCACCCGTCGAGCATCGACCCCGCGGTGCTGCGGGACAAGCCCGGGATCTCGCGGTGTGGTCGCGACGAGATTGCGGTCAGGGTCGTGATTTGCCTGATTCAGCAGCCGTGGGCGCAATCTCGATGCCGCCGTCCGCGAGGAGTCCCGCTCAGACCGCCCGGACGTAGCGCCGGCTCATCACCTTCTGGATCACCGACGTGACCGGCCCGGCGAGCCGACTCCACCAGGTGCCGTGCCGGGAGAAGGCGACCACCTCGGCGTACACGGCGTCGTCGGCGGGGTCATAGCGCACGCAGAACAGCTCCTCCCCGGTCTCGGCGTGGCCGGGCAGCGTCCCGTAGGCGTAACCGCGCCGGTTCGGCTCGTCCAGCACGTAGACCACGCGGCACGGCGCCTGCACCGGACCGAGGCCGACGATGACCTCTGCGCCGACCTCGGCGACGTCCGTGGTGGCCCGCACGCGCGCGCCGGCGCCGCGCAGCATGCCCCAGCGCAGCACCGCGGCGCCCGCCTCCTCGAATCGCGCCCGGCCGTGTCCGATCCGTGCGGATTCGCGGACGTGGTGGTATCCCTCGGGCAGCGCACCCCTGGTGGCGCCCACCTCGGCGTAGCTGAACGGCAGGTCGGCGAGGTCGGAAAGGCGCACCGCACCCACCTTGCCATCGTCACCGCGCGGGGGAGCGCATACGGTAGCCGGGTGGGAGCCGAAGTGGACGCCAGAATCGACGGGCACGTCGGGGGTGGGTTCAATCCGCCTGTGCCGACCGAGCGGGGTGGACCGGACTACGGGCGGTTCGTCGACGCCGTGCGGACGCTGCAGGACCTGACCCGCGGCGCCGACGCGCCCGACGACGTCGTCACCGCGGCCGCCGACCTCGTCGAGCGCGCGAATGACCTGCTGGCGCCTCACCTCGCCGACGAGTGGCACTCCCCGTCGGGACGGCGGATGGACCTGCCCAACCGCGGCAGCATCCTGTCCATCCCGCAGGACCTGCGCGTCGTGGATGGCCGCATCGCGGGAACCGTCGAATTTCGCCGGTTTCACCTCGGCCGCAACGGCGCCGTGCACGGCGGATGCGTGGCCCACCTGTTCGACTCGCTGCTCGGCTTCACCGCCTTCAAGCTCAGCGAGAGCACCCGCCAGCGCACGGCGTACCTGCACGTGAACTACCGTCGCATCGCACCGATCGACGAGCCGCTCGACGCCGACGCCGGCATCGACCGCATCGAGGGACGCAAGATCTTCGTCGCCGGGCGACTGACCGCGGGAGGCGACGTGCTCGCCGAAGCCGAGGCACTGTTCGTCATGCTGAAGCCGGGACAGTCGTGAGCGGCGACGAGGCGACCGAGCAGCCGTCGAGGTGGTCGCTGCTCAAGCGGCGCTGGGGACGCTGGCGCGACCGGCTGCGCGAACGGCCGCGCCTGGAGTTCTTCTACCGGATCGCGGTGGGTGTCGTCGGGCTGCTCGTCTTCGGCCTCGGCATCCTGGCGATCCCGTACCCGGGACCCGGATGGGCCATCGTGTTCATCGGCCTCGGCATCCTCGCCACCGAGTTCGACTGGGCCCGCAAACTCCTGGCGTATGCCAAGGAGCGCTACGACAAGGTGATGGACTGGTTTCACCGCCAGCCCGGCTACGTCCAGATCCTGGGTGGCGTGCTGACGGCGCTCTTCGTCGCGGCGACGCTGTGGCTGCTCGGCGCACTGGACTGGGGCGCCGAACTGGTCGGCCTCAACCCGAACTGGTTCAACAGCCCGATCGGACTCGGGGACTAGCAGGGCGCACCGATAGCATGGTCGCGGTCACCAGCACCTGCTACGGAGAAGAGAACCGTCGATGAGCGCCGCCGCCAGCCCCGCCCTTGCAGCCCCGATCCGGGTGGCTGCCGGGACGACCGCGGCCGCGGCGGTGCGCGAGGCGGGCCTGCCGAGCCGCGGCGCCGCCGATGCCGTCGTCGTCGTCCGCGATGCCGAGGGCCGGCTGCGCGACCTGTCCTGGACCCCCGACGCCGACGTCGAGGTGACGCCGGTCGCCGCGGACACCGAGGACGGCCGCAGCGTCATCCGGCACTCCACCGCGCACGTCCTCGCCCAGGCCGTGCAGGACCTGTTCCCGGAGGCCAAGCTCGGCATCGGGCCCCCGATCACCGACGGCTTCTACTACGACTTCGACGTGCCGCAGGCGTTCACGCCCGAGGATCTGGCGAAGCTCGAGAAGCGGATGCGGCAGATCATCAAGGACGGTCAGCTGTTCGACCGGCGCGTCTACGCCTCTAAGGACGAGGCCCGCGAGGAACTCGCCGATGAGCCGTACAAGCTCGAACTCGTCGACGACAAGTCCGGCGCGGACGACCCCGAGCTCATGGAGGTCGGCGGGGACGAGCTGACCGCCTACGACAACCTCAATCCCCGCACGCGCGAACGCATCTGGGGCGACCTGTGCCGCGGGCCGCACATTCCCACGACGAAGTTCATTCCGGCGTTCAAGCTCACCCGCAGCTCGGCGGCGTACTGGCGCGGCGACCAGGACAACGCCAGCCTGCAGCGCGTCTACGGGACGGCCTGGGAGTCCCAGGAGGCGCTCGACCGTCACCTCGAGCTGCTCGAGGAGGCGCAGCGCCGCGACCACCGCAAGCTCGGCACCGAGCTGGACCTGTTCAGCTTTCCCGACGAGATCGGTTCGGGCCTGCCGGTCTTCCACCCCAAGGGCGGGATCGTGCGCCGCGAACTCGAGGACTACTCGCGGCGCAAGCACATCGAGGCGGGCTACGAGTTCGTCAACACCCCGCACATCACCAAGGCGCAGCTGTTCCACACCTCCGGCCACCTCGACTGGTACGCCGACGGCATGTTCCCCCCGATGCACATCGACGCGGAGTTCAACGCCGACGGCTCGGTCCGCAAGCCCGGCCAGGACTACTACCTGAAGCCGATGAACTGCCCCATGCACTGCCTGATCTACCGGGCGCGGGGGCGGTCCTACCGCGAACTTCCGTTGCGCGCCTTCGAATTCGGTGCGGTGTACCGCTACGAGAAGTCGGGCGTGGTGCACGGACTGACCCGCGTGCGCGGCCTCACGATGGACGACGCGCACATCTTCTGTACCCGGGACCAGATGCGCGACGAACTGACCTCGCTGCTGCGGTTCATCCTCGAACTGCTCGGCGACTACGGGCTCGAGGACTTCTATCTCGAGTTGTCGACGAAGGACCCGAAGAAGTTCGTCGGCTCCGACGAGATCTGGGAGGAGGCGACGGCCACGCTCGCCGAGGTGGCCGCGGCGTCCGGCCTGGAGCTGGTGCCCGACCCGGGTGGCGCGGCGTTCTACGGCCCGAAGATCTCGGTGCAGGCGCGCGACGCGCTGGGCCGCAGCTGGCAGATGTCGACCATCCAGTTGGACTTCAACTTCCCGGAGCGCTTCGACCTGGAGTACACCGCGGCCGACGGCAGCCGCCAGCGTCCCGTGATGATCCACCGCGCGCTGTTCGGGTCCATCGAGCGCTTCTTCGGCATCCTCACCGAGCACTACGCCGGGGCGTTCCCCGCATGGCTGGCACCGGTTCAGGTGGTCGGCATCCCGGTCGCCGAGGGACACGTCGAGTACCTGCAGGAGGTGGTGGCCCTGTTGCGTGCCCGCGGCATCCGCGCCGAGGTCGACGCCAGTGACGACCGGATGGCGAAGAAGATCGTCAACCAGACCAACCAGAAGGTGCCGTTCATGCTGCTGGCCGGTGACCGGGACGTGGAGAACGGCGCGGTCAGCTTCCGGTTCGGCGACCGCACCCAGATCAACGGTGTCGCCCGTGACGACGCCGTCGAGGCGATCGCCGCCTGGATCGCCCGGCGCGAGAACGCCGCGCCCACCGCCGATCTCGTCGAGGTGTCCACGTCAGCGTGAGCACGGACAGCGGCGGCGCCGACGATGCCGTGGTGGACTCCGGCGTGGGGGACGCCGACCACCTGCAACGGCTGTGGTCGCCGCACCGGATGTCCTACATCGCCGACACCATCAAGACGGGATCGGCGAAGTCGACCCAGCCGTTCACCGACATCCCCAAGATGTCCGACGAGGACGGTCTGGTGATCGCGCGCGGCGAGCACGTCTACGCGGTGCTCAACCTGTACCCGTACAACCCGGGCCATCTGATGGTCGTGCCCTACCGGCGCGTCGCCGAGCTGGAGAACCTCACCGAAGCGGAGAGCTACGAGCTGATGGCGTTCACGCAGAAGGCGATCCGGGTCATGAAGGGCGTGTCGCGGCCGCACGGTTTCAACGTCGGCCTGAACCTCGGCACGTCGGCGGGCGGTTCGCTGGCCGAGCACCTGCACATGCACGTCGTGCCACGCTGGGGCGGCGACGCCAACTTCATCACCGTCATCGGTGGGGCCAAGGTCATCCCGCAGCTGCTGCGCGACACCCGCCAGCTGCTCGCCAACGCCTGGGCGGCCCAACCGTGAGCGACTTCTACCTGATGACCCGCGCCGCGTACGCCAAGCTGAGCGCGCCCGTCGCCCGGGGAGCGCTGAAACTCGGCTTCACCCCGGACGGCATCACGATCCTCGGTACCGCAGGCAGTGTTCTCGCGGCGCTCACCCTGTTCCCCATCGGGCAGCTGTGGTGGGGCGCCTTCACCGTCTTCGTCTTCGTGCTCGCCGACATGCTCGACGGGGCGATGGCGCGCGAACGCGGCTACGGCACGCGCTTCGGCGGGGTCCTCGACGCGACGTGCGACCGCATCGCCGACGGCGCGATCTTCAGCGGGCTGCTGTGGTGGGCGGCGTTCGTCGACCATGACGCGCCGCTGGTGGTCGCGACGCTGATCTGCCTGGTCACCTCCCAGGTGATCTCCTACATCAAGGCCCGGGCCGAGGCCAACGGGCTGCGCGGCGACGGCGGCATCATCGAGCGCCCGGAGCGGCTCATCATCGTGCTGACCGGCGCCGGCCTGTCCGGGGTCGGCTTCCTGCACGCGCCGTGGCTGATCGACGTGGCGATGTGGCTGTTGGCGGCCGCGAGCCTGGTGACGGTGGGGCAGCGGCTGCACTCGGTGCGCACGTCGCCGGGGGCGGCGGAGCCGCTGCGGTCCACCGCGCCGCCGTCGGCCGGGGAGACGGGCGAGTCGTGACCGCCGGAGCTGGCGAGTCGGTCCCCGCCGGGCCGGCGTCCGGACGGGGGCTGCGGCTGCCGTTCGCCGGCACGCTGACCGACCTTGGCTACGCCGCCGGGTGGCGGGTGGTGCGCGCGCTGCCGGAGGTGGCCGCGCGCAACGCCTTCGACGCCGGGGCGCGCTACGCCGCCCGCGGTGGCGGCCCCGACCAGTTGCGGCGCAACCTCGCCCGCGTCGTCGGCGTGGCGCCCGACGACGTGCCGGACGCGCTGCTGCGTGCGTCGCTGGCCTCCTACGCCCGGTACTGGCGCGAGGCGTTTCGGTTGCCGTCGATGGATCACGCGGCGCTCGCACGGCGCCTCGACGACGGCGTCGTCGGCGCCGAGCACGTCGCGGCGGCGCTCGACCGCGGTCGCGGAATGGTGCTCTCCCTGCCGCACAGCGGCAACTGGGACATGGCCGGTGTGTGGCTGACCAACACGTTCGGCTCCTTCGCCACCGTCGCCGAGCGGCTGAAGCCGGAGTCGCTCTACCACCGGTTCGTCGCCTACCGCGAGAGCCTCGGCTTCGAGGTGCTGCCGCTCACCGGCGGACCGCCGCCGTTCGAGGTCCTCGCGGAACGGTTGCGGGGCAACGGCCTGGTGTGCCTGATGTCCGATCGCGACCTCACCCGGTCCGGGGTCGAGGTCGACTTCTTCGGCGAGGCGACGCGGCTGCCGGCCGGCCCGGCGAAGCTGGCACTGGCGACCGGCGCCGCCCTGCACCCGGTGCACTGCTGGTTCGACGGCGACGGCTGGGGCACGCTGATCGAGCCGGAGCTGGACACGTCGTCCGGTGACGTCACCGCGATCACCGCCGCGCTGGCGGACCGCTTTGCGCACAACATCGCCGCCCATCCGGCGGACTGGCACATGATGCAGCCGCAGTGGGTCGCCGACCTGTCCGCCGAACGCCGCCGCCGGCTGGAGCGCGGGGTGGGGCCCGAAGGCGGGCGCTGATGCGGATCGGGATGGTCTGCCCCTACTCGTTCGACGTCCCGGGCGGCGTGCAGGCGCACGTGCTGCAGCTCGCCGAGGTGATGCGCGGCTACGGGCACGAGGTGAGCGTGCTCGCCCCGTCCTCGCCGACCGTGACGCTGCCCGACTACGTCGTGTCCGGCGGCAAGGCCGTCCCCATCCCGTACAACGGGTCGGTCGCGCGGTTGCGATTCGGCCCGGTCACCCACCGGTTGGTGAAGAGGTGGATCGCCGACGGCGACTTCGACGTGCTGCACCTGCACGAGCCCAATGCGCCCAGCCTGTCGATGCTGGCCCTGCAGGCCGCCGAGGGGCCCATCGTCGCGACGTTCCACACGTCGACCACGAAGTCGTTGACGCTCAGCGTCTTTCAGGGCATCCTGCGGCCCTTCCACGAGAAGATCGTCGGCCGCATCGCGGTGTCGGATCTGGCGCGGCGGTGGCAGATGGAGGCGCTGGGCTCGGACGCGGTGGAGATCCCCAACGGCGTCGACGTGGCGTCGTTCGCCGACGCCCCGCTGCTGCCGGGCTACCCCCGCCCGGGCCGCTCGGTGCTGTTCCTCGGCCGCTACGACGAACCCCGCAAGGGGATGGCCGTGCTGCTGGGCGCGCTGCCGGGGCTGGTCGACGCCTTCGGTGACGTCGAGGTGCTCGTCGTCGGGCGCGGCAGCGAGGCCGAACTGCGCGAACGCGCCGGCGCGCTGGCCGGGCACCTGCGCTTCCTCGGTCTGGTCGACGACGCGGAGAAGGCCTCGGCGCTGCGCAGCGCCGACGTGTACTGCGCGCCGAACACCGGCGGCGAGAGCTTCGGCATCGTGCTGGTCGAGGCGATGGCCGCGGGCACCCCGGTGGTGGCCAGCGACCTGGACGCGTTCCGCCGCGTACTCGTCGACGGCACCGCGGGCCGGCTGGTCCCGGTCGACGACGCCGGCGCGCTGTGCGCGGCGCTGGTCGAGGTGCTCGGCGACGACGCCCTGCGTGACCGCTACGTCACGGCGGCCACCGCGGCGGTGCGGCGGTACGACTGGTCGGTGGTCGCGCGGCAGATCATGCAGGTCTACGAGACGGTCGCCGGTGCCGGGGTGAAGGTGCGCGTGGCCGGGGTCCCGGCCGGCCGCGACGGCGCGCGGCGGACGGGCCGATGAGCGTCGGGTGGCTGCTGCTGGCGCTCGGTGTGCTGCTGGTGGCGGTGCTCCTCGTCGGCGGCGTGTGGGCGGTGCAGACCGCGCACCGGCTGGACCGCCTGCACGTCCGCTACGACCTGAGCTGGCAGGCTCTGGACGGCGCACTCGCCCGGCGCGCCGTGGTGGCGCGCGCGGTGGCGACCGACGCCTACGGCACCACCCCGGCCGGGCAGCGGCTCGCCGCGTGCGCCGACGCCGCCGAGCGGGCGCCGCGCGCGGCGCGCGAGACCGCCGAGAACGAACTGTCCGCCGCACTCGCCCGCGTCGACCCGGCGTCGCTGCCGCTGGCGCTCGTCGCGGAACTCGCCGACGCCGAGGCCCGCGTCCTGCTCGCGCGCCGCTTCCACAACGACGCGGTGCGCGACACGCTGGCCCTGCGCGAGCGGCCGCTGGTGCGGCTGCTGCACCTCGGCGGCACCGCGGCGATGCCGACGTACTTCGAGATCGCCGAGCGGGCCACCCGCACCGTCGTCGCCCAGGTCGGCAAGCGCACCTCCGCACGCGTCGTCCTGCTCGACGAGCAGGGCTGCGTGCTGCTGTTCCGCGGCTCGGACCCGGCGATCGAGACCGGCACCGCGCCGCGGTGGTGGTTCACGGTGGGCGGCGCGGTGCAGCCGGGGGAGGACCTGGCCGACGCCGCGGCCCGCGAAGTCGCCGAGGAGACCGGGCTGCGCGTCGACCCCGCCGACCTCATCGGGCCGGTGTGGCGGCGCGACGCCGTCATCGACTTCAACGGTTCGGTGGTGCGCAGCGAGGAGTTGTTCTTCGTGCACCGCACGGCCCGCTTCGAGCCGGTCACCACCGGCCACACCGCGCTGGAACGCCGCTACATCCTCGGACACCGGTGGTGTGACGAAGACGTCATCCGCTCGCTGGTGGCCGGCGGGGAGCGGGTGTATCCCACCCAGCTGGCCGACCGGCTCGCCGAGGCGAACGAGCTGGCAGGAGGTACCGCCGCACTACCGGCGGGTGAGTGGGAGTCCATTCACTGATTCGGGCGTCGATCCGCGGACCAGCTGCGGAACGATTCGATTTGGACCGGCCCTTAAACTGGATCGGTACGTCTTTGGAGGAGATAACGGTGGAAAGCGCGGAGAACAACGGTCGGACCGGGACCGCGCGCGTCAAGCGCGGCATGGCCGAGATGCTCAAGGGCGGCGTCATCATGGACGTCGTCACGCCCGAGCAGGCGCGCATCGCCGAGGGCGCCGGCGCGGTGGCGGTGATGGCGCTCGAGCGCGTCCCCGCCGACATCCGCGCCCAGGGCGGCGTGTCGCGGATGAGCGACCCCGACATGATCGAGGGCATCATCGACGCCGTCACCATCCCGGTGATGGCCAAGGCGCGCATCGGGCACTTCGTCGAGGCGCAGATCCTGCAGAGCCTCGGCGTGGACTACGTCGACGAGTCCGAGGTGCTGACCCCCGCCGACTACTCCAACCACATCGACAAGTGGCGCTTCACCGTGCCGTTCGTCTGCGGCGCAACGAATCTCGGCGAGGCGCTGCGCCGCCTCACCGAGGGCGCGGCGATGATCCGCTCCAAGGGCGAGGCCGGCACCGGCGACGTCTCGAACGCCACCACGCACATGCGCAAGATCGGCGGCGAGATCCGCCGGCTGACGACGCTGAGCGACGACGAGCTGTTCGTCGCGGCCAAGGAGCTGCAGGCGCCCTACGACCTCGTCGTCGAGGTCGCGCGCGCCGGCAAGCTGCCCGTCACGCTGTTCACCGCGGGCGGCATCGCCACCCCCGCCGACGCGGCGATGATGATGCAGCTCGGCGCCGAGGGCGTGTTCGTCGGCTCCGGGATCTTCAAGTCGGGCAATCCCGCCGAGCGCGCGGCGGCAATCGTCAAGGCCACGACGTTCTACGACGATCCCGACGTGCTGGCCAAGGTGTCGCGCGGTCTGGGCGAGGCGATGGTCGGCATCAACGTCGACGACATCCCCGTGCCGCACCGCCTCGCCGAACGCGGCTGGTAGGTAGCTGGTAGACATCTAGACCCATGGCGATCGAAGAGATCCTCGACCTGGAGCAGATCGAGGTCAACATCTATCGCGGCGGTGTGTTCAGCCCGGAATCGGGGTTCCTCCAGCGCACGTTCGGCGGCCACGTCGCCGGGCAGGCGCTGGTGTCCGCGGTGCGCACCGTCGATCCCCGGTTCCAGGTGCACTCGCTGCACGGGTACTTCCTCAAGGGCGGTGACGCGCGGTCGCCGTCGGTGTACACCGTCGAGCGCATCCGCGACGGCGGCTCGTTCTGCACGCGTCGGGTGAGCGCGATCCAGCACGGCGAGACGATCTTCTCGATGTCGGCGTCCTTCCAGACCGACCAGAGCGGCATCGAGCACCAAGACGCGATGCCCGCGGCGCCGCCGCCCGACGACATCCCCGACTTCAAGTCGGCGAGCAAGGTCTTCGACGATGCGAGCTTCCGCCAGTTCGACGAGTGGGACGTGCGCATCGTGCCGCGCGACCAGCTGCAGCGGCTGCCCGGCAAGGCCAGCCAGCAGCAGGTCTGGTTCCGGCACCGCGACCCGCTGCCCGACGACCCGGTGCTGCACATCTGCGCGCTGGCGTACCTCAGCGACCTGACGCTGCTGGGCTCGGCGCAGGTCAATCACATCGAGGAACGCAAGCACCTGATGGTGGCGTCGCTGGACCACGCCATGTGGTTCATGCGCCCGTTCCGCGCCGACGAATGGATGCTGTACGACCAGTCCTCGCCGTCGGCGTGCGGCGGCCGCGCGCTGACCCAGGGCAAGCTGTTCAACCAGTACGGCGAGATGGTGGCGGCGGTCATGCAGGAGGGGCTGACCCGCTACCAGCGCGACTTCACCCCGTCGCGGTCGTGAAGCCGCCCCGGGTCGGCGTCCTCGCGCTGCAGGGCGACACCCGCGAACACCTCGCCGCCCTGCGCGAGGCCGGCGCCGACGCGTGCACGGTCCGCCGCCGAGAGGAACTCGACGCCGTCGACGCGCTGGTGATCCCGGGCG
Source organism: Mycolicibacterium grossiae (assembly GCF_008329645.1). Taxonomy (NCBI): domain Bacteria; kingdom Bacillati; phylum Actinomycetota; class Actinomycetes; order Mycobacteriales; family Mycobacteriaceae; genus Mycobacterium; species Mycolicibacterium grossiae. The sequence continues at coordinate 3,658,644 of NZ_CP043474.1, forward strand.
GGGAGTCCACCACGATGAGCCACCTGCTGCGCGAGCTGGACCTGTTGGAGCCGCTGCGCGCCCGCCTGGCCGACGGCATGCCGGCCTACGGGTCGTGCGCCGGGATGATCCTGCTGGCCGGCGAGATCGTGGACGCGGGCGTGCCGGGCCGCGAGGCGCTGCCGCTCGGCGGGCTCGACATCACGGTGCGACGCAACGCGTTCGGTCGCCAGGTCGACTCGTTCGAGGACGACATCGACTTCACCGGGCTCGACGGCACCGTGCACGCGGTCTTCATCCGCGCGCCGTGGGTCGAGCGGGTCGGCGACGGCGTCGAGGTGCTGGCGCGGGCCGCGGGTCACCCGGTCGCGGTGCGCCAGGGCCGCGTCGTCGCGACGGCATTCCACCCCGAGGTCACCGGTGACCGCCGGGTGCACCAGCTGTTCGTCGACTCCCTGACCTCTCGGTGAGGATCGGCACCAACAGGCGCGAAGACGACCGGACCGTATTGCGACTGCTGGTCCCGACCGTGGCGTGCCGAAAGTTCATGATCGCCGGCACCGACGGGTCCTGGTCGTCGCCGGCCAGGACGAGCCGTAGGCGGTCGCCGGCGGCGACGTGACGGGCGTTCGGCACGAGGGGGATGCGGTACTCGACGTCCTCACCGATCGGTACCGCCGTCGCGACGCGGCAGCGCAGGACCGGTGCGCCGGGGGTGCTGACGCTCTCGTCCACCTCGCGCAAGCTTGCGCGCAACCACCCCGACGTCACGTCGGACTCCGTGCCATCGGCAGCGACGTGGCGAAGCGTGGCGATCCAAGCGGTGTCGGCGGCGGTGGCGGCTGCGACGAGGCGCAGTTCGATCTCTCCGACGAGGTCGAAGGGTTCGACGAACGCCTCGGTGGTCCAGCTGAGGTGCGACGGCGGGTCGATGGCGCTCGGCCGGGCGCGACCCAGCCCCGCCCCCAGCGTCAGGAACGTCCGGGCGCCCGGCTCTCCCTCGGTGTCGGCGAGTAGGCCATCGGCGCGCAGGGCCAATTCCCGATGAGCCGTGGTCGGCGGCCAGGTGGCGCTCGAACGCCATCCGTCGGTACCCGGCAGGGCGTAGCGAACCGGGTCGCCGTCGAGGATGCCGGTGTCGCGACCCTTGAGCCAGTGGTCGTACCAGGCCAGCGCCTCGACGTGCAAACTCTCCCACGGCCACGTCAGCCCGTACTCGCCGAGCATCCCGAGACGCACGTTCGGGTTGTGCGCCAACGCCTTCCACGCAACGAAGGTCGAAGGGAGGTGTAGCGGCACGTTCTGCCAGTCGCACCCGAGATAGACCGGGACGTCGACGTCGCGCAGCAGCGGCACCAGATCGCGCTCGTCCCACCATGCGTCGCGCACCGGATGCTCGACGGTGACGGCGTGCCACAGGTCGTCCCAGGGATGTGGGTCGTGCGGCAGCTTGAGCAGCTGGTGCATGGTCGTCACCGCCGCCTCGCCATTCATGGTGCCGAAGCGGCGGTGCAGCGGTGGAAGGTGCAGCACCCGGCGAGCGAGGCGCAGCGCGGTGCTGCGCCAGAAACGATTCCCGCGCCCGGCCACGAGGCCCATCATCGACAGGAACGGCGTCACGAACGAGGCGCTGACCAGGCCGTGGTGCGACGAGGCCTCGAAGAGGTCCGCGGTCACCGCGAGCGGGAAGATCGCCCGCAGGTGCGGAGGCCGCTCGACGGCCGCCTCCAGCTGCGTCATCGCGAAGTAACTGATCCCGATCATGCCGACGTTGCCGTCGCACCACGGTTGGGCAGCTGCCCACTCGACCAGATCGTGCATGTCTCGGCGCTCGACGGCGTCGAAGAAGCCGAACTCGCCGCCCGAGCCGCCGGTGCCGCGGAGGTTCGCGATGACGTGGACGTAGCCGCGGGACACCCAGAACCGGGTGTCGCCCGCCTCGATGAAGCCCATCGGCGCACCGAGGTCCTGTATCTGGCGGGGGTAGGGCGACGCGGCGACGAGCACCGGGAAGCGGCCGTCCTCGGTGGGGCGGTGAACGTCGGCGCGCAACGTGATGCCGTCCCGCATCGGCACGGCGACGTCGAGGACGTGGTCGATGCCGTGGCGCGGCTCGCTGAGGTTTCGGTACGTACGGCCGGTCGTCTGCGGTCCGTTGAGCGTGGTCATGAGTTTCACGCTACGTTGACACTAGTCTCAACGCAACGAGAAACTCGGCTATGCTGCCGAGGTGCCGAAGAAGACGCCCCCCGGGCCTCGGGATGAGCGTGGCGTGCTGTCGGCGCGCATCCTTCGCGCCGCGCGCGACCAGTTCGCCGTGCACGGCTGGGCGGGCACGACGCTGCGTGCCGTCGCGCGAGCTGCCGACGTCGATCCCGCGCTCGTCTACCACTACTTCGGCTCGAAGGCCGGGCTGCTCGACGCAGCCACCGACCCGCCGTCCCGGTGGCTCGACGCCGTTGCGGCGAGTTGGACGGCGCCCATCGACGACCTCGGTGCGGTCCTGCTCCGCACGATGCTCGACGCCTGGGCCGACGACGAGATCGCCCCCGTGCTGCGGGCGGTGCTGCTTACGGCGGCGCACGACGACACGACGCGGGAAAAGCTGCGGCGCATCGTGGAGAGCAGCCTCATCGGGGTGTCCCGGCTCGGAGCGGACGACGAGGACCGGCTGCGGCGCAGTGCGTTGATCTCGTCGCAGGTCATCGGCTTGGCCCTGATGCGCTTCGTCTGGCGGGTGGAGCCGGTCGCGTCAATGAGTGACGACGAGCTGATCGCCGCCGCGGCCCCCACGCTGCAGCGCTACGCCGTCGACCCCTTGATCGACATCCGTCGGTGACGAGCCGACGGCGTTTCGGTGCACGCCCGGCGTCCACGTAGACTCGACGATCGGACTTCGAAGCACGATCGAGAGGTAGCGGCGCGATGAGCGGCCATTCCAAGTGGGCGACCACCAAGCATCAGAAGGCCGTCAAGGACGCGCGGCGTGGCAAGGAATTCGCCAAGCTGATCAAGAACATCGAGGTCGCCGCCCGCACCGGCGGCGGTGACCCGGCCGGCAACCCGACGCTCTACGACGCCATCCAGAAGGCCAAGAAGACCTCGGTGCCCAACGACAACATCGAACGTGCCCGCAAGCGCGGCGCGGGCGAGGAGGCCGGCGGCGCCGACTGGCAGACCATCATGTACGAGGGCTACGGCCCCAACGGCGTGGCCGTGCTGGTCGAGTGCCTGACCGACAACCGCAATCGGGCGGCCGGCGAGGTCCGCGTCGCGATGACCCGCAATGGCGGCAACATGGCGGACCCGGGCTCGGTGGCCTACCTGTTCTCCCGCAAGGGCGTCGTGACGCTGGAGAAGAACGGCCTCACCGAGGACGACGTGCTGGCGGCGGTGCTCGAGGCCGGCGCCGAGGAGATCAACGACCTCGGCGACGCGTTCGAGATCATCAGCGAGCCGACCGACCTGGTCGCCGTGCGCACCGCGCTGCAGGAGGCGGGCATCGACTACGACTCGGCCGACGCGAGCTTCCAGCCCTCGGTCACCGTGCCGGTGGACGTCGACGGGGCCCGCAAGGTGCTCAAGCTCATCGACGCCCTCGAGGACAGTGACGACGTGCAGGACGTGTTCTCCAACGTCGACATCCCCGACGACGTCGCGGCGCAACTCGACGAGGGCTGATCGCGCGCCTCACCGGGGTGACGGCCGCGCCGCGGTGAGGAAGGCCCCGATCTCGCGGGCCGTCCGCTCGGGCTGGTCCAGCATGACCAGCACCTTCGCGTCGTCGACGTAGCGCAGCGTCCCGCCGGTGAGGTCGGCGAGCGCCTCGGCGTGCGCCACGGGCATCACCCGGTTGCGGCTCCACAGCACCAGCACGTCACCACGGAAGTCGGCCAGCCGGCGCGTCGCGCGCACCAGGTCGCCGGCGTCGAAGCGGGTGCGCGCGTACTTCAGCAGGTCGCGGCGGATCCGCACGTCGGCCAGGCCGGGCGCGGTCCACGCGGTGACGACGTCCTGCGGAATCGAGCGGGCGGCCATCATCCCGAACATGAAGAATCGGTCGCGCAGCCACCGGATGCGCAACTGCCGCATCGCGAGCCCGGCCGTGCCGGTCGTGCGGGTGGCCAGCCAGGTGACCTTGCCCGGGAACCCGGGTGGGAAGTTGTCGAACGCCTCCGACGGGCAGATCACCAGCCGTGCGACGCGCTGGTCGCGCCCGAGGTCGGTGAGGAACAGCGGACCGCCCCAATCGGTGACCACGAGCGTCACGCCGTCGAGGTCGAGGGCGTCGAAGAAGTCCGCGACGATGCCGACCATGCCGCGCAGCGCGAGGTCCGCGTCGGCGTCCATCGGGATCCGGTGCCCGCCCAGCGGAAGCACCGGCAACAGGTAGCGGAAGCCGCTCGGCAGCAGGGGGAGTGCGAGGTCCCATTGCGTGTCGTTCATCAGCAGTCCGTGCAGCAGGACCACGGGCGGTCCCGCGGGGTCGCCCTCCTCGCGATACTCCAGCGTGCCCGCACCGACCCGAACCGCCTCCATGGCGCCTCCATTAGAACGTTGATTCTAGAACGTATGCTCTAGTGTGTTCGACGGGAGGCGATCTTGGCAAGGACCACACGGGAATCGATCCTGACCGCCGCGGCGGAACTGATGCGGCGCCGCGGGTACGCCGCGGTGGGGATGAAGGACGTCGTCGCGGCGTCCGGCGCGCCGATCGGCTCGCTGTACCACCACTTTCCAGGCGGCAAGGTGCAGCTCGCCCGCGAGGCGCTGGTCAACGCTGGCGCCGCCTACGGCCTGCTCATCCCGACGCTCATCGACCCGCACGACGACCTCGGCGTCGCCATCGAGGCGGCGTTCGCGCAGGCCGCCGAGGACATGGCGGGCACCGGCTACGCCAACATGTGCCCGGTCGCGAGCGTGGCGGCCGAGGTGGCCGACACCGTCGACGAACTGCGCGCGGCATCAGCGGACGTGTTCGGGTCGTGGCTCGACGGCGGGACGGCGTACTTCACCGCCCGGGGGCTGTCACCGTCGGACGCCCGCGAGGTCACCGTCGCGCTGGTCGGCGCACTCGAGGGCGCCTTCGTGCTCGCGCGCACGCTGCGGAGCACCGAACCGCTGCTCGTCGCGGGCCGCGTCCTCGCGCGGGGCTACCGCGGCGTCGCATTGAGCGACGCCGCGGCGCACCTGCCCGGCTGACCGTCAGCCGCGGCCGTTGAACCGGGCCAGGTCGTCGCCGAACTGATCGACGCACCGCTCGTCGAAGGCCCGCGCACGCTCCTCGGCCTCCGGGCTGCCGGAGAACAGGCTCGACGCCACCCGTGACGTCTCGCCGTCGCCGTGCGGCCGGTGGGTGATGGGCTCGTTGTCGGGCTCGTACTGCACCAGCCGCTGCATCGGCAGTGCGCCGCCCGCGCGCTGCAGCCAGTGCACCAAGCCCTCGCGCACCGCGCAGCGCAGGTCGAACAGTGCGCCGGCGTTGGGCGCGCTGACCACGATGCGCACGCGGACGACGCCGCCCACGGCGTCGGTCACCTGCAGCACGCCGCGGCGGCCGTCCCACTGGTCGCTGCGGGCCAGCAGCCGGTCCAGTTCGGCGCGCATCTCGTGGAACGGCACCCGGAAGTCCACGTCGAACTCGACGGCACCCATGATCTCGGTCGCGTTGCGGGTCCAATTCTCGAACGGGGTCGTGGTGAAGTAGGTCGACGGCAGCACCAGCCGACGTTCGTCCCACAGCCGCACCACCACGTAGGTGAGGGTGATCTCCTCGATGCGGCCCCACCAGCGGCCCTCGTCGAGTTCCACGACGTCGCCGACGCGGATGGCCCCGGAGAACGCGATCTGCATGCCGGCGAACAGCGCACCGAGCGACGTCTGCGCCGCCAGACCGGCGACCACCGACAGGACACCGGCCGAGGCGAACAGCGTGGTGCCGATGTCGGAGAACGCCGGGAACGTCATGAGGATCGCCGCGACGCCGAGCACCACGACGACCGCGATGGCGAGCCGGCGCAGCACCTCGACCTGCGTGCGCACCCGCCGCCACCGGCGGTCGGCGTCGGTGATCTCGTCGTCACCGCCGGCGAACCGCGAGATCGCACGGCGCTCGGCCACGAACACGAAACTGACCACCAGCCAGGTGAAGGTCGCGATGTTGACGATCAGCAGCGTGTGGTCCACCCACCCGCGCCAGGAATCCGAATCGTCGCTCGTCCGCTGCACGGCGATCTGTGCGGCCAGCACCGTCAGGGTGGCCCGTACCGGGAGACGGCTGTACGTCGCGACGTCGTCGACCACCGCGCTGCGCCGGCCGATGCGTCTCAGCACCCAGGTGAGGACCACCCCCACGAGATAGGCGATGACCACCGCACCTGCCACCCAGGCCAGGGTGACCGCGAGGTTGGTTGCAGACTCCAGTTCGTTCTCGTCGGGCATTGCGTGAAATCAGCTCCCACGGATCGGGTTCGGCTTCGGTCGAGGCGGTGGAATGACACCGCCGTCACTCCCCATATCCGCCATGGCGGGAGTTCAATCTGCCCGTCGGGCCACGACGTCGTCACATCGTGCGCACAATGACCCCGTGGCAGCGGTGACCGACCCCAACGGCGTGCAGTGGAACGTGCATCGGCGCTGGTGGCCGTTTCCCGACGTGACCGACGTCATCGACCTCGACTGGTTCCTCCTCAGCCTCGTCGTCGCCGTGCCGTTCGTCGTGCTGTGGCCCGTCTGGTACGCCGCCAAGTTCTGCGGCGTCCGGTGGCGCATCGTCATCGAGCGGGACGGCACCCAGGTCGGCCACGAGCTGGTGCGCGGCTCGCGCCATGCGCGGGCCCGTGTCGCCGACCTGGCCCTGACCATCGCTGCGGGTCGCCGCTCCGGTCACTTCGTGCTGTGACGCTCTGACCCGGTGGGCGTGTCCCTGACCGCCACCGCGACGCCGGCGGGCTAGGATCGAACAGCTGTTCGGGCCGTGAGCGTTTCGAGTGAAGGGGAGTGGCGTGCGCGTGATGGGCGTCGACCCCGGGCTCACCCGGTGTGGCCTGTCGGTGATCCAGAGCGGGCGGGGACGGCAGGTCACCGCTCTCGACGTCGACGTCGTCCGGACCCCGTCCGACGACCCGCTGGCGCTGCGTCTGCTCACCATCAGCGACACCGTCGAACATTGGATGGACACGCACCTGCCCGACGTCGTCGCCATCGAGCGGGTGTTCGCCAACAACAACGCCAACACCGCGATGGGGACCGCGCAGGCCGGCGGCGTCATCGCGCTGGCGGCCGCCAAACGGGGCATCGACGTGCACTTCCACACCCCCAGCGAGGTCAAGGCCGCGGTGACCGGAAATGGTCGCGCGGACAAGGCCCAGGTCACCACGATGATCACGAAGATCCTGGCGCTGCAGGCCAAGCCGACACCGGCCGACGCGGCCGACGCCCTGGCGCTGGCCATCTGTCACTGCTGGCGCGCGCCGATGATCGCCCGGATGGCCGCGGCCGAGGCGCTGGCCGCCGAGCAGAAGCGCACGTACCAGGCCCGGCTGAAGGCCAAGCAGGTGTCGCGGAGCGCGCCGTGATCGCGTCGGTGCGCGGCGAGGTGCTCGACATCGCCCTCGACCACGCCGTCATCGAGGCCGCCGGCGTCGGCTACAAGGTGATGACCACCCCGGCGACCCTCGGCACGTTGCGCCGCGGTGCGGACGCCCGCCTGATCACCGCGATGATCGTGCGCGAGGACTCGATGACGCTCTACGGGTTCGCCGACGCCGAGTCCCGCGACCTGTTCACCACGCTGCTCGGCGTCTCCGGTGTCGGGCCGAAGATCGCGTTGGCGACGCTCGCGGTGTACGACGCGGCGGCCCTGCGGGCGGCGCTCGGCGACGGCGACGTCACGGCCCTGACCCGGGTGCCCGGCATCGGCAAGCGGGGCGCCGAGCGCATGGTCCTCGAACTGCGCGACAAGATCGGTCAGGTGTCGGCTGGGTCGGCGCTGACCGGCATGGGGTACGGCATCCGCGGTCCGGTCGTGGAGGCGCTCGTCGGTCTCGGGTTCGCCGCCAAGCAGGCCGAGGACGCCACCGACAAGGTGCTCGCCGACGACCCGGACGCCACGACGCAGAGCGCGCTGCGGGCGGCGCTGTCCATGCTGGGGAAGAAGTAGTCGTCGATGGGCAGGTTCGAGGACACCGAGGACCCCGACACCCGCGAGGTGTCGCCGGCGCTGACGGTCGGCGAGGGCGACATCGACGCCAGCCTGCGGCCGCGCTCGCTGGGCGAGTTCATCGGCCAGCCCCGCGTCCGCGAACAATTGCAGCTCGTCATCGAGGGGGCGAAGAACCGCGGCGGCACGCCCGACCACATCCTGCTGTCCGGGCCGCCCGGCCTCGGCAAGACGTCGCTGGCGATGATCATCGCGGCCGAACTCAACTCGTCGCTGCGCGTCACCTCCGGCCCGGCGCTGGAGCGGGCCGGCGACCTCGCCGCGATGCTGTCCAATCTGGTCGAGGGCGACGTGCTGTTCATCGACGAGATCCACCGGATCGCCCGGCCGGCCGAGGAGATGCTCTACCTCGCGATGGAGGACTTCCGCGTCGACGTCGTCGTCGGCAAGGGGCCGGGAGCCACGTCGATTCCGCTGGAGGTCGCGCCGTTCACCCTGGTGGGCGCCACCACGCGGTCCGGCGCCCTCACCGGCCCGCTGCGGGACCGCTTCGGGTTCACCGCCCACATGGACTTCTACGAGCCGGCCGAACTGGAGCGGGTGCTGCTGCGGTCGGCAGGCATCCTCGGCATCGAACTGGGGCAGGAGGCGGGCGCGGAGATCGCCCGCCGGTCCCGCGGGACGCCGCGCATCGCGAACCGGTTGCTGCGCCGTGTCCGCGACTACGCGGAGGTACGCGCCGACGGCGTCATCACCCGCGACGTCGCCAAGCTGGCGCTCGAGGTCTACGACGTCGACGAACTGGGTCTCGACCGCCTCGACCGCGCCGTGCTGTCCGCTCTGACCCGCAGCTTCGGCGGGGGACCGGTCGGCGTGTCGACCCTGGCGGTCGCCGTCGGCGAGGAGCCGACCACCGTCGAGGAGGTCTGCGAGCCGTTCCTGGTGCGGGCCGGGATGATCGCCCGCACGCCGCGTGGGCGGGTCGCGACCAGCCAGGCGTGGCGGCACCTGGGCATGACGCCGCCCAGCGGAGTCACCGGGCTGGGGCAACCCGGCCTGTTCGAATGAGGACAGAGGAGACCCGATGATCGTCAGCGCGCTGGTGTTCGCGTCGCTCGCCGCCCTGCTCCACGTGTACGTCTTCGTGCTCGAGTCGTTCCTGTGGACCGCACCCCGGACGCGCGCGACCTTCGGCACGACCGCCGAGGAGGCGGAGGCCACCAAGCTGCTGGCCTACAACCAGGGCTTCTACAACCTCTTCCTGGCCGTGGTCACCGCGGTCGGCGTCGGCGTGACGATCTCCGGCGGCACCGCGGTGGGTGCCGCGCTGGTCTTCGCCGGCGCGGGATCCATGGCGGCCGCCGCGATGGTGCTGTTCGCTTCGGCGCCGTCGAAGGCGCGGTCGGCAATCGTCCAGGGCACCTTGCCGCTGCTGGCGGTCGTCCTGCTGGGCGTCGGCCTCTCGACGAACCCGTCCGGGTAGACCGACGGGCGGCGCGCGCCCGTGCGTTCGGCCGCGGGCGACGTGGCGCGAACGCGGTCGCCGCCGTCCCGCTTCGCCGCGTACATCGCACGGTCGGCGGACTCGAGCAGTCCCTGCACGAACGACCGGATGCCCTCGTCGGGCACGCGCGTCACCGACGCGCTGGCCACGCCCACGCTCGCCGTGACCCGCCACGGCGTCGCGGCGATCTCGTGCCGCATCCGTTCGGCCAGTCCGACCGCGTCCCGTCGTGCGCCGACCACTCCGACGACGAACTCCTCGCCACCGATGCGGCCGATCACGGAGTCGCCGCGGCGGGTGCGGCGCAAGATCTCGGCAACCTCGACGAGGATCTGGTCGCCGGTCGCGTGCCCCGAGGTGTCGTTGACCCGCTTGAAGGCGTCGAGGTCGATCATCACGGCGCTCACGACGGCAGCACGGTCGGCGACCGACTCGGCCACCAGCGCCCGCATCGACCGGTGGAAGCCGCGCCGGTTGAGCAGGTCGGTCAGCGGATCGACGTCGGACCGCAGCGCGTCGATGCCGAGGAAGTGCACCAGCACGTGCGCCGCGAATGGCGCTGCCACGACGCCGGCGGACACGATCAGCAATTTGCTGACGGCTTCGTAGACACCCCCCTGAATGACCAAGTGAACTGCGGAGACGGCCGCCGTCGTCAACGCCGTCGTCACGACGAGCAACAACGTACGGCTGGTGTGGAAGAACGCGACGTAGCCGCCGAGGACCGCGAAGGCCGTGCACGCCTGCAGCCCTCCGCCCGGCGCGGGTTGCACGAGACACGCCGCGGCGATGCCCGCATCGGCCACCATCACGAAGGCCAGCGACTGGCCGCGAGTCGGCCACCGCGCCGCCCATGCCACCGCCATGACGAGGCAGGCGCCGCCGGCGGCGAGCGAAAGTCCGCGAGCCACATGCCCTTGCGGGCCGTGCGGACTCAGCAGCAGCACCAGCGGCGCCGCGCCGAGGGCCGCCATGACGGCCACCATGAACGCTCGCGTCACCCGCTGCAGGCCACGGGTCGTCAGGTATGCGGACAGCCAGTCGTAGTGGTCGGGTTGCCGCCACCAGCGGCCGAGCCACTCCACGTCGATGTGCCCACTGTCCGTGTCCGAGTGCCCGGCCGCGGCGCGACGCGGGCACGAGTTCCGGGGCCCCGCTCGTCGACGTGCCCCCGACGCGAAATGCTACAAAACTTCGATGCAGTTTGCTGGCCGACGCGGTGATCTAGATCGATTCGCGTGTCGAGGTCGCCGAGGAGTCGCCTTCAACCTCGTTAGGGCGAGGAAGTCCCGGTTATCCCGGCGATCCGGCGGGTACCTCGTTCGCACACCCGAGGAGGCTGCCATGTTCACCAGAAAAGACCCGTCCACCAGGAACGACCTCACCACCGACACCGCCGTGACCGACGCGAAGCCCCGCGTGCGCGGCGGTCGACTGACGATGCCCCGCAGCAGGGGCGCGGCCAGCGGACTGCTGCTCATCATCCTGGGCGTGTACGGAGCGGTCATCCCGTTCCTCGGCCCGGCGTTCGACTTCGCCTACAGCCCGGGCAGCGACTGGACCGCGGGCCGCGGCTGGCTGCAGGTGCTGCCGGGCGTCGTCGCCGCCCTCGGCGGTGCGCTGCTGCTGGTGTCGCGCAACCGCGCCACCGCCATGCTCGGCGGCTGGCTCGCCGTCGCCGCCGGCGCCTGGTTCGTCATCGGCCGACTGCTGGCCGGGCCGCTGGGCCTGGGCGACGTGGGCAGCCCGTCTGCCACGACCGAGGGTCGCCGCGTCGCCCTCGAACTGGCCTACTTCGACGGCCTCGGGGTCCTGATCGTCCTGCTCGGCGCCCTCGCGCTCGGCCGCATCACGGTCCGGTCGGTCCGCGACGTCGAGATCCTGCAGCGTCCGGTCGCGGCTCCGGCCACGGCTGCGCCGATGGCCACCACCGGTCCGGTCGCGACCGGCGCCGCCACGACGGGTCCCGTGACGACCGGACCGGTGAATGCCGCACCCGTCGACGCCGAACCGCGCCGCCGCGGAGGCTGGCGCAACTGGGGTCCGAACCGCAACCGGCCCCTCGTCCACCGCTGACCCACCGCCGGCGTGAGCCGGCCCGATCACACCGCCGGCGTGAGCCGGCCCGAACACCCTGCGCGCCTGTCGATTCGGTCACACGGGACCCCTCGTGGCTGGCCGGCGGCAGGCGCGCGGCGGTAGACACGACACGAGGCCGCTCCGACGCGGCCCGAGAGGGACGGCGACATGAGCACCGCGGCACTGATTCGGTCCGAGCCGATGTCGGATCCGTTCAGCGCCCGCAGCATCGCCGCGCTGCGCGCGGAGGTCGCCGCCGTCCTCGACCGGCCGCAGGACGTCCGGCTCGACGCGATCCGCGCGATCGGTGGGCGTTCGGCCATGCGCCTCGTCTGTGCGGCGCTGGGCGTCCCGCGGCGCGACTGGGCGATGTTCTCCCGCTGGGCGTGGCTCGGTGACGACGACGCGCGGGCGTCGCTCGGCGCGTACGTCGACGTCATGGTCGCTGACCGGTGCTACCGCCAGGCCGACGATCTGTTGACCGACCTGGTCGTCGCCGACGTCGACGTGGACGGTCTGACCTGCGACGACCTGCGCGCACTCGTCGTGGCGCTGGTCGCCGCCTGACCCCTGGTCGGCACGCCGCGGGTCAGAACTTGGCCAGCGCTCCGGCGATCACGTCGAGGCCCTCGTTCAGGAGGTCGTCGCTGATGGCCAGCGGCGGGAGGAACCGCAGCACGTTGCCGAACGTGCCGCAGGACAGTGCGATGACGCCGTTCTGGTGCGCATCGCCGAGCACCTTCTTCGTCAGCTCCGCGTCGGGCTCGAGGGTGCCGGACTTCACCAGCTCCACGGCGATCATGGCACCGCGGCCGCGGACGTCGCCGATGCGGTCGTCGTCGGCTTGCATGCGGCCCAGCCGCTCCTTCATCAGCGCCTCGATCTGACGGGCGCGCTCGACCATGCCGTCGGCCTCGATGGTCTCGATGGTCGCCAGCGCCGCGGCACACGCCAGCGGGTTGCCGCCATAGGTGCCGCCGAGGCCGCCCACGTGCGGGGCGTCCATGATCTCGGCGCGACCGGTCACCGCGGACAGCGGCAGTCCGTCGGCGATGCCCTTGGCGGTGACGATGAGGTCGGGGTCGATGCCTTCGTGTTCGCAGGCGAACATGGCGCCGGTGCGGGCGAAGCCGGTCTGCACCTCATCGGCGATGAAGACGACGCCGTTGTCGCGGCACCACCGCAGCAGTGTCGGCAGGAAGCCCTCGGCCGGCACGATGAAGCCGCCCTCGCCCTGGATCGGCTCGATGATGACGGCGGCGAGGTTGTCGGCGCCCACCTGCTTCTCGATCACGGTCAGCGCGCGGCGGGCGGCCAGTTCACCGTCGGTGGCCAGCTCCTTGCCGAACTCGGCGTCGCGGAACGGGTACGACAGCGGCGCCCGGTAGACCTCCGGTGCGAACGGGCCGAAGCCGTGCTTGTAGGGCATCGACTTGGCGGTCAGCGCCATGGTGAGGTTCGTGCGGCCGTGGTAGGCGTGGTCGAACGACACCACCGCCTGCTTGCGGGTGTAGGCGCGGGCGATCTTGACCGCGTTCTCGACGGCCTCGGATCCGGAGTTGAACAGTGCCGAACGCTTCTCGCCGGCGACGGGCGTCAGACGGTTGAGGTGCTCGCACACCGCGACGTACCCCTCGTACGGGGTCACCATGAAGCAGGTGTGGGTGAAGTCCGCGGCCTGCGCCGAGACGGCCTCCACGACGCGCGGCGACGCGTTCCCGACCGTGGTCACGGCGATGCCCGAGCCGAGGTCGATGAGGCGGTTGCCGTCGACGTCCTCCACGATGCCGCCGCCGGCGCGGGAGGCGTAGACGGGCATGGTGTTGCCGACGCCGTGGGCGACGGCGGCGTCCTTGCGGCCGATCAGGGCGGACGACTTCGGGCCGGGGATCTCGGTGGCGAGATGGCGGCTCTGCTCGAGGGTGCTCACGGGTGACTCCAGTTCACGGCGCGGTGGCAGGGGAGGCCGGGCGGGCCGGCCCCACCGAGCCTAGTGCCCCGCCAACGGCGCGCGAACCATTCCGTCGGTCGCGGAACGTGCCGAATGTCGAATGCGCGACCGATGCGCGCGGACACGACGGATTCCGTTGCCGACGGGCGCGCCGCGGGGCGGGGCGCGACGGGCGGGCGGCCGGGAAGGGCCTGGATGGCACACTGGATGCCGACCAGGCGGCCCGAGCTGACCGGCGCCGCCGACACCGACCGACACGAAAGACGAGAGCTGCGATGGACCTGGTCGTCTTCCTTCCCCTCCTCATCATCCTCGGCGCGTTCATGTTCTTCGCGTCGCGCCGCCAGAAGAAGGCCATGCAGGCCACCATCGACCTGCACGAGTCCCTGACCATCGGCGACCGCGTGCACACCACCTCCGGCTTGGAGGGCACCATCACCGCCGTCGGCGACGACAGCGTCGATCTGGAGATCGCCCCGGGCGTCGTCACGACGTGGATGAAGCTCGCCGTGCGCGACCGCATCACCGAGGTCGACGAGGACGTCGAGGACTACGACGCCCAAAACCACGACGCCCAGGACTACGACGCCCGGGACTACGACGAGGTCACCAGCACCGCCACCGAGGTCGAGCCGACGTCGCCGACCGACCCCAACCAGGTCAAGAAGGACTGACGGTCGGGCACTCAGCCCGACCACGTACCCTTTGCGGTTGCTGACGAACCGACCCCGAGGAGATCCGAGCAACGTGGCATCGTCTTCCACGCCGGTGCACCCGTACCGCTACCTGACACTCTTCCTGGTCCTCCTGATCGGTGCCTACCTGCTGGTCTTCCTCACCGGGGACAAGCGGGCCGAGCCCAAGCTCGGCATCGACCTGCAGGGCGGAACCCGTGTCACGCTGACGGCACGCACCCCGGACGGCTCGCCGCCCACGCGCGAGGCCCTCGCCCAGGCGCAGCAGATCATCGGTGACCGCGTGAACGGACTTGGCGTCTCCGGGTCCGAGGTGGTCATCGACGGCGACAACCTGGTCATCACGGTGCCGGGCAACGACAGCAGCGAGGCCCGCAACCTCGGGCAGACGGCACGCCTCTACATCCGGCCGGTCATCCATGCGATCCCGGCCGAGGGCCAGCAGCCCGCCGCCCCCGCGGCGCCGGGGGGCATCCCGGGCCTGCCCGGTGGCGCGCCCGGCCTGCCCGGCGCCCCCGGCATGCCGCCGCTGATCGCGCCCGCCGAGCCGGAGGCGCCCATCGTCCCGCCCACGCCCGGAGCGGCACCGCGTCCCGCCCCGGCGGCCCCGGCACCGGGTGTTCCGGCGCCGCAGCCGCGGCCGTACCCGGAGGAGCCGGCGCCGAGCCCGTCTCCGAACCCCTCACCCAGCTCGTCCCCGGCGCCGGGTGCGCCGGGTGCGAGCAACGCCCCGGCTCCGCCACCGGCGAACCCCAACGCCGACCCGCGCGCAGCGCTCGCGCAGCGCATCTCCGATGAGAAGGCCCTGCGGCAGAGCGCCGACCAGCAGATCCAGCTGCTCGCCCTGCAGTTCCAGGCCACTCGGTGCGACGAAGAGGACGTGCTGGCCGGCAACGACGACCCGAACCTGCCGCTGGTGACCTGCTCGCAGGACCACAAGCAGGTGTACCTGCTCGACAAGTCGATCATCAGCGGCGAGCAGATCGAGAACGCGTCGTCCGGTCTCGATCAGCAGCGCGGCGAGTACGTGGTGGACCTGCAGTTCAAGGGTGACGCCGCCACGACGTGGGCCGACTTCACGGCCGCCAACGTCGGCACGCAGACCGCGTTCACGCTGGACTCGCAGGTGGTCAGCGCCCCGCAGATCAACGAGCCGATTCCCGGCGGCCGCACCCAGATCACCGGTCAGTTCAACCAGGACTCGGCGCGCGAACTCGCCAACGTGCTGAAGTACGGGTCGCTGCCGCTGTCCTTCGAGTCGTCGGAGGCCGAAACCGTCTCCGCCACACTGGGTTTGACGTCACTGCGCGCCGGCCTGATCGCCGGTGCCGTGGGTCTGGCGCTGGTGCTGGCGTACTCGCTGATCTACTACCGCGTGCTGGGCCTGCTGACGGCGCTGTCGCTGGTGGCCTCGGGAGCGATGGTCTTCGCGATCCTGGTGCTGCTCGGCAGGTACATCAACTACACCCTCGACCTGGCGGGCATCGCAGGTCTGATCATCGGCGTCGGCACCACCGCCGACTCGTTCGTGGTGTTCTTCGAACGCATCAAGGACGAGATCCGCGAGGGCCGGTCCTTCCGGTCGGCGGTGCCACGCGGTTGGGCACGCGCCCGCAAGACCATCCTCAGTGGCAACGCGGTGACGTTCCTGGCCGCCGCGGAGCTCTACGTGCTCGCCGTGGGCCAGGTGAAGGGCTTCGCATTCACCCTCGGCCTGACCACCATCCTCGACGTCGTCGTGGTGTTCCTGGTGACCTGGCCGCTGGTGTACCTGTCGTCGAAGTCGACCCTGCTCGCCAAGCCCGGCCTCAACGGCCTCGGCGCAGTGCAGCAGATCGCCAGGGAACGACGGGCCGCCGCGGCGTCGGCAGGAGCGAGGTAGCGACATGAGCAAGCACGACAAGACCGACGAGCCGACCGACCTCACCGACGCCTCCGACGTGGAGGTGACGTCGTCGGCCGCCGAACTCGGCACCACCACCGCGGCGCCGCAGCACGGCTTCTTCATCCGGCTCTACACCGGCACCGGCGCGTTCGACGTCGTCGGCAAGCGCAAGCTCTGGTACGCCGTCAGCGGCGTCATCGTCGGCATCTGCGTCATCAGCATGCTGATCCGCGGCTTCACCTTCGGCATCGACTTCGAGGGCGGCACGAAGGTCTCGATGCCCGCCCAGGGTGTGCAGGGCCCGATCGCCACCGAGCAGGTGGAGAAGGTGTTCGGCGACGCACTCGGCCGACAGCCGGAGTCCGTCGTCATCGTCGGCACCGGCAACACGGCGACGGTGCAGATCCGCAGCGAGGCGCTCGACAACGCCGAGACCGAGCAACTGCGTACCGCGCTGTTCGACGCGTTCCAGCCCAAGGGCGGTGACGGTCAGCCCAGCCGCCAGGTCATCAGCGACTCGGCGGTGTCGGAGACCTGGGGCGGCCAGATCACCCAGAAGGCGCTGATCGCGCTGGCGGTGTTCCTGGTGCTCGCCGCCATCTACATCACGCTGCGCTACGAGCGGTACATGGCGATCTCGGCGCTGGCGACGCTGGTCTTCGACCTCCTCGTCACGGCGGGCGTGTACTCCCTGGTCGGGTTCGAGGTGACGCCCGCCACCGTGATCGGCCTGCTCACCATCCTGGGCTTCTCGCTGTACGACACGGTCATCGTGTTCGACAAGGTCGAGGAGAACACCCGCGGGTTCGAACACACCACCCGGCGCACGTTCGCCGAGCAGGCGAACCTCGCCATCAACCAGACCTTCATGCGATCGATCAACACCAGCCTCATCTCGGTGCTGCCGATCCTGTCGCTGATCGTGGTCGCGGTGTGGATGCTCGGCGTCGGCACGCTGCAGGACCTCGCGCTGGTGCAGCTCGTCGGCGTCATCGTCGGCACCTACTCGTCGATCTACTTCGCGACCCCGCTGCTGGTGTCGCTACGGGAGCGGACCGAGCTGGTGCGAAACCACACCCGGCGGGTGCTGAACCGGCGGAAGAACGCCGCGGCCAAGGCCGCGGGCGCCACCGCCATCGAGGAGAGCGGTGCCGAGCCGGCGACCGCCGCCGTGTCGGTGTCCTCGGGAGCCCCGGACAAGCCAGCGCCGGGGGCCAAGCCGACCCGTCCGACGGGGCGTCCCTCCGGCAAGCGGAGCACCAGGCGGTAGGTCGCGAGATGAGAGCCCGGTTGCGGCGATCCGCGGTCCTCGTCGCCGCGTGCGCGCTGTTGGCGGCGCTGGTCGCGGCGTGCGGCGGCGGCACCGCCGACTCGATCGACTACGCCGTCGACGGCACGCTGGTCAGCTACAACACCAACACGGTGGCGGGCGCGGCGTCCGGTGGCCCGCAGGCCTTCGCGCGGGTCCTCACCGGGTTCAACTATCACGGCCCCGACGGCCAGGTCGTCGGCGACCGCGACTTCGGCAGCATCGCCGTGGTGGGCCGCAATCCGCTGGTCCTCGACTACCAGATCGACGACGCCGCGGTGTACTCCGACGGCAAGCCGATCACGTGCGACGACATGGTGCTGGCGTGGGCCGCGCAGTCGGGCCGGTTCCCGGCGTTCGACGCGGCGAACCGGGCCGGCTACATCGACGTCGCGGCCGTCGACTGCGCGCCGGGGCAGAAGAAGGCCCGCGTGACGTTCGCCCAGGACCGCGCGTTCGTCGACTACGGGCAGCTGTTCGCGGCCACGTCGATGATGCCGTCGCACGTCCTGGCCGACGAGTTGGGGCTGGGCGACGGCGGCGTGACCACCGCACTCCAGGCGGGCGATGGGCCGACCGTCGACCGCATCGCGCAGGCGTGGAACCAGACGTGGACCCTGACGCCCGGCGTCGACGTCCGCAAGTTCCCGTCCTCGGGCCCGTACCGGCTCGACGAGGTCACCGACCAGGGTGCGGTGGTGCTCGTCGCCAACGACAAGTGGTGGGGCGCCAAACCGGTCACGCCGCGGATCACGGTGTGGCCGCGCGGCGCCGACATCCAGGACCGCGTCAACGAGGGCTTCTACGACGTCGTCGACGTCGCGGCCGGGTCGTCGGGAACCCTGACCATCCCGGACGATTACGCCCGTACCGACGCCGCGTCGGCAGGCATCGAGCAGGTCATCTTCGGCGCCCAGGGACCGCTGGCCGATCCGGCGGCGCGGCGCGCCCTCGCGCTGTGCACACCGCGCGACGTCATCGCCCGCAACGCCGAGGTGCCGATCGCCAACAGCAGGCTCAACGCCGCGGCCGAGGACTCGATCACCGCCGCCGAGAACGGTGGCGGTGCCGAGCAGTTCGTCGCCGCCAACCCCGACGCGGCCCGCGGTGCGCTGGGGGGCCGCCCGCTCGCGGTCCGCATCGGCTACCAGAGCCCGAACGCCCGGCTGGCCGCCGTCGTCGGGACGATCGCGAAGTCGTGCGCACCGGCAGGCATCACCGTCACCGACGCCGCGGGGGACGCCGTTGGCCCGGACGCGTTGCGCGACAACCAGATCGACGCGCTGGTGGCCAGCACGGGAGGTGCGACCGGTTCGGGGTCCACCGGATCGTCGGCGATGGACGCCTACGATCTGCACAGCGGCAACGGCAACAACCTGTCCGGTTACGTCAACGAACAGGTGGACGGCATCATCGGCGCGCTGGCGGTGACCGCCGACCCCAAGGAGTCCGCACGGCTGCTCGCCGAGGGCTCCCGGGTGCTCTGGGATCAGATCCCGACGCTCCCGCTGTACCGCCAGCAGCGGATGCTGCTGGTATCGACGAAGATGGACGCCGTGAACGGCAATCCGACCCGATGGGGCGCAGGCTGGAACATGGACCGTTGGGCGCTGCACACGTGAGCGACCCCCGCAGCGAGGCCGCCCGGGTGCTGCGCGAGATGACCCGCGAGGTGGCCGACTTCCCCGAGCCGGGCATCCAGTTCAAGGACCTGACGCCGGTGCTCGCCGACGCGACCGGTCTGTCGATCGTCACCGAGGCGCTCGCCGCGGTCGCGGACGGCGCCGATCTGGTGGCCGGCATCGACGCGCGCGGCTTCCTGCTCGGGGCTGCGGTCGCCACCCGGCTCGGCACGGGCGTGCTGGCGGTGCGCAAGGGCGGCAAGCTGCCGCCGCCGGTGCTGAGCGAGACCTACGACCTCGAGTACGGGTCGGCGACGCTGGAGATCCCGGCTGACGGGATCGTCCTGACCGGCCGGCGCGTTCTCATCATCGACGACGTGCTCGCGACCGGCGGGACGGTCCGGGCGGCCACCGAGCTGCTGCGGCGCGCCGGCGCCGAGGTGATCGGGGCGGCGGTCGTGCTGGAACTGTCGGCGCTCGACGGGCGCGGACTGGTCGGTGCGCTGCCTGTCACCAGCCTGTCGGTGGTCTGACGGTCCGGGGGATATCCTCGGGTGAGGCATCCGTGGTGGTCAGGAGGTGGTGGCGGTGACCAGTGAGGACACGCGGGCCGACGCGCTGACCCAGACCCAGCCGATGCCGGTGATCCCCGCCGACGCCGTCGACGAGGCGCCCAAGCCGACCAGCGCGTCGCGCCGGGTGCGGGCGCGGCTGGCCCGACGGATGACCGCGCAGCGCAGCGCCGTCAACCCCGTGCTGGAGCCGCTCGTCGCGGTGCACCGGGAGTTCTACCCGAAGGCCAACCTGGCGCTGCTGCAGCGGGCCTACGACGTGGCCGAGGAACGCCACGCCGACCAGATGCGGCGGTCGGGCGACCCCTACATCACCCACCCGCTGGCGGTCGCGAACATCCTCGCCGAACTCGGCATGGACACCACCACGCTCATCGCGGCGCTGCTGCACGACACGGTCGAGGACACCGGCTACACGCTGGAGGCGTTGACCGCCGAGTTCGGTGCGGAGGTCGGACACCTGGTCGACGGGGTGACCAAGCTCGACAAGGTCGCCCTCGGTACGGCCGCCGAGGGCGAGACCATCCGCAAGATGATCATCGCGATGGCGCGCGACCCGCGCGTGCTGGTGATCAAGGTCGCCGACCGGCTGCACAACATGCGCACGATGCGCTTCCTGCCGCCGGAGAAGCAGGCCCGCAAGGCCCGCGAGACGCTGGAAGTCATTGCGCCGCTGGCCCACCGCCTCGGCATGGCGACGGTGAAGTGGGAACTCGAGGACCTCTCGTTCGCCATTCTGCACCCGAAGAAGTACGAGGAGATCGTGCGGCTGGTCGCCGACCGGGCGCCGTCGCGCGACACCTACCTCGCCAAGGTGCGCGCCGAGATCGTCGCCGCGCTGGGCGCGTCGAAGATCAACGCCATCGTGGAGGGCCGGCCCAAGCACTACTGGTCGATCTACCAGAAGATGATCGTCAAGGGCCGGGACTTCGACGACATCCACGACCTCGTCGGCGTCCGCATCCTGTGTCAGGAGATCCGCGACTGCTACGCCGCGGTCGGCGTGGTGCACTCGCTGTGGCAGCCGATGGCGGGTCGCTTCAAGGACTACATCGCCCAGCCGCGCTACGGGGTGTACCAGTCACTGCACACCACGGTGATCGGCCCGGAGGGCAAGCCGCTGGAGGTGCAGATCCGCACCCAGGACATGCACAAGACCGCGGAGTTCGGCATCGCCGCGCACTGGCGGTACAAGGAGTCCAAGGGCCGCAACGGGCAGCCGGCGGGCAACGCCGCGGCCGAGATCGACGACATGGCGTGGATGCGCCAGCTGCTGGATTGGCAGCGGGAGGCCGCCGACCCGGGTGAGTTCCTCGAGTCGCTGCGCTACGACCTCGCGGTGCAGGAGATCTTCGTCTTCACCCCGAAGGGCGACGTGATCACGTTGCCGACCGGCTCGACGCCGGTCGACTTCGCCTACGCCGTGCACACCGAGGTGGGGCACCGCTGCATCGGCGCCCGGGTGAACGGCCGACTGGTGGCGCTCGAGCGCAAGCTGGAGAACGGCGAGGCCGTCGAGGTGTTCACCTCCAAGGCGCCCAATGCCGGACCGTCACGGGACTGGCAGACGTTCGTGGTGTCGCCGCGTGCGAAGGCGAAGATCCGGCAGTGGTTCGCCAAGGAGCGTCGCGAGGAGGCCCTCGAGTCGGGCAAGGACTCGATCGCGCGCGAGGTGCGCCGCGGCGGACTTCCGCTGCAGCGCTTGATGAACGCCGAGTCGATGGCGGCGCTGGCACGGGAGCTGCGCTACGTCGACGTGTCGGCGCTCTATACCGCCGTCGGCGAGGGGCACGTCTCGGCGCGGCACGTGGTGCAGCGCCTGGTGGCGCAGTTCGGTGGGGAGGCCGAGGCCGAGGACGAGATCGCGGAGCGGTCCACGCCGGCGACCATGCCGGTGCGGCAGCGCACCAGCGACGACGTGGGCGTGGCGGTGCCCGGGGCGCCCGGCGTGCTGACGAAGTTGGCCAAGTGCTGCACCCCGGTGCCGGGCGACAACATCATGGGCTTCGTCACCCGCGGCGGCGGCGTGAGCGTGCACCGCACCGACTGCACCAACGCGGCGTCGCTGCAGCAGCAGTCCGAGCGCATCATCGACGTCAAGTGGGCGCCGTCGCCGTCGTCGGTGTTCCTGGTGGCCATCCAGGTGGAGGCCCTCGACCGGCACCGCCTGCTGTCCGACGTGACGCGGGTGCTGGCCGACGAGAAGGTGAACATCCTCTCCGCATCGGTGACGACGTCGAACGACCGGGTGGCGATCAGCCGGTTCACCTTCGAGATGGGTGACCCCAAGCACCTCGGTCACGTGCTGAACGTGGTGCGCAACGTCGAGGGCGTGTACGACGTGTACCGGGTGACCTCAGCGGCCTAGCCGAGAAGCCCGCCGGGTGGTGAGCGTGCCGATGGCGGCGGCCAGCAGGCAGGCCGCGGCGACCGCGCCGGCGAACCAGGGGAACACCGTCCCCAGCTCCCAGCGGGTGGCGGCCCAGCCCGCGACCAGGGTGGGGACCGCCATCGCCGTGTAGGCGAGCAGGTAGAACGCGGACATGGTCTCGCCGCGGCGGTCCGCGGGCACGACGTGGGACAGATGCCGCAGCGATCCGCCGAACCCGAGTCCGAACGTCGCGCCCAGCAGCGCGGCGGCGACGAGCACCAGGTGCCACCGACCGGTGGCGAGCGCCGGGACCGTGAGGGCGAGGGCTGCCGCCATGCCGACGTCGCCGATGAGCGCGGCGCGGCGGGCGGGCACGCGGGTGGCGAGGAGTTGGGCGACGGCCGCGGCGAAGGCGGTGACGGCGACGACGCTGCCGCCGAAGACGAGGTTGTGCACGCCGGTCTGCTGGGCGGCCAGCGACGGGTAGAGCGACAGCAGCACGCCGAGCACCGACCAGGACGCCATGGCCCCGAGCGCGGCGAACCAGAAGTCGCCGCGGATGTGTTGCGGCACCGCGGGTTTGACGATCCGGATGGGTCCGGAGGTGCGGTTGACGTGCGGCTCGCGCAGCGCGACGACGCCCACTCCGATCACGGCGCAGACGACGGCGACCACGGCGTACGGCGTCCGCATCGGGTGCGGGGCGTACTGCGCGAGCAACGCCGAGCCGAGGATGGCGACGGTCATGCCGACGTTGAATGCGACACCGCTGAGCTGACCGGAACGCACGCCGTGTTCGGGACGCAGGTCGAGCAGCGCGGCGGCCCCGGCGACGACGATCGAGCCGACGGCGGCACCGTGGATGGCCCGGGCGACGATGAGCAGCGCCATGTCGTCGGCGACGAGGAAGACGCCGAGGCCGACGAGCATGGCGACGAGCGCGCCGAGCAGGACCGGCTTGCGGCCGACGACGTCGGAGATCTTGCCGGACACCAGCACCGCGCCGAGCGCCGCGACGGCGTAGACGGCGAACACGATGGTGGTGGCGAGCGGCGAGAGGTGCCAGACCTCTTCGTACATGTGGTACAGCGGGGCTGGCAGACCGGAGACGCCGAGCGCGACGCCGGAGAGCACCAGCAGAAGCGAGTACGCCCACCGCTGGGTGTCGCCGGCGATGCGTTCGGTCGCAATCACGGTCACGGTTCCTCCTAACGGTTTGACGGACGTCGAACTCCCACGAGCGTACGCTGGGTTCGATCGTCATCAAACTCGAGGAGGACCGTGACGGCATCGGTGGAGCACACGGTGGCCGGCGTGCAGCAGATCCTCGCGGCATTGGCCGACCCGGTGCGGCTGGAGATGGTCCGCCGGCTGCGCAACACCGGCGTCGCCACGCCGTGCGCGCTGCTCTACGACGGCATCAACAAGTCGACCGCCACGCACCACTTCAAGATCCTGCGGGAGGCCGGCCTCACCGAACGGCTGGTCCTCGACGGGCAGATCCATCAGCGGCTGCGCACCGCCGAGGTCGAGGCCGCGGCGCCGGGGCTGCTGGCCGCCGTGGTCGGCAAGGCCAACCGCGAGGCCGGCGAGGGCTGACCGCTCGGGTCACTCCAGCCGGATCGAGTCGATCACCAGCGCGCGCCGCGGCGTGCCGTCGTCGCCGCCGTCCGCCACGCCCTCGGCGGCCACGTCGTCGACCACGGCGAGGCCCGTCTCGTCGATGCGCCCGAAGGCCGTGTACGTCGGCGGCAGCGCGGAATCGCGGTAGACGAGGAAGAACTGGCTGCCGTTCGTGCCCGGCCCGGCATTGGCCATCGCGAGCGTGCCACGCGGGTAGCGGATCGGCCGCTGCAGCGCGGGATCGCTCATCCGGTACTGGTTGGTCGGGTACTCGTTCGGGAAGCGGTAGCCCGGCCCGCCGCGGCCGGTGGCCGTCGGGTCACCGCACTGCAGCACCCCGAGGGCGCGCGACGTGGTGAGGCGGTGGCAGCGGGTGCCGTCGAAGTAGCCCTGCTGGGCGAGGCTGACGAAGCTGTTGACGGTGCAGGGCGCCTTCTGATTGTCCAGGTCGAGACCGATGGCGCCGTCGTCGGTCGCCATCGTGGCCTGCACGGTGGCGGGTGCGGTGGGCACGCGGCCCGCGCGCGGCGTGCGGGCCGGCGTGCTGCCCGGCTCGGTGGTGGCGGGGTACTGGCAGTTGCCGCCGAGCGAGGCCGGTGGGGCGAAGTCCGGCAGCGTCTCGGTGGGCAGCGCCCCTGCCGTGCCCAGCGGGGAGCGTGGATCGACGCCGCCGGATTCGTCGATCGCCCGCACCGCCACCACGGCCAGGACCACCGCGACGACGACCGCCAGTATGCCCAGGACCGTCAGGGCATAGCCGACGACGAGGCCGGCCAGCGCCAGCGGCCGCCCCTCCTCGCGGGTGCGCCTGATCTGCGCCAGCGAGACGTGCCCGAAGACGATGCCCAGCGGCGGCACGATGAACGCGCCGACCAGTGCGGCAATCGCCATGCCGTTGGTCCGCGGCGGCGGCTGGCCGTAGCCGTAGCCGTAGCCGTAGTAGGGCGGATGCGGCGGGGGAGGGACGGACATGTCGCGCTGACGCCGTGCGGCGTCAGTCCAGCGCGATGGACTTGATCTGCACCGGCGTGGCGGGCTTTCCGTCGCCGCCACCGCCCTCGACGCCGCCGGCGGCGATCTTGTCGAGCGTCGCGAGACCGGTCTGGTCGATCTTGCCGAACACGGTGTAGCCCGGGGGCAGCTGGGAGTCCTGGTAGACGAGGAAGAACTGGCTGCCGTTGGTACCCGGACCGGCGTTGGCCATGGCGAGCGTGCCGCGCGGGTAGGTGACGGGCTGCTGCAGTGCCGGGTCGTCCGGGCGGTACTGGTTGGTGGGGTATTCGTTGGCGAACTCGTAGCCCGGCCCGCCGGTGCCCTGACCGGTCGGGTCGCCGCACTGCAGGACCGCGAGGCCGCCGGTGGTGAGCCGGTGGCACGGCGTGTCGTTGAAGTAGTTCTGCTGGGCCAGGCTGGCGAAGCTGTTCACCGTGCACGGGGCCTTGGCGTTGTCCAGCTGCAGGCCGATGTTGCCCTGCGTGGTCTCCATGCTGGCGCTGACCTCGGCGGGGTCGGTGGGGACCTTGCCGGTGCGCGGCGGCTTGTTCGGCTTGCTCGCGGCCTTCGCGGCCGGGTACTGGCAGTTGGCGCCCAGGTCGGCGGGCGCGGCGAAGGCCGGTAGGGCCGCTTGGCCGGGCGCCGCGGAGGGAGACGCCGGGCTGCTGGTGGTGGTGGCCGCGGACGCCGTCGTGCTCCCGGAGTCCTGGTTCACCAGCACCACGGTGGTGACGATGGCGGCGATCACGACGACGGCGCCGACCACGGAGCCGACGATGGTGGCGGTCCGCCGCCGCTTGGCCTGGGCTGCCCGCCGCTCGAGCTGGCGTTCCAGCTTGCGCTTGGCCGTCGCACGTCGCTGTTCGTTGGTGGGCACCGCCGCACTCCTCGTTTCCTCGGGGTCGTCGGACGCGACGACACGCTCGTGGTCGGCACCGAGTGTGCCAAACGCAGCTGAACACGGGCCCCGCGACCCGCTCGGTCCGGTGATGGAAAACTGATGGGCGTGTTGATCACGGGGTTTCCGGCGGGCTGGTTGCAGTGCAACTGCTACGTCGTCGCGCCGCGGCAGGGTGCCGACGCGATCATCGTCGACCCCGGTCAGAAGGCGATGCCGCGCCTGCGCGCCATCCTCGACCAGAACCGACTGACGCCGGCGGCGGTACTGCTCACCCACGGCCACATCGACCACATGTGGTCGGCGCAGAAGGTGTCCGACACCTACGGCTGCCCGACGTTCATCCATCCCGAGGACCGCGCCATGCTCACCGACCCGATCAAGGGCATCGGGCCGCGGATGGCGCAGTTCGCCGTCGGCGTGATGTTCCGCGAGCCGCGCCAGGTGGTCGAGTTCGGCCGCGACGGCGAGCAACTGGCTCTGGGCGAGTTGACCATCGACGTCGACCACACGCCGGGGCACACCGGCGGCTCGGTCGTGTTCCGGCTGGCGGACGGCCCCACCGAGGTCGCCTTCACCGGGGATACGCTGTTCAAGCAGTCGATCGGCCGCACCGATCTGCTCGGCGGCAGCGGGCGGGCGCTGCTGACGTCGATCGTGGAGAAGCTGTTGGTGCTCGACGACTCCTGCGTGGTACTACCGGGGCACGGCCCGAAGACGACCATCGGCGCCGAACGCCGATCCAACCCATTCCTCGAAGGTCTTTCGTGAGCGAATTTCAGGCGCCCAAGGGCGTCCCGGACTATCTGCCGCCGGATTCGGCCCAGTTCGTCGCGGTGCGCGACGGCCTGCTCGAGTCGGCGCGGCGCGCCGGGTACGGCTACGTCGAGCTGCCGATCTTCGAGGACACCGCGCTGTTCGCGCGCGGCGTCGGCGAATCGACCGACGTCGTCTCCAAGGAGATGTACACCTTCGCCGACCGCGGCGACCGCTCGGTGACGTTGCGCCCGGAGGGCACCGCCGGGGTGATGCGCGCGGTCATCGAGCACGGCATCGACCGCGGCGCGCTGCCCGCGAAGCTGTGCTACTCCGGCCCGTTCTTCCGCTACGAGCGGCCCCAGGCGGGCCGCTACCGGCAGCTGCAGCAGGTCGGCGTGGAGGCGGTCGGCGTCGACGATCCGGCGCTCGACGCCGAGGTGATCGCCGTGGCGGACAGCGGGTTTCGCTCGCTGGGCCTTGACGGGTTCCGACTGGAGATCACGTCGCTCGGCGACGACACCTGCCGGCCTCAGTACCGGGAACTGCTGCAGGAGTTCCTCTTCGGCCTCGACCTCGACGAGGACACCCGGCGCCGCGCGGAGATCAACCCGTTGCGGGTGCTCGACGACAAGCGACCGCACGTGCGCGAGATGACGGCCGATGCCCCGCTGATGCTCGACCACCTCTCGGAGTCCGCGCGGGAGCACTTCGACGCGGTGCTGGGGTATCTGGATGCGCTGCGGGTGCCCTACGTGGTGAATCCGCGCATGGTCCGGGGGCTGGACTACTACACCAAGACGACGTTCGAGTTCGTGCACGACGGGCTCGGCGCGCAATCGGGCATCGGCGGTGGCGGCCGCTACGACGGGCTCATGCGCCAGCTCGGTGGTCGCGACCTGTCCGGCATCGGCTTCGGGCTCGGCGTCGACCGCACCCTGCTCGCGTTGCGCGCCGAGGGCAGGACGGTCGGACCCCGCGCCGCGGTGGACGTCTACGGCGTCCCGCTGGGCGACGCGGCCAAGCGCGTGCTGGTGCCGCTCGCCGCTGCGCTGCGGGCCGCGGGGGTGCGCGTCGACCTCGCCTACGGCGACCGCGGCATGAAGGGCGCGATGCGGGCCGCCGACCGATCCGGTGCGACGCTGGCGCTGGTCGCCGGTGACCGCGACGTCGATGCGGGAACCGTGGGCGTCAAGGACCTCTCGACCGGCGAGCAGGTCGACGTGGCGCTCGACGCCGTCGTCGACGCGGTGCTGTCGCGGCTGGCCTGAGGCCGGGGCCGTGCGGGTGCTGGTGCAGCGGGTCAGTGCGGCCCGGGTGCGGGTCGACGGCGGCGTGGTGGGGGAGATCCGCCCCCAAGGGCAGGGGCTGCTGGCGTTGGTGGGCGTGACCCACGCCGACGACGCCGCGACCGCGCGGCGGATGGCCGACAAGCTGTGGCGGCTGCGCATCCTCGACGGCGAGCGCAGCGCCGCGGACGTCTTTGCGCCGGTGCTGGTGGTCAGCCAGTTCACCCTCTACGGCGACACCGCCAAGGGGCGCCGGCCATCCTGGAACGCCGCCGCGCCCCGCGCCGTCGCCGAACCGCTGGTCGACGCATTCGCCGCGGCGCTGCGCGACCTCGGCGCCGAGGTGGCGACGGGGATCTTTGGAGCGGACATGGCGGTCGAACTCGTCAACGACGGTCCGGTAACGGTGCTCCTCGAACTGTGACGCCGCGCCGCCGCGGTGATCTCGACCTGCTGCGGTGGTGGGCTCGGTAACGATCCGCTACCGTCCGGCGATGTGACGGTCATGCGAAAGAGGATGAGCAGGGTCGGGGCGGCGTGCGCGTCGCTGGTCGCGGTGGCGGGTCTCGGATTCGGTTCGGGCGCAGCTCATGCCGAGCCGGCGGCCGGACAGCAGGTGCGCTACTCGGTCACCGTTGCCGGCGCGTACCCGGTCGAACTCTTCTACCTGGTCTCGCAGCCGCCGAGCATGGAGGCCTACAACGCGGACCCGTACGCGTTCATGAAGCGCGAGACGCTCAACCTGGACCCGGGGACGCCGTGGGTGTTCGAGACGACGCTCGCCGATCCCCAGTGGGCCATCCTGTCGGTGAGCAGCACGACGCGCGGGATGCAGGCGGCCCCGAACCCGCACTGTGACATCGCGATCGACGGCCAGGTGGCCGTGCAGCAGGACGCGCCGTACAACCCGCGCTGCCAGCTCACCAAGTGGTGACGGCGGCGGGAGGGGATTCCCGCCGGGCTTGACACCGTGGTCGAACGTGCGTTCGAATGAGGCATGCGATGGGACGGTCAGGGCGTACGCGTCGACGACGGTGCGCTGCCGGGCCTGCAGCGGATCGGGTTCGTCCGCTCGGTGCGGACGCCGGAGTTCGCGGGTCTGACGTTCCACGAGATCCTGTGCAAGTCGGCGCTCAACAAGGTGCCCGACGCGGTGAACCTGCCGTTCCAGTACACCGTCAACGGCTACCGCGGATGCAGTCACGCGTGCCGGTACTGCTTCGCACGGCCGACGCACGAGTACCTCGACTTCGATCCCGGTCGTGACTTCGACACCCAGGTGGTGGTCAAGACCAATGTCGTCGACGTGCTGCGGCGCGAGGTGCGTCGGCGGTCCTGGACGCGGCAGACCGTGGCGCTCGGCACCAACACCGACCCCTACCAGCGCGCCGAGGGGCGGTATGCGCTGATGCCGGGCATCGTCGACGCCCTCGCTTCGAGCGGCACCCCGTTCTCCATCCTCACCAAGGGCACGCTGCTGCAGCGCGACCTGCCGCTGGTCGCCGCGGCCGGGAAGCACGTCGACGTCAGCGTGGCGGTGTCCCTGGCGATCGGCGATCCCGAACTGCACCAGCTGGTCGAGCCGGGGACGCCCACGCCGCGCGCCCGGCTCGGGTTGATCCGCGCGGTGCGCGAGGCGGGGCTGGACTGTCACGTCATGGTGGCGCCGGTGCTGCCGCACCTCACCGACTCCGCCGAGCACCTCGACGCGCTGCTCGGATCGATCGCCGCCGCGGGCGCCACCAGTGTGACGGTGTTCGGGCTGCACCTGCGGGGCACCACCCGCGGGTGGTTCACCAGCTGGCTGGCCGCCACGCGCCCCGACCTCGTCGCCCGCTACCGCGAGCTGTATCGCGGCAGCGCCTACCTCCCGCAGAACTACCGGGACGCGTTGCGCGACAGAGCCCTTCCGCTGATCCGCAAGCACGGGCTCACCGGCGACCACCGCCCGTTCCGGACGACGCGGGCGCCCGCGGTGGCGGCCGACCTGCAGCCGACCCTGTTCTGACGTCCGAATCTTGTGCATCGCGGTACCACCGCGTACCGTCGTCGGTACCGTTGAGTACCGACGAGTGGAGGCGACGTGGAGGCGACGAACGACCCGGTGCGGCTGCCGCCCGCGCCGAGAATCCCCGCGCTGGTCCAAGGTGCGGCCTTCGTGGCGGCCCGGGGCGCGGCGATCCGCGCCGTCGGCCGCCGCCACGGCTCGGAGTTCACCCTCGACCTGCCGGTGTTCGGGCGGACCGTCGTCGTCAGCGACCCGGCGCTCGTCAAGGAGGTCTTCACTGCGCACACCGACCTCGTCGGCCGCGCGGGAACGCTGGGCGAGGTCTTCGGCCCCGGCTCGACGTTCAGCCTCGACGGCGCCGAGCACCGTGCGCGGCGCAAGCTGCTGGTGCCGCCGTTCCACGGCAGGCGGATGCACGGGTACGAGGACATCATCGTCTAGGAAGTGCACCGCGAGATCGACGCCTGGCCCGAGGGCACCGAGTTCGCGACGCTGCCGTCGATGATGCGCATCACCCTCAACGCCATCCTGCGGGCGGTGTTCGGTGCTGAGGGCGACGCCCTCGCCGAGCTACGGGAGCTGTTGCCGCCGATGGTGATTCGAGCCTCCCGGTTGGCGGTCCTCCCGCCGGTGTTCCGCACCGACTTCGGTCCGTGGAGCCCGTGGGGGCGCGTCGAGCGGATGCGCCGGCGTTACGACGCCGTCGTCGCGCGGCTGATCGCCGAGGCGCGGTCGGATCCCGCGCTGGCCGAGCGCGGCGACGTGCTCGCCCTGATGCTGCAGGCCCGCTACGAGGACGGGTCGGCGATCACCGACGAGCACGTCGCCGACGAGCTGCTCACGCTGCTGGCGGCCGGGCACGAGACCACCGCCACCACGCTGGCCTGGGCGGTGGAGAGGTTGCGCCGCCATCCGGAACTGCTGCGGCGACTCACCGCAGAGGTCGACGACGGCCGATCGGATCTGTTGCAGGCCACCGTCTTCGAGGTGCAGCGCGTCCGGCCGGTGATCAACGGCTTCGCCCGGGTGACCAAGCAGCGAATCCGGCTGGGGGAGTGGGTGCTGCCCGAACGGCAGGTGGTCATGGTGAGCATTTCGCTCGCCCACGCCGCCGAACGCGCCTTCCCCGACGCCGCGGCGTTCGATCCCGACCGCTTCGTCGGGCACGCCCCGGACACCTACACCTGGATCCCGTTCGGCGGAGGCGTGCGGCGCTGCATTGGCGCCGCGTTCGCGAACATGGAGATGACGGTGACGCTGCGCGAACTGCTGCGCGCCTTCACCGTCGTCCCCACCGCGGCACCCGGCGAACGCTCGCACTCCCGCGGCGTCGCCACCGCCCCCGGCCGCGGTGGTCGGATCACGGTGCGCCGCAGA
Organism: Mycolicibacterium grossiae; assembly: GCF_008329645.1. NCBI lineage: Bacteria > Bacillati > Actinomycetota > Actinomycetes > Mycobacteriales > Mycobacteriaceae > Mycobacterium > Mycolicibacterium grossiae. The sequence continues at coordinate 3,689,716 of NZ_CP043474.1, forward strand.
TCGATTCCGAGCGACACGATCGGTCGCGCCACCACCCACGGCGGCGTCGCTGCGGCGACGTCGCGATGACGAAGGAGAATCCATGACCACCGTCCTGCGGGGGCGCACCGCCGTGATCACCGGCGCCGGCTCGGGCATCGGACGCGCGCTGGCGCAACGGCTCTCGGGCGACGGCAGTTCGGTCGCACTCGCCGACGTGGACGCCCACGCGCTCGAGGAGACGGCCGCCACGCTGGACGGTCCGGTGCTCACCCGCGTACTCGACGTCCGGGACGCGGCCGCGCAACGCGCGTTCGCCGCCGAGGTCGCCGACTGGACGCCGACGCCGCTCGGCGCGGTGTTCAACAACGCGGGCGTGGCGGTGTCCTCGCCCGTCCTCGACGCGGTCGCCGAGGACGACGACTGGCTGTGGGACATCAACTTCCACGGCGTCGTCAACGGCACCCGGGCCTTCCTGCCGCTCCTCGTCGCGCAGGACTCCGGCGCCATCGTCAACACCTCGAGCGTCTTCGGGCTGGTGGGCATGCCGAACCAGAGTGCCTACTGCGCCGCCAAGTTCGCCGTCCGCGGGTTCACCGACTCGCTGCGTCAGGAACTGCGCGGCACCGGGGTGCGTGCGGTCGCCGTCCATCCGGGCGGGATCAACACCAACATCGTCCGCAACGCCCGCTTCCGGCGCGACCCGGAGGGACGCGGCCGCAGCCACGACGAGATGGCCGCCGAGTTCGCGGCCATCACGATGACCGAGCCGGCCACGGCCGCGGCGATCATCGTGCGCGGCGTCGAACGCGGCAAGGCGCGCATCCTCGTCGGCCCCGACGCCTACGTCTTCGACGCGCTCGGCCGCATCGCGCCGACGCACTACTACGACGTCATCAGCTGGGCCGAGTCCCGGTTGCGCCGCCGGGCACGGGCACGGACCTCGGTGCCCCGCGAGTCGGTGCGCTAGTTCTTGTTGCGCTTCACCTTATTGAACGGCACGCCGCGATCGGCGGCCGGTTCGCGCGGGAACCCGAGGATCCGTTCGCCGATGATGTTGCGGGCGATCTCGGTGGTGCCACCGCCGAGCGACGCCGCCTGGCGCGACGGGTACCGGGCGCCGTACTCGAACAACCCGCTGCCATCGTCGACGACCGCTGCGGCACCCGCGATCTCGAGGGCGGTGTCGATCTCGAACTGCACGGTCTCCGCGTGCGTGATGCGGATGATCGACCCGGCCGCCGGCGGCAGCCTGCCATCGAGCACGCCGTGGTACACGTGGTCGACGAGCTGGTCCTGCACCATGCGGCGGACCAGCGCACGGCCGGCCTTGGCGCGGGCGCGCGGATCGTCGGACAGGCCCGTCGCGGCCAGCAGACCGACGTAGTCGACCTGCTTGTCCGACGCGCCCTCGGCGCCGATGCCGCTGGAGAACTCGGAGCCGCCGCCCACCGCGCGGCGTTCGTGGTAAAGCTGGCGGGAGGCGACCTCCCAGCCCCCGTTCACCTCGCCCACCACCGCGTCGCCGTCGAGGACGAGGTCGTCGAAGAACTCCTCGCAGAACTCCTCGCCGCCGTCGACCTGCTTGATTCGGCGCATCGTGATGCCGGGCGCGTCGAGGGAGACGAGGAACATAGTGAGGCCCTGGTGCTTGGGCACGTCCCAGTCGGTGCGGGCCAGTAGCAGTCCGTAGTCGGCGGCGAAGGCGCTCGTACTCCAGGTCTTCGCGCCGTTGATCACCCAGGAGTCTCCGCGTCGCTCGGCGCGCGTGATGACACCGGCGAGGTCGGATCCGCCGCTGGGTTCGCTCAGCAGCTGCACCAGCACCTCGTCCCCCCGGATCGCGCCGGCGATGTGCATGCGCTTCTGGTCCTCGCTGCCCGTGTCGAGGATCGTCGCCGCACAGATCGTGAACGTCGGGGTGTTGAGGATGATCGGCATCTCGTAGTCCCGCGACGCCTCGTCGAACGCCCGCTGATAGGCGATGGGCAGGCCGAGACCGCCGTACTCGCGCGGGAAGCAGATGCCGGCGAAGCCGCCGGAGTACAGGGTCTTCTGCAGTTTGCGCGCCCGCAGCCAGGGGGCCTCCTCGCCGCGGTCGGCCTCCGGCGGATGTGCCGGGTCGATGCGCGGCATGGAGTCGGCGAGCCACTGTCGCGCCCGCTCGGCGAACTCGGCCACCGTCTCGGTGGTCGATGGTGCGCTGGTGGTGTCGGTCACGACGCGGCCTCCACGGTCTCGGTGAGCGCATACACGCGCAGGTCGTGTTCCTCCGGGGTGCCGTACATGGCGCGGTTGAGCGTCGCGCGGCGCAGGAACAGGTGCAGGTCGTGTTCCCAGGTGACGCCGATGCCGCCGTGCAGCTGCACGCAGTGCTGCAGCATGGGCGCGGCGTGCTCGCCGACGTAGGACTTGGCGACGCTGACCAGGAGTTCTGCGTCGGCGGCGCGCGCGCTGACGGCGGCCACGGCGGCCGCGGTGGTGGCGCGGCAGGCCTCCAGCCAGATCTTCATGTCCGCGTAGCGGTGCTTGAGCGCCTGGTAGGACGCGAGCGGACGGCCGAAGGAGTGCCGGTCCATCGCCCACTGGTTGGTGAAGGCCAGCACGGTGTCGAGGATGCCGACGACCTCGGCGCACTGCAGCAGCTGCGCGATCTGCGCCTGCCGGGCCAGCAGGGCCGGGGTTTGCTCAGCGGTGCCGACCATCGCGTGGCCGTCGACCTCGACGCCGTCGAAGGTCACCTTCGCAAACCGCTTCACCAGGTCGAGCGACTGCTGCGGGCTCACCGCGACACCCGGCGCGTCGGCGGGTACCAGGAACTGGCGCACGTGGCCGTCGAGGGTGGCGGTGACCAGGAACGCGCCGCTCTCGGCGCCCGCTTCGACGCGATCCTTGACGCCGTCGATGCGGTAGCCGCCGTCGGTGGCCGTGGCGGTGACGGCCGCCTGACCCGGTGCCCACGGCCGGCCGGGTTCGTACACGGCCCAGGAGGCGACGAGGTCTCCGCCGACGAGGCGTTCGATCACCGCCGCGTGGCGGGCGGCGTCATCGGCGTCGACCAGTCCGGCGAGCACGGTGCTCACCGGGTGCAGTGGGCCGGGTGCCACGGTGCGGCCGACCTGTTCGGCGATCAGGGCGAGGTCGGCGACGCCGTCGCCGGATACGCTGCCGCCGCCGAGGTCTTCGGGGACCAGCAGGCTCGCCCACCCCAGTTCGGCGGCGCGCTGCCACCAGGTGGCCTCGAAGGAGATCCCGGCGGCGTGCCATTCGCGCACCCGCGTCAGCGAGCCCTCCTTGTCGAGGAACGCCTGCGCCGTCGAGGCGAAGAGCACCTGCTCCGGGTTGGCGACGCCGGTCATCGGCGGTGTCCGGTCCGTCGCATGCCGCCTCCTGGAAATCGCGTTGTACGAAAGCGGTAATGACGTTACCACCGACGGGGTGGGGGCGACAGCGGCGACGGCGCCGTCAGGACGGGCGGGCGGCGAGGGCGCGGATGCAGAAGTCGTAGATGTGGCCGCCGTCGAGTGGCTCGCCGTTCAGTTCGGCGCCGAGCAGGCGCAGCCGCATGGCGCCCATCGTCGACTGCATGATGAGCGTGGCGGTGGGATCGACGTCCAGGTCGGCGTCGAATGCGCCGTCGGCGATGCCGCGTTCGATGATGTCGGCGATCAGCACCTTCACCGGCGACAGCACGCGCGCGTACTCGCCCGGCACGGTCTCGGCCAGGTGGTCGTTGGAGAACGTCAGCCCACGGTTGATGCTGTCCTGGGTGGTCGTCGACGCCGGCGCGCTGATCCTGGCGATGAGCACCCGCAGCGCCTCGGCCGGTGACAGGTCGTCGGTCTCCGCCCGCCAGCGCAGGGTGGACTCCGCCATGATCTTCTCGATCAGCGCCAGCAGCAGTGCGTCCTTGCTGGCGAAGTGTTGGTAGAACGAGCGCAAGCTGGTCTTGGAGCGCTCCACGACCTCGAGCACCGTGAAGTCGGCCCGCCCCGTCTCGCCCAGGATGGCCAGCGCCGAGCGCATGAACCGGGTGGCCCGCGACTCCTCGGCGTCCACGCCGCCGTCGGGTGCGGACGGAGCCCGCCCGGTCGACCTCGCCACGAGAACGACGTTACCGTTTTCGCAGAGTCTGTGGTGTGCTTGCCGACGTCACGTCCGAGCCGCCCGGCAACGCCTGAGAGGATGCTCATGACCACCCACCCCGCGCCCGAGACCACCGAGACGCCGTGGACCCTCGCGACCCTGCTCGATCTCTTCGACGTCGCGCCCGACGTCGCGCCCGACGGCCCCGACCGCTTCGTCGGCCAGACGGGCGTCGTGGGTGCCGACGAACGGCAGGTCGTCGAGGGGACGCAGGTGCTCGCCCAGGCGATCGTGGCCGCCGCCCGGCGATTCGAGGGCAAGTCGGTGCGGTCGGCGTCGGCGGTGTTCGCCCGGGCGGTCGTCGTCGGACCGCCCGTGGAACTGACCGTCGACGTCGTCTCCGAGGGCCGGACCACGGCGACCGCCGTCGTCTCGGCGACGCAGAACGGCAAGCGTTGCATCACCGTCACGGTCTTCGCCGACGTACCGTCCGGCGACGTCATCCGGCACCACCTGCCCATCCCGCGGGTGGCCGGGCCGGCGGATGCGCACCCCGCCGACATGCCGATGACGGGCCGGCAGATCCGGCTCGTCGACGTCGTCGACGTGAACTCACCCGACGAGGTCGGGCCGCCCGAGCTGCACGCGTGGCTGCACTACGATCCCGTCCCGACGCGCGACGATCTCGCCAAGGCGCTCATCGCCTACTTCACCGGGCATCTCGGGATCTCGACCACGATGCGCGCCCATGCCGGAATCGGGACCAGCCAAGCGCATCTCACGGTGTCGACGGCCCCGATGACCAGCGGCGTCAGCTTCCACGAACCGTTCGCGTGGTCGGACTGGCTGCTCTACACCCACGAGAGCACGCAGGTGGGCGCCGGCATGTCCTACGTGCGGGGCACGGTGCACACCGAGTCCGGCGAGCTGGTCGCGTCGTTCACCCAGGACGGCATGATCCGCCCGTTGCGCACCACCGACACGTCGATCGACGCCGCCGCCCGGCTGTAGGGCTCGTGAGCCTGGTGGCGGGCAGCGGCCCGCTGAGTTCGTCTCGCGCAGGAACGCTTTCGCTCCGCGGCGAGGCGGTCGACGGGCCGCTGGTGTACGTCGAACCCCATGCCCGCCGCGTGCAGGCGCTGCTCGGCACCACCGTGGTGCTCGACACCGAACGCGCGCTGCTGGTGCACCGGCAGGGCGCGCCGCTGAGCTACGCGTTCCCGGCGGACGTCGTCGGGGACCTGCCGAGCGCGCCGGTCGCCGAGGCGCCCGGTCACGTCGGCGTGCCCTGGGACGCCGTCGACGCCTGGGTGGAGGAGGGCAGGCGGCTGGTGCACTATCCGCCCAACCCCTACCACCGGATCGACTGCCGGCCGACGCGCCGCCGCCTCGAGGTGCTCGTCGGCGACGTCGTCCTGGTCGACACCGACGACACCGTCATCGTGTTCGAAACCGCCCTGGCGCCACGGCTGTACGTGCATCCCCGCTACGTCCGCACCGACCTGCTGCGGCGCACCGACACGACCAGTTACTGCAACTACAAGGGCCACGCCACGTACTGGTCGGCGGCCGCCGGTGACGCGGTGGCGACCGACGTGGGATGGAGTTACGCCGATCCGCCGCCCGAGGCCGAACCCCTCCGTGATCACCTGAGCTTCGAGGGCCCGGGCGTGAGCGTGCGCGCCGAACTCCCGGCACCGGGAGGGTGAACGCGAGCTACTGGTGCAGGTCTCGGGCGCTGAAGGTGTCGCAGGCCTGAGGATCGCCCGTCTGATAGCCGACGGTGAACCAGTGCTGCCGACCCGCTGCCGACCCGTGGGTCCACGACTCGGGGGACACCCGACCGGTGGCGGCCTCCTGGATGCGGTCGTCGCCGACGGAGGCGGCGGCCGACAGCGCATCGCTGATGTCCCGATCGCTCAACGGCTGCAGGAACGGTTGGCCGGTGCTCTCCTGCCGCGTGGTCGACGCATAGTGCGCCCAGATTCCGGCGTAGCAGTCGGCCTGCAGCTCGGTGCGCACGCCGCCACCCTCGGGGCCCGTCGGGTCCTGCTGCGCGCGGCCGAGGTCGCCCTTGAGGTCCTGCACGTGGTGGCCGAACTCGTGGGCGACCACGTACTCCTTCGCCAGAGGGCCGCCGCTCGCGCCGAACCGGTCGGTCAGTTCCTGGAAGAAGCTGGTGTCGAAGTACGCGGTCTGGTCGGCGGGGCAGTAGAACGGTCCCACCTCGGTGGTCGCCGGACCGCACCCGGTGTCGACACCACCTTGGAAGAGTCGGATGCTCGGCCGGGTGTAGTCCGGCATCAGCTGCGCCCACACCGCGTCCACGGAGTTGCCGGTGGCGATGACCTTGCACTGGTCGATGGTGTTGGCGTCCCGGCCCGTGCGGCACTGGCTGACGTCGAAGCCGCCGGCGTCGACGCCGGGTGCGCCGTACTGTCCGGGGTTCTGCTGCGGGGTCACGCTGCCGGGGTCGATGCCGAGGACCAGCGCGATCACCATGACGACCAGTCCGCCGACGCCGCCGCCGATGGCGATGCCGCGCCCACCGCCGCCCCCGCGTCCACTGCTCGACGTGGTGCTCGTGTCGATCTGCATGCCCTCGTTGAACGTCACTGCATGCTCCGTCCGTCCGCACCTGCCGGGATGACTGCGCGCCAGCCGTCGTCAGCTTCGCACACTAGGATTTTCCCGTGGCAACGCAGCGCGAAACCGCGGAGTCGTCGACCATCGCGCACACCGCTGCGGGCGCGTTGCGTGGCACGGGCGAAGCCGGTGTGCACGTGTGGCGCGGCGTGCCGTACGCCGAGCAGCCGGTGGGGCCCCGACGCTTTCTGGCGCCGGCGCCCCTGACGCCGTGGAGCGGGGTGCGCGACGCCGTCGACCACGGACCGCTTCCGCCGCAGGGAAGGTCGTTCGTGGGCGGCGGGCGCGACGACCCGAAAGTCCGCGACGAAGCGTGTCTCACGGTGACGGTGTGGTCGCCGGATCCGCACGGCTCGCTGCCGGTCATGGTGTGGATTCCCGGCGGCGCCTTCGTGTACGGCGCAGGACAGCTGCAGCTCTACAACGGTTCCCGGCTCGCGGCGAACGGTGACGTCGTCGTCGTGAACGTCACCTACCGGTTGGGTGTGTTCGGTGGCCTGGACCTGGGCGACCTCGGCGACGGCTTCGACGACAACCTGTGCCTGCGTGACCAGCTGGCGGCGTTGGAGTGGGTACGCGAAGACATCGCGGCCTTCGGCGGCGACCCGGACCGCGTCACCGTCTTCGGCGAGTCGGCCGGGGCGACGTCGGTGCTCGCGTTGCTGGCCAGCCCGGCGGCGCGGGGGTTGTTCACCCGCGCCATCGCGCAGAGCCCCGCCCTGCCGCTGATCGCCGACCGTGAGACCCGCGCCCGGCGTGCCCACCAGCTCCTGGACCTGCTCGGGGTGGGGGTCGACGACGTCAAGTCTCTCCCGCAGCGCCAATTGCGGCGCGCCGCAGGGACGTTGCAAGCCGAGAGCGCCGCCGTCAGCCCGACGCTGGCCTATGGGCTGACCCACGGTGTCGACCTGTTGCCCCGGCACCCGATCGAGGCGGCGCGGGCCGGCGCGGTGCTGAAGGTGCCGCTCATCGTCGGCACGAACAGCCACGAAGCCTCGATGTTCGCCTGGGGCAAGCCGCCGATGCTGCCCACCACGTCGTCCGGCGTCGACTCCTACTTCGCCCGCCGCGCCCCAGACGCGAAGCCGCGCGTGCTGGCGGCGTACCCCGCCTATCCGCGGCGCAGCGCGCTGGTGGCCATCGGCGCGGACACCATGTTCGGCGCGCCCACGTGGGCCTTCGCCGACGCCTACAGTGCACACGCCCAGACCTACGTCTACCGGTTCGACCACACCACGTGGACGCTGCGGGCGCTCGGTCTCGGCGCGACGCACGGCAGCGAGATCGTGCACGTGCAGCACAGCTACTCCTCCTACCTCGGCCGGAAGATCCATCCGCTGGGGCGGCGGGTGCAGCCGGCGGTGGGCCGGCGCATGCAGCGCACGTGGCTCGACTTCGCCAACGGCCGGCTCGGCATCCCCGAGGGAGGAGAGTGGCCGGTGTACGACGCCGCCGAGCGCCGTACCCGCGTGATCCGCTCGACGCGCGACGACACCGTCGCCGATCCCGACCGGGTGCGCCGCCAGGCGTGGGACGGGCTTTACTGACCGGAGGCCGGAGCCTCAGTACCGCTCGGTGCCGGCCGGTCTCATCGCCATCACCGGTTGAAGCGGAAGGCCATGTGCGAGAACGGTTCCCAAGCTAGGAACTCCTCGTCGCCGACGATGCCGCCGCGCATCGTCACCGTCCGGGTGGTGCCGATGCCGCGTGGCAGCGGGCTCGTCCACTCGACGCGCGTGATCACCGTGGCCCAGCGCGGCCACGAGTCGGCGTCGCCGAGCACCTCGAAGAGTCGTTCCGGGGTGATCGGAAGGTCGACCGTGCTGACGAAGCGAAAAGGTGCCGTCGCGGTGAACGAGACGTCGACGCGTTCGCAGGGGTAGGTCCGCGGTGCCATGGGTAGACACTTTAGGCGTCAGTGTCTACCCGTGGTCGGTGTACGTGCTTCCTCGGGACGGGAGCAGTGGCCGCCCCTCTAGACTCAGCAGTCGATTCATCCCCCGACCTCGTGCGAGGAGCTTTCGTGTTGCGCAGTCATGCCGCCGGATCATTGCGGTCCACCGACGCCGGCCAGACGGTCACGCTGGCCGGATGGGTGGCGCGTCGGCGCGACCACGGCGGCGTCATCTTCATCGACCTGCGGGACGCGTCGGGCGTGTCGCAGGTGGTGTTCCGCGATGCCGGCGTGCTGGAGCAGGCCCACCGGCTGCGGGCGGAGTTCTGCGTCGCCGTCACCGGCGTCGTCGAGGCGCGGCCGGAGGGCAACGCGAACGCGGAGATCGCGACGGGCGACATCGAGGTCAACGCGACGACGCTGACGGTGCTCGGTGAGAGCGCGCCGCTGCCGTTCCAGCTCGACGAGACCGCCGGTGAGGAAGCGCGGCTGCGGTATCGCTACCTCGACCTGCGGCGCGAGGGGCCCGGCGCCGCGCTGCGGCTGCGGTCGAAGGTCAACGCGGCCGCCCGCGGCGTGCTGGCCGAGCACGACTTCGTCGAGATCGAGACGCCCACGCTGACGCGTTCCACTCCCGAGGGCGCCCGCGACTTCCTGGTGCCCGCCCGGCTGCAGCCCGGCTCGTTCTACGCGCTGCCGCAGAGCCCGCAGTTGTTCAAGCAGCTGCTGATGGTGGCGGGCATGGAGCGCTACTACCAGATCGCCCGCTGCTACCGCGACGAGGACTTCCGCGCCGACCGGCAACCCGAGTTCACCCAGCTCGACATGGAGATGAGCTTCGTCGACGCCGACGACGTCATCGCCGTCTCCGAGCAGGTGCTGCAGGCGCTGTGGGCGCTCATCGGCTACAAACTGCCGCTGCCGCTGCCGCGCATCGGCTACGCCGAGGCCATGCGGCGCTTCGGGTCCGACAAGCCCGACCTGCGCTTCGGCGTCGAACTGGTCGAGTGCACGGAGTACTTCGCCGACACCACCTTCCGCGTCTTCCAGGCGCCCTACGTCGGTGCCGTGGTGATGCCGGGCGGGGCGTCGCAGCCGCGCCGGACGCTCGACGGGTGGCAGGAGTTCGCCAAGCAGCGGGGGCACAAGGGACTGGCCTACGTGCTCGTCGCCGAGGACGGCACGCTCGGCGGCCCGGTGGCCAAGAACCTTAGCGACACCGAACGCGACGGCCTCGTCGCGCACGTGGGCGCCGCGCCCGGGGACTGCATCTTCTTCGCCGCCGGTGCGGCCAAGGCGGCCCGGGCGCTGCTCGGTGCCACCCGCATCGAGATCGCCAAGCGCCTCGACCTGATCGACCCCGATGCGTGGGCATTCACCTGGGTGGTCGACTGGCCGCTGTTCGAACCGGCCGATGAGGCGACCGCATCCGGCGACGTCGCCGTCGGCTCCGGAGCGTGGACGGCGGTGCACCACGCCTTCACCTCGCCACAGCCGGATTCGGAGGCGACCTTCGACACCGACCCCGGCACGGCGCTGGCCAACGCGTACGACATCGTCTGCAACGGCAACGAGATCGGCGGCGGCTCGATCCGCATCCATCGCCGCGACGTCCAGGAACGCGTGTTCGCGATGATGGGCATCGACCACGACGAGGCGCAGGACAAGTTCGGCTTCCTGTTGGACGCCTTCACCTTCGGGGCACCGCCGCACGGCGGCATCGCCTTCGGGTGGGACCGCATCGTCGCACTGCTGGCCGGCGTGGACTCGATCCGCGAGGTCATCGCCTTCCCGAAGTCCGGCGGTGGTGTGGACCCCCTGACCGATGCGCCCGCGCCGATCACCGCGCAGCAGCGCAAGGAGTCGGGCATCGACGTCGCGCCCAAGAAGGTCGAGGGCGCTCCGGCGAAGAACGGCTAGGCTGCCCGTCCGCGCACGGCGGGCTCGTCGTCGGTCCGTCCCGGCAATGGTGGCGCAGCGGACGCGTAGGTCGCCCCGGTCGGCGTCTCGATCTCGCTCGCGTGCCCACGTTCGGTTGCGCTCGTCCGGACTCGCCAGCCCGGCGCCTCTTTGGCGTAGTTGCACGCTTCGCACACGCCGCTGCCGTTGACGGCATTGGTCGGTCCGCCGCGCGCGTGCGGCGTGGCGTGGTCGACGTGCCGGATCGGCGCATCGCAGTACGGCGTGCGGCAGGTGTCGTCGCGGAGCCGGATGAACTTCGACAGTGCCCTGGGGAAGAGCCGTGCGCGCGACTCCATGGCGACCAGGGCGCCCGAGGCGGGGTGCTGGTACAGCCGCCGCAGCGTGGCGGGCGCGCCGCCGGCGACCGCGCCGGCGACGAGGTGGCGGGCCACGGCGGCGGGGATGGGTCCGTAGCCGGTGGCCCGGGCCGGTTCGGTGGCGCCGCCGAACAACGTCTCGTCGGTGACGACGAGTTCGACGGCGATCGGTGTTGCGGCTTCGGCCGGCCGACCGGTGATGCGTTCGACGAGCGTGTCGGCCATGATCTGCCCGCGACTGCGGCCGTCGGCGGTGGTGTCGGCGGTCCGACGGAGCGCCGCGTACACCGACACGCCCGCCGCCATGGGCAGTAGTGCGGTCACGTAGGTCATGCAGTCGGGTGCCGGCCGGATCGACACCGTGCGCTCGGTCTCGGCGCGGCGGGCGCGGTCGACCACCGCGCGTGGGTCCAAGCGGTACGCGATGGCCTTGGCGTCGGCGGCGATGCGACCGTCGCCCTTGCCGGCGAGGGTCGCGGGGTCGCCGCACAGCTCGGCGTCCAGGGTGCGGCGGTCCTCGACGTCGAGGCATGCCGATTCGCGCACGATCAGCGTCGCCCGCCACTCCGAGAGGGCGCCAGCCTCGAGAGCGGCCAGCGTGTGCGGCATCTCGTGGACGAGCGCCCGTGCGAATCCGAGGTGCCGGCCGCCACGACTGGGGGAGTCGTGCCGCGCCAGCGCCACCTCGGCGGCGAGTCCGCGACCCCGCTTGGCGGCGGGGACCCCGGCGGCCGCCTCGGCGCGGCGGCGATGCTGGTCCCATTGCGCCGTCATGCGCGCCTGTTCGGCGGCCGCGGCTGACTTCAACCTCTCCAAGGCGGTTATTCGTTCGGCCAGGGCGGCCTCGTCAGCATCGGCAGGTAGCGCCGTCATTAAATCGAACATACATTCGATGTTAGGTGGCGGGTATGACAGACGGCGCTCGAGTGCTGCCTCGAACCGCGGACAGCCAAAAGCGTCGTCGAGCGCCTTCGGCACACCCCGGCGACCCGGCCAGGTGCCCAACGAAGAGGTGAGTCGGACTGGAGCGCGCGCGAGCCATCAGGACATCCGTCCGCGGGGAATAGCGGCAGCGCCCGGGAGCTTGTGCTGTGACATGAGTGACATCGATAAGGACAGGCTCGTCGCCGACACCGCCGCGCTGGACGACTTCAACCGCGGCGTCGTCGAGGAGTTCCGGGCCAACGGCGGCGTGGTGGGCGGCCCGTTCGCCGGCGGCAAGCTCCTGCTGCTGCACACCACGGGGGCGAAGTCCGGTCAGCCCCGGCTCTCGCCGCTGGCGTACCTGGAGGTCGACGGCAAGCTACTGATCGTGGGGTCCTACGCCGGCGCGCCGAAGGATCCGGCGTGGGTGCACAACCTGCGCGCGCATCCGACGGCCCGCGTCGAGGTGGGCACCGAGGAGTACGAGGTCACGGTGCGTGAGCTGCCGGCCGACGAACGCGACGCCACCTACCCGAAGGTGGTCGAGGTGGCGCCGGTCTTCGCGGAGTATCAGGCCAAGACCGACCGCGCGATCCCCCTGTTCGAGTTGTCGCGCGTCTGATCAGTTGTCGTCGCCGGGCGTGCCGGGCCGGCCCGCGGGTCCGCCGTTCTCGCCGGGGAGGTTGTCGCCGGTGGGCGGCGTCGATGATCCCTGCACGGGCGGTGGCGCCGCCGACGGTCCGCCGCTGACCGTCTGGCTCGGGCCGCCGGTCGGCGACGGTGCGGTGCCCGCCCGTTCCTTCTCGGTGATGCCGGCCGAGGACGAGGTGCTGGTGGGCGCCAGGGTCGACGACGTCGCCGGTCCGGTGCTCACCTCGGCGCTGGTCGTCGGGGTGCTCGACTCGCTGGGCGCGGTGTCGGACTCCGAGGAGCAGGCGGTGAACAGGGAGGCGGTGGCCGCGGCGGCCGCGAGGGCGATCGTCGCCCGGTGCAGTGTCGTCATGCCGCGCCGGGTAACCCGTCCGTCCGACGACAAACGGGGCCCGGCGCGGCGTCATCGACGCGTCATCCGAGGTGGGGTCAGCCGATCCGCTCGATGATCGTGGCGTTGGCCATGCCGCCGCCCTCGCACATCGTCTGCAGCGCGTAGCGGCCGCCACGCTGGTGCAGCGCGTTGACCATCGTCGTCATGATGCGTGCGCCGGAGGCGCCGAGCGGATGACCGATCGCGATGGCGCCGCCGTTGACGTTGGTCTTCGCGAGATCGGCTCCCGTGTCCTTGGCCCAGGCCAGGACGACGGGGGCGAAGGCCTCGTTGACCTCGAACAGGTCGATGTCGGACAACGCGAGGCCCGAGCGGGCCAGCACCTTCTCGGTGGCGGGGATGACGCCGGTCAGCATGTAGAGCGGGTCGGAGCCAACCACCGTGGTGGTGTGGATGCGGGCCAGCGGCGTCAGGCCGAGCGTGCGGGCCGTCGCACCGCTGGTGATCATCACCGCGGCGCTGCCGTCGGACAGCGGCGACGAGTTGCCGGGGGTGATGTGCCAGCCGATCTGCGGAAAGCGTTGCGCGACGGCCTCGTTGAAGAAGGCCGGGCGCAGGCCGGCGAGTGTCTCGACGGTGGTACCGGGACGGATGATCTCGTCGGTGGACAGCCCGGCGATCGGCGCCAGCTCGGCGTCGAACGACCCGTCCTTGGTGGCGCGGGCCGCCTTCTCGTGGCTGGCGGCGGAGAACTCGTCGAGTTCGGTGCGCGACAGGTTCCACTTCGCGGCGATCAGTTCGGCGCTGATGCCCTGGGGAACGAGCCCGTCGGGGTAGCGCGCCGCCATGCCGGCGCCGAAGGGGTCGCTGCCGGGCAGCACGCTGGTGCCCATCGGCACCCGCGACATGGACTCGACACCGGCCGCGATCACGACGTCGTAGGCGCCGGCGAGGACGCCCTGGGCGGCGAAGCTGATCGCCTGCTGGCTGCTGCCGCACTGCCGGTCGACGGTGGTGCCGGGTACGGACTCCGGGAAACCGGCGCCCAGCAGGGCGTTGCGGGCGATGTTGACGGACTGGTCGCCGACCTGGGTGACGGCGCCGGCGATGACGTCGTCGACGAGGCCGGGGTCGACTCCCGTGCGCTCGACCACCTCGCGCAGGCTGTGCGCCAGCAGGTCGGCGGGCAGCACGTCGTGCAGGGCGCCGTTCGCCTTGCCCTTGCCGATCGGGGTGCGCACCGCGCCGACGATGACGGCGTCGCGATCCGAGAATGCGGTCATGAGATCCTCCTGAGGACTCGTCGCTGAGTACTGCTCTCTATACTTAGATGTAACACCTAGGTTCAGTCGCAACAACCCAGCCAGGGAGTGACGTACATGACAGTCCTGCAGGGACCGCTCGCCGACCGCGACGCGTGGTCGGCCGTCGGGCACTGCCCGATCGAGAAGACGATGGCCATCGCCGGCACCAAGTCGGCCATGCTCATCATGCGCGAGGCGTTCTACGGCACCACGCGGTTCGACGACTTCGCCCGCCGGGTCGGCATCACCAAGGCCGCTACCTCGGCGCGACTGTCCGAACTGGTCGACGCCGGTCTGCTGAGCAAGCAGCCGTACCGCGAGCCCGGGCAGCGCAGCCGGGACGAGTACGTGCTGACCGACGCGGGCACGGCGTTCATGCCGGTGGTGTGGGCGATGTTCGAGTGGGGGCGCACGCACGTCGCCGACAGCCGGCTACGGCTCACCCACCTCGGGTGCGGCGCCGAGGCGACCGTCGAGATCCGGTGCGGTGACGGCCACGACGTGCCGCCGGACGAACTCGGGGTGCGGCTGACGCGCCGCACCCCGAGCAACGCCTGAATCAGGCGAGCTGCGAACGGAATTCGCGCGCCGCGCCCATCAGCTCCTCGACCCGTGAGCGCTGCGCACGGTTGGCGAAGACGCCGTCCTGCTTGAAGTAGGTACCGACGATGGCGCCGTCGGCGATGTCCAGCTGCGTCCCGACGTTCTCCGCGCGGACACCGGTGTTGACGAAGACCGGAACCGACCCCGCGGCCGACTTCACCACCCGCAGCGCCTCGGTGTCGGTCGGCGAGCCCGCGGTGGCCCCCGAGACGCAGATCGCGTCGGGCAGCGTGGCGAACACCGTGGTGCGGGTGATCGACGCCAGATCGCGGTGCGCGAGGTAGGTGGCGGACTCGGGCACGATGTTGAAGAACAGCTTGACCCGCTCGCCGCCGACGCGGGCGCGGTGCCGCGCCACCTCGCCGACGTTGGTGTCCCACAGCCCGAAGTCGCTGGCGTAGACGCCGGTGAAGATCTCGCGGACGAAGCGAGCGCCGGTCGCCACCGCGAGGTCGATGGACGCGCGGCCGTCCCACAGCACGTTGACGCCGAACGGGACGGCGATGTCGCCCAGAAGTTCTCCGATGATGCGGGCCATCGTGATCGCGGTGATCGGCTCGGTCTTGGTGAGGTACGGCAGGCTGAACTCGTTGGAGATCATCACCCCGTCCACGCCGCCGCTCTGCAGGGCGTCCAGTTCCTCGCGGGCCCGGTCGACGACCGCGGCGATGCCCGCCGCGCTGTCGTATCCCGGGTCGCCTGGCAGGGCGGCGAGGTGCAGCATGGCGATGACGGGCTTGCGGACGATGAAGACCTCGTCGAGCCAGGTGGTGGTCACGGTGATGCCTTTCTTTCTCTCTGACGTGAATCGATGGCGAAGGGGGAGGGGCTAGTCCATGTAGGCGCCGCCGTTGACGGCGAGTGCCTCCCCGGTGATGAAGCGGGCGTCCTCGGACAGCAGGAACGCGACCGAGCGGGCCACGTCCTCGGGCCGCTCGAGGCGGCGCAGCGGGGTGTCGTCGAGCATCATCTGCCGCACGCCTTCCACGGTGGTGCCGCGCAGCTGCGCCTCCCACTCGAGTTCCCGTGACTGCATGGGGGTTTCGACATAGCCGGGACACACGCAGTTGACGGTGATGCCGTGCTCGCCGAGTTCGTACGCCATCGCCTGGGTGAGGCCGACGACGCCGAACTTCGAGGCGACGTAGTCGGAGAGGAACGGCACGCGGCCCTGCTTGCCCGCCATGGAGGCGGTGTTGACGATCGCCCCGGCCGTGCCGCTGCGCACCATCGCCTTCGCGGCGGCCTGCCCGCAGACGAACACGCCCTTGAGGTTGACGTCCATGGTCTGGTCGAAGCGCTCGACGGGCGCGTCGAGGAACCGGTGCATGAAGGAGATGCCGGCGTTGCTCACCCACGCGTCCAGGCCGATCCGGTCGGCGACGCCGAAGGCCAGCGCGGTGGCATCCGACGGGGACCGGACGTCGAGCGCCGCGGACTCGTGCCGCACCTCATCGGAACCGGGCAGCACGGCCGCCACCTCGGCGGCCGCGGCGGCGTCGACGTCGGTGACCACCACCTGCCAGCCGCGTTGCGCGAGCGTCTGCGCGATCGCCCGTCCGATGCCGGATCCGGCGCCGGTCACCACCACTGTCTTCGTCATGCCTTCGTCGCTTCCCATTCCTGGTCGTGGCCGCCCGTGCGTCGGCCGGTCTGCGGGTCGAATACGTGTGCGGCGCCGGGCCGTACCGCCAGTGCCACGGCGGCGCCCTCGGTGATTCCCGAGAGGCGTTGCGCCTCCACCACACTCGTCAGCGTGGCGCCGCGAGCGTCGATGGTGACGATGGCCCGTGGGCCGAGCAGTTCCACCAGCGTCACCCGCGCCGTGCCGTCGTCGGCCGGGGTCGGCAGCAGGTCGTCGGGGCGTACGCCGAGCGTCACCGGACCGGCGGGCACGGCGTCGACGGGCAGGCGTAGACCCGCCGGCGTCGTCAGCGCGCCGTCGGCCACCACGCCGTCGATGAGATTCATCTTGGGGCTGCCGACGAACGACGCGACGAACGTGTCGGCGGGTGCGTCGTACACCTGCAGCGGCGTACCGATCTGCGCGGCGCGGCCGTCGCGCATGACGACCATGCGGTCCGACAGCGTCATCGCCTCCTCCTGGTCGTGCGTCACGTAGAGCGACGTGATGCCCAGCCGGCGCTGGATCTGCAGCAGTTCGGTACGGGTCTCCACCCGCAGCTTCGCGTCGAGGTTGCTCAGCGGCTCGTCGAACAGGAACACCGACGGCTGCCGGATGATCGCGCGGCCGATGGCGACGCGCTGCTGCTGGCCGCCGCTGAGGTCCTTGGGCTTGCGGGCGGCCAGCGCCCCCAGGCCGAGGGACTCGGCGACCTCGTCGGCGCGCCGGAGCGCCTCGGGGCGCGGGGTCTTGGAGGCACGCAGCGGGAACGCGATGTTCTCCCGGACCGTCAGATGCGGGTAGAGCGCATAGTTCTGGAACACCATCGCGACATCGCGGTCGCGCGGCGCCAGGTGGGTGACGTCGCGGTCGCCGATGGTGATGGTGCCGGAGCTGACGGTCTCCAGTCCGGCGAGCATCCGCAGGGAAGTGGACTTGCCGCAGCCCGAGGGGCCGACGAGCACCGTCAGCGAACCGTCGGGCAGCTCCAGGTCGAGGTCGCTCACCACCGAGGTGTCGCCGTAGGACTTGGTGACGCCCGAGAACCGAACCGTTGCCATCGAAGTCTTCGTCTCCCAATCAGAACTTGACCGCGCCGCCGCTGATGCCCTGCACCAACTTGCGCTGGATGAAGAAACTCGCCACCACGACGGGCACGACGGCGATCAGGATCGCCGCGCTCATCGCACCGAGCTGGACACCGCGGAACGTGTTGAAACCCGCGATCGCCACCGGCAGGATCGCGGCCTTGCCGGGCGCCAGGATGAGCCCGTAGAACAGGTCGTTCCAGGACAGCGTGAACCCGAAGATCGCCGCGGCGCCGATGCCGGGCAGCACCTGCGGCAGGACCACCAGCCGGAAGGCCTGCCAGCGGGTGAACCCGTCGACCTGCGCCTGCTCCTCCAGCGAGCGCGGCACCGCCTCGAAGAAGCCGATGAGGAACCAGGTGACCACGGGCAGCACGAAACTCAGGTGCGCGAAGATCACCGGCACCAGCGTGTCGTTGAGCCGCAACGCGTACGCCATGGTGAGGAACGGGAAGACCAGCACCGCCGGCGGCAGGACCTGCGCGGCGAGCATGCCGAAGCGGGTCGCGGTGCCGCCCGCGCGGTAGCGGGCGATGGCGTAGGCGCCCATGCTGCCGACCACGACGCTGATGGCGACGGTGGTCAACGCCACGGTCGCGCTGCGTCCGGCCGCGGCGAGGATGTCCGACGAGAGCACCGTGCGCCAGGCGTCGAGCGTCGGCGAGAAGCGCAGCAGGAAGGGCTCGTTCAGCTGCGCGGGCGTCTTCAGGCTGGCCAGCGCGATCCACAGGATCGGGAACAGGACGGTGATCACCGCGGCCCACAGCAGTGCGATGCGGCATACCGCGAGCAGCCGGGAACCCCCGATCGACGAACTCTCCGACGACGTCACGACCGTCCCTCCGTGCGGGCACGCTCCATCCGGCGGAACGCGACGACGATGACCGTCAGCACCACGAGCAGCACCACGAACGCCATCGACGACGCGGAGCCGAGTCGGAAGAACTGGATGCCGGTCTGGTACACGAAGTACTGCAGCGTCTCGGTCTCGGTGCCCGGTCCGCCGCGGGTGGTCGCGAAGACGTACTCGAACACCTTCATGGCGTCCAGGCTGCGCAACAGGATCGCGACCACCAGGACCGGCGCCAGCAGCGGGAGCGTCACGCGCCGCAGCACGTACCAGGCGCTCGCGCCGTCGACGCGCGCCGCCTCGAGCGGTTCGGCCGGAATCGACTGCAGACCCGCCAACAACAGCAGGACCATGAACGGCGTCCACTGCCATACGTCGATGAAGGCGATCGTGAACAGCGCCCGCCCCGGACCGAAGAAGTCGTAGTCGATCCCCACCGCCCGCAGGAGGTGCGGGACCGCGCCGAGTTGGTCGTTGAGCAGGAAGCGGAACACCAGGCCGACGGCGATCGGCGTGATGAACATGGGCGCCAGCAGCATCGAGCGCGTGAGATCGCGTGCCCAGCGCTGCTTTTGGAGTGCCAGCGCCAGCGCCAGGCCGATGATGAGCTCGGCGCCGACCGCCACGGCGACGAACAGGGCCGTGGTGCCGAACGCGTGCCAGAACGACGCATCACCGAGCGTCGCGACGTAGTTCTCCGCCCCGACGATCGCGGGTGCGCCGCGGTCGGTCAGCTTGTAGCTGGTGATGCTCAGGTAGAAGGCATACGCCAGCGGAAAGCCGACCACCCCGACGAAGAGAGCGACGAGGGGGGCGACCATGCCGTGCTGGAACTTCAGGTGAGGAAACACGGTGGGTCTTCGCTCCTTTCGCGGGGTGGTCGGGTTCCCGGGTCGACCCCGGGGGGTCGGGTCAACCCTGGATCTTCTCGGCGGCCGCCTGGGCGGCCGCGAGTGCGTCGTCGACGCTCTTGGTGCCGGCCACCGCCTCGTTGAGTTCGGTGCCGACGGCCTGGATCATCTCCTCGCCGCTGGGGCCCTGGGACAGCGGTGCGGCGTTGCCGAGGATCTGCTCGACGGTGCGGTAGTAGTCCGCGCCGAATCCTCCGTCGAGCACGGCCGGATCCTTCAGCGTGCTCTGCCGGATCGCCGCGCCACCCTTCTGCGTGCGGGTGACGTCGTGCGGCTTGCTGGTGATCCACGACGCGAATGCCCATGCGGCGTCGGAGGCAGCGGAGTTGGCGGGGATCGCCCAGCTCCACGATCCGAGCACCTGCTTGCCACCCGGCATCGGCGCCAGCTTGAACTTGCCGGCCGCGGGACCGGAGCCGGGCTCGTTGAGTGCCGGCAGGTTCCAGTTGTAGTTGATCATCGCCGCGGCCTGGCCGGACTGCACCGAGCGCAGCGCCTCGTCCATGCTCCAGTTGAGGCTGTTGGGCGGGGCGGCGGTGCGGTAGGTGTCGATGTAGGCGGCGAGTGCGCGCTTGGCCTCCGGGGTGTTCAGCGTCGGCTTGCCGTCGGCGTCGTAGATGGAGCCGCCGGCCGCGAACAGCCAGTTGCCCCACTCCTCGAAGATCTTGTACCCGCGCTGCGGCTGCATGGCCAGGCCGGCGCGGTCGCCGACCTTCAACGCCTTGCTGGTGGCGACGAGGTCGTCCAGCGTCGTCGGCACCGGACGGTTCGCCTGCGCGAGATCGTCGGTGTCGTAGAGGTAGCCGAGCGCGTAGTTGTAGAACGGCACCGCGTACTTCACGCCGTCGACGGTGGTGATGTCGGTCAACGGGGAGAAGAAGTCCGCCGCGTCGTAGTCGGTGGTGCTGTCGATGCGCGCGTCCAGCGGTTGCAGGAACTTCGCGTTGGCGAAGTCGACCATCCACGGGTTGTCGACCACGATGAGGTCGTACGTGGGGGACGACGACTGGAAGGACGACACCAGCTTGTCGCGCATCTGGTCGTAGGTGAGGGTCTCGATGTCGACCTTCACGTTCGGGTAGTCCTGGTTGAACGCGCCGACCATCGACTTCACGACGTCGGTGTCGGGCACGTTCTCCATCAGGATGCGCACGGTGCCCGAGACGTCCTTGCCGACGTCACCGGTACCCGTGGCCTCGGCCTGCTCGGGACCGCCGCTGCCGGCGCAGGCGGACAGGACCAGCGCCAGGACGGCGAGCAGCGCGAGGACGACCGTGCGGGCGGCGCTCCGGGGAGGCCGCCCTCGACGGTGTGTCGTGGATTGGTTCACTGCGGCACTTCCTTTCCTTCGGGGGTTCGTCGAGCGAGGGTGTGCGAGATGGGGGCCACCGCGTCGCCGAGCTGCCGCCACGTCGCGTAGGCGTCGTCGTAGACGGCGCGGCGGTCCGGGTCGGGTGTCACGGGAGGGTCGAGGGCGACGAAGCGGGCGGCGTCCGACCAGTCGTCGAGGGCGCCGACGCCGATCGCGGCGATCACCGCGGCGCCCAGCGACGCGCCGGGATGGCCACGGACGGGCCGCATCTCGAGACCCAGCACGTCGGCGTGGATCTGCTTCCACAGGGTCGACTTCGACCCGCCGTTGGTGATCATCACCCGGCTCGGCGGAATGCCGATCTCGGCGAACACGTCGACGTGGTGGCGGAAGCCGAAGGCGATGGCCTCGAGCACCGACCGGTACACGTCGGCGCGCGTGTGGCCGAGGTGCAGGCCTGCGAACGTGCCTCGCAGGTCGGGATCGTGCAGCGGGCTCTTCTCGCCGAGGAAGTACGGCAGGCACAACACCTCCGCCGGCGCGGCCACGGCGGCCTCGGCGTCGAGCGCCAGCAGATCGGTGCCGCCAACGAGCGACTGGAACCACCGGATCAGGCTGCCGCTGGTGGCCATGCAGCCGTTGGGCAGCCAGTGACCCGGCACCGGGTGGGCGTCGAGGTAGAGCCGCTCGTCGACCACCTGGGTGTCGCTCGCGACCAGGATGTCGCCTGCGCCACCGAGTTTCACCAGCGCGTCGCCCGGGGAGTTGACGCCCGCCGCGTAGGCCGACAGCACGTGGTCGGCGCCACCCACGACGAGCGCGGTGCCGGCCCGCAGGCCGGTGGCATCGGCCGCCGCGGCGCTCAGCGTGCCGACGACGCTGCCCGGCCGGTGCACCGCGGGCAGCGTCGCGGCGTCCAGGCCGGCGGCCGCCAGCACGGGATCCGCGAGCGCGCCGTCGATGGTGAACAGGCCCGACTCCAGCGCCCAGTTCTGCTCGACGTGCACCTCGGCGCCCAGCGCGGTCAGCACCCAGTCGTAGGAACCCACCCAGTGCGCCGTGCGCTCGTAGACGTGCGGTTCGTGCTCGCGCAACCACGCCGTGGTCGGCGCCACCGACTGCTGGGTGAGCGCCGAGCCGGTCAGCGCCACCAGGTCCACGCCGGCCAGTTCGGCGGCCAGACGGCGGACCTCGGCGGTGGCGCGGGCGTCGTTCTGCAGCAGGGCGCGCCGAAGCGGCCGTCCCGAGGCGTCGAGGGGCAGGACCGCGGGCACCATGCCGGACACCGCGATGGCGACGACGTCGTCGGCGTCGATTCCGCTGGCGCGCAGCACCTCCCGGATCGAGTCGACCACGTTGGCGTGCCACTGCGCCGGGTCGGCTTCGGCCGCACCCGGCAGCGGGGAGTGCAGCGTCGCCTCCCGACCCGCCTGCGCGACGATGCCCGCCGACGTGTCCAGCAGGATCGTCTTGGTTCCGGTGGTGCCGATGTCGACGCCGATGGTGTGGGTCATCGCGCCTCGCCCAGGTGGGCGTCCCGGGCGCCGGCCACGGTCACCACGTCGACGCCGTGGGTCCTCGCGGCGGCGAGCGCCGGGTGGTCGGCCGGCGCGTCGGTGACGATCACGTCGACGTCGGCCAGCGCGGCGATGTTCACGAAGGTGACGCGGCCGAGCTTGCTCTCGTCGGCCGCCACGATGACGCGGTCGGCGCGCCGGCTCGCCGCGCGCTTCACCCCGCTCTCGGCCTGGTGATAGTCGGACACGCCACGCTCGGCGTCGACGCCCGCGACGCCCATGACGAAGGTGTCGCAGTTGTAGCCGGCCAGGGCGTCCTCGGCGGAGGGGCCGATCAGGCTGAGTTCCCCGGGACGCAGCTGGCCGCCGGTCAACACCACCGTGGTGTCGGGTTCGTCGACGAGTTCGAGCGCGGCGAGCAGGCTCGGCGTCACCACCGTGAGTGCCAGTTCGCGGCCCTTGAGCGAGCGCGCCACCGCCAGTGCCGTGCTGCCCGAGTCGAGGATCAGGGTCTCCGACGGTCCGATCAGGTCCGCCACCGCGTCGGCGATGTGCCGCTTCTCCTCGGCCGCGTCGGCGACGCGGGTGGCGAAGGAGGGTTCGGCGTCCTTGCCCTGCAGGGCGATGGCGCCGCCGACGATACGACGGACCACGCCACGGGTCTCCAGCGCCTCGACGTCGCGTCGGATCGTCATCTCCGAGACGTCGAACTCGGCGGCGAGTTCGGCGAAGCCGACCTCCCGTGCCGCCCGCACGCGGTGTGCGATGCGGTCCCGGCGGGCCTTGGCGTCCAGCGGTCCGTCCCCTTCGCTTGCTGTGGAAAATTCACAGGATGGCTGTCGAAACACGGACGAAACATGCGATCCGTGCCGTCTCGGCAGCTGAGTGGTGTGAATCTATAACAGGTTTGTGTGGAATGCCCACACTTCCGACGAAATTCGTCTCGATCGGGTCCGGCGTCGACGCCGCGCCGGGCGCGGATGCGCTCTGCGTCGGCGGAACCCGTGTGGTGGGATCAGCGCCATGGCGACGGCGGTGGCGGGTGCGGCCCGTCCCCCTGGTGAGGACGTGCTCGCCGCCTACCGCGCGGCGCGCGCCCAGCGCGGACTGTTCGACGTCCGCGACGCCGAGGCGGGTGGGTACGACGAGTTCGTCGACGAGGCTGGTGACGTCCGCCCGGCTTGGCGGGAGGTCGCCGACGGCGTCGCCGACCGCGGCCGTGCCGGACTGGACCGCCTGCGGTCGACCGTGCGCAACCTCGTCGACCAGGACGGCATCACCGGTGTGGGTCCGCACGGGTCGGTGGTCGGCGCCGAGGAACCGGCCGCCGCCCCCGGGCCGTGGCACCTCGACGCCCTCCCACTAGTGCTGTCGGCGGCCGACTGGGACGCGCTCGAGGCCGGGCTGGTGCAGCGTTCGCGCATCCTCGACGCCGTCCTCACCGACGTCTACGGTGCGCGCCGCTGCCTCACCAGCGGTGTGCTGCCACCGCAACTACTGTTCGCCCACCCCGGCTACGTGCGCGCCGCGCAGCACATCGCCATCCCCGGACGGCGCCAGCTGTTCCTGCATGCCTGCGACGTGAGTCGCCGAGCCGACGGCGAATTCGTCGTCAACGCGGACTGGACGCAGGCGCCCTCCGGCGCGGGCTACGCGCTCGCCGACCGCCGGGTCGTCGCACACGCCGTGCCGGATCTCTACGAGCGCATCGCGCCGCGCCCGGCGTCGCCGTGGGCGCAGACCTTGCGGCTGGCGCTCATCGACGCCGCGCCGGAATCGGCGGTCGAACCCGTCGTCGTGGTGCTGAGCCCCGGCATCCACTCCGAGACGGCGTTCGATCAGGCCTATCTCGCCGGCCTGCTCGGCTTCCCATTGGTCGAGAGCGCCGATCTGGTGGTGCGCGACGGGACGCTGTGGATGCGCTCGCTCGGCACCCTGAAGCGCGTCGACGTCGTCCTGCGCCGCGTCGACGCCGATTACGTCGACCCGCTGGACCTGCGAGCCGACTCGCGCCTGGGCGTGGTGGGACTGGTCGAGGTGCTGCGCCGCGGCAAGGTGACCGTCGTCAACACCCTCGGCAGCGGAATCCTGGAAAGCCCGGGACTGCAACGGTTCCTACCGGAACTGGGGCAGCTGCTCCTCGGCGAGACGCCGGCGTTGCCGACCGCGCCGTCCTACTGGGGCGGCATCGACGTCGAGCGCTCTCACCTGCTCGCCCACCTCGCCACGCTCGTCGTCCGACCCGTCGACGGCGGCCAGGCGGTGGTCGGTCCGCTGGCCACGGCGGCTCGACTCGAGACGCTGGCCGCCCGGATCGCCGCGGCGCCGTGGCGGTGGGTGGGCCACGAGCTGCCGGAATTCTCCTCGGCGCCCACGGACGTCCATGGCGGCGTCTCGGCGGGCCGGGTCGGCATGCGCCTGTTCTCGGTCGCGCAGCGCGGGGGATACGCGCCGATGATCGGCGGCTTGGGCTACCTGCTGGCACCCGGCCGCGCGGCCTACCGGTTGAACACCGTGGCGGCCAAGGACGTCTGGGTGCGCACGCCCGAGCGCGTGACCACCGAGCGTCCGACGGTGGCCGCCGACCTGCCCGTGATGACGCCGGCGCCCACCCGGGCGGTCAGCTCGCCGCGCGTGCTGTCGGACATGTTCTGGCTCGGCCGCTACGCCGAGCGCGCAGAGGCCATGGCCCGGCTGCTGACCGTGACGCGCGAGCGCTACCACGAGTTCCGCTATCGGCGCGAAATGCCGGGCAGCGCCTGCGTTCCCGTCCTGCTGGCCACCCTCGGGGAGATCACCGGGACCGACACCGACGGTGACGACGCCGAACGGGTCGCCACCGCGCCGACCACGCTCTGGTCGCTCACCGCCGACCGCCACCGCCCCGGTGCGCTCGCCCAGTCGGTCGAACGGCTCGGCCGCGTGTCCCGAGCCGTCCGCGACCAGATGTCGAACGACACGTGGATGGTGCTCGCGGCGGTCGAGCGAGCCGTCCTGCCCCCGAGCGCCGAGCCGCCCGATTCGCAGGCCGAAGGTGAGTCGTACCTCGCTGCGGCACACAGCCAGACGCTGGCCGGCATGCTGGCGCTGTCCGGCGTGGCGGCCGAGTCGATGGTGCAGGACGTCGGCTGGACGGTGATGGACGCCGGAAAGCGCATTGAGCGCAGCATCTGGCTCACCGCCCTGCTCAGCCGGACGCTGGGCGCCGTCCGCCCGCCGGCCGCCGAACTGACCATCACCGAATCCACGCTCGTGGCTTGCGAATCCGCGATCAGCTACCGCCGCCGGAACCCGGGCTCGGTGAGCGTGGCCGCCGTCGCGGACCTGCTGCTGTTCGACGCAGAGAACCCGCGATCGCTGACCTACCAGTTCGACCGCATCCGCGCCGATTTGCGGGCGCTGCCGTCCTCGACCGGGTCGACCCGACCGGAGCGGCTCGTCGACGACCTCGCGGTCCGGTTGCGGCGCACCGACCCTCGCGACCTGGAGGACGTCGGACCCGACGGCGCGCGCACCGAACTCGTCGGCCTGCTCGACGGTCTCCAGGCCGACCTGCGGGCACTGTCGAAGGTCATCACTGATACCCACCTGTCACTGCCGGGCGACATGCAACCGCTGTGGGGGCCCGAGGAGCGGAGGTTGCTGCCATGAGCGCACCACCGGAGTCGCGGTGCTACGAGATCACCCACCGCACCACCTACCGGTACTCCGGCGAGGTCACCAGTTCCTACGGCCGCGGCTTCCTGACGCCCCGGGACTCCGCGCGGCAGCGGTGCCGGTCGGCTCGGCTCACCGTCGACCCGACGCCGTCGGACAGCTCCACCAGCCGGGACGGCTACGGCAACCTCGGTTCCTACTTCCACGTCACCGAACCGCACACCCGGCTGACGGTGACCAGCCACTCGGTGGTCGAGGTCGATCCGCCGCCCGCGGAGCTGTACGCCGCCGGCTCGGCGCAGGCGCCGTGGGAGCTGGCGCGCCCGGTCGGACCGGACGGTGCACTGGCCACCGAGTTCACCCTCGACCTGCGGACGCCGGAGATCACCGACGCCTTGCGTGCCTACGCCGCACCCACATTCGTGCCGGGCCGGCCGCTGATCGACGTGCTGCACGACCTCAACGCGCGGATCCACGCGGACTTCGCCTACCGCTCGGGATCCACCACGGTGTCCACCCGGGTGGCCGAGGTCCTGGTGGCCCGCGAAGGCGTGTGCCAGGACTTCGCCCGGTTGGCGATCGCCTGCCTGCGGGCCCACGGGCTGGCGGCGAGCTACGTGTCGGGCTACCTGGCCACCGACCCGCCACCCGGGCGCGAGCGCATGGTGGGCGTCGACGCCACGCATGCCTGGGCGGCGGTGTGGACCCCGCAGGACCAGTGGCTGGGCCTCGATCCGACCAACGACCAGATGGTCGACGAGCGGTACGTCGTCGTCGGATACGGCCGCGACTACGCCGACGTCCCGCCGTTGCGCGGCATCATCTACACCGACTCCGAACGCAGCGTCATCGAGGTCTCCGTCGACGTCGCGCCGTGCGACGCGCCACTCGGCACGCGCTGACCGGTGCTGGTGACCAGCCGGTTTGACCACCGGTGCGGCGGTCGAGCAGCATTTCGAGAATCATGACGCGAACAGCGATCGTCGGTGCGGCACTGGTCCCGTTGCTCGGAGCGCTGCTGGCCGGGTGCGGGTCGAGCACGATCAAACCGGATGCCACCGCGCAATTCCTGGTGGACACCATCTCGGAGCAGACCAGCTTCACGCCCAAGGACGTCCGCTGCCCCGACGGCATCGAGGCCAAGACCGGGGTGACGTTCGACTGCACCTTCACCGGTCCGGAGAACGCACCGTACGTCGCGCACATGAAGATCGTGGGCGTCCAGGGCGAGATCGCGTCCTACGAATGGGACATGGAACCCGTCACGTAACGCTTCCGACGGTGCGGTGTGGCGCTGCCGGGAAACGCGCGCAAGCCTTCCTAGGATCTCCCGGGTGAACGATCGATACGGCTCCGACGTGCTCGCCCGCGACCCGCACTCCGGGCGGCGGCCGAAGTCCAAGGAGCGCGCCGCGGAGATCGGGCTGGTGGTCGAGGACGCCCAGAGCGGTTTCGTCGGCGCCATCGTGAAGGTCGAGTACGGCGCGGCGATCCTGGAGGACCGCCACGGCAAGCGGAAGTCGTTCCCGCTCGGTCCCGGATACCTCGTCGACGGCAAGCCCGTCATCCTCAACCCGCCGCTGCGCCGCCCCGCGCCGTCCGGCCCGACCCGTACGGCGTCGGGGTCGGTCGCCGTGACGGGGATGCGTGCCCGCACCGCACTTGCCAGCCGGATCTACGTCGAGGGCCGCCACGACGCCGAACTCGTCGAACAGGTATGGGGCGACGACCTGCGCGTCGAAGGCGTCGTCGTCGAATACCTCGGCGGCGTCGACGATCTCGTCGGCGTGGTCGCGGAGTTCCGGCCCGGCCCCGGCCGTCGGCTCGGCGTGCTGGTCGACCACCTGGTGCCGGGCTCCAAGGAGGCGCGCATCGCCGACGCCGTCGCCCGCGGTCCCGGCGGTGCCCACACCCTGGTGGTCGGGCATCCCTACATCGACATCTGGCAGGCGGTGAAGCCCGCGCGCATCGGCGCCCCGGCGTGGCCGGTGGTGCCGCGCGGCACGGACTGGAAGCACGGCGTGTGCGCGGCATTCGGCTGGCCGCACCGCGATCAGGCGGACATCGCGCGGGCCTGGCAGCGCATCCGCGGGGCCGTGCGCACCTGGACCGACCTGGAACCCGAACTCATCGGGCGCGTCGAGGAACTCATCGACTTCGTCACGGCGCCGCCGGACTGACGCCGGGGTCTGGGCTCACGGGCTGCGCGGACCATCGCGCCCGTCGTCACCGGCGTGGTAAGCAGTGACCGTGTCCGACGGCCTGTTCGACGTCTCCGGCCCCGCCTCCGATCCCGTCGGCGGGACGGCTGCGGCGGGCGCGCTGACGCCGCTCGCCGTGCGAATGCGCCCGGCGAGCCTCGACGAGGTCGTCGGCCAGGACCACCTGCTGGCGCCCGGATCGCCGCTGCGGCGGCTCGCGGAGGGCTCGGGTGCGGCGTCGGTCATCCTCTACGGCCCGCCGGGCACCGGCAAGACGACGCTGGCGTCGCTGATCTCCGGTGCCACCGGGCGTCGCTTCGAGGCGCTCTCGGCGCTGACCGCCGGCGTGAAGGAGGTTCGTGCGGTCGTCGAGCAGGCGCGCGTGGCGCTGCTGCGCGGCCAGCAGACCGTGCTCTTCATCGACGAGGTGCACCGCTTCTCGAAGACCCAGCAGGATGCGCTGCTCGCCGCCGTGGAGAACCGGGTGGTGCTGCTGGTGGCCGCCACGACCGAGAATCCGTCCTTCTCCGTCGTCGCGCCGCTGCTGTCGCGGTCGCTGATCCTGCAACTGCAGCCGCTGAACGCCGACGCGGTGCGCACCGTCGTCGACCGCGCCGTCGCCGACCCCCGCGGTCTCGGCGGGGCGGTGACGGTCGACGCCGACGCGGTGGACCTCCTGGTGTCGTTGGCCGCGGGCGACGCGCGGCGCGCGTTGACCGCGCTGGAGGTGGCAGCCGAGGCGGGCGACCACGTCACGGTCGAGGTCATCGAGCAGTCCCTGGACAAGGCGGCCGTGCGCTATGACCGCGACGGCGACCAACACTACGACGTTATCAGCGCCTTCATCAAGTCGGTGCGCGGCAGCGACGTCGACGCCGCGCTGCACTACCTCGCCCGGATGTTGACCGCGGGGGAGGACCCGCGCTTCATCGCCCGGCGGCTGATGATCCTCGCCAGCGAGGACGTCGGGATGGCGGACCCGACGGCGCTGCCGACGGCCGTCGCCGCCGCCCAGACCGTCGCGCTGATCGGCATGCCGGAGGCGCAGCTGACGCTGGCTCACGCGACCGTGCACCTCGCCACCGCGCCGAAGTCGAACGCCGTCACCACGGCGCTGGCCGCCGCCATGGCCGACATCCGCGCGGGCAAGGCCGGCCTGGTGCCGCCGCACCTGCGCGACGGGCACTACTCCGGAGCGGCCGCGCTGGGCAACGCCCAGGGCTACGTGTACCCACACGATGATCCGGGCGGCGTGGTGCCCCAGCAGTACGCGCCCGACGAGGTGGTGGGCACCGACTACTACCAGCCGACCACGCACGGCGCCGAGCGCGAGATCGGCGGGCGGCTCGACAAGCTCAGGGCGATCACGAGACGGAGGCGCAGCGGGAGATGACCGACACCGACGGCACGTTCGACGACGACCGGATGCGGGCGACACTGGCCACGGCCAGGCCCTACAGCGTCATGATCCTGCGCGACGGGCCCAACGCCGACAGCCCGGACGCGTCGGCGGTGGTGTGGGAGCACGGCCGTCGCAACTTCACGCTCCGCGAGGCCGGGACGCTGGCCGTCGTGCTCCCGGTGACCGACGACTCGGGACTGTGCGGTGTCGGGATCTTCGCCGCGACGGTGGCGGAGACGACGGCGATCATGGCCGATGATCCGGGCGTGCGCGCCGGCGTGTTCACCTACGAGGTGCATCCGTGCGTCGGCTTCCCGGGCGACGCGCTGCCCTGACTTCGCACACGGCATTGCCGCCGGGTGGTCGGCGTCCTCGACTGGGGGCGGTGTCGATTCTGCCGAACCCGACGGCAACGCATCGCGGTACGCACACCATGGGGTGCGCACCAATTCTCAGCGGCGCAGCAGCCCGCTGCGACGGCGGCCGAAGCCGGTGCTGCGGCGTCCGCCCATGATGCTGGCGACGAGCGCGACGCCGAGCGCGGCCACGACGACCTGAACGAGCAGCTCCATCCAGTCGATGCCGTTGGTGGCAGTCGGGATGCCGAGCGCGCGTGCCAGGGCGGTGCCGACCAGCGCGGAGACGATGCCGACGAGGATCGTCACGAGGGCGCCGATGTTCTGTCGGCCCGGCACGACGAGCCGGCCCAGAACGCCGACGACGATGCCGATGAGGATTGCGGTTATGATGCCGGTGATGGTCATGTCTTCCTCCAGCGAGACGGTGTGAAGGAGCAGTACCCGGCCCGCCGACGGAATAAGCACGAACGTCAATCCGGATGGGGGTCGTACGCTCGGACACGTGCACACCGACGTCCTCGACGTGACCACCGCCGACCGCCGCACCGTCGACCTCACCGACGAGGTGCGCGCGTTCTGCTCCGGCCGCGGGGACGGTCTGCTCAACGTCTTCGTCCCGCACGCCACCGCCGGCGTCGCGATCTTCGAGACCGGTGCGGGCAGCGACGCCGACGTGGTGGACGCCCTGGAGCGGCTGCTGCCCCGCGACGACCGGTACGTGCACGCGCACGGCTCGCCGGGCCACGGTGCCGACCACGTCCTGCCGGCACTGGTCGCACCGTCGATCACGGTGCCGGTGGCCGACGGCCGGCCGCTGCTCGGCACCTGGCAGAGCATCGTGCTCGTCGACCTCAACCGCGACAACGCGCGGCGCGAGGTACGTCTCAGTTTCGTCGGCGGCTGACCTGTCGGCCGGTGGCCGCCCGACCGGTACTGTTATGCGGTCGCGTCGCCCCCGGCGGCGCCGGTAGGGCGGCGGGCCGTCGCGAACCAACACTTAAGGACAGCAGCACGTGCAGACACACGAGATCAGGAAGCGCTTCCTCGATCACTTCGTGAAGGCAGGCCACACCGAGGTGCCCAGCGCCTCGGTGATCCTCGACGACCCGAACCTGCTGTTCGTCAACGCCGGCATGGTGCAGTTCGTGCCGTTCTTCCTCGGCGCGCGCACCGCGCCGTGGGACCGGGCGACCAGCGTGCAGAAGTGCATCCGCACGCCGGACATCGACGAGGTCGGCATCACCACCCGGCACAACACCTTCTTCCAGATGGCCGGCAACTTCAGCTTCGGCGACTACTTCAAGAAGGGCGCCATCGAGTTCGCCTGGACGCTGCTGACGAACCCGACCGACCAGGGCGGCTACGGCTTCGACCCGGAGCGGCTGTGGGCCACGGTCTACCTCGACGACGACGAGGCCATCGAGCTGTGGCAGGAGGTCGCCGGGCTGCCCGCCGAGCGGATCCAGCGCCGCGGCATGGCCGACAACTACTGGTCGATGGGCATCCCCGGCCCGTGCGGTCCCTCCTCGGAGATCTACTACGACCGCGGCCCGGACTACGGCGTCGACGGCGGCCCGGAGGCCAACGAGGACCGCTACATCGA
The DNA here is from genome assembly GCF_008329645.1 of Mycolicibacterium grossiae. Taxonomy (NCBI): domain Bacteria; kingdom Bacillati; phylum Actinomycetota; class Actinomycetes; order Mycobacteriales; family Mycobacteriaceae; genus Mycobacterium; species Mycolicibacterium grossiae. Next base: position 3,720,940 of record NZ_CP043474.1, read on the forward strand.
GATCTGGAACCTCGTGTTCATGCAGAACGAGCGCGGCGAGGGCACCTCGAAGGAGGACTTCGAGATCCTCGGGCCGCTGCCGCGCAAGAACATCGACACCGGCATGGGCATCGAGCGCGTCGCCTGCCTGCTCCAGGACGTCGACAACGTCTACGAGACCGACCTGCTGCGGCCGGTGATCGACCTGATGGCCGCCCGGGCGCCGCGCGGCTACGGCCAGGGCAACCACGACGACGACGTCCGCTACCGCATCATCGCCGACCACAGCCGCACCGCGGCGATCATCATCGGCGACGGCGTCAGCCCCGGCAACGAGGGCCGCGGGTACGTGCTGCGCCGCCTGCTGCGCCGCATCATCCGCGCGGCCAAGCTGCTCGGCATCGACGGCGCCGTGATGGCCGACCTGATGAGCACCGTGCGCGACGCGATGGGCCCGTCCTACCCCGAGCTGGTGAGCGACTTCGAGCGCATCCAGCGCATCGCCGTCGCCGAGGAGACGGCGTTCACCCGGACGCTCGCCTCGGGTTCGCGGCTCTTCGCCGACGCCGCCGACGCGACGCGTGCCTCCGGCGCCACGGTGCTGTCCGGCGCCGACGCCTTCACCCTGCACGACACCTACGGCTTCCCGATCGAGTTGACGCTCGAGATGGCGTCCGAGGCGGGGCTCTCGGTGGACGAGGAGGGCTTCCGCGGCCTGATGGCCGAGCAGCGGCAGCGCGCCAAGGCCGACGCCGCGGCCCGCAAGCACGCCCACGCCGACCTGTCGGCCTACCGCGAACTCGTCGATGCCGGACCCACCGAGTTCACCGGCTTCGACGAACTGTCCTCCGACGCCCGCATCCTCGGCATCTTCGTCGACGGCCGGCGCGTCCCGGTGGTGTCGCACTCGGCCGGCGGGGACGCCCCGCCCGCGGACCGCATCGAGCTGGTACTGGACCGCACGCCGCTCTACGCCGAGTCCGGCGGCCAGATCTCCGACGTCGGCAGCATCGTCGGCACCGGCGCGAGCGCGACGGCCAAGGCGGCCGTCACCGACGTCCAGAAGATCGCCAAGACGCTGTTCGTGCACCGGGTCACCGTCGAGTCCGGCGAGTTCGTCGAGGGTGACACCGTCACCGCGGCCGTCGACCCGAAGTGGCGCCACGGTGCCACCCAGGGCCACTCCGGCACGCACATGGTGCACGCAGCGCTGCGCCAGGTGCTGGGGCCGAACGCCGTTCAGGCGGGCTCGCTGAACCGGCCCGGATACCTGCGCTTCGACTTCAACTGGCAGGGCGCCCTGACCGACGCGCAGAAGGCCGACATCGAAGAGGTCACCAACGAGGCGGTCGAGGCCGACTTCGCGGTGCACACGTTCCACACCGAACTCGACAAGGCCAAGGCCATGGGCGCCATGGCGCTGTTCGGGGAGAACTATCCCGACGAGGTGCGCGTCGTCGAGATCGGCGGACCGTTCTCGCTCGAACTGTGCGGCGGCACGCACGTCCGCAACTCGGCCCAGATCGGCCCGGTGACCATCCTCGGCGAGTCGTCGGTCGGCTCCGGCGTGCGGCGCGTCGAGGCCTACGTCGGCCTCGACTCGTTCCGGCACCTGGCCAAGGAGCGCGCCCTGATGGCGGGCCTCGCCTCGTCGCTCAAGGTGCCGTCGGAGGAGGTGCCGGCGCGCGTCGCGAACCTGGTGGAGCGGCTGCGCGCCGCCGAGAAGGAACTCGACCGCGTGCGCCTCGCCAACGCCCGCGCGGCCGCGGCCAACGCCGCCGCCGGTGCGGAGCTGGTGGGTAAGGTCCGTCTCGTGGCACAGCGCATGGCCGGCGGGATCTCCGGTGCCGACCTTCGCAGCCTCGTCGGCGACGTTCGCGGCAAGCTGGGCTCCGATCCCGGCGTGGTGGCCCTGATCGCCGAGGGCGACGGCGGCTCGGTGCCCTACGTCGTCGCGGTCAACGCGGGCGCGCAGGACCTCGGACTGAATGCGAACGACCTGGTGAAGGCGCTGGGCGCCGCGGTCGGCGGTCGCGGCGGGGGCAAGGCGGACCTGGCGCAGGGCTCCGGCAGCGACGCCTCGGGCATCGACGCGGCACTGGCCGCGGTGCGCGCCGAGGTCGGCCGGAGCTAGCGTCCGTGACCGATACCGACGACCGCCAGCCCGATCGTCCCGGGCGTTCGGATCCCGGACGGGGACGACGGCTCGGCATCGACGTCGGCACGGTCCGCATCGGCGTCGCCACCTGTGACCCCGACGGCATCCTGGCCACACCGGTCGAGACCGTGCGGCGCGATCGGACGGACAAGCACGTGAAGCGGATCGCCCGGCTCGTCGACGAACTCGAGGTCGTCGAGGTCGTCGTCGGTCTGCCGCGCACGCTGGCCGACCGCGCCGGCTCCTCGGCCCGCGACGCCGTGGCCGTCGCCGACGCGCTGTCCACCCGCATCGCGCCCGTGCCGGTGCGGATGACCGACGAACGACTCACCACCGTGACGGCTCAGCGTTCCCTGCGTGAAGCGGGCGTGCGCGCGAAGGGACAGAGGGCGATGATCGACCAGGCTGCGGCCGTGGGTATTCTGCAGAACTGGCTGGATCAGCGGCGGCATGCGCTGGCGGCGGGGGACGACTCCGACGATGTCTGACGGCCCCGAGGAGCAGACCGAATACTGGCCCCGCGACCGGCAGCAGCCGACGGCGGTGGGCCGCCCACGGCGCACCATGAGCCGCACCGAGCGGGCCCGCGCCGCGCGCGCACGACGCCGGCGCCGCACCATGACCGGCGTGGCGATCGGTGCGCTGATCGTCGTCGTCATCGGCGCGGTGTTCCTGGGGTCGCGACTGTGGCACGGGCTGTTCGGCACCGGGGACGACTACGCCGGCGGCGGCGTGCAGGACATCGTCATCCAGGTCCGCAGCGGCGACTCCACGACCGCCATCGGCCAGACGCTCAAGGACGCCAACGTGGTGGCCACGCCGAAGGCCTTCGTGTCCGCGGCCACCGGCAACTCGGCGATCACCTCGATCCAGCCGGGTTACTACAAGGTGCGCACCGAGATCCCAGCCGCCGACGCCGTCACCCGGCTGGCCGACCCGCAGAACCGGGTGGGCCGTCTGGTGATCCCCGAGGGGCGCCAGCTCGACGACACCGCCGACGTGCGCACCAAGGCGGTGACCGACGGCATCTTCAGCCTCATCTCGAAGGCCACCTGCGTGGACCTCGACGGCACGCAGCGCTGCGTCCCCGCCGAGCAGTTGAAGGAGGCGGCCGGGAGGTCCGACCCCGCAGCGCTGTCGATCCCGGCGTGGGCGGCGCAGCCGGTGGCCGCGCTCGGTGACGATCACCGCCGCATCGAGGGCCTCATCGCGCCGGGCACCTGGGACGTCGACCCGTCGGCTGCGCCGCAGGACATCCTCGCCAGGCTCATCGCCTCGAGCGTCGCGCAGTACGAGGCGGGGGGCCTGCTCGACGCGGGTGCGGCGGGGAACCTGTCGCCGTACGAGATCCTCACCGTCGCGTCGCTGGTGCAGAAGGAGTCGCTGCCCGCCGATTTCGCGAAGGTCGCGCGCGTCATCTACAACCGGCTCAACGACCCGACGCACCGCCGCCTCGAGTTCGACTCGACGGTGAACTATGCGCTCGACCGGCAGGAGGTCGCCACCACTGACGCCGACCGCGGACGCCAGACCCCGTGGAACACCTACGCCATGGAGGGCCTGCCGGCGACGCCGATCTGCTCGCCCGGCCAACCGGCACTGGCCGCCGCCGAACGGCCCGAGCCCGGCGACTGGCTGTTCTTCGTGACGATCGACAAGCAGGGCACGACGCTCTTCACGCGCGACTACACCCAGCATCTCGCCAACATCGAGGTGGCGCTGCGCAACGGCGTGCTGGACAGCGCGCGGTAGTGGAGGCACGCCGGGCCGCGGTCCTGGGATCGCCCATCGCGCACTCCAGGTCCCCGCAGCTGCACCTCGCCGCCTACCGCGCGCTCGGGCTGACCGACTGGACCTACGAGCGCATCGAATGCACGGCCGAGCGGCTGCCGGCGTTGATCGCGGGCTTCGGGCCGGAGTGGGTCGGCCTCTCGGTGACCATGCCGGGTAAGTTCGCCGCGCTCGCGGCGGCCGACGAACGCACGGCGCGGGCCGAACTCGTCGGATCGGCCAACACGCTGGTGCGCACCGCGACGGGCTGGCGCGCCGACAACACCGACGTCGACGGCGTCACCGGGGCGCTGGGTCCGGTGGCCGGAGCGGCTGCCGTACTCGGTTCCGGCGGCACCGCCCCCGCGGCCGTCGTGGCGCTCGCCGATCTCGGCGTGTCCGAGATCGTGGTGGTCGCCCGCGATCCTGCGAAGGCCGCGGCCCTCGTCGCGCTGGGCGAGCGGCTCGGCACGTCCACCCGCTGGCTCGCCCTGGGGGAGCCGGTCGGCGACGTCGCCGCCGTGGTCAGCACCATCCCGGCCGACGTCGCGGCGATCCACGCCGACACCGTGGCCGGGGTCCCGCTGCTGCTCGACGCGATCTACGACCCGTGGCCGACGCCGCTGGCGACGGCCGTGGCGGCCGCCGGCGGCCGAGTGATCAGCGGGCTGCAGATGCTGCTGCACCAGGCCTACGCCCAGGTGGAGCAGTTCACCGGGCTGCCCGCGCCGAAAGACGTGATGGGAGAGGCGTTGCGGCGGGCCTAGGCTCGGTCCGTGGGGGTGGCGATCGCTGTCGCGGTGCTGGCGTGGCTGGCCGCGCTGTGCGCATACGACCTGGCGCACACCCGGTTGCCCAACCGGCTGACGCTGCCCGGGGCGCTCGTCATCCTCGTCGGCGCGGCATTCCTCGGCCGTGGCGGCCCCGCGCTCCTGGGCGCCTGCGCACTGGCCGGGATGTACCTCGTCGTGCACGCCGTCGCGCCGGCCGGCATGGGCGCCGGCGACGTCAAGCTGGCGCTGGGCACCGGCGGACTGACCGGAGCGTGGGGCGTGGACGCCTGGCTGCTGGCGGCGCTCGCCGCGCCGGTGGTCACCGTGGCGGTGGCGATTCCGTTGCGGCGCCGGTCGGTGCCGCACGGTCCCGGGATGTGCCTGGCGACGGCCGTCGCGCTCGGGCTGGCGTGGGCCGGGAGCGGCTGACGCCTCCGCGGCGTGGGCCGACGCCTTCGGCGGTTTTCACTGCACCGACCACCGCGTGGGAGAATCGGACCCGTGTTGCGATGGACTACTGCCGGTGAATCCCACGGGCGCGCGTTGGTGGCCGTGATCGAGGGCATGGTCGCCGGGGTGCGCGTCACGTCGGACGACATCGCTGCCGAACTCAAGCGGCGCCGGCTCGGTTACGGGCGCGGCGCGCGGATGAAGTTCGAGGCCGACGAGGTGACCATCCTCGCCGGCGTGCGTCACGGGGTCACCCTCGGCGGTCCGATCGCCATCCAGATCGGCAACACCGAGTGGCCCAAGTGGGAGACGGTGATGGCCGCCGACCCCGTCGACGAGGCCGACCTGGACGTCGCGCGCAACGCGCCGCTCACCCGGCCCCGCCCGGGCCACGCCGACTACGCGGGCATGCTGAAGTACGGCTTCGACGACGCACGCCCGGTGCTCGAGCGGGCCAGCGCCCGCGAGACCGCGGCCCGCGTCGCCGCCGGCACCGTCGCCCGGGCGTTCCTGCGTCAGGCGCTCGGCGTCGAGGTGCTCTCGCACGTCGTGTCCATCGGTGCGTCGGAGCCCTACGACGGTCCGACCCCGGGGCCCGCGGACCTCGCCGCCATCGACGACAGCCCCGTGCGGGCATACGACGCCGAGACCGAGAAGCGGATGATCGCCGAGATCGAGGCGGCCAAGAAGGACGGCGACACCCTCGGCGGTGTCGTCGAGGTGGTCGCCGCCGGCCTGCCGATCGGCCTCGGCTCCTTCACCAGCGGCGACGACCGGCTCGACAGCCAGCTCGCGGGCGCCGTCATGGGCATTCAGGCCATCAAGGGCGTCGAGATCGGCGACGGGTTCCAGACCGCGCGCCGCCGCGGCAGCGTCGCCCACGACGAGATCCATCCCGGGCCCGACGGCGTGCTGCGCTCCACCAACCGCGCCGGTGGGCTCGAGGGCGGCATGACCAACGGCCAGGCCGTGCGGGTGCGCGCCGCGATGAAGCCGATCTCCACCGTGCCGCGCGCGCTCGCCACCATCGACATGGCCACCGGTGACGAGGCCGTCGCCATCCACCAGCGCTCCGACGTGTGCGCGGTGCCCGCGGCCGGCGTCGTCGTCGAGACCATGGTGGCGCTGGTGCTGGCCCGCGCCGCGCTGGCCAAGTTCGGCGGCGACTCGCTGACCGAGACCCGCACCAACGTCGAGGGCTACCTGCAGTCCGTGCGCAGCCGTCAGCCGGGCGCCGAGCCCGCCGAGGCCGTCGGCTGATGGCCCCCAAGGCGGTCCTCGTGGGCATGCCCGGTTCGGGCAAGTCCACCATCGGTCGCCGCCTCGCCAAGGCCCTCGGCGTGCCACTGCTCGACACCGACGTCAAGATCGTCGAGACCACCGGCCGCAGCATCGCCGACATCTTCGTCGACGGGGAGGCCGAGTTCCGGCGCATCGAGGCCGACGTCGTGCGGGCCGCGCTCGCCGAGCACGACGGCGTCGTGTCGCTCGGCGGCGGTGCGGTGACATCGCCCGCCGTCCGCGAGGCGCTCGCCGGACACACCGTGGTGTACCTCGAGATCAGTGCCGCCGAGGGTGTGCGCCGCACGTCCGGCGGCGGCCGGCCGCTGCTCGCCGGCGGCGACCCCGACGCGAAGTACCGCGCGCTGATGGCCGAGCGGACCCCGCTGTTCCGCGAGGTCGCCACGCTGCGGGTGAACACCAACCGGCGCAACCCGGGTGCGGTGGTGCGCCACATCGTGCACCGGCTCGAGTGCGCCGGCCGCGACCAGCCGATGCGGCGGCGCCGCCGACCCGCCTGGCGGCGGCTGCCCACCGTCCTCAATCCCGGTCCCACCAACGGGACGCCGCCGAGCCCCCCGGCGCTGGCCCGCCGAGCGGAAGCGCGCAATGACTGAACCCGTGACCGTCGACGTCCTGGTCGACCGGCCGTACCCCGTCATCATCGGGACCGGTCTGCTCGACGACCTCACCCGCGTGCTGGCCGGACGCCACAAGGTGGCCATCCTGCACCAGCCGACGCTGACGGTGACCGCCGAGGCGATCCGGAACGCGCTCGCGCAGAACGGCATCGACGCGCACCGCATCGAGATCCCGGACGCCGAGAGCGGCAAGGAACTGCCGGTCCTCGGCTTCATCTGGGAAGTGTTGGGCCGCATCGGCATCGGCCGCAAGGACGCCGTCGTGAGCCTCGGCGGGGGAGCAGCCACCGACGTCGCGGGCTTCGCCGCCGCCACCTGGCTGCGCGGCATTGACGTGGTGCACGTGCCCACCACGCTGCTCGGCATGGTGGACGCGGCGGTCGGTGGCAAGACCGGCATCAACACCGACGCGGGCAAGAACCTGGTCGGCGCGTTCCACCAGCCGCTCGCCGTCCTGGTCGACCTCGCCACGCTGGAGACGTTGCCGCGCAACGAGATCGTGGCCGGCATGGCGGAGGTCGTCAAGGCGGGCTTCATCGCCGACCCGGTGATCCTCGACATGATCGAGGCCGACCCGGAGGCCGCGCTGGACCCCACCGGCACCGTGCTGCCGGAGCTGATCCGGCGTGCCGTCGCCGTCAAGGCCGAGGTGGTCGCCGCCGACGAGAGGGAGTCGGCGCTGCGCGAGATCCTCAACTACGGCCACACCCTCGCCCACGCCATCGAGCGGCGCGAGCGCTACCAGTGGCGCCACGGTGCCGCCGTGTCCGTAGGGTTGGTGTTCGCCGCCGAACTCGGCCGTCTCGCAGGGCGTCTCGACGACGAGACCGCCGACCGGCACCGCACCGTGCTGACATCGCTGGGCCTGCCCATCGACTACGACGCCGACGCGCTGCCGCAGCTGCTGGAATACATGGCGGGGGACAAGAAGTCGCGGTCCGGCGTGCTCCGCTTCGTCGTCCTCGACGGGCTCGCGAAGCCCGGCCGGCTGGAGGGACCCGACCCGGCGCTGCTGGCCGCCGCCTACTCCGAGATCGGAACCCGGGCGTGAGCGCCGCGACGGTCAACGTCATCAACGGGCCCAACCTCGGCCGGCTCGGCAAGCGCGAACCCGCGGTGTACGGCAGCACCACCCACGACGACCTCGTCACGCTGATCGAGGGCGAGGCCGCCGAGCTGGGTCTCGCCGTGCGGGTGCGCCAGTCCGACAGCGAGGCCGAGCTGCTCGGCTGGATCCACGACGCCGCCGACGCGGGCGAGGCCGTCATCCTCAACGCCGGGGCGTTCACGCACACTTCGATCGCGCTGCGCGACGCGTGCTCCGAGCTGACGGCCCCGCTCATCGAGGTGCACATCTCGAACGTGCACGCCCGCGAGGAGTTCCGCCACCACTCCTACCTCAGCGCCATCGCCACCGGCGTGATCGTTGGCCTCGGCGTGCAGGGCTACCTGCTCGCGCTGCGGTACCTCGCCGCGCAGACCTGACGGGAGCGCGTGCGGTCGGTCTGCGCGCCGAGACTTCACTTGGTGACGGATTCGGCGCGAATTCCGTCATCTTCTGAAGTCTCGCGACGGTGCGCGGCCCTCAGCGAGGCCTACGGCTGCTGACGGCCCCGGTCGGTGTCGGCTTCCGAGCCGGCTTCCTCGGACTCGCGCGGGCTGGTCACCGTCGAGGTGAGGTGGTCGGTGCGGGCGGCCTCGGCGCCCTCACGCGACGAATCCTCGTCCGGGTAGTCCCGGGCACCGACGGCGGCGAACACATCGGTGTCGGCGCGGTCGTCGTCGGCACCGCGGCGCTGCACCGGCGGGGCCTTGCGGTCCACCAGGAAGCGGCCCAGCGAGACGCCGGCGACGGCGAACACGAACGTCACCAGCGCCGTGAACGCCGCGAACGTCGTCACTTCGTTGAGTAGGCCCTCGGCGTACACGTTGTCGTAGAACAGCGAGATGAACCATGCGACGGCCCCGCTGACGATGCCGGCGAACAGGCCGGCCAGCAGCCACGTCATCGCGAGGTCGCCGCGACGGTCGGGGTCGGGGTTGCGGCGGGCGTCCGCGCGGCCGTCGGCCAACCCCCAGATGAAGGCCGCGATGGCGAAGAGCACGACCAGCGTGATGCTGATGATCAGCGCCTGCGTCTCGAACGCGTTGATGAGGGCGCCCTGCAGGAGCCGGACGACGACCATCAGCGCAGCGAACACCAGTCCGCGCAGCAACCACTTGCTCATGGGGGCACAGCGTAGCGAGTAGCGTCGAGGGTCGTGACGATTTCCCACCGCAGGGACCGCCTGCGTCGCCGGCTGCGGTCCGCCGAGCTGGACGCACTGCTGGTCACGGACCTGGTGAACGTGCGTTATCTGTCCGGATTCACCGGCTCGAACGCCGCGTTGCTCATCCGCGCCGACGACGAGGTGCCGGTGCTGGCGACCGACGGCCGGTACGTCACCCAGGCCGCCGCGCAGGCGCCCGACGCCGAACTGGTCATCGAACGGGCCTGCGGACCTCAGCTCGCCGCCAAGGCCGCCGCGTCCGGCGTCCGCAGGCTCGGCTTCGAGAGCCACGTACTGACCGTGGACGGCTTCGCGCAGCTGCAGAAGGCGGCGGGCGACCTCGACTTCGTCCGGGCGGCCGGAACGGTGGAGGCGCTGCGCGAGGTGAAGGACGCCGGCGAGATCGCCCTGCTGCGACTGGCCTGCGAGGCGGCCGACGCGGCGCTGGCCGACCTCGTCGCCGCCGGCGGGCTGCGACCGGGCCGCACCGAGAAGGAGGTGGCGCGCGAACTCGAGTCCCGCATGCTCGACCACGGCGCCGACGGCCCGTCCTTCGAGACCATCGTCGCCGCGGGCGCCAACTCGGCGATCCCGCACCACCGCCCGACCGAGGCGGTCCTCGCCGCCGGCGACTTCGTGAAGATCGACTTCGGCGCCCTGGTCGCGGGCTACCACTCCGACATGACGCGCACGTTCGTCCTGGCGCCCATCGCGCAGTGGCAGCGCGACGTCTACGACCTGGTGGCCACCGCCCAGCGCGCCGGGCGCGAGGCGCTCGCGGCGGGCGTGGTGCTGCGCGACGTCGACGGCGCATCACGGCAGGTCATCGCCGACGCGGGGTTCGCCGAGAACTTCGGCCACGGGCTCGGCCACGGCGTCGGACTGCAGATCCACGAAGCGCCGGGGATCAGCGCGTCGTCCGCCGGTACACTGCTTGCTGGCTCCGCGGTCACCGTGGAACCCGGCGTCTACTTCCCCGGCCGCGGGGGCGTCCGCATCGAGGACACCCTGGTCGTCGGTGGGGAGGAAGCGCCCACGCCAGAATTGCTCACCCGGTTCCCCAAGGAACTCGCGATTCTCTAAACAAGATCAGGAGTAGTACCCAACGTGGCATCGACCGCAGACTTCAAGAACGGACTCGTCCTGCAGATCGACGGTCAGCTGTGGCAGATCATCGAGTTCCAGCACGTCAAGCCCGGCAAGGGCCCGGCGTTCGTGCGGACCAAGCTGAAGAACGTGCTGTCCGGCAAGGTGGTCGACAAGACCTACAACGCGGGCGTGAAGGTGGAGACCGCCACGGTGGACCGCCGCGACGCGACCTACCTCTACCGCGACGGCAGCTACTTCGTCTTCATGGACTCCGAGGATTACGAGCAGCACCCGCTGCCGGAGTCGCTCGTCGGCAACGCCGCCAACTTCCTGCTCGAGAGCATGCCGGTGCAGATCGCCTTCCACGACGGCGCGCCGCTGTACCTGGAGCTGCCGGTGACCGTCGAACTCCTCGTCGCCAGCACCGAGCCGGGCCTGCAGGGCGACCGGTCCAACGCCGGCACCAAGCCCGCCACGATGGAGACCGGCGCCGAGATCCAGGTGCCGCTGTTCATCAACACCGGTGACAAGCTGAAGGTCGATTCGCGCGACGGCAGCTACCTGGGAAGGGTCAATGCCTGACCTTGGCCGCGACGGGAAGCACCGGGGCAGGCACCAGGCCCGCAAGCGCGCCGTGGACCTGTTGTTCGAAGCCGAGGCCCGGGGCCTGACGCCTGCCGAGGTGGCCGAGGCGCGCGACGCACTCGCCGACACCGAACCCGACGTGACACCGCTGGCCCCCTACACGGTGACCGTCGCGCACGGCGTCACCGAGCAGTCCGCCCACGTCGACGACCTCATCTCCACCCACCTGCAGGGCTGGACGCTGGAACGGCTGCCCGCTGTCGACCGCGCGATCCTGCGCGTCGCGGTGTGGGAGCTGCTGCACGCCGAGGACGTCCCGGAGCCCGTCGCGGTCGACGAGGCGGTCGAGCTAGCCAAGAAGCTCTCGACCGACGAGTCGCCCGGGTTCGTCAACGGCGTCCTGGGACAGATCATGCTCGTCACCCCGCAGATCCGCGCGGCCGCCGCCGCGGTGCGCGGCGCCGCCGGCCCCGCCGAAGAGTCCTGACACCCGCCGCTCGCTCGGTGGTTTCACCGATCGGGCGGCTGGGAAGACTGCGCTGATCTTGGCTGCGCGCGCCCTGCCGGGCCGCGCCGGGAGAGGGGATGCGGTCATGAGCGGACAGGTGGACGCGGATCCGGCGGCGACGCCCGGCAACGGACTGGGCACCAGCCTCAAGTCGAGGCACATCACGATGATCTCGATCGCGGGCGTGATCGGTGCCGGCCTGTTCGTCGGCTCGGCCAACGCCATCGCCGAGGCCGGTCCGGCCGTGCTCATCTCGTACTTCCTCGCTGGGCTGCTCGTCGTCCTCGTCATGCGGATGCTGGGCGAGATGGCGACCGCCAACCCGGACACCGGCTCGTTCTCGGTGTACTCCGACCGCGCCCTGGGCCGGTGGGCGGGCTTCACCGTCGGCTGGTTGTACTGGTGGTTCTGGGTGCTCGTCATCCCGGTCGAGGCCACGGCCGCCGCGGCGATCCTCACCGACCTCGTCGGCGGCGCGCAGTGGATCTGGGCGCTGGCGGTGACGCTGCTGCTGACGATCACGAACCTCGTCAGCGTCGGCAACTACGGCGAGTTCGAGTTCTGGTTCGCGCTCATCAAGGTCGTGGCGATCGTCGCCTTCATCGGCGTCGGCGTCGCCGCCATCCTCGGCGTCATCCCCGACTCGCAGGTCAGCGGCATCCACCATCTTTGGGAGCCTGACGGGTTCATGCCCAACGGCTTCGGTGCGGTGATCGCCGGTCTGCTGATCACCATGTTCTCCTTCATGGGCACCGAGATCGTCACGATCGCCGCGGCCGAATCGAAGAACCCGGCCAAGGGCATCGGCCGGGCCGTCAACTCCGTCATCTGGCGGATCTCGCTGTTCTACCTCGGCTCGATCTTCGTCGTCGTGGCGCTGATGCCCTACGACCAGCTCACCGACGGCTCGTATCAGTCCGTGCTGCAGGCGATCGGCATCCCCGGCTCGAAGCTCATCATGGACCTCGTCATCCTCACCGCGGTGGCGTCGTGCCTGAACTCCGCGCTGTACACCGCGTCGCGCATGCTGTTCTCCCTCGGTGAGCGCCGGGACGCGCCGCAGGCCGTGCGCCGGGTGGCCGGCAACGGTGCGCCGTGGGTCGCCGTGCTGGCCTCCATGGTGGTCGGCTTCCTGGCCGTCGCGGGCAACTACCTGTTGCCGGAGAAGATCTTCGGCTACCTGTTGGCGACCAGCGGCGCGGTGGCGCTGTTCGTCTACCTCGCGATCGCCAGCAGTCAATTCGTGCTGGGCCGCCGGATGCGCGCCGACGGCGAGCGCGCGCCGGTCGCCATGTGGCTGTTCCCGTACCTCACCGTGGTCACGATCGTCGGGATCGTGGCGATCCTGGTGCTGATGGCCTTCGACCCCGATCAGCAGCAGGCGATCGGGCTCTCGGCGCTGTCCGCCGTCGTCATCATCGTCGCGGGACTGGTCGTGCAGCGCAGGCACGCCGGGCACGCCGCGGGAGACCGCTACGCGTCGAGGAGCTGATAGGTGCGCCGCACGAAGCGGGGCTGAGCCGCCTGCAGCTTCAGCAGTGAGGTGTTGCCCGCCACCGCAGCGCCGGCCGAATCCGACGTGAGGTCCGGCAGGTTCTGGATCAGGTACAGCATGATCCGGTTCGCCGACGGGTCGGCCTGCCACCACGTGCCGTAGGCGCCGGGCCAGCTGAAGGTCCCGAGACCGCCGGGCCCGTAGAGCTGACGTGACTGCGCCGCGTCGGTCACCACCGACAGGTTGAGCCCGAAACCGCGGCCGCGCCAGAACGGCATGCCGAGGAACGGCACCTTCTTCTGCTCGTCGGTGAGCCGGTTGGTGCGCATGGCGGTGACCGATTCCGGTGACAACACCCGCACGCCGTCGACGGTGCCGCCCGCCAGCAGCATGCGGGCGAAGGTCAGGTAGTCGTCGGCGGTCGACCACAGGCCGGCCCCGCCGGTGCAGAACGTCGGCGGCGTGACCGGCGCCGGACCCATCACGTCGTCGCGCAGCGTCGGCGTACCGGCCCCGTCGTCCTCGACCTTGTACATCGTGGCCGCCCGGGTCCGGCCCTCCCGCGTGACCGCGAACCCGGTGTCGCGCATGCCCAATGGGGCGAAGATCCGTTCGTCGAGCACCTGGGTGAGCGGCTTGCCCTCGATCCGTGACAGTGCGATGCCGAGCACGTCGGTGGAGTGGCTGTAGGTCATCCGCTCGCCGGGCTGGTGTGCCAGCGGCAGCTGGGCCAGTTCGGCCAACCAGTGGTCCTGGTCCTGCCGGAACATCAGGCGGCCGTAGGCCCGGTTCAGCGGCGCACCGACCGAGAAGGCGTAGGCGAGGCCGCTGCGGTGGGTCATCAGGTCGTCGAACGTGATCGGGCGGCGCGCGGGCACGGTGCGCTCGAGCGGACCGTCCGGCGTCGCGAGCACCCGCACGTCGGCCAGTTCGGGCAACCACGGCGTGACGGGGTCGTCGAGGCGGAACCGGCCCTCTTCGACCAGGGCCATCGCGGCGGCCACCGTGACCGGCTTGCTCATCGAGGCGATGCGGAAGATCGTGTCCCGCTGCATCGGCAGCCGGGCGGCGACGTCGCGGTGGCCGATCTCGTTGACCTGCAGCACCCGGTCGTCCTGCCAGACCATCGTGACCGCTCCGGACAGCAGCCCGGCGTCGACGACCTCCTGGATGGACGCGCGATTGGAATCGAGATTCATCGTCGACCAGCGTAGCCAGCGGTCGGCCGCCGCCGGCGGCGCGCCGACCCGGTGGTAGAGTTCCACCCCAGTTCGACGTCCTTTAACGATCCGTCCCGTGAGGCGGAGAAGGAGGTCCGGGTCACCCGTGTCCACTGCCCCCGCCGGCGCTTCCGCTGCCGGCTCCGACCGGGAATTGCTGTCGGCCGCGGACGTCACCCGCACCATTTCGCGCATGGCGCACCAGATCATCGAGAAGACCGCCCTCGGCGGCGCCGATGCCCCGCGCGTGCTGCTGCTCGGCATCCCCACCCGCGGCGTGACGCTCGCGGCCCGGCTCGCACGCCAGATCACCGAGTTCTCCGGCGTCGAGGTCGCCTCGGGTGCCCTCGACGTCACCCTCTACCGCGACGACCTGATGAGCAAGCCGCCCCGGCCGCTCGCCGAGACCAGCATCCCCGCCGGCGGGGTGGACGACGCGGTGGTCGTGCTCGTCGACGACGTGCTGTACTCCGGCCGCACCGTGCGCGCCGCGCTCGACGCGCTACGCGACGTTGGCCGGCCGCGCATCGTGCAACTCGCGGTGTTCGTCGACCGCGGCCACCGCGAACTGCCCATCCGCGCCGACTACGTCGGCAAGAACGTCCCCACGTCGCGCACCGACAACGTCAAGGTGCGCCTGGCCGAACACGACGGCCACGACGGCGTGCGGATCGCGAACACCGGAGGTCCCCGACGATGAGCGCCCGGCACCTGCTCTCCGCGGCGGACCTGACCCGCGACGAGGCGACCGCCATCCTCGACGACGCCGACCGGTTCGCCGAGGCGCTGCTCGGCCGCGAGGTCAAGAAGCTCCCGACGCTGCGGGGCCGCACCATCATCACGATGTTCTACGAGAACTCCACCCGCACGCGGGTGTCGTTCGAGGTCGCCGGCAAGTGGATGAGCGCCGACGTCATCAACGTCAGCGCCTCCGGTTCGTCGGTGGCCAAGGGAGAGTCGTTGCGCGACACCGCCTTGACGCTGCGGGCCGCCGGCGCCGACGCCCTGATCATCCGACACCCCGCGTCCGGTGCGGCGCAGCAACTGGCCGCCTGGACGGCCGAACCCGACCACGGCGGGCCGTGCGTCGTCAACGCCGGCGACGGCATGCACGAGCACCCCACTCAGGCCCTGCTCGACGCGCTGACCATCCGGCAGCGGCTCGGCGCCATCGAGGGCCGCCGCGTGGTGATCGTCGGCGACGTGCTGCACAGCCGCGTCGCGCGCTCCAACGTGCAGCTGCTGGCCACGCTCGGCGCCGAGGTCGTGCTGGTGGCGCCGCCGACGCTGCTGCCCGTCGGGGTGCACGGCTGGCCGGTGACCGTCTCGCACGACCTGGACGCCGAGCTGCCCGGCGCCGACGTGGTGCTGATGCTGCGGGTGCAGGCCGAGCGGATGAACGGCGGCTTCTTCCCGTCGGCGCGCGAGTACTCGGTGCGCTACGGACTGGGGGAGAAGCGCCTCGCCGGCCTCGCCGAGGATGCCGTGGTGATGCACCCGGGGCCCATGCTGCGCGGGATGGAGATCGCGTCCTCGGTGGCGGACTCGTCGAGATCGGCTGTGCTGCAACAGGTCACGAACGGGGTGCACGTGAGGATGGCGGTGCTGTTTCATCTGCTGGTGGGGGCCGACACCGATGCGGTGGGAGTGAATTCGTGAGTCTGCTGCTACGCGGCGTCCGCTGCTACGGCGAGGGCGACCCGGTCGACGTACTCGTCGCCGACGGCCAGATCGCCGACATCGGCCCGGAGCTGACCGCGCCCGAGGGCGCCGACGTCGTCGACGCACGGGGTCAGGTGTTGCTGCCCGGCTTCGTCGACCTGCACACCCACCTGCGCGAGCCCGGCCGCGAGTATGCCGAGGACATCGAGACCGGTTCGGCGGCAGCCGCTCTCGGCGGCTACACCGCCGTGTTCGCGATGGCCAACACCGACCCGGTGGCCGACAGCGTGGTGGTCACCGACCACGTCTGGCACCGCGGTCAGCAGGTCGGCCTCGTCGACGTGCACCCGGTGGGTGCCGTGACGGTGGGCCTGGGCGGCACGCAGCTGACCGAGATGGGCTTGATGGCCGCCGGCGCCGGGCGGGTGCGAATGTTCTCCGACGACGGTGTGTGCGTAGCCGATCCGCTGGTGATGCGCCGCGCGCTGGAGTACGCCACCGGGCTCGGCGTGCTGATCGCCCAGCACGCCGAGGAGCCGCGGCTGACCGCCGGCGCGGTCGCCCACGAGGGGCCCAACGCCGCGCGGCTGGGGCTCGCCGGGTGGCCACGCGCGGCCGAGGAGTCGATCGTCGCCCGCGACGCGCTGCTCGCCCGCGACGCCGGTGCGCGCGTGCACGTCTGCCACGCCTCGACCGCGGGCACCGTCGAGCTGGTGCGCTGGGCCAAGGAGCAGGGCATCGCGATCACCGCGGAGGTGACCCCGCACCACCTGCTGCTCGACGACGGCCGGCTCGCCGAGTACGACGGCCGCAACCGGGTGAACCCGCCGCTGCGCGAGGCCAGCGACGCGGTCGCGCTGCGCCAGGCGCTGGCCGACGGTGTGATCGACTGCGTCGCCACCGATCACGCGCCGCACGCCGAGCACGAGAAGATGTGCGAGTTCGCCTCCGCGCGCCCCGGCATGCTGGGCCTGCAGACCGCGCTGTCGGTGGTCGCCGAGACCATGGTCCGTCCCGGTCTGCTGTCGTGGCGCGACGTCGCGCGGGTGATGAGCGAGGCGCCCGCGGCGATCGTCGGCCTGCCCGACCAGGGCCGTCCGCTCGAGGTGGGGGAGCCGGCCAACCTCACCGTCGTCGACCCGGAGGCGACCTGGACGGTGACCGGCGCCGACCTCGCCAGCCGTTCGGCGAACACGCCCTACGAGGCGATGACGCTGCCCGCCACGGTCACGCTGACGCTGCTGCGCGGCACGGTGACCGCCCGGGACGGCATCGCGGCCAACGGTTTCGGCGCGGCCGGCCCGGCGACACGGAAGGACCTGACGTCGTGAACACCCCCACCCTCGTCGCCTCGCTGATCATGGCCGCGGTCCTGGCGGTACTCATCGCCTTCTTCATCGGGCGGATGATGCGCGGCTGGCAGCGCCGCGCGCAGCGGCAGGTCGAGATGATCGGCATGCTGCCCGGGCTGCCCGACACCGTCGGCCCGGCGCTGATCGGGGCCACCCGGGGCCTGTACCTCGGCAGCACGGTCGCCCGGCCGGATTCGCCCGCCGCCACCGCCGGATCGCCCAGCTGGCTCGACCGGATCGTCGCAGGCGACCTGGGTTTCCGCAGCAAGGCCGTCATGACCCGCTATCCGGAGGGCATCATGCTGCAGCGCAGCGGCGCCAGCCCCCTCTGGATCCCGGACGACTGCATCACCGCGATCCGTACCGAGCGGGCACTCGCGGGCAGGGCACTGACCTTCGACGGCATCCTGGCGATCCGCTGGAAGTTGCCGTCGGGCACCGAGATCGACACCGGGTTCCGCGGCGACGACCGCCGCGAGCTCGCCAAGTGGGTACAGGAGGACGCCGCGTGACGCGTGCAGCGGGAAGCGGGGGATCGCAGCGGGACCGTGCGGTCCTGGTGCTCGACGACGGCCGGGTGTTCACCGGCACGCCGTTCGGCGCCGTGGGGCAGACGCTCGGCGAGGCGGTGTTCTCCACCGGGATGTCCGGTTACCAGGAGACGCTGACCGATCCGAGCTACTACGGTCAGATCGTCGTCGCGACGGCACCGCAGATCGGCAACACCGGCTGGAACGGCGAGGACGCCGAGAGCCGCGGCGACCGTATCTGGGTGGCCGGCTACGCCGTCCGCGACCCCTCCCCGCGGCCGTCGAACTGGCGCGCGACGGGCACCCTCGACGACGAGCTGACCCGGCAGGGCATCGTCGGCATCGCCGGCATCGACACCCGCGCCGTGGTGCGGCACCTGCGCACCGCCGGGTCGATGAAGGCCGGCGTCTTCAGCGGCGACGCGGCCGAGGCACCTATCGAGGAGCTGCTCGACCGGGTCCGCAGCCAACCGTCGATGCTGGGCGCCGACCTCGCGGGCGCGGTGACCACCGACGCGAGCTACGTCGTCGACGCCGAGGGCGAGCGCCGGTTCACCGTCGCCGCACTGGATCTCGGCATCAAGACCAACACGCCGCGCAACTTCGCGCGCCGCGGCATCCTCAGCCACGTCCTGCCGTCGAGCGCCACGTTCGACCAGATCGCCGAGATCGCCCCCGATGGGGTGTTCCTGTCCAACGGGCCCGGCGATCCCGCCACCGCCGACCACGTCGTCGCGGTCACCCGGCAGGTCATCGAGGCGGGAATCCCGTTGTTCGGCATCTGCTTCGGCAACCAGATCCTCGGCCGCGCGTTGGGTCGCAGCACCTACAAGATGGTGTTCGGCCACCGCGGCATCAACGTCCCGGTGATGGACCACGCGACCGGGCGGGTGTCGGTGACGGCGCAGAACCACGGCTTCGCCCTCGAAGGCGAGGCCGGCGAGGAGTTCGACACCCCGTTCGGGCGGGCGATGGTGAGCCACACCTGCGCCAATGACGGTGTGGTGGAGGGCATCAAGCTCACCAACGGGCGCGCGTTCTCGGTGCAGTACCACCCGGAGGCAGCGGCCGGGCCGCACGACGCCAACTACCTGTTCGACCAATTCGTCGACCTGATGGCCGACGTCCAGGCCGGAAGGGGCCGCTAGATGCCACGCCGCACCGACCTCAACCACGTCCTCGTCATCGGCTCCGGACCCATCGTCATCGGCCAGGCGGCCGAGTTCGACTACTCCGGCACCCAGGCGTGCCGGGTGCTGCGCGCCGAGGGCCTGCAGGTCACGCTGATCAACTCCAACCCGGCCACGATCATGACCGACCCGGAGTACGCCGACAACACCTACATCGAGCCGATCACGCCGGCGTTCGTCGAGAAGGTCATCGCCCAGCACGCCGAGCGCGGCAACAAGATCGACGGCCTGCTCGCCACCCTGGGCGGGCAGACGGCACTGAACACCGCGGTCGCCCTGAGCGAGAACGGCGTGCTGGAGAAGTACGACCTGGAGCTGATCGGCGCCGACTTCGACGCCATCCAGCGCGGCGAGGACCGGCAGAAGTTCAAGGACATCGTCGCCAAGGTCGGCGGCGAGTCGGCGCGGTCGCGGGTGTGCTTCTCGATGGAGGAGGTCCGCGACACGGTGGCCGACCTCGGCCTGCCCGTCGTCGTGCGGCCCTCCTTCACGATGGGCGGCCTCGGCTCGGGCATGGCGTACTCCACCGAAGACATCGAACGCATCGCCGGCGACGGGCTCGCGGCCTCCCCGAGTGCGAACGTCCTCATCGAGGAGTCCATCTTCGGGTGGAAGGAGTTCGAACTCGAACTCATGCGCGACGGCAACGACAACGTCGTGGTCGTCTGCTCGATCGAGAACTTCGACCCGATGGGCGTGCACACCGGCGACTCGGTGACCGTGGCGCCCGCGATGACGCTCACCGACCGCGAATACCAGCGGATGCGCGACCTCGGCATCGCGATCCTGCGCGAGGTCGGCGTCGACACCGGCGGCTGCAACATCCAGTTCGCCATCAACCCGTCCGACGGCCGGCTGATCGTCATCGAGATGAACCCCCGCGTCTCGCGGTCCTCGGCGCTGGCGTCGAAGGCGACCGGCTTCCCGATCGCGAAGATCGCGGCGAAACTGGCGATCGGCTACACGCTCGACGAGATCGTCAACGACATCACCAAGGAGACGCCGGCCTGCTTCGAGCCGACGCTGGACTACGTGGTCGTGAAGGCGCCGCGGTTCGCGTTCGAGAAGTTCCCCGGCGCCGACGCCACGCTGACCACCACGATGAAGTCCGTCGGCGAGGCGATGTCGATGGGCCGCAACTTCATCGAGGCACTCGGCAAGGTGATGCGCTCGCTGGAGACCGGCCGGACCGGCTTCTGGACCGGACCGGACCCCGACCTCGACGTCGAGGAGATCCTCGACCGGCTCCGCACGCCGACCGACGGTCGGCTCTACGACATCGAGCTGGCGCTGCGCCTCGGCGCCAGCGTCGAACGCGTCGCCGAGGCGTCCGGCGTCGACCCGTGGTTCGTCGACCAGATCGGCGGGCTGGTGTCGCTGTGGGCCGAGCTGCGCGGGGCGCCGGTGCTCGACGAGGACCTGCTGCGCCGGGCGAAGCACAGCGGTCTGTCCGACCGCCAGATCGCCTCGCTGCGCTCCGAACTCGCCGGCGAGATGGGGGTCCGGGCGCTGCGGCAGCGGCTCGGCATCCACCCGGTGTACAAGACCGTCGACACCTGCGCCGCGGAGTTCGAGGCGCGGACGCCGTACCACTACAGCAGCTACGAACTCGATCCCGCCGCCGAGACGGAGGTGGCGCCGCAGACCGAGAAGCCCAAGGTGCTGATCCTCGGTTCGGGCCCCAACCGGATCGGGCAGGGCATCGAATTCGACTACAGCTGCGTGCACGCCGCCACCACGCTGAGCCAGGCCGGCTTCGAGACCGTGATGGTGAACTGCAACCCCGAGACGGTGTCCACCGACTACGACACCGCCGACCGGCTCTACTTCGAGCCGCTCACCTTCGAGGACGTGCTCGAGGTCTACCACGCCGAACAGCTCTCCGGC
This sequence comes from Mycolicibacterium grossiae, assembly GCF_008329645.1. NCBI lineage: Bacteria > Bacillati > Actinomycetota > Actinomycetes > Mycobacteriales > Mycobacteriaceae > Mycobacterium > Mycolicibacterium grossiae. The sequence goes on from NZ_CP043474.1 coordinate 3,741,780, forward strand.
GCAGGCGGTCCAGGCGTCGTCGGGGTGATCGTCCAGCTCGGCGGCCAGACGCCGCTGGGGCTGGCGCAGCGTCTCGAGGACGCCGGCGTCCCCATCGTCGGCACCCCGCCCGCGGCCATCGACCTCGCCGAGGACCGCGGCGCCTTCGGCGACGTGCTGACGAACGCCGGGCTCCCCGCGCCGCGCTTCGGCACCGCCACCAGCTTCGAGGCGGCGCGCAAGATCGCCGCCGAGATCGGCTACCCGGTGCTGGTACGGCCGAGCTACGTGCTGGGCGGGCGCGGCATGGAGATCGTCTACGACGAGCAGACGCTCGAGGGCTACATCACCCGCGCCACCGAACTGTCGCCCGAGCACCCGGTGTTGGTCGACCGGTTCCTCGAGGACGCCATCGAGATCGACGTCGACGCGCTGTGCGACGGGTCCGAGGTCTACATCGGCGGCATCATGGAGCACATCGAGGAGGCGGGCATCCACTCCGGCGACTCGGCGTGCGCGCTGCCGCCGGTGACGCTGGGCCGCCAGGACATCGAGGCGGTGCGCCGGGCCACCGAGGCCATCGCCTTCGGCGTCGGCGTCATCGGCCTGCTCAACGTGCAGTACGCGCTCAAGGACGACGTGCTCTACGTGCTCGAGGCCAACCCGCGGGCCAGCCGCACCGTCCCGTTCGTGTCGAAGGCGACGGCCGTGCCACTGGCCAAGGCGTGCGCCCGGGTCATGCTCGGCGCGACGATCGCGCAGCTGCGCGAGGAGGGCATGCTGGCCGCCACCGGCGACGGGGCCGCGGTCTCCCCGGGCGCGCCGATCGCGGTCAAGGAGGCCGTGCTGCCGTTCAACCGGTTCCGCAGGACCGATGGCTCGCAGGTCGATTCGCTGCTGGGGCCGGAGATGAAGTCCACCGGCGAGGTGATGGGCATCGACCGGGACTTCGGCACGGCGTTCGCGAAGAGCCAGACCGCGGCGTACGGGTCGCTGCCCGCCAACGGCACGGTGTTCGTGTCGGTGGCCAACCGGGACAAGCGCTCGCTGGTGTTCCCGGTGAAGCGGCTGGCCGACCTCGGGTTCCGCGTGCTGGCCACCGAGGGCACCGCGGAGATGCTGCGCCGCAACGGCATTCCGTGCGAGGTGGTGCGCAAGAACTTCGAGGGACCCGGCGAAGGCCGCCCCGAGGTGTCCGCGGTGGACGCGATCCGCGCCGGCCAGGTGGACATGGTCATCAACACGCCGTACGGCAACTCGGGCCCGCGCGTCGACGGCTACGAGATCCGTTCCGCGGCGGTCGCGATGAACATCCCGTGCGTCACCACGGTGCAGGGTGCGTCGGCCGCGGTGCAGGGCATCGAAGCCGGGATCCGCGGCGACATCGGCGTGCGTTCGGTGCAGGAGCTGCACAGCCAGCTCGGCACCCACCCGTGACCGGCTTCGGCGCCCGGCTGGCGGCCGCGGTCGCCGCGCGTGGGCCGCTGTGCCTCGGCATCGACCCGCATCCGGAACTGCTGCGCGCCTGGGGCCTGACGGCGGATGCCGCCGGCCTGCGGGCGTTCGCCGACGCGTGCGTCGAGGCCTTCGCCGGCATCGCGGTGGTGAAGCCGCAGGTGGCATTCTTCGAGAGCCACGGCGCCGCGGGATACGCGGTGCTGGAGCAGACGATCGCCGGCCTGCGCGGTGAGGGCGTGCTGGTGCTGGCCGACGCCAAGCGCGGCGACATCGGGACGACGATGGCGGCGTATGCGGCAGCGTGGGCGGGGGACTCGCCGCTGGCGTGCGACGCCGTGACCGCGTCGCCGTATCTGGGCTTCGGCTCGCTGCGCCCGCTGCTCGACCTCGCGGCCGAGCGGGACCGCGGAGTGTTCGTGCTCGCCGCGACGAGCAACCCGGAGGGTGCCGAGGTGCAAGGTGCCACCCGCGAGGGCCGGACCATCGCCCAATCGATCGTCGACCGGGCGGCGGCCGAGAATGCCGCCGGCGGCCACGGCTCGGTCGGCGTCGTGGTCGGTGCGACGCTGAGCGAGGTGCCCGATCTCAGCGCGCTGAACGGCCCCGTGCTCATCCCCGGGGTGGGCGCCCAGGGCGGCCGACCGGAGACGCTGGCGGGACTCGGTGGCGCCGCGCCGGGCACGCTGCTGCCCGCGGTGTCGCGCGAGGTGCTGCGCGCCGGTCCGGACGTCACCGCCCTGCGGGCGGCGGGGGAGCGCATGCGCGACGCCGTCGCACACCTCGCCTGAGACCTCCCTGACACGCGAACGGCGGGCCACCCTTCGGTGACCCGCCGTACGGCCGCGCACCGCGTGCGGTTTACAGCGGGATCCACTGGCCGAGGAACCAGAAGCCCCAGCCCGCGCCGTTGCCCGCGGGCATGGGCGTCACCTGCTGACCGTTCCAGTTGAACGGCTGGTGGTCCTGCCGCCCCTGGTCGACGCCCCTGCCGTGCCAGTCCACCGGGGCCTGGTTGCGGTCGCCGTGGTCGTTGCGGTGCTGGTCCTGGCAGGCCGGCGGGTTGCACGGCCCGCCCGGATCGGCCGACGCCGTTCCGATGCCGAAGGCCGCGGCCAGGCCGATGCCGGCCGCGATCGTCGTGGTGCCGAGTGCTCGCGTGAACCTCATGTCGTGTCGACTCCCGTCCGTTCGCGAGGCGCGGATTCGCCTCGCGTGCCACGACGTTACGAAGCGGGGATGGGCCGGGGATGTGGCCGGAATAGGTGGGTGCTGTGCGTCCGGTAACGAAACGAAAACCGTTGTCGCACGGCGACGTAACGGCTCAGGTGGCTGACGCAGACGTGCGGCCGGCGATGTCGCATCACCGGCCGCACGTTCTTCTGGCGGGTCCATTCAGTGGGTGGTCATGGTCACAGCGGGATCCAGATCCCGAAGAACCAGAACCCCCAGTCGTTGAAGTCCGGGTTGAAGAGCGGCGTCACCCAGGAGCCGTTGTAGTTGAAGGGCTGGTGGTCGAACCGGCCCTGGTCGATGCCGCGCCACGCGAGGTCGGCCGGCGGCGGCGGAGGCGGTCCCGGGTCGCCCCACGCGGGCCGGTCCGGTCCGCGGCCGGGCTCCCATCCGCCCGGACCGCCCGGACCGCCGGGCCCGCCGGGTCCGCCGGGGCCCGGTCCGTCGTCGTGTCCGGGTCCACCCGGGCCCCATCCGCCGGGTCCGCCGGAGCCGGGTCCGCCGGGGCCCCGCCCGCCGGGACCACCCGGGCCACCGCCGGGGCCCGAAGGCCCGCCGGGGCCCTGGCACCCGCCCTGCGGTCCACACGGCGGGCCGGGGGCCGCAGCGGCGGTCCCGACACCCACCGTCGGCGCCAGCGCGCCGATGCCGATCGCGACGGCGCACGCCGCCACCATCCGTTTCGCGTTCATGGTCGATCCTCACTTCCGGTGTCGCGCGGTCGTGAACCGCGCCGGCCACCCCGACACCGCGAATGTAGGAACGCCAACTGTGCGTGCGCTTTGGCGAGCGTATGAGTGCCGCACGAGATGCAGTCGTGACGGATGCGACTCCTGTGACCTGCGTGACCCGACGACGCCACCCGGACGTGTTCCCGACACGCCCGACACGCCGTGACCTGCGAATATTTCTCGCCGAATCGGCCGCCGCGACGGGGCGTCGCCGTGGTCACGCCCAGCAGACACCGGCCGTGAGCTGCGCAAGCGCGTCGAAACCCCTGGTGAGCTGCGACATCGAGGGTCAATAACGGCCGCATCGCGACCGGCGGTGCCCAGCGGAGCGCGACCGCGCTGGTTCGCTGGCGTCCTACACGCTGGGAAAACGTCGAAACGCGCCGGGGGTGGGGTTAGCTTTCGTCAGCCAGCGTGGGTACGGTCGTCGACGCTGGCTGGTTGTCTACCAGTCAAGACACAACAGATGACGGCGAGAGACGGAGGAATCCCGTGGCCCTTCCCCAGTTGACCGACGAACAGCGCGCGGCAGCGTTGGAGAAGGCTGCTGCCGCACGTCGAGCCCGTGCCGAACTCAAGGATCGGCTCAAGCGCGGCGGCACCAACCTCAAGCAGGTCCTCACGGACGCCGAGACCGACGAGGTCCTCGGCAAGATGAAGGTCTCCGCACTGCTCGAAGCCCTGCCCAAGGTCGGCAAGGTCAAGGCGCAGGAGATCATGACCGAGCTGGAGATCGCCCCGACCCGCCGCCTGCGCGGCCTCGGTGATCGCCAGCGCAAGGCCCTGCTGGAGAAGTTCGACCAGTCCTAGGCGATCGGTGAACGCCGGCCGAGGGGCCGGGCGGGTGCGATGACACGCGTCGTGGTGCTGTCCGGTCCCTCAGCCGTCGGGAAGTCGACGGTCGTCCGCTGCCTGCGTGACCGCGTTCCCGACCTGCACTTCAGCGTCTCCGCCACCACGCGGGCACCACGTCCCGGCGAGGTGGACGGTGTCGACTACACCTTCACCACGGCCGAGGAGTTTCAACGGCTGATCGACCGCGGCGAGCTGCTCGAATGGGCGGAGATCCACGGCGGCCTGCACCGTTCCGGTACCCCGGCCGAACCCGTCCGCGACGCGGCTCGCGCCGGCCGCCCGGTGCTGATCGAGGTCGACCTCGCCGGCGCGCGGGCCGTCAAGGCAGCGATGCCCGAGGCGCTCAGCGTCTTCCTTGCCCCGCCGAGCTGGGAGGCCCTAGAGGCGCGCCTGACCGGACGCGGCACCGAGACCCCCGAGGTGATGGCCCGCCGGCTGCGGACGGCACGCGAGGAACTGGCCGCGCAGGACACGTTCGACGTGGTCGTCGTCAACGCGCAATTGGAGTCGGCCTGCGCCGAATTGGTATCCTTGCTGGTGGGCCCGTGACGGACCTGCCCTCAGGTCGTCGTAACGCACATCCAGCCCCACAGTCGAAACGCCAGGAGAATCTTTCGTGAGCACCCCTGTCGAGAGCACCGCCTCCGACGCCACCATCGCCTACGACACGCCGCTGGGCATCACCAACCCGCCCATCGACGAGCTGCTCGACCGGGCGTCGAGCAAGTACGCCCTGGTCATCTACGCCGCCAAGCGCGCGCGCCAGATCAACGACTACTACAACCAGCTCGGCGACGGCATCCTCGAGTACGTCGGCCCGCTGGTCGAGCCGGGTCTGCAGGAGAAGCCGCTGTCGATCGCGATGCGCGAGATCCACTCCGACCTCCTCGAGCACACCGAGGGCGAGTAGCGGTCCGCGGCGCGGTCTCGGACGAGCGAGCGACGGGGAGTCGGCGCGCATGAGCGAGCGCAAGCGGATCATCGTCGGCGTCGCCGGGGGCATCGCCGCGTACAAGGCGTGCACCGTCGTCCGCCGGCTCTCCGAGGCGGGGCACTCCGTGCGCGTCGTCCCGACCGAGTCCGCGCTCCGCTTCGTCGGTGCCGCCACGTTCGAGGCGCTGTCGCACCACCCGGTGCGCACCGACGTCTTCAGTGACGTCGACGAGGTGCTGCACGTCCGCATCGGCCAGGAAGCCGACCTCGTCGTCGTGGCACCCGCGACCGCCGACCTGCTGGCACGTGCGGCGTCCGGCCGCGCGGACGACCTGCTCACCGCCACGCTGCTGACCGCGCACTGCCCGGTGCTGTTCGCCCCGGCCATGCACACCGAGATGTGGCAGCACCCGGCGACGGTCGAGAACGTCGCCACGCTGCGGCGCCGCGGCGCGATCGTGTTGGAGCCCGCCCACGGGCGGCTCACGGGCACCGACACCGGTGCGGGCCGACTGCCCGAGCCGGAGGAGATCGCCACCTTCGCCCAGCTGCTCCTCGAGCGGTCCGACGCGCTGCCGCACGACCTGTCCGGCACCCGCGTCCTCGTCACCGCAGGCGGCACCCGGGAGCCGATCGACCCGGTCCGCTTCATCGGCAACCGCAGCTCCGGCAAGCAGGGCTACGCGGTCGCGCGCGTGGCCGCCCAGCGCGGTGCCGACGTCACGCTGATCGCAGGCAACACCGTGGGCCTCGCCGATCCGGCCGGCGTTCACGTCGTGCACATCGGCTCGGCCGGCCAGCTCAAGGACGCCGTCGCCAAGCACGCCCCGGAGGCGCACGTGCTGGTGATGGCGGCCGCGGTGGCCGACTTCCGACCCACCCACGTCGCCACCAGCAAGATCAAGAAGTCGCACGAACCGGGACACACGGCCGACGCGCCGGTCATCGAACTCACCCGCACCGACGACGTGCTGGCCAGTGCCGTGCGTGCCCGCGCCGACGGGCAGCTGCCGAACATGCGCGCCATCGTCGGATTCGCCGCCGAGACCGGCGACGCGAACGGCGACGTCCTGTTCCACGCGCGGTCCAAACTTCGACGCAAGGGCTGCGACCTGTTGGTGGTGAACGCCGTCGGCGAGGGGCGGGCATTCGAGGTCGACGTCAACGACGGGTGGCTGCTGGCGGCCGACGGCACGGAGACCGGCCTACGGCACGGTTCGAAGACGCTGATGGCCAGCCGTATCGTGGACGCGATCGGAACGTTCCTGCGCCACCGCGACGAGTGACGGGTCGCCGGCACCGCGCTGCGCACAAGGGTTGCGCGGAACGGGGCGACGCGCTTGCCTACTACGGGACGACGATATCATTCGCATGACTAACGAAGTTTGGAAAGGGATCACACCGTGAGCAAAGCCCGGCTATTTACCAGCGAGTCGGTCACCGAGGGCCACCCCGACAAGATCTGTGACGCCATCAGCGACTCGGTGCTCGACTCGCTGCTCGCCGTGGATCCCAAGTCCCGCGTCGCCGTCGAGACCGCGGTGACCACCGGCCAGGTGCACGTCATCGGCGAGGTGACGACGACCGCCAAGGAGGCGTTCGCCGACATCACCAACACCGTCCGCGAGCGCATCCTCGAGATCGGCTACGACTCCTCGGAGAAGGGCTTCGACGGCGAGACCGCCGGCGTCAACATCGGCATCGGCCGCCAGTCGCCGGACATCGCCCAGGGTGTCGACACCGCCCACGAGACCCGCGTCGAGGGTGGCGCGGACCCGCTGGATCTGCAGGGCGCTGGCGACCAGGGCCTGATGTTCGGCTACGCCATCAAGGACACGCCCGAGCTGATGCCGCTGCCGATCGCGCTGGCGCACCGGCTGGCCCGCCGCCTCACCGAGGTGCGCAAGAACGGCAAGCTGGACTACCTGCGCCCCGACGGCAAGACCCAGGTGACCGTGCAGTACGACGGCGTCACCCCGGTCCGCCTGGACACCGTGGTGCTCTCCACCCAGCACGCCGACGGCATCGACCTCGACGGCCAGCTCGCTCCCGACATCCGCGCGCAGGTCGTCGACACCGTGCTCGCCGACCTCGGCCACGACACGCTGGACATCTCGGACTTCCGCCTGCTGGTCAACCCCACCGGCAAGTTCGTGCTCGGCGGCCCGATGGGCGACGCCGGCCTGACCGGCCGCAAGATCATCGTCGACACCTACGGCGGCTGGGCCCGCCACGGCGGCGGCGCCTTCTCCGGCAAGGATCCGTCGAAGGTGGACCGCTCCGCGGCGTACGCGATGCGCTGGGTCGCCAAGAACGTGGTCGCCGCCGACCTCGCCGAGCGCGTCGAGGTGCAGGTCGCCTACGCCATCGGCAAGGCCGCCCCGGTCGGTCTGTTCGTCGAGACCTTCGGCACCGAGACCGTCGACCCCGCCCGCATCGAGAAGGCCATCACGTCGGTCTTCGACCTGCGGCCCGGCGCCATCGTCCGCGACCTCGACCTGCTGCGTCCGATCTACGCGCCGACCGCTGCCTACGGGCACTTCGGCCGCACCGACGTGGACCTGCCCTGGGAGCGCACGGACAAGGTGGAGGATCTCAAGGCCAGCGTCTGAGCCACTCGCCGAGCGCCGCCGACGGCTTCGTCGGCGGCGCTTCGTCGTTTGGGCGAGGATGGACGTCATGGACCACGTCACGTTCGTCCCGACCGTCGACCAACTCAACTACACGTTCGGCGGCGCCGAGCCGGTCATGCGCATCACGCCGGGCACCGCACTCACCCTGTGGACCGAGGATGCCTTCGGCGGACGCATCACCAGCCGCAACAACGTGGCCAGCACGGCGCTCGACACCGAGGACCTGAATCCGCAGACCGGGCCGTTCTGGATCGAGGGCGCCGAGCCGGGGGACACGCTCGCCGTGCACCTCGTCGACCTGACGCCCGCGCGGACGTGGGGCGCGTCGAGCCTGATCCCGTTCTTCGGCGGCCTCACCAGCGTTCCGGCGAGTCCGTCGCTGCAGGAGCCGATACCCGAGCGCACCTACGTCTACGACTACGACGCCGGCACGCACACCGTCGGATTCACCGCGCACGCCAGCGAATTCGCGGTGCGTCTGCCCGCCAACCCGATGCTGGGCACCGTCGGCGTCGCATCCGCGCGCCGCGAGGTTCGCACGTCGCTGGTTCCCGACTACTTCGGCGGCAACATGGACACCCCGGAGATGGCCGCCGGCACGACGTGCTTCCTTCGCGTCAACGTCGACGGTGCGCTGTTCTCACTCGGCGACGGACACTACCGGCAGGGGGAGGGCGAGTCCTGCGGGACCGCGATCGAGGGCGCCATGCACGTCACCGCGATCATCGACCTGATCAAGGGCGGTGGTCCGGCCTGGCCGCGGCTGGAGACCGACACCCACCTGATGACCATCGGATCGGGCAGGCCGTTGGAGGAGGCGTGGCGAGCGGGTCAGGCCGAGATGATCGGCTGGCTCGGCGAACTCCACGGGCTGGATCGGTTCGACGCCTACCAGCTGCTCACGCAGATCTCGCAGAGCCCGATCGCCAACGTCGTCGACACCAACTACAGCTCGGTCACGAAGATCGACAAGCGGTTGCTGCCCAGCGCCGCGGCCCATCACGGCATGCACGACGAGTTGCGCCGCGCCGCACGCTCGTTGGGTGCCATCCACTACTAGGGGACGGCACCGTGGATCTCGGTTTGACGGGCAAGCGCTTCCTCGTCACGGGAGGCACCCGCGGGATCGGCCGCGCGGTCGTCGAGGGATTGCTCGGTGAAGGCGCCGTGGTGGCCTTCTGCGCGCGGACCCCCGATGCCGTCGAGGCCGCGCAGGCCGACTTGGAAGCGACGGGCACGGCCATCGGCACACCGGTCGACGTGGCCGACACCGCGGCGGTCGCATCGTGGGTCGCCGACATCGCCGAGCGTTTCGGAGGCATCGACGGCGTCGTCGCCAACGTCAGCGCCCTCGCCATCCCGGACACCCCGGACAACTGGCGCAGCGGCTTCGAGGTGGACCTCATGGGCACCGTCCGACTCGTGGCGGCCGCCCTGCCGCATCTCGAAGCGACCGGAGCCGGCTCGATCGTCACGATCTCGAGCGTGTCGGGCCGCGAGATCGACTTCGCCGCAGGGCCGTACGGCACGTTCAAGGCCGCGATCATCCACTACACCCAGGGGCTGGCGCTCCAGGTCGCCGGACGGGGGGTACGGGCCAACACCGTCAGCCCCGGCAACACCTACTTCCCCGGCGGGGTGTGGCCGTCGATCGAGGAGAACGACCCCGAACTCTTCGCCACGGCGCTCGGGCTCAACCCGACCGGCCGGATGGCGACCCCGGAGGAGGTCGCGAACGCCGTGGTGTTCCTGAGCAGTTCGAGGGCCAGCTTCATCACCGGCACCAACCTGGTGGTCGACGGAGCGCTCACCCGGGGCGTGCAGTTCTAGGCGCCGAACTGGTAGTCCTCCAGGGGGAACCGCCGGCTGCGCAGGTAGGTCTCCACCGTGGTGCCGGGCCGCAGGGGCACGTCGCCGTTGCGGTCGAAGTAGTAGCTGTTGGCCAGCCGGCAGCTGTCCTGCCAGAACACCTGCCGGTGCCGCCGGCTCATCATCTCGGCGAAGAACCGGTCGTTGGCCTCCTGGGACACCTCGACGCGCGAGGCCGCGTCCTCCTCGGCGCGCAGCAGGCACCGCACGATGTGGTGCGTCTGCGCCTCGATCAGCGCGAAGTAGGACGAGCCGACGTACCCGTAGGGGCCCATCACGTTGAAGAAGTTCGGGAAGCCCGGCACGCTGACGCCCTCGTAGGCCTGCATGCGGTGGCGTTCCCAGAAGTCGGCCAGCCGCTGTCCGCCGGTGCCGGTGACCTCGAAGGTGAGCGCGTCGACGTCGAGCACCTTGAACCCGGTCGCGAGGATCAGCACGTCGACCTCGTGGGTGGTGCCGTCGGCGGTGGCCACACCGGATCCGGTCACCTTCGCGATCGGGTCGGTGACGAGGTCGACGTCGTTGCGGTTGTAGGTCGACAGGTAGGTGTTGTGGAAGCCGGGTCGTTTGCAGCCCACGGCGTAGCGCGGGGTCAGCGCGTCCCGCGTGACGGGGTCGCGGACCTCGCGGGCGAGATACGCCCGGCCGATGACGGCGGCGATGCGCGCCAGCGGGAACCAGGTGGCGTACTGCGCCGAGATCGGGAACGTGAACTCGACGTAGGTCTGGCTGAGCGCACGGTACAGCGACCGCACGCCGGGCAGCCGCATCGCCCGGCGCGCCACGGGAGGCAGCCGCACGTCGAACTTCGGTAGGCACCAGATCGGCGTGCGCTGGAAGACCTCGAGGTGACCGACGACCGGTGCGATCTCCGGGATGATCTGAATCGCCGAGGCGCCGGTGCCGATGATGGCCACCCGCTTGCCGGTCAGGTCGAGGTCGTGATCCCAGCGCGCGGTGTGCATGGTGATCCCGGCGAAGTCCTCGACCCCGTCGATGTCCGGCAGCTTCGGCACCGTCAGTACGCCGCTGGCGTTGATCAGGAACCGCGCGGTGACCGCCGTGCCGTCGTCGAGGTGGACCCGCCAGAGGTTCGCCGTCTCGTCGAACACCGCCTCGGTGACCCGGGTGCGGAAGCGGATGCGGTCGCGCAGGCCGTACTTGGCCACGCAGTGGTCGGCGTAGCGCTTCAGCTCGCGTCCCGGGGCGTAGGTGCGCGACCACTCGGTGCTCTGCTCGAAGGAGAACTGGTAGGAGAACGTCGGGATGTCCACGGCGATACCGGGATAGGAGTTCCAGTACCACGTCCCGCCGGGCTCGTCGCCGGCTTCCAGGATCAGCCAGTCCGACAGCCCCACCCGGTCCAGGCCGATGCCGACGCCGATGCCGGAGAACCCGGCCCCGACGACGAGAACCTGGTGGTCGGGAGTGCTCGCGCTCACGCCGCGGCCCCCGGGTGCAGCGCCGCCCGCAGCGCGGCCAGGCCGCGCGCGGTGGCCTCGGTCGCGACCGGTGACACCGGCGCCAGGCTCACGAACCCGTGCACCAGTGTCGGCTCGTTGCTCAGCCGTACCGAAACTCCTGCGGCAGCGAGCAATTCGACATATCTGGCGCCGTCGTCGCGTAGCGGGTCGTGTTCGGCGGTGCCGACGTACGCGGGCGGCAGACCAGCCAGCGACGACGCGTTCGCCGGGGCGAAGTCGGTGGGCAGCGCCGCCGGGTCGCTGAAGTCGAATCCCGGTGCGTACCAGGCGAGGAACGCCGCGATCACGTCGGGGTTGAGGATCGGCGCGTCGACGTTCTCGGCGAACGACGGCACCGCGGTGTCGCCGACGACGCACGGGTACCACAGCAGCTGGAACGCCAGCGGCGGTCCGCCGGCGTCGCGCGCCCGCAGTGTCAGCACGGCGGCCAGGTTGCCGCCCGCGGAATCGCCCGCCACGGCGAGACGCTCGGGGTCACCGCCGAGGTCGGCCGCGTTCTCGGCGACCCACTGCAGCGCCGCCCACGCGTCCTCGACCCCGGCCGGGAACGGGTGCTCGGGGGCCAGCCGGTAGTCCACCGAGACGACGATCGCCTCCGCGCCCAGGGCGTGCGCCCGCGCGACGTGGTCGTGGGTGTCCAGATCACCGATCGACCAGCCGCCGCCGTGGAAGTACACGACGACCGGCAGCGGAGCGGAGGCGTCGACCGGTGGCCAGTAGATGCGCACCCCGACGTCGCCGACGTCGCCGTATCCCACCCTGCGGTCCTCGGTTTGCATGTCGGGCAGCGTCTCCCGGGGCGGACGGGTGGCGCGGAACCGCTCGCGGGCCACCTCGACGCCGTCGTCGACGGTGAATTCCAGCGGCACCGCGTCCAGCAGCGCCTCGAGGGCGGGATCGATGCCCGGGCGGGTCTCCGAAGCGTCCACCATGGTGGCTACGTTAGCGCGGCGCGCAGCGCGAGCAGAGCCCGATCGCATGCCTCGGTGGCCGCGGGCACCACCCCGGCGTAGCCCAGATAGCCGTGCACCAGGCCGGTCGCGTTGTGCACCTCGACCGGCACCCCGGCGGCCGTCAGCAGCTCGCCGTAGCGGATGCCGTCGTCGCGCAGCGGGTCGTGACCGGCCACCGCGACGTACGCCGGTGCCACGCCGGCCAGCGACTCGGCCCGGGCCGGGATCAACGTCGCGGGGGCCGTGGCCAGGTCGACGTGACCGGCATACCAGCGCGAGAACTCCTTGACCGAGGGCGTGTCCAGCACCGGGGCGTGAGCGTTCTCGGTGAACGACGGCAGCGAGACGTCCCACGTGGTCGCCGGGTACCACAGCAGCTGACGGCGCAGCGCGGGTCCGCCGTGGTCGCGCGCCAGCAGCGCCACCACCGCGGCGAGGTTGCCGCCCGCGGAGTCGCCCGCGACGGCGAGGCGGTCGGGGTCACCGCCGAACTCGGCGGCGTGCGCGGCCACCCACAGCGTCGCCGCCCAGACGTCGTCGACCGCGGCGGGGTAGGGGTGCTCGGGCGCGAGGCGGTAGTCGACCGCGACGACCAGCGCGCCGACGACGGCGGCGTGCCTGCGGGCCGTGCCGTCGTAGGTGTCCAGGTCGCCGACCACCCAGCCGCCGCCGTGGAAGAACAGCACCACCGGCAGCGCGTCGCTGCCCGCGTCCGCGGGACGGTAGATCCGGATCGGCAGCGGGCCGCCCGGCCCGTCGAGCGTGCGGTCCTCGGCGCGGACCTCGGGGTGCAGTTCGGGCCGGGGCAGGTCGCGGAAGCGCCGGCGGGTCGCCTCGGGGCCGCCCTCGGCGGTGAGCTGGAACGGCACCGCCTCGAGGACCTTGCTGAGGACGGGGTCGAGGGCGGCGGTCTCGGGTGTCTGGCTGTCGGGCACCACCGCACCGTACGCGCGCCCGACCCCTCCTCGGCCGTCCGGCCGACCCGGTACGTTCTGCTGATGGCCCACACCCCGGCGACCGCCCCGGCACGCGCCGTGCCGTCGGGTGCGCTGTGGCTGACCGCCGCCGTCGTCGGCGCCTCCTACGGCGTCTTCCTGCTCGTCACGGCGCTCGGCCTGCCGGCGGGCGCCGATCTCACCGGTCGCTTCGCCCTGCAACCGGTGGCCAAGGCGCTCACCGCGCTGCTGCTCGCCGCCGCGGCGGTGGGACTGGCGATCCGCCGCGAGCGACGGTGGCTCGTCGCGGCGCTGCTGTTCTCCGCCGCGGGTGACGTGCTGCTGGCCCTGCCGTGGTGGGAGCCGTCGTTCGTGCTGGGGCTCGGTGCGTTCCTCGTCGCGCACGTCTGCTTCCTGGTCGCGCTGCTGCCGCTGGTGCGGCGCCCGCCCGCGCGGCTCGCGGCCTGCGCGGTGCTGGTGGCGGCGTGCGTGGCGCTGCTGGCCTGGTTCTGGCCGAACCTCCTCGACCAGGGGATGGCGGTGCCGGTGACGCTCTACATCGCCGTGCTCGGTGCCATGGTATGCGCGGCGCTGCTGGCCGACCTGCCGACGCCGTGGACGGCTCTCGGCGCGGTCTGCTTCGCGGTGTCGGACGCGATGATCGGGATCAGCCGCTTCGTGCTGGGCAACGAGGTGCTGGCGGTGCCGATCTGGTGGGCCTACGCCGCGTCGATCCTCGCGATCACCGCGGGCTTCCTGTTCGGTCGGCGCGCGGCGTCGGACGCCGCTGTTACACCGGCGGGGTGAGCACCACCCGGCAGGCGGCCGAGCACGAGCCGATCGCGCGGGTGCTGCCGATGCTGTCGGTGCCGCACCTCGACCGCGACTTCGACTACCTGGTGTCCGCCGAGCAGTCCGACGACGCGCAACCGGGGGTGCGGGCGCGGGTCCGGTTCCACGGCAGGCTGGTCGACGCGTTCATCCTCGAGCGGCGCTCCGACACCGACCATCCCGGCAAGCTCGGCTGGCTCGACCGCGTGGTGTCCGCCGAACCGGTCCTGGTTCCGGAGGTCCGCCGGCTCGCCGAGGCCGTGGCCGCCCGCTACGCCGGCACCCGGCCGGACGTGCTGCGGTTGGCGGTGCCCCCGCGGCACGCGAACGTCGAGAAGCAGGTGCTGCCCGACCTTCCCGCGTCGACGTGCGCCGAGGTCGACCCGACGGCGTGGGCGCGCTACGGCCGGGCGCCGGGCTTCCTCACCGCGCTCGCCGAGGGCCGGGCCGCCCGCGCGGTGTGGCAGGCGTTGCCGGGCGAGCAGTGGGCGGATCGGCTGGCCGAGGCGGCGGCCGTCGTGATCGGCGGGGGCCGCGGCGCGCTGGCGGTGCTGCCCGACCAGCGCGACGTCGACGCCCTGCACGCCGCCGCCACGCGGCTCGTCGACCCGGACCGCGTCGTCGCGCTCTCGGCCGGGCTCGGTCCCGCCGAGCGCTACCGCCGCTGGCTCGCCGTGCTGCGCGGCCGGGCCCGGTTCGTCATCGGCACGCGCAGCGCGGTGTTCGCACCCGTCGCCGACCTCGGCCTGGTGATCGTCTGGGACGACGGCGACGACAGCCTCGCCGAACCCCGCGCCCCCTACCCGCACGCGCGCGACGTCGGCATGCTGCGCGCCCACCAGGTGCGCTGCGCCGCCCTGGTCGGCGGGCTGTCCCGCACGGCGGAGGCCCAGGCGCTGGTCCGCTCGTCGTGGGCGCACGACCTGGTGGCCACCCGGCACGTGGTGCGCGCGCACGCCCCCCGCGTCGTCGCACTCGACGACAGCGCCTTCGCCCAGGAGCGCGATCCGGCGGCACGCACCGCGCGGCTGCCGACGATGGCGCTCGACGCCGCGCGCCGCGCGCTCGCCGCCGGCACGCCCGTGCTGGTGCAAGTGCCCCGGCGCGGGTACGTGCCGGCGCTGGCGTGCAACCGCTGCCGCACCATCGCCCGGTGCCGGCACTGCACCGGGCCGATGTCCCTGCCCGGCGCGGACAGCCCCGGCGCGGTGTGCCGCTGGTGCGGCCGGGCCGAAGCGGCGCTGCGCTGCCGGCGGTGCGGGTCGGACGCGGTCCGCGCCGTCGTCGTCGGGGCCCGCCGCACCGCCGAGGAACTCGGCCGCGCCTTTCCGGGCACCGCGGTCGTGACCTCCGGCGGCGAGGCGCTGGTGCCCGCCGTGTCCGGCGACCCGGCGCTGGTGGTCGCCACCCCGGGCGCCGAGCCGGTCGCCGCCGGCGGCTACGGCGCCGCGCTGCTGCTCGACGGCTGGGCGCTGTTGGGGCGACAGGACCTGCGCGCCGCCGAGGACGCGCTGCGCCGCTGGATGGCGGCGGCGGCGCTGGTCCGGTCCCGCGCCGACGGCGGTGTGGTCGCGGTGGTCGCCGAGTCGGCGATCCCAACCGTGCAGTCGCTCATCCGGTGGGATCCGGTCGGGCACGCGGAGGCCGAACTCGACGCCCGCCACGAGGTGGGTCTGCCGCCCGCGGCGCACATGGCCGCCATCGACGGCGAGGCCGCGGCGGTTGCCGCGCTGGTCGCCGCTGCCGAGCTGCCGGCCTCGGCGGAGGTGCTCGGACCGGTCGACCTGCCGCCGGGGGCGCGGCGCCCGGCGGGGGAGCCGACCGGGGGACCGGTGATCCGGATGCTGGTGCGGGTGCCGCGCGGGGAGGGTCTCGACCTCGCGGCCGCGGTGCGCCGCGCGACCGGGGTCGCCAGCGCCCGCCACGACCAGCAGCCGGTGCGTGTGCAGATCGACCCGTTGCACATAGGGTAGGCCCAGCCCGGCGGGTGATCCGGGCCCGCGGGAGGTCACGTGCGCCGACTCATCGGGTGGTCGATCCTGGTGGGGCTCATCGCCATCGGGCTGCTGTGGCCGGTGCCGTTCGCCGGCGGATCGTCGGGCGGCGGAGCGCAGGACGCCGCCGAGGATCCCGTCGTCATCACCGACTACCGCGCCGACCTCGTCGTCACCGCCGACGGCACGTTGCAGGCGGTCGAGACCATCACCGGCGACTTCCCGGCCGGGCGGCACGGCATCTTCCGCTACTGGGACGTGGCGAACCAGAACGACGCGTCGGTGCGGCAACGCCCGGAGATCGCGTCGATCTCCCTCGACGGTCAGCCGGTGAACCACCAACTGCTGTGGGAGGACGCCGACCGCTTCCGCGTCGCGAAGATCGGCGACCCGGACAGCACGCTCATCCCCGGTGAGCACGTCTACGAGATCCGCTACCGCATCCGCGGCGTGCTCGACCCGGCGGGCAGCGGCGCCGACCGCCGCTTCGCCGGCGCCGTGGGCCGACCCGACGCCGGGGCGTCGGCGTTCTACTGGAACGTCGTCGCGCCGTCGTGGAACAACCGCATCGACCGGGTCCGGGTCCGGGTCACCCTGCCCGCGGCCGTGCCCGGCGCCGCGTGCTCGGTGGGCTTCGGCGTCGGACGGGCCTGCACCGACCTCGCCGTGCGCGGCGACACCGTCGAGTTCGGCGCCGCGAACCTGCCGCCCCGCACCCCGGTCACCGTGCGCGCCGCGGTCGACGCGCCGCCGCCGCCGCGGGGGGAACTGCCCTGGCCGCAGCGCTGGGACCGCGTCCTCGGGCAGTCCGCGATCGCCGCCGTGTGGGTGCTGGGCATCGCCGTCGCGGCCGGCGCGCTGGGCTACCTCTGGTACCGCTCCACGGTCGAGCCGCCGCCGGGCTTCCCCGTGCAGTACGCGCCGCCACCCGGTCTGGGACCGGTGCAGACCGAGTTCATCCGCACCGAGAGCGTCCCCGGCAACGGGCTGACGGCCACGTTGTTCCACCTGGCCGACCGGGGCCTCGTCGAACTCCGGCAGGTCAACGCCTCGCACTGGGACGTCCGTGGAACCGCGCAGCGCAGTGCCTGGGCGGACGTCGACCCCGTCGGCGTCGCGGTCGGCTCCGCGCTGAAGGTGATGGGCCCCGGCACCGAGTTCGAGGCGAAGAAGACGGCGTCGTCCGGCAAGAAGCTGGAGAAGGCGAAGGCCGACATGGCCGTCGCGGTCCGAAAGTGGGCGGCCGACGAGGGATTGGTGGAGAAGCGCCGCGCGGAACTGTGGGTCCGGTCGGCCAACGCGCTGGCCGCGATCCTCGCGCTGTGCGGCTTCCTCCGCTGGGGTTTTCCCGCCACGATGTGGGGCCTGCCGTTCGCCGTCTTCTTCGCGGCCACCGTCCGCGCGTGGGCCGACGGCGTCGGCAGCAGGCGCACCGCCAAGGGCCGCGAACTGTGGTCGGCCGCCGGCGGTTTCCACCGGCTGCTGGCGACCGACTCGGCGGAGACGCGGTTCGACTTCGCCGCCCGCAGGGACCTCTACACCGCCTACGTGCCCTATGCGGTGGCCGCCGGCACAGCAGCGCTGTGGGCCAAGAAGTACTCCGACGCGACGGGAGACGTTGCGCCGCAACCTGGTTGGTACCAGTCCTCGTCCTCGTCGGGCGGCTGGACCGCGGCGAGTTCCGGCGGCGGCGACTTCGACGGTTTCACCTCGGCGCTCACGTCGTCAATCGGTGCGTACACCGCGTCGCAGTCCTCCTCGTCGTCGGGTGGCGGGAGCAGTGGCGGGTCCAGCGGCGGCGGTGGCGGTGGCGGCGGCGGCGGAGGAGGCGGCTCGTGGTGACGTTCGGCTTGACGGTGCTGCTGGTGGTGCTCGTCGCGGTGCTGGCCCTCGTCCTGGTGGGTTACAACAAGATCCGCACCGCCGACGTGCGGGTGGCCGAGGCGCTGGCGGGCATCGACGTCGAACTGACCCGTCGCGCCGCGCTGATTCCCGGTGTGATGCATGCGGTGCAGACCCTCGCCGACCACGAGCTGGCGGTGCTGGACCGCGTCACCGCCGCCAACGCCGCGCTCGCCGCGGCCACCGGCGGCCCGTCGGTGGCTCGGCGCAGCGCCGCCCAGCGGGATCTCGACGACGCCGTCGGCCGTGCCGTCGCCGCCGCCCGGACCAGCCCTTCGCTCGCGTCGTCGGCCGCGTTCGCGGACCTGCAGCAGCAGCTGGCGGCCACCGAGAACACGCTGGCCTTCGCCCGGCAGTACTACAACGACGCGGTCGCGACACTCAACCGGCTGGTCACCACGCTGCCGTGGATGGTGGTCGCGCCGCTGGCCGGCGTCCCCGAACGCGAGTACTACCAGCTGCCGCGCTAGCCTTCGACCCCTGCCGCCCCCGAACCCCGGAAGGACCATGCGAATCGTCTTCGCGGGCACACCCGAGCCCGCACTGCCGTCCCTGCGCCGCCTGATCGACTCGCCGCGCCACGACGTCGTCGCCGTGCTGACCCGGCCCGACGCGGCGTCCGGCCGCCGCGGCCGGCCCGCTCCGTCGCCCGTCGCGGCCCTCGCGCTCGAGGCGGGCATCCCGGTCCTGCGTCCGGAGCGCCCCAACTCCGCCGAGTTCGTCGCCGAACTGGGCGAGCTGGCGCCGGAGTGCTGCGCGGTGGTGGCCTACGGCGCGCTGCTGCGCGACGGGCTGCTGGCTGTCCCGCCGCACGGGTGGATCAACCTGCACTTCTCGCTGCTGCCGGCGTGGCGCGGCGCGGCGCCCGTGCAAGCCGCCATCGCCGCGGGGGACACCGTCACCGGGGCCACCACGTTCCGGATCGAACCGGACCTGGACTCCGGCCCCGTGTTCGGCGTGGTGACCGAGACCATCCGCCCCACCGACACCGCCGGCGACCTGCTGGGACGCCTCGCGACGACCGGCGCGGGCCTGCTGGAGACCACGCTCGACGGGATCGCCGACGGCGCCCTGCACGCGGTCGCACAGCCCGCCGACGGCATCACGGTCGCGCCGAAGATCACCGTCGAGGAGGCGCGCGTGCGGTGGGACCTGCCCGCCCACGTGGTGGACCGCCGGATCCGGGCGGTCACGCCCAACCCCGGCGCGTGGACCATGATCGGGGACCTGCGCGTCAAGGTCGGGCCGGTGCTGCCGACCGAACGGGATCCCCTGCCGCCCGGCGCCATCCGCGCCGACAAGGCCGGCGTGCACGTGGGCACCGCGTCGTCGCCGGTGACGCTGGGCTGGATCCAGCCGCCGGGCAAGAAGCCCATGGCGGCCGCGGACTGGGCGCGCGGCGCCCGCCTCGACGACACGGCGCGCGCCTCGTGACCCGGCCGCAGCGCGGGCGCGGCGGACCCCGCGGTCCGCGCCGCACGCCGCTCGACCCGGCCCGGCGGGTGGCCTTCGACGTCCTGCGGGCGGTGTCCGAGCGCGACGCCTACGCCAACCTGACGCTGCCCGCCATGCTGCGCGACCGCGACGTCACCGGGCGCGACGCCGCCTTCGCCACCGAGCTGGCCTACGGCACCTGCCGCAGCCTCGGCCTGCTCGACGCCGTGATCGTCGCCGCCGCGGGACGCCCGCTCGAGCGCATCGACCCGGTGCTGCTCGACCTGCTGCGCCTCGGCGCCTACCAGCTGCTGCGCACCCGCGTCGACGCGCACGCCGCCGTCAACACCACCGTCGAGCAGGCGGCCATCGAGTTCGATTCCGCGCGAGCGGGTTTCGTCAACGGCGTGCTGCGGACCATCTCGGCCAGGGACGAGGCGCAGTGGGTCGCCGAGCTGGCGCCCGCCGCGGCGGGCGACCCCATCGGCCACCTCGCCTTCACCCACGCCCACCCGCGGTGGATCGCCCAGTCGTTCGCCGACGCGCTCGGCGCCGACGCCGGCGAGCTACCGGCACTGCTCGACAGTGACGACGCGCGGCCGGTGGTGCACCTGGCCGCCCGCCCGGGCGGCACGACGGCCGCCGACCTCGCCGCCGCGGTCGACGGCGAGATCGGCCGGTACTCGCCGTACGCGGTCTACCTGCCGGGCGGTGACCCCGGCCGGCTGGCGGCGATCCGCGACGGCGCGGCCCAGGTGCAGGACGAGGGCAGCCAGCTCGTCGCCCGCGCGCTCACCCTGGCGCCGGTCGACGACGACGGCGGACGCTGGCTGGATCTGTGCGCGGGACCGGGCGGCAAGACGGCGCTGCTCGCCGGGCTGGCGGCGCAGACCGGCGCGCGGGTGACGGCCGTCGAACCCACCGAGCACCGCGCCGACCTCGTCGAGCAGAACACCCGCGGGCTCGGCGTGGAGGTCCTGCGCGTCGACGGCCGCGACACCGGCCTGCCCGCCGGCTCCTTCGACCGCGTCCTGGTCGATGCGCCGTGCACGGGTCTCGGTGCGCTGCGCCGCCGCCCGGAGGCGCGCTGGCGTCGCCGGCCCGGCGACGTGGGGCCGCTGGCCAAGCTGCAGCGCGAGTTGCTGGCGTCGGCGATCGCGCTGACCCGGCCGGGCGGCGTGGTGCTGTACGCCACGTGCTCACCGCACCTCGCCGAGACCGTGGGCGTGGTCGCCGACGCCCTGCGCCGCCAGCCGGTGCGGGCGCTGGACACCTGGCCGCTGTTCGACCCGGTGCCGGCGGGGACGGGTCCGCACGTGCAGCTGTGGCCGCATCGGCACGGGACGGACGCGATGTTCGCCGCTGCGCTGGAAGTAGGCTGACCGCCATGACCGGCCACTCCCGCGAACCGCTCATCGCGCCGTCGATCCTCTCCGCGGACTTCGCCCGCCTGGCCGAGGAGACCGCGGCGGTGCACGGCGCGGACTGGCTGCACGTCGACGTCATGGACAACCACTTCGTGCCCAACCTGACGCTGGGCCTGCCGGTGGTGGAGAGCCTGCTGAAGGTCACCGACATCCCGATGGACTGCCATCTGATGATCGAGGACCCGGCCCGGTGGGCGCCGCCGTACGCCGAGGCCGGCGCCTACAACGTCACCTTCCACGCCGAGGCGACCGACGATCCGCGGGCCGTGGCGCGCGACATCCGGGCCGCGGGCGCGAAGGCCGGTCTGAGCGTCAAGCCGGGCACCGCCATCGAGCCGTACCTGGAGATCCTGCGCGACTTCGACACCCTGCTCGTCATGTCGGTCGAACCCGGCTTCGGCGGCCAGAAGTTCATCCCCGAGGTGCTGAGCAAGGTGACGGCCGTCCGGCGCCTCGTCGACTCCGGCGACCTCACCGTCGTGGTGGAGATCGACGGCGGCATCAACGACGACACGATCAGCGCGGCCGCCGAGGCCGGGGTGGACTGCTTCGTGGCCGGGTCGGCGGTGTACAACGCAGCGGATCCCGCCGAGGCCGTGGCCGCTCTGCGACGCAAGGCGGCGGCCGCGTCGGCCCACCTGTCGTGACGGTGCCCGTGACGCCCGAGGCGGCGATGCGGCGCGCCATCGAGCTGGCCGAGGACGTCAAGGGCACCACCTACCCGAATCCGCCGGTGGGCGCGGTCGTGCTCGACCGCGACGGGGAGATCGTCGGCGTCGGCGCCACCGAGCCGCCCGGCGGCCCGCACGCCGAGGTGCTGGCACTGCGGCGCGCCGGGACCCGCGCCGCGGGCGGCACCGCGGTGGTCACCCTCGAACCGTGCAACCACCACGGCCGTACCCCGCCGTGCGTCGACGCGCTGCTCGCCGCCGGGGTCGGCACCGTCGTCTACGCGGTCGCCGACCCCAACCCGGTCGCGTCGGGCGGCTCGGCGCGGCTGACCGCCGCCGGGGTGGACGTCCGCTCCGGCGTACTCGCCGACGACGTCGCGGCGGGACCGCTGCGGCAGTGGCTGCACAAGCTCTCGACCGGCCGTCCGCACGTGACGTGGAAGTTCGCCGCGAGCGTGGACGGCCGCAGCGCGGCCGCCGACGGCAGCAGCCAGTGGATCACCGGCGAGGCGGCGCGCGCCGACGTGCACCGCATCCGCGCGGTCGTCGACGCCATCGTGGTCGGAACGGGCACGGTGTTCGCCGACGACCCGACGCTCACCGCGCGGCGGCCCGACGGCGGCCTCGCCGACCGCCAGCCGCTGCGGGTGGTGGTGGGGGAGCGGGAAATCCCGTCGGAGGCGAAGGTGCTCAACGACGACTCGCGCACCATGGTGATCCGCACGCGCGATCCCCGGGAGGTCATCGCCGCGCTGTCGGACCGGACCGACGTGCTGCTCGAGGGCGGTCCCACGCTCGCCGGGGCTTTCCTGCGCGCCGGCGCGGTCGACCGGATCCTCGCCTACGTCGCCCCGATCTTGCTGGGCGGGCCCGTCGTCGCCGTCGATGACGTCGGCGTGGGAGGCATCGGGCAGGCGCACCGCTGGCGGTTCGACGGCGTCGCGCAGATCGGGCCGGATCTGCGGCTCAGCCTGGTTCCCGGCCCGCCGGGTGGCGGCGGTCACTGAGGTCGCTGAGATCCGCACCGCTTCGGACCGACCCACGTGAGCCCGGTCACCAAGATCGCCGGGAATTCGGCGACTCGTTACCCGTTCGAGACCCGCGGTGGCGGTCGGGACACCCGTCGTGATGTTTCGGCTCCGTAGAATCGAAGGTGTGTTCGGGCCGATCGGTCCGGTCACGCATTCGCGCCTTACCGACGAAGTTCGGGCGAAGGTAAGCACGAGCAAAGGACGACGAGCATGACTGCCCTGCAGGACTGGCTCAGTTTTCGCCCAGTCGATCAGTACGCGATCGTCGAGATGGTCTGCCGCCCGCTGCGCGCAGTCCTCGGCGGCGCCGATCCGGCCGACCGGCCGAGCTTCCGGGTGCAACACCCCGGCATCGAGCGCTGCTGACGCGTGACGACGACCCCCGGGGCCACCGGCCTCGGGGGTCGTTTCGCGTCTGGGGGACGGCGCGCGTCTAGGGGGTGACGCGCACGTCCTGCGCATCGGGGGTGGCGTCGGGGGCGGCCTCGACGTCCTCGGCCACGTCGTGCTTGCCGCTGATGAGCAGGCCGAGCAGCGCGCCGACCACGCACACCACGGCGGTGTCTAGGAAGATCTGCGCGTACTGCATGGTGTAGGCGGTGCGCACGTTCGCGGCCAGCTGCGCCCCGATCTCGATCAGGTTGGTGCCCTTGGGTTTCGGCAGTTCGGCGAGGTACTGGTTGAACTTGTACAGGCCCCACGCGCTGAGCGACGCGAGGCCGATCAGCATGCCGATCATGCGCGCGACGACCACCGAGGCCGACGCGATGCCGTGCTGGGTGCCGGGCACCGAGCGCAGCGTCGCCGAGGTGAGGGGTCCGATCACCAGGCCGAGGCCGACGCCGGCGAGTACCAGGTCGGTGTCAAACGTCGGCAGCGTGAACAACCCCAGGTCGTGCCGCGCCTCGAGCACGTCGACGGTCCAGTGCGACACCAGCCAGTAGCCGAACGCTGCGATCAGCAGTCCGACGAAGGCGACGATCCGGTCGCCGATCCGGGTGGCGATCCACCCGCCGAGCACCGCACCGATCGGCAGGGCGCCCAGGAACCACAGCAGCAGCAGCACGGTCTCGTTCTGCTCCTTGCCGAGCACGCCCTGGCCGAACAGTTCGACGTTGACCAGCGTGACCATGAGCGCGGCGCCGGTGCACAGCGACGCGCCCAGCGCACACAGGAACGGCCGGAACTTCACTCCGGTGGGATCGATCAGCCGGGTGCGGGCGAACTTCTCCCAGACGAAGAACGCGATGGCCGCGACGAGCGCCGCGCCCAGCACCGGCAGGCCCCAGCTGGGGAAGACCTGCTTGCCGTCGGGCGACGGGTTGTACATGCCGAACACCATCAGACCCAGCGCCACGGCCAGCAGCAGGCCACCGACCACGTCGATCTTGGCCTTCGGCTGGTCCTCGTCGCGCGACGGGAGGCTGAAGTGGATCATCACCATCGCGATGATCGCGAGCGGCACGTTGATCCAGAACACGTCGCGCCACGACGTCAGCGCCCACACCACGGCGACGCCGTACAGCGGGCCGAGCACGGCGCCGAGTTCCTGGGCCGCGCCGATGCCGCCGAGCACCGAGGCGCGGTTGCGGGCGTGCCACAGGTCGGCGGCCAGGGCCAGGGTGACCGGCAGCAGGGCGCCACTGGCCGTGCCCTGGATGAGGCGGCCGATCACCATGGTGAACAGGTCGTCGGACAGCGCGGTCACCACCGACCCCGCGGCGAAACCGGCCAGGCTCAGCTGCAGGACGAGCTTGCGGCCGAAGCGGTCCGACGCGCGCCCCAGCAGCGGCATGGCCGCGATGTAGCCGAGCAGGTACATCGTGATGATCGGCGTGACGCGCTGGATCTGGTTCAGCGAGATGCCGATGTCCCGCATGATGTCGTTGATGATCGTGATGACGACGTAGGTGTCGAGCGCACCCAGCAGGACGGCGAGGCCGCCCGCGGTGATCGCGACCCGCCGGTTGGTGCCCTTCGGCGCGGCGGTCGCGTGGGCGCCGGCCATCAGGCGGCGGGCTTGGTGACGGTGACGGCCTTGCCCCAGTCGGTCAGCGTCATCTGCACGCTGTTGCCCTCGCTCGGGTCGAGCTTGGCCTGGACGAGGTCGTGGTCGCCGTCCTCCTTGATCCACGCGGTGGCGGGGACGTCGCCGGTGGCGCCGATGTTCACCAGTCCGTTCACCGCGTCCGCGCCGACCTTGCCGGTCACCTTCACGGCGTCGACCCCGCCGACCTTCTCGCGGCCCTCGGCCTTCGCGTCGCGGAAGTTGGCGAGCAGGTTGCCCAGACCGGCCTGCGGGCTGAGGATCTTCGACACGTCGTAGATGTCCGCGGCCGGACCGAAGTTCGTGAAGCTGCCGGGCGTCAGGGCGCCGTAGAGGTCGCCGTCGGCGACGACGAAGTCGACGTCCTTGAAGGTCTGCCCGAAGGCGATGATGCTGGCCTTGCCCTGGGCGGCGACTGCGGGGACGTTGGTCAGGTCGCCGCTGAGCGTCTCGATGGGCAGTTCGGCGATCTTGCCCGTCACCGCCAACTCGATGTGCACGCTCTGCTGGCTCTTGGTGAACTGCTCGGAGTCCTTGACCAGCGTGGCGCCGTCGGGCAGCGGGGCGCTGGACTGCGAGTCCGACGAGCAGCCCGCGACCAGCGCGACCGCGGCCATCAGAGCCGTGAACAGGGACAGGACAGCGAAGCGGGGACGCGTCTGCATGCTTGCATCGTAGAGGGTCGACGCCGGTGCGCCGGGGCCCCGCCCGGCCGCCGTGACCGGACCCGTACGCCCCTCACTAGCCTGGAGGGGTGTTCACGGGAATCGTCGAAGAGATCGGTGAGATCGTCGGCAAGGAGGACCTGACCGACGCCGCCCGGCTGGTGATCCGCGGCCCGGTGGTCACCAGTGACGCCGGTCATGGCGACTCGATCGCGGTCAACGGCGTGTGTCTGACGGTGGTCGAGGTGCTGCCCGGCGGCGAATTCAGCGTCGACGTCATCGGCGAGACGCTCGACCGATCCAGCCTGGCCGGCATCGGCGTCGGCAGCCAGGTCAACCTGGAACGCGCCGCCGCGGTCAACAGCAGGCTCGGCGGGCACATCGTGCAGGGGCACGTCGACGGCACCGGCGAGGTCGTCGCCCGCACCCCGCAGCCCGACTGGGAGGTGGTGCGCATCTCGCTGCCCTCCCCGCTGTCGCGCTACGTGGTCGAGAAGGGCTCCATCACCGTCGACGGCATCTCGCTCACGGTGTCCGGGCTGGGGCCGGACTGGTTCGAGGTGTCGCTGATCCCGACCACGCTGTCGCTCACCACCCTGGGTACCGCGACCGTCGGTACGCCGGTCAATCTGGAGGTCGACGTCATCGCCAAGTACGTCGAACGGCTGCTCGGGCAGCGCGCGCAATAACTCACCCGTCCCAGTGGTTCATACTTGTGTCGGTTCCATGGTCCCGGGCGACTCGGGGACACCCCGCCGCAGCCGGCGGAGCGTGCTCCCGCACCCGCCCCTTCGAAGTAGGTGACGTATGACGAGGCTTGATTCCGTCGAGCGGGCGATAGCCGACATCGCGGCCGGCAAGGCCGTGGTCGTCATCGACGACGAGGACCGCGAGAACGAGGGCGACCTCATCTTCGCCGCCGAGAAGGCCACCCCCGAACTCGTCGCGTTCATGGTGCGCTACACGTCGGGCTACCTGTGCGTCCCGCTCTCCGGGGAGGTCTGCGACCGCCTCGGCCTGCTGCCGATGTACGCGGTCAACCAGGACAAGCACCAGACCGCCTACACCGTCACCGTCGACGCCAAGAAGGGCGTCGGCACCGGCATCTCGGCGTCGGACCGCGCCACTACGATGCGCCTGCTGGCCGACCCGACCGTCGGGCCCGACGACTTCACCAAGCCCGGCCACGTCGTGCCGCTGCGCGCGAAGGACGGCGGCGTGCTGCGCCGCCCCGGGCACACCGAGGCCGCGGTGGACCTGGCCCGGCTGGCCGGTCTGCAGCCGGCGGGCGCCATCTGCGAGATCGTCAGCCAGAAGGACGAGGGCTCGATGGCGCAGACCGACGAGCTGCGCGTCTTCGCCGACGACCACGACCTCGCGCTGATCTCGATCGCCGACCTCATCGAGTGGCGCCGCAAGCACGAGCGGCACATCGAGCGGATCGCCGAAGCGCGCATCCCCACGCGTTACGGCGAGTTCCGTGCCGTCGGCTACACCAGCATCTACGACGACGTCGAGCACGTCGCCCTGGTCCGCGGCGACGTGTCCGGCCCGGAGACCGACGGCCACGACGTGCTGGTCCGGGTGCACTCGGAGTGCCTCACCGGTGACGTGTTCGGCTCCCGGCGCTGCGACTGCGGGCCGCAGCTGGACGCCGCGATGGCGATGGTGGCGCGCGAGGGGCGCGGGGTGGTGCTGTACATGCGCGGGCACGAGGGCCGCGGCATCGGCCTCATGCACAAGCTGCAGGCCTACCAGCTGCAGGACGCCGGCGACGACACCGTCGACGCCAACCTCAAGCTCGGCCTGCCCGCCGACGCCCGGGACTACGGCATCGGCGCGCAGATCCTCGTCGACCTCGGCATCAAGAGCATGCGGCTGCTGACCAACAATCCGGCCAAGCGCGTCGGGCTCGACGGCTACGGCCTGCACATCATCGAGCGCGTGCCGCTGCCGGTCCGCGCCAACAGCGAGAACATCCGCTACCTCATGACCAAGCGCGACCGGATGGGCCACGACCTGACCGGGCTCGACGACTACGACGAGGCCGTGAAGATGAGCGGTTACGACGAGGCCGTCTACCTGCTGGGCGACCGCCTGCCCCCGACCGCCGACGAGACCGGAGGCACCCCGTGAGCGGTACCGGCGTCCCGGAGATGCCCGTCGTCGACGCCTCCGGCGTCAGCCTCGCCATCGTGGCGAGCACGTGGCACGACCGCATCTGCACCGCGCTGCTCGACGGTGCCCTGCGCACCGCCAAGGAGTCCGGCGTCGACGAGCCGACCGTGGTGCGCGTGCTCGGCGCCATCGAGATCCCGGTCGTCGCACAGGCTCTCGCGAGCCGGCACGACGCGGTCGTTGCGCTCGGCGTCGTGATCCGCGGGCAGACGCCGCACTTCGACTACGTGTGCGACGCCGTCACCGCCGGCCTGACCCGGGTGTCACTCGACGAGTCGACCCCGGTGGCCAACGGGGTGCTGACCGTCAACGACGAGCAGCAGGCCGTCGACCGTGCGGGACTGCCCGGCTCGAGCGAGGACAAGGGCGCCCAGGCCGCCGCGGCGGCGCTGTCGACCGCGCTGGTGCTGCGCGACATCCGGACGTCGTGACCGCGACGGAGACCTGGGACCTCGAGGTGCGGCCGCACCTCACGCCGTACTTCGCCTACGGCGCCGCATTCCTCATCGCGGCCGCCCACATCGCGGTGGGGTTCCTGCTCAAGGTCGGGTCGAGCGGCGTCATCTTCCGGACCGCCGACCAGGTGGGCATTGCGGTGCTCGGCATCATCATCGCCGCCCTGGTCCTGCTGTTCGCCCGGCCCCGGCTGCGGGTCGGTCCCGCCGGCATCGGCGTGCGAAACCTGGTCGCCGAGCGCGTCATTCCGTGGTCCGAGGTGGTCGACGTGTCCTTCCCCGTCGGCGCCCGCTGGGCCCGGGTCGACCTGCCCGACGACGAGTACGTCCCGGCGATGGCGGTGCAGGCCGTCGACAAGGGCCGCGCCGTGGACGCCATGGACCGCATCCGCGACCTGGTGACGCGCTACCGGGTCAGTTGACGTCGAGGCGCATCGTGATCTCGTCCGCGCGGACCACCGCGGCGCCGTCGTCGACGGTGAACCCGAGCCCCTCGTAGACGTCGCGGGCGGGGCGGTTGTCCAGCTCGACGCGCAGCGTCACCGTGGCCGCGTGCTGCTCCCGCGCCCACGCCACCGCGGTGCTCACCAGGTCGCGGGCCAGGCCGCGGTGCCGCGCCGCCGGCTCGAGCCACAGCGAGTACAGGTACACCGAGGCGGTGCCGTCGCGCTGCGCACCGATCAGGCCCACCATCTCGTCGTCGACGAGGGCGGCGAACTGCGCGTGCGCCCGCAGCCGCCGACGCCACTGCGCGGCGGTGAACGCGGACTCGTCGTCGTACTGCCGGTCGCGGGTGCCGAGGGTGTCGCCGAGCGCCCGCAGCCGGAGCACGGCGAAGTCCCGCCAGTCGGCTTCGGTGAGTCTCCTCACGAGTGCGCGGGCCATGCGGCGTCTCACCGCTCCGTTCCTCGGGTGCGTTAGAATTCGCTGATAGTGACCGATTTTCGCATGCCGACCGACGTCGGGCGCCAGGGCGTGGCGACACTGGACGCACCGGTGGTCTCCGTGGCGCAGCTGATCGCCCAGCCGGGTACCCATCCCACTCTCCGCGTGCCGGTCCGGGTGGGCGCCGGTGTCGCCGGTGTCGAGGTGGCGGCGGCCTGGCGCCACCTCGCCGAGACCGCCGACTTCTTCGGCGTCGCGATGCCCGACGCCGAAGCGTTCGCCGCAAAGATCGCCTCGGCCCTCGCCGACCCGCCTGCCGACACCGTCGTGCTCACCGTGACGCTGTTCGGCGGCGACGGAGCCACCCTTGTCGCGGCGCGGACCGAGCCGGTGCCCGTCGGACCGCTGCCGCCCGTGCGGATCGTCGCGTGCGACGTGCCGGGGGTCGTGCCCGACGCCGACGCACCGCCGTGGCGGCGGCTGGCGGCGCGCACCACCAGCGCCGCCGAACGCGACCAGCTGCACCGCTGGCTGGCCGGTCGCGACGCCGCCGACGCGGTGCCCACCGATCCCGGCGGCGCGCCGTATTTGGGTGCCCTGGTGTTCGACACCGACGCCGGTCTTGTGGGCATGGACCGCCCCGAACCGCACCCGCTGCTCGAGCAGGCCGCCGCCTGCGGGCTGCTGCCCGCCGTGGCGCGCGCCGCGCGGCGCCCCGCCGCGCCCCGGCGGGCGTGGTGGGTGTCGCCCGGCTTCGGCGTCCACCCCGTCGCCCGGCTCGGCGACGCGGCGCTGGACACCACCGTGGCGGTGCCGGCATGACCGCGCCGTTCGACCCGGCCGCCTACCGGGCGCTGAGCATCGACGGCTACGAGCTGGCCGAGGGCCGGTTCACCGCCCAGTACACGCTGCGGGGTCGCGCTCCCGGCGTCGACGTCACCTTCGCCGAGGTCGTCGACTTCGGCCCGGACTTCCCGCGACCGGTCGACGACCGGCTGTTGCGCCTGCTGGCCCTCACCTGCTCGCCGAGCTACTACAAGGCCGCCGCGCCGGCGCACATCGAGATCGCCTTCCCGACCCACCCCTTCGAGCGGGACTACCTGCGCGAGCTGATCGCCGGGGGACTGGGCGAGTTCGCCTACCGCAACCAGCTGCCCGACGCGCTGACCCCGGAGGTCTCCGGTCCGGACGCCGCGGGCGGGCCGGTGCGCCCGCCGGACGCCTTCGACGCCGCTCGCCCGCCGCTGGTGCCCGTCGGCGGCGGCAAGGACTCGGTGGTCACCATCGAGCTGCTCAAGGGGCACGGTGTCGAGCCGATGCTGTTCAGCGTCAACGACTTCGAGCCCATCGACCGCTGCATCGAGATCAGCGGGTGCGACAGCACCCGGGTGCGCCGGACCGTCTCCCGGACGCTCATCGAGGTCAACGCGATGGGCGCACTCAACGGGCACGTGCCGGTCACGGCGATCAACAGCGTGATCGGTCTCATCGTCGCCGACGCACTGGGTCTCGGGCCCGTCGTGTTCTCCAACGAACGCTCCTCGAACGTCGGCAACGTCGTCTGGCACGGTCGCGACGTCAACCACCAGTGGTCCAAGAGCATCGTGTTCGAGACGCTGCTGCGCGACACGCTGCGCCGGCACGAGCTGAACCCGGACCGCTACTTCTCCCTGCTGCGGGCGCTGTCGGAGTCGGAGATCGCGAATCGCTTCCGCGCCTTCGAGCAGTACTTCGGCGCGTTCATCAGCTGCAACCGGCCCTTCGCGCTCGATCCGCAGCGCCGCGCCGCGTCCTGGTGCGGCCACTGCCCGAAGTGCCTCTTCGTCTTCCTGCTGATGGCACCGCGGCTGGGCCGGGTGCGGCTGGAGAAGATCTTCGGCCGCAACGTGTTCGCCGACGCGGACAACCTGCCCGGCATCGAGGACATCGTCGGCGTCGGCGCCCACAAGCCCTTCGAGTGCGTCGGCGAGTACTACGAGGCCGCCGAGGCGATGCTGGCGGTGCTCGACGACCCGGACTGGGGCGGACTGGCCC
The DNA here is from genome assembly GCF_008329645.1 of Mycolicibacterium grossiae. Taxonomy (NCBI): domain Bacteria; kingdom Bacillati; phylum Actinomycetota; class Actinomycetes; order Mycobacteriales; family Mycobacteriaceae; genus Mycobacterium; species Mycolicibacterium grossiae. The sequence continues at coordinate 3,772,394 of NZ_CP043474.1, forward strand.
TGGTGGAGGCGCTGCGACCGCAGCGCGACCGCCTCGCCTCGGTCGCCGCGAGCGACGACCCGTCGGTGCCGCCCGTGCACTACGTGCCGCCGCGCTACGCCGCGGTGCTGGACCCCGGGCGGTGAGCCCCGCGTGAGACCGGACCTGCACGGCCGCACCGTCGGCATCTGGGGTCTGGGGCGCGAGGGCATGTCCATGGCCGACGTCGCCGCCGCGGCCGGGGCCGCGCGGATCGTCGCGGTCGACGACGCCGGGCGCGTGCCGTTCACGACGCCCCAGGGCATCGACGGGCTGGAGGTGTTCCGCGGGCCCGAGCACCTGGCGCTGCTGCGCACCTGCGACGTGGTGTTCGTCAGCCCCGGCGTGCCGTGGCGGCAGCCCGCGTTCGCCGACCTGCGCACGTCCGGGGTGCGGGTGTCGAGTGCCGCGGACTGGTTCGTCACGCGCTTCGCCGCGCAGACCATCGGCGTCACCGGCACCAAGGGCAAGTCGACCACCGCGTCGTTCCTCGGCCACCTGCTGCGCGCCGTCGGCGTCGACGCCGTCGTGGCCGGCAACATCGGCACGCCACTGTCCGACCTGGAACCGGCCCCCGGCCAGGTCGTCGTCGCCGAGGTGTCCAGTCAGCAGGCCGCCCTGCTGACCGCGTCGCCCGCGGTGGCGGTGATCACCAACCTGTTCTCCGACCACCTGGACTGGCACGGCGACCCGGCGGCCTACCACGCCGCGAAGGCCAACGTCTTCCGCCTGGGCGCGCGGGCGCTGGTGTGCCCGCCCGAGGTGCCCACCCGGCTCGCCGCCATCGGCATCGACGAGCTGCCGCCGACGCTGCGCCTGGTCGAACCGGCCGACGTCCGGCCACTGCCCGGCCAAGGCGTGATGTCGTACCCGCACAACGCGGTCAACGGCGCGCTCGCCGCCGCGGCGGCCGAGGTGTTCACCGGCGCGCCCGTGCCGGCGGAGGTGGTCGACGCTGCGGCGCGCGACTTCGCCGGGCTCCCGCACCGACTGCAGACGGTGCGGGTGACCGGCCCGGCCGAGCACCCGGTGCGCTGGATCGACGACACGCTCGCCACGACGGGGGAGAGCGTGGTCGCCGCCCTGCGCGCGATGCCGCCCGACGCCACCGTGGCGCTCATCGTCGGCGGCATGGACCGCCGGCTCGACTACCGCCAGGTCGACGAGCACCTCTGCAGCGGCGTGACGAACGTGACGCTCATCCAGTCGCCCAGCAACGGCGCCCGGATCGGCGAGCGCTTCGCCGCGGCGCACCCCGAACGCACCCACCTCGTGGACAGTCTGGAGGCCGCGGTCCGCACCGCCGCCGCGGTGCCCGGCGTCGACGTGGTCTTGCTCTCACCCGGCGCCGCCAGCTACGACCTGTTCGCGAACTACGAGGCCAAGGGCGCGGCGTTCGCCGGCTTCGTCGACGGGCTGTCGAGCGGCGTCGTCGGGTCGAACTAACCTGGAACCCGTGCCCGATCCCTCGACGTACCGGCCCCCCCTGGGGTCCATTCCGGTCGAACCGGGCGTCTACCGCTTCCGCGATCCGCGCGGCCGGGTGATCTACGTCGGCAAGGCCAAGAGCCTGCGCAGCCGGCTGAACTCGTACTTCTCCGACCTGTCGGCGCTCGCACCGCGCACCCGGCAGATGGTGACCACCGCGGGCAGCGTCGAGTGGACCGTGGTCACCACCGAGGTCGAAGCGCTTCAGCTGGAATACAACTGGATCAAGGAGTTCGACCCGCGGTTCAACATCCGCTACCGCGACGACAAGTCCTACCCGGTGCTGGCCGTCACGCTGAACGAGGAGTACCCGCGGCTGTTCGTCTACCGCGGGCCGCGGCGCAAGGGCGTCCGCTACTTCGGTCCCTACTCGCACGCGTGGGCCATCCGCGAGACGCTGGACTTGCTGACCCGGGTGTTTCCGTCGCGCACCTGCTCGGCAGGAGTGTTCAAGCGGCACAACCAGATCGGCCGGCCGTGTCTGCTGGGCTACATCGACAAGTGTTCGGCCCCGTGCGTGGGCAACGTCAGCGCCGAGCAGCACCGCAGGATCGTCGAGGACTTCTGCGACTTCCTGGCCGGCAAGACCGACCGGCTGGTGCGCGACCTCGAGAAGCAGATGAACGCCGCCGCCGAGGAACTCGACTTCGAGCGGGCCGCCCGGCTGCGCGACGACATCGGCGCGCTCAAGCGTGCGCTGGAGAAGCAGACGGTGGTGTTCGGCGACGGGACCGACGCCGACGTGGTGGCCTTCGCCGACGACGACCTCGAGGCCGCGGTGCAGGTGTTCCACGTCCGCGGCGGCCGGGTGCGCGGCCAGCGCGGCTGGGTGGTCGAGAAGTCCGGCGAACCGGGGGAGAACGGCCAGGAGCACCTGGTGGAGCAGTTCCTCACTCAGTTCTACGGCGAACAGGCCGAACTCGGCGGCGCCGCGGACGAGGCGACGGCGCCGGTGCCGCGCGAGGTGCTGGTGCCGTGCCTGCCGCAGAACGCCGACGAGCTGGCCACCTGGCTCACCGGGCTGCGCGGGTCGCGGGTCCGGCTGCGGGTGCCGCACCGCGGCGACAAGCGCGCGCTGGCCGAGACCGTGCACCGCAACGCCAAGGAGGCGCTCGCGCAGCACAAGCTCAAGCGGGCCGGCGACTTCAACGCCAGATCGGCTGCGCTGCAGAGCATCCAGGAGTTCCTCGGCCTGGCCGACGCGCCGCTGCGCATCGAGTGCGTCGACATCAGCCACGTGCAGGGCACCGACGTGGTGGCCTCGCTGGTGGTGTTCGAGGACGGCCTGCCGCGCAAGTCGGACTACCGGCACTACGCCATCCGCGAGGCCGCAGGCGACGGCCGCTCCGACGACGTCGCCTCCATCGCCGAGGTGACCCGCCGGCGCTTCCTGCGCCACGTCAGCGACGTGGAGCGGCCGGTGATCGAGGACGGCAAGGCGCGCCGCTTCGCCTACCCGCCCAACCTGTACGTCGTCGACGGTGGCGCACCGCAGGTCAACGCCGCCGCCGACGTGCTCGAGGAGCTGGGGGTCACCGACGTGGCGGTGATCGGCCTCGCCAAGCGTCTGGAGGAGGTGTGGGTGCCGGCCGAACCGGACCCGGTGATCATGCCGCGCAACAGCGAGGGGCTCTATCTGCTGCAGCGCATCCGCGACGAGGCGCACCGCTTCGCGATCTCGTATCACCGCAGCAAGCGGAGCAAGCGCATGACGGCCTCGGCGCTGGACTCGGTGCGCGGGCTGGGCGAGCACCGGCGCAAGGCGCTCGTCACGCACTTCGGATCGGTGGCGAAGCTCAAGCAGGCGACGGTCGAGGAGATCACCTCCGTGCCCGGCATCGGCACCACCACCGCGAAGGCGGTGCTCGAGGCCCTGGGCGTGAGCCCCGAGGGAGGCGACCCGGCGCCCGCCGGGGACGTCGCCACGGCGGGCGAGCCCGCGTTCGGCATCGGGCCGGAACCGGACGCGAACGCGACCGTCATCGACGATGATCGGACCAGGACACTTCGATGACCGAATACGACACGAACGACCAGATCCGCGACGGCATGCTGGCCGACGCCCCGGGGGACGGCATCGACGTCGTCCTCGTCACCGGCCTGTCCGGTGCCGGCCGCGGCACCGCGGCCAAGGTGCTGGAGGACCTCGGCTGGTACGTGGCCGACAACCTGCCGCCCGAGCTGATCGCCCGGATGGTGGAGTTGGGACTCGCCGCGGGATCGCGCATCACCCGGCTGGCGGTGGTGATGGACGTGCGCTCGCGCGGCTTCACCGGCGACCTGGAGTGGGTGCGCAGCGACCTCGCCACCCGCAACATCTCCCCGCGGGTGCTGTTCCTGGAGGCGTCCGACGACATCCTGGTGCGGCGCTACGAGCAGAACCGGCGCAGCCACCCGCTGCAGGGCAACCAGACACTCGCCGAGGGCATCAGCGCCGAGCGCGCGATGCTCGCGCCGGTGCGCGCCACCGCCGACCTGGTGATCGACACGTCGAAGCTGTCGGTGCACGACCTGCGCGACAGCGTCGAGCGGGCCTTCGGCACCGACGCCGTGCCGCACACCAGCGTCACCGTCGAGTCGTTCGGCTACAAGTACGGGCTGCCGATGGACGCCGACACCGTGATGGACATGCGCTTCCTGCCCAACCCGCACTGGGTCGACGAGCTGCGCCGGCACACCGGCCAGCATCCGGGGGTGCGCGATTACGTGCTCGGCCAACCCGGGGCGCTGGAGTTCCTGGAGACCTACCATCGGCTGCTGGAGGTCGTCATCGACGGCTATCGCCGGGAGGGAAAGCGTTACATGACCGTCGCCATCGGGTGCACCGGCGGCAAGCACCGCAGCGTGGCGGTGGCCGAGGCGTTGGCTGCCCGGCTGCAGGGCGGTGACCAGTTGACGGTGCGCGTCCTGCACCGGGACCTGGGGCGCGAATGACGGCGCACGTCCCCGAGGTGACGGGCCCGCCGCGCATCGTCGCGCTCGGCGGTGGCCACGGCCTCTACGCCACGCTGTCCGCGGCGCGGCGGCTGACCCCGCACGTCACCGCGGTGGTGACGGTCGCCGACGACGGCGGTTCGTCGGGCCGGCTGCGCAGCGAACTCGACGTGATCCCGCCCGGCGACCTGCGCATGGCGTTGGCGGCGTTGGCCTCCGACAGCCCGCACGGCCAGTTGTGGGCCACGATCATCCAGCACCGCTTCGGCGGCAGCGGCGCACTGGCCGGTCACCCCATCGGCAACCTCATCCTCGCCGGGCTGCAGGAGGTGCTGGCCGACCCCGTCGCCGCCCTCGACGAGTTGGGCCGGATGCTGGGGCTCAAGGGCCGGGTGCTGCCGATGTGCCCGATCGCCCTGCAGATCGAGGCCGACGTCGGCGGGCTGGAGTCCGACCCGCGGATGAGCCGTGTGATCCGCGGTCAGGTGGGCGTCGCGACGACCGTCGGCAAGGTGCGCCGCGTGCGGCTGCTGCCCGGCAACCCGCCCGCCACCCGGCAGGCGGTCGACGCGATCATGGCTGCCGACCTGGTGGTCCTGGGCCCGGGGTCGTGGTTCACCAGCGTCATCCCGCACGTGCTGGTGCCCGAACTCGCCGCGGCGCTGCAGGCCACCCGTGCCCGCCGCGCGCTGGTGCTCAACCTGGTGTCCGAGCCGGGGGAGACCGCGGGTTTCTCCGCCGAGCGCCACCTGCACGTGCTCGCCCAGCACGCCCTGGGCTTCACGGTGCACGACATCGTCGTCGACGCGGCCAGCGTGCCGAGCGAGCGCGAGCGCGAACAGCTGCGCCGCACGGCCGCCGGGCTGTCGGCCGCCGTGGAGTTCTCCGACGTGTCCCGACCTGGTACACCATTACATGACCCGGCGCGACTGGCCGCGGCGCTCGAGCGGGTGCGATTGCGGGGGGCCGCGCCTGCCCGTGTCCCTGCCGAACCGACGTTCCCCACGCCCGCGGTCCGGTCGGTCGACGAGAGGTGACGAATTCGTGGCGATGACTGCCGAGGTCAAGGACGAGCTGAGTCGACTGGTGGTCAACTCGGTGAGTGCGCGGCGCGCGGAGGTGGCCTCGCTGCTGCGCTTCGCGGGTGGTCTGCACATCGTCGCCGGCCGCGTGGTGGTGGAGGCCGAGGTCGACCTCGGCATCATCGCCCGGCGGCTGCGCAAGGACATCCACGACCTCTATGGCTACAACGCCGTCGTGCACGTGCTCACCGCGTCCGGCATCCGCAAGGGCACCCGCTACGTGGTGCGGGTGGCGCAGGACGGCGAGGCGCTGGCCCGCCAGACCGGACTGCTCGACCTGCGCGGCCGACCGGTGCGCGGGCTGCCCGCCCAGGTGGTCGGCGGCAGCGTCGGCGACGCCGAGGCCGCCTGGCGCGGCGCGTTCCTCGCCCACGGGTCGCTGACGGAGCCGGGCCGTTCCTCGGCGCTGGAGGTCAGCTGCCCCGGGCCGGAGGCGGCGCTCGCGCTCGTCGGGGCCGCCCGGCGGCTCGGGGTCAGCGCCAAGGCACGCGAGGTGCGCGGCGCCGACCGGGTGGTGGTCCGCGACGGCGACGCCATCGGCGCGCTGCTCACCCGGATGGGCGCCCAGGACACCCGCCTGACGTGGGAGGAACGGCGGATGCGGCGCGAGGTGCGCGCCACCGCCAACCGGTTGGCCAACTTCGACGACGCCAACCTCCGCCGCTCCGCGCGCGCGGCGGTCGCGGCGGCCGCACGGGTGGAGCGTGCCCTGCAGATCCTCGGCGACACCGTGCCCGACCACCTGTCCACCGCGGGACGGCTGCGGGTCGAGCACCGGCAGGCCTCCCTCGAGGAACTGGGCCGCCTCGCCGATCCGCCGATGACCAAGGACGCGGTGGCCGGTCGCATCCGGCGGCTGCTGTCGATGGCCGACCGCAAGGCCAAGCAGGACGGCATCCCGGACACCGAGTCGGCGGTCACCCCCGACCTGCTCGACGACGCGTGACGCCGCTGCGGGTCGGCCTCGGCCGCGCCCTGCCGCCGTTCACCGGCGGCCTCGACGTCGAACTGTGCGAGGCGATCGCCGCGCGGCTCGGCACGTCGGCCCGGTTCCACGAACTGGGTGACGAGGTCGTCGACGCGTTGGGCCGCGGCGACGTCGACTGCGCGGCGGGTGGCTTGGTCGCGACGCAAGACGCGGACGTCGACTTCGGCGCGCCGTACCTCCTGACGAGCTGCGCGCTGGCCGTCAACGCCGGCCGGCTGCCCGGCATCGCGTCCGTCGACGGCCTGACCGGCGCCATCGTCGGCGTCCGCCGCGACGGTCCCGGCCGGCCGATCGCCGAGCGGCTGGTGGCCGACGGGCGCGCCGGATCGATGCGGCCGTACCCCGATCTCGCCGCGGCCGCCGCCGACCTCGGCACCGGTGCCTGCGACGCCGTCGTCGACCTGCAGCCGGTGCTCATCGAGGCGGCCCGCACGCTGCCCGACGTCGACGTCGTCGCCGGCCGCCTGGCCCGGGCCGCGGTCGCGCTCGCCGTGCGGTCGGACGACCCGGCTCCCGCGCAGCGCCTCGCCGAGGCGCAGGCCGCGCTGGAGGAGGACGGCACGTTGGCGCGCCTGCGGCGCCGGTGGCTCGGCAATCCGTACCTCGACCACGGGCTGAGCCGGCACTGAACCCGACCGGCGCGCACCCGCGACCAGGCTGCACGGCCGCGACGTCGCGCTACTAGGCTGATCACGGGTACGAGACGAGCAGTTCACCACCAGCAAGGAGACATGGCGTGACCATCCGCGTAGGCGTTAACGGCTTCGGACGCATCGGCCGGAACTTCTTCCGGGCGCTCGACGCCCAGAAGCGCGAGGGCAAGAACACCGACATCGAGATCGTCGCGGTCAACGACCTGACCGACAACGCGTCGCTCGCGCACCTGCTGAAGTTCGACTCGATCCTGGGCCGCCTGCCCTACGACGTCAGCCTCGAGGGCGACGACACCATCGTGGTGGGCGAGCACAAGCTGAAGGCGCTGGCCATCAAGGAGGGCCCGTCGGCGCTGCCGTGGGGTGACCTCGGCGTCGACGTCGTCGTGGAGTCGACCGGCATCTTCACCAACGCCGCCAAGGCCAAGGGACACCTCGATGCGGGCGCCAAGAAGGTCATCATCTCCGCGCCGGCCACCGACGAGGACATCACCATCGTGCTCGGCGTCAACGACGACAAGTACGACGGCAGCCAGAACATCATCTCCAACGCGTCGTGCACCACGAACTGCCTCGGCCCGCTGGCCAAGGTCCTCAACGACGAGTTCGGCATCGTCAAGGGCCTGATGACGACGATCCACGCCTACACCCAGGACCAGAACCTGCAGGACGGCCCGCACAAGGACCTGCGCCGCGCCCGCGCCGCCGCCATCAACATCGTCCCCACCTCGACCGGCGCCGCGAAGGCCATCGGCCTGGTGCTGCCCGAGCTCAAGGGCAAGCTCGACGGCTACGCGCTGCGCGTGCCGATCCCCACCGGCTCGGTCACCGACCTGACCGCCGAGCTGAGCAAGTCAGCCAGCGCCGACGAGATCAACGCGGCGTTCAAGGCTGCTGCCGACGGACCCCTGGCGGGCATCCTCAAGTACTACGACGCACCGATCGTGTCGAGCGACATCGTCACCGATCCGCACAGCTCGCTGTTCGACTCCGGCCTGACCAAGGTCATCGACAACCAGGCGAAGGTCGTCTCCTGGTACGACAACGAGTGGGGCTACTCCAACCGCCTCGCCGATCTCGTGGCGCTCGTCGGCAAGTCGCTGTAGGCGACGGGCGACGGGAGACAGACACAGTGGCCGTCAAGACCCTCGACGATCTGCTGGCCGAGGGCGTCGAGGGTCGGGGCGTGCTGGTGCGCTCCGACCTCAACGTCCCGCTCGACGACTCGGGCAACGTCACCGACCCGGGGCGAATCATCGCGTCCGCCCCGACGCTGAAGGCGCTCGCCGAGGCCGGCGCCAAGGTGGTCGTCACCGCGCACCTCGGCAGGCCCAAGGGCGAACCGGACCCGGCGTACTCGCTCAAGCCGGTGGCCGCCCGCCTCGGTGAGGAGCTGGGCAGGCACGTGCAGTTGGCCGGCGACGTCGTCGGCACCGACGCGCTGGCCCGTGCCGAAGGTCTGACCGACGGCGACGTCCTGCTGCTGGAGAACGTCCGCTTCGACCCGCGCGAGACCAGCAAGGACGACGCCGAGCGTCGGAAGCTGGCCACGGCGCTCGTCGAGTTGGTCGGTGATGACGGGGCCTTCGTGTCCGACGGCTTCGGCGTGGTGCACCGCAAGCAGGCGTCGGTGTACGACGTCGCCGCACTGCTGCCGCACTACGCGGGCACGCTGGTGGCCACCGAGGTGAAGGTGCTCGAGCAGCTCACCAGCTCGACCGAGCGGCCCTACGCCGTCGTCCTCGGCGGCTCCAAGGTGTCCGACAAGCTCGCGGTGATCGAGAACCTCGCGACCAAGGCCGACAGCCTCGTCATCGGCGGCGGCATGTGCTTCACCTTCCTTGCCGCACAGGGCGTCTCGGTGGGCTCCTCGCTGCTGCAGGAGGAGATGATCGACACCTGCCGCAAGCTGCTCGAGGACTACGGCGACGTGATCCACCTTCCGGTCGACATCGTCGTGGCGGAGGAGTTCGCCGCCGACTCCCCGCCGGAGACCGTGCCCGCCGACCGGATCCCGGACGGCAAGATGGGCCTCGACATCGGGCCCGAGTCGGTCAAGCGCTTCACCGCGCTGCTGAGCAACGCCAGGACCGTGTTCTGGAACGGCCCGATGGGCGTGTTCGAGTTCGACGCGTTCGCCGCGGGCACCCGCGGCGTGGCCGAGGCGATCATCGGCGCCACCGCCAAGGGCGCCTTCAGCGTCGTCGGCGGCGGCGACTCCGCGGCGGCCGTGCGCCGGCTCGGCCTCGACGAGGACGGCTTCTCGCACATCTCCACCGGCGGTGGCGCATCACTGGAATACCTCGAGGGCAAGGACTTGCCCGGCATTCACGTACTGGAGGCCTGAGCACATGTCACGCAAGCCGCTCATCGCCGGCAACTGGAAGATGAACCTCAACCACTTCGAGGCCATCGCCCTGGTGCAGAAGATCGCCTTCTCGCTGCCGGACAAGTACTTCGACAAGGTGGACGTCACGGTCATCCCGCCGTTCACCGACCTGCGCAGCGTGCAGACTCTGGTGGACGGCGACAAGCTGCGGCTCACCTACGGCGCGCAGGACGTGTCCCAGCACGACGCGGGCGCCTACACCGGTGAGATCAGCGGCGCCTTCCTGGCCAAGCTCGGCTGCACGTTCGCCGTCGTCGGGCACTCCGAGCGGCGCACCTACCACGGTGAGGACGACGCGCTGGTGGCCGCCAAGGCCGGCGCAGCGCTCAAGCACGGGCTGATCCCGATCGTGTGCATCGGCGAACCGCTCGAGGTGCGGGAGGCGGGCAACCACGTCGAGTTCAACGTGAACTCCCTGCGCGGCTCGCTGGCGGGCCTGTCGAACGACCAGCTCGCCGGCGTCGTCATCGCCTACGAGCCGGTGTGGGCCATCGGCACCGGCCGCGTCGCGAGCGCGGCCGACGCCCAGGAGGTGTGCTCGGCGATCCGCAAGGAACTCGCCGAGATCGCGTCGGTGGACGTGGCGGCCGCGGTCCGGGTGCTGTATGGCGGATCGGTGAACGAGAAGAACGTCGGCGAACTGGTCGGCCAGGAGGACGTCGACGGCGCCCTCGTGGGCGGGGCGTCGCTCGACGGGGAGAAGTTCGCCATGCTGTCGGCGATCGCCGCGGGCGGGCCGCTGCCCTGACCGCGCCCGCGCACCGGTAAACTCGCCGCCATGTACCTGGCACTGCAGATCACCCTCATCGTCACCAGCCTGTTGGTGGTGTTGCTGGTGTTGCTGCACCGCGCCAAGGGTGGCGGCCTCTCGACCCTGTTCGGCGGCGGCGTGCAGTCCAGCCTGTCGGGCTCGACGGTCGTGGAGAAGAACCTCGACCGCCTGACCTACTTCGTCACCGGCATCTGGTTGGTCAGCATCATCGGCGTGGCGCTGCAGATCAAGTACGGCGTCTAGGTCCTCGGTCTGCGCGGCCCGCGGTCGCGTCGGATAATCGAACGATGGCTGACGCACCCGACACCGCCCTGGAACCCATCGGATCGGTGCGGCGCACGCAGGTGGGCCGCGAGGCCACCGAACCGATGCGCGAGGACATCCGGCTCCTGGGCGCCATCCTCGGCGACACCGTCCGCGAGCAGAACGGCGACGAGGTGTTCGACCTCGTCGAGAAGGCGCGCGTCGAATCGTTCCGGGTGCGCCGCTCAGAGATCGACCGCGGTGAACTCACCCGGCTCTTCGACGGCATCGACGTCCATCGGGCCATCCCGGTCATCCGGGCGTTCACCCACTTCGCGCTGCTCGCCAACGTCGCCGAGGACGTGCACCGGGAGCGGCGTCGCGCCGTGCACGTCGCCGCGGGGGAACCGCCGCAGCCGAGCAGCCTGGCCGCCACCTACCTGAAACTCGAGACGGCCGAACTGGATTCGGCGACCGTGGCCGACGCGCTCGCCGGGGCGCTGGTGTCGCCGGTGATCACCGCGCACCCCACCGAGACCCGGCGGCGCACCGTCTTCGACACCCAGCGCCGCATCACCGACCTCGTCCGGCGACGGATGCACGCCACCGACGCGCGCGACGAGAGCGCGATCGAGCGCGAGCTGCGCCGGCACGTCCTGGTGCTGTGGCAGACGGCACTGATTCGCCTGTCGCGGTTGAAGATCCAGGACGAGATCGAGACCGGGCTGCGGTACTACCCTGCGGCGTTCTTCGAGGTCATCCCGCAGGTGAACGCCGAGGTGCGGTCGGCGCTGCAGGCCCGCTGGCCGGACGCGCACGTGCTGACCGAACCCATCCTGCGGCCCGGCTCCTGGATCGGCGGCGACCGCGACGGCAACCCGAACGTCACCGCCGAGGTGGTGCGGCTGGCCACCGGCAACGCCGCCTACACCGCGTTCGCGCACTACTTCACCGAACTGACCGCGCTGGAACAGGAACTCTCCATGTCGGCCCGGCTGGTCGCGGTGAGCGACGACCTCGCCGCGCTGGCCGACACCCGCGACGAACCGGTCCGCGCCGACGAGCCCTACCGCCGCGCGCTGCGGGCGATCCACGGCCGGCTGACCGCCACCGCCCAGGCCATCCTCGACCGGCAACCCGAGCGAGAACTCGACCTCGGCGCCCCGCGCTACGAGACCCCCGGCGAGTTCCAGGCCGACCTCGACGTGGTGGACGCGTCGCTGCGCGCCCACGGCAGCGCCGTGCTGGCCGACGACCGGCTGGCCCGGCTCCGGGAAGCCGTGCACGTCTTCGGTTTTCACCTGTCCGGCCTCGACATGCGGCAGAACTCCGACGTGCACGAGGAGGTGGTGGCCGAGCTGCTCGCCTGGGCCGGCGTGCACCCCGACTACCGCTCGCTGTCCGAGTCCGACCGCGTGGAGCTGCTGGTCGCCGAGCTGGGCACCCGGCGCCCCCTGGTCGGCGAGTCCGCCGACCTGTCCGACCTCGCCCGCAAGGAACTCGACATCGTCCGCGCCGCCGCCCGTGCGGTGCACGTCTTCGGCCCGCAGGCGGTGCCGAACTACGTCATCTCGATGTGCGAGTCGGTCTCGGACATGCTCGAGGCGGCCATCCTGCTCAAGGAGGCCGGGCTGATCGACGCGGCCGGCGAGCGGCCCTACGCCCCGGTGGGCATCGTGCCGCTCTTCGAGACCATCGACGACCTGCAGCGCGGCTCGTCGATCCTGGAGGCGGTGCTCGACATCCCGCTGTACCGCGCGCTGGTCGCCGCCCGCGGCGAGCAGCAGGAGGTCATGCTCGGCTACTCCGACTCGAACAAGGACGGCGGCTACCTGGCCGCCAACTGGGCGCTGTACCGCGCCGAGCTGGACCTGGTCGAGTCCGCGCGCAAGACCGGCATCCGGTTGCGGCTGTTCCACGGCCGCGGTGGCACCGTCGGCCGCGGTGGCGGCCCGAGCTACGACGCAATCCTGGCGCAACCGCCCGGCGCGGTGAAGGGCTCGCTGCGCCTCACCGAGCAGGGCGAGATCATCGCCGCGAAGTACGCCGAACCGCGCCTGGCACAACGCAATCTGGAGACGCTGCTGGCCGCGACGCTGGAATCGACGCTGCTGGACGTCGAGGGACTCGGCGATGCGGCCGAGCCCGCCTACGAGGTGCTCGACGACCTGGCCGCGCGCGCGCAGCGCGCCTACGGCCACCTGGTGCACGACACCGAGGGGTTCGTCGACTACTTCAAGGCGTCGACCCCGGTCAGCGAGATCGGCGACCTGAACATCGGTAGCCGGCCCACCTCGCGCAAGCCCACGACCTCGATCTCCGACCTGCGCGCCATCCCGTGGGTGCTCGCGTGGAGCCAGTGCCGCGTCATGCTGCCCGGCTGGTACGGCACCGGCACCGCCGTCGAGGAGTGGATCGGCAGCGGCGACGACGCCGAAGAGCGTCTGGCGGTGCTGCGCGATCTCTACCGCAAGTGGCCGTTCTTCCGCACGGTGCTGTCGAACATGGCGCAGGTCATGGCGAAGGCCGACATGGGGCTGGCCGCACGGTATTCCGAGCTGGTCGACGACGAAGCCTTGCGCCACCGCGTGTTCGACCAAATCGTCGCCGAGTACGACCGCACCATCCGGATGTACCAGCAGATCACCGGCCACGACGACCTGCTGGCCGACAACCCGGCCCTGGCGCGGTCGGTGTTCAACCGCTTCCCTTACCTGGAGCCGCTCAACCACCTGCAGGTGGAACTGCTGCGCCGCTACCGTGCCGGGGACGCCGAGGAACTCGTCCAGCGCGGCATCCTGCTGACGATGAGTGGGTTGGCCACGGCGCTGCGCAACAGCGGCTAGCGCGAGCCCGGCCAGCTACAGGCCGGTGGACCGGCGCACGGCGTTGACCGCGCCGCGCACCGCGCTCTCGGTCACCGACCACGGCGCCAGCACCGACTCGCCGAGGCCCACGATGCGTTCCACCCTCTCGACGATGCCCTCGAGCCGCTCGACGACGCCGATCAGCCGCGGCGCCAATTCGTCGATGCGGGTGATGGTGTCGTTGAACCGCTCCAGCGTGGCGTCCAGCCCGCTGGTCGACTTGTCGAGATCGGCCAGCGTGTCCCCGAGTTCGGTGAGCAGGGTGTCGACCTGCTCGACGGTGACGTCGGCGTTGAGCGCGGCCTGGGTGAGGGTGCGCAGGCGCTGTCGCGGCGTGGTCGCGCGGCCGTGGCCGTCGCCTCTGTCTGCCATGCCGACGAGTATGCGCCCGGCTACAGCTTTCCGGCGGCGGCTTCGTCCAGCAGCCACACCGTGGCGTCTCGGCCCACCGCTCCGGCGGCAGGCACCTCCTCGGCCGTGGCGCCGCCGACGGCCGCGGCGACCGCGTCGGCCTTCTCGGCGCCGGAGACCACCAGCCACACCTCGCGCGACCGCGTCACCGCGGGCAACGTGAGGGTGATCCGCTGCGGCGGGGGCTTGGGCGAGTCGGTGACCGCGACCACCGTCCGCTCCGCCTCGCGGGTGGCTTCGGTGTGCGGGAACAGCGAATTGACGTGTCCCTCACCGCCCATGCCGAGCAGGTGGACGTCGAACGCCGGCGAGGCCAGTCCGTCGTCGGCGTGGGCCCGGAGCACCTGCGCGTAGGCGGTGGCGGCGGCGTCGATGTCGTCGCCGTACTCGCCGTCGCTGGCAGGCATCGCGTGCACGTTGGCGGCCGGGATGTCGATGCCGTCGAGCAGCGCCTCCCGGGTCTGCTTAGCGTTGCGCTCGTCGTCGTCGGCCGGGACGTACCGCTCGTCGCCCCAGAACAGGTGCACCGCCGACCAGTCGATGTCACCGCCCCGTTCGCCCACGCGCTTGAGCAGCTTGACGCCCGTCCCACCGCCGGTCAGCGCGATCTTGGCGACGCCGCGGGCGTCGACCGCGGCGAGGATCGCCCGCACCAGGCGGTCGCCCGCCGCGGCGACGAGCGCGTCGGTGTCGGCGTACTTCTCGATGACGGTCTCAGACATAGGTCACCCGTTCGATTCCCTCCAGCGCCGCCAGGTAGATCTCGTCCGCGTCGAGGCGGCGCATGTCCTCGGCCAGGCAGTCGCGAGTCTCGCGGCGCGCCAGCGGAACCAACGCGTCGGGCTTGCCGGTGCGGGTCAGGCTGGCGGTGATGCCCTCCTGCGGCCGGCGCAGCGTGATGGTCTCGTCGGCGCGGATCAGCTCGACCTTCAGCTCGCCGACGGCGCGCGTCACCGGGCCGTCGATGCGACTGGCCAGCCAGCCCGCCAGCACGTCGAGCGCCGGTTCGGTCGCCAGACCGGACACGACGGCCGACTCGATGGGCCCAAACGGTCCCTGGTCGAGTGCCGAGGTCAGCAGCGCCCGCCAGTAGGTGATCCGGCTCCAGGCCAGGTCGGTGTCGCCGGGCGTGTAGCCCGCCCGCCGGTTCTTGATGGCCGCGAGTGGATCCTCGGCGTTGGTCGCATCGGTGATGCGGCGAATCGCCAACTGGCCCAACGGGTCCTGTGCAGGCACCGCAGGGGCGACGTCGGGCCACCACGTCACCACCGGGGTGTCGGGCAGCAGGAACGGCATGACGACGCTGCTGGCGTGGTTGGACAGCGGGCCGGAGAGCCGCAGCACCACGACCTCGTTGGCGCCGGCATCGCTGCCGACGCGCACCTGCGCGTCCAGCCGCGCCTCGTCCGCGCGTCGGTCACCAGGGGCGACGACGATGACGCGGCAGGGATGCTCGCGGCTCGCCGCGTTGGCCGCGTCGATGGACTCCTCGAGCACGGCTTCGGTGTCCGGGGCGATGACGAGGGTCAGGACGCGGCCCAGGGTGATCGCGCCGCCCTCCTCGCGCAACGCCTGGATCTTCTTGTTGATGGCGCCGGTGTTGGTGTCCGGCAGGTCGACGATCACTACGGCCGCCTCCATTCGCGTCCGGTGCGCTTGAGCATCTCGAACGCCGAATCCGGGCCCCAGCCGCCGGACTCGTACGGATCGGGCTTGCCATGCGAGGCCCAGTAGTCGAGCGCCGGATCCAAGATCTTCCAGGCCAATTCGACCTCTTCGTTCACGGGGAACAGCGACGGCTCGCCGAGGAGCACGTCGAGGATCAACCGCTCGTAGGCCTCCGGCGACTCCTCGGCGAACGCCGACCCGTAGGAGAAGTCCATGCTGACGTCACGGACCTCCATGGCGTTGCCCGGCACCTTGGACCCGAACCGCAGCGTGATGCCCTCGTCCGGCTGCACCCGGATCACCAGGGCGTTCTCACCGAGTTCCTCGGTCATGGTCGCGTCGAACGGCAGGTGCGGCGCCCGCTTGAAGATCAGCGCGATCTCGGTCACCCTGCGTCCCAACCGCTTTCCGGTGCGCAGGTAGAACGGCACGCCCGCCCAGCGGCGGGTGTCGACGTCGACGGTGATCGCCGCGAACGTCTCGGTGGTCGACGTCGTCGAGAAGCCCTCCTCCTCGAGCAGACCGACCACGCGCTCGCCGCCCTGCCAGCCGGCGGTGTACTGGCCGCGCGAGGTGGTCTCGTCGAGCGGCAGCGCCAGCGTGCTGGCCGATAGAACCTTGATCTTCTCGGCCTGCAGCTCCGCGGGGGAGAAGCTGACGGGCTCCTCCATCGCGGTCAGGGCAAGGAGCTGCAGCAGGTGGTTCTGGATGACGTCGCGGGCCGCGCCCACGCCGTCGTAATAGCCGCCGCGGCCGCCCAGGCCGATGTCCTCGGCCATGGTGATCTGCACGCTGTCCACGTAGTGCGAGTTCCAGACCGGCTCGAACAGTTCGTTGGCGAACCGCAGCGCCAGGATGTTCTGCACCGTCTCCTTCCCCAGGTAGTGGTCGATGCGGAACACCGACGACTCCGGGAAGACGCCGTTGACGACGTGGTTGAGTTCCTCGGCGCTGGACAGGTCGTGCCCGAACGGCTTCTCGATGACCACCCGCGACCAGCAGCCATCCGGCTTGTTGGCCAGGCCCGACCGGGACAGCTGCTCGCACACCTGGGGGAAGGCCTTGGGCGGAATCGAGAGGTAGAAGGCGTGATTGCCGCCCGTGCCGCGCTTGTCGTCGAGGGCGGCCAGCGTGTCCTTCAGCCGCTCGAACGACGCCTCGTCGTCGAACGTGCCCTGCACGAAACGGAAGCCCTCGGCCAGCCGGTCCCAGACCTCCTGGCGGAACGGCGTCCGCGCGTGCTGCTTCACCGCGTCGTACACGACCTTCCCGAAGTCCTCGTCGGCCCAGTCCCGCCGGGCGAACCCGACGAGGGCGAACGACGGCGGAAGCAGGCCGCGGTTGGCGAGGTCGTAGATCGCCGGCATCAGCTTCTTGCGGGCCAGATCGCCGGTCACGCCGAAGATCACCACCGCGCACGGTCCCGCGATGCGCGGCATGCGCTTGTCGCGCTTGTCGCGCAGCGGGTTCACCCAGCCGTCCGGACGGCTCGAGCAGTCGCTCATGCCCGCGTCAGGACTTCTTCTCGTCGAGCTGCTGCTGGGTGGCTTCCATCAGCTCCGCCCACGACTTCTCGAACTTCTCGACGCCCTCGTTCTCCAGCACCAGGAAGACGTCGGTGAGGTCGATGCCGATGGCGTCGAGCTGGTCGAAGACCTGCTGCGCCTCCGCGGCGGTGCCGCTCACCGTGTCGCCGGTGATCTCGCCGTGGTCGGCGACGGCCTCGAGCGTCTTCTCCGGCATGGTGTTGACCGTGTCCGGGGCGACCAGCTCGGTGACGTAGAGCGTGTCGGAGTAGTCCGGGTTCTTCACGCCGGTGGACGCCCACAGCACGCGCTGCACGCGGGCGCCGTCGGCCTTGAGCCGGCCGAAGCGCTCCCCGGACTCGAACACCTCCTGGTAGGCGGCGTACGCCAGCCGGGAGTTGGCGATGCCGGCCTTGCCGCGCAGCGCCTTCGCGTCGTCGGAGCCGATGTCCTCGAGCCGCTTGTCGATCTCGCTGTCCACGCGGGACACGAAGAACGAGGCCACCGAGTGGATCTTCGACAGGTCGTGGCCCGCCTCCTTGGCCTTCTCGAGGCCGGCCAGGTAGGCGTCCATCACGGCGCGGTGCCGCTCGACGGAGAAGATCAGCGTCACGTTGACCGAGATGCCCTCGGCGATCACCGCGGTGATGGCCGGCAGGCCCTCCTCCATCGCGGGGATCTTGATCAGCAGGTTGGGCCGGTCGACGATCTTCCACAGCTCGATGGCCTGGGCGATCGTCTTGTCGGCGTCACGGGCCAGTCGGGGGTCCACCTCGATGGACACCCGGCCGTCGACGCCACCGGACGCCTCGTAGGTCGGGGCGAGGACGTCGCAGGCGTTGCGGACGTCGTCGGTGGTGACGGTGCGGATGGTGGCGTCGACGTCGGCGCCCCGCTCGGCCAACTCCTTGATCTGGGCGTCGTAGGCCTCGCCGTGCGAGAGCGCCGCCTGGAAGATCGACGGGTTGGTGGTGACGCCCACGACGCTGCGGGTGTCGACGAGTTCCTGCAAATTCCCGGTCCGGAGCCGCTCGCGGGACAGGTCGTCGAGCCACACCGAGACGCCAGCGGCGCTCAGCGCCGCGAGATTCGGGTTCTGAGCCATGATTTCGCCTTCTCTGCTAGTTGCGTCGGACTAGTTGTCCATCGATCGTTCCGCGGCGGCCACCACGGCCTCCGGGGTGAAACCGAACTCGCGGAACAGCGTCTTGTCGTCGGCCGACTCGCCGTAGTGCTCGATCGAGACGATCTCGCCGGTGTCACCGACCAGCTTGTGCCAACTCTGCGCCACCGCCGCCTCGACCGCCACGCGGGCGGACACCTCGGGCGGCAGCACGCTGTCGCGGTACTCCTTGGGCTGGCTCTCGAACCACTCGACGCACGGCATCGACACCACGTAGGCGACGACGTCCTTCTCCGCCAACTGCTTGCGTGCCTCGACGGCCAGCTGCAATTCCGAGCCCGTCGCGATGATGATGACGTCGGCGTCCTCGGCCGGCGTACCGCCGCCCAGCACGTAGCCGCCCTTGGCGACGCCGTCGGGGTCGGTGCCCTCCAGGACCGGGATGCCCTGGCGGGTCAGGATGAAACCGACCGGGCCGCTGCCGTTGCGGCGGGCGATGATGCTGCGCCACGCGTAGGCGGTCTCGTTCGGGTCACCGGGGCGGACCACCGACAGGTTCGGGATCGCCCGCAGCGCCGCCAGGTGCTCGATCGGCTGGTGGGTGGGGCCGTCCTCACCCAGGCCGATGGAGTCGTGCGTCCAGATGTAGATGGTGTCGATGTCCATCAGCGACGCCAGCCGCACCGCGGGACGCATGTAGTCGGAGAACTGCAGGAACGTGCCGCCGAAGGCGCGGGTCGGGCCGTGCAGCACGATGCCCGACAGGATCGAGCCCATCGCGTGCTCGCGGATGCCGAAGTGCAGCACCCGGCCATACCAGTCCGCCGAGAAGTCGTCGGTGGAGATCGACGGCGGACCGAAGGACTTGACGTCCTTGATGGTGGTGTTGTTGCTGCCCGCGAGGTCCGCCGAGCCGCCCCACAGTTCGGGAAGCTTCGGCGCGACGTCGTTGAGCACCTGGCCGAAGGCCGCACGCGTTGCGACGGCCTTGCTGCCCGGCTCCCAGTAAGTGATGTCGGCATCCCAGCCCTCGGGCAGTTCCTCGGCCGTCAGCCGGTCGAGCAGCTTCTTGCGCTCGGGCTCGCGCTCGGCCCAGGCGTCGAATTCCGGCTGCCACTTGTCGTGCGCCTCGCGGCCGCGGTCGACGAGCTTGCGGGTGTGGGAGATGACCTCGTCCCGGACCTCGAACTTCTTGTCCGGGTCGAAGCCGAGGACCTCCTTGACGGCGGCCACCTCGTCGTCGCCGAGTGCGGAGCCGTGCACGCCGCCGGTGTTCATCTTGTTCGGCGCGGGGTAGCCGATGATGGTCCGCAGCGCGATGAACGACGGCTTGTCGGTGACCTTCTTGGCCTCGGCGATGGCGTGTTCGATGCCGCTGACGTTCTCGCCGCCCTCGACCTCCTGCACGTGCCAGCCGTAGGCGCGGTAGCGGTCCGCGACGTTCTCGCTCAACGCGATGTTGGTGTCGTGCTCGATCGATATCTGGTTCTTGTCGTAGAAGACGATCAGGTTGCCCAGCTGCTGGGTGCCGGCCAGCGAGGACGCCTCGCTGGTGACGCCCTCCTCGATGTCGCCGTCGGAGGCGATGACGTAGATGAAGTGGTCGAAGGGGCTGGTGCCCGGCGCGGCGTCCGGATCGAACAGGCCGCGCTCGTAGCGCGCCGCCATCGCCATGCCGACCGCCGAGGCCAGGCCCTGGCCCAGGGGGCCGGTCGTGATCTCGACGCCCTTGGTATGCCGGAACTCCGGGTGGCCCGGGGTCTTCGACTTGAACGTGCGCAGCGACTCGATGTCGTCGAGTTCGAGGCCGAAGCCGCCCAAGTACAGCTGCAGGTACAGCGTCAGGCTGGAATGTCCGCAGGACAGGATGAAGCGGTCGCGGCCCAGCCAGTGCACGTCGCTCGGGTCGTGGCGCATCTGGCGCTGGAACAGCGTGTAGGCCAGCGGCGCCAGGCTCATCGCGGTGCCCGGATGGCCGTTGCCGACCTTCTGCACGGCATCGGCGGCGAGCACCCGGATGGTGTCGACGGCGGCGGAGTCGACGTCCGTCCAGTCGTCGGGGTGATGGGGCTGGGTGAGTGCGGAAATCTCTTCCACGGTGGTCACGTACGCACTCCTCGAGGTCGTCAAGCCGGTCACCATTCACCCTAGTGGTGCACGTGCCGCCGCCGCATGGCCCGTCCCGATCTGAACATCGGTTCACCAGCAGTGGGTCGGGAACCGACCCTGCGGTGTCGGGCACGGGTGCGCGCGGTCTACCATCGTCTGTAGTAGATGCCGAGCGCTGCGGAGAACGAGGAGTCAACTGCGTGAGCATTCGCGAGCGCCGTCTCGTCACCGGGGCGCCGGGTCGGATCCGCACGACGCTGCTGGCGTACGTCGGATTGACCAAACCGCGGGTCATCGAGCTGCTGCTCGTCACCGCCATCCCGGCCATGCTGCTGGCCGACCGGGGCACCGTCGACCCGCTACTCATCCTCAACACCCTGGTGGGCGGCATGCTGGCCGCCGCGGGCGCCAACACGCTGAACTGCGTCGCGGACGCCGACATCGACAAGGTGATGAAGCGCACGGCGCTGCGGCCGCTCGCGCGGGCCACCGTGCCCACCCGGCACGCGCTGATCTTCGGCCTGGTGCTGTCGGTCGGCTCGTTCGCCTGGCTGTGGTGGACGACCAACCTGCTCTCCGGCGTGCTGGCGATCGTGACGATCCTGTTCTACGTCTTCGTCTACACGCTGCTACTCAAGCGCCGGACGTCGCAGAACGTGGTGTGGGGCGGCGCGGCCGGCTGCATGCCCGTGATGATCGGCTGGTCGGCGGTCACCGGCACCATTCACTGGCCCGCGCTGGTGATGTTCGCGATCATCTTCTTCTGGACCCCGCCGCACACCTGGGCGCTGGCGATGCGCTACAAGGACGACTACAAGGCGGCCGGCGTGCCGATGCTGCCCGCCGTGGCGACCGAGCGGCAGGTCACCAAGCAGATCCTGATCTACACCTGGCTGACGGTGTTCGCGACGCTGGCGCTCGCGCTGGCCACCGGGTGGCTGTACGCGGCGGTGGCGCTGCTCGCCGGCGCCTGGTTCCTGGTCATGGCACACCAGCTCTACAGCGGCGTGAAGCGCGGCGAGCCGGTGCGGCCGTTGCGCCTGTTCCTGCAGTCGAACAACTACCTGGCCGTCGTGTTCTGCGCGCTCGCGGTGGACTCCGCGCTCGCGCTGCCGACGCTGCTGGGTTAGTCCCAGCCGCCGGCGCGCCGGCCCTGCTTGGTCTGCCCGCGCCGCTTCTTCTCGGCCAGCCGCCGTTCCCGTGACCCGCGCGTCGGGCGGGTGGCCCGGCGCGCCGGGGGTGGCGCCGCGGCGGCGTCGCGCAGCAGGCGTGCGAGCCGGTCCCGCGCGGCAGCGCGGTTGCGCAACTGCTCGCGGTACTCACTGGCGGCGACCACCAGGACGCCGTCGATCAGCCGGGACCGCAGCCCGCACAGCAGCCGGTGCCGCAGATGCGGCGGCACCGACCGCGCGCGGGCCACGTCGAACGACAGCTCGACCCGGCTGTCGGTGGTGTTGACGCCCTGCCCGCCCGGCCCCGACGCACGGGAGAACCGCTCGGCGAGTTCGGCGTCGGGGATCGCCCACGCCGATGTGACGCGCAGCTCCTCGGGCACGGGTCAGGGGACCAGGACCACCGAGCCGACGGTCTTGCGGCCCTGCAGATCCTCGTGGGCGCGGGCCGCCTCGGCCAGCGGGTAGCGCTCGCTGACCGTCACCGACAGCGTGCCGTTGGCGATCGCCTCGAGCAGCTCGCCGGCCCGCCAGGAGAACTCGTCGGACGTGTGCGTGTAGTGCGCCAGCGTGGGGCGGGTCAGGAACAGCGAGCCGGCCTGGTTCAGCCGCTGCGGATCGAACGGCGGCACCGGGCCGCTCGACGCGCCGAACAGCGCGAGCGTGCCCCGCAGGGCGAGGCTGGCGAGGCTGGCCTCGAACGTCGACGCGCCCACGCCGTCGTACACCGCGGCCACGCCGATGCCGCCGGTCAGCTCGCGCACCTTGGCGCCGAACGCCGCCGCGCCGTCGGCCTCCGGGTAGTCGAGCACCTCGACCGCACCGGCCTGGCGGGACAGCTCGGCCTTCTCCGGCGTCGAGACCGTCGTGATGACCTTGACCGCCATGCTGGTGGCCCACTGGGTGAGCAGCAGACCGACACCGCCCGCGCCGGCGTGCACGAGCACCGCGTCGCCCTGCTGCACCGGGTAGACCGACTTGATCAGGTAGTGCGCGGTCATGCCCTTCAGCAGTGCCGACGCGGCCACCTCGGCGGGCACGGCGTCGGGCACGTAGGCCACGAAGTCCGCTGCGGCGAGGCAGTATTCGGCGTAGGCGCCGTCCGCCTGCGCCGTCACCACGCGGTCGCCGACGCTCAGGGCCGCGACGTCCTCGCCGACCGCCGCGACGGTGCCGCACACCTCGGTGCCCACCGTGAACGGCGTCTCGCGCTGGTAGAGCCCGGAACGGAAGTAGGTGTCGATGAAGTTGACGCCGATCGCGTCGGCCTTGATGAGGACCTGACCCGGGCCGGGCTCGGGCCGGGTCTTCTCGACGCGGGTGAGGACTTCGGGCCCGCCGGTTTCGGCGACTTCGATGGCGTACATGACCCCTATCATGCAGGCGTGAAACTGGCGCGTCCCGACCTACGGCATCCCACCATCGTTCTCGCAGGTTGCCGGGCCCTGGTGGACGGCGACGGGGATGACGACGGCCTGGTGGCTGCGCTGCGGCGGCGCGGGCTGCACGCCCGCTGGCTGGCGTGGGACGACCCCGCCACGGAGCGCGCGGACGTGGTGATCCTGCGGGCGACGTGGGACTACACCGAGCGCTTCGAGGAGTTCCTGGCGTGGACCCGCCGGGTGCGTCACCTGCTGAACGGCCCCGAGGTCGTCGCCTGGAACGGCGACAAGCGCTACCTGCTCGACCTGGCCCGCGCCGGGGTGCCGACGGTGCCGAGCGTCTTCGCCGCGCCGGGGGAGGCGGTCGAGGTGCCGTCGGGCGAAGTGGTGGTCAAACCCGCGGTGGGCGCGGGGTCGGTGGGCGCCCGGCGGTTCACCGACGCCGCCGCGGCACGCGCGCACGCCGCCGAGCTGCACGACGCCGGGCGGGTGGTGCTCGTCCAGCCCTACGATCCGCGCATCGAGGCGGGGGAGACGGCGCTGGTGTTCCTCGCCGGGCGGCAGTCGCACGCCTTCACCAAGGGCCCGCTGTTGCCGCCGCCGGGCAGCGCCGCCGCGCTCGACGCGTCCGGGACCTTCGCCGAGGAGACGCTGCGGCCCGCCGACCCCGACTTCGAGCTGTGGGACCTCGGGCACGCGGCACTGCGAGCGGCGGCCGAGCGGCTGGGCGTGACGCCGGAGGACTTCCTGTACGCGCGCGTCGACGTCATCGGCGGCGCGGACGACCCGGTGCTGCTCGAACTGGAACTGGTCGAACCGTCGCTCGGCTGGCGGCAGCTCGACGAGACCGCACGCGACCTCGCGCAGCGCGAGTTCGCCCTCGGCGTCGAGTCAGCGCTGGACCGGCTCGGCCTCGGCCCGCTGCGCCGCAGAGGCGGCTACCGGCGCCTCGGCCGACGGCAGCGGGGGACGCTGCCGCATCGCGGCCCACAGCGCTGACGTCGCGGCCGTGCACGCCGCCGCCCCGGCGACGTGAATCGCCACCAGCGCCTCGGGCACGCCGGTGAAGAACTGCACGGTGCCGACCATGCCCTGGGCGAGAACGAGGATCGCGAGGACGCCGAGGCGCCGCACGACGTCGCGCGGGGCACGTACGGCCAGCAGGGCGAACCCCAGGGCGACGACCATCGACAGGTAGGCCACCAGCAGCGACGAGTGCATGTGCACGAGCGTGGTGATCTCCACCTCGAGCCGCGGGACCGGCCGGGTGACGCTCTTGTCGCCGGCGTGCGGTCCGGCGCCGGTCACCATCGTGCCGGTGACCAGGACGGCGGAGAGCACGACACCGATCAGGGCGGTGAGCAGGCGCAGTGGCCGCGGCACGACGAGGGTCGACGGGCCGGCCTCGTCGGGTTCGCCGATCTTCACGAAGAGCTGTACGGCCACCCACACCATCAGCATCGACGCGAGCAGGTGGATGGCGACGGTCCACCACAGCAGGCCGGTGAGCACCGTGATGCCGCCGATCACCGCCTGCAGGACCGTCGACGCCGGCATCAGCCACGCGTAGACCAGCACCTCGCGGCGCCGCCGGGCCCGCAGCACCGTCAGCACGGCCGCCGCGGCGGTGAACACGACGAGGAACGTCAGCAGCCGGTTGCCGAACTCGACGGCCTGGTGAATGCCGGGGACCTCGGCGTGCGGCACCGGGACGAAACTGCCGGGGAAGCACTGCGGCCAGGTCGGGCAGCCCAGTCCGGAGGCCGTGACGCGCACGATGGCGCCGGTGACCGCGATGCCGCCCTGGGTGAGCACGACGGCGGCGGCGATGATGCGCTGCACGCGGACGCTGGGCCGCGGCAGCACGTCGACGCACGTCATGAAGAGGCGTCGTACGGGCACGTTCCGATGGTAGAGCAGCTGCAACTACCGCCGGTAGTAGGGCCTCACCGCCAGATGGCGATGCGCTGCCCGCGCTCGTTGCGCTGCGGCGGATCCGGCACGCAGTGGGCGACGCCGCGCGCGATGCGGTCCGCACTCCACGCGACCGCCGCCGCGTCCAGGACGTCGTCGGCGGGCACGCGGGCCACGTCGGGCCCGAGGTCCTCCGGCACCTCGATGCCGGCAGTGGCCAGCACCCGCAGCCGCGCACGCTGACCCCGCCAGGTCTTCTTGCTGCCGTCCTCGGCGCGCAGCCCGATCCCGACGAACGACAGCTCGGGGTGCACCTCCCACAGCGGCAGCACGTCGGCGTCGTACACCGCGTTGGCTTCCAGCAGCTTGGCCCGCAGGCCCCAGGACTGAATGCTCATGCCCTTGCCCATCAGCGCGACGCTGCGCGCGGTGGCCTCGGCGTGCGTCGGCGCGTCCCAGCAGGCGCGCGGCGCGATCTCGAAGACCGTCGACCGGCGCCGCCCGAGCAGCCGCTTGGCCGCCGCGTCGGTGCCGCGGGTGCCGGCGTCCATTAGGCCCAGCGGCATGTCCACGCCGATCGCGGCCGCGTCCGGCGTGGACGCCACGAGGTCGACGAGTCGCTCGGCGACGTGGGCGCCGGCGTACCGGCCGTCGCGCAGCGCGATGCCGACCCAGCCGCCGCGGCAGGCGTCGATGCCGAGCACCGTGCTCACGATGGACGCGGTGCGACGAAGGGGACCAGGACGTCGTCGACGAGGGTCACCAACAGGTCGTCGGTGATCGGGTCGCCGGTGATGAGCAGCCGGTGCCACAGCACGCTCTGGCCGAGTTCGCGGGCGACGTCGAGGGGCACGTCGGCGCGCACGTCGCCGCGCGCGACCCCGCGGGTCAACAGCGCCGCCATCTCCTCCTTGCGCCATCCGATCACGTCGTCGCGCAGGGCGGCGGCCAGCTCCGGGTCGTGCGTGCCCGCCGCCACGGCGGCACGCAGCAGCGCCGCGTCGGGCCCGGTGAACAGCGCGGCCCACCCGCGCAGCACGGCGAGCATGTCGGCACGGTAGCTGCCGTGGTCGTGGTGGGGGATCGCCGTGGTGGCGACGCGCAGCAGGGTGTCGCGCAGCAGGCTGCGGCGGTCCGGCCAGCGCCGGTAGAGGACGGGCTTGCTGGTGCGGGCGGTGGCGGCGACCGCCTCCATGGTCACCCCCGCCGGGCCACGCTCGGCGAGCAGGGCGAGCACGGCACCGCGGATGGCCGCGTCGAGTTCGTTGCCGTGCCGCCGCGCCATGCCAACACCCTCCAAGAAACGCTTGCGTGTCTCGCCGACGCAGTCTAGCGTTCCATGAAGAAACGTCACCGTATCTTGGGGGTTCCGATGCTCGATTGCCCGCCGCGTCCCGTCCTCTATCCCCTGCGCACGATCGACACCGCGGTCGTCGCCATGGCCGACCTGCCCCACGGGCGTCGCCGGATCACCATCGATCACCGCCCGCTCGCGGGCGTGACCCCGGCGATGCTGCTCGACTGGTTCACCCACCTCGACGGCACGATGCCCTACGGCGGCGCGGTGATCGACCGCTACCTCGCCTGGCATCCGATCGACCACGTCCGGTGGGAGCTGGCCCGCCCCGCCCCGAACGGCGGCGCGGCCGAGGGCGCCCGGTTCCGCATGGTCGAGGCCTTCGGCGGCCGCCCGGAGTTCCTGATCGACGAGGTGGCCCGCGTCGAGAAGCTCGACGCGACGGGCATCCGGCTGGTCAAGCGGCTGGCGGGCGTCCCGGTCTTCGCGCTCGAGCACACCTGGTCGGCCGGCGCCGACGGCGCGCACTACGTCACGGTGATGGACCTCGGTGCGCGGTCACGCGTCCTCGCACCGGTCAACGCGGCGTTGCACCGGCGCTTTCCGCCCGCCAAGGCCCAGGCCTGGGTGGCGCACAACGTCGAGGAGGTCGGCCAGCTGGAGCACCTGCTGCCGCTACCCGGCTGAGCGGCGTCAGGTGAAGCGGAACCAGCGCAGCGCCCCGAGTGCCGCCACCACACCCCATGCCACCAGCACGGCGAGGCCGAACCAATCCACCGACAGCGACATCGCCTGCGTCAGCGACTCGGTCAACGCGCCGGACGGCGTCAGGCGCGCGACCCAGCGCAGCCAGTGCGACACCAGGCCGCCCTCCAGCGTCAGCGCTCCCAGTCCGGCGAACACGAACCACAGCAGGTTCGCCACCGCCAGGACGATCTCGGCGCGCAGCGTCCCACCCACCAGCAGGCCCAGCGCTGCGAACCCGGCCGTCCCCAGCGCGATGATCACCGCGCCCAGGGCCAGGCCCGCCACCTCGGGACGCCAGCCGAGGGCCACGCCGATGGCGCCGAGCAGGATCGACTGCAGGAACACGACCGTGACGACGGCCAGCGACTTGCCGGCGATGATGCCCCACACCGGCAGCGCCGTCGCCCCGAGCCGCTTCAGCGCGCCGTAGCGACGGTCGAAGGCCACCGCGATGGCCTGACCGGTGAACGCCGTCGAAATCACCGCGAGCGCCATGATCGCGGGCACGAACGTCCCCGCGCGGTCGTCGCCGAAGTCGCCCAGCGGCAGCAGCGTCAGCCCCACCAGCAGCGTGACCGGGATGAACATCGTCAGCAGCAGTTGTTCGCCGTTGCGCAGCAACAGCTTCAGCTCGAGCCCGAACTGCGCGGCCAGCATCCGCGGCACCGTCG
Organism: Mycolicibacterium grossiae; assembly: GCF_008329645.1. NCBI lineage: Bacteria > Bacillati > Actinomycetota > Actinomycetes > Mycobacteriales > Mycobacteriaceae > Mycobacterium > Mycolicibacterium grossiae. The sequence continues at coordinate 3,799,848 of NZ_CP043474.1, forward strand.
CCGGCCGCGGATCCGGCGCGAACGTCCCGGGGGCGAACCTGTTGGTGGTCACGCGGCACCGCCGATCCTCGTCACGACCGCAGCTCCCGCCCGGTCAGGTCCAGGAACACGTCCTCCAGGCTGCGCTGCTCCACCCGCATCCCGGTGGCCAGCACGTCGAGCCGCGCGCACCACGCCGTCACGGTCGCCAGCACCTGCGGGTCGACGTGGCCCTCCACGAGGTACTCGCCCGGGGCGATCTCGGTGGCGCGGTAGCTCTCCGGCAGCGCCGACTCGAGCAGTGAGAGGTCGAGCTTCGGGGGAGCGGAGAAGCGCAGCTGGTTCTCGGCGCCGCGCTGCATCAGTTCGGCCGGCGTCCCGGTGGCGACCGCCGCGCCGCGGTCGATGATCACCAGCCGGTCGGCCAGCTGCTCGGCCTCGGTGAGCTGGTGGGTGGTGAGCACGATGGTCACGCCGTCGCGCCGCAGGCCGTCGATCAGGTCCCACACGACGATGCGCGCGTGCGCGTCCATCCCGGCGGTCGGCTCGTCGAGGAACACCAGTTCGGGCCGCCCCACCACGGCGCACGCCAGCGCCAGGCGCTGCTGCTGGCCGCCGGAGAGCCGCCGGTAGGTGGTGCGGGCCGAATCGGCCAGGCCCAGGACGTCCATCAGCCAGTCCGGATCGAGCGGGTCGGCGGAGTACGACGCCACCAGCCGCAGCATCTCGCCGGCGCGGGCGGCCGGGTAGGCGCCGCCGCCCTGCAGCATCACGCCGATCCGTTCGCGCAGCCGGGCGTTGTCGGCCACCGGGTCCAGGCCCAGGATCGAGATGGAACCCGCGTCGGGCGCGAGGAAGCCCTCGCACATCTCGACGGTGGTGGTCTTGCCGGCGCCGTTCGGCCCCAGCAGGGCGAACACCTCGGCGCGCCCGACCTCGAGGTCCAGTCCGTCCACGGCGACCGTCGCGCCGTACCGCTTGGTCACCCCGCGCAGCACCACCGACGCGTCGGACCCGCGCTCGCGAGGGGAGCCGACGGCGGAACGGGAGGTCACGGGGATTCAGCGTAGGCGTCGGGCCTGGGTGCCGGTGGCGGCGGTGGTCCCGAACGCGGTGACGATCCCGGGACGTCGGCCCCGGGCAGGGCCCGCCACGGCAACCGGCGGTAGGTCAGCGCGATCAGCAGCGCCACGATCAGCGCGCTCGCGGCGGTGGCGTCGACGATCTGGAACAGCGCGAAGCGGTCGCCGTTGGCCGTCGGGCCGAAGATGCCCACCACCAGCGACAGCGCGATCGCCGTGCCGCGGAAGCCGGGCCGGGTGGCCCAGGTGGCGAGCGGGATGATCGCCCATAACAGGTACCAGGGCTGCACGACCGGGAACAGCAGGACCGTGGCGCCCAGCGCGACGCCGAGGCCGCCGACGGGGTTCAGCCGGCCGCGCAGCACGGCGAGCAACAGGTAGGTGACGAGGATCGAGATGATGATCACACCGATGGCGCGGGTCAGGCCGAGGATGGCGGTGGTGTGGTCGCCGAGGCCCAGCAGGATGCCGACCTGGCCGGTGCCGAGCGCCAGCAGCGTCGGCGGACTCATCCAGGACCGCACGACGTTGGCGGTTCCCAGCGTGAACAGCCAGCCGAACCCGAGCCCGCTCGCCCAGCCGACCAGCGCCATCACCGCGACCGACACCGCCGCCAGCGATCCGCCGGCGAACAGGAAGGCCCGGATGCCGCCGCCCCACCGGCAGGCCAGCGCCATCGCCACGAAGCCGACGGCGAGCAGGGACGGCAACTTCACCTGCGACGACAGCGCGATCAGCACCGTGCCGAGCAGCAGCATCGCCAGCGGCGTCCAGCGTCGCCACTGCTCGCGCGTGCGGGGCCGGTGCAGCGGCCGGGGGAGCAGCGGCGTCACCGCGTCCACGCCGCGCAGCGCGAATTCGGTGCCGGCGAACATCAGGCCGAGCATCAGGGCCTCGTTGTGGATGCCGGCGACCAGGTGCATGAACAGCAGCGGGTTGCATGGGCCCAGCCACAGCGCGCTGACCTCGGCGACGCCGCAGCGCTGCGCCAGCCGCGGCGTCGCCCACACGATCATGCCGACGCCGAGCAGGACGACCAGCCGGTGCAGCAGCACGGCGCCGACGATGTCGTCGCCGGAGACCTCGGAGATGCCGCGGCCGATCCACAGGAACAGCGGTCCGTAGGGCGCCGGGGTCTCCCGCCAGAGGCTGGGGACCGACAGCGTGAACACGTGGTCGAGGCCGAGGCCCGGTGCCGGACCCACGACGTAGGGGTCGAGCCCGTTGCGCGCGATCTCGCTCTGCGCCAGATAGGAGTAGACGTCCTTGCTGTACATCGGCGGGGCGATGAGCAGGGGAAGCGCCCACAGCAGCAGCGTCCGGTCGAGCTGGCTGCGCGACATCCGGCGCGGGCCCAGGGCGAAGCGGCCCAGCATGAGCCACGCCAGGGCCATGATCACCGCGCCGGTGGTCGTCATCGTCAGCGACACCGTCTGGATGCGCGACGGCAGGTTGAGCAGCCGCACCCCGAAGGTCGGGTCCTGCACCACCGGCCGCGCGCCGGCGCCGAGCGCGCCGATCGCCATCAGGACGGTGCCGGTGGCGCCGAAGACCCGGGTGCGGCGCAGTGCGGCCACCTCGGAGGCGATGAGCGGCGACCCCACGGTCACCTCGTCGGCGTGCCAGCGGGCGACGGCCGAGGCGAGGGGCTGCTGGCGGGCTGCCATTCCAGCAGACTAACGGGCGCACTATTCCCGCCCGGACGTGTGAGTATTCTCCCCGCCGGCTAAGGGTCGCCTTCCTAGACCGCCCTCGGCAATTGCGTCACACTGGTGTTGTGAAAATCCGCTCCGAGGTTCCGCGCGTGCACGACGCCGTGCCGGCCACCCAGGACGGTCACACCCGCACGGCGATCGTCCGGCTCCTGGTCGAATCCGGTTCGATCACCGCCAGCGCCATCGGCGACCGGCTCGGCCTGTCGGCCGCCGGCGTCCGTCGCCACCTCGACGCCCTGGTCGACGCCGGGGACGCCGAGTCGGCACCGGCCGCCAGCTGGCAGCAGAGCGGGCGCGGCCGCCCCGCCCGGCGGTACCGCCTGACCCCTGCCGGCCGCGGCAAGCTGGGCCACGCCTACGACGACCTCGCCGCGGCCGCGATGCGGCAGCTGCGCGAGATCGGCGGCGACGACGCCATCCGCACCTTCGCGCGGCGGCGCATCGACACCATCCTGTCCGACGTCGCCGGCGTGGACGACGGCGCCGACGTGGCCGCGGCCGCCGACGGCGTCGCCGCGGCACTCACCGACGCCGGGTACGCCACCACGACCACCCCGGCCCCCGGCCCGGTCGGCGGCGTCCAGATCTGCCAGCATCACTGCCCGGTGTCCCACGTCGCCGAGGAGTTCCCGGAGCTGTGCGAGGCCGAACGGCAGGCGTTCGCCGAGATCCTGGGTACCCACGTGCAGCGGCTGGCGACGATCGTCAACGGCGACTGCGCCTGCACCACGCACGTCCCGGTCGGCGCAGACCGGCCCGAACACCCCCGGCGCGTGGCCTCGGGCCAGCCCCCGACCGCTTCGCCCCGCACCCCCGATCAGCCCCGCACCATCGTTCAGCCCGTGACCCCCGATCAGCCCGTCACCACCGATCAGCAAGGAGCGTCGACATGACGACCACCCCCGAGGTCCCCCAGCTGACCCAGGAAGAGGCCATCGCCTCGCTGGGCCGGTACGGCTACGGCTGGGCGGACTCCGACGTCGCCGGCGCCAGCGCCCAGCGCGGCCTCAACGAGGCCGTGGTGCGCGACATCTCGGCCAAGAAGAACGAGCCCGAGTGGATGCTCGACATCCGCCTCAAGGCGCTGCGCACCTTCGACAAGAAGCCGATGCCGAACTGGGGCTCCGACCTCGAGGGCATCTTCTTCGACAACATCAAGTACTTCGTGCGGTCCAGCGAGAAGCAGGCCGCCACGTGGGACGACCTGCCCGAGGACATCCGCAACACCTACGACAAGCTCGGCATCCCCGAGGCGGAGAAGCAGCGCCTGGTCTCCGGCGTCGCCGCGCAGTACGAGTCCGAGGTGGTCTACCACTCGATCCGCGAGGACCTCGAGGCCCAGGGCGTCATCTTCCTCGACACCGACTCCGGCCTGCGCGAGCATCCCGAGCTGTTCAAGGAGTACTTCGGCACGGTCATCCCGGCCGGCGACAACAAGTTCTCCGCGCTGAACACCGCGGTGTGGTCCGGCGGGTCGTTCATCTACGTCCCCAAGGGCGTGCACGTCGACATCCCGCTGCAGGCCTACTTCCGCATCAACACCGAGAACATGGGCCAGTTCGAGCGGACGCTGATCATCGTCGACGAGGACGCCTACGTGCACTACGTCGAGGGCTGCACCGCCCCGATCTACAAGAGCGACTCGCTGCACAGCGCGGTCGTCGAGATCATCGTCAAGCCGGGCGGCCGCTGCCGGTACACGACCATCCAGAACTGGTCGAACAACGTCTACAACCTGGTGACCAAGCGTGCCCGCGCCGAGGCCGGCGCCACCATGGAGTGGGTCGACGGCAACATCGGCTCCAAGGTCACCATGAAGTACCCGGCCGTGTGGATGACCGGTGAGCACGCCAAGGGCGAGGTGCTCTCGGTGGCGTTCGCCGGCGAGGGCCAGCACCAGGACACCGGCGCCAAGATGCTGCACCTGGCGCCCAACACCAGCAGCAACATCGTGAGCAAGTCGGTCGCCCGCGGCGGTGGCCGCGCGTCCTACCGCGGCCTGGTGCAGGTGAACAAGGGCGCTCACGGCTCGAAGTCCAGCGTGAAGTGCGATGCGCTGCTGGTGGACTCGGTGAGCCGGTCGGACACCTACCCCTACGTCGACATCCGCGAGGACGACGTGACCATGGGGCATGAGGCCACCGTGTCGAAGGTCAGCGACGACCAGCTCTTCTACCTCATGAGCCGCGGCCTCACCGAGGACGAGGCGATGGCCATGGTGGTCCGCGGGTTCGTCGAGCCGATCGCCAAGGAACTGCCGATGGAGTACGCCCTGGAGCTGAACCGGCTGATCGAGCTGCAGATGGAAGGCGCGGTCGGCTGACCGGGGCGAACGAAGCGACGGGAAGAATCTAGTGCCACAGGACATCACGACGGCAGTCGAGGGCGCGGCCAAGCCCGGCTCGGTCCTCAACCTCAACAAGGGCGAGCTGTTCGCCTCGTTCGACGTCGACGCCTTCGAGGTGCCCGGCGGACGCGACGAGCTGTGGCGGTTCACGCCGCTGAAGCGGCTGCACGGCCTGCACGACGGGTCCGCGGTGGCGAGCGGGTCGGCGACCATCACGGTCTCGCAGGCCCCCGGGGTCACCGTGGAGACCGTCGGGCGTGACGACCCGCGTCTCGGGCAGGCCGGCACGCCCACCGATCGCGTTGCCGCCCAGGCGTATTCGTCCTTCCAGACGGCCACCGTGGTGACCGTCGCCCGGGACACCGAGGTGGCCCAGCCCATCGACGTCGTCATCGACGGGCCCGGCGCCGACGCGGTGGCCTACGAGCACCTGCAGATCCGCGTCGAGGAACTGTCCCGCGCGATCATCGTCGTCGACCTGCGCGGCAGCGGCATCCTGGCCGACAACGTCGAGATCATCGTCGGGGACTCGGCCGGGGTGGGCGTCATCTGGATCGCCGACTGGGCCGACGACACCGTGCACGTCAGCGCCCACCACGCGCGGCTCGGCAAGGACGCCGTGCTCGGCCACGTGAACGTCACCCTCGGTGGCGACGTGGTGCGCACCTCGGCGACGGTGCGCTTCGACGCGCCCGGCGGGAACGCGCAGCTGCTCGGCACCTACTTCGCCGACGACGGCCAGCACTTCGAGTCGCGGCTGCTCGTCGACCACAGCCAGCCCAACTGCACGTCCGACGTGCTGTACAAGGGTGCGCTGCAGGGTGATCCGGACTCCCGCAAGCCCGACGCCCACACCGTGTGGATCGGCGACGTGCTGATCCGCGCCGCGGCCACCGGCACCGACACCTTCGAGGTCAACCGGAACCTGGTGCTCACCGACGGCGCCCGCGCCGACTCGGTGCCCAACCTGGAGATCGAGACCGGCGAGATCGTCGGCGCCGGACACGCCAGCGCCACCGGACGCTTCGACGACGAGCAACTGTTCTACCTGCGCGCCCGCGGCATCCCCGAGGAACAGGCCCGCCGCCTGGTCGTCCGCGGCTTCTTCAACGAGATCATCGCGAAGATCGCCGTCCGCGAAGTGCGGGAGCGCCTGACCGAAGCCATCGAACGCGAACTAGCCATCACCGAATCGAGAACTGCGCCATGACCACACTGGAAATCAAGGACCTGCACGCCTCCGTCGCCAACCCCGACGCCGTCGGTGAGGAGATCCCGATCCTCAAGGGCGTCAACCTCACCGTGCGCTCGGGTGAGACCCACGCCGTGATGGGTCCCAACGGCTCCGGCAAGTCGACGCTGTCCTACGCGATCGCCGGCCACCCCAAGTACACCGTCACCTCGGGCTCCATCACCCTCGACGGTGAGGACGTCCTGGAGATGAGCGTCGACGAGCGCGCCCGCGCCGGCCTGTTCCTCGCGATGCAGTACCCCGTCGAGGTGCCCGGCGTCTCGATGTCGAACTTCCTGCGCACCGCCGCGACCGCCGTGCGCGGTGAGGCGCCGAAGCTGCGGCACTGGGTCAAGGAGGTCAAGGGCGCGATGGGCGACCTCGGCATCGACCCGTCGTTCGGCGAGCGCAGCGTGAACGAGGGCTTCTCGGGCGGCGAGAAGAAGCGCCACGAGATCCTGCAGCTGGGCCTGCTGAAGCCGAAGATCGCCATCCTCGACGAGACCGACTCCGGCCTCGACGTCGACGCGCTGCGCGTCGTCAGCGAGGGCGTGAACCGCTACAAGGAGGCCGAGGACGGCGGCATCCTGCTGATCACCCACTACACCCGGATCCTGCGCTACATCCAGCCGCAATTCGTGCACGTGTTCGTGGGCGGCCGGATCATCGAGTCCGGCGGCCCGGAGCTGGCCGACGAACTCGAGGCCAACGGCTACGAGCGCTTCACGCAGGCTGCCGCCACCGGGGCCTGACATGACGACGGCGAAGGCAGCGGAACTCGGCCGGACCCTGGCCGACATCCGGGCGGACTTCCCGATCCTGCACCGGGTGATGCGCGGCGGCAACCAGCTGGCGTACCTGGATTCCGGTGCGACGTCGCAGAAGCCGCTCGCGGTCCTCGACGCCGAACGCGACTTCCTGCTGACGTCCAACGGCGCCGTGCACCGCGGTGCGCATCAGCTGATGGAGGAGTCGACCGACGCCTACGAGCAGGGCCGCGAGGACATCGCTCGGTTCGTGGGTGCGGACGGTGACGAGCTGGTGTTCACCAAGAACGCCACCGAGGCCATCAACCTGGTGTCCTACGCGCTGGGGGACCGGCGGTTCGGCCGCGCGGTCGGGCCGGGTGACGTCATCGTCACCACCGAACTCGAGCACCACGCGAACCTGGTGCCGTGGCAGGAACTGGCGCAGCGCACCGGTGCCACGCTGCGCTGGTACTCGGTCACCGACGACGGCCGCATCGACCTGGACTCGCTGACGCTCGACGAGCGGGTCAAGGTGGTGGCGTTCAGCCACCACTCGAACGTCACCGGTGCGATCGCGCCGGTCGCGGACCTCGTCGCACGGGCGCGCGAGGTCGGCGCGCTGACCGTGCTGGACGCGTGCCAGTCGGTGCCGCACCAGCCCGTGGACTTCCACGCCTTGGACGTCGACGTCGCAGCCTTCTCGGGGCACAAGATGCTGGGGCCCACGGGGATCGGCGTGCTGTTCGGGCGCCGCGAGCTGCTGGCGGACCTACCGCCGTTCCTGACCGGCGGATCGATGATCGAGACCGTCACCATGGAGGCCACCACCTACGCGCCGGCGCCGCAGCGCTTCGAAGCGGGCACGCCGATGACGTCGCAGGTGATCGGACTGGCCGCCGCCGCACGGTATCTGGAGGATCTCGGCATGCCGGCCGTGCAGGCCGACGAGCACGAGCTGGTGGCCGCCGCGCTGGACGGTCTCACCGGCATCGCGGGCGTCCGCATCATCGGGCCGCAGTCGCTGGAGGGCCGCGGGTCGCCGGTGTCGTTCGTCGTCGACGGCGTGCACGCCCACGACGTGGGGCAGGTCCTCGACGACGAGGGCGTCGCGGTGCGGGTGGGCCACCACTGCGCGTGGCCGCTGCACCGCCGGTTCGGCGTCGCCGCCACCGCGCGGGCGTCCTTCGCGGTGTACAACACCCTCGACGAGGTCGACCGGTTGGTCGCGGGGGTCCGGCGGGCCATCGAGTTCTTCTCGTGAGGCTCGAGCAGATGTACCAGGAAGTGATCCTGGACCACTACAAGCACCCGCACCACCGCGGCCTGCGCGAACCGTTCGGGGCCGAGGTCCAGCACGTCAACCCGACGTGCGGTGACGAGGTGACGCTGCGGGTCGCCCTGTCGGCCGACGGCGAGCAGGTGCTCGACGTCTCCTACGACGGGCAGGGCTGTTCGATCAGCCAGGCGTCGACCTCGGTGCTGACCGACCAGGTCATCGGCCAGACCGTCGGGGATGCGCTGAAGACGGTCGCGGCGTTCACCGAGATGGTGTCGTCGCGGGGCACCGTGGCCGGCGACGAGGACGTCATCGGCGACGGCGTCGCGTTCGCGGGCGTCGCCAAGTACCCGGCACGCGTGAAGTGCGCACTGCTGGGCTGGACGGCGTTCAAGGCGGCCGTGGCCGAGGCCACGCTGCTGGGCGACGCGTCGGCAGAGGACATTCGAGGAGTGGAGAAGTCATGAGCGATACCGCAGCGCCCAGCGAGGAGTTCCTCGCCGACGTGGAGGAGGCCATGCGCGACGTGGTCGACCCCGAACTCGGCATCAACGTCGTCGACCTCGGGCTGGTCTACGGCCTCGACGTCGAGCAGGGCGACGCCGGGAAGGTGGCGCTCATCGACATGACGCTGACCTCGGCGGCGTGCCCGCTGACCGACGTCATCGAGGACCAGTCGCGGTCCACGCTGGTCGGCGCCGGCCTGGTCGACGAGATCAAGATCAACTGGGTGTGGAACCCGCCGTGGGGGCCGGACAAGATCACCGAGGACGGCCGCGAGCAGCTGCGCGCGCTCGGCTTCACGGTCTGACGGTCACGGCGGGCAGGACGACACCCGCAGCATGACGACGCCGTGCGGCGGCACGTCGAACGGCCCGATCGCGCCACCGGCACCCTCGCCACCCGGATCGACCACGTCGCGATGCGCCCACAGGTCGCGCACCCGGTAGCACCCGGCCGCGGCCAGTCCGACGGCGGCGGTCGTGGTGGCGAGGCGCGCGGGGGCGTCGCCCGCGTCGACCAGTGCCACCGCCACGGCGCCGTCGGCCAGGGGCTTCACCCACACCGGCGCGTCGGTGGCCAGCGGGTGCCCCTGGATGCCGAGCGGGTCCTGGTCGACGGCGATCACCTCGCGATTGGTCAGCAGGTCGCGCGTCGCGGCGCTCATCGTGCGGATGTCGTTGCCCGCCAACAGGGGAGCGGCCAGCATCGCCCACAGTGACAGATGGGCCCGCTGCTCGCCGTCGGTCAGGTCCGGCTGCGGCGGTCCCAGCGCCATCGTGGGATGCGCGCGGACGAACCCCTCCCAGCTCAGGCCGACGACGAGCATGTCCGGATCGTGCACGTGCGCGGGCCCCGAGCCGTCGGCCAGCGGGATCGACGCGCCCGCGGCTTCGAGCACACCGGCCAGCCCGCGCCCCCAGAGTTCCTCGTCGCCCCACGTCGGGACGAGGTCGACGGTGTTGCGGCTCGCGTCGGCGATGCCCGACCAGTCGTCGTGCAGACCCGCACCCGGGTCGCCCGCACCGTTGGGGTTGATGGCGTAGAAGATGCGCCGGCCCGTCGCCCGCAGCGCGTCCCGCATTGCGGTGAAGCGCTCGACCTGCGCACCGTGGTCGGCCGATGCGCTGCACCAGTCGTACTTCAGGTAGTCCACCCCCCACCTCGCGAACGCGCGGGCGTCGGCCTCCTCGTGCCCGGCGCCCGCGATGCGCGGATCCTGCCCGCAGGTCTCGTCGTACGGGCTGTGATAGATGCCGAGCAGCAGACCTCGCCGGTGTGCGTAGTCCGCCACCGCGGCGATCCCGTGCGGGAAGCGGCGCGGGTCGGCGCGCAGGTCGCCCTCGGCATCCCGGGTGGGTGCGGCCCAGCCGGCGTCGAGGTCGACGTAGCGGTACCCGGCGTCGCGCATCCCCGACGACACCATCGCGTCGATCGTCTGCTCGACGGTGTCCTCGGTGAGCACGATGCCCGAGTTCCAGGAGTTCCAGCCCATCGGTGGCCGCAACGCTGCGGCCGGGAGCGTCGGCGGCGGCGCGCAGCCGGCAACGCCCGGGGCGCACGTCACGGCGACGGACGTCAGGATGGCCCACGTCTTGACGGCCCACGTCCTGGCGGCGAGGCGGCGCATCGCGCCATCGTGACAGCCGGTGCTGGGAGTTCCCCGGCAGGCGGGTTTCGGCTCGGGCCGATCGGAACGGAATCCCGCCGGGCGTGGCCGCGTTGGACCCCGACATGTCGATCGACGCGCTGTTCACCCCGCTGACCGTCGGGTCGCTGACCCTGCCGAACCGGTTCGCCATGGCGCCGATGACCCGCCAGGCCTCACCCGGCGGCGTGCCGGGCCCCGACGTCGCCGAGTACTACCGCCGGCGTGCGGCGGGCGGGGTGGGCCTCGTCATCACCGAGGGCGTGCGGCTGCCGGACCCGGCCGCCGGGTACCCGTCCTCGATCCCGACGTTGGCCGGCGACGAGGTGCTCGAGGGCTGGCGGCGGGTGGTCGACGCCGTACACGCCGAGGGCGGCACCATCGCGGCGCAGCTCTGGCACCAGGGGGCCCAGCGCGACGACGCCGACGGCGTGGCGCCGGTCAGCCCGTCGGGCATCGACGGCACCGGCGCCCCGCGCGGCCGTGCGCTGGCCACCGACGAACTCCCGGAGATCGCCGAGGCGTTCGCCGCGGCCGGGCGCACGGCACGCGACGTCGGCTTCGACGCGGTCGAACTGCACGGCGCGCACGGCTACCTGCTCGACGAGTTCCTCTGGCATCGCACCAACCGCCGCACCGACGGCTACGGCGGCGACCTGGCGGCCCGCACGCGCTTCCCGGCCGAGGTGGTGGCCGCGGTCCGTGCCGCCGTCGGACCCGACTACCCGATCGTGTTCCGCTTCTCGCAGTGGAAGGGCACCGACTACGGCGCCTCGATCGCCGACGACCCCACCGCGCTGCGGGAGCTGCTGACCCCGCTCGTCGCCGCCGGCGTCGACGTCCTGCACCCGTCGACGCGGCGGTACTACGTCGCGGGCTTTCCCGACGTCGACCCCACCACCAGCCTGGCGGGCTGGACCAGGAAGGTGACGGGCGTACCGGTGATCGCCGTCGGATCGGTGGGCCTGGCGACCCAGTTCCGCAGCGAGAAGGAGGGCGAGGTGATCCGGCCGGAGCCGCTGGACCGGCTGGTCGAACGCTTCGACGCCGGGGAGTTCGACGTCGCCGCGGTCGGACGCGCGCTGCTGGCCGACCCCGCCTGGGTCGAGCGGGTGCGGGAAGGTTCGCTGGACCGCTTCACCGGGTACGACCCACGGACGGCGTTGGCCCGGCTGAGCTGAGGGAACCCCGGCTGAGCTGAGGGAACCCCGGCTGAGCTGAGGGAACAACGCATTTGACCACGACGTTAGGACAATCGTGACCACGCAAGACATCACCGCTGCCCAGTTCAATCAGACCGTCACCGACAACGAGATCGTGCTGGTCGACTTCTGGGCGGACTGGTGCGGCCCGTGCAAGGCGTTCGCGCCCACCTACGCGGCCTCGTCGGACAAGCACCCCGACGTCGTCCACGCCAAGGTCGACACCGAGGCCGAGCAGGGTCTCGCCCAGGCGGCCGAGATCCAGGCCATCCCCACGCTGATGGCCTTCAAGAAGGGCCACATGGTGTTCCGGCACAGCGGGATGCTGCCGGCCAAGGAACTGGACGCCGTCATCGAGAAGATCCGCGAGTTCGACATCGACGCCGCGATCGCCGAGCAGGACGCCGCCGAGCAGCCCGACCAGTCCTGACGGTCGCGCGCGGGCTGCGCGCTACCGTGCAGGCGTGACCGAGCAGAGCCCCGATCGCCCCCTCGTCCTCGTCGACCGCCCGCGGCCCGGCGTCGCGGTGATCACGCTGAACCGCCCGGAGCGGATGAACTCCATGGCGTTCGACGTCATGCTGCCGCTCAAGGCAGCCCTCGACGAGGTGACGGCCGACAACGAGGTGCGCGCGGTGGTCCTCACCGGGGCGGGACGCGGCTTCTCCTCCGGGGCGGACCACAAGTCGGCGGGCTCGGTGCCGCACGTCGCCGGACTGACCCGGCCGACGTTCGCCCTGCGGTCGATGGAGGTGCTCGACGAGGTGATCCTCGCCATACGCAAGCTGCACCAGCCCGTGATCGCCGCAGTCAACGGCGCCGCGATCGGCGGCGGTCTGTGCCTGGCGCTGGCGTGCGACGTCCGGGTGGCCGCGGCGGGGGCGTACTTCCGGGCCGCGGGCATCAACAACGGGCTGACCGCCAGCGAACTCGGGCTGTCCTACCTGCTGCCACGGGCGATCGGCACGTCGCGGGCATTCGAGATCATGCTCACCGGCCGTGACGTGGACGCCGCGGAGGCCGAGCGGATCGGTCTGGTATCGCACACCGTCGCCGACGACGACCTGCTCGAGACCTGCTACGCCATGGCCGAGCGGATCGGGACGTTCTCCCGGCCGGGAATCGAGTTGACCAAGCGCACACTCTGGAGTGGACTGGACGCAGGTAGCCTGGAAGGTCACATGCAGGCAGAAGGCCTGGGGCAGCTGTTCGTGCGCCTGTTGACCGCCAACTTCGAGGAAGCGGTGGCGGCGCGCGCGGAGAAGCGGCCCGCGGTCTTCACCGACGAGAAGTAACGACGCAGCCCGCCGGACCACCGCCGGTCCCCGGCCGGAGCGCGACCGCTGAAGAGGAGAACCCGGTGATCACCGCAACGGACCTGGAGGTCCGCGCCGGCGCGCGCACGCTGCTGTCCATCGAGGGCGCGGCGCTGCGGGTGCAGCCCGGTGACCGCATCGGCCTGGTGGGGCGCAACGGCGCCGGCAAGACCACCACCATGCGCATCCTCGCCGGCGAGGGCGAGCCGTACGCCGGCAGCGTCACCAGCAGCGGGCCCGTCGGCTATCTGCCGCAGGACCCGAAGGAGGGCGACCTCGACGTGTTGGCCCGCGATCGGGTGCTCTCGGCGCGCGGCCTGGACACGCTGCTGTCCGACCTGGAGAAGCAGCAGGTCCTCATGGCCGAGGTCGTCGACGACGCGGCCCGCGACAAGGCCATCCGGCGTTACGGGCAGCTCGAGGAGCAGTTCGCCTCGCTCGGCGGGTACGCCGCCGAGAGCGAGGCCGGCCGCATCTGCGCGAGCCTGGGCCTGCCCGACCGCGTCCTGACCCAGCCGCTGCGCACGCTGTCCGGCGGTCAGCGACGCCGCGTCGAACTCGCTCGGATCCTGTTCGCGGCCTCGGACGCCGGGTCGGGATCGGCGACGACGCTGCTGCTCGACGAACCCACCAACCACCTCGACGCCGATTCGATCGGGTGGCTGCGCAGCTTCCTGCAGAACCACACCGGCGGCCTCGTCGTGATCAGCCACGACGTCGATCTGCTCGCCGAGGTGGTGAACCGCGTGTGGTTCCTCGACGCGGTGCGCGGCGAGGCCGACGTCTACAACATGGGCTGGAAGAAGTACCTCGACGCGCGCGCGACCGACGAGCAGCGTCGGCGCCGCGAGCGCGCGAACGCCGAGAAGAAGGCTTCGGCCCTGCGCGCCCAGGCCGCCAAGATGGGCGCCAAGGCCACCAAAGCCGTTGCCGCGCAGAACATGTTGCGCCGCGCCGAGCGGATGCTCGCCGAACTGGACGCCGAGCGCGTCGCCGACAAGGTGGCCCGGATCAAGTTCCCGACGCCGGCGCCGTGCGGCAAGACCCCGCTGGTGGTCAAGGGCCTGACGAAGACCTACGGGTCGCTGGAGATCTTCACCGGCGTCGACCTGGCCATCGACCGCGGCTCGCGCGTCGTCGTGCTGGGCCTCAACGGCGCCGGCAAGACGACGCTGCTGCGCCTGCTGGCCGGCGTGGAGACCCCCGACGCCGGGAACATGGACGCCGGGCACGGGCTGAAGATCGGGTACTTCGCCCAGGAGCACGACACGCTCGACGACATGGCGTCGGTGTGGGAGAACATCCGCCACGCCGCACCGGACACCGGTGAACAGGACCTGCGGGGACTGCTGGGTGCGTTCATGTTCACCGGTGCGCAGCTCGAGCAGCCCGCGGGCACGCTGTCGGGCGGTGAGAAGACCCGACTCGCGCTGGCCGGTCTGGTGGCGTCGACGGCCAACGTGCTGCTGCTCGACGAACCGACCAACAACCTCGACCCGGCGTCGCGCGAGCAGGTGCTGGAGGCGTTGCGGAGCTACGACGGCGCGGTGGTGCTGGTGACCCACGATCCCGGCGCCGCCGAGGCGCTCGAACCGCAGCGGGTGGTGCTGCTGCCGGACGGGACCGAGGACTTCTGGTCCGACGAGTACCGGGAACTCATCGAATTGGCTTGACGCCACCGGTCATTGGCACGACCTGCGGTGATGCCATTTCGGCGGCTTTGCGGTTGAACCCCTGGGCATCCGGGTATCTCAACCCGCGATGAGTGCCGGAGAGGACCGCCGGGAGGAACCGATGGGTAACGGAAGCCAGTCACGCGACCAGCTGCTCGACGAACTTCGTACTGCGTACGAGAAGGGCGCCAGCATCCGATCGCTGGTGGCGAGCACGGGCAGGTCGTACGGCTCGATCCACGCCATGCTGCGCGAATCCGGGACCACCATGCGCAGTCGTGGGGGACCCAACCACCGCAGCCGGCGCTAGCGCCAACCTCGGCCGGCGTCCGAACGGGCCGGGCGCCGGTACCGATCACTGCTGGCGTACCGACGCCTCGACCAGATCGAGGACGGCGCCGAGCCGTTCGGTGTCGTCGCCGGACGCCAACCGCGCGACGAGTCCGTCGAGCACCAGGTCGAGATAGGTCTGCAGCACGTCGCCGGGGACGTCGTCACGCAGCCGGCCGGCCTGTTTCTGCCGCCGCAGCCGGTCCGCGGTCGCCGCCGACAGCTCTGCGGAGCGCTCCGCCCAGCCGCGGTGGAACACCGGATCGTTGCGCAGCTTGCGGGCGATCTCCAGTCGCGTGGCCAGCCAGTCGAACTGCTCCGGCGCGGCGAGCATGTCGCGCATCACCTGCACCAGACCCTCGCGGGCGGCGACGTCCGCCATGCGCTCGGCGTCCTCGTGCGCCAACTCGAAGAACAAGGTGTCCTTGTCCTTGAAGTGGTGGAAGATGGCGCCGCGCGACAGCCCGATCGTCTGTTCGAGCCGCCGCACGGTCGCCCGGTCGTAGCCGTAGGTAGCGAAGCACTTCCTCGCCCCGTCGAGTATCTGGCGACGGCGCGCCGCGAGATGGTCCTCGGTCACCCGGGGCAAGGAAGTGCCTCGTCCTCGTCCGTCGTCCGGTCTACTTCGACTTCAGCATGTTGCGCAGCACGTACTGCAGGATGCCGCCGTTGCGGTAGTAGTCCGCCTCACCGGGGGTGTCGATGCGCACGACCGCGTCGAACTCCACCGTCGAGCCGTCGCCCTTCGTGGCCGTGACGTGCACGGTCTTCGGGGTCTTGCCCTCGTTGAGTTCGGTGATGCCGGCGATGTCGAACACCTCGGTGCCGTCCAGCTTCAGCGACGCGGCCGACTCACCGGCCGGGAACTGCAGCGGGATGACGCCCATGCCGATCAGGTTCGACCGGTGGATGCGCTCGAAGGACTCGGTGATCACCGCACGGACGCCGAGGAGGCTGGTGCCCTTGGCCGCCCAGTCGCGCGACGATCCCGAGCCGTACTCCTTGCCGCCCAGCACGACCAGCGGGGTGCCCTGCTCGGCGTAGTTCTGCGCCGCGTCGTAGATGAACGCCTGCGGCGCGTCGTCCTGGGTGAAGTCGCGGGTGTAGCCGCCGGACACGTCGTCGAGCAGCTGGTTGCGCAGCCGGATGTTGGCGAACGTGCCGCGGATCATCACCTCGTGGTTGCCACGACGCGACCCGTAGGAGTTGTAGTCCTTGCGGTCCACGCCGTTCTCGTCGAGGTACTGCGCGGCGGGCGTACCCGGCTTGATGTTGCCGGCCGGGCTGATGTGGTCGGTGGTGACCGAGTCGCCGAGCAGTGCGAGGACGCGGGCGCCGGAGATGTCGCTCACCGGCTCCGGCTCGGCCGGCATGCCGTCGAAGTACGGGGGCTTGCGCACGTAGGTGGAGTTCGCGTCCCACTCGAAGGTCTTGCCCTCGGGCGTCGGCAGGTTCTGCCAGCGGTCGTCGCCCTTGAACACGTCGGCGTAGCTCTTGGAGAACATCTCCTGGTTGATCGCCGAGGCGATCGTGTCGGAGATCTCCTTCGGCGACGGCCAGATGTCCTTCAGGAAGACGTCGTTGCCGTCGGTGTCCTTGCCCAGCGCGTCGGCCTCGAAGTCGAAGTCCATGGTGCCGGCCAGTGCGTAGGCGATGACCAGCAGCGGCGACGCCAGGTAGTTCATCTTCACGTCGGGGGAGATGCGGCCCTCGAAGTTGCGGTTGCCCGAGAGCACGGCCGTCACCGAGAGGTCCTCGTCGTTGATGGCCTTCGAGATCTCCTCCGGCAGCGGGCCGGTGTTGCCGATGCAGGTGGTGCAGCCGTAGCCGACCAGGTAGAAGCCGAGCTTCTCCAGGTAGGGCCAGAGGCCGGCCTTCTCGTAGTAGTCGTTGACGACCTGGGAGCCGGGCGCCATGGAGGTCTTGACCCACGGCTTGGACGACAGGCCCTTGTCGACGGCGTTCTTGGCGAGCAGGGCGGCGCCGAGCATCACCGAGGGGTTCGAGGTGTTGGTGCACGACGTGATCGCCGCGACCACCACGGCGCCGTGGTCGAGGACGAAGTCGCCGAGTTCCGGCGAGCTGACCTTGACGGGCTTCGTGGGACGTCCCTCGGCGCCGTTGGCCGCGGACGGTCGGGCGTCCACCGCGCCGTCGTCGGCGAAGGACAGCGACACCGGGTCGCTGCCGGGGAAGGTCTCCTCGACGGCCTCGTCGAGCTTGGTCTCCGGAGCCGGGTGGTTGTTCTCCACGTAGTTGTGGATGTCCTTGCGGAAGGCGTTCTTCGCGTCGGACAGCTCGATGCGGTCCTGCGGGCGCTTCGGCCCCGAGATGGAGGGGACGACGTCGCCGAGGTCCAGCTCGAGGTACTCGGAGTAGGCGGGTTCGCGGCTGGCGTCGTGCCACATGCCCTGGGCCTTGGCGTAGGCCTCGACGAGCGCCAGCTGCTGCTCGTCGCGACCGGTGAGACGCAGGTAGTCGACGGTGACGTCGTCGATCGGGAAGATCGCCGCGGTGGAGCCGAACTCGGGGCTCATGTTGCCCAGGGTGGCGCGGTTGGCGAGCGGCACCTCGGCGACGCCCTCGCCGTAGAACTCGACGAACTTGCCGACCACGCCGTGCTTGCGCAGCATGTCGGTGACCGTGAGCACGACGTCGGTGGCGGTGACGCCCGGCTTGATCTCGCCGGTCAGCTTGAAGCCCACGACGCGGGGGATGAGCATCGAGACCGGCTGGCCGAGCATGGCCGCCTCGGCTTCGATGCCGCCGACGCCCCAGCCCAGGACGCCGAGGCCGTTGACCATCGTGGTGTGGCTGTCGGTGCCGACGCAGGTGTCCGGGTAGGCGACCTGGATCTCCTGGCCGGAGTCGTCCTTGCGGCCGCGCACCATCACGGTGCGGGCGAGGTACTCGATGTTGACCTGGTGCACGATGCCGGTGCCGGGCGGGACGACCTTGAAGTCGTCGAAGGCGCCCTGCCCCCAGCGCAGGAACTGGTAGCGCTCGCCGTTGCGGGAGTATTCGATGTCCACGTTGCGCTCGAACGCGTCGGCCTTGCCGAAGACGTCGACGATCACGGAGTGGTCGATGACCAGCTCGGCCGGCGCCAGCGGGTTCACCTTCTCGGTGTCGCCACCGAGGTCGCCCACCGCCTCGCGCATGGTGGCGAGGTCGACGATGCACGGCACGCCGGTGAAGTCCTGCATGATGACGCGCGCGGGGGTGAACTGGATCTCGATGCTGGGATCGGCGGACGGATCCCAGTGGGCGATCGCCTCGATGTGGTCCTTGGTGATGTTCGCGCCGTCTTCGGTGCGCAGGAGGTTCTCGGCGAGCACCTTGAGGCTGTAGGGAAGTTTCTCGGTACCGGGTACCGCGTCGAGGCGGTAGATCTCGTAGCTCTGATCGCCGACCTGCAACGTGTCGCGCGCGGAGAATGAATTAACGCTGGTCACATCAACTCCCGTGTAGTCATCGCCGCGACGGGGCTGTGTCGGCGGCGCTTCCGATTTCCTACAGTACGCTTGTCCTGTATAGCGACCAAGACCGGGTCCCAGTCTGGTCGCGATCCGCGCGTGCTGCTAGTCCGCGTCGGCACCGTCGCGTACATTCCCGGTGTGACCGGACCGCACGTCCTTCCCCTGCCGGCGTACATCCCGACCGACGTGGACATGAACGCCGTGAACGACGCCGTCGCCGCCACCGGCGTCAGCGCCCCGGCGTCCGACGTGCCGGCGCTCGAGCAGGTCGTCGCCGACGCCCGGGCCGAGGGCATCGAGCTGAAGATCGTCGTGATCCCCACCAATCCGCCCATCGACACCCCGTTGCGGGACATCGCCACGGAGGTCGGCACGCAGCATCCCGAGGCGACGGTGCTGGCGCTGAGCCCCTCCTTCGCCGGCACCTACAGCACGCAGTTCGACCGGGTCACCCTCGAAGCCGGACAGGACCTGGCGAAGGTGCCGGCTGACCCGGTGCAGTCGTCGAAGAACTTCGTCGGCGAGCTGACCACGCCGCACTTCCCGTGGACGGGATTCACCATTGCGCTCGTCCTCGCGGTGGTCGCCGCGGTGGCCGCGACGCGTGTCCTCCAGGTGCGCGCGCGGCGCGCATTCGCCCATCCGCATCCCGCGCCCGACGTCGCCGGGACCAGGGCGGAAACGGCTGCGCCGCCGCCGAACTGAGCGTCGAATTCGCTTTTCGCGAATATTCGATAACCATTCGATAACGCTCGTTTCAATTACAACTTTGTAATTCTTCGCACACGTTTCTTTGACGCTTCTCGTGACGTACGGTGCAGAAGGTGCTTGGTGTTGCGGGTGTGCTTTTTGTGACTCCTGAGGCCAAGGACTTGACGGACGCAGTCGAGCGTTCGCACTGTTCCCGAGGAGACCGGAGTCCGATGAGACGCAGCCTGAGCGCCTCCGCCCTTCGCGTATGCGGTCGTGTCGGTGCGAGTTCCCTTGCCTGCGGCGTCATGATCGCCACGGTGTTCAGCCACGGCACGGGGATCGCCGTGGCTGAACCGGCGGGCCCGGAGTCCCTCTCCGGTATGGTGGCCGCCGTCGCCGATGCCGATCAGAAACTGCAGGACCTCGGGGCGGCCATCCAGGCCGAACAGGAGGGCGTGAACCAGGCGCTCGTCGGGGTGCAGACCGCCCGCGACCAGGCCGCCACCGCGCAGCGCCAGGTCGACGAGAGCCACACCGCGCTGCAGGACGCCGACCGGCGAATCACCGAGGCGCAGAAGCGTTTCGACCAGTTCGCCGCCTCCACCTACGTCAACGGGCCGTCCTCGTCCTACCTCACTGCCGGTGACCCGGCGGACGTGCTGGGCACCGTCGCGGCCGGCCAGACACTGGCCGTGAGTTCGCAGCAGGCCGTCGACGACCTGATGCGGGCGCGGACCGAACAGGTCAACCGCGAGTCGGCCGCCCGTCTCGCCAAGCAGAAGGCCGACCAGGCCGTCGCCGACGCCCAGGCCAGCCAGGACTCCGCGGTCGCCTCGCTCACCGCGGCCCAGCAGACGTTCAAGCAGCAGCAGGTCGACCTCGACCGTCTCACCGCCGAACGGTCGCGCGCCCAGGCCGAACTCGCCGCCGCGCGGCCGCAGCCGGCACCCGCCGCCGCAGCGCCCACCGCGGCGAGGTCGGACGCCGGCGCCGGCCCGTCGTCGGGGGACTGGGACCGCGCCCCGGGCGCTCGTCCGGCACCGGCCGGCCAGAACTGGGCCGGGCCATGGGATCCCACGTTGCCGGCCATTCCGAGCGCCTTCGTCAGCGGCGACCCGGTCGCGATCATCAACGCCATCCTCGGCATCGCTCAGACGTCGTTCCAGGTGACCCAGGACCTCGGCCGCAACTTCCTGCAGAAGCTCGGAATCTTGCCCACGCCAACGGGAATCACCAACGGCGCGATCCCGCGCGTGTACGGCAGGCAGGCCACCGAATACGTCATCAAGCGTGGCATGGCCGTGATGGGCACCCCGTACTCCTGGGGCGGGGGCAACGCCGCCGGCGCCAGCCGCGGCATCGACTCCGGCGCCGGCACCGTCGGCTTCGACTGCTCCGGCCTGATGCTCTACATGTTCGCCGGCGTCGGCATCAAGCTCGACCACTACTCCGGCTCCCAGTACAACGCGGGCCGCAAGGTACCGACCTCGGAGATGCGCCGCGGCGACATGCTGTTCTGGGGCCCGAACGCCAGCCAGCACGTCGCGATGTACCTCGGCGACGGCCAGATGCTCGAGGCCCCGTACACCGGGTCCACGGTGAAGATCTCGCCGGTCCGCACCAGCGGCATGACGCCGTACGCAACCCGACTCATCGAATGGTGACCCTCAGTGCCCTCCCGTCCTCGTAGTCCGCGCCACCTCGTCCGCGCGCTGGCCACCCTGCTCGGCACCGTCGCCCTGGCGGCGGGTGTCGGCGTCGCCGGTCCCGCCGCGGCCGCCCCCGACGACGGCCAGTGGGATCCGACGCTGCCCAAGGTGATCAGCTCCGGCGCGCCGGGCGACCCGGTCGCGGCGGCCAACGCGGCGTTCGCGGTGAGCCAGCTCGCCGTGCAGACCACGCAGAACCTCGGCCAACAGTTCCTCTCCAGCATCGGACTGGGCGGCTCGCCCGCGTCGGCCATCGCGCCGGGCGCACGGGTCCGCGGCCCGCAGGCCATCGAGTACGTGATCCGCCGCGGCGCCTCGCAGATGGGGGTGCCCTACTCCTGGGGTGGCGGCGCACTGAACGGACCCAGCGCGGGCGTGGACTACGACGCCGGCAAGATCGGCTACGACTGCTCGGGCTTTACCCGGTACGCGTTCGCCGGGGTGGGCGTGCAGATCCCGAAGTACTCCGGCGACCAGTACAACACCGGCCGCAAGGTGCCGCAGTCCCAGGCCAAGCGCGGCGACCTGCTGTTCTGGGGGCCCGGCGGCAGCCAGCACGTGGCGATCTACCTCGGCGGCGGGCAGATGCTCGAGGCCTCCGGCAGCGCGGAGAAGGTGACGGTCAGCCCGCTGCGCACCGCGGGCCTGCAGCCGTACCTCGCCCGGATCATCGAGAGCTGACGCCACCCCCGCGGCGGGACGCGCCGCGAGCGGTCGACGTCGACGGATTCCGGACTGCCTGGAATAGTTGAGTCGAAGCGCCCGCCGGCTGGCGAGGCGAGGTCAGACCAGCGGTCTGCGACCGCACCGGCACCGCCGGTGCGGCCGGAACGCGAACGAGTGGAGGGTGCTTGATGACGTCACCGAGTGGACCGCCGCAGGGCGCCGGAGGCTTCCCCGGCCCCGGCCAGCCGCAGGGCTACACCGGCGGTCCGCAGCAGACGCCGCCGGCGAGCCCCGGCCTGCAGGCCGAGGTGCACACCCTCGAGCGCGCGATCTTCGAGGTCAAGCGCATCATCGTCGGCCAGGACCAGCTCCTCGAGCGGATGCTGGTCGGTCTGCTCGCCAAGGGCCACGTGCTGCTCGAGGGCGTGCCCGGCGTCGCCAAGACCCTGGCAGTGGAGACGTTCGCGAAGGTCGTCGGCGGCTCGTTCGCCCGCATCCAGTTCACTCCCGACCTGGTGCCCACCGACATCGTCGGTACCCGCATCTACCGGGTCGGCAAGGAGGACTTCGAGACCGAACTCGGCCCGGTGATGGTCAACTTCCTGCTCGCCGACGAGATCAACCGCGCGCCCGCCAAGGTGCAGTCCGCGCTGCTCGAGGTCATGGCCGAGCGCAAGGTGTCGATCGGCGGCAAGACCTTCCCGCTGCCCAGCCCCTTCCTGGTCATGGCGACGCAGAACCCCATCGAGCAGGAGGGCGTCTACCAGCTCCCCGAGGCGCAGCGCGACCGCTTCCTGTTCAAGCTCAACGTCGACTACCCGTCGCCGGAGGAGGAGCGGGAGATCATCTACCGGATGGGCGTGACCCCGCCCCAGCCGAAGCAGGTGCTCAACACCGGTGACCTGCTGCGGCTGCAGGACGTGGCCTCGGGTGTCTTCGTCCACCACGCGCTCGTCGACTACGTCGTGCGGATCGTCACCGCGACCCGCGAGCCGGAGCGCTTCGGCATGCCCGACGCGAAGGCGTGGATCGCCTACGGTGCCTCGCCGCGTGCGTCGCTCGGCATCATCGCCGCCTCGCGCGCGCTGGCGCTGATCCGCGGCCGTGACTACGTCATCCCCACCGACGTCGTCGAGATCATCCCGGACGTGCTGCGGCACCGCCTGGTGCTGACCTACGACGCGCTCGCCGACGAGGTGTCCGCGGAGACGGTGGTCAACCGCATCCTGCAGACCGTGGCGCTGCCTCAGGTGAATGCCATTCCGCAGCAAGGCCATTCGGCACCGGCGGCGCCCACCGCCGCGGCGGCTGGCGGTCGGTGACCCGGTCGGAACGCCGGACGGCGGACCTGCCGTCCCTGAAGCGCGGTCAGATCCGGGACCCGGAACTGTCCGCGGCGCTGCGCAAGCTCGAGCTGACGGTGCGCCGCAAGCTCGACGGCGTGCTGCACGGCAACTACCAGGGACTGATCCCCGGCCCGGGCTCCGAGCCGGGGGAGTCGCGGGTCTACCAACCCGGCGACGACGTCCGGCGGATGGACTGGTCGGTCACGGCGCGCACCACCACGCCGCACGTGCGGCAGATGATCGCCGACCGCGAGCTGGAGACCTGGCTGGTGGTCGACGTCTCGGCGAGCCTGGACTTCGGCACCGCGGGCTGCGAGAAGCGTGACCTGGCGGTGGCGGCGGCCGCTGCGATCGCGTTCCTCAACAGTGGCGGCGGCAACCGGCTCGGCGCGGTGATCACCAACGGCGACACCACGCGGCGCGTGCCCGCGCTGTCGGGGCGCCTGCACGAGCAGGAGCTGCTGCGGGCGATCGCCACCATGCCGAAGGCACCGGTCGGCGTCCGCGGCGACCTCGCGGTGGCCATCGACGCCCTGCGCCGTCCGGAACGGCGCCGCGGCATGGCCGTGATCATCAGCGACTTCCTCGGGCCGATCAACTGGATGAAGCCGTTGCGCGCCATCGCCGGTCGGCACGAGGTGCTCGGGGTCGAGATCATCGACCCGCGCGACGTCGAGCTGCCCGACGTGGGCGAGGTGATCCTGCAGGACACCGAATCCGGTGCGACGCGCGAGTTCACGATCGACGCACAGCTGCGCGAGGACTTCGCCAAGGCCGCCGAAGCGCACCGCGCGGAGGTGGCCCGCACGCTGCGCCGCTGTGACGCACCGCTGCTCACGCTGCGCACCGACCGGGACTGGATCGCCGACGTGGTGAGGTTCGTGGCGAACCGTCGCCTGGCGCTGCGATGAGCGTTCGAACGGCACGCCCCGCATGACCCTGCCGCTGCTCGGCCCGATGAGCCCGTCGGGCTTCGAACACCCGTGGTTCCTGCTGTTCCTCGTCGTCGTGGCGGCCGTCGTCGGCCTGTACGTCGTCATGCAGCTGTCGCGGCGCAAGCGGATGCTGCGCTTCGCCAACATGGAGCTGCTGGAGAGCATCGCGCCCACGCGGTCGGCGCGCTGGCGGCACCTGCCGGCGATCCTGCTGGTGCTGTCGATGGTGCTGTTCAGCGTCGCCATGGCGGCGCCGACGCACGACGTGCGCATCCCGCGCAACCGCGCCGTCGTGATGCTGGTGATCGACGTCTCGCAGTCGATGCGGGCCACCGACGTGGCGCCCAGCCGACTCGTCGCCGCCCAGGAAGCGGCCAAGCAGTTCGCCGACCAGCTCACCCCCGGCATCAACCTGGGACTGATCGCCTACGCCGGCACGGCCACCGTGCTGGTGGCGCCCACCACCAACCGGGAGGGCACGAAGGCGGCGATCGACAAGCTGCAGCTGGCCGACCGCACCGCCACCGGTGAGGGCATCTTCACGGCGCTGCAAGCCATCGCCACCGTGGGCGCCGTGATCGGCGGCGGCGACGAGGCGCCGCCGGCGCGCATCGTGCTGATGTCCGACGGCAAGGAGACCGTGCCGTCCAACCCGGACACTCCCAAGGGCGCGTACACCGCGGCCCGTACCGCCAAGGACCAGGGCGTGCCGGTGTCGACGGTGTCGTTCGGCACGCCGTATGGCTACGTCGAGATCAACGATCAGCGCCAACCCGTGCCGGTCGACGACGAGATGCTCAAGAAGATCGCCGAACTGTCCGGCGGCAGCGCCTACACCGCGTCGAGCCTGCAGCAGCTCAAGGACGTCTTCACCACGCTGCAGGAGCAGATCGGCTACGAAACCATCAAGGGCGACGCCAGCATCGGCTGGCTGCGTTCGGGAGCGTTGATCCTCGCGGTCGCCGCGCTCGGCGCGCTGCTGCTGAACCGCCGCCTGCCCGGGTGAGCCGATTTCGGCCCGAGCCGGGCGAGGCGATAGGTTGACCGGCATGCCTGAGCACGCGAGGAGCAAGTGATGCCGGAATTCGTACCGCGTTCGGTCCTCGTCACCGGCGGCAACCGCGGCATCGGTCTGGCGATCGCCCAGCGCCTCGCCGCCGACGGGCACAAGGTGGCCGTCACCCACCGCGGCTCCGGAGCGCCCGAGGGGCTGTTCGGGGTCGAGTGCGACGTCACCGACACCGCCGCCGTCGACCGCGCCTTCACCGAGGTCGAGGAGCACCAGGGCCCGGTCGAGGTGCTGGTGAGCAACGCCGGCATCTCCAAGGACGCCTTCCTGATGCGGATGACCGAGGAGCGCTTCACCGACGTCATCGACGCGAACCTCACCGGCGCGTTCCGGGTGGTCCAGCGGGCCTCGCGCAGCATGCAGCGCAAGCGCTTCGGCCGGATCATCTTCATCGGCTCGGTCTCGGGCATGTGGGGCATCGGCAACCAGGCCAACTACGCCGCCGCGAAGGCCGGCCTGATCGGCATGGCGCGTTCGATCAGCCGCGAGTTGGCCAAGGCCGGCGTCACCGCGAACGTCGTCGCGCCCGGCTACATCGACACCGAGATGACCCGCGCGCTCGACGAGCGCATCCAGGCCGGTGCGCTCGACTTCATCCCCGCCAAGCGGGTCGGCACCGCCGAGGAGGTGGCCGGCGCGGTCAGCTTCCTGGCGTCCGAGGACGCGAGCTACATCGCCGGCGCGGTGATCCCCGTCGACGGCGGCATGGGCATGGGTCACTGACCCGACACGACACGTCAGCAGAACACTAGGAGTCAGCACATGGCAGGCATTCTCGAGGGCAAGCGCATCCTCGTCACCGGCATCATCACCGACTCGTCGATCGCGTTCCACATCGCCAAGGTCGCCCAGGAGTCGGGCGCGGAGCTGGTGCTCACCGGCTTCGACCGGATGAAGCTCATCCAGCGCATCGCCGACCGGCTGCCCAACCCGGCGCCGCTGCTGGAACTCGACGTGCAGAACTCCGAGCACCTCGACTCGCTGGCCGGCCGGATCACCGACGTCATCGGCGAGGGCAACAAGATCGACGGCGTCGTGCACTCGATCGGCTTCATGCCGCAGACCGGCATGGGCATCAACCCGTTCTTCGACGCGCCCTACGAGGACGTCGCCAAGGGCATTCACATCTCGGCGTACTCGTACGCCTCGCTGGCCAAGGCGACGCTGCCCATCATCAACCGCGGCGGCAGCATCGTCGGCATGGACTTCGACCCCACCCGCGCGATGCCGGCCTACAACTGGATGACGGTGGCCAAGAGCGCGCTCGAGTCGGTCAACCGGTTCGTGGCGCGCGAGGCAGGCCCGCACGGCGTCCGCTCCAATCTCGTTGCGGCGGGCCCGATCCGGACGCTCGCGATGAGCGCGATCGTGGGCGGGGCGCTGGGTGCCGAGGCCGGCGACCAGATGCGGCTGCTCGAGGAGGGCTGGGACCAGCGCGCTCCGGTCGGCTGGGACATGAAGGATCCGACGCCGGTCGCCAAGACCGTGTGCGCCCTGCTCTCGGACTGGCTGCCCGCCACCACCGGCACCGTCGTGTACGCCGACGGCGGCGCGCACACCCAGCTGCTCTAGCGGTGACCGGGCAGCCGGCCGGCGACCCGGCCTTCGACGCGGTCCTGGTGTTGTCGTTCGGCGGCCCCGAGGGCCCCGAACAGGTGATGCCGTTCCTGGAGAACGTGACTCGCGGCCGCGGCATCCCGCGCGAACGGCTCGAGGGCGTCGCCGAGCACTACCTGCACTTCGGTGGCGTGTCGCCGATCAACGGCATCAACCGCGCGCTCATCGAGCAGATCGAGCACGAGCTGGCCGACCGGGACATGGCGCTGCCGGTGTACTTCGGCAACCGCAACTGGGAGCCGTTCGTCGAGGACGCGGTCGCCCGCATGCGCGACGACGGCGTCCGCCGCGCCGCGGTGTTCACCACCTCGGCCTGGGGCGGTTACTCGGGCTGCACGCAGTACCAGGAGGACATCGCCCGTGCCCGGGCCGCGGTCGGTACCGACGCGCCCGAACTGGTGAAGCTGCGGCAGTACTTCGACCACCCGCTGCTGATCGAGATGTTCGCCGAGTCGGTCGCCGAGGCCGCGGCCACGCTGCCCGAGGAGCTGCGGGCCGAGGCCCGGCTCGTCTTCACCGCGCACTCCATCCCGCTGCGCGCGGCGTCGCAGTGCGGGCCGAACCTGTACGAGCGCCAGGTCGGCTACGCGTCGGCGCTGGTCGCCGCGGCGGCCGGCTACGCCGACTACGACCAGGTGTGGCAGTCGAGGTCCGGGCCGCCGCAGGTGCCGTGGCTGGAACCCGATGTAGGCGACCATCTCTCGACGCTCGCGGCGGCGGGTACCCGTGCGGTCGTCGCGTGCCCCATCGGCTTCGTCGCCGACCACATCGAGGTGGTGTGGGACCTCGACAACGAATTGCGCGAGCAGGCCGACGCCGCGGGGATCGCGCTCGCCCGGGCGACGACGCCCAACGCGCAGCGACGGTTCGCGCGGCTCGTCGTCGACCTGATCGACGAGCTGCGCACGGGCGCCGAGCCGGTGCGCGCGCGAATCCCCGCGCCGGTCCCGGGATTCGGGTGCACCGTGAACGGGGCCGTGTGCACGCCGGACTGCGTCGTGCGTCGGCCCGAGCGACCGACGGCCGACGCCGGCCGCTGAGGTCAGCTCCGCCAGGCGGAGTACAGGATCGCGTTCACCGCGGCGATACGGGCGGCCCGGACGACGCCGCCAAGGGGACGCAGCGCGTCGTTGGCGATCTGCATCTCCGAGGACGTCTGCAGGCCGATCGGCATCAGCCCAGAACTCACCGTGATGATGGCGTCGACGTGGGCGGCGTTCTCCAGCACCCGCAGCGCGCGGGTGGGCGCGTGGTCGGGGGCGCGGTGGTGGCGACCGGACTCCAGGATCTGCTCGACCATCCCGCGGGGGTCGTCGACGTCGGCGCCGGTCACCCCGGCGCGCAGGGCGCCGAGCGCCTCGGCGGCGCTGCGCACCGCCGAGCGCAGCTCGTGTTCGGCGTGGCCCAGGTCGAGGTGCTCCGGCAGCGGGGCGACGGGTACCGAGTACACCGTCCAGGACAGCGACGTCGGCTCGGCGTACTCGTCGTCGTAGTCGGCGCCGTAGTGGGTGCCGTAGTGGGCGTCGTAGCCGCCGCCGGCGGCGTCGTCGTAGACGAAGTCCGGCACCAGACCGACGGCCTCGCCGCTGACCGGGGCCACGACCAGCGCCTCACCCGCGGCGATGGCGTCCGCCTGGAACTGCGTGCCCGCGGCCAGCCCGCGGACGTCGCCCGGGACGGGGAGCGCCACCGACAGCACGGGCTCCCCACGCGCCGGCCCGGCGGCCGTCCGCAGCGTCTGCAGCATCGACACCGCGCCGGCGTCGGTCAGATCCGGCCACGGCAGCCCCGTCCGGCGCGCCGCCTCCGCATCGTAGGCGGTCACCGAATGCCGTGGCGCCCACAGGGATAGCGCATCGAGAACGTCGTCGGGCGCGGCGAGCCCGGCGAACCAGGCGTTGGCCCACACCGAGAGGGAGACACTTGGGCACCACATGATGTCCGCAGTGTAGTTGTTGCCGACCCGTGCGGCCGTGCGCGGCGCTACGCTCTCGGCATGCCCGTTTGGTTGATCTGGCTAATCGCCGCCGTGGGCCTGGCCGGAGCCGAGGCGCTCACCGGCGACCTGTTCCTGCTGATGCTGTCCGGCGGGGCGCTCGCCGCGGTGGTCTCCAGCCTGCTGGTGGAGAACTACGTCGTCGACGGCGTGGTGTTCCTCCTGGTGTCGGTCCTGCTGCTGGTGCTCGTCCGGCCCGCGCTGCGCCGCCGGTTCGCGGCGGGCAAGGGGCTGCCGGAACCCGCGAAGGCGCTCGAGGGCAAGCCCGCGCTGGTGCTCGACACCGTCGCCCGCCACGCCGGGCAGGTGAAGCTCGACGGCGAGGTCTGGACGGCCCGCCCGCTCAACGACGACGACGTCTACCAACCGGGCGACCACGTCACCGTCATGCGCATCGACGGCGCCACCGCGGTCGTGTTCAAGTCCGTCTGAGTGTCACCCGGTACGAGTAGGTTGGCCGCGAGGGTCTAGGGGAAGGAACTCGTCATGGAAGGTGCCGTCGCCGGCCTGGTCCTGGTCGCCGTGCTGGTGATCTTCGCGATCATCGTGGTGGCCAAGTCGGTCGCACTCATCCCGCAGGCGGAGGCCGCGGTCATCGAGCGGCTCGGTCGCTACAGCAAGACGGTCTCGGGCCAGTTGACGCTGCTGCTGCCGTTCGTCGACAAGATCCGCGCGCGGGTCGATCTGCGTGAACGCGTGGTCTCCTTCCCGCCGCAACCCGTCATCACCGAGGACAACCTGACGGTGAACATCGATACCGTCGTCTACTTCCAGGTCACCAACCCGCAGGCGGCGGTCTACCAGATCAGCAACTACATCGTCGGCGTCGAGCAGCTGACCACCACCACGCTGCGCAACGTGGTCGGCGGCATGACGCTGGAGCAGACCCTGACCTCGCGCGACTCCATCAACGGGCAGCTGCGCGGCGTGCTGGACGAGGCCACCGGCCGCTGGGGGCTGCGGGTGGCCCGCGTCGAGCTGCGCAGCATCGACCCGCCGCCGTCCATTCAGGACTCGATGGAGAAGCAGATGCGCGCGGACCGGGAGAAGCGCGCCATGATCCTCACCGCCGAGGGCAACCGGGAAGCGTCCATCAAGCAGGCCGAGGGGCAGAAGCAGGCGCAGATCCTCGCCGCCGAGGGCGCGAAGCAGGCCGCCATCCTCGCCGCGGAGGCCGACCGGCAGTCGCGCATGCTGCGCGCCCAGGGCGAGCGCGCGGCGCAGTACCTGCAGGCCCAGGGGCAGGCGAAGGCCATCGAGAAGACGTTCGCCGCCATCAAGGCGGGCCGCCCGACGCCGGAGATGCTGGCCTACCAGTACCTGCAGACGCTGCCGCTGATGGCGAAGGGCGAGGCCAACAAGGTGTGGGTGGTGCCGAGCGACTTCGGTTCCGCGCTGCAGGGTTTCACCAAGCTGCTGGGGGCGCCGGGGGAGGACGGGGTGTTCCGCTACACCCCGTCGCCGGTCGACCACGACCTGCCCAAGCCGGAGGACGACTCCGACGAGGTGGCCGAGTGGTTCTCCACCCAGACCGACCCGGCGATCGCGCAGGCCGTCGCCAAGGCCGAGGCCGAGGCGCGCACACCGGTGCCGGGGTCGCTCGGCACCGGGCCGCAGTACCCGCCGCTGTCTCAGCAGGCGCAGCCGCCCGCGACCGACTACGCGGCGCCGCGGCACGGGAGCCCGGAGGCATGAGCGCGCTGACCGACCGCCGGACCTACGCGGTGCTCGCCGCCGTGCAGGCGGGAGACGCGGTGGCCTGCGCCATCCCGGTCGCGCCCATCACCAAGGCCTTCGACGCCGTGGGCCTGGCGCCCGAGCTGCGGCCGTTGATTCCCTGGGTCAAGACGGCGTCGGCCCTCGGGCTGCTGTCGGTGTACCGGCTGCCGGGGCTCGCCCGGCTGACGACGTTCATGCTGACGGTGTACTTCGTGCTGGCGGTCGCGTTCCACGTGCGGGCCAGGGACTGGAGCCCCGGCCTGCTGGCGGCGTCGTCGTTCCTGGCGCTCTACGGCGCGATGACGGCGCGGGGCCCCGCCACCCCGGAGACCGCCGTCAGGGCGTGACGGCGGGCTCGGCCGGTGCGGGCCGAGCCTCGGCGGCCGCCGCGCGAGCCGCCCGGCGGCGGTGCGCACGCAGCTCGAGGACCAGGCCGGCGACGCCGAGCGCGGCGGTGCAGGACGACACCACGAACAGCAGTGGGCTGACGTTGCCGGTGAGCGCATCGCCCAGGATGACGATGGCCGCGGTGCCCGGCAGCAGGCCGCCCAGCGACGCGAGGGCGTACGGCAGCGTGCGCACGGCCGACGCCCCGGCGGCGTAGTTGAGTACCGAGAACGGCACGGCCGGGATGAGGCGCATCGACAGCACCGTCGGCCAGCCCCGTTCGGCGAGGCGCGCGTTCACCATCGCTACCCGCGGGTGGGGCACCAGGCGGTCGAGCCGCAGGCCCGCGGCGCGTACCAGCAGCAGCGCCACCAACGCACTGATGGTGCTGGCGGCCACGGCGATGGAGACGCCGAGCAGCGGGCCGAACAACAGGCCCGCCGCGAGCGTGAACGCCGTGCGCGGGAACGGCAGCGTGGTCACCACGACGTGGGCGAGGAAGAAGACGACCGGGAACCAGGGTCCCGCGGTGGTGGCCCAGTCCCGCATCTGGACGGCACTCGGCAGCGGCACGACGTAGGCCACTGCGACGAGAATCACAATGCCGAGCCCGGTGACGGCCAGCGTGCGCGCGGGCACCTGCGCCACGGTCGCCTCGAAAGCGCCCCGAACCGCGCGCAACGTGCGGAGGACGGGCTTCACGTGTTCCCACAGTACGGGGCACGCGGTGATTGCCCGCCGACGACGCGACGGAGCTACCCGTCAGTAGCCCTCGCCCGCCGGTTCGCGGCGTGACGGCGATCATTTAGCCTGATGGACACTTGTCAAGTCACACGCTGCATCAGGGTCGATAGCAGGGGAGTCCACGTGTCCGAACAGGCGTCCAGTTCGAAGCTCGGCGTCGCTGAGTCCGACCGGGAGCAGTGGCGCGCCGCCGTGGCGGGCGTGCTGGCCAAGAGCCGCCGCACCGATCCCGCCGACCTCGGCGCCCAGCCCGAGCAGCTGCTCGACTCGGCCACCTACGAGGGCTTCCCGATCCGCCCGCTGTACACGATCCTCGACAGCCAGCCCGAGCCGCCGCTGCCCGGCCGGTGGCCGTTCATCCGCGGCGGCGACGCCACCCGGGACGTCAAGGCCGGATGGAAGGTGGCCGAGACGTTCCCGCTGCCGGGGCAGGCCTCGGCCCGCGAGGGCAACGGCACGGTGCTCGGCGCGCTCACCGAGGGCACCAGTGCGCTGGTCCTGCGCGTCGGCGGCAACGACGGGGTTCCGGCCGCACACCTCGACCAGCTGCTGGAGGGGGTCTTCCTGGAGCTGGTGCCGATCGTGCTGGACGCCGGGGACGAATTCGCCGCCGCGTCGCGCGCCGTGCTGAGCCTGCTCGGCGGGCTCGACGCCGACCGTCGCGGCCGGCTGTCGGTGGACCTCGGTGCCGATCCGCTGACCGCTCCGCTGTCCGGTCGGTCCGCTCCGTCGGTCGACGAGGTGCTGTCCACCGCCGACGAGGCGCGTGGCCACGGCGTTGGGGTGCGGTCGGTGACGGTCGACGGGCCCGCCTTCCACGACCTCGGCGCGAGCGCCTCCTGGGAACTCGGCGCGGCCGTCGCCGCGGGTGTCGCCTACCTCCGCCTGCTCACCGACCACGGGCTGACCGCGGCGGATGCGCTGCGGCAGATCAGCTTCCGCTTCGCCGCCGACGACGACCAGTTCATGTCGATCGCCAAACTGCGTGCGGCACGCCAACTCTGGGCCCGCGTGGCCGAGGTGGTCGGCGCCCCCGAGGCCGGGGCGGCCACCCTGCACGCGGTGACCTCGCGACCGATGATGACCCAGCGCGACCCGTGGGTGAACATGCTGCGCACCACGCTGGCCGCCTTCGCCGCCGGCGTGGGTGGCGCCGACACGGTCGGCGTGCACACCTTCGACAGCGCCATCCCCGGCGGCCTGCCCGGCACCGCGACGACGTTCGCCCGGCGCATGGCCCGCAACACCCAGCTGCTGCTGCTCGAGGAGTCGCACGTCGGCCGGGTGCTCGACCCGGCGGGCGGCTCCTGGTTCGTCGAGGACCTCACCCGCGCGCTCGCCGACCGGGCATGGGCGCACGTCCGGGAGATCGAGGCCCGCGGCGGCTTCGAGGCCGCCCGCGACCACGTCCGGTCCCGCATCGAGGAGGTCCGCGAGGCACGGCGCACCGACGTCGCCCACCGGCGCACCGCGGTCACCGGCGTCAGCGAGTTCCCCAACCTCGCCGAGGCGCCGCTGCCCCGGACCGACGCCGACGCCGCGGTGCTGCGCTACGGGGCGGACTTCGAGGCGCTGCGCAACCGGTCCGACGCCCACCTCGCGGCCCACGGCGCGCGGCCGACCGTCCTGCTGCTGCCGCTGGGCCCGCTCGCCGAGCACAACGTCCGCACGACGTTCGCGGCGAACCTGCTGGCGGCCGGGGGCATCGAGGCCGTCAACCCCGGCCCGCTCGACGCGGCGGGTGTGAACCGCGCGGTCGCCGACGCCGGCGGTGCGCCGGCCGCGGTGATCTGCGGGACCAATGCGCGCTACGCCGAGGAGGCCGCCGACGTCGTCCGCTCCGCACGGGCCGCCGGGGTGGCGCACGTGTACCTCGCCGGACCGGAGAAGGCGATCGGCGACGCCGGCGAGCGGCCCGACGACTACCTCACCGCCACGATCGACGCCGTCGCCGCGCTGTCGACCCTGCTCACCCGATTGGGGGCCTGAGATGTCCGTTTCCGACGTGACCGGTCAGCCGACCGAGGCCGTTCGGTCGACCGGCAGCGCCGTCCCGAGCTTCGCCGACGTGCCGCTGCACGGCGAGAAGACCGCCGAGCCGGCCACCGCCGAGGCCGTCGCCGACTACGTCGCCGCGGCCGCCGCGGCACACGGCTACACCGCCGAGCAGCTGGACTGGGCGACGCCCGAGGGCATCGACGTCAAGCCGGTCTACATCGCCGCCGATCGCGACGCCGTGGTCGACGCGGGCTATCCGCTGGACACCTTCCCGGGCGCACCGCCGTTCGTGCGCGGGCCGTACCCGACGATGTACGTGAACCAGCCGTGGACCATTCGGCAGTACGCCGGCTTCTCGACCGCCGCCGAGTCCAACGCGTTCTACCGCCGCAATCTCGCCGCCGGGCAGAAGGGTCTGTCGGTGGCGTTTGACCTCGCCACCCACCGCGGTTACGACTCCGACCACCCGCGCGTGGCCGGCGACGTCGGCATGGCGGGCGTGGCCATCGACTCGATCCTCGACATGCGCCAGCTGTTCGACGGCATCGACCTGTCGACGGTGAGCGTGTCGATGACGATGAACGGCGCGGTGCTGCCGATCCTGGCGCTGTACGTGGTGGCGGCCGAGGAGCAGGGCGTGCCGCCGGAGAAGCTGGCGGGGACCATCCAGAACGACATCCTCAAGGAGTTCATGGTCCGCAACACCTACATCTATCCGCCGAAGCCGTCGATGCGGGTGATCTCCGACATCTTCGGCTACACCAGCGCGAGGATGCCGAAGTTCAACTCGATCTCCATCTCGGGCTACCACATCCAGGAGGCCGGTGCGACGGCCGACCTCGAACTCGGCTACACGCTGGCCGACGGCGTCGAGTACATCAAGGCCGGGCTCGACGCGGGCCTGGACATCGACTCCTTCGCGCCGCGGCTGTCCTTCTTCTGGGGCATCGGCATGAACTTCTTCATGGAGGTGGCCAAGCTGCGGGCGGGCCGGCTGCTGTGGAGCGAACTCGTCTCGCAGTTCGCGCCGCGCAACGAGAAGTCGCTCTCGCTGCGGACGCACTCGCAGACCTCGGGGTGGTCCCTGACGGCGCAGGACCCCTTCAACAACGTGGCTCGCACCTGCATCGAGGCCATGGCCGCGACGCAGGGGCACACGCAGTCGCTGCACACCAACGCCCTCGACGAGGCGCTGGCCCTGCCGACCGACTTCTCGGCGCGCATCGCCCGCAACACCCAGCTGCTGCTGCAGCAGGAGTCGGGAACCACGCGGCCGATCGACCCCTGGGGCGGCTCCTACTACGTCGAGGCGCTCACCCACCAGCTCGCCGAGAAGGCCCGGGCGCACATCCGCGAGGTCGCCGAGCACGGCGGCATGGCCCAGGCGATCGGCGACGGCATCCCCAAGCTGCGCATCGAGGAGGCCGCCGCGCGGACGCAGGCGCGCATCGACTCCGGCGCCCAGACCGTGATCGGCATCAACAAGTACCAGGTGGACGCCGACCAGGAGGTCGAGGTCCTCAAGGTCGAGAACAGCCGGGTCCGCGCCGAGCAGATCGCCAAGCTCGAGCGGCTGCGCGCCGACCGCGACGAGGCCGCCACGCAGGCCGCGCTGGCCGAGCTGACCCGCGCCGCGGCGGCGTCCGGCCCGGCGGGGGAGGATGGGCTGGGCAACAACTTGCTGGCGCTGGCCATCGACGCCGCCCGCGCCAAGGCCACCGTCGGCGAGATCTCCGACGCGCTGGAGAAGGTGTACGGCCGCCATCAGGCCGAGATCCGCACCATCGCGGGCGTCTACCGGGACGAGGTGGGGAAGGTCAGCAACGTCAGCACCGCAACCGAGCTGGTCGAGCGGTTCGCCGAGGCCGACGGCCGTCGGCCGCGCATCCTGGTGGCCAAGATGGGCCAGGACGGTCACGACCGCGGCCAGAAGGTCATCGCGACGGCGTTCGCCGACATCGGCTTCGACGTCGACGTCGGCTCGCTGTTCTCCACCCCGGACGAGGTCGCGCGCCAGGCCGCCGACAACGACGTGCACGTCGTCGGCGTCTCGAGCCTCGCCGCGGGTCACCTCACCTTGGTGCCGGCGCTGCGCGACGCGCTCGCCGAGGCGGGCCGGCCGGACATCATGGTCGTCGTCGGCGGCGTGATCCCACCCGGCGACTTCGAGGAGCTCTACGCCGCCGGGGCGGCCGCCATCTTCCCGCCGGGCACCGTGATCGCCGATGCGGCCATCGGTCTGCTGCGCACACTGGCCGAGCGCCTGGGTTACGACCTCGGCTAGATGAGCGACGCCCCGAGGGCGGACGGCGTCGAGCAGCTGGCGGGCGCCCTCCGAGACGGAGACCGTTCGGCGCTGGCGCGCGCGATCACGCTGGTGGAGTCCACCCGCGCCGACCATCGTGACCGGGCGCAGGAGCTGCTGCTGGAGTTGACGCCACACGCCGGGGGCGCCCACCACGTCGGCATCACCGGCGTGCCGGGTGTCGGCAAGTCGACGACGATCGAGGCGCTCGGCATGTACCTCATCGAGCGGGGTCACCGCGTCGCGGTCGTCGCCGTCGACCCGTCGTCGACCCGTACCGGCGGGTCGATCCTGGGGGACAAGACCAGGATGGCGCGGCTGGCGGTGCATCCGGACGCCTACATCCGGCCGTCGCCGACGTCGGGCACGCTCGGCGGCGTCGCCAAGGCGACGCGGGAGACCATCGTGCTGCTGGAGGCGGCCGGCTACGACGTCATCCTGGTGGAGACCGTCGGCGTCGGGCAGTCCGAGGTCGCGGTCGCCAACATGGTCGACACCTTCGTCTTCCTGACCCTCGCGCGCACCGGTGACCAGTTGCAGGGCATCAAGAAGGGCGTGCTCGAACTCGCCGACGTGGTCGTGGTCAACAAGGCCGACGGACCGCACGCCATCGAGGCCAAGGCGGCCGCCCGGGAACTGGCCGGCGCCATCCGGTTGATCTACCCCCGCGAGACCCTGTGGCGGCCACCGGTCCTCACGACGAGCGCCGTGACGGGCGACGGGCTGCCGGAGCTGTGGGAGACGGTGCTCGACCACCGCCGGGTGCTCACCGATGCGGGCGAGTTCGACGCCCGACGCCGGGCCCAGCAGGTCGACTGGACCTGGTCGATGGTCCGCGACGCGGTGCTCGACCGGGTGGCATCGCACCCCGACGTCAAGGCCATCCGTGCCGACGTCGAACGCCAGGTGCGCGACGGCGACCTCACGCCGACCCTGGCGGCGCAGCGGATCCTCGACGCCGCCGCCGGTGAAGGGCGAGGACCGACGCCCTAACGGATCGATAACGCACGGGTATGCGCTCACGGGCCGTCTGTATGGTCGACGGGTGACCCGAGCAACGGTCCGGGAGCGCGACGAGGCGCTTCCGCACGGCGTCCAGGGGGCTGCGGACGCCAATTTCGCCTGCGCGGTCCGTGCCTTTGCGCAGCTGTTCCCGCATCCGCGACTCGGCGGCGGGGCGCTCGCGGTGTACCTCGACGGCGAACCGGTCGTCGACGTGTGGACCGGCTGGTCGGACCGGCGCGGTCGACGGCACTGGACGGCCGACACGGCGCCGATGGTGTTCTCGGCGACCAAGGGGGCGGCGTCGACGGTGATCCACCGGCTCGCCGACCGGGGACTCATCGACTACGAGGCGCCGGTGGCCGAGTACTGGCCGGCGTTCGGGGCCAACGGGAAGTCGCGCGTCACGGTGCGCGAACTCATGCGGCACCGCGCCGGGCTCTCCCAACTCAATCGGATGACGGCGGCCGACCTGATGGATCACCTCCGGATGGAGGAGCGGTTGGCGGCCGCGCCGATGGGCCTGTTCCGCGGCCGGCCGGCCTATCACGCGATCACCTACGGCTGGCTGATGTCGGGACTCGCCCGGGCAGTGACCGGGCGGGGCATGCGCGACCTGTTCCGCACCGAACTCGCCGCACCGCTCGACACCGACGGCATCCACCTCGGGCGCCCGCCCGCCGGTGCGCCGACGACGCCGGCCCGCATCATCGGGCCGCAGAGCCGGCTGCAGAACCCGGTGTTCAACGCGGTCGCACCGCACGTTGCGGCGCTGCCGTTCTCGGGCGGCTTCGGCTCGCTCTACATTCCGGGGATCAAGGCGATGGTGCAGGGGGACACCCCGCTGCTCGACACCGAACTGCCCGCCGCGAACGGCGTGATCACCGCGCGGGCGCTGGCCCGCATGTACGGCGCCATCGCCAACGGCGGCGAGGTCGGCGGCACGCGCTTCCTCTCCCGAGAGCTCACCGGACGCCTCGTCGGGCCCCGCAGCCTGTATCCCGACGGCAGCCTCTTCATGCCCATGTCGTTCCATCTCGGCTATCACGGCCTGCCCTTCGGCAACCTCATGCCCGGTTTCGGACACGTGGGTCTCGGTGGTTCACTGGGATGGGCGGACCCTGCCACGGGACTCGCCTTCGGCTTCGTCCACAACCGGCTGCTGACGCCGATGGTGGTCGGCGATCAGGCCGGCTTCGTTGCGACCGCCGCGTTGATCCGGCGCGGTGTGACGCGGGCGCGCAAGCACGGTTACATCCCGATCGCCGGATTCGGCGCCCCGTTCGGCGATGTGACGCAGACCGCAGTCTGACCCACCAGCGACGCCGTCGCGGTAGCGCAAGACAGCGGCTCGCACACCCTATGTCGTTGCGGTGCAAGGCGTTACGGTGCAATACATTGGGCCGGTATGCTTTGCCGGGCGAAAACCTACCATCGGATCGTTGTGTTGCTGGTGCGTCATGTGGTGCACCTGGTCGTTACTCGGCCCCTGATAGCCAGATCCAGGATGGTAAGTCACTCTAAGCACCTCCTGTGGCGCCGGTAACACCTTCGATCGGCTAATAGATACCATCTGCCCAATTGACGCTAGCTGGCCTTTTCGTTGACGGCGACCGCGAAGTGGCAAACACAGTCCGCTATCAGGATGCGAACGGACGGTGACCAGCAGGCAACGTGGACACCTGTCTATTAGATAGCCAAACAATTTGCTAGAACGCATGAAGGCGAATTAAGAGTCTGCTGCGCCCAGAATCGCCAGATTTGAACGCAGGGGTTAATTTGTCGCATCGCCGCTGCTCAGAGGCCTGATTGGTGTAGAGAAGACGAATCGGCATCGCGGGGTGTAACCTTTCGGCCGAGCAAAGGTTGTAACGGATTCGCAGACGTTGATTTGCTGAGGTAGCTGGCAGACGGTCTCCGGGTTACGTAACGTCCCACCTGAAACAAGCGAATGTCGACGGGAAGCGAGGTAGCGCGGCACACATGCGGCGAGATCATCTTTGACGCTGACGCTAACGCGCTGCTCCCGGGTCGGGTTCTTGAGATTCGTTCGTAGAAGAGGTTGAAATTCGTGGTTGACACTCCGGTCACCCCGGTCGCAGTCATCGGTATGGGCTGCCGTCTGCCCGGGGGCATCGACTCCCCGGCGGAGCTGTGGGACGCGCTGCTGAGTGGGCTGGACACGGTGACCAAGGTTCCGCTGGACCGCTGGGACGCCGAGGAGTACTACGACCCCGAGCCCGGCGTTCCGGGCCGCTCGGTGTCCAAGTGGGGCGCGTTCCTCGCCGACATCGCCGGCTTCGACGCCGACTTCTTCGGCATCAGCGAGCGCGAGGCCACCTCGATCGACCCGCAGCACCGCCTGCTGCTGGAGACCGCGTGGGAGGCCATCGAGCACGCCGGCATCGACCCGGCCACGCTGGCGTCCACGCTGACCGGTGTCTTCGTCGGCATGACGCACGCCGACTACCAGCTGCTCGCCGCCGACGCCGGCGCCGTCGAGGGCCCGTACGGCTTCACCGGCAACAACTTCAGCCTCGCCTCCGGGCGCATCGCCTACCACCTCGGCGTGCACGGCCCGGCGTTCACCGTCGACTCCGCGTGCTCGTCGAGCCTGCTCGCCGTGCACCAGGCCTGCCGCAGCCTGCACGAGGGCGAGAGCGACCTCGCGCTGGCCGGTGGCGTGTCGATCATGCTCGAGCCGCGCAAGATGTCCTCCGGGTCCGCGCAGGGCATGCTCTCGCCGACGGGTCACTGCCATGCCTTCGACGTCAACGCCGACGGCTTCGTCAGTGGCGAGGGCTCGGCGATGGTGCTGCTCAAGCGCCTCGACGACGCGCTGGCGGCCGGCGACCGCGTGCTGGCGGTCATCCGCGGCACGGCGTCCAACCAGGACGGCCACACCGTCAACATCGCCGTCCCGTCGCGCACCGCGCAGGTCGACGTGTACCGCGCGGCGCTGGCGGCCGGTGGCGTCGACCCCACCACGGTCGGCTACGTCGAAGCCCACGGCACCGGTACCCCGGTCGGCGACCCCATCGAGTACGCCAGCCTCGCCGACGTCTACGGCACGGCCGGACCGTGCGTGCTCGGCTCGGTCAAGACCAACCTCGGGCACGGCCAGTCGGCGTCGGGTGCCATCGGCCTGATCAAGGCCGTGCTGGCGCTGCAGCACGGCGAGGTGCCCAAGAACCTGTACTTCACCGGTCTGCCGGAGGAAATGGCCGGCGTCGAGACCAACCTCTTCGTCCCGGTCGAGACCACCGCCTGGCCGGCCGCGGGCGAGGTGCGCCGCGCCGCCGTGTCGTCCTACGGTCTGTCCGGCACGAACGTGCACGCCGTGCTGGAGGCGGCGCCGGCGGGCCCGTCACCCCGCGTCGTCGAGCCCGCCACCAACGGCCACGTCGCCACGGCCTCCGGGCCCCTGCTGTTCCCGCTGTCGGCCACCACGGTCGAGGAGCTGCGCCGCACCGCCGGCCGGCTGGCCGACTGGGTCGCCGGCAGGCCCACCAACGGCAGCGCGGGCGCCGAACTCACCGAGCTGACCGACCTGGCGTACACGCTGGCGCGTCGCCGTGCCCACCGCCCGGTCCGCACCGTCGTGATCGCCGCCCATCGCGAAGAGCTGGTGGCTGCGCTGCGCGGCGTCGCCGAGGGCGAGGACCCGCGAGAGCCGGCGGTTGCCGCGGGTGACCGCGGTCCGGTGTGGGTGTTCTCCGGCCAGGGTTCGCAGTGGGCGGCCATGGGCGCCGAGCTGCTCACCTCCGAGCCGGAGTTCGCGCGCGCCGTCGCCGAGATCGAACCGCTGATCGCCGCCGAGTCCGGCTTCTCGGTGACCGAGGCGATGTCGTCGCCGTCGGTGGTCACCGGCATCGACAGGGTCCAGCCGACCGTGTTCGCCGTGCAGGTCGCCCTGGCGGCCACGCTGCGGTCCTACGGGGTCACGCCGGGCGCCGTCATCGGCCACTCGATGGGCGAGGCCGCCGCGGCCGTCGTGGCGGGCGCGCTGTCGCTGGCCGACGGCGTCAAGGTAATCAGCCGCCGCTCCCGCCTCATGGCCACGGTGTCCGGCTCGGGCGCCATGGCGTCGGTCGAGCTGCCCGCCCAGCAGGTGCTGTCCGAACTCGCGTCGCGCGGCGTCACCGACGTCGTGCTGTCGGTGGTCGCCTCGCCGCAGTCCGCGGTGGTGGGCGGCAACAAGGAGTCGATCCGCGCGCTCGTCGCCGAGTGGGACGCCCGCGGCATCATGGCCCGCGAGGTCGCCGTCGACGTGGCGTCGCACTCGCCGCAGGTCGATCCGATCCTCGACGAGCTGACCGAGGTGCTCGAGGACCTCGAGCCCATGGAGCCGAGCGTGCCGTACTACTCGGCCACGCTCTACGACCCGCGCGACTTCCCGGAGTTCGACGCCTACTACTGGGTGGACAACCTGCGCCACGCGGTGCGCTTCGCGGCCGCCGTGCAGGCCGCCCTCGAGGACGGCTACCGCGTCTTCGGCGAGCTGTCCCCGCACCCGCTGCTGACCCACGCCGTGGACCAGAAC
Source organism: Mycolicibacterium grossiae (assembly GCF_008329645.1). Taxonomy (NCBI): domain Bacteria; kingdom Bacillati; phylum Actinomycetota; class Actinomycetes; order Mycobacteriales; family Mycobacteriaceae; genus Mycobacterium; species Mycolicibacterium grossiae. The sequence continues at coordinate 3,841,105 of NZ_CP043474.1, forward strand.
GCACGCAGCCTCGACGTTCGCCTCGCCGCGCTGGCGAGCGTGCGGCGCGAGCAGAAGCTGCCCTATGGTCTGCGCGAGTTCGTCGCCGACCTGCACGTGGCCGGTGCCGCGCTCGACTACTCGGTGATCTGGCCCGACGGCCGCCTGGTCGACGCGCCGCTGCCCACCTGGAACCACCCGCCGCTGATCCTGGCGCGTGAGGAGCAGGGCCACAACGCGGCCACGGTGGCGGTTCATCCGCTGCTGGGTGCCCACGTGCGCCTGCCCGAAACGCCGGAACGCCACGTGTGGCAGTCCGACGTCGGCACGGCCGCCCAGCCCTGGCTCGACGACCACCGCGTGCACGACGTCGCGGCGCTGCCCGGCGCGGCGTACTGCGAGATCGCGCTGGCCGCCGCCCGCCAGGTGCTCGGCGAGGCGTCGGTGGTGCGCGACGTGACCTTCGAGCAGATGCTGCTGCTCGAGGAGCAGTCCCCGCTGTCGGCGGTGGCGTCGGTCAACGCGGCCGGCGTGCTCGAGTTCGTCGTGACGACCCACGTCGAGGACGACGAGGTGCGGCGCGCGTCCGCGGTGCTCGACACGATCGCCGAGGGCGCCCAGCCCGGCGCCTACGACGTCGAGGCGCTGCTCGCGGCCCACCCGGTGCACGTCGAGGGCCACGAGCTGCGCGAGTTCTACGCCGCCCGCGGCATCGGCTACGGGGTCGCGTTCGGCGGCCTACACGCCGCCCACACCGGCGAGGGCTCCGACAGCACGGTGCTGGCCGAGGTGGCGCTGCCCGGCTCCATCCGGTCCCAGCAGGGCGCGTTCGTGACCCATCCCGCGCTGCTCGACGCCTGCTTCCAGGCCGTCGGCGCCCACCCCGACCTGTTCTCCGACGCCAGCGGTGCGCTCATGCTGCCGCTCGGGGTCGGCGAACTCCGCGCCTACGGGTCCACCCGCAACGCGCACTACTGCTACGTCCGGCTGACCAGCGCCCAGCCCACGGCGGTCGAGGCCGACATCGACGTGCTCGACGAGCACGGTGCGGTGCTGCTGTCGGTCATCGGACTGCGCCTGGGCACCGGCGTCTCGGAGGAGGGCCAGCGCGACCGGCGCCTCAACGAGCGCCTGCTCACCATCGACTGGCGTCGCCAGGACACCCCGGTGGCCGAGATCGGCAGCGGCAGCTGGCTGGTCATCGACACCGGTGCGGGGGCCGCTCCGTTCGCCGCCGAGCTGGGCGCGGTGCTGACGGCCCGCGAGACCGACGTGACCACGCTGTCGTGGGCCGCCGACGCGGACCACGACGCCACCGTCGCGACGCTGCACGAGACGCTGACCGCCCGCCACTTCGCCGGCGTCGTGGTGGTGCAGGAGCCCGCCACCGAGGGCGTCGACGTCGTCGCCGAGGGCGTCGACCACGTCCGGCACCTGGTCCGGATCGTCCGACAGCTGCCGGAGATCCCGGGTGAGCCGCCGCGGCTGTACGTCGTGACCCGCGGCGCGCAGGCCGTGCAGTCCGACGAGGCGCCGAACCTGGCCCAGGGCGGCATCCGCGGCCTGGTCCGGGTGCTGGGCATGGAGTACCCGGCGATGCGGCCCACGCAGATCGACGTGGACGCCGCGACCGACGTCGAGCTGGTGGCCGCCGAGCTGCTGGCCGGGTCCGACGAGGACGAGACCGCCTGGCGCGACGGCCAGTACTACACCGCGCGGCTCAACGTGACGCCGCTGCAGGCCGAGGAGCGGCACACCACGGTGGTGGCGCCCGAGCGCGACGGCATGCGGCTGCAGATCCGCACGCCCGGTGACCTGCAGTCCGCCGAGCTGGTCGCCTACGAGCGCACCGCCCCGGGCCCGGGACAGATCGAGGTCGCCGTCTCGGCGTCCAACCTCAACTTCGCCGACGTGCTGGTCGCCTACGGGCGCTACCCGTCCTTCGAGGGTCGGCTGCCGCAGCTGGGCGCCGACTTCGCGGGCGTGGTGACGGCCGTGGGCGCCGGGGTGACCGACCACCAGATCGGCGACCGCGTCGCGGGCATCTCCGCGACCGGAGCGTGGTGCACGTTCGTCACGTGCGACGCCAACCTCGCGGTCCGCATCCCCGACGACCTGCCGGACGCGACCGCCGCGGCCGTGCCCAGCGCCCATGCCACCGCGTGGTATTCGCTGCACGACCTCGCGCGCATCTCCGCGGGCGACAAGGTGCTCATTCACTCCGCCACCGGCGGCGTGGGTCAGGCCGCCGTGGCCATCGCCAAGGCGGCCGGCGCGGAGATCTTCGCGACCGCGGGCAGCGAGGAGCGTCGGCAGCTCCTGCGCGACTGGGGCATCAAGCACGTCTACGACTCGCGGTCGATCGCGTTCGCCGACGAGATCCGGCGCGACACCGACGGGTACGGCATCGACGTGGTGCTCAACTCGTTGCCGGGCGCCGCCCAGCGCGCCGGGCTCGAGTTGCTGACCTTCGGCGGCCGCTTCGTCGAGATCGGCAAGCGCGACATCTACGGCGACACCAAGATGGGCCTGTTCCCGTTCCGGCGGAACCTGTCGTTCTACGCCGTCGACCTCGCGCTGCTCACCCTGGTCAGCCCGGATACGCTGCGCCGCCTGCTCGAGGACATCTACGCCGCGATCGCCGACGGCGTGCTGCCCCCGCCGCAGACCACGCACTACCCGCTGGCCAACGGCGCCAACGCCATTCGTGCGATGGGCGCTGCCGAGCACACCGGCAAGCTCGTGCTCGAGGTGCCGCGCAGCGGTCAGTACGTGGCCGTGGTTCCCGCCGAGCGGGCGCCCGCGTTCCGCACCGACGGCTCCTACGTCGTCACCGGCGGTCTCGGTGGCCTCGGTCTGTTCCTCGCGGAGAAGATGGCCGACGCGGGCTGCGGCCGGCTGGTGCTCAACGGCCGGAGCAAGCCGTCCTCGGAGACGCAGCGCGTCATCGAGCGGCTGCGCCGCGCGGGCACCGAGGTCGAGGTCGTCCTCGGCGACGTCTCGGCCGCCGACACCGCAGGCCGCCTCGTCGCGGCGGCGACCGACACCGGCAAGCCGCTGCGCGGCGTGCTGCACGCGGCCGCGGTCATCGAGGATGCGACCCTGCCCAACATCACCGACGACCTGCTCGAGCGGGACTGGGCACCGAAGGCGCTCGGCGCCTGGCGGTTGCACGAGGCCACGGCGACGGCGCCGCTGGACTGGTTCTGCTCGTTCTCCTCGGCGGCGGCGATGGTCGGTTCGCCCGGCCAGGGCGCGTACGCGGCGGCCAACAGCTGGCTCGACGCCTTCGCCCGGTGGCGGCGCGCGCAGGGACTGCCCGCGCAGGTGGTCGCCTGGGGCGCCTGGGCGCAGATCGGTGCCGGCCAGGCCATGGCCGACAACGCCGGCATGGCCATCGACCCCGAGGACGGCGCGTTCGCCTTCGACACCCTGATGCGCCACACCCGGGTGTACAGCGGCTACGCGCCCGTCGCGGGAGCGCCGTGGCTGACGGCGTTCGCCCAGACGAGCCCGTTCGCCGAGGCGTTCGCCTCGATGGGACAGGACCGCTCGGGCACCAGCGCCTTCCTGGAGGAGCTGCGGCTGTTGCCGCGCGAGGAGTGGCCGGCGCGCGTGCGGCGGCTGATCTCCGAGGAGATGAGCCTCATCCTGCGGCGCTCGGTCGATGCCGACAAGCCGCTGTCGGAATACGGTCTCGACTCGCTCGGGACCCTGGAACTGCGTACCCGCCTCGAAGCCGAGACCGGCGTGCGCATCGGCTCGACGGACGTCACCACGGTCCGTGCGTTGGCCGAGCGTCTCAGCGAGACCATCGCCGAGACGATGCAGGTCGAGGGCACCGCACCGGCGGTGTCGTCGTGATGGAGATCCAGCCAGCGCCGAAGACGTCGCTCACCGAAGAGATGCGAGCGGGGGAGGAATAGATGGTTGCGATCACGGCCATTCACGATTGGACCGGAGCCCCGGGCGAGGTGGTGTCCTGGCACCCGTCGCCGGCGAGCCGCGCCAAGGTGGCGAAGGCGCCCGTCAGCGACGTGCCGGTGAGTTACCAGCAGGCGCAGCACATCCGGGGCTTCCTGTCGCACCAGGCCGGTGGCACCGACATGGCGCGCCTGAACATCCCGGCCTGGGACATGCAGGGGCAGTGCGACATCCGCGCGATGTCACACGTCATCAACGCCTACCTGCGGCGGCACGACACCTACCACAGCTGGTTCGAGATGACCGCCGACGACCAGATCGTGCGGCACACCGCGACGAATCCGCGCGACATCAACTTCGTCCCCACCAAGCACGGCGAGATGACCGCCGCGCAGTGGCGCGAGCACGTCCTCGCGACGCCGGATCCGCTGCAGTGGGATTGCTTCTCGTTCGGCATCATCCAGCGCGAGGACCACTTCACCTTCTACATCAGCATCGACCACGTGCACACCGACGCGATGTTCATGGGTCTGGTGCTGGTGGAGATCCACATGATGTACGCGGCGCTGGCGAGCGGTGCGGCACCGATCCCGCTGCCCGGCGCGGGCAGCTACGACGACTACTGCACGCGCCAGCACGAGTTCCTCTCCGGGCTCACGATGGACGCACCGGAGGTCCAGGAGTGGGTGCGCTTCGCGCAGCGCAACGACGGCAGCCTGCCGCACTTCCCGCTTCCGCTGGGCGATCCGCCGTGGTCGATCACCGGTGACCTGGTGACCGTTCGGCTGATGGACAAGGGCCAGGCCGAGCGCTTCGAGGCGGCGTGCACCGCCGCGGGTGCGCGCTTCATCGGCGGCGTGTTCGCCTGTGCCGCACTGGCGCAGCACGAACTGACCGGTTCGACCGACTACCACACCATCACGCCCACCACGACGCGGCAGACGCCCGCCGAGTTCCAGACCACCGGCTGGTTCACCGGCGTGGTGCCGATCTCGGTGCCGGTGGATCCGGAGTCGTTCGGCGACACCGCACGTGCGGCTCAGGAGTCCTTCGACGGCCGCATGCCGCTGGCGCCGGTGCCGTTCGACCGCGTGCTCGAGCTGGCCGACCCGTCGCTCGGACTGCATCCGCCGGCCCCGGGCGTGCCGATGGTGTCCTACCTCGACGCAGGGTTGCCGCCGCTGTCGGCGAGCATCATCGCCGAGTGGGAACGCATGAACGGCAGGGTGTTCAGCGATGCACGGTCGGCCTACCAGATCGGCATCTGGGTCAACCGTGGCGAGCGGGAGACCAACGTGACGGTCGCGTTCCCGAACAACCCGATCGCGCGCGAGTCGATCGAGCGCTACGTCGCGGCGATGAAGGCCGTGTTCGTCGGCGTCGCCGACGGCCGGCTGCCCGTCGCCTCCCGCGAGCGCGCCCCGCATCGCGAGGCCCAGCGCGAGCTGGCGCCGCTGATGCCGCTGTCCAAGGGTTGATGAGCGAGGGGCACCACACCGTGTCGTCCGACCACGTGCTCGACTACGTCGATCAGGCGCTGTTCCTCGGCCTCCGTGCCACGGGCCAGGCGGCCGCGATGCAGATCGTCTGGATCTACGAGCACCCGGTCGACTGGGAACGACTGCGGCAGTTCCACCAGGACTTCGGGTACGGCCTGGCCGGGCGGCTCATCGAACCGTCGGTGCTGCCGTTCGGCAGGCACCGCTGGGTGGCGGCGCTGGGGCCCGCGGCTCCGTTGGACGTGGCCGCCGAGCCGCGTCCGCGTGCCGAACTCAGCGAGTGGATCGACGAGTTCGCCCAGCGGCCACTCGATCCCGAGCACGGCCCGGGCTGGCGCCTCGGCGTCCTGCCGATGACCGACGGCTCCACGGCGGTCAGCATCGTCGGCTCGCACTGCATCGGCGACGGCGGTGCGGCCCTGCTGACGATCTTCGAAGCGGTGCAGGGCAGCCGGCGGGACCTCGGCTACCCGCCGCCCGGTTCTCGGACGCGTCGTGAAGCCCTGCGGGCCGACCTGCGCCAAACGGTGGCCGACGTGCCCGAACTCGGCCGCACCCTGGTGCGGGCCGGGAAGTTCCTGCACCGCAAGCGCAAGGACGCCAAGCAGGCGCCGCCGGCACCGCCGCGGCGCCGCGTCCGCGACGAGACGCCCGTCGTGGTGCCCGCGGTGTCGGTGACCGTACCCCTCGACGAATGGGACGCGCGCGCCGCCGAACTCGGCGGCAACAGTCACTCGCTGCTGGCCGGATTCGCCGCGCGACTGGCGGTGCACCAGGGCCGCGAACTCGCGCCGGACGGCACCGCCGGGCTCATCGTTCCCATCAACGACCGCACGCTGACCGACACCCGCGCCAACGCGGTCACGCTGGCCTACGTGCGCGTCGACCCGACCCACGTCGCCAAGGACCTCTCGGACACGCGTGCCGCGATCAAGGAAGCCCTGCGGGTGATGCGCGAGGAGGAGGACGAGGCGTTGGCGCTGCTGGCGTTGACGCCGTTCGTCCCGAAGGCGGCGGTGCGCCAGAGTGCCGATCTCGCCTTCGGTTTCACCGCGCAGCCGGTGTCGTGCTCCAACGTCGGCGACCTGCCGGTGGAGGTGGCCTGCCCGGACGGCACGCGCGCCGAGCGGGTGTTGCTGCGCGGCGTCGACCGGCACGTCACCCGGCGGGTCCTCGAGGAGCGCGAGGGTCTGCTGACGGTGGTGAGCGGCCGCATCGACGGTCAGGTCACGACGACGGTCGTCGGCTACCAGCCCGGCGCGGAGAACACCAAGGCCGCGCTGCGCGAGCGGATCGCACTGGTGCTGGACGAGTTCCGCCTCACCGGGGTGCTGGTGTGATCGACGACCGGCTGGCATACATCGACCAGGCGACGTTCCTGTCTTGGGAGGCCACCGGGCGAGCCCAACTCGCCCAGTACGCCTGGGTGTACGAGCGGCCGGTGGACATGGACGCCGTGCGCCGCTTCCACCGCGATTTCGGCTACGGCCTCGCCGGCCGGCTGATCGAGCCGTCCCGGCTGCCGTTCGGCAGACACCGCTGGGTGTCGGCGCTCGGCCCCGCCGGCCCACTCGACGTCGCCGAGCCCCGCCCGCCAGGTGACCTCGGCGCGTGGATCGAGGAGCGCTCGCAGACGCGCGTCGACCCCGTGCACGGTCCCGGCTGGCACCTCGGCGTGCTGCCGATGACCGACGGGACGACGGCGATCACACTCGTCGTGTCGCACTGCCTGCTCGACGGCAATGCCTCGCTGCGTGCGATGGCCGACGCGGTGCACGGTGAGCGGCGCGACCTCGGCTATCCCGCCCCCCGGTCGCGAGGACCGTTGGCGGCCATGACCTCCGACGCGCGGCAGGCGGCCCGCGACCTGCCGGAGTTCCTCCGCACCGTGGGGTGCGCGGCGCGCTTCGCGTATCGGCGGCGCGGTGAGATCTCCAGTTCGGGTGCCTCCCGCCCGGTGACGACGCCGGCCTCCGACGGCGAGGTCGTCATGCCCGCGGTGTCGGCGATCGTCGACGCGCGCGGCTGGGACGCGAAGGCCGCCGCGCTGGGCGGCACGACGTACTCGCTGCTCGCCGGGTTCGGCGCGCTGCTCGGCAAGCGGCTGGGCCGGGTGCGTCCGGATGGCACCGTGACCACGCTGATCGCCATCGGCGACCGGGACGGGGACGCCGACCGCCGGGCCAACGCGCTGAAGATCGCCACGGCCACCATCGATCCCACGGACGCGACGACCGATCTCGCGGCGACGCGGCAAGCGGTCCGCGAAGCCTTCGCCGTCGTCCGCAACACGACCGACGAGACCCACGCCCTGCTGCCGATCACGCCGTACGTGCCGAAGCGGGCGGTGCGCCGCACCGCGGACGTGCTGTTCGGCGACCTGCCGGTGTCCTGCTCGAATCTCGGTGAGGTACCGCCGGACATGGCGCGTCCCGACGGCGCGGACGCCACCTACGTCCTGTTCCGGCCCGCCGACCAGTGCGTGTCGCGGGCCGCGTTGGAGCGCAACGGGGGTCAGCTGGTGCTCGCGGCCGGCCGCGTGGTCGACACCGTCTCGATCGGCGTGATCGGCTACGAGGTCGGCGCGCCGAACACGCGGGAGTGGCTGGGGGAGTGCGTCAACCGCACGCTCGCCGAGTTCGACCTCAAGGCGACGCTGATCTAGCGCCTCGGGCGGTCGATCTAGCGCCTCGGGCGGTCGATCCAGCGCCTCAGGCGCCCACCGGTCGCGGCACCCGGCCGCGGTCCGCCGCGTCCTCGAGGAGGTCGGCGGTGCGGGCGGCCGCACGTGCCGGTGGTGTCGCCTCGGCGGCCACCTCGCGGGCGCGCTCGGCGTAGCGCGGCGTGAGCACGGTCCGCAGCGCCTCGGTGAGGGAGCGCTTCGTGGTGCTCGAGAACCGCCGGGCCACGCCGACTTTCAGACGGTTGACGGTGCCGGCCCACACCGGCTGGTCGGCCGACACCCAGAGCACCACGGTGGGAACGCCGGACCGCACGCTGGCGGCGACGGTGCCTGCGCCGCCGTGGTGCACCACCGCACGGCACGACGGGAACACCTTGGCGTGGTTGACGGCGCCGACGAGCAACACGTGCTCGCCCACCGCGACGTCGCCGACGTCCCAGACGCCGGTGCTGATGAGCGCGCGCTCGCCGAGTTCGGCACAGACCGAGGCGATCATGGCGATCGCCTCGGACGGCGAGGTGACCGGCATGCTGCCGAACCCGAAGTAGATCGGCGGGGTGCCCGCGGCGATCCACTCGAGCACGTCGCCGTCGTTGGGCGTGGGCAGTTCCAAAGACATCGACCCCACCAGCGGGCGGATGCCGCGCCACTCCTCGGCGAGCCCGGGGAAGAACAACCCGTCGTAGGCCTGGATCTCCAGCGCGCCGCCCTCGACGATCCGCCGGATGGCGCGGACCCTGGCCGGTTCCAGTCCCAGCGTGCGGCGCTGCTCGTCCTCGGCCTTGCTCAGCACCTTCCAGTGCGCCCACTCGGCCACCGACCACCCGGTGCGCAACACCGGACCGGGCAGCGGCACCGGCAGCGTGTGCGCGTTGACGCGGCAGGGGAAGTAGTGCAGCGCGGCCAGCGGGATGCCGGCGGCCTCGGCCACGTTGGCCGCCACCTCCTGATAGGTGGTGCCGGTCAGGATGAGGTCGGCGCCGTCGGCGAGTTCGGTGAGCGTGGCGTTCATCTCGGCCCAGCCCTGCGTGACGTACTCGCGGCCGCGCCGCACGATCGTCATCGGATTCTGTAGCTTCCACCAGTCCCGGAAGATGTCGGCTTCCAACTGCTTCTGCGAATCCACCCCGTACGCAACGGCGGGACCGAGGCCGGTCGCATCGACGAAGTCGACGAGGTTGGGCGGCACCGCCATGCGCACGCGGTGGCCGCGGCGTCGTAGCTCGAGCGCCACGGCGGCGCACGGTTCCACGTCGCCCCGGGTGCCGTGCACGGCGATCACGAACGTCTTCGGGCTCATCGGCGAGTGTCCTTGCCCGCCAGCGCTATTTCGGTCGAAAGGTACGGAATGCCGGGGTGCGGAATGAACTCGTCCCCGAGCACGTTGACCCCTCTGATCGACAGCACACCCGATTACAGCACGTCAGCTCCCACGAGGTTGCTGTGCGTGGGCGTCGGCGTGACCTCAACCGGACCTCGACGGTTGCTGGCGGGTGTAACCTCGCATGGTGTTCAGCCGCGCCGACATCCGTGGCGTCTCGGCTCATGAGGCGTTCGAATCGCTGGGGCGATTCGTCGTTCGGCGTCCCCTCGCGATCATCGCCTCCTGGATCGTCCTGCTGATCACCCTCTTCCTGCTGATCGACCCGCTGTTCGTCGTCTCGCAGAAGAATCCGCCCGATCTGCTGCCCAAGGACTCGCCGATCCTCGCGGCCGGCGACGTCATGAAGAACGCCTTCAAGGAGGCCGACGGCGGCAACGTCGCGGTCGTGGTGCTGTCCAACGAGAACGGGCTCGGCCCCGCCGACGAGGACACCTACCGCAAGGTGGTCGAGCGCCTCAAGGCCGACACCGAGAACGTCAAGTCCACCCAGGACTTCATCTCCATTCCCGAACTCCGGGAAGCGATGACGAGCAAGGACGGCAAGGCCTGGACCCTGCCGATCAGCCTCGACGGCACCATGGGCTCCGGCCCGGGCCAGGAGGCGTACCGCAACGTCATCGAGGAGGTCAAGGAGGCGGCGGCCGGTTCGCCGCTCAACGTCAACGTCGTCGGCGCGTCGGCGACGTTCGAGGACCTCAACAAGATCGGCGCCGAGGACCAGTTCATCATCGAGGTCTCGACGGTCGTCACGATCCTGACGATCCTCATCATCGTCTACCGCAACCTGGTGGCGATGCTGATGCCGCTCATCACCATCGGTCTGTCGATGGGCGTGGCGCAGCAGGTGGTGGCCGGTCTCGGCGAATTGGGCCTGCCGCTGGGACCGCAGACCATGGTGCTGATGACCGGCATGATGATGGGCGCCGGCGTCGACTACGCGGTCTTCCTGTTCAGCCGATATCAGGAGTGCATCCGCCGGGGCATGAACTCCGACGACTCGGTGATCTATGCGATCGCGAGCGTCGGCGAGGTCGTGGTGGGCTCCGCGGCGACCGTGGCGCTGACGTTCATGGGCCTGTCGTTCGCCACGCTCGGCGTCTTCCTCACCGTCGGTCCGTCGCTGGCAGCCACCATCCTCATCGCCGTCCTCGGCGCGCTGACCATCCTGCCGTCGCTCATGGTGCTGGCCGGCCGGCGCGGGTGGATCAAGCCCCGCAAGGACATCACCGGACGCTTCTGGCGCCGTTCGGCGGTGCACATCGTCCGCAGGCCCAAGCTGCACCTGGTGGCCAGCCTGGTGGTCCTGCTGGCGCTCGCCGGCTGCGCGTCGCTGATCAAGTACAACTACGACGATCGCCGCAACCTGCCCGACGACGCGGAGAGCAATCTCGGTTACGACGCGCTGACCAAGCACTTCCCGGTCAGCACGACCATGCAGCAGTTCATCATGGTGCACGATCCCAACGTCGACCTGCGTTCGCCGAAGGCGCTCGCCGACCTCGAGCAGATGGCGCAGCGGATCAGCCAGGTGCCCGGGATCGACCTGGTGCGCGGCATCACCCGGCCCACCGGCGAGATGCTCAACGAGGCGAAGTCGACGTATCAGGCCGGCGAGGTCGGCTCCAAGCTCGCCGATGCCTCCGGGCTGATCGCCACCAACGACAACAACCTCAACCTGCTGGCCAACGGCGCGCACCAGTTGGCCGACGTGCACCAGCAGTTCCGCACCCAGTTGCTCGGCTCGATGGGGTCGATCCGCGAGGTGTTCAGCGGCCTGATCGCCATCAAGAACGCCATGGGCGACGACGTCACGTTCGACGACCTCGAGCAGCAGGCCAAGGTGCTGTCGAACATGCGCTCGGTCGGCGACTCGCTCGGCGACAGCCTGTCGCAGGTCACCGAGGCCTACCGCTCGTCGCGGTCGATGCTCGTCGCCCTCAACGGCAGCGTGGCGTGCAACATCGACCCGAACTGCGTCGCGTCGCGGGCCGAGCTGCAGCGCCGCGTGGACGGGTACAACGAAGCGGACATCACCTATCTGGAGGCGCTGAGCCGCGGCCTGCGCGAGACCAAGGGCACCGACCGCGTCGACGACGTCATCCGCACCACCGGCACCAACCTCGAGCGCGCGTTCGCCGGGCTCAAGGCGCTCGGGATCGAGGACGAGAACGATCTCGACCAGAAGCTCGGTCAGCTGCGCGACAACGTCAACAAGCTCGCCGACTCCAGCAAGCAGCTCGCCGACGGCGTGCAGCTGCTGGTCGACCAGACCCGCAACATCGGCGGCGGCCTCGATCAGGCGTCCGGCTTCCTGCTGGCGATGAAGCGCGACGCCTCGGATCCCTCGATGTCCGGGTTCTACATCCCGCCGCAGATCCTCACCCAGGCCGAGTTCAAGAAGGCGGCGCAGCTCTTCGTCTCCGAGGACGGCCACACCGTCCGCTACCTGGTGCAGACGGCGCTCAACCCGTTCGGCGTCGAGGCCATGGACCAGGTGGACGACATCCTGGCCGCCGCGCAGAGTTCGAAGCCCAACACCACGCTCGCCAACGCCCAGATCGACATGGTGGGCTTCTCGTCGTTCAACAACGACATCCGCAACCACTACAACGCCGACCTGCGCTACATCATCATCATGACGCTGGTCGTCGTGTTCCTGATCCTGGCGCTGATCCTGCGGGCCATCGTCGCGCCGATCTACCTGGTGCTCTCGGTGGTGCTGTCCTTCGTGTCCGCGATGGGCATCGGCGTGCTGTTCTTCCAGTTCATCCTCGGCCAGGACATCTACTGGAGCGTCGCGGGCATGGCGTTCCTGGTGCTGGTGGCCGTCGGGGCGGACTACAACCTGCTGCTGATCTCCCGCATCCGCGACGAGGCGAAACTCGGCGTGCCGTCGGCGGTGATCAAGACCGTCGGCGCCACCGGCGGCGTCATCACCTCGGCGGGCCTCATCTTCGCCGCCTCGATGCTGGCGCTCACGGTGAGCAGCCTGGCCACCGTGGTGCAGCTCGGCTTCATCATCGGCGTGGGACTGCTGCTCGACACGTTCATCGTCCGCACCATCACCGTGCCCGCGATGGCGGTGCTCGTCGGCGATGGCAACTGGTGGCCCTCGAAGACCCCCCGCCAGATCCTGGAGGCGGCACGCTTCCACCAGCGGCTGGCGGAGAAGCGGTCCGCGGCGGCGCTGCGGCCGGAGGACCAGGCCTGGCTCGACGAACACGGTGACGCCGACACCGGGCCGATCTGGCCCGGCGCGGGTTCCGACGACGACTTCGACGACGATCTCGACGACGGCTACGTCGCCGCCGTACACACCGCCCGGTCGGTGGCCGACGCCTGGGACGACAGGCTCCGCTGACACGGCAGCGCAGCGCGCCGGCAGGCGGCCGGCGGCAGCGTGAGACGCGAAAGGACCGCAACGGGTGGGGGATTCGCCACGCGCTGTCTTCATCAACTGGTTTCCCTACCACGGCCGCAGTGACGGCATCGCCCGCTGCCTCGGCATCCCGGCGTGGTTCCACGACGGCGGCACGGGACCGACGGTCGTCCGCGAGCTGCGCCGGTGGCGGGACACCAATCGGTTGCTGCGGCGGGAACGACCCGAGGCCGTCCTCGTCATGCAGCCGCCGATCATCGTGCTGTGGGCCATCCGCCGGCATGCCCGGCGCACCTCGATGCGCATCGCCGGGGACCTGCACACCGGGGTGTTCGACGAACCCGGCAACCGGCTGGCACTGCGGCCCACCCTGCGCATGCTGCGGCGCTACGGCATGGCCGTGGTGACCAACGAGGCGCTACGGTCGGTCGCCGAGGCGCATGGTTGTCCCGCGCTGGTGCTGCACGACCCGATCGAGGCCGCCGAGTGCGACCCGTCCGACCCGGCCGACCCCGAACTCGCCGCGATCGTGCGGGACGCGTACGTCCTCGTGCCGCTGGCCTACGCCCACGACGAGCCCATCGACGCCCTCCTCGACGCCGCCCGGGCCACGCCGGACCTGACGTGGGTGCTCACCGGGCGCGCGCCCCGCCAGGTCGCCGCGCGGGCGCCGTCCAACGTGCGCTTCCCGGGCTACGTGTCCAACGACGACTTCCTGCGGATGGTCGGGCGCGCCGGCGTGGTGGTGGCCATGACGAAGAACGAGCACACCATGCAGCGCGCCGCCTACGAGGCGCTGAGCTTCGGCAGGCCGCTGGTCACCTCCGACACGGCGGTGCTGCGCGAGTACTACGGCGGCGCAGCGGAGATCGTCGCGCCGCGGGCCGACGACGTCGCCGCCGGGGTACGCCGTGCGCTCGCCGATCCGGCTGCCGTCGAGCGGATGCTGACGCTGCGCGAGCGCCGGATCGCCGAGCAGCACGCGGCGCTCGAGACGCTGCGCGAGTGGCTGCTGACGGGCCGGCTGCCCGACGGCCGGTAGCGGTCAGCCCGACTGCGCGGCGGCGCGATAGCTGCGGACGGCGAACGTCCCGGCGATCGCACCCACCCCGACCGTCCAGGCGAGCGTGCCGAGCAGGGGACCGGTGGCGTACTCGCCGTGCGCGAGGGCGCGCATCGCCTCGATCGTCGGCGACATCGGCTGCGCCCGGATGAACGGTCGCAGGAAGCCGGGAAACAGCTCAATGGGGGCGACCCCGGAGCTGCCGAACACCGCGCCGAGGCTGAACGTGCTCAGCCACGTCAGGATGGTGCGGTTCTGGAAGCGCAGCGCGACGATCAGCACGATCGTCGCGTACACCGTCACCCACACCACCGGGATTGCGACGAAGAGCAACGCCGCGGCCGGACCACCGGGGAAGCGCAGTCCCAGCGCCACGCCGACACCGGTGATGACCGTGGTGGCGACCAGGGTCCGCAACGCCTCGGCCAGCAGCGTGCCGGTCAGCGCGCTCGCCCGGTGCACCGGCATCAGCCAGAACCGGCTGAGCAGTCCGTTGTCGCGCTCGCTCGGGATGGACAGCGCGGCGGCCAGCGACCCCGACATGCCGCCGGCCAGCGCGCACATCGCGACGACGACCTCGAGGCTGTCGCTGCCGGTGAGTCGCGTCATCGACTTGCTGACCAACATGTAGTAGACGACCAGCAGCACGGTCGGGAACAGCAGGGACTGCAGCGGCACCAGCGGGCTGCGGCGCCAGCGGGTGATCAACCGCCCGGCGAAGATGGCGGTCTCGGAGAGGAACGCGAAGCGCGGCGGGGCGACGGTGCTCATCGCGGCCTCCGCTGCGAACGCAGGGCCACCCAGCCGAATACCACGGTCAGACCGATGCACCACGCCAGGCTGCCGAGCAGGTTGGGCAGCGTGACGTCACCGCCCGCGAAGCCACGCAGCGTGCCGGTGATGATCGAGATGGGTTGGTACTCCACGAAGGGCTGCACCCACTCCGGAAACGACGCGACCGGCGCCATCCCGGTCGAGAGCAGGACCAGCAGGAGCTGGGGGATGAGCAGCAGCTGGCTCGACGTGTCCGAGCGCTTGGCCAGCGATCCGGTGGCGTCGGCGCCGAGGGACAGTGCGAGCGTCAGCAGCAGGGACAGCAGCACGAACGCCGCGCCCAGACCAAAGCCGCCCTCCATCCGGAACCCGAAGGCGTAGGCGATGGAGATGGCCGCGATCAGCGCGAGCGTCCCGCGGATGACGCAGTACAGCATGCGGGCCACCAGCGGGGCGTACGCCGAGATGGGCAGGGTGCGCAACCGGACGCCGAACTCCGATTGACGTTCACCCGCTGCGTGATCGGTGGTGTTCAGCGCGCCGAACAGCATCGACTGCACGACGACGGCGGGCAGCACGTACTGCGCGTAGCTCATGCCCTCGGTGTCGATGACGCTGCGCAGCGCCAGCGTGAACCCGACGAACGTCAGGATCGGCGCCAGCACCGCGAACGCGAGGTCGAGGTTGCGGTAACTGGCCCGGAGCAGACGTTCCGTGAGCGCGACGACCCCCGTCATGCCGACGATCCCGTCATACCGACGACTTCCGTCATACCGTGAGCGTCGGACCGGTGAGGTGCAGGAACACCTCGTCGAGGGACGGTTTGCGCAGCGAGATGTCCATCAGTTCGACGCCGAGGTCGTCCAGCTTGCGGAACACCTCGCTGAGCGTCGAGACGCCATTGGATGCCGGCACCGAGACGGTGTTGGCGTCGGTGTCGATCTCGACGCCCTCGTAGGTGCCCAGGACGGCGGCGACCTTGGCCAGTTCCTCCGGGTGCAGTGGGGTCACCTGGCAGTAGCTGAAACCCATGCGGCGCTTGAGTTCCTCGGCGGTGCCGGTGGCGATCACCCGGCCGGCGTCGAGGATGACGATGTTGTCGCTGAGGACGTCGGCCTCCTCGAGGTACTGCGTGGTGAGGAGCACCGTCACGTCCTGCTCGGCGAGCGAGGCGACGAGCGTCCAGACGTCGCGGCGGCTGCGTGGGTCCAGACCGGTGGTCGGTTCGTCGAGGAACAGCACCTTGGGCGGCACCACCAGGGAGACCGCGATGTCGATGCGGCGACGCATGCCGCCGGAGTAGGTGCTGACGTTGCGGCCGGCGGCGCCCACCAGGTCGAAGCGCTCGATGAGTTCGTCGGCGCGTTGCTTGGCCTGCTTGCGCCGCATGCCGCGCAGGCGCGCGAACAGCACGAGGTTCTCGTGGCCGGTCAGTTCGGGGTCCAGCGCGGCGTCCTGGCCCGTCACGCCGATGCTCGCCCGCACCGCGCCGGGGTCGGCGACCACGTCGTGGCCGGCGACCGTGGCCCGCCCGGACGTCGGCGTCAGCAGTGTGGAGAGGATCTTGACGATCGTGGTCTTGCCGGCGCCGTTGTGCCCCAGCAGACCGAGGATCGAGCCGGTGGGGACGGTGAAGCTCACGTCCCGCAACGCGGGCAACGGCCCGAAGGTCTTGCCGACGCCGTCTACCTCGATCACGGGAACACGATACCGTGATCGCGACGGCCGGTTGACTTCCCGCTGTTTCGTTCACGATTGGGGCCGGACGCCGCGCGGTGGCGCGATCGTCGGCGACCGGCTTGGAGGCGAGTGACAGTGAGAGGCAACGGATGATCTCCTTCGTGATCCCGACGCTCAACGAGATCAAGACCATTGAACGGACGCTGCAGTGCGTGGCGGACTACCGCGGCGAGCACGAGGTGATCGTCTCCGACGGCAACAGCACCGACGGCACCATCGAGTTGTGCCGTCGCCTCGCCGACGAGGTCGTGGTGTACGACGCCCCGCAGCGGCAGACGATCGGGATGGCGCGCAACATGGGCGCGGCGAAGGCGAAGGGCGACTACGTCGTATTCCTCGACGCCGACGTGGTCATCTCCGACGTCGACGCCTTCTTCGCCGTCGCGCTCGAGGAGTTCCGCCGCAACCCCGCACTGGTGGCGATCACCGGCAAGTACCGGGTGTTCCGGGAGGTCAGCACGTTCTTCGACCGCTACGTGTTCTTCACCCTCGGGTTGCAATTCTGGTTGCAGAACAACGTGTTTCGCGTCGGGGCGTCGGGCGGTGAGTTCCAGATGATCGCCAGGGAGGCCTTCGAGGCGGTCGGCGGCTTCGACGAGCGGCTTGCCGCGGCCGAGGACATGGACCTCTTCCGGCGGCTGTCGAAGATCGGCCGCACCCGTTTCGTCGGCGGGCTCACCGTGTTCCACACCGGCCGACGCGCGCATGCGGTCGGCTGGCCACGGCTGCTGATGAGCTGGTTCTCGAACTCCGTGTCGGTGTTCGTGTTCAAGCGGTCGACGAGCAAGGAGTGGAAGGAAATCCGCTGATCCGCTGCCGGCCATCGCCGCTCAGGCGTCCAGTCGGACGAAGCGGCCCTGCCGGTACTGCTCGGCGCACGCCTGCCTGCGGATCTTGCCGCTGGTGGTGATGGGAATCGAACCGCGGGACACCAGCACCAGGTCGGACGCCGTGATGCCGTGGGCCTGCGAGATCGCGCTCGTGACCTCGCTCTTGACGGTCTTGAGCTTCTCCTGCGTCTCCTCCGGCGTGGCCCGCTCCTTCACCTCGACGATCGCCACCAGCTGCTCGGTGGTGTCGTCCTCGACGGAGATCGCGGCGACCCGGCCGCCCGAGACGGCGCTGACCGTCGCCTCGATGTCGTCGGGGTAGAGGTTGCGGCCGCGGATGATCAACAGGTCCTTGATCCGGCCGACGATGAACAGTTCGCCGTCGTCGAAGAAGCCGAGGTCGCCGGTGCGCAACCAGGGGGTGCCGCCCGGCTCCTCGCCCGCCAGCACGCCACCGAAGGTGTGTGCGGTCTCCTCGGGCTTGTTCCAGTAGCCGGCGCAGACGTTGTCGCCGCGCACCCAGATCTCGCCGATGGTGGCGGCGGGCGCCTCCTGGCGGCTGTCCGGGTCGACGATCCGGACCTCGGGGAAACTCGGCGTGCCGTAGCTGATGAGCGACGTGCCGGTGCTGCTGCGCCGGGCCATCCCCGCGGTGAGCTTCTCGGAGTCGAACGTGACGACGGTGGGCGGCTCGCCGGGCTCGTGGGTCGCCACGAACAGCGTCGCCTCGGCGAGGCCGAACGACGGGCGGATCGCCTCGCCGCCGAAGCCGGCCTTGGCGAAGCGCTGGGTGAAGCGGCGCGTCGAGACCGGCTGCACGCGCTCCGCGCCGCAGATGATGGCCAGCACGTCGCTGAGGTCCAGACCGGCCAGGTCGTCGTCGGTGGTGCGGGCCGCGGTGAGGTCGAGCGCGAAGTTGGGTGCCGCGGTGAGGGCGTGGGTGCGCAGCCCCATCTGCTGCACCCAGCGGGCGGGGCGCTGCAGGAAGGCGATGGGGCTCATGATCACCGACTGCCATCCGCCGAAGATGGGCGCGCAGATGCCCAGGATGAGGCCCATGTCGTGGTAGAAGGGCAGCCACGAGACGACGGTGGTGCCCTGCGGGGCCACCTTGCCGTAGTGGCTCAGCAGCGCCGAGACCTGCTGTTCGAAGTTCACGAACAGGTTGCGTTGGGAGACCATCACACCGGCGGGCGTCCGGGTGGAGCCGGAGGTGTACTGCAGGTAGGCCGCCTCGGGTGGGGTCTCGCGGCGCGAGGTGGAGCGGCGGCGCACGCTGAGGTCCAGCTCGTCGACCACCAGGACGGTGGGCGCCGGGGCGTCGTCGATGGGGCTCGCGTAGGGGGCGACGGCCTCGGTGACGTCGGAGGTCGTGAGGATCACCGTGGGGCGGGCGTCGCGCAGCACGGCCGCGACGCGCTCGTCGTGGTGGCCGACCGTGGGCGTGGACAGCGGCACGGCGACGACGTTGGCCTCGAAGCACGCCAGGAAGCCCAGGATGTAGGACATGTTCTGCGGCGCGAGGATGACGACGCGGTCGCCGATCCGGGCGTGTTCGCGGATCTCGGCGGCCAGGCTCACCACCTGCTGCTGCAGCTGTGCCCAGGACAGGTGGTGCTCCACGCCGTCCCAGGAGGCGTCGAAGTCGAGGTAGGTGAAGGCGATGTCGTTCGGCTGCAAGCTGGCTCGCTCGCGAAGGATCGCGGGGATCGACGAGTCGAGCATGAGCGTGCCTCTCTGCGGCGGGTGGGGGTGGAGCTGATTGAGAGCTTAGGAAATGAAACCACGCGATGCGCAGCATAGCGAAAACGGCTATCTACCAGCCGCTTACCTCGACGCGGCGGGCACGCGGCCGGCGGCGCGCGACGGTGCGCGCAGCGCAAAGGTGATGCCGTTCACCACGATTCGATACCCTTCCCCCGAAAAGGCGGGCCAACTCGGTGAAACTGCCGGTGACGGGCGGTCGGGCCGGCGGTGCGTGCCGCCCACCGGATCGGTCGCGGCGTCGCACCCGGTAGCCGGGGTGGCGATCCGTTACGTCGAGCGGTCCCGCCGGTGCGGACGGACCGACCGGCCGGTGGGCTGCGCTCAGCTACGCCGCCGAGGTCAGCGGTCGACCGTGGTGAACCACTTGGTCTTGATGCGCCAGGAGTGGGCGGACGTCAGCGCGAACGCGGCGCCGCACAGGCAGGCGAAGATCCACACCAGCGTGCCGTTCTCGACGGGCTGCAGCGAGGGGAAGAAGGACGTCGTGATCCGGATGCTGCAGGCGATGATGCCGCAGAAGGACGCGAACAGGTAGACGTTGGCGATCGCCCGCGACCGGGGGTCCTTGCGCAGCACGAGCAGCGCCCGTGCCCCGTAGCCGAGTAGGTAGATCAGCGTGGCGCACAGCAGCAGCCAGTACGTGGTCAGCCAGAAGTCGGTTGGCACCTTGAAGAAGTCGGTGTTGTAGATGGCGGCGCCGTTGCCCAGCGAGAACGTCACGAGCAGCAGCGGGATGCAGACGGTGGCCGGCCGTTCGACGTACTGCTTGAACGTCTGCTGCAGGGCGTGGTCGTCCTGCAGGCGGCCGAGCGCGTTGTAGACGACCGCCGACGCCGCGACGATGTAGAGGTCGTGACCGAGGTAGTCCTCGAGATTCCACTTACCGGTGAGCGCGTGCAGCCAGTGCCCGAGCGTCTCGGACGCCCACGGGGACATGAGCAGCACTGCGCCGCCCTGGAGCGCGATGTTGAGCGTGGCGGCCACTTCCCAGCGGCACGACCACGTCACCCGACGGATCCAGAGGCTCCACGCGATGCACGCCACGGTGATCACGATGAGTACGGCTAGGGCCATGAGACGTCGCCTTCGAGCAGGATTTCGTTCAGCAAATCCTACGTCTTAGAGCGGCGGCGCGTCAGGACGTGGCGACAATTCCGACAGTTTACGTCGCACGGTGGTGCGCTGCTCGGTAACTGGTTCGGTCTTGGTGGCGACCATGACCGGGGCCGACTCGAGGTAGCTCCACACTTCCTCGCGGCTCATCAGGCCGAAACGGACCTGCAAGTCGGGGTAACTCAGCTCGAAACGGTCCGCCACCAGCCGCAATTCCTCGGCGTTCGGGTAGTCGGCGTCCTTGATTCGGCGGTAGTAGGTGCTGCTGGACGTACCCAGGGCGTCGTAGATGGCCTTGGCCTCGATGTCGCCGTCGAGCAGGTAATCGAGCAGGGCCTTGAGTTGCCTGCCGTTCTCGTCAGTACGTGGCACCGATCCACCATAGCTGGCGATCCCGCATTTGGGCAGTGCCAACCAGATCTTGGAGTGATTGCTCGTTATTGACAGTGCCGTCACAGTTTTGGCAGACGTATCCCAAATTTGGGAAACACGCTGTACGGTGATCCACATGATGTGCGCAAACATGCAGCTGACCGATTACGACGCCGAGGGCCGGCCGGCGCGAGACGACCTCGCGCTGCACTCGGCGCCGCTGTCCGAGGTCCTGACGCAGGAACTCGACGGCGCAGCTGCCGCCTCCGGGCTGACGGCGGAGGAGGTGTTGCTCGCCGCGCTCGGTCGCACCATCGACCGCACCATCGGCGACGGCATCGTCACCGTCGACCTCGCCGGCGTCGACGCACAACCCGTGGTGCTCACCTGCACCTCGCCGGCCGTGCTGCCCGCGGTCGAGATGCTCGCCGGCGTGCATCACGCCGTCGCCGCGCTGCGCCTGCATCGCGCGGTGCACGGCCTGCCGGTCGACGCTGCCGCCGTCGGGGACGTGCTGTTCACCGTCGACGGCGCCGGGCTGGGCCCGGTCGCCGCGGGACACGCCCTCGAGGTGCACGCGCGCCGGTGCGGCGGCGTCCTGGTGCTCGACTGGTGGTACGACGCCCGCGCCTTCGAGCCCTACACCGTCGAGGAGCTGTCCGAGCAGTTCCCCCTGGCACTCGTCGAGCTGACCTCGGAGGCCTGCGCCCCGATCGTCGCGCGTGCCGAGCTGGCGATGGCCTGATCGGGCGTGTCCTAGAATCGGACGCACGGCAGTGATCCGGCCATCACCGGGGAGTCTTCGGAAGAACGGCGCGCCACCGCGCGCCCAGTAGAACCGAACGGGTGGGCCCGTCATCGCCCGCTGACGAGCGGCGCACCACGTGCGCAAGCGGGGTGGTACCGCGGCGCTCGCGCAACGCGCGAACGTCGTCCCCGTGCCTGGAACCTCTGGCACAGGAGACGACACGACCGTGAGCGCCTACCCGAAGCCGGCGAGCGGATCGCCGAACTTCCCCGACCTCGAACTCGACGTCCTCGACTACTGGAACGGTGACGGCACGTTCCGGGCGAGCATCGACCGCCGAGACGGCGCACCCGAGTACGTCTTCTACGACGGCCCGCCGTTCGCGAACGGACTGCCGCACTACGGCCACCTGCTGACCGGGTACGTCAAGGACATCGTCCCGCGCTACAAGACCATGCGCGGATTCAAGGTGGAACGCCGCTTCGGCTGGGACACCCACGGACTGCCCGCCGAACTCGAGGCGCAGCGGCAGCTCGGGATCAGCACCAAGGCCCAGATCGAGGACATGGGCATCGAGAAGTTCAACGAGGCCTGCCGCTCCTCGGTGCTGCGGTACACCGACGAGTGGCGTCGGTACGTCACCCGCCAGGCGCGGTGGGTGGACTTCGACCACGACTACAAGACGCTGGACCTCGACTTCATGGAGTCGGTGCTGTGGGCGTTCAAGCAGCTGTGGGACAAGGGCCTCGCCTATGAGGGCTACCGTGTCCTGCCCTACTGCTGGAACGACGAGACCCCACTGTCCAGCCACGAGCTGCGGATGGACGACGACGTCTACCAAAGCCGGCAGGACCCGGCCCTCACGGTGGGCCTGCGGGTGACGGACGGACCGCTCGACGGCGCCTACCTGCTGATCTGGACGACCACCCCGTGGACGCTGCCGTCCAACCAGGCCGTCGCGGTGAACCCCGACGTGACCTACGCGGTCGTGGACCACGAGGGACGCCGCTTCGTCCTCGCTCAGGCCCGGCTCGCGCATTACGCGCGCGAACTCGGCGAGGAACCCACCGTGGTCGGCACGTACACCGGCGCCGAGCTGGTCGGCACGCGGTACCTCCCGCCGTTCCCGTACTTCGCCGACACCGACGGCGCCCGCAACGCCTGGCAGGTGCTGCCCGCCGACTTCGTCAGCACCGACGACGGCACCGGCCTGGTGCACATGTCGCCGGCCTACGGCGAGGACGACAAGGCCACGGCCGATGCGGCCGACATCGTCGCCGTGACGCCGGTCGACGCTCGCGGACGGTTCGACGACACCGTGCCGGACTACGCCGGTCAGCAGGTGTTCGAGGCCAACCCCCACATCATCCGCGACCTGAAGAACGGCACCGGGGCGGCGGCGGCCAACGGCGCGGTACTGCTGCGCCACGAAACCTACGAACACTCCTATCCGCACTGCTGGCGCTGCCGCAATCCGCTCATCTACCGGGCGGTGTCGTCGTGGTTCGTCGAGGTGACCGCCTTCCGGGACCGCATGGTGGAGCTGAACCAGCAGATCACCTGGTATCCCGAGCACGTCAAGGACGGCCAGTTCGGCAAGTGGCTGCAGAACGCCCGGGACTGGAGCATCTCGCGAAACCGTTACTGGGGCAGTCCCATTCCGGTGTGGAAGTCCGACGATCCGCGCTACCCCCGGATCGACGTCTACGGCAGCCTCGACGAACTCGAGCGCGACTTCGGCGTGCGGCCGGACAACCTGCACCGCCCGTTCATCGACGAGTTGACCCGGCCCAACCCCGACGACCCGACCGGACAGTCGACGATGCGCCGCATCGAGGACGTCTTCGACGTGTGGTTCGACTCGGGCTCGATGCCGTACGCCCAGGTGCACTACCCGTTCGAGAACCGGGAGTGGTTCCTGGGTGGCAATGAGGCGGGACGCGAGGACGCGCACTTCCCGGGCGACTTCATCGTGGAGTACATCGGCCAGACCCGCGGCTGGTTCTACACCCTGCACGTACTGGCCACGGCGCTCTTCGATCGGCCGGCCTTCGAGACGTGCGTCTCGCACGGCATCGTGCTCGGCAACGACGGCGCCAAGATGAGCAAGTCGCTGCGCAACTATCCCGACGTCAACGAGGTGTTCGACCGGGACGGCTCCGACGCCATGCGGTGGTTCCTCATGGCGTCGCCGATCCTGCGCGGCGGCAACCTCGTCGTCACCGAGCAGGGCATCCGCGACGGCGTGCGCCAGGTGCTGCTGCCGTTCTGGAACGCCTACTCCTTCCTGTCGCTGTACGCCTCGGAGAAGGGCACCTGGCGGACCGATTCGCCGCACGTGCTCGACCGCTACGTGCTGGCCAAGCTCGCGGTGCTGCGCGACGAACTGACGGCCTCACTCGACGCGTGCGACGTCTCCGGCGCCTGTGACGAGCTGCGCCAGTTCACCGAGGCTCTCACCAATTGGTATGTGCGACGGTCGCGTTCGCGATTCTGGGAGGAGGACCGCGACGCCGTCGACACGCTGCACACCGTGCTGGAGGTGATGGGTCGGCTCGCGGCTCCGCTGCTGCCGCTCATCTCGGAGGTGATCTGGCGCGGCGTCACCGGGGGACGCTCCGTGCACCTCACCGATTGGCCCGAGGCCGGCGAGCTGCCCGCCGACCCCGAGTTGGTGGCGGCGATGGATCAGGTGCGGGAGGTGTGCTCGGCGGCCTCGTCGCTGCGCAAGGCGAAGAAGCTGCGGGTGCGGTTGCCGCTGCCGAAGCTGACGGTGGCCGTCGAGCAGCCGGAACGGCTGCGTCCCTTCGTCGATCTCATCGCCGACGAATTGAACGTCAAGGCCGTCGACCTCACCGACGACATCGCGGCCTACGGCCGCTTCGAGCTGACGGTGAACGCCCGAGCGGCCGGCCCGCGCATCGGCAAGGACGTCCAGGCGGCCATCAAGGCGGTGAAGGCCGGTGAAGGCGTCGTCAATGCCGACGGCACCCTCAGTGCCGGACCGGCGACGCTGCTGCCGACCGAGTTCAGCGCGAAACTCGTCAGTGCCGAACCGGATTCGACGGCCGCACTGCCCGACGGCGCGGGCCTGGTGGTGCTCGACGGGACGGTCACCGAGGAACTCGAGGCGGAGGGCTGGGCGAAGGACCGCATCCGCGAACTGCAGGATCTGCGCAAGTCGTCCGGGCTGGACGTGTCCGACCGCATCCGCGTGGTGATCTCGGTGCCTCCGGAACGCCGGGACTGGGCGAGCACGCACGCCGAGTTGATCGCGGGGGAGATCCTGGCGACCAGCTTCGAGTTCGGCGAACCCGACGGCGGTGCCGAGATCGGCGACGGCGTCACGGTCGCCATCGCGCGGGCATGAGCTACTCGACGGTGCCCTCGAGCCCGAGGTCGGCGAGCGCCTGACGGAGCGAATCCCGCAGCGCAGCACGGGTGTTCGTGCCACCGGACACCCAGCTCGCCACCGACACCGACACTCGGCCGTGCACGCGGACGCAGCCCAGGAACAGCAGGCCACCCATCCGGTCGAGGACGGTGGTGGTCACGCCGGGCTCCAGCAACCGCGCCGCGAGGTAGTCGGCCTCGGTGCCGTCGGGCCGGTTGGCCTCCGGCGGGAACTCGCCGAGGTTCGAACAACCGATCGGACTGCCGACCTGCGCCACCATGCCCTCGAGGCGGCGCACCAGCACACTCGGGGTGAGCGGCACCAGTGCCAGCGGGCCGAGCAGTTCGTTGGGAGCCTCCGCCAGCGCGGTCAGGGTCTGCCTGATGTCGCTCCGCAGCGCCGAGAGATCGGTGGTGACCGTCGCCGGGTCGACGACCACCGACGCCTCGGTCAGCGCGTTGGCGCGGGTGTCGTCGGGGCCGCGTTCGCTCACCGGCAGCGACAACCGGACCCGGCCGTCGGCGTCGGTGCGGCCGAGGTGGTGACCGAGTCGCGCGCCGATCGCCGCGAACAGCGCGTTGCTGGTGCCGTGCAGGCTCGCCGCCCGCTGGTCCCAGTGCCCGAGGTCGACGAAGGCGGTCGCGTTCGGCACCACCACGCGCTGGGCGGCCTGCCGTTTGCGCTGTCGCGCACCGGATTTCGCCGACGTCGCGAGGTCGTCGCGTTCGGCGCGGGCGACGCGTACCGCCGCGGCCACCGCACGGCCCATGTCCGGCACGTCGCGCAGCGTCTGGCGGGCGTCCGCCAGCAGCGCCCGCCCGATCCGACGCGCTCCCGGCGGGGGATAGCCGAGGTCGCGGCGGACCCCGTTCGCCGCGTCCGCGACGGCCAGGATGATGGCCTTGGCGTCACCGATGGAGTGCGACACCACCAGGGTCACCGCCGCGCCGCCGTCGTCGAGCGGTTGCACCCCGAGGTGCCACGACGGCCCCGCGGCCGGGTCCACCGGCACCCGGACGCGCTCGTCGGCCCACAGCCAGACGTCGGCGCGCGCGCGGTCGGCGGCGGCCACGTGCAGATCCGCCGGGCCGGGCGCGGCGACCCACCGGTCGCGCCCGAACGGCAGCGGGGAGCGTTCGATGCGGCGGCCGAGCAGGCCGTGGCCGAGGTCGGTGTGGAAGCGGCGCAACCGGTCCAGGTCGACCGGACGGTCGTAGATCCAGGTGAATTGGATCAGTGGACCCCGGCCGAGCGCCCGGAGTGCGAGGAACGAGCCCTGGTCGATGTAGGCAAGGGTGTTGTCCACGCGGACATGGTAAGCAGCGCACCGCGCCGGGCGGGTGCGTCAGCCGCGCGCCACGCGTGCCGACGCGTCGTCGACCGTGACCGTGTCACCCGGCCGCAGCTGCCGCCCGCGGCGCAGCTCCACCTCGCCGTTGACGCTCACCCGGCCGTCGGCGATCACGGCCTTGGCGTCCGAGCCGCTGTCGATGAGCGAGGACAGCTTGAGGAACTGGCCGAGTCGAATCGACTCGTCGCGGATCGGCACGTCGGGGGCCACGCAGTCGAGGCTAGTCCGAGCCGGGCCCTAGCATCGCCTGCATGGACGGCCGCTGGGTCCTGCACTTCGACATGGACGCGTTCTTCGCGTCGGTGGAGCAGCTGACCCGCCCCACGCTGCGGGGGCGTCCGGTCCTCGTCGGGGGACTCGGCGGCCGCGGCGTGGTGGCCGGCGCGAGCTACGAGGCGCGGACCTACGGCGCGCGCTCGGCCATGCCGATGCACCAGGCCCGCCGGCTGGTCGGCGCCGGTGCGGTCGTACTGCCGCCGCGCGGCGTCGTCTACGGCGTGGCCAGCAGCCGCGTCCTGGACGCCGTCCGGTCGATGGTGCCGGTGATCGAGCAGCTGTCGTTCGACGAGGCGTTCGGCGAGCCCGCGGAACTCGTCGGTGCCTCTGCCGCCGACGTCGGCCGGTTCTGCGAGGACCTGCGCGCGCGGATTAGTGCGGCGACCGGCCTCGTCGCCTCGGTGGGCGCGGGCTCGGGCAAGCAGATCGCGAAGATCGCCTCCGGTCTCGCCAAGCCCGACGGCATCCGCGTCGTCGACCGCACCGAGGAGCGGTCGCTGCTGGCGGGACTGCCGGTGCGCCGGCTGTGGGGCATCGGCCCGGTGGCCGAGGAGCGCCTACACCGGCTAGGCATCGACACGATCGGCGCGCTCGCCGCCCTGACCGACGCCGAGGCGGCCGACGTGCTGGGCGGCACGGTCGGTCCCGCGCTGCACCGGCTGGCCCGCGGCGTGGACGACCGGCCGGTCGCCGAACGCGCCTCGTCGAAGCAGATCAGCGCCGAGTCGACGTTCGCCGAGGACCTGGTGACCCTGGACCGGGTGCGCGAGGCGGTCGGTCCGATCGGCGAGCACGCGCACACCCGGCTGCTACGGGACGGTCGCGGGGCGCGCACCGTCACGGTGAAGATGAAGAAGTCCGACATGAGCACGCTGACCCGTTCGGCGACGCTGCCGTACGCCACCACGGACTCGGCGACGCTGATCGCCACCGCCCGCCGGCTGCTCCTCGACCCGCGCGACATCGGCCCCGTCCGGCTGCTGGGCGTCGGCTTCTCGGGGCTGTCCGACGTCCAGCAGGAGTCGCTCTTCCCCGACCTCGAGCAGCTCCTGGAGGCCGCCGACGGCGTCCCGCAGCCGTCGCCCGAGGTTGAGGCCGATCCGGTGGCCCAGGGGACCGGGACGGCGTGGCGGATCGGGGACGACGTGCGCCACCGCGAGCACGGACACGGGTGGGTGCAGGGCGCCGGGCACGGCGTGATGACCGTGCGCTTCGAGACGCGGCGCACCGGACCCGGCCAGGCGCGCACCCTGCGCGCCGATTCGCCCGACGTCAGCCGCGCCAACCCGGTGGACAGCCTCGACTGGGACGACTACGTTGCGGCCCTCGCCGGCGACGGCACGGACTGACCCAGGTCGCGACGACCCAACACCAGGTCGCGACGACCTAACCCCAGGTCGCGAAGACGTCGGCCACGGCGGCGCCCGCGGACAGCGCGGCCATCAGCAGCACCCGCGCCTGCGGGGGACGCAGCGTTCGCACCGGCACCGCGCCCAGGTCGACGAGCGCCCGGCCCGGCCCGTAGCGCGGCGCAACCACCGCGCCGGGCACCCGCGACGCGATGACCACGGCCACGCCGGCCGCCCGGGCCCGCTCGACGCCGGCGATCACCTCCCGGCCCGCGTTGCCCGAGCCGAGCGCCTCGAGCACCACGCCGCGCGCCCCCGCCGCGACGACGGCGTCGAGCGCCACCGCGTCACTGCCGGCGGAGACGGCGACGACGTCGACCCGCGGTGCCGACGCCGCCGTGCCGACGGCGAGCCGGGGCCGGGCCGGGCCGTCGCCCAGGGAGCCGAGGTCGAGGTCGACGCTGCCGTCGCGGACCGTCCCCACCCGGTGGCCGGTGAACCCGTCGGGAACCTTGCTCAGCCCGAGGGGGCGACGCACGTCGCCGGCCATGCAGACGGCCACGCCGAGACCCGCGGCCGCCGGGTGCCCCGCGACCGCGATGGCGTCGCGCAGGTTGGCCGGACCGTCGGCGTCCGGGGCGTCCGCGCTGCGCATCGCGCCGGTCAGCACCACCGGTGTCGGCCCGGGCAGCGCGACCTCGAGCCACAGCGCGGTCTCCTCCATGGTGTCGGTGCCGTGGGTCACCACCACGCCGCCGGCCCCGTCGTCGATCGCCGCACGCACCGCGGTGGCGATCACGTCCCACTCGGGCGGGCCCAGTTCGGAGCTGTCGCGCGCGAGGACATCGTGCACCCGGACGTCGTGGGGAGTTGCCAGGGCGTCCAGGAGGGCCTCGCCGCCGCGGGTCGGTCGCGCGACGCCGTCGGGGTCGGCGGTCGTGGCGATGGTGCCGCCGGTGGTCACGACGACGACGACGGTCACGTCCGAACCCGTTTCCGACTCATGCGGCGATCATCGCGCATCCCGGCTTTGGGATGATGGACGGCGTGACTGATGAATCCACGGGCTCGGCCGAGCCAGTGACCGCCGACGGCGAGGTCGTGGCGCGGTCGCCGCGCCGCCGTCTCCGCCTGCTGCTCGTGGTCGCGGCCGTCGTCCTCGTCCTGGACGTCGTTTCGAAGGTGCTGGCCGTGCACCTGTTGACGCCGGGCCAACCCGTGTCGATCATCGGCGACACCGTCACCTGGACCCTGGTGCGCAACTCGGGGGCCGCGTTCTCGATGGCGACGGGCTACACCTGGGTGCTGACGCTGGTGGCCTCCGGCGTGGTGGTCGGGATCATCTGGATGGGCCGGCGGCTGGTGTCGCCGTGGTGGGCCCTCGGGCTGGGCATGATCCTCGGCGGTGCGCTGGGCAACCTGGTGGACCGCTTCTTCCGCTCGCCGGGGCCGTTGCGCGGCCACGTCGTGGACTTCCTGTCGATCGGCTGGTGGCCGGTGTTCAACGTCGCCGACCCGGCCGTGGTGGGCGGTGCCATCTTCCTGGTGGGGCTGTCGCTGTTCGGCTTCGACTTCGACGCCGCCGGGCGCCGCACGGCCGATGACGCCGCCGGGCGCCGCACGGCCGATGACGCCGCCGGGCGCCGCACGGCCGATGACGCCGCCGGGCGCCGCACGGCCGATGGGGAACCGACCGAGCGCACCGCATCGGACGAAGCCAACCCCACCTGATGGCGACGCGGTCGATGCCGGTCCCGGAGGGGCTGGCGGGGATGCGGGTCGACGCCGGGGTGTCCCGGTTGCTCGGACTGTCCCGCACCGTGGTGGCGACGATCGCCGAGGACGGCGGCATCGCGGTGGACGGCGCGCCGGTCGGCAAGTCCGAACGGCTGGAGGCCGGCGCCTGGCTCGAGGTGACGCTGCCCGAAGCGCCTGCGCCGCTGGAGAATCCGGTGGTCGACGTCGAGGGCATGGACATCCTGTACTCCGACGCCGACATCGTGGCGGTCGACAAGCCCGCCGGGGTGGCCGCACATGCATCGGTGGGCTGGACCGGGCCCACGGTGCTGGGCGGGCTGGCAGCCGCCGGCTACCGCATCACCACGTCCGGCGTGCACGAGCGCCAGGGCATCGTGCACCGGCTGGACGTCGGTACCTCGGGCGTCATGGTGGTGGCCATCTCCGAACGCGCCTACACGCTGCTCAAGCGCGCGTTCAAGGAACGCACCGTCGACAAGCGCTACCACGCCCTGGTGCAGGGTCACCCCGATCCGTCCAGCGGCACCATCGACGCGCCCATCGGGCGTCACCGCGGCCATGACTGGAAGTTCGCCGTCACCGAGGGCGGACGCGACAGCGTCACTCACTACGACACCGTCGAGGCGTTCGTCGCGGCCAGCCTGCTCGACGTACACCTCGAAACCGGCCGCACGCACCAGATCCGCGTGCACTTCTCCGCGCTGCACCATCCGTGCTGTGGCGACCTCACCTACGGTGCCGACCCGAAGCTCGCCAAGCGGCTCGGCCTGGAGCGGCAGTGGCTGCACGCCCGGTCGCTGGCGTTCGCCCACCCGGCCGACGGCCGCCGCATCGAGATCACCAGCCCGTACCCGGCGGATCTCCGGCACGCGCTGGACGTACTGCGCCGCCACGACGCGTGACCGACGACGGAGGCCGCCGGTCGGGGGTGTTGTTCGGCGTCGGCGCCTTCGCGTGGTGGGGACTCTGTCCCGGGTACTTCCCGCTGCTGCTGCCCGCGGGGGCTCTCGAGGTGCTGGCGCACCGCATCCTGTGGAGTGCGGTCAGCCTCGTCCTGGTGCTGCTGATCGCCCGACGGCTCGGCGACCTGCGCCGCCTCGGCGGCCGCACCTGGCTGCAGCTCGCGGCCGCCTCGGCGCTGGTGTCGGCCAACTGGGGCGTCTACATCCACGCCGCCACCACCGGCCACGTCGTCGACGCGGCCCTCGGCTACTTCATCAACCCGCTGGTGACCGTCGCGCTCGGCGTGCTCGTGCTGCGCGAACGCATCGGCCGCTGGCAGCTCGCGGCGCTCGCCCTGGCCGTCGTGGCCGTCGGGGTGCTGACGGCCGGGGTCGGTTCACCGCCGTACATCGCCGCGGCGCTAGCCGTCACGTTCGCGCTCTACGGTCTGGTGAAGAAGCTGGTCACCGCCGATCCCCGGGTCAGCGTCGCGGTGGAGACCCTGCTGGCCCTGCCGATCGCGCTCGGCTACCTGGTGGCGCTGCAGGTCACCGGCGGAGGACACGTCACCGGTAGCGGGGGAGGCCACGCCGTCCTGCTGGTGCTGGCGGGCCCGGTGACCGCGATACCGCTGCTGCTGTTCGCCGCCGCCGCCCAGCGGCTGCCGTTGATCACCATGGGCCTGCTGTTCTATCTCAACCCCGCGCTGCAGATGGCGTGGGGCGTCGCAATCGGGCACGAACCGATGCCGGTCGCCCGCTGGATCGGTTTCGGCCTCATCTGGCTGGCGCTGGTCGTCATGAGCATCGGTGCGCTGCGGTCCCGTGCGGCGACCGCGCCCGCGGACGGCGGCGCACTCGCCGATCCGTCGTCGCGCTGACCCCCGAGCGCCGCCGGCGGCGCCGTGCTTCGTTTGCCGGACCCCAGCTGTTGACCGCGCCTTGGCTATGTCCTACGGTTTGCTGAACGAGGGCCCTCGCAATCCTCGCCGGTGAGGTCAGGACCATGTCGCAAACCGATGAACGGCCGCGGACGGCCGCCAGGAGGCGGGGTCGCCCGGTGGGGTCGGACTCCGTCGAGACGCGCAACCGGATCCTGCGCGCCGCGCGCCACGTGATCAACGAGCGCGGCTATCCCGCCGCGACCTTCCAGGCGATCGCGGTGCAGGCCGACCTCAGCAGGCCCACGCTGCACTACTACTTCTCGTCGCGCGACGAGATCTACGACGTGCTCATGGCCGAGTCCGCGCACCTGGTCGACGACTGCGTGGCCACGGCGCGGCAATGCGACACGCTGGGAGAATCGCTGGCGGCGCTGGCCGAGGCCATCCACGACCCCGGCCACCACGACCGCTCGGCCGTCGCATTCCTGGTCAGTTCGCGGCTAGAGGCCAGCCGCAACCCCGACCTCGGCGACGAGCGCACCGACGCGCTGCGGCGGCACCTCGCGACGCTGGTGTCCGACGCCGTGGGGCGCGGCGAACTGCCCGCCGACACCGCGGTCGGACCGCTGGCGGACATGCTGCACTCGGTGCTGTGGGGCGTCGGTCTGTGGTCCGGCCGCCCGCACGGGGAGGCGTCCGCGAGGTCGGTAACCAAGCAACTCGCCGAGCTGTTCCGGCATGGCTTGCTGGCCACGGAACGAAGCGCCACGCCGGCACGAGACACGTACCGCGACACGCCGAGCGCCGTCGGAGGTCGGCCATAGACTGACGCTCCTATGGCTTCCCCGTCCGCACCCCGCTCCAGTGCCTCGTTCGTGCATCTGCACAATCACACCGAGTACTCGATGCTCGACGGCGCCGCGAAGGTCAAGCACATGTTCGCGGAGGCCAAGCGGCTCGGGATGCCCGCGATCGGGATGACCGACCACGGCAACATGTTCGGTGCCAGCGAGTTCTACAACGCGTCGAAGGACACCGGCGTCACGCCGATCATCGGCATCGAGGCCTACATCGCGCCGGGGTCGCGGTTCGACACCAAGCGCGTGCAGTGGGGCGATCCCAGCCAGAAGGGCGATGACGTCTCGGGCAGCGGCGCCTACACGCACATGACGATGGTCGCCGAGAACGCGACGGGCCTGCGCAACCTGTTCAAGCTGTCCTCGCTGGCGTCGTTCGAGGGCCAGCTCGGCAAGTGGGCCCGGATGGACGCCGAACTGATCGCCGAGCACGCCGAGGGCATCATCGCCACCACCGGCTGCCCCTCGGGGGAGGTGCAGACCCGGCTGCGGCTGGGCCACGTCGACGAGGCCGTCGCGGCAGCCGCCAAGTGGCGGGACATCTTCGGGCCGGACAACTTCTTCCTCGAACTGATGGACCACGGCATCGAGATCGAGCGCCGGGTGCGCGACGGCCTGCTCGACGTCGGTCGCCGGCTCGGCATCCCGCCGCTGGCCACCAACGACTGCCATTACGTCACCAAGGAGGCGGCGCGCAACCACGAGGCGCTGCTGTGCGTGCAGACGGGCAAGACGCTGTCGGATCCGACGCGGTTCAAGTTCGACGGCGACGGCTACTTCCTCAAGCCCGCCGAGGAGATGCGGGCGATGTGGGACGCGCAGGTGCCCGGCGCGTGCGACTCGACGCTGCTGATCGCCGAGCGCGTGCAGTCCTACGCCGACGTGTGGGAGCCGAAGGACCGGATGCCGGTCTTCCCGGTGCCCGAGGGCCACGACCAGGGGTCTTGGCTGCGCCACGAGGTCGACGCCGGGCTGCGTCGCCGGTTCCCGTCCGGCGTGCCGACCGAGTACACCGATCGCGCCGCCTACGAGATCAAGGTCATCTGTGACAAGGGCTTTCCGGCCTACTTCCTCATCGTCGCCGACCTGATCACCTACGCGAAGTCCGTCGACATCCGCGTCGGCCCGGGCCGTGGGTCGGCCGCCGGGTCGCTGGTCGCGTACGCACTCGGCATCACCAACATCGATCCCATTCCGCACGGTCTGCTGTTCGAGCGCTTCCTCAACCCGGAACGGCCGTCGGCGCCCGACATCGACATCGACTTCGACGACCGTCGCCGCGGCGAGATGCTGCGGTACGCCGCCAACAAGTGGGGCAGCGACCGCGTCGCGCAGGTCATCACCTTCGGCACCATCAAGACGAAGGCGGCGCTGAAGGACTCGGCGCGGGTGAACTACGGCCAGCCCGGCTTCGCGATTGCCGACCGCATCACCAAGGCGCTGCCGCCGCCCATCATGGCCAAGGACATCCCGCTGTCGGGCATCACCGACCCGGCGCACGAGCGGTACAAGGAAGCCGCCGAGGTGCGCAGCCTCATCGACACCGACCCGGACGTGCGCACCATCTACGAGACCGCCCGCGGTCTGGAGGGCCTGGTCCGCAACGCCGGCGTGCACGCCTGCGCGGTGATCATGAGTTCCGAGCCGCTCGTCGACGCGATCCCGCTGTGGCGGCGGCCGCAGGACGGTGCCGTCATCACCGGCTGGGACTACCCGTCGTGCGAGGCCATCGGCCTGCTGAAGATGGACTTCCTGGGTCTGCGGAACCTGACGATCATCGGCGACTGCATCGAGAACATCAAGGCCAACCGGGGCGTCGACCTGGACCTGGAGACGCTGAGCCTCGACGACCCGAAGGCCTACGAGCTGCTGTCCCGCGGCGACACCCTCGGGGTGTTCCAGCTCGACGGCGGGCCGATGCGCGACCTGCTGCGCCGCATGCAGCCCACCGAGTTCAACGACATCGTCGCGGTGCTGGCGCTGTACCGGCCCGGCCCGATGGGCATGAACGCCCACAACGACTACGCCGACCGCAAGAACGGCCGGCAGGCCATCAAGCCGATCCACCCGGAGCTCGAGGAACCGCTCAAGGAGATCCTCGCCGAGACCTACGGCCTGATCGTCTACCAAGAGCAGATCATGTTCATCGCCCAGAAGGTCGCCGGTTACTCGATGGGCAAGGCCGACGCGCTGCGCAAGGCCATGGGCAAGAAGAAGCTCGAGGTGCTCGAGGCCGAGTACAAGGGCTTCAAGGAGGGCATGACCACCAACGGCTTCTCCGAGGCCGCGGTGAAGGCGCTGTGGGACACCATCCTCCCGTTCGCCGGCTATGCATTCAACAAGTCACACGCCGCCGGCTACGGCCTGGTCTCGTACTGGACGGCCTACCTCAAGGCCAACTACCCGGCCGAGTACATGGCGGGGCTGCTCACCTCGGTCGGCGACGACAAGGACAAGGCCGCGGTGTACCTCGCCGACTGCCGCCGGCTCGGCATCACGGTGCTGCCGCCCGACGTCAACGAGTCGGTGCAGAACTTCGCCTCGGTGGGCGCCGACATCCGGTTCGGCCTGGGCGCCGTGCGCAACGTCGGCGCGAACGTGGTGTCGTCGTTGATCGCGTCGCGCGCCGACAAGGGCAAGTACACCGACTTCTCGGACTACCTCAACAAGATCGACATCACGGCCTGCAACAAGAAGGTGACGGAGTCACTGATCAAGGCGGGGGCGTTCGACTCGCTCGGGCATTCGCGCAAGGGTCTGTTCCTCATCCACACCGACGCGGTCGACTCGGTGCTGGGCACCAAGAAGGCCGAGGCCATGGGGCAATTCGACCTCTTCGGTGGCGCCGACACGGCCACCGATGCGGTGTTCACGATCAAGGTGCCCGACGACGAGTGGGAGGACAAGCACAAGCTCGCCCTCGAGCGCGAGATGCTGGGTCTGTACGTGTCCGGCCATCCGCTGAACGGCGTCGCGCACCTGCTGGCCACCCAGGTCGACACGCACATCCCCGCGATCCTCGACGGCGACGTCGCGCCGGACACTCAGGTGCGCGTCGGCGGCATCCTCGCCTCGGTGAACCGTCGCGTCAACAAGAACGGATTGCCCTGGGCCTCAGCCCAATTGGAGGACCTCACCGGCGGCATCGAGGTGATGTTCTTCCCGCAGACGTACGCCACCTTCGGCGCGGACATCGCCGACGACGCGGTGGTGATCATCGGCGCCAAGGTCAACGCACGCGACGACCGGCTCTCGCTGATCGTGAACGACCTGGTGGTGCCGGACTTCTCGAACGCCGCGGCCGACCGGCCGCTCGCCGTCAGCCTGCCCACCCGGCAGTGCACGATGGAGAAGGTGAGTGCGCTCAAGCAGGTGCTCGCCAATCATCCCGGCACGTCGCAGGTGCACCTGCGCCTCATCAGCGGCGAGCGCATCACGACGCTCGAACTCGATCAGGCACTGCGGGTCACGCCGTCCTCGGCGCTGATGGGCGATTTGAAGGCCTTGCTCGGTCCGGGCTGCCTCGGCAGCTGAGCGGTCAAACCGGCGCTTAGTACCAGGCGCGCCAACGGATTCGGCCTTTCGTACGATTCACCCCCGCGCCGTTCGTTGGGCACGCGACCGCCGGATGCAGCTGTTACGGTCGTTCCACCAGCGAAGTGGTGGGGGAGCTGCTCATGAGCGCTGCGGTCCGACTCGACCGCGCAACCACCCGGGTTGCCGTGTCCGTCGGCGGCCGGGCGGACGCGCTGCTGATCGGGCTCTTCGCGTTCGTGGTGGGGGTCATCGGGGCGGGTCGGCCGTCGCTGTGGGCCGACGAGGCGGCGACCATCTCCAGTGCGACCCGGCCGCTCGGCGAGATGCGGGATCTGCTGGGCCACGTCGACGCCGTGCACGGTCTCTACTACCTGCTGATGCACGCGTGGTTCGCCGTCGTCCCGGCGACCGAGTTCTGGGCCCGGTTGCCGAGCGCGATGCTCGTCGGGGTCGCGGCCGCCGGTGTGGTGGTGCTCGGCCGCCAGCTGTCGACGAGGACCGTGGCGCTCGCCGCCGGCGTCGTCTTCGCAGTGCTGCCGCGGACCACCTGGGCTGCGATCGAGGCGCGGTCGTACGCGCTGTCGATGGCCGACGCGGTGTGGGTGACCGTGTTGTGCGTCGTCGCGGTCCGGCGCGACCGTCCGTGGATCTGGGCCGCCTACGCCGTGTGCCTCGCCGCGGCGACCGTGGGCAACGTCTTCGTGGTGCTCGTCGTCGCCGCGCACGCCGTGCTGGTGACGCACGTCGACTGGTCGCGCGGCGCGGGTACTCGCTGGGCAGTCGCCGTGACCGCGACCGGACTGCTCAGCGCGCCGTTCCTGGTCGTGATGAAGGCGCAGCAGGGGCAGGTGAACTGGATCTGGCCCGTCGGTCCCGGCACGCTCGGCCAGTTCCTCGGCGACCAGTACTTCCCGGCCGTCTACACCGACGACGCGAATGCCGCCGGCGTCACGGCAGGCCAGCAGGTGTCCTCCGACCAGGTGACCGCCGCCGCGTGGGCCTGGGCGCTGGTGGCGCCGTTCCTGATCGCGGCGCTGGTGCTGGCGGTGGCGGCGGTCCGCCGGCGCACCCGGGCGGCCGAGGCGCTCGGACCGGATCCGCGCACGCTGGCGCGGACGGCCGCGACGTGGGTGCTCGCCCCGACGCTCGTGCTGGTCGTCTACTCGATGCTGCGCGAGCCGCTCTACCAACCGCAGTACCTCGCCTTCACCGCTCCCGGTCTGGCGTTGCTGCTCGGCGCCGCCGTGGTGCTGGTGGGGCGCAGTCCGCGACGGATCTGCCTGTTGCTGGCCGTCCTGATCGTCGCCGCGATGCCCAACTACGTCGCGCAGCGGGGATCGTTCAGCAAGATGGGACGCGACCTGAGCCGGGTGGCCGACGTGGTGGCCGAGCACTCGACACCCGGCGACTGCCTCAACCTCGACGACACGGCGCCGGTCATCGTCGTCGAGGCGCTCACGAGCGGAAGGCCCGATGCCTTCGCCGGTCTGCGCGACTACGGCCAGACGCGCAGCGCCATCGACCGCGATGCGCTGTTCGAGGCCCGCGCGCCGATCACCGCGTGGGTCGATCGGCTCCCCGGTTGCGGCGCGCTGTGGACGGTGACCGCGCGCGACCCGGCGCTGCCCGAACATCAGGCCGGCGACGCGCTGCCACCCGGTGCGCGGCTCGACGACGCCGTCGCCCAGCGCGTGCCGGCGGCCATGGGCTTCCGCATCGTGGAGCGTTGGCAGTTCAATCTGACGCAGGTGGTCAAGTCCGTTCGGCCGGCGGCGGGGCCGTCGTGACGGACCCGGCCTCGAAGCACGTCAGCACGTTCATCGCCGTGTCCGCCGACGTGGTGTACGCGTTCGCGTCCGACCCGCGGGAGCTGAGCCGGTGGGCGGCCGGTCTGGCCGACCCGGCCTTGTCCGCGGTCGACGTGGTGTTCGCGCCGCCGAATGCGTTCGGCGTGCTCGACCACGTCGTCACGCTGCCGTCCGGAGAGTCGGTCTACAACCCGATGCGAGTCATCCCAGACGGCGACGCCCGGTGTGAGGTCGTGTTCACCCTGCGGCGGCGGGCGGGTGTGTCCGACGACGACTTCGACGCCGATGCCCGTGCGGTGGCGGCGGACTTGGAGACGTTGCGGGCGCTGCTCGAGGATTGAGGCCCGCGCCGGGGCCGACTACTCGTCGGCGGCGTGGAACAGCCCGAGGGCGAGCCACACGATGGCGGTGGCCCCCGCGCCGGCGATCACCGCCGGCCCGGCGCTGAGCGTGACCAGTCCCACCACCATCAGGACCACGGCGCCGACGGCCAGGGCGACGAGTTTGTACACCGGCCACGGCACGCCCGCGATCAGCACGTTCGCTCGAGTCTTCGCCGGTGCGGTCATGGCTTCGAGGATACCTCTCACTTCGAGTTTCGGACAACCGAAACTCCGTGTTGGGATGGCGCGTGTCCGGAACTCCGTCGGCCCGGCGACCTGGTGGATCCCCGCTGTCGGCCGGTTCAAACGATTTCCGCCCCGACCTGCGTTGGTGGCACCATTGACCGGTGTCCGCCGAGCTGAGCCAACCACCCCGGGTATCGCCGCTGACCGCGGCCGACGTCGACGCGGCGGCCCGGCGCATTTCCGGCGTGGTGGCCCGCACGCCGCTGCAGCTCAGCGACCGGCTGTCCGCGATCACCGGCGCCACGGTGTACCTGAAGCGCGAAGATCTGCAGGCGGTGCGCTCCTACAAGCTCCGCGGCGCCTACAACCTGCTGATGCAGCTGACGCCCGAGGAACTCGCGGCGGGCGTGGTGTGCTCTTCGGCCGGCAACCACGCGCAGGGCTTCGCGCTGGCCTGCCGCTCGATGGAGGTGCGCGGCCGGGTCTACGTGCCCGCCAAGACGCCCAAGCAGAAGCGCGACCGCATCCGCTATCACGGCGGGGACTTCATCGACCTCATCGTCGGTGGCAAGACCTACGACATGGCCGCGGCGGCCGCCCTCGAGGACGTGACGCGGACCGGCGCGACGCTGGTGCCGCCCTACGACGACCTGCGGACCATGGCGGGCCAGGGCACGATCGCCGTCGAGATCCTCGAGGACCTCGGCGCCGAGCCCGACCTCGTCGTGGTCCCCGTCGGGGGTGGCGGCTGCATCAGCGGCATCACCACCTACCTCGCCGAGCGCACGGCCAACACATCGGTCCTCGGCGCCGAACCCGCGGGCGCCGCCTCGATGCTCGCCGCCCTGGCGACCGGCGAGCCCGTCGCCATCGACGACGTCGACCAGTTCGTCGACGGCGCCGCGGTCGCCCGCGCGGGCACCCTGCCGTTCGCGGCGCTCACCGCGGCGGGGGACATGGTGTCGATGACGACGGTCGACGAAGGCGCCGTGTGTACCGCGATGCTCGACCTCTACCAGAACGAGGGGATCATCGCCGAGCCCGCGGGCGCGCTGTCGGTGGCCGCACTGCTCGAGGCCGACCTCGAACCCGGCGCGACGGTGGTGTGCCTGATCTCCGGCGGCAACAACGACGTGTCGCGCTACGGCGAGGTGCTCGAACGCTCGCTGGTGCACCTCGGCCTCAAGCACTACTTCCTGGTGGACTTCCCGCAGGAGCCGGGCGCGCTGCGCCGGTTCCTCGACGAGGTGCTCGGCCCCAACGACGACGTCACCCTCTTCGAGTACGTCAAGCGCAACAACCGCGAGACCGGTGAGGCGCTGGTCGGCATCGAGATGGGGTCCGCGGCCGACCTCGACGGTCTGCTCGCGCGGATGCACGAGTCGGAGTGCCACGTGCAGCTGCTCGAGCCGGGATCGCCGACCTACCGCTATCTGACCTAGGCCACCGCCGCACGGTCGGGTACCAGCAGCACCGCATCGTCGTTGGCGCGGAACACCGGCTCGATCGGCACGTCGAAGGCCCGGGCCGACTCGGCGAGCGCGCGCGCCCACCGTCGATCGGAGTCCGACACCCCGCCGCGTCCCGGCCCGCTCAGCAGGAAGGCGACGGTGTGACCCTCGCCGAGACCGCGCACGATGCCCGACAGGCTCCCCACCAATCCGTCGACCACGCGGCGGGTGGGGCGCCCGGCGACCGGGACGTCACTGAGGACCGTGATCATCCTCCGGTCCGGGCCGACGAACGCGAAGCGGACGAGATGTTCGCCGAAGGCCAGCTCGCCCATCAGGGCGCGCCACCGTTGGCGGAGGTCGTCGACCGATCCGATGGGGTCGGTCGCGGTGTCGATCGGCGGTATCGCCGCGGAATTCGTCATGGCATCCATGACGGCATCGTCGGCCGACGTCACCCGTCGGGCAATCCTTCATCCCCAGCCACCCGGCTGGGGATGGTTACTTGACGGTGCGCAGGATGGCGAACGAGTGGCCGGGCAGCGTGGTCGCGTCGGCGACCGCCGGCTCGCCCCACGCCAGCACCACCTCGCCGGTGACCGGGACGCGCGCCTCGCCCTCACCGAGGTTGCACGCGACGGCGAGCGCGCCACGGTGCATGACGAGCCACCGCGCCTCCTCGTCGAACTCGACCACCAGGTCGTCGAGCCACGGGTTCGCCATGTCGGGTTCGTCGTGGCGCAGCGCGATCAGCCCGCGGTAGACGTCCAGCAGACGAGCGTGCTTCTCGGCCGTGACCTCGTCCCAGTTCAGCTTCGAACGCAAGAACGTCTCGGGGTCCTGCGGATCGGGGACCTCGTCGGCGTCCCAGCCGTGCTCGGCGAACTCCGCCTTGCGGCCCTCGGCCGTGGCGCGGGCGAGGTCGGGTTCCGGGTGGCTGCTGAAGAACTGGAACGGGCTCGACGAGCCCCACTCCTCGCCCATGAACAGCATTGCGGTGTAGGGGGATCCGAGGGCCAGCGCGGCCTTGACCGCGAGCTGGCCACCGTCGAGGTTCTGCGACGGGCGGTCGCCGATGGCCCGGTTGCCCACCTGGTCGTGCGTCAGCGTGTAGGCCAGCAGCCGGGTCGCCGGGATGGTGGCCGTGTCGAGCGGCCTGCCGTGCCTGCGGTGCCGGAACGACGAGTAGGTGCCGGCGTGGAAGTACCCGTGCCGCAACGTCTCGGCGAGGGTCTCCAGCGTGCCGAAGTCGCCGTAGTAGCCCTGCCGCTCTCCGGACACCGCGCCGTGGATCGCGTGGTGGATGTCGTCGTCCCACTGCGCCGTCATGCCGAGCCCGCCCTGCGCGCGAGGCGTGATCATCCGCGGATCGTTGAGGTCGCTCTCCGCGATCAGCGACAGCGGACGGCCGAGTTCGGTTGCCAGGGCGTCGGTCTCGGCCGACAACTCCTCGAGGATGTGCACCGCGGTGGTGTCCACCAGCGCGTGCACCGCGTCCAGCCGCAGCCCGTCGGCGTGGAAGTCGCGCATCCAGCGCAGCGCACAGTCGATGATGTAGCGGCGCACCTCGTCGGAATCCGGTCCGGAGATGTTGATCGACTCGCCCCATGGGTTGCTGCCGGTCGACAGGTAGGGGCCGTACTTGGGCAGGTAGTTGCCCGACGGGCCCAGGTGGTTGAACACGGCGTCGATCAACACGCCGAGGCCGCGGGCATGACAGGCATCGACGAAGCGCGCCAACGCGTCCGGGCCGCCGTACGGCTCGTGCACGGCATACCACAGCACGCCGTCGTAACCCCACCCGTGCGTACCGCCGAAGGCGTTGACCGGCATCAGTTCGACGAACTGCACGCCGAGTTCGACGAGGTAGTCGAGCCGGTCGACCGCGGCGTCGAGCGTGCCGTCCGCGGTGAACGTGCCGACGTGCAGCTCGTAGATCACCGCCCCCTCGATGGAGAGGCCGCGCCAGGCACCGTCGTTCCACTGCACCGTGGCGGGGTCCCACAGCGCCGAGCGCTCGTGCACGCCGTCGGGCTGACGCGCCGACCGCGGATCGGGCAGCACCTTCGGGTCGTCGTCGAGCAGAAAGCCGTACCGCGCATCGGGGGCGACGTCGACGGTGGCGCGCCACCAGCCGTCGTCACCGCGCGTCATCGGGTGGGCGGTGCCGTCGACGTCCAGGCGGACGTCGTCGGGCAGGGGCGCCCAGACGGCGAAGTCGTGTTCAGTCACCGGTCTTCTCCAGGAGTGCGACCGCGAGGTCGGCGAAGAGGTCGTCGGCGGAGACGGACGTCCCGCCGGTCAGGGTGCGGCCCGTGAGGCGATCGGTCCACGTGCCGGGCGGCAGGGGCACGGTCGTCGGTCCCCAGCCGGTCTCGTCGAGGCGAACCGTCCATCGCCGCGCCGCCACGAGCACCGCGTCGCCGCGGGTGTAGGCCACGACGTGCGTCGCGGCGGGTCCGTCGGCGAACACCGGCACGTGGTCACCGGAGAGGAACGCCTCCGGGCGGTCGCGGCGCAGCCGCAGCGCCGCGGCGGTCACCCGCATCTTGGCGTCGGAGAGATCGGCCAGCGCCGCGCGTCGCGCGGCGTAGTCGACGGGTCGGCGGTTGTCGGGGTCGACGAGGCTGTCGTCCCACAGTTCGGTGCCCTGGTAGACGTCGGGCACGCCGGGCACGGTGAGCGCCAACAGCTTCTGCGCGGTGCTGTCGTTGCGGGCGTGCGGGTCGAGCTGACCGACCAGCGCCGTGAGCCCGGTGCCCACCTCGCCGTCGACGACCGCGTCGAGCCAGGCGTGCACGGCGGACTCGAAGGCCTCGTCGGGGTCGTTCCACGTGGTGTGCAGCGCGGCCTCGCGGATGGCCTTCTCGGCGTAGGCGTGCAGCCGCGACCGGAGGTCGTCGCTCACCACGCCGTCGGTCGGCCACACGCCGAACACGTTCTGCAGCAGGAACAGTCCGGTGTCGGCGTCCGGCGGCGGCGCCGCCGTGGTCCACTGCGACACCAGCTCCTGCCACAGCCCCGGCACCTGGGACAGCACGCCGATGCGCGCGCGCACGTCCTCACCGCGCTTCGTGTCGTGCGTCGACAGCGTCACCATCGCCTGCGGCCAGAATCGCGCCCGCAGCGACGCTGCGTGATGGAATTCGGCGGCGCTCACCCCGAAGCGCTCGGGCTCGCCGCCCACCTCGTTGAGCGACACCAGCCGGGCGTCGCGGTAGAAGAAGCAGTCCTCGACCGACTTGGCGGTCACCGCGCCGCACAGCTGCTGCAGCCGGGTCGCCGGCTCGACGTGCCGGATCGCCGAACTCAGCAACGCCAGCGCGTCGGCGAGATCGGGGGAACTGGCGGCGGTCTCGGCGATGGCGGTCGGCAGGATCGCCGTCAGCCCCCGGTAGTCGGTGCGGTAGACGCCGACGTGCGACAGCAGCGCGGCGATCGCCTCGGGCAGGCGCGGGTGGTCGGAGCCCGCGGTGGCGACGACGACGCGGCGCAGCCGGGCCAGCTCGCTGGCCAGCGTCACCGTGGCCGAGTGCACCTTCAGCGCCGGTAC
Source organism: Mycolicibacterium grossiae (assembly GCF_008329645.1). Lineage (NCBI taxonomy): Bacteria > Bacillati > Actinomycetota > Actinomycetes > Mycobacteriales > Mycobacteriaceae > Mycobacterium > Mycolicibacterium grossiae. The sequence continues at coordinate 3,884,088 of NZ_CP043474.1, forward strand.
CGGGTCGTCGGGCTCGGTGTCCGGCCGCGCGGCCGGATCCACGAAGAGACCGCCGATCTCGCGCAGTGCGTCATAGCCGGTGGTCCCAGCGACCGGCAGCGTCGGCTCCAGCGCCTCGTCGACGGCGAGGATCTTCTCGATCACGATCCAGGCCTCGGGCCCGGTCAGGGCGCGCAGCGACTCGAGATAGCCGGCCGGGTCGGCCAACCCGTCGGGATGGTCGATGCGCAGGCCGTCGACGAGGTGCTCGTCGAACCAGCGCCGCACCTCGACGTGGGTGGCGTCGAAGACGGCCGGATCCTCCTGGCGCAGCCCGGCCAGTGAGGTGATGGAGAAGAAGCGCCGGTAGCCGCAGACGTTGTTGCGCCAGCCGACGAGCCGGTAGTTCTGCCGGTCGTGCACGTCGGCGCCCGACGCGGTGCCGTCACCGGCGGTGCCGGGTGCCAGCGGCCACGTCCGGTCGCCCAGGCGCAGGACGTCGCCGTCGACCTCGAGATCGTCGACGTCGTCGTCCGATCCGAGCACGGGCAGGACGACGCGGCCGCCGTCGAGGTCCCAGTCGATGTCGAAGTAGCTCGCGTAGCGGGATTCCCGGCCGTGGGTCAGTACGTCCCACCACCACGCGTTGCGGGTGGGGTCGTCGACGCCGACGTGGTTGGGCACGATGTCGACCACCAGCCCGAGGCCGCGCTCGCGGGCGGCCGCCGACAGCAGCGAAAAACCGTCCGGCCCACCGAGTTCGGCGGAGACGGTGGTGGGATCGGTGACGTCGTAGCCGTGCGTGCTGCCCGGTGCCGCGGTGAGGATCGGCGACAGGTAGACGTGGCTGACGCCGAGGTCGACGAGGTAGTCGAGCAACTCCTCGGCGTCGTCGAAGCGGAACGCGTCACCGCGCATCTGCAGGCGGTAGGTGGAGACGACGGGACGCGTCGTGGGAGATGTCATGTCACGCCGTCTTTCGCAGCACGAGGACCGACCGGCCGCGCAGTGAGGTCTTCTCGCCGGCCGCGAGGATCAGCTCGGCGGCGCCGGCCGGATGGGCGGTGTCGACGTCGCACGTCCACTGCGCGGCATAGCTCGCGTCGGGGGCGGTGAACTCGACCGGGTTGCTGTGCGCGTTGAAGCACAGCAGGAAGGTGTCGTCGACGACGCGTTCACCGCGCGCGTCGGGCGACGGTATCGCGTCGCCGTTGAGGAACATGGCCACGAACTTGAACCCCGAATCCCATTCTCGCGACGTCATTTCCGTGCCCGACGGCGTCAGCCAGGCGATGTCGCGCACCTGCTCGCCGGTGCGCAGCGGCTTGCCCTCGAAGAAGCGCCTGCGGCGGAACACCGGGTGATCGGTGCGCAGCTTGGTGACCCGCCGGACGAACCGGAGCAGGTCGGAGTTGGTCTCGCACAGCGTCCAGTCCATCCAGGAGATCTCCGAGTCCTGGCAGTAGACGTTGTTGTTGCCGTGCTGGGTGCGGCCGATCTCGTCGCCGTGGCTGATCATCGGCGTGCCCTGGCTGACCATCAGCGTGGCCATGATGTTGCGCATCTGCCGGGCCCGCAGCTCGAGGACGTCCGGGTCGTCGGTCGGACCCTCAACTCCGCAGTTCCACGACCGGTTGTGGCTCTCGCCGTCCCGGTTGTCCTCGCCGTTGGCCTCGTTGTGCTTCTCGTTGTAGGACACCAGGTCCGTCAACGTGAAGCCGTCGTGGGCCGTGACGAAGTTGATGCTCGCGCTCGGACGCCTGCCGGTGGCCTCGTAGAGATCCGAGGAGCCGGTCAGGCGGGAGGCGAATTCGCCCAGGGTCGCGGGCTCGCCCCGCCAGTAGTCACGCACAGTGTCGCGATACTTCCCATTCCATTCGGTCCACAAACCCGGGAAGTTGCCCACCTGGTAGCCGCCCTCGCCGACGTCCCAGGGTTCGGCGATGAGCTTCACCTGGCTCACCACCGGGTCCTGTTGAACCAGGTCGAAGAACGCGCTCAGGCGGTCGACGTCGTAGAACTCGCGGGCGAGCGTGGAGGCGAGGTCGAAGCGGAAGCCGTCGACGTGCATGTCGAGCACCCAGTAGCGCAGCGAATCCATGATCAGCTGCAGCGTGTGCGGGTGGCGGGCATTGAGGCTGTTGCCGGTGCCGGTGAAGTCCTTGTAGTAGCGCAGGTCGCCGTCGAGTAGCCGGTAGTAGGCGGCGTTGTCGATGCCGCGGAAGTTGATGGTGGGGCCCAGGTGGTTGCCCTCGGCGGTGTGGTTGTAGACCACGTCGAGGATCACCTCGATGTCGGCGTCGTGGAACGCGCGCACCATGGTCTTGAACTCGGCCACCGCGCCGCCGGCGCTCTGGTTGGCGGCGTACTGGTAGTGCGGCGCCAGGAAGCCGAAGGTGTTGTAGCCCCAGTAATTTCGCAGCCCGAGGTCGAGCAGGCGGTGGTCGTGCATGAACTGGTGTACCGGCATGAGTTCGATGGCGGTGACGTGGAGTGACTTGAGGTGGTCGATGATCGCCGGGTGCGCGAGCCCGGCGTAGGTGCCGCGTTGCTCGGCCGGGATCGCGGGGTGGGTTTGCGTCATGCCCTTGACGTGGGCCTCGTAGATCACCGTCTCGTGGTACGGCGTGTTGGGCGCGCGGTCGGATCCCCAGTTGAAGAAGGGGTTGATGACGACGCTCGTCATGGTGTGGCCCAGCGAGTCCAGCCGCGGCGGCGTCCCGCCGGTGGCGAGGTCGTCGGCCGCCAGGTCGTAGGAGAACAGTTCCTGGCCGAAGTCGAAGTCACCGTGGAACGACTTGCCGTAGGGGTCCAGCAGCAGCTTGCTCGGATCGCACCGGTGACCGGCGGCCGGCTCCCACGGACCGTGCACGCGGAAGCCGTACCGCTGTCCCGGGGTCACGGTGGGCAGGTAGCAGTGCCAGACGTAACCGTCGCATTCGTCCAGTGCGATGCGCTCCTCGGTGCCGTCCGTGCCGATCAGGCAGAGGTCGACGCGGTCGGCGACCTCGGAGAACAACGAGAAGTTGGTACCCGCGCCGTCGTACGTGGCGCCCAACGGATAGGCCGTACCCGGCCAGATCGCGGAGACCACGTCACCACCAGCCGGTGATCGCGGCGATCTGGCGGCCCAACTCGGGGGTCATGGTGCGCATGTAGGTGGTCGTGAAGTGATGGGAATCGTGATAGATCAACACATTTCCCTCCACGGCACGACAGTAGTCCTCCCGGCAGACCGCGTCGCTCATGTCGATCGGCTTCAGCAGCGGAAACTGGGCGACGAAGTCCAGGGTGGGGTTGCGGTCGGACAGTACCTTGGAGCGCTCGATGCCGCAGGAGATGGCGTCGCCGCCGCCGGCGAGGCAGTCGGTCGGGAAGAACGGTTCGCCGTCGCGCACCAGCCACGGGGTGTCGCGCATCGCGAGCACCGGGATGCCGGCGTCGGAGAATTCCTGCCAGACGCCGACGTAGGTGCCGGGCATGACGTCGCCGTCCTTGATGTTCCACGGCCGGGTGGAGGTGGTGAAGACGTAGTCCGGGTGGTCGCCGAGGATGCGCGGCATCACCTTCTGGTTCCAGTCGTGGCACTTGGGATAGGGCCGGTTGTCGCCCATCACCAACGGCTTCTCCTCGGTGGTGAGCGGGCAGCCCATCTTGAGGTAGGTCACCACCTTGAAACCGTGTGCGCGGCCGAGGAGGTCCAGTGCCGTCAGCCAGTGTTCGGCGTGCGAGCCGCCGGCCAGGGCGATCACCCGCCGCGCGGACTTGTCGCCGTAGGCACAGCTGACGATGCCGGTGTCGTCGAAGTCGCCGATGCACCCGTCCAACGTGCTCTGCGGCAGGTCGTCCTTGGCCTCGAGGACGGTCGGGCGCATCGGCAGCTGGGGGACGCGCGCCCCGTTGACGAGCGCGCGGGCGCCCGGATAGTCGCGCGGTGACAGCCCGGAGAGTTCCTTGCCGTTGGCGCGCTGAATCGTCACGTGCTCGCGCCAGGTGAAGCTCGTCGCGGTCAGCGCGACGCCGAGCAGCGTGACGATGGACCCGAGCACGATCGTCGGGCGGCGCAGTCGCCGCCGCAGCGGCGCCCGGACCGTGGGCTTGCGGGCGACCGGGGTGCGCAACCGCAGCGGCTCCTCGACGAAGCGCATCGTCAGCCACGCGAGCACGCCGGAGACCAGAAGGATGATCGAGCCCTCGAGCAGGTTCGCGGACTTGTGCCCGCTGTAGGCCAGCCAGAAGATGAGCAGCGGCCAGTGCCACAGGTACAGCGCGTACGCCATCGAGCCCAGCGAGACGAACGGCCGCGTGGCCAGGAGGCGGTTCGGCAGCGGCATGCGGTCGGTCCGCAGGTGCGGGTCGGCGGCCCGGTTGGCGGCGCTGAGGATGAACAGGATCGTGGCGCCCACCGGCACCAGCGCCCAGGGCCCGGGGAATTCCTTGACGCCGTCGAGGAAGGCGCCGCAGGACAGGATCGCGGCGAGCGCGACGACCGAGACCACGGTGCGTAGCCACATCGGCCACCGCACGTAGGGCACCACGGCTCCTGCCAGCGCTCCGAGGAGCAGCTCCCAGGCGCGGGCGAAGCTGTCGTAGTAGGCGGTGGCCTGGTCCTCGGAGTGCGCGTGGATGGCGTAGACGAACGACGCGACGATCAGCGCGGTGAGCAGGACGATCAGCGCGGCGCGGGTGAACCGGCCGAGCAGCCGGCGGAACAGCAGCGCGAAGCCGAACACCAGCAGCAGGAAGGAGAGGTAGAACTGGCCCTGCACCGACATCGACCAGATGTGCTGCAGCGGGCTGACGGCCTCGCCGGCGCGCAGGTAGTCCGCCGCGGTGTTCGCCAGCTCCCAGTTCTGGAAGTAGCCGAGGCTGGCCAGGCTCTGGTCGGCGAACGCCTCCCACCGTGTCTCGGGCTGGATGAGGATGGTCAGCACGGCCGCCACCGCCAGCACCACCACCAGTGCCGGCAGCAGGCGCCGGACGAGGCGGCGGATCTCGGGCAGCGGCGCCAGCGAGGCGGTCGGGCTGAGCGCGGCCCGCAGCAGACGGCCGCCGAAGAAGAAGCCCGACAGCGCGAGGAACACGTCCACGCCGCCGGAGACCCTGCCGAACCACACGTGGAAGACGGCCACCAGGGCGATCGCGATGCCGCGCAGCCCGTCGAGGTCGTGGCGGTAGAAACCGGACGACCGCGTACCCAGGGCGGCGGGCGGCGTCGGCCCGGCTGCGGTGCGCGATGCCGTCCGGGGTGGGGCGGGGGTCAGCATGATCGACGGACAATCTACCGTGCGCGGATGGTCGGCCTCCTGTGAAGGAACGCCGGTCCAGCTGCCGTCCCCCGCGCGAGAGGAGCCCCGGTGCCCGCGTTGACGCCCGCCGAGATCGCCGCGATCGACGCGGCTCACGTCTGGCATCCCTACAGCACGATCGGGGTGGACGCGATGCCGCCGGTGGTGGCGACGGCGGCGCGCGGCGTGCGGATCACGGTCGACCGCGACGGCGTGCCGACCGACGTCATCGACGCGATGAGTTCGTGGTGGACGGCCATCCACGGGCACGGCCACCCGGTGCTGGACGCCGCGATCATGGGGCAGCTGGCGACGCTCAACCACGTGATGTTCGGCGGCCTCACCCACGAACCCGCGGCGCGGTTGGCGCAGCTGCTGGTCGAGATCACGCCCGCCGGGCTGGACACCGTGTTCTTCAGTGACTCGGGTTCGGTGGCGGTCGAGGTGGCCGCCAAGATGGCGCTGCAGTACCAGCTGGCGCGCGGTCGGTCCGGGCGACGGCACCTGATGACGTGGCGCGGCGGCTACCACGGCGACACCTTCACCCCGATGAGCGTGTGCGACCCGGACGGCGGCATGCACTCGCTGTGGCGCGGCGTGCTGGTGCCGCAGGTGTTCGCACCCCAGGTCCCGACCGAGTACGACCCGGCCTACGCCGAGGCGTTCGCGCGCCAGCTGGCCGACCACGCCGACGAGGTCGCTGCGGTCATCGTCGAGCCGGTGGTGCAGGGCGCGGGCGGGATGCGGTTCCACGACCCGCGCTACCTGGCCGACCTCCGGGCGGCCTGCAGCGACCACGACGTGCTGCTGATCTTCGACGAGATCGCCACGGGCTTCGGCCGCACCGGCGCCTTGTTCGCCGCCGACCTCGCCGGGGTGTCGCCGGACGTGATGTGCGTCGGCAAGGCGCTGACGGGCGGCTACCTCACGCTCGCGGCGACGCTGTGCAGCGCGGACGTCGCCGAGACCATCAGCACCGGCGAGGCGGGGGCGCTGATGCACGGGCCGACGTTCATGGCGAACGCGCTGGCGTGCGCGGTGTCCGTCGCGTCGGTGGAACTGCTGCTCGCCAACGACTGGCGCACCCGGGTCGCGGGGATCGAGGCCGGCCTGCGGTCGAGCCTGGCCCCGGCACGCGACCTGGCCGGGGTGGCCGACGTGCGGGTGCTGGGGGCGATCGGCGTGCTCGAGATGGCCGCACCGGTCGACATGGCGGTCGCGACGCGGACCGCGCTCGACCACGGGCTGTGGCTGCGGCCGTTCCGCAACCTGGTGTACGCGATGCCGCCGTTCGTCTGCACGCCCGAGGAGGTCGAGGCGATCGGGTCCGGCATGGTGGCCGTCGCGCGTGCATTAACCTGAACGGTGTTCAAGTCGATCCTCGACGTGGGAGGTCCACCGGTGACGCGCACGGATCTCGCTGACCCCCTGGCCTGGCTCGCCGACGTCGCCGAACGGCGCCGCGCCGCCGGACTGCGCCGCTCGCTGCGGGCACGCCCGCCGGTGGGAACCGAACTCGACCTCGCGTCCAACGACTACCTCGGCCTGTCCACGCACCCGGCCGTCCTCGACGGCGCCGTGGACGCCGTCCGCACCTGGGGCGCGGGCTCGACCGGGTCGCGCCTCGTCACCGGCAACACCGAGCTGCACGAGGGCTTCGAGTCGGCACTCGCCGACTTCGTCGGCGCGGAGTCCGCGCTCGTCTTCTCCTCGGGGTACACGGCGAACCTGGGTGCGGTCGTCGCGCTGAGCGGCCCGGATGCGCTGGTGGTGTCCGACGCCTACACCCATGCCTCGCTGGTCGACGCCTGCCGGCTGTCCCGCGCGCGGGTCCGGGTGACGCCGCACCGGAACGTCGACGCGATCGACGCCGCGCTCGCCGGGCGCACCGAGGAGCGTGCGGTGGTCCTCACCGACTCGGTGTTCAGCGCCGACGGCGCGCTCGCGCCGCTGCGTGACATGCACGCCGTGTGCCGCAGGCACGGTGCGCTGCTCGTCGTCGACGAGGCGCACGGCCTCGGGGTGCGCGGTACCGGAGGACGGGGGCTGCTGCACGAGGTCGGTCTCGCCGGCGCACCCGACGTCGTGATGACCACGACGCTGTCCAAGGCGCTCGGCAGCCAGGGCGGCGTGGTGCTCGGTCCGGCTGCCGTGCGCGCCCACCTGATCGACGCGGCCCGCCCGTTCATCTTCGACACCGGACTGGCCCCCGCCGCGGTGGGGGCGGCGTGGGCCGCGCTGCGGGTGCTGGTCGCCGAACCCTGGCGCGCCGACGCCGTCCTCGCGCACGCCGCGACGTTGGCGGCTGCGTCCGGGGTACCGGGCGCGCCCGAGTCGGCCGTCGTGTCGGTGATCCTGGGGGAGCCCGAGGTCGCCCTTGCGGCCGCCGCCGCGTGCCTCGACCGCGGCCTGCGGGTGGGCTGCTTCCGTCCGCCGACGGTGCCCGTCGGGACCTCGCGGCTGCGCCTGACCGCACGCGCGTCGCTCGACCCGACCGAACTGGATCTCGCCGCGGCCGTGCTGTCCGACGTGCTGGCGACGGCGCGCGCGTGAGCGTCGTCGTCGTCACGGGCACCGACACCGGGGTCGGCAAGACCGTCGCGACCGCCGCGCTGGCGTGCCACGCCCGGCTCGCCGGGCTCGAGGTCGCCGTGTGCAAGCCGCTGCAGACCGGCTCGGGTCCGACGCTCACCGAGGGCGACGACGACCTCGCCGAGGTGGCGCGGCTCGCGGGCGTCGCGCACGTGGTCCGCGGCTGGCGCTACCCGGAACCGTTGGCGCCCAAGGCAGCCGCCGAACGGGCGGGGACGCCGTTGCCCACGCGGGCGGAACTGCGCGAGCTGGTGCGCTCGGCCGCCGCCCCCGGCAGGCTGCTCGTCGTCGAGGGCGCCGGCGGTCTGCTGGTCGAACTGAGCGCCGACGGCGCGACGCTGCGTGACCTCGCCGCGGACGTCGGGGCGCCGGTCCTGGTGGTGGCGGCGGCCGGGCTCGGCACGCTCAACCACGCCGCGCTCACCGTCGAGGCCCTCGCCACCCGCGGCGTGGCGTGCGCAGGCATCGTCGTCGGCAGCTATCCCGCCGAGCCCGGGCCGGCCGAACGGTCGAACCTCGGCGAACTCGCGCGCCTCGCCGCGGTGCGGGCGGTGCTGCCCGCCGGCGCGGGCGCCCTGTCGCCCGGGGCGTTCGCCGACCTCGCGGCGCCGGCCTTCGAGGCCGACTGGGTGCGGGGTCTGCTGTAGATGGCCCACTCCATCGAGCTGACGTTCGACGCGGCGACGGACGCAGCGGTGCGCCGGGAATGGGACGCGCTGGCCGACGCGGGACTACCCAGCCAGGCGCGGCACCGCTCGCCGACCAACCGGCCGCACGTCACCATGACGGTCGCCGACCACATCGCGCCGAACGTCGACGACGCGCTGCGCGCGGCGGCCTTGGCGCTTCCGTTGGATTGCCGCCTCGGCGCACCGCTGATCTTCGGCAGGCATGCATTGACCCTCGTCCGGCTCGTCGTGCCGTCCGAGGGGCTGCTCGCCCTGCACCGCCGCCTCGCCGACCTCGCGGGGCCGCATCAGCGCAGCGGACCGTTCCCGCACGCCCGGCCCGACGAGTGGACCCCGCACGTCACCCTGTGCCGGCGGCTCGCGCCCGTGGACCTGCCGGCAGCGCTGGCCGTGCTCGGCTCCGACGACGTCCCCGGACGTTTCGCGGGCCTACGGCGCTGGGACGGCGACGCCCGGATCGACACCGTCATCGCCGGCTGACGAGCGTTGCGCGGCCATGCCGTCGACCAGGAGCTTCAGGCCGAAGCCGAAGCGGCCGTTGGGATTCGACGTCAGCAGCGACTGATCGGCGGGCAGCGCGCCTGCGGCGTCCCACTGCAGGCGGGACTGCTCGTCGGCGGTGAAACCGAGGACGTAGTAGACCACCGTGCGCGCCGCCAGTTCCGCGGCCGTCGCGTCGAAGCCGGCGTCGGTCGCGGCGGCGACCAGCTCGGCGACGATCTCGCGCAGCGCCCGGGAGGTGTCCGACGCGAAGGTGGCGCTCACCAGCTCGGCCCCGTCGGTCGAGGACAGCAGCGCCTCGCGCAGGGCGGTCCCGGTCGCGAGGATGCGCTCGGACCACCGCGTCCCGGGGGTGGGGCGGACGGCGGTGCCCAGGATGCGGTCCGCGACCGCGCCGAGCAGCTCCTGCTTGTCGGAGAAGTGCCAGTACAGGGCGCCCGGGGTGACGCCCAGCTCGCGGGCGAGACGGCGCATGGTCAGGTCGCCGATCCCGTACTCGTCGAGCAGGTGCGCGGCGGTGTCGACGACTTCGGACCGGGCGTGGCGGCGGTGCTGCTGCACGCCTGTATCCTAAACACCGTTCAAGTCGGATGTCAGGAGGAGTGCCAGGTGACGCAAGCGGCGACCGCGGACGCGAAGAGCGACGACGCGCAGGACGTGTTGGCACTGGCCCGCGAGCAGGTGCTCGAGCAGGGCCGAGGACTGGACCAGCAGCAGGTCCTCGCGGTGCTCCAGCTGCCCGACGACCGCCTCCCCGAGCTGCTCGCCCTCGCCCACGACGTCCGCATGAAGTGGTGCGGCCCGGAGGTCGAGGTCGAGGGCATCATCAGCCTCAAGACCGGTGGCTGCCCCGAGGACTGCCACTTCTGCTCGCAGTCCGGGCTGTTCGCCTCGCCGGTGCGCAGCGCGTGGCTCGACATCCCCAGCCTCGTCGAGGCCGCCAAGCAGACCGCCAAGTCCGGCGCCACCGAGTTCTGCATCGTCGCCGCCGTGCGCGGCCCCGACGAGCGACTGCTCGCGCAGGTCGCCGCGGGCATCGAGGCGATCCGCAACGAGGTCGACATCCAGATCGCCTGCTCGCTGGGCATGCTGACCCAGGAGCAGGTCGACCGGCTCAAGGACATGGGCGTCCACCGTTACAACCACAACCTCGAGACGGCGCGCTCGTTCTTCACCAACGTCGTCACCACGCACTCCTGGGAGGAGCGCTGGGGAACGCTGGAGATGGTCCGCGAAGCCGGCATGGAGGTCTGCTGCGGCGGCATCCTCGGCATGGGCGAGACCCTGGAGCAGCGTGCCGAGTTCGCGGCGAACCTCGCCGAACTCGATCCGCACGAGGTGCCGCTGAACTTCCTGAACCCGCGGCCCGGCACGCCGTTCGGCGACCTCGAGGTGCTGCCGGCGTCGGAGGCGCTCAAGGCCGTCGCCGCCTTCCGGCTGGCGCTGCCGCGCACCATGCTCCGCTTCGCGGGCGGCCGGGAGATCACCCTCGGCGACCTCGGCGCCAAGCAGGGCATCCTCGGCGGCATCAACGCCGTCATCGTCGGCAACTACCTAACCACGCTGGGCCGCCCCGCCGAGGCGGACCTGGAGCTGCTCGACGATCTGCAGATGCCGATCAAGGCCCTCAACGCCAGCCTGTAGGACGACGATGTCGGAGCGGTTCAACGTCTACACCGGTGCCCCGGAGGGCGGTGCCACGCCGGCCGCCGCACTGCTCGGTCTGGAGCCGCCGCGGTTCTGCGCGGACTGCGGCCGGCGCATGATCGTGCAGGTCCGCCCGGACGGCTGGTCGGCACGGTGCTCGCGGCATGGCGACCTGGACTCGAAGGATCTCGAACGACGATGACGCTCGAACGACGATGACGCATGTCGAGCCCATGACGGGCGCACCGGCCGGGCCCCCGCGCGTCTCGCGGCGCCGGGCGGTGGTGACCGTGGTGCTGGGGCTGATCGCTGCCGGGGCGCTGGCGGGGGCGGCGTGGGCGTGGCTCGCGCCGCCCATCGCGGCGGTCATCGGTCTGACACGTGGCGGCGAGCGCGTGCACGGCTACGTCGGCGACGCGGCCGATCACCTGTTCCTCGGCGCGTTCCTGCTGCCCGGCCTGGTCAGCGTCGTCGCCGTCGTCGCCACGGCCGTGGTGTGGCGGTGGCGGGCGCACCGGGGTCCCGCGATGGTGGGTGCGCTGACCGTGGGCGCGCTGGCCGGGACGGCGGTGGCCGCCGGGGTCGGCGCGGCCCTGGCCCGCTGGCGGTGGGGAGCGGTGGACCTGGCGTCCGCGCCGGTCACGCCGGAGAGCCGGGTGTACTACTTCTTCGAGGCGCCGTCGGTGTTCTTCGGGCACGCGCCGCTGCAGATCGCGGTGTCGATCGTCTTTCCCGCGGGCATCGCGGCGCTGGCCTACGCGCTGTGCGCGCTGTCCACGCCGCGCGACGACCTCGGTGCCTGGCCGCCGGTGGACACGCCGGCCTGGCCGGCGCCGGAGTTCAGCGGTCCAGCAGCGACAGCGGGCGACGTTCCACCCGCCGACCCAGGATCACCTTCGCGCTGATCACACCGAGTCGCAGCATGCCCCGGTAGGTCGACGGGTTCAGCATGGTGGGCCAGGCGGTGCGCAGCCGGTTCTCCGAGATGGGGCGGCCGGCGAAGCGGTCCCGCAGCCACCGCAGCGTCATCGGCGCCGACAGTGGATGCAGCAGCATGTGCTCGCTGAACGCGTCGCGGTGGTAGGTGACGCTGGAACCGCCGCGGCTGTAGGTCTCGGTGAGTTCGTCGATGTCGTCGACCGAGACGATCTTGTCGTGCACGGCCTGGACGATCAGCACCGGCGGCGTCGGCGCGGTGCCGCCGAGCTTGATGCTGTCGAAGACGTGCTGGACCTCGGGGGTGTCGAGGATCCGCTGCAGCGGCCAGTCCACCAGGTCGTCCATGTCCTTGCGGATCAGCCACAGCACGGCCTGCGCCGTGGTCATCCGGTGCACGCGCTCGAGCATCTCCTTGCCGTCGGGGGTGGCGTGCTCGGAGATGATCCGGTCGAGGTCGGGATAGACGTGCGACAACGCGGCGACGACCATGGCCGGCAGCCCGGAGAACAGGCTGCCGTTGAGCCGGCGGTAGGCGCTACCGAGGTCGCCGACCGGCGAGCCCAGCACCGCGCCCACGACGTTGAGTTCCGGGGCGTAGTCGGCGTACACCTCGGCGGCCCAGGCGCTGGCCAGCCCGCCGCCGGAGTAGCCCCACAGGCCGACCGGGGCTTCCCGGGACAGGTTGAGGGGCTCGAAGTTCAGCGCCGCGCGGACGCCGTCGAGGACGTGGTAGCCGGGTTCGCGCGGCGCGCCCCAGATGCCGTCGGGGCCCTCGTGGTCGGGTACCGACACCGCCCAGCCCTCCGCGAGGGCCGCGGCGACGAGCAGGAACTCGACCTGCGCCAGTGCGCCGATGGCCTTCGCGCCACGCCGCAGTGCGTAGGAGGGGAAGCAGCGGCCCGAGATGCCGTCGATGGCGCACTGGTAGGAGACGATCGGGCACGGGCGGGTGGTGTCGCGCTGCACCGGCGCGACGACCGTGGTGACCACCGCGCGCGGGCGGCCGTCCATGTCGGCGGACCGGTACAGCAGCTGGGTGGCGGTGAATCGCTGCGGGACGAGGCCCAGGAAGGCGAGCGATACGTCACGCGATCGCAGGACGGTACCGGGGCGGGCGTGTTCGAACCCCGCGGGCGGGGTGTAGAACGCGTCGCGCTCGGGCAGCTGGGGCCGCTCCTCGGCCTCGAGCCCCTGGTGAGGGGCCACGCCGATCCACTCGGCACCGGTTGCTTCGGCCGCGCTGCCTAGATCCATCCGGCCATTCTCTCTTAACGAAACCTTAAAGACCAATGAGGGGGGTCGTTCACGTCGGCGGGCGCAGGGCCGCGAACTCGTCGGTGACGCGGTAGCGCGACTCGGCGAAGCGGTACAGCGCGGCCGGTCGACCGCCGCTGCGACCCGACTTGGCGGTGGTCCCGGTGGGGGCGATGACGCCGCGGCGGGCGAGCACGCGTTGCAGGTTGGTGGCGTCCACCGGGTAGCCGAGGGCCGCGCCGTAGACGTCGCGCAGCGTGGACAGCGCGAACTCGCGCGGTGCGAGCGCATACCCGATGTTGGTGTAGGAGAGCTTCGCATTCAGCCGGGCGTGTGCGTTGACGATCATCGTCTCGTGGTCGAACGCCAGGGGCGGCAGCGCGTCGACGGGGTGCCACCGGGTGTCCGGCGGCAGTGTCGGCGTGGCGGGGGAGGGCACCAGGCCCAGGAATGTCGACGCGATCGTCCGCCCGCCGTACACCGAGTCCGGTACGCGGTCCGGGGCGCTGAAGACCGCGAGCTGCTCGAGGTGGGCCACCTCGCGCAGGTCCACCTTCTCGGCCAGCTGCCGGCGGACCGAACTCGTCATGTCCTCGTCCAGGCGCAGCTGGCCGCCGGGCAGCGACCACGCACCGCGCTGCGGTTCCATCGCCCGCTCCCACAGCAGGACGTCGAGCTGCGGTTTCCGCGTCCCGAGGCGGCGCACCTGAAACACGACGGCGAGCACTTCGTGTGCGGTGCTACGATGTGGCATGTTTTCGATCATAAGTCGAAAACCTCGGGAGTCAAAGGAGACGGCCATGACGGTGCTGGACACCACGGCGGAGCCCCAGGGCTGGGCGGACAAGATCACGAACGGCCCGGGTGGTTACGGCGGCGTGGAGGCCGACGAGCAGTGGGCCGCCGAGGTCCGCCGCCTCGTCGAGCAGCGCAACGCGACACTGCTGGCGCACAACTACCAGGTGCCGGCCATCCAGGACATCGCCGATCACGTCGGGGACTCGCTGGCGCTGTCGCGCATCGCCGCCGAGGCGCCCGAGGACGTCATCGTGTTCTGCGGCGTGCACTTCATGGCGGAGACCGCGAAGATCCTCAGCCCCGACAAGACGGTGCTGATCCCGGACCAGCGGGCGGGCTGCTCGCTGGCCGACTCGATCACCGCCGAGGATCTGCGTGCGTGGAAGGACGAGTTCCCCGACGCCGTCGTGGTGTCCTACGTGAACACCACCGCCGCGGTGAAGGCCCTGACCGACGTGTGCTGCACCTCCTCGAACGCCGTCGAGGTGGTGGCCTCCATCCCCGCCGACCGCGACGTGCTGTTCTGCCCGGACCAGTTCCTCGGTGCGCACGTGCGGCGCGTCACCGGCCGGAAGAACCTGCACGTCTGGGCGGGCGAGTGCCACGTGCACGCCGGCATCAACGGCGACGAGCTGGCCGCCCAGGCGCGCAGCCATCCCGATGCCGAGTTGTTCGTGCACCCCGAGTGCGGCTGCGCCACGTCGGCGCTGTACCTCGCCGGCGAGGGAGCCGTCCCGGACGACCGCGTCAAGATCCTCTCCACCGGCGGCATGCTCGACGCCGCCCGCGAGACCCGCGCCCGCCAGGTCCTGGTGGCCACCGAGATCGGCATGCTGCACCAGTTGCGGCGCGCCGCACCGGACGTCGACTTCCGGGCCGTCAACGACCGGGCGTCGTGCACCTACATGAAGATGATCACCCCGGCCGCGCTGCTGCGGTGCCTGCGCGAGGGCGCCGACGAGGTGCACGTGGACCCGGAGACCGCCCGCCTCGCACGTGCCAGCGTCCAGCGCATGATCGCGATCGGGCAGCCCGGCGGCGGGGAATGACGCGCCGCCTCGCCCGCTGCGGCGGCAGCGGCGTCTGGGAGCAGCGCGCCGACGTCGTCGTGGTCGGCACCGGCGTGGCGGGGCTGGCCGCTGCGTTGGCTGCGCACCGCAGCGGCCGTCGCGTGGTCGTGCTGAGCAAGGCCCGTGAGACCGCCACGTTCTACGCCCAGGGCGGCATCGCGGTGGTGCTGCCGCGGACCGACGACTCGGTGGAGGCGCACGTCGCCGACACCCTGGCCGCGGGCGGCGGACTGTGTGACGCCGCGGCGGTCACGTCGATCGTCGCCGACGGTCACCGGGCGGTCCGCGACCTGGTGGCCGACGGGGCGCGCTTCGATTCTCCCGCCGGAGGTGCCTCGCCCGGAACCCCGGATGGCGCGTGGGCGCTCACCCGCGAGGGCGGCCACTCGCGGCGCCGCATCATCCACGCCGGTGGCGACGCGACCGGCGCCGAGGTGCAGCGCGCCCTCGACGCCGCGGCCGCGCGCCTCGACGTCCGGACCGGACACGTGGCGCTCGAGGTGCTGCACGACGACGCCGGCGTGACCGGCGTGCTGGTGCACGACGGCAGCGGACCGGGCATCCTGCACGCCCCGACGGTCGTGCTCGCCACGGGCGGCCTCGGGCACCTCTACGCCGCCACCACCAACCCGGAGGGCTCCACCGGGGACGGCATCGCGCTGGCGCTGTGGGCGGGCGTGCCGGTCGCGGACCTCGAGTTCGTGCAGTTCCACCCGACCATGCTGTGCGTCGACGGTGGCGGACGCCGCCCGCTGATCACCGAGGCGCTGCGCGGCGAGGGAGCGGTGCTCGTCGACGGCCACGGGCGCTCGGTCACCGCGGGTGTCCACCCGATGGGCGACCTCGCGCCGCGCGACGTCGTCGCGGCGGCGATCGACGCCCGGTTGCGCGAGAGCGGGGACGCCCGCGTCTTCCTCGACGCGCGCGCCGTCGCCGACGTCGCCGTGCGCTTCCCGACCGTCACCGCGGCCTGCCGCGCGGCGGGCATCGACCCGCAGCACCAGTTGATCCCGGTCGTGCCGGGTGCGCACTACAGCTGCGGCGGCGTCGTCACCGACGTCGAGGGCCGCACGTCCCTGCCCGGGCTGTACGCCGCGGGCGAGGTCGCCCGCACCGGCATGCACGGCGCCAACCGGCTGGCATCCAACAGCCTGCTGGAGGGGCTGGTCGTCGGTGGCCGCGCGGGCCGGGCCGCCGCCGCGCATGCGCTCGACGCCGGCGCCGGTCGCCGCGCCGTCCCCACCGAGGAGACCCGAGTCGCGCTGCCTCGCAACGCACTGCAGCAGCAGATGAGTCGGGCCGTGGGTGTGCGGCGCGACGCCGCCGGGCTGCGGGCCACCGCCGACCTGCTGGGCACCGCGACACCCGTCACCCGGGGTGGACGCGCCGCGGCCGAGGACGCCGTCCTCACCGTCACCGCGGGTGCCGTCGTCGCGGCTGCTCGCGAGCGCGCCGAGTCCCGCGGCTGCCACCACCGGTCCGATCACCCGGCGACCGACCCGGCCCGGGCCGTCAGTTCCACCGTCCGCCTCGACGACGGACGTCTCACCGTCTCTCAACCCCTGGGGGTGTGCTGATGCGACTCACCGACGACGAACGACGCGAGGCGCTCGCCGCGATCGAGCGGGCGCTGACCGAGGACCTCCGGTACGGCCCGGACGTCACCACCGAGGCCACGGTGTCCGCCGACGCCCGCACCGTCGCCGCAATGGTCACCCGCGAACCCGGCGTCGTCGCCGGCGTCGAGGTCGCCCTGCTGGTGTTCGACGAGGTGCTCGGCAGCGACGGTTACCGGGTCGTGGAGCGCGTGGAGGACGGCGCACGGCTCGAGGCGGGCCAGCCGTTGCTCGTCGTGGAGGCCACGATGCGCGGCTTGCTCACCGCCGAGCGCACGACGCTGAATTTGGTGAGCCACCTCAGCGGAATCGCCACCGCGACCGCCCGCTGGGTCGACGCCGTCGAGGGCACCGGCACGGCGATCCGCGACACCCGCAAGACCCTGCCGGGGCTGCGCGCGCTGCAGAAGTACGCCGTGCGCGTGGGCGGCGGCGTCAACCACCGCATGGGTCTCGGTGACGCGGCGTTGATCAAGGACAACCACGTGGCCGCGGCCGGGGGCGTCGTCGAGGCGCTGAAACTGGTCCGCGCGGCCGCGCCCGACCTGCCCTGCGAGGTGGAGGTCGACTCGCTCGAGCAGCTCGACGCCATCCTCGGAGAGGACGTCGAGCTGGTGCTGCTCGACAACTTCCCGGTGTGGCAGACCCAGATCGCGGTGCAGCGCCGCAACTCGCGCGCGCCCGGCACCAAGCTGGAGTCCTCGGGCGGGTTGTCGCTCGACACCGCCGCCGACTATGCCGGCACCGGCGTCGACTACCTCGCCGTCGGCGCGCTCACCCATTCGGTGCGGGTGCTCGACATCGGGTTGGACGTCTAGGGGCGGTCAGTCCGCGTCGGAGTCCGCCCCGGTGGTCGATCCCGCCCCGCTGGTCGATTCCGCCCCGCTGGTCGGTCCCGCCCCGCGGCCCGCAGCACCGGTCGCCGACGACGTGCCCGCGGATGCGCCCGCCGTCGTCGACGTGGTCGCCACCCGGGTCGTCCCGGTGGTCGCGGTGCCGGGCGTGGTCCCGCCGGGGACGGTGGTCGCGCCGTCCTGGCCGTCGCTACCGCGGGTACCGGATACCGTGCCGCCGCTCCCTCCGGTGCCGCCCGCGCCGCCGCGGGTGGCGCCGCTGCCCGTGGCGTCGCCGCCCGTGCCGCCGGCTCCGCCGTCGCCGACCTCGCTGGCCGCGCCGCCGTCACCGCCGCGGCCACCCGTGGCCGTCGACCGCGGACTCTCGGCGGTGCCGCCCGCGCCGCCCGCGCCACCGCTGCCCGTCATGCCGCCAGTGCCTCCCGCGCCGCCGGCCCCGCCGGTCGCGATGCCGTCGGCACTGTACGCCGCGCCGCCCTGGCCGCCCTGCCCGCCGTTGCCGGCGATCATGCCTCCGTTTCCGCCGCGCCCACCCTGCAGTCCGGTGGCGGTGCCGTAGCCGACGACGGCGATGCCTCCGGCGCCGCCGTTGCCGCCATTGCCGAACAGGCCGGCGTTGCCGCCGTTGCCGCCGAAGCCCCGCACGCCGACCCCGCCATTGCCGCCGTTGCCGATGAGCAGCCCGCCGTTGCCACCGTCCTGGCCGGCGAACCCGTCGCCGCCGTTGCCGATGAGCAGACCGGCATTCTGTCCGGGCCCGCCGTCGCTGATGAAGATCTTCACGAAGGCGGCGACGGCGTCGCCCAGCCCCGGTGCCGCCGGTGCGGCGGCCAGGGCTGCCGGTGTGGCGCCGGACGTCGGCGCGAGCGCCAACGGGAGGGCCGACCCGGAGGCGGTGCGCGCACCGTCATCGGTCACCGCCGCTTGCGGTGCGGCGGCGGTTCCGGGTCGCGCGACGAGCGCGGCCGGTGCGACCCGTGAC
Source organism: Mycolicibacterium grossiae (assembly GCF_008329645.1). Lineage (NCBI taxonomy): Bacteria > Bacillati > Actinomycetota > Actinomycetes > Mycobacteriales > Mycobacteriaceae > Mycobacterium > Mycolicibacterium grossiae. Next base: position 3,902,297 of record NZ_CP043474.1, read on the forward strand.
GGGCCGGTCGTCGCACCGCCGGCGGCGCGCGCCGCGGCGGCCCCTGGGTCGGTCGGCGGAGCCGGCTGGGCGAGCGCGGACGCCAGCGCCGGGGCGAGCGTCGTGGCCCATGACGGCGCCGCGGGGGCGGTGCCCGTCAGCAGCGCGGTGGGTGTGGCGACCGCCGCCGGAGCGGGAAGGTGCGCGGCCGCGGACGTGGGACGGATCGGCGTCGCCGTGGGATCCGCGGGATCGGCGCCGGCGGCGGTGGTGCCTGCAGCGGTGACGACGCCGACGGCGAGGGCGGCGGTGAACATGGTCGATCGGCTGGTGCTCGGGCCGAGGGGCATGCGTGGGGTCTCCCGTGGTCGTGGTCGGACGGCGGGGCCCTGCGTCCCCGCGCGCGGCGTCACCACGTAAACACACGTTCACGGCTTGGTTCAAGCCGTAACCAGGATCTTCCGCTGCGTCAAAAACTGCTGGCTAATGCCGTCACAACCCGGCCCTGGGCGTTAACCAAGATCACCGATCGTGGCGCATCAGGCGGTCGCGGCGCGCCGCACCAGCGACAGCACCACGGCGGCGGTGGCGAAGAGTCCGGAGAACACCCGGTTGACGATGGTCTGCTGACGCGGCGTGTGCATCCACCGCAGCAACCGCGCCGCCAGGCCGGTGTAGAGGCCCATCACGACGCAGTCGACGACGATCATCGTCACGCCGATGGCGAGATACTGCGGCAGCAGCGGCGCGCCGGGCACGAGGAACTGCGGCGTCACCGCGAGGAAGAACACCAACCCCTTGGGGTTCGTGGCGTTGACCAGGAATCCGCGAGTGACCAACGCCATCCGCCCACGGTCGCCGCTACCGGTGAGCTGCTCGCCCAGGTCCCGCGTCGCCGAACGCCACTGCCGCACCGCCAGGTACAGCAGGTACGCCACACCGATCCACTTGATGACGTTGAACGCGACCACCGAACGCGTGACGACGGCGCCCAGCCCCAGCGCGACCAGGGTCAGCTGCAACATCAGCCCCACCTCGAGGCCGAGGATGCTCCAGTAGCCGCGCCGGACGCCGTGGGTCAGGCCGGTGGCCATCGACTGGATGGCACCGGCCCCCGGTGACACCGCGATGAGGATCGCCGCACCGAGGAACGCCAACCACAGACTCCAGCTCATGCCACGAAGTGTGGCAGCGGCCGAGACGTCCGCTCAAGCCGTTTCCGGGCGCAGCTCAGGCGATGTCGGCGACGAACGTGCCCTGCCGCTTGGCCAGCATGCGCGGGATTCGAGGCAGCGCCGGGTCGTGCGTACCGGCGGGAAGGACGCGGGGATTGGTCAGATGCAGGTCCTGGCGGCCGACGTGGATGTCGGCCTCGCCGGCGGCGAGCACGTTCTTCACCCAGTTCGTCTTGCCGTGGACGAGGCCAATCGCGAGCAGGCGGTCCTTGCGGTAGGCGGTGACGATCGTCTCGTAGGTCTTTCCCGACGTACGGCCGCGGTGGCGGATGACCGCGAAACCGGGCATCCGCTTCGACAGCGGGCGCAGCAGCGGGTTGACGTACTTGATCTGGAAGTTCTCCAACCAGACCGGGATGAGCATCGGGACGCCGGGCGCGTCGTTGGGGTGATCCTTGCGTGCGGACGAGCTGGACATGGCGGCTCCATTTCGATTTGGACTGCTCTGGGACAATAGTGGCGTGAAGACCTCCCCATCTGGTCCGGAGGCGGCGTCCGGGCCGCTGCTGACGATGCCGCGCATCGACCTGCGGGGTGACGAGCTGTCGGTGGCGCGGCTGCGTGCCGTGCTGCCCCGCGGCGGCGTCGACGTCGACTCCGTGCTGCCCACCGTCCGGCCGATCGTCGATGCCGTGGTCGAACGTGGTGCGGAGGCTGCGCTCGAGTACGGCGAGCGCTTCGACGGCCTGCGCCCGGCCGCCGTCCGCGTCCCCGTCGACGCGCTGCACGCCGCCCTGACCGCCCTCGACGGCGACATCCGCGCCGCTCTCGAGGTGTCCATCGAGCGGGCCCGCGCGGTGCACGCCGATCAGCGCCGCACCGACACCACCACCACGCTGGGGCCCGGAGCCACCGTCACCGAACGCTGGGTGCCGGTCGCCCGGGTGGGGCTTTACGTGCCCGGCGGCAACGCGGTCTACCCGTCGAGCGTCGTCATGAACGTGGTGCCCGCGCAGATCGCCGGTGTCGACTCGCTGGTCATCGCCAGCCCGCCCCAACACGATCCCGCCGGGGAGTTCCACGGGTTGCCGCACCCGACGATCCTCGCGGCGGCCGCGCTGCTCGGCGTCGACGAGGTCTGGGCAGTGGGTGGCGCACAAGCCGTCGCGCTGCTCGCCTACGGCGGCACCGACACCGACGGCGGTGCCCTCGCGCCCGTCGACATGATCACCGGGCCGGGCAACATCTACGTCACCGCCGCCAAGCGGATCTGCCGGTCGGCGGTCGGCATCGACGCCGAGGCGGGGCCCACCGAGATCGCGATCCTCGCCGACCACTCCGCGGATCCGGTGCACGTGGCCGCCGATCTGATCAGCCAGGCCGAGCACGACGAGATGGCGGCGTCGGTGCTGGTGACCACCAGCGAGGACCTCGCGGCCGCCGCCGACGCCGAGGTCGCCGCACAGGTCGCCACCACCCGGCACCGCGACCGCGTCACCACCGCCCTCACCGGCCGGCAGTCGGCCATCGTCCTGGTCGACGACGTCGACGCGGGACTGAAGGTGATCGACGCCTACGCCGCCGAACACCTGGAGATCCAAACCGTCGACGCGGCCGCGGTCGCGCGCCGGGTCCGCAACGCCGGCGCCATCTTCGTCGGCGCCTTCTCCCCGGTGAGCCTCGGTGACTACTGCGCGGGGTCCAACCACGTGCTGCCCACGGCCGGGTGCGCACGCCACTCCTCCGGGCTGTCGGTGCAGACGTTCCTGCGGGGCATTCACGTGGTGGACTACAGCGAGGCGGCTCTCAAGGACGTGGCGGGCTACGTGATCACGCTCGCCGAAGCCGAGAACCTCCCCGCGCACGGCGAGGCGGTGCGCCGGCGGTTCGGCGGTCCGGAGGCCGACCGGTGACCGCGTCCGGCATCACGCTCGCCGACCTGCCGCTGCGGGAGAACCTGCGCGGCAAGTCGCCCTACGGCGCGCCGCAGCTGGCAGTGCCGGTGCGGCTCAACACGAACGAGAACCCGCACCCGCCGACGCAGGCCCTCGTCGACGACGTCGCCGCGTCGGTGCGCGACGCGGCGGCCGACCTGCACCGCTACCCGGACCGCGACGCGGTGCTGCTGCGTGCCGACCTGGCCGCCTACGTCACCGCTCAGACCGGTGTTCGGGTCGACACCGAGAACCTCTGGGCTGCCAACGGTTCGAACGAGATCCTGCAGCAGCTGCTGCAGGCGTTCGGCGGGCCTGGGCGCAGCGCGATCGGTTTCGTCCCGTCGTACTCGATGCACCCGATCATCTCCGACGGCACCCAGACCGCGTGGTTGGAGGCCGCCCGTGCCGACGACTTCGGCCTCGACGTCGAGGCGGCCGTCGCCGCGATCGCCGAGCGGTCGCCCGACGTGGTCTTCGTGGCCAGCCCCAACAACCCGTCGGGACAGAGCATCTCGCTCGCCGACCTGCGGCGCGTCCTCGACGCGGCGCCCGGTGTCGTGATCGTCGACGAGGCGTACGGCGAGTTCTCGTCCGAGCCCAGCGCGGTGCACCTGCTCGCCGAATATCCCGCCACGCTCGTCGTGACCCGCACGATGAGCAAGGCGTTCGCGTTCGCCGGCGGGCGGCTGGGGTATCTGGTCGCCGACCCCGCGGTGATCGACGCGCTGCTGCTGGTGCGGCTGCCGTATCACCTGTCGGTGGTCACCCAGGCCGCGGCCCGGGCCGCGCTGCGCCACGCCGACGACACGCTCGGCAGCGTCGCGGTGTTGATCGCCGAGCGCGAGCGCGTCTCGAATGCGTTGCGTGACATGGGCTTCCGCGTCATCCCGAGCGACGCGAACTTCGTCCTGTTCGGTGAGTTCGCCGATGCCGCGGCGACGTGGCAGCGCTACCTCGACGCCGGGGTCCTCATCCGCGACGTCGGCATTCCCGGGTTCCTGCGGGCCACCACCGGCCTGGTCGACGAGAACGACGTCCTGCTCGACGTCAGCGCCACGCTGGCCGCCACGGAACTGACCGCCACCACCAGCCGCCTAGGAGCATCATGAACGTGCCGGCCCCCCGCCGCGCGAGAGTCGAACGTACGACCAAGGAATCGGACATCGTCGTCGAGATCGACCTCGACGGCACCGGAAAGGTCGACATCGCCACCGGCGTCCCGTTCTTCGACCACATGCTGACGTCGCTGGGCAGCCACGCCAGCTTCGACCTCACGGTGCACGCCACCGGGGACGTCGAGATCGAGGGCCACCACACCGTGGAGGACACCGCGATCGTGCTCGGCCAGGCGCTCGGGCAGGCGCTCGGGGACAAGAAGGGCATCCGCCGCTTCGGTGACGCGTTCATCCCGATGGACGAGACGCTCGCACACGCCGCGGTGGACGTGTCCGGCCGGCCGTACTTCGTGCACACCGGGGAGCCGGAGTTCATGGTGCACTTCACGATTGCCGGGTCCAGCGCGCCCTACCACACCGTGATCAACCGGCACGTGTTCGAGTCGCTGGCGTACAACGCGCGCATCGCGCTGCACGTGCGGACCCTCTACGGCCGGGACCCGCACCACATCACCGAAGCCGAGTACAAGGCCGTGGCCCGCGCGCTGCGCCAGGCCGTCGAGCCGGATCCGCGGGTGAGTGGCGTGCCGTCGACCAAGGGCACGCTGTGAGCAAGCGCTCGGTGGTGGTGCTCGACTACGGTTCGGGCAACCTGCGATCGGCGCAGCGTGCGCTGGAGCGGGTCGGCGCCGAGGTCGAGGTGACCGCCGACCCGGCGGCCGCCGCGGCCGCCGACGGATTGGTCGTGCCCGGGGTCGGCGCCTACGAGGCCTGCATGGCCGGGCTGCGGGCCATCGACGGCGAGAAGATCATCGCCGACCGCCTGGCGGCCGGCCGGCCGGTACTGGGCGTGTGCGTCGGCATGCAGATCCTGTTCGCCCGCGGCGTCGAGTTCGGCGTGGAGTCGGTCGGGTGCGCACAGTGGCCGGGTGCGGTCACCCAGCTCGACGCGCCGGTGATCCCGCACATGGGCTGGAACGTCGTGGAGGCCCCGGCGAAGTCGACGCTGTTCCGCGGCATCGACGACGCCACGCGGTTCTACTTCGTCCACTCCTATGCCGCGCAGGCGTGGGAGGGCGACCCCGCCGCGCAGCTGACGTGGGCCACGCACCACGTGCGCTTCCTGGCGGCGGTCGAGGACGGGGCGCTGTCGGCCACGCAGTTCCACCCGGAGAAGAGTGGCGACGCCGGTGCGGCCCTGCTGGGCAATTGGCTCGAGGAACTAGGGTGATGTGACGTGCCGAGAACACCATTGATTCTGCTGCCCGCCGTCGACGTGGTCGACGGGAAGGCCGTACGCCTGGTTCAGGGCGTCGCGGGCAGCGAGACCGACTACGGTTCGGCGCTCGACGCCGCGCTGGGCTGGCAGCAGGACGGCGCGGAGTGGATCCACCTCGTCGACCTCGACGCGGCGTTCGGCCGCGGCTCCAACCGCGAGCTGCTGGCCGAGGTGATCGGCAAGCTCGACGTCGCCGTCGAACTGTCGGGCGGCATCCGCGACGACGAGTCGCTGAGCGCCGCGCTCGCGACCGGGTGCGCGCGGGTCAATCTCGGTACCGCGGCGCTGGAGAATCCGCAGTGGTGCGCCCGCATGATCGCCGAGCACGGCGACAAGGTGGCCGTAGGCCTCGACGTGAAGATCGACTCCGACCACGGCGGGTACCGCCTCCGCGGGCGCGGCTGGGAGACCGACGGCGGTGACCTGTGGGAGGTCCTCGAGCGCCTGAACGGCGAGGGGTGTTCGCGCTACGTCGTCACCGACGTCGGCAAGGACGGCACGCTCAAGGGCCCCAACCTCGAACTGCTGGGCGGCGTCGCGGATCGGACCACGGCCCCGGTGATCGCGTCCGGCGGGGTGTCGAGCATCGCCGATCTCGAGGCGATCGCCACGCTCACCGACCGCGGGGTCGAGGGCTCGATCGTCGGAAAGGCGTTGTACGCCGGGCGGTTCACGTTGCCGGAAGCCCTCGACGCGGTCAGCCGGTAGGGCGGACGGGAATGGCGATGGATCAGGCCGATCTCGGCGCACTGGTGCGCGCGGCGTCGTCGATCCTCGACGAGGCCGCGGGCCCGTTCGTGGCCGGCCACCGTGCCGACTCCGCGGTGGCGAAGAAGGGCAACGACTTCGCGACCGAGGTCGACCTCGCGATCGAGCGGCAGGTCGTCGAGGCGCTGCAGGAGGCCACCGGGATCGGCGTGCACGGCGAGGAGTTCGGCGGCGCCGACCTCGACTCGCACCTGGTGTGGGTGCTCGACCCGATCGACGGCACCTTCAACTACGCCGCGGGGCTCCCCATGGCGGGGATCCTGCTGGGCCTGCTGCGCGACGGTGAGCCGGTGGCGGGGCTGACGTGGCTGCCGTTCACCGACCAGCGCTACACCGCCGTCGTGGGAGAACCGTTGTACGCCAACGGCGTCGCGCAGCCCACGTTGACCGAGTCGGACCTCGCCGACTGCATCGTCGCGACCGGGTCGTTCAACATCGCCTCGCGCGGCCGCTTCCCGGGTCCCTACCGGGTGGCGGTTCTCGAGCGGCTCAGCCGCAAGTGTTCGCGCATTCGCATGCACGGCGCCACTGGCGTCGACTTCGCCTACGTCGCGGCGGGTGTCCTGGGCGGCGCCATCAGCTTCGGCCACCACGTGTGGGACCACGCGGCGGGCGTCGCGCTGGTCCGCGCGGCGGGCGGCGTCGTGACCGATCTCGAGGGCGCGCCGTGGACGCCCTCGTCGCTGTCCGCGCTGGCGGGGGAGCCCGGCGTGCATGCCGAGATCCTCGAGATCGTCGCCTCGGCCGGCTCGCCGGAGGACTACCGGTGAATCACCACGGCGACGACGGCGACCGACTCGCCGTCCGTGTCATCCCCTGCCTGGACGTCGACGCGGGCCGCGTGGTCAAGGGCGTCAACTTCGAGAATCTGCGCGACGCAGGCGATCCCGTCGAGCTGGCTGCCGTGTACGACGCGGAGGGCGCCGACGAGCTGACGTTCCTGGACGTGACCGCCTCGTCGTCCGGTCGCGCCACCATGCTGGAGGTGGTGCGCCGCACCGCCGAACAGGTCTTCATCCCGCTGACCGTCGGCGGCGGGGTGCGCTCCGTCGAGGACGTCGACACCCTGCTGCGCGCCGGTGCGGACAAGGTGTCGGTGAACACCGCCGCGATCGCACGGCCGGATCTCCTCGCCGAGCTGTCCCGGCAGTTCGGATCGCAGTGCATCGTGCTGTCCGTCGACGCGCGGACGGTGCCGGCGGATGCGACGCCGACGCCGTCCGGGTGGGAGGTCACCACGCACGGCGGCCGTCGCGGCACCGGCATCGACGCCGTCGAATGGGCCCGTCGCGGCGCCGAACTGGGCGTGGGGGAGATCCTGCTCAACTCCATGGACGCCGACGGGACCAAGGCGGGCTTCGACATCGGGATGCTGCGCGCGGTCCGCGAGGCCGTGACGGTGCCGGTGATCGCCAGCGGCGGCGCCGGGGCGGCCGCGCACTTCGCGCCCGCGGTCGACGCCGGTGCCGATGCGGTGCTCGCCGCGAGCGTCTTCCACTTCAAGGAGCTGTCGATCGGCGAGGTGAAGGCGGCGATGGCGGCGGAAGGGATCGTGGTGCGATGAGCGCGCTCGACACGGACATCGCGAAGCGGTTGAAGCGCAACGCCGAGGGACTGTTCACCGCGGTGGTGCAGGAGCGCGGCAGCGGCGATGTGCTGATGGTCGCATGGATGGACGACGACGCACTGGCCCGCACGCTCGCCACGCGGGAGGCGACGTACTTCTCGCGTTCGCGGCAAGAGCAGTGGGTGAAGGGCGCGACGTCCGGGCACACCCAGCGGGTGCACTCGGTGCGGTTGGACTGCGACGGCGACACGGTGCTGCTCGAGGTCGACCAGGTGGGCGGCGCGTGCCATACCGGCGACCACAGCTGCTTCGACGCCGATCAACTGCTCGCTCCGGAGTGATGCCGCGTTCGGCCACCGATCGGCGCTGAATTGTCGGACCCCGTCGGCAGAATGGGGCCATGTCCACCGCCACCTCGACTTCGGTGTCTCCGGGTGAGCGGTTGGAGGCGTTGTTCGATCGGTTGGCGGAGCTGACGGGGCAACGCAATGTGATCGATGGCGCGATCGTGGACGTCGTCGCCGAGATCGACCGCGAGGGCCTGTGTGGCATGACCGGCGCGAGGTCGGTGCCGGCGTTGGTGGCGTGGAAGACCGGGGTGTCCCCGCGCAACGCCGAGACGGTGGTGGCCGTCGCCCGCCGTAGTGCCGAGTTCCCGCGCTGCACTGCGGGTTTGCGCGACGGGCGGGTGTCGCTGGATCAGGTGGGGGTGATCGCCGAGCAGGCCGCCGACGGGTCCGATGAGCACTACGCCCCGCTGGTCGAGGTCGCCACGGTGACCCAGCTGCGGACCGCGGTGAAACTCGAACCCCGCCCGCCGCGACCGACACCGGACCCGAAGCGGTCGATCGGCAAGACCAGCGACGAGACGTCGTGCACGTGGCGGATCACGCTGCCCCACGACGAGGCCGCGGTGGTCGACGCGGCGGTGGCGTCGCACCTGGATCGACTGGTCACCGAGTGGAAGCACGACCACGCCGACGGCGCAGACGACCGGTCCGACGGGGCTGGGGGTGCGCCGCCGATGCCGAACACGGTGGACGCGTTCCTGGCGGTGGTGGCCGCGGGCTGGGACAGTGAGGTGGCGGCGCGCCCGCATGGGCAGCGCACCACGGTGGTGGTGCACGTCGACGTCGACCGGCGGGTGGGGTCGCTGCACCTGGGTCCGGTGCTCTCCGACGCCGACCGCCGACACCTGACCTGTGATGCGACGTTCGAGGCGTGGTTCGAGCGCGATGGCCGTCCGATCGGGTGTGGGCGGGAGACGCGGCAGATCAGTCGCCGGCTGCGCCGGGCGTTGGAGCATCGGGACCGCTGCTGCGTGGTTCCCGGGTGTGGGGCGACCCGGGGGCTGCATGCCCATCACGTGGTGCACTGGGAGGACGGCGGGCCGACCGATCTGGACAACCTGGTGCTGGTGTGTCCGTATCATCACCGGGCGCATCACCGCGGGCTGATCGTCATCAGCGGGCCGGCCGAGCACCTCAGTGTCGCCGACGCCGACGGCACCGCCCTGCACGACCAAGCCCTGGCTCGAACACCCACCGAGCCGCCGCCGGACGTGCCGCCGTGTCCGGGACCGACCGGGGAACGCGCCCAATGGTGGTGGTATCAACCCTTCGAACCGCGACCGCCGAACCCGGAGTGAGTCCGCGTCAGACGAAGCGCGACGCCTTCGCGCGCGCCGTCCAGCGTCCTTCGGCGTATCCGACCGTGACGGGGTGCTCGAACGCCTCGGATACGTGACCGGTGGTGACGACCTCCCGCGCCGCGCCGCTCGCCACGGTGCGACCGTGCGCAATCAGCAGTGCGTGAGTCGTAGACGTTGGCAATTCCTCGAGGTGGTGCGTCACGAGGATGGACGCCATCTCGGGATGCGAATCATCCAGGGCGTCCAGCGTTTCCAGCAGTTGCTCACGGGCGGCCACGTCGAGGCCGGTGGTCGGCTCGTCGAGCAGGAGCAGGCGGGGGTCGGAGATCAGCGCCCGCGCAATCAACGTGCGGCCGCGTTCGCCCTGGGACAGCGTGGGCCACACGGCGTCCGCGCGCGCGACGAGACCCACGGTGGCGATGAGGTCGTCGGCCAGGGCCACCTCGGCCGCGCTCGGCGTCCAACGGGCGGCCGTATCGACCGTCGCGGTGATGCCCGTAAGCACGACCTCGCGCACCGTCAGCGGATATTGCAGTCGGTGCCGCGGGTTGACGTGGCCGATCGAGCGGCGCAGCACCGCGAGATCGGTACGCCCCAGCTGGCTCTCGAGCACGCGCACGGTGCCCGTCGTGGGGAACATTTGCGCCGCACAGAAACCGAGCAACGTGCTCTTGCCTGCACCGTTGGGGCCGAGCAGCGCCCAGTGCTCGCCGGCGTGCACCGTCAGCGAGATGCCGTCGATGATCTGCTTGCCGTCGCGGCGGAACGTGACGTCCGCCAGCTCCAGGACGGTCGGGTGTTCCGTCACGCCGACTGGCGTTGGCGGAGCACCTGCAGCGCCTTGTCGGCGTGCGCGTCCATGCTGAACTCGCTGGCGATCACCTCGAGCACCGTGCGGTCGGTGTCGATGACGAACGTCACGCGCTTGACCGGCATCAGCTTGCCGAGCAGTCCGCGCTTGACGCCGAAGCGGCTTGCGACATCACCGTCGGCGTCGCTGAGCAACGGGTAGTCGAAGCGCTGCGCGTCGGCGAACTGCGCCTGCTTGGCCACGGCGTCGGCGCTGATGCCCACCCGGGTGGCGCCCACGGCCGCGAACTCGCCGGCGAGGTCGCGGAAGTGGCAGGCCTCCCTGGTGCACCCGGGAGTCATGGCCGCCGGGTAGAAGAACAGCACCACCGGTCCGTCGGCGAGCAGACCGCTGAGCGTGCGCATCGCGCCGCTCTGATCGGGCAGCTCGAAGTCCTCGACGCGGTCACCCCGCTTGATCGTCGTCATGGCCGTTCACGCTACGCCTGGCTGACTGATCGGATCCTGCGCCCGGTCTGGGAGTATTGGGCCGTGCACCCCCTCATCGAGTCCTCGTTGGCCGTGACGACCTCGCGGGAGGATTTCCGGGCGCTGGCCGCCGAGCACCGCGTCGTCCCGGTGACGCGCAAGGTGCTGGCCGACAGCGAGACGCCGCTGTCGGCCTACCGAAAGCTGGCCGCCAACCGGCCCGGCACGTTCCTGCTCGAGTCGGCCGAGAACGGGAGGTCGTGGTCGCGCTGGTCCTTCATCGGCGCGGGTGCGCCGTCGGCGCTCACGGTCCGCGACGGCGAGGCGGTGTGGCTGGGCACCACGCCGCAGGACGCTCCCCGCGGTGGAGACCCGTTGACGGCGCTGCGGGCGACGCTCGATCTGCTGTCCACCGCGCAGGTGCCCGGGCTGCCACCGCTGAGCAGCGGCCTGGTGGGGTTCTTCGCCTACGACATGGTGCGCCGGCTGGAGCGGCTGCCCGAGCTGGCCCTCGACGACCTCGGTCTGCCCGACATGCTCCTGCTGCTGGCGACCGACGTCGCTGCCGTCGATCACCACGAGGGCACCATCACGCTGATCGCCAACGCGGTGAACTGGAACGGCACCGACGAGCGCGTCGACTGGGCCTACGACGACGCGGTCGCGCGGCTCGACGTGATGACCGCCGCGCTGGCCGAGCCGCTGGGATCCACGGTGGCGACCTTCAGCCGGCCGCGTCCGGAGCACCGCGCGCAGCGCACCGTCGAGGAGTACACGGCGATCGTCGAGAAGCTCGTCGGCGACATCGAGGCGGGCGAGGCCTTTCAGGTGGTGCCGTCGCAGCGCTTCGAGATGGACACCACGGCCGATCCGCTCGACGTGTACCGGATGCTGCGGGTGACCAACCCCAGCCCGTACATGTACCTGCTCAACGTGCCCGATGCCGAGGGCGGACTGGATTTCTCGATCGTGGGATCGAGTCCCGAGGCGCTGGTGACCGTCTCCGACGGCAAGGCCACGACGCATCCGATCGCCGGCACCCGGTGGCGCGGCGCCACCGAGGAGGAGGACGTGCTGCTCGAGAAGGAGCTGCTGTCCGACGAGAAGGAGCGCGCCGAGCACCTGATGCTGGTGGATCTGGGCCGCAACGACCTCGGTCGGGTGTGCGTGCCCGGCACGGTGCGGGTCGAGGACTACAGCCACATCGAGCGCTACAGCCACGTCATGCACCTGGTGTCGACCGTGACCGGCCGGCTCGCCGAGGACAAGACGGCGCTGGACGCGGTGACCGCGTGCTTTCCGGCGGGCACGCTGTCGGGGGCGCCGAAGGTGCGCGCCATGGAACTGATCGAGGAGGTCGAGAAGACTCGCCGCGGCCTGTACGGCGGCGTGCTCGGCTACCTCGACTTCGCCGGCAACGCCGACTTCGCCATCGCCATCCGCACCGCGTTGATGCGCGCCGGCACCGCCTACGTGCAAGCCGGCGGCGGCGTCGTCGCGGACTCGAACGGGCCCTATGAGTACAACGAGGCGGCCAACAAGGCCCGCGCGGTCCTGAATGCGATCGCGGCCGCCGAGACGCTGGCCGAGCCGTGACCCGGGTTGCGCAGCTGCTGCTGGTCGTCGCGGGCCTCGGGCTGTGGGTGGCGTCGCGCCTGCCGTGGGTCGACGTGTCGTCCTCCGACGGGCTCGGGCAGCCGAAGACGACGACGCTCACCGGCGCGAGCTGGTCGACGGCACTGATCCCGCTGGCTCTGCTGGTGCTCGCGGCGGCGGTGGCCGTGCTCGCGGTGCGGGGGTGGCCGTTGCGTCTGCTCGCCGTGCTGGTCGCCGCGTCGAGCGCCGGCATGGGGTATCTCGGGATCGCTCACTGGGTGGTGCCCGACGTCGCCCCGCGCGCGGCCGACCTGGCGCAGGTGCCGATCGTTGCGCTGGTGGGCTCGCAGCGCCACCACTGGGGTGCGGCGCTGACCCTGGCCGCGGCGGTGTGCACGCTGTTCGCCGCGGTCCTGCTGCTGCGTACAGCCCGCCGCGGCGCTGCGCCGACCTCGAAGTACGCCGCCCCGGCCGCGCGTCGTGAGGCCGCGGTCGAGCAGGTCGACGGCAGCGCGGACGGCGACGGGATGAGCGAACGGATGATCTGGGACGCCCTCGACGAAGGGCGCGACCCGACCACCGGTCCGAGCGAGGGTCGGTGACGACCGATGGCGGGCTGGCGGTTAGTCTTTCTCCTGAGGGAACCGGCGGCGCCGCGGCGCTGGCCACCACTGGGGAAGGACATCGACGGCTCATGAGTTCGGCCACCGTGCTCGACTCCATCATCGAGGGAGTCCGTGCCGACGTCGCCGTCCGCGAGGCCGCGCTCAGCCTGGCCGACGTCAAGGCGAAGGCCCGTGAGGTGGCGCCTCCGCGCGACGTCCTGGCCGCTCTGCAGGAGCCCGGCATCGGCGTGATCGCCGAGGTCAAGCGGGCGAGTCCGTCGCGCGGCGAACTCGCCGCGATCGCCGACCCCGCCGAACTCGCGCGGGCCTACCAGGACGGCGGAGCCCGGGTCATCAGCGTGCTGACCGAGCAGCGTCGGTTCAACGGGTCGCTCGACGACCTCGATGCCGTCCGCGCGACCGTGTCCATCCCGGTGCTGCGCAAGGACTTCATCATCGGGCCGTACCAGATCCACGAGGCGCGGGCGCACGGCGCGGACATGATCCTGCTGATCGTGGCCGCGCTGGAGCAGCAGGCCCTGGTGTCGATGATCGACCGCACCGAGTCGCTCGGGATGACGGCGCTCGTCGAGGTGCACACCGAGGAGGAGGCCGACCGCGCGTTGCAGGCCGGTGCCCGCGTCATCGGCGTCAACGCTCGCAACCTCAAGACCCTCGAAGTCGACCGGGACTGCTTCGCGCGCATTGCGCCGGGGCTGCCCTCCAACGTCATCCGGGTGGCCGAGTCGGGCGTGCGCGGCACCGCCGACCTGCTCGCCTACGCCGGGGCCGGCGCCGACGCCGTCCTGGTGGGCGAGGGGCTGGTCACCAGCGGCGATCCTCGAAGTGCCGTCGCGGATCTCGTCACTGCGGGTACGCACCCGTCCTGCCCCAAACCCTCTCGCTGACCGCGGCGAAGAGCCGGTTCGCGCGAAGAGAAGAGTCGATGGCTGACATCAACGGTCCGGAACTGCCGCGTTCGAGCGCGGCCGTCGCAGAGCCCACCGTGCACGACCCCGACGCCCGGGGACACTTCGGCGCCTACGGCGGGCGGCTGGTCCCCGAGGCGTTGATGGCGGTGATCGAAGAGGTCACCGCCGCGTACGAGAAGGCGCGCACCGACCAGACGTTCCTCGACGAGCTGGACCGCCTGCAGCGCCACTACACCGGACGGCCCTCGCCGCTGTACGAGGCGACGCGGCTGTCCGAGCATGCCGGCGGCGCGCGGCTCTTCCTGAAGCGAGAAGACCTCAACCACACGGGTTCTCACAAGATCAACAACGTGCTCGGCCAGGCGCTGCTGGCGCGCCAGATGGGCAAGACGCGCGTGATCGCCGAGACCGGCGCGGGGCAGCACGGCGTCGCCACCGCGACGGCGTGTGCGCTGCTGGGTCTCGAGTGCGTCGTCTACATGGGTGCGGTCGACACCGCGCGCCAGGCGCTGAACGTCGCGCGCATGCGCCTGCTCGGTGCGCGGGTGGTGTCGGTCGAGTCCGGCTCGAAGACGTTGAAGGACGCCATCAACGAGGCGTTCCGCGACTGGGTCACCAACGCCGACGCGACGTACTACTGCTTCGGCACGGCCGCCGGGCCGCACCCGTTCCCGACGATGGTGCGCGACTTCCAGCGGGTCATCGGCATGGAGGCCCGCGCGCAGATTCAGGACCAGGCCGGAAGGCTTCCCGACGCGGTGACCGCGTGCATCGGCGGCGGGTCCAACGCGATCGGCATCTTCCACGCGTTCATCGACGATCCGAGCGTCCGGCTGGTCGGCTACGAGGCCGCGGGTGACGGGGTCGAGACGGGCAGGCACGCCGCCACGTTCACCGGCGGCACTCCTGGCGCGTTCCAGGGGTCGTTCTCCTACCTGCTGCAGGACGAGGACGGTCAGACGATCGAATCGCATTCCATCTCTGCGGGTCTCGACTACCCGGGCGTCGGTCCGGAGCATGCGTACCTCAAGGACATGGGTCGGGCGCAGTACCTGCCGATCACCGACGCCGAGGCCATGGACGCGCTGTCGCTGCTGTCCCGCAAGGAGGGCATCATCCCCGCGATCGAGTCGGCGCACGCCATCGCCGGTGCGCTCAAGCTCGGTGCGGAACTCGGCCCCGGTTCGATCATCGTGGTGAACCTCTCCGGCCGCGGGGACAAGGACGTCGAGACGGCGGCCCGGTGGTTCGATCTGCTGCAGGAGGGGGCGTCGTCGTGAGTGCCGGCCTGTCCGAATTGTTCGGGACGTGCCGCGCGGAGGGACGCTCGGCGCTGATCGGTTACCTGCCGACCGGTTACCCGGACGTGTCGACGTCGATCGACGCCATGGTCGCCATGACCGAATCTGGTTGCGACATCATCGAAGTCGGCGTCGCCTACTCCGATCCGGGGATGGATGGACCGACGATCGCCGCGGCCACCGAGACCGCACTGCGCGGTGGCGTGCGGGTGCGCGACGCGCTGCGGGCGGTCGAGGCGATCACCGCCGCCGGCGGCCGCGCCGTCGTGATGACGTACTGGAACCCCGTCCTCAAGTGGGGCGTGGAGGCATTCGCCCGCGACCTCGCCTCGGCGGGTGGGCTCGGGCTCATCACGCCGGACCTGATCCCCGAGGAGGCCGACGAGTGGATGGCGGTGTCCGATGATCTGGGGCTCGACCGCATCTTCCTCGTCGCGCCGTCGTCGACGCCGGAGCGGCTGGCCGCCACGGTGACGGCGTCGCGCGGCTTCGTCTACGCGGCGTCGACGATGGGTGTGACCGGCGCGCGCGACGTGGTGTCGAACATGGCACCGGAACTCGTCTCGCGGGTCAAGGCGGTGTCCGACATCCCGGTGGGGGTGGGACTCGGTGTGCGTTCACGGGCGCAGGCCGCCGAGATCGGTGCCTATGCCGACGGCGTGATCGTCGGCTCGGCGTTGGTGTCGGCGCTCGCCGACGGCCTTCCGGCCGTCCGCGCGCTGACTGAGGAATTGGCCGACGGGGTACGACAGAGGATTTCGGCGTGACGACGACGGTACTGGCGTACCTTCCCAGCCCGGCGCAGGGCGTCTGGCATCTCGGTCCCATCCCGATCCGCGCGTATGCGTTGTGCATCCTCGTGGGGATCGTGGTGGCGTTGATCATCGGCGACCGCCGGTGGTCGGCGCGCGGCGGCGAGCCGGGCGTCATCTACGACATCGCGCTGTGGGCCGTGCCGTTCGGGCTGATCGGTGGCCGGCTCTATCACGTGATCACCGACTGGACGACCTACTTCGGCCCCGACGGCAAGGGTTTCGGCGCGGCACTGCGGATCTGGGACGGCGGTCTCGGCATCTGGGGCGCGGTGGCGCTCGGCGGCGTGGGGGCATGGATTGCCTGTCGACGACGGGGAATCCCGTTGCCCGCGTTCGGTGACGCGATCGCGCCGGGCATCGTGCTGGCGCAGGCCATCGGTCGCCTGGGCAATTACTTCAACCAAGAGCTTTACGGCCGGCCGACGACGCTGCCCTGGGGCCTGGAGATCTACGAGCGGCGCAACGCCGCGGGGATTCCGGACTCGCTGAACGGCGTCTCGACCGGCCAGCTGGTCGAGGTCGTGCACCCGACGTTCCTCTACGAACTGCTGTGGAACCTGCTGGTGTTCGCGGCGCTGCTGCTCCTGGACCGCCGCTTCAGGTTCGGGCACGGCCGGTTGTTCGCGCTGTACGTCGCGGGGTATTGCGTGGGCCGGTTCTGGATCGAGCTGATGCGCAGCGACTACGCGACGACGATTGCCGACACCGGCATTCGCGTGAACACCTTCACGTCGACGTTCGTGTTCATCGGTGCCGTGGTGTACGTGATGGTGGCCAAGAAGGGTCGGGAGGCTCCGGAGACGCTGCGTGGCCACGACGCCGGCGAAGGCGCCGTCGAGTCGGCGACCGAGCACGTCGGTGCCGAGGCGACGGCCGCAGCCGCGACCACTGGCCTGGTGGCCGCGGCGGTGGTTGCCGGCGACGAGGACCGCGCAGCCGGGGAGTCGCCGTCCGCCACGAGCGATTCAGAGGACGTCGAAACGGCTGAAGAGCCCGAGACGGCAGGGGAGTCGGAGGCGGCTGCCGAGGCCGACGAACTCGTCGAGCAGGTCCGGACCGCGCCGAGCGAGGACATCGCCGAGGCCGAGGACTTCGCCGAGACCATCGCCGACGTCGAGGCCGAGGAGCACGACGAGCCCGCCGCCGAGGCCGAGGAGTTGGCCGAGCAGGTGGCGACCGCGTCGAGCGAAGACATCGCCGTCGCCACGGAATTCGCCGACGAGATGGCCGCCGCCGAGGCGTCGACGCCCGATGCGGGCCTCGGCGCCGTCGAGGGCGAGGACGCCGAGGCCGCCGAGCAAGGTGCGCCGGAAGCGCACCTGGTCGCGGCCGAAGGTGCTGCCGAGGCCGAGGCCATCGCCGAGGCGGTGGCCGACGAGACCACCGAGGAGGCAGACGACACCGCCGAGGAGGCAGACGACACCGCCGAGGAGGCAGACGACACCGACACGTCCTCTCCGGAGGAGGGTCTGGGTTCGGTCGAGGGCGAGGAGGTCGTGGCGGCCCAAGCCGATGCAGCCGCGGTGCACGAGGCCGCGAGCGCCGGTGCGGTGAATGCCGAGCAGGCCGCCGAGCCGGCATCCGATGTCGACGAGACCGACACGTCGTCTCCCGAGGAGGGGTTGGGTTCGGTCGAGGGGGAAGAGGTCGTGGCGGCCCAGGCTGACGCGGCGGCGGTGCACGAGGCTGCGAACGCTGGTGCGGCCGATGCGGAGAACGCGGCCGACGACGTCTCCGACGGCACCGACACGGACACCGACACGTCGTCCCCGGAGGAGGGGTTGGGTTCGGTCGAGGGCGAAGAGGTCGTCGCGGCGGAGGCTGATGCGGCGGCGGTGCACGAGGCCGCGAGCGCCGGTGCGGTGAATGCCGAGCAGGCCGCCGAGCCGGCATCTGATGTCGGCGACACCGATACGTCGTCCCCGGAGGAGGGGTTGGGTTCGGTCGAGGGGGAAGAGGTCGTGGCGGCGGAGGCTGATGCGGCCGAGGTGCACAAGGCTGCGAGCGCCGGTGCTGCCGATGCGGAGCAGGCCGCCGAGCCGGCATCCGATGTCGACGACACCGACACGTCGTCTCCCGAAGAAGGCTTGGGTTCGGTCGAGGGGGAAGAGGTCGTGGCGGCGGAGGCTGATGCGGCCGAGGTGCACGAGGCTGCGAGCGCCGGTGCTGCCGATGCGGAGAAGGCCGCCGACGACGTCTCCGACGAACCCACCGACACGGACACCGACAGCGACACGTCGTCCCCCGAGGAGGGCCTCGGCTCGGTTGAGGGCGAGGAGGTCGTCGCGGCGGAGGCCGACGCGGCCGAGGTGCACGAGGCTGCGAACGCCGGTGCGGTGAATGCCGAGCAGGCCGCCGAGCCGACATCCGACGTCGATGCAACCGATACGTCGACGCCCGAGGAGGGCCTCGGCTCGGTCGAGGGCGAAGAGGTCGTCGCGGCGGAGGACGACGCGGCCGCGGTGCACGAGGCCGCGAGCGACGGTGCGGCCAACGCGGAACAGGTCGCCGACGACGTCTCCGACGAGCGCACGGACACCGACACGGACACCGATACGTCCTCCCCCGAGGAAGGGCTGGGCTCGGTCGAGGGCGACGAGGTGACCAAGGCCCGCGACGACGCCGCAACCGTGCACGACGCCGCCGTCACGGCGGAACGTCAGGCCGAGCAGCTGACGCCCGCGCGAGCGTTGCGGCGTCGCCTGCTGAACCGCCTGCGCCGCTGACACACACCGCGACGGGCCGCGCGTCTGGCATGCTGAACGCCATGAGTGAACCGCCGTTCAGTGGCCGTGAGGACTGGACCGCGCCTCCGCCTCCTCCGGAGCAGCCGGGTTACCCGCCCCCGCACGGCCAGCCCGGGTACCCGCCGCCGTCGTACCCGCCACCGCCGTCCGGTGGGTACTACGACCCGTCGGCTCCCTACGGCCGTCACCCGATGACGGGCGAGCCGTACTCCCCGAAGTCGAAGCTCGTCGCCGGGCTGCTGCAGCTGCTCGGACTGGTGGGCCTCGTCGGCGTCGGCCGCATCTACCTCGGCAACACCGGACTCGGCGTCCTGCAGTTGGTCCTCGGTCTGATCACGTGCGGCGTCGTGGCCGTCATCTGGGGCATCATCGACGCCGTCCTGATCCTGACCGACAAGGTCCGCGACCCCGAGGGCCGCCCGCTGCGCGATGGCACCTGACGCCCCACCTCGGCGCGGCCGCACCGCGGTGGCGGTCGGTACCGGCGCCGTCCTCGTCGGCGCCCTCGGCTACGTCGGGCTGGCCGACCCGCATCGCCCCGGTTTCGGGTTCCCGCCCTGCCCGTTCCACGCTCTGACCGGCTGGTATTGCCCCGGCTGCGGCGGCCTGCGAATGACCCACGACCTGTTGCACGGCGACCTCGCCGCCGCGGTGACCGACAACGTGTTCGCGCTCGTCGGTCTGCCGCTGCTGCTGACGTGGCTGGTCGTGCGGCGGCGACGCGGCCGCCCGCTATGGCCGGCACCCGCCGTCGTGGTGGTCCTGCTCGCGATCGCCGCGTGGACCGTCGTCCGCAATCTTCCCGGATTTCCGCTGGTACCAACGCTCGCCGGAGGGTAGTCCGGCTGCAGCGCTGATAGAATCGCCTTTCGGGCCGGTGCAGTCCCGGGAAGAGATTTCCGAACTGCGGAGGTACCTCACGATGCTCTTCTCTGCATTGCCGGATGCGCAGGGTCTCTACGATCCCGAGCGCGAGAAGGATTCCTGCGGCGTCGCGATGATCGCCGACATCCAGGGCCGCCGTTCGCACGGCATCGTCGCCGACGGACTGCTGGCCCTCGAACACCTCGACCACCGCGGCGCTGCCGGAGCCGAGACCAACAGCGGTGACGGCGCGGGCATCCTCATGCAGCTGCCCGTCGACCTGTTGCGGGCCGAGGTCGACTTCGACCTCCCCGCCCCGGCCGCGGACGGCAGCAACACCTTCGCCGCGGGCGTCTGCTTCCTGCCGATGGATCCGGTCGACCGCGCCGACGCCATGGCGCGGGTCGAGGCCATCGCCGCGGACGAGGGCCTCGAGGTGCTGGGCTGGCGCGCCATGCCGGTCGACCCGGACGGTGCCGACCTCGGTCAGACGGCGCTGGGCTGCATGCCCTTCATGGCGCAGTTCTTCGTCATCGCACCCGAGGTGAACGGCAGCCGCCCCGGCGGACTCGACCTCGACCGCAAGGTGTACCCGCTGCGCAAGCGCGCCGGTCACCTCCCGAGCGGTGACGAGGCGCGCACCGGCGTCTACTTCACCGGCCTGTCCAGCCGCACCATGGCCTACAAGGGCATGCTCACCACCAAGCAGCTGCCGCTGTACTTCCGCGATCTACGCGACGAGCGCTGTACGAGCGCGATCGCCATCGTGCACAGCCGCTTCTCCACCAACACGTTTCCGTCCTGGCCACTGGCGCACCCGTTCCGGATGATCGCCCACAACGGTGAGATCAACACCGTGCGCGGCAACCGCAACCGCATGCACGCCCGCGAGGCCATGCTCGCCAGCCCGCTGATCGGCGGCGACCTGGCCCGGCTGTCGCCGATCTGCACGCCCGATGCGTCGGACTCGGCGTCGTTCGACCAGGTCCTGGAGCTGCTGCACCTCGGTGGGCGCACGCTGCCCGAGGCCGTGATGATGATGATTCCGGAGGCGTGGGAGAACAACACCACGATGGATCCGGCCCGGCGGGCGTTCTGCCAGTTCCACGCCTCGATCATGGAACCGTGGGACGGTCCGGCGTGCGTCACGTTCACCGACGGCACCGTGGTGGGAGCGGTGTTGGACCGCAACGGATTGCGGCCCGGGCGGTGGTGGCGCACCATCGACGACCGCGTGATCCTCGCCAGTGAGAGCGGCGTCCTGCCGGTCCCGCCGGCGGAGGTCGTCGCCAAGGGCCGGCTGGAGCCGAACACCATGTTCCTCGTCGACACCGCGGCCGGACGCATCGTGCCCGACGACGAGATCAAGTCGGCCGTCGCCGCTGCCCACCCCTACGAGGAGTGGCTGCACGCCGGACTGCTCGACCTGCACACGCTGCCCGAGCGGGGCCGGATGCAGCCCGATCACGACTCGGTCGTGCGGCGCCAGATCGCCTTCGGCTACACCGAGGAGGACCTGCGCATCCTGCTGACCCCGATGGCCGCCTCGGGGGCGGAACCGCTGGGCTCCATGGGAACCGACACGCCCGCGGCGGTCCTGTCGCAGCGGTCGCGGCTGCTCTACGACTACTTCGTCGAGATGTTCGCTCAGGTGACCAACCCGCCGCTGGACGCCATCCGCGAGGAGATCGTCACGTCGATGTCGCGCGTCATGGGTCCCGAGCACAACCTGCTGGACCCGCAGCCCGCGTCGTGCCGCCAGATCCTGCTGGGCTGGCCGGTGCTCGACAACGACGAACTCAACAAGATCATCCACATCAACGACGACGGCGATCAGCCCGGCTTCCAGACCAAGGTGCTGCGGGCGCTGTACCATGTCGAGCGCGGCGGAGAGGGACTCGCCGAGGCGATCGAGGACCTCCGGCACCGTGCGTCCGAGGCGATCGCCAGCGGGGCGCGCACGCTGGTGCTCTCCGACCGCGACTCCGACCACACCAAGGCCCCGATCCCGTCGCTGCTGGCGGTGTCGGCGGTGCACCACCACCTGGTCCGCACCAAGGAACGCACCACCGTGGCACTCGTCGTGGAGACCGGCGACGCCCGCGAGGTGCACCACATCGCGTTGCTCATCGGCTTCGGTGCCGCGGCGGTGAACCCGTACCTCGCGTTCGAGTCCATCGAGGACCTGATCCGCGAGGGTGAACTGACCGGCGTCGAGACCCAGGCCGCCGTCCGCAACTACCTCAAGGCGCTCGGCAAGGGCGTCATGAAGGTCATGAGCAAGATGGGCATTTCGACCGTCGCCTCCTACACCGCGGCGCAGGCCTTCGAGGTGATCGGTCTGGACCGCGACGTCATCGACGAGTACTTCACCGGCACGCCCGGGCGGCTCGGCGGCGTGGGTCTGGACGTGGTGGCCGAGGAGGTCAAGCAGCGCCACCGTCGCGCCTACCCCGAAAACCCCACCGAACGGGTGCACCGGCGACTCGAGGTGGGTGGGGAGTACGCGTTCCGTCGCGAGGGCGAGCTGCACCTGTTCACTCCGGAAACGGTGTTCCTGCTGCAGCATTCGACGCGCACCGGTCGCCACGAGATCTTCGCGCAGTACACCGACGAGGTGGATCGGCTGTCCCGCGAGGGCGGCACGCTGCGCGGTCTGTTCGACTTCAAGACCGGGCTGCGCCCACCCGTGCCGCTCGAGGAGGTCGAGTCCGCCGAGTCGATCTGCACGCGGTTCAACACCGGCGCCATGAGCTACGGGTCGATCTCGGCCGAAGCGCACGAGACCATGGCGATCGCCATGAACAACCTCGGTGGTCGCTCCAACTCCGGGGAGGGCGGCGAGGACGTCGACCGGCTGTACGACCCTCGCCGCCGCAGTGCCGTCAAGCAGGTCGCGTCCGGGCGCTTCGGCGTCACCAGCGACTACCTCGTCAACGCCACGGACATCCAGATCAAGATGGCGCAGGGGGCCAAACCCGGTGAGGGTGGCCAGCTTCCGGGGTACAAGGTGTACCCGAGCATCGCCAAGACGAGGCACTCCACGCCGGGCGTGGGGCTCATCTCGCCACCGCCACACCACGACATCTACTCGATCGAGGACCTCGCCCAGCTGATCCACGACCTGAAGAACGCCAACGACCAGGCACGCGTCCACGTCAAGCTGGTGAGCTCCGTCGGCGTCGGCACGGTGGCCACCGGGGTGTCGAAGGCCCACGCGGACGTGGTGCTGATCTCCGGCTGGGACGGCGGCACCGGCGCCGCGCCGCTGACGTCGCTCAAGCACGCCGGGCTGCCGTGGGAAGTGGGACTCGCCGACGCACAGCAGACGCTGGTGCTCAACGGACTGCGCGACCGCATCACCGTGCAGGCCGACGGCGGCATGCGCACGGCACGCGACGTGATCGTGGCTGCGCTGCTGGGCGCCGAGGAATTCGGCTTCTCCACGGCGCCACTGGTGGTGTCCGGCTGCATCATGATGCGCGTCTGCCACCTCGACACCTGCCCGGTCGGCGTCGCGACGCAGAATCCGGAGTTGCGGGCCCGGTTCAACGGCAAGCCCGAGTTCCTGGAGAACTTCTTCCGGTTCATCGCCGAGGACGTCCGGCGCTACCTGGCCGAACTCGGCTTCCGCAGCATCGACGAGGCGGTGGGGCAGGCCGAGGTCCTCGACACCGCGGTCGGCGTCGCGCACTGGAAGAGCCAGGGACTCGACCTCACCCCGATCTTCGCCATGCCGACCAACGCGCACGGCGAGCGACTCACGCAGCGGCGCAAGGTCACCGATCAGTACCACGCACTGGATCAGGCTTTGGACAAGACGCTCATCGCCCTCGCCGAGGGTGCGCTCGAGGACGCCCACCCGGTGCGCCTAGACCTGCCGGTCCGCAACGTCAACCGGACGGTCGGCACCATGCTGGGCACCGAGGTCACCCGCCGCTACGGTGCGCAGGGCCTGCCCGCCGACACCATCCACGTGACGCTGCACGGCTCGGCCGGCCAGTCGATCGGCGCCTTCCTGCCTCCGGGCGTCACCCTCGACCTCGTCGGCGACGCCAACGACTACGTCGGCAAGGGACTCTCGGGCGGGCGGATCGTCGTCCGGCCACCGGAGGACGTGCTGTTCATCCCCGAGGACAACGTGATCGCGGGCAACACGCTGCTCTACGGCGCCACCTCCGGCGAGGTGTTCCTGCGCGGCCGGGTGGGGGAGCGGTTCTGCGCACGCAACTCCGGCGCCACCGCGGTCGCCGAGGGCGTCGGCGACCATGCCTGCGAGTACATGACCGGCGGGCGCGTGGTGGTGCTGGGGCCGACCGGCCGCAACATGGCGGCCGGCATGTCCGGCGGCATCGCCTACGTGCTCGGCCTGGACCCGGCGAAGGTCAACCCGGCGATGGTGGAACTGCAGCGACCCGAACCCGAGGACCTCGAGTGGCTGTGCGAGGTCGTCACCGCCCATGCGCGGTACACCGGCAGCGCCATCGCGACGTCGCTGCTGGCCGACTGGCCCAGACGCAGTGCGCTGTTCACCAAGATCATGCCCACCGACTACCAGCGCGTGCTGCGGGCGACCCGGATGGCCAAGGCCGAGGGGCGCGACGTGGACGCGGCGATCATGGAGGCGACCCGTGGCTGACCCCACCGGATTCCTGAAGGTGCCGAAGATCGAGGCGTCCAAGCGCCCCGTCGACGAACGCGTCGGCGACTGGCGCGAGGTCTACGAGACCCAGGACCCGCACGAACGCGCGGGCGAGGTCTCGCAGCAGGCGCGCCGCTGCATGGACTGCGGCATCCCGTTCTGCCATTCCGGCACGGCGGGTTGTCCGCTGGGCAACTTGATTCCGGAGTGGAACGACCTGGTGCGACGGGGTCGCTGGGACGCTGCGAGCGACCGGTTGCACGCCACCAACAACTTCCCGGAGTTCACCGGCCGGTTGTGTCCGGCACCGTGCGAGGCGGCGTGCGTGCTGTCGATCTCCGAGGAGCAGACCGGCGGGTCGGTGACCATCAAGCGGATCGAGCAGACCATCGCCGACCAGGCGTGGCTCGACGGCATCGTGGAACCGCAGCCCGCGGCGATCGCCACCGGCAAGAGCGTCGCCGTCGTCGGTTCCGGACCGGCGGGACTCGCGGCGGCGCAACAGCTCACGCGCGCCGGGCATCACGTGACGGTCTACGAGCGGGACAACCGGCCGGGCGGGCTGCTGCGCTACGGCATCCCGGAGTACAAGCTGGAGAAGCGGGTGCTCAATCAGCGGCTGGCGCAGATGCGCGCCGAGGGCACGCGGTTCGTCACCGACTGCGAGGTGGGCGTCGACCTGACCGTCGAGGCGCTGCGGGCGCAGCACGACGCCGTCGTGCTCGCCGTCGGCGCGCTGCGCGGTCGCGACAACCTGGTGGAGGGCCGCGACCTCGGCGGCGTGCACCTGGCCATGGAGTACCTGGTGCCGGCCAACCGCGAGTGCGAGGGCGACGGAACGTCGCCGATCTCGGCGCGCGACGGGCACGTCGTCATCATCGGCGGCGGCGACACCGGCGCGGACTGCCTCGGCACGGCACACCGGCAGGGCGCGACCTCGGTCACGCAGCTCGACTACAACCCCGAGCCGCCGGAGATCCGCGACGACTCGCGCACGCCGTGGCCGACCTGGCCGCTGGTGTTGCGGACGCGGCTGTCGCCGGCGCACGCCGAGGGCGGGGCGCGCCGCTACGAGGTGGCGGTGCAGCGCTTCCTGGGTGATGAGCAGGGGCACGTCCGGGCGCTGGAGGTCGCGGAGGTGAAGGTCGAGCGCGACGCCTCGGGGCGCCGCCAGATCACCCCGGTCGGGGAGAGCTTCGAGGTGCCGTGCGACCTGGCGCTGCTGGCGATCGGCTTCGAGGGCGTCGACCACATGGCGCTGCTCGACGGGCTCGGGCTGCAGCTCAACGGGCGCGGGGCGCTGCCGTGCGGCTCCGACTGGCAGACCGACGCCCCCGGGGTCTTCGTGTGCGGCGACGCCCACCGGGGCGCCTCGCTGGTCGTGTGGGCGATCGCGGAGGGCCGCAGCGCGGCGCACGCCGTCGACGCGTACCTGATGGGCGAGTCGGACCTACCGGCGCCGGTGGTGCCGGGCGCGTTGCCGCTGGCCGTGGTCTGAGAGTGCTGTGAAGCAGGTGTCCGATGCCCGCTGAATCGTCATCTGAATCGATCAACGACTATGCTCAGCAGACGTGACTAGACGCGGAAAGATCGTCTGTACCCTCGGCCCTGCGACCGGCACCGACGAGATGGTGAAGTCCCTCGTCGAGGCGGGCATGGACGTCGCCCGGCTCAACTTCAGCCACGGTGACTACTCCGACCACGAAGCCAATTACCGGCGGGTCCGCTCGGCGTCCGACGCCACCGGACGGGCCGTCGGCGTCCTCGCCGACCTGCAGGGGCCGAAGATCCGGCTCGGTCGCTTCGCCACCGGCGCCACGCTGTGGCAGGCCGGGGAGACGGTGCGCATCACCGTCGAGGACTTCATGGGAACGCACGACCGCGTCTCCACCACCTACAAGCAGCTGGCCAACGACGCGTCACCCGGGGACAAGCTGCTCATCGACGACGGCAACGTCGGCGTCGTGGTCGAGCACGTCGACGGCAACGACGTGGTCTGCACCGTCACCGAGGGCGGTCGGGTCAGCAACAACAAGGGCCTGTCACTGCCCGGCATGAACGTCTCGGTTCCGGCGCTGTCCGAGAAGGACATCGACGACCTCGAATTCGCGCTGCGCCTGGGCGTCGACCTCGTCGCGCTGTCGTTCGTCCGCTCGCCTGCCGACATCGAACTGGTGCACGAGGTGATGGACCGCGTCGGCCGCCGCGTCCCGGTCATCGCCAAGCTCGAGAAGCCCGAGGCGATCGCCAACCTCGAAGCCGTGGTCCTCGCGTTTGACGCGATCATGGTGGCGCGCGGCGACCTGGGCGTCGAACTGCCGCTCGAGGAGGTGCCGCTGGTGCAGAAGCGGGCCATCCAGATGGCGCGCGAGAACGCCAAGCCGGTGATCGTCGCGACGCAGATGCTCGAGTCGATGATCGAGCACTCCCGGCCGACCCGCGCCGAGGCGTCCGACGTCGCCAACGCCGTCCTCGACGGCGCCGACGCGGTGATGCTCTCCGGTGAGACCTCGGTCGGCAAGTATCCGCTGGAAGCGGTCCGCACCATGGCCCGCATCGTCAGCGCGGTCGAGGAGAACTCGACCGCCGCGCCGCCGCTGACGCACGTACCCCGCACCAAGCGCGGCGTCATCTCGTACGCCGCCCGCGACATCGGCGAGCGGCTCGACGCCAAGGCGCTCGTCGCGTTCACCCAGTCCGGCGACACCGTGAAGCGCCTCGCCCGGCTCCACACGCCGCTGCCGCTGCTGGCGTTCACGCCGCTGCCCGAGGTGCGCAGCCAGCTGGCACTGACCTGGGGCACCGAGACGTTCATCGTCCCGCACATGCAGACCACCGACGGCATGATCCGCCAGGTCGACGAGTCACTGCTGTCGCTCGGCCGGTACAAGCGCGGCGACCTGGTGGTCATCGTCGCGGGCGCGCCTCCGGGCACAGTAGGCTCGACCAACCTGATCCACGTGCACCGGATCGGGGAGGACGACCACGCCTGACGGCGGAACGGAGGCCCGGGTGTCGCCGGACGCGACTCGCGACTTCCACGAGCTACTGGCGGTCCTCGATCTCCGTCCCACGGGCCCGGACGCCTTCGTCGGCGCGCACCCCAGCAAGAACCCGGTGCGGACGTTCGGCGGCCAGATGATGGCGCAGGCCTTCGTCGCGGCCAGCCGGACGCTTCGGCACCCGTTGCCGCCGAACGCGCTCTCGGCGCACTTCATCGCGGGCGGCGATCCGGGACGCGACCTCGAGTTCACGGTCGTCCGGCTGCGCGACGAGCGCCGGATCGCCAATCGCCGGATCGACGTGACCCAGGACGGGCAGCTGCTGGTGTCGGCGTTCGCGTCGTTCCTCGCCGGCGGGCAGAGTCTCGAGCACGGTGTGCCCGCGCCCGAAGTGGCGGCGCCGCACGACCTTCCGACGATCGACGAGTTGCTCACCGGATTCGAGGAGACGGTGCCGCTGTTCGTGGCGGCGCTCAAGCCGATCGAATGGCGCTACACCAACGACCCGTCGTGGGTGATGCGCGGCAAGGGCGGCCGGCTCGAGCACAACCGGGTGTGGATGACGGCGCGCGGCACCATGCCCGACGATCCGGTGCTGCACGCCGCGGCGCTGGTGTACTCGTCGGACACCACCGTCCTCGACTCGATCATCACCACGCACGGACTGTCGTGGGGTTTCGACCGGATCTTCGCGGTGACGATCAACCATTCGGTGTGGTTCCACCGGCCGATCCACTTCGACGACTGGGTGCTGTATTCGACGACGTCCCCAGTGGCGGCGGACTCGCGGGGGCTCGGCACCGGACACTTCTTCGACGAGTCGGGCCGGATGCTCGCGACCGTCGTGCAGGAGGGCATCGTCAAGCACTTCCCGGCGCGCTGAGTCCCGCCTTGGCGCTACGGCGTCGGTGACGGGCGCAACGTCGCGTCGACGCGGTCGGTGAGCTGGTCGATGCACCCGTCGAGCGCCTGCTGGTCGGTGCCCGCGCGCGACACGCACTCCAGGTAGTCGTCGCCGCCCACCGCATCGAAGACGCCCGCCCACACGGCGATGAAGGCCAGGGACAGCACGATGGCCAGCGCGCCGAGCACCGCGCCCGCCACCGCGACGCCGCCGTTGGTCGCCTCACCTCGTCGCGCCCGGCCCCGCCCGATCAGACCCAGGACGACGGCGGCCACGCCGAGCAGCACGCCGCCGGCGATCGACCAGAAGGCGAGCAGACCGGCGATGCCAAGGATCAACGCCGTCAGGCCCAGACCGTTGCGCGGTCTCGGCGGCGGACCGTACGGGTACGGGCCCGCCGGGTAACCCGAGTAGGGGTCCTGCGGCGGTGGGGGATATCCGCCCGGATAGCCGGTCATCGGAGCCGAGCGTACTCGTCGGCGCCGACCGTCACGACGGGGCAGTCGACGCCCGGCGGGAGGTGATGGGTGGCCACCACGACTGCGCGGTCGGCGGCGAAGAGACCGCCCGGCCGCAGCAGTTCGCGGAGCACCCGGTCGGCGTCGTCGGCGGCGAGGTGCTCGGTCGGTTCGTCGAGTAGGACCACCGGGAACGTCGAAACCACGGCCCGGGCGAGCAGCAGCCGGCGGCGCTGACCACCCGATACGGCCTCGGCGCCACCGGTGAGCACGGTGTCGAGACCGTCGGGCAGGTCGGCCAGCCAATCAGCCAGACCGACCGCCGCGAGCGCGGCGACCGCCTCGGCGTCGGTGACGTCGCCGCGCGCCACCTTGAGGTTGTCCCGCACCGTTGTCGCGAACAGGTGCGCGTCCTCGCCGAAGAACCCCGCCGCCGCAGCGTGCTCCGCGGCGATCGCGAGCAGTGTCGTGGTCTTGCCCGCCCCGCTCGGACCGACGATCACCAGCCGCTCACCCGCCCGCACCGTCGGGACGGCCACCGCCGGCCGGTTGCGGCCGCCGGGATCGGCGGTCACCTCGTCGAGCTGGCGCAGCGCGATGCGGGCACGCATCAGGTGCACCCCGGCGGCGGGCAGGGCGGTGGTCGCCTCGAAGGACGACAGCGGCAGCAGCATCAGGATGGCGGCCGTCGTCGGCGCCACCGAGGCGCCGAGCGCGATGGCGGAGTACACCGCGGCGAGGACGCCCGCGCCGAGCGCCAGCGTCGGGACGGCGGAGGCCACCGCGGTCAGCCGGGCGGCACGGTCCGCCGCGGCGCCCCACGCGCGCTGCCGTCGGTCGGCGTCGACCACCACGGCATCGAGGCGCCCGGCGACCCGCAGTTCGGGCGCGTGCTCGAGCGCCAGCAGCGTTGCGGCGTCGCGCGCGGCGCGGTGGGCGACGGCGACGCGCTCCTCGGCGGCCGCGGCGCGGGCGGTGAGCCACGGCGCGAGGACACCGGCGACGAGCAGCCCGGCGGCCAGCACCGCGCCCGCGGCCGGTGCGATCACCGCGACGGCGACGACCGCGGCCACGCCGAGGACACTGGCGACGGCGATCGGCAGCACCGCGCGGACCAGGACGTCGGCCAGGTCGTCCACGGTGGCTCCGAGGCGCGCCGTCAGATCGCCGCTGCGCCAGCGCAGCACCGCGTCCGGATGCGCGCCCGCGAGCCGTCGGTACAACGTGACGCGGGCCTGCCCCGCGGCGCGCAGCGCGACGTCGTGGGTGGCGAGGCGCTCGCAGTAGCCGAGGACGCCGCGGGCGATGCCGAGTGCCCGCACCGCGACGACCGCCACGGTCAGGTCCAGGATCGGCGGCATCTGCCAGGCCCGGGCGATGAGCCAGGCGGCCACGCCCGCCAGGGCCAGCGCGCTGCCGAGCGACACCACGCCGAGGCCGATCGCCGCCAACAGTCGCGGTGCCCGCGGTCGGAGCAGTGCCACGGCGGCGGCGACGTCGTCAGTGAGCGACGAGGTGGGCACCTCGCACCTCCACGATCCGGTCGGCGACGGCGAGGACCTCCGGGCGGTGCCCGACCACGACGACGGTGTCACCCGCGCGGGCCCGCGCCACCAGGGCGCGCAGCACGCGCGCCTCGGACTCGGCGTCGAGGTGCGCGGTCGGCTCGTCGAGCAGCAGCACCGGCGCCGACGAGCCCAGCGTGCGGGCCAGGCCCAGGCGCTGACGCTGTCCGAGGGACATCCCGACGCCGCCGCTGCCGAGCTCGGTGTCCCACCCGCGGGGCAGTGATCGCACGACGTCGTCGAAACCCGCAGCCCGACAGGCCGTCTCGACGTCCTCGACGGCGCCGAGCAGGTGCAGGTTGTGGCGCACGGTGCCGGGCACCAGCATCGGACGCTGCGGCAACCACGCCACCTGGGCGAACCAGGCGTCGGCGGCGAGGTCCGCGACGTCGACGCCGGCCACCGACACGCGGCCGGCGGTCGGCGGTGTCAGCCCCAGGATGGCCTGCAGCACCGTGCTCTTGCCCGCGCCGTTGGGTCCGGTCAGCACCGTCACGGCCCCGGGCGCGAGCACCGCGGTCAGGTCGTGCGGTGCGTCGCCGTCGCGTCCGGACACGCCGAGCCCCGCCAGGCGGATCTCGGCGCCGCGCGCGGTGACGCGGCGGGACCCTCGCGGTGGCTTCGGGAGCGCGTCGAGCAGATCCGACGCGTCGGTGGCGGCGGTCTTGCCGTCCTGGGCGGCGTGGAACTCGGCGCCGACGCGTCGCAGCGGCCAGAACACCTCCGGGGCCAGCAGCAGAGCGGTGAGCGCGTCGGCCAGTGCGATGTCGCCGAACACCAGGCGCAGCCCGACGCTCACCGCGACGAGCGCGACGCCGAGCGTGGCGAGCAACTCCAGCACGAACGACGACAGGAACGCGATGCGTAGTGTCGCCATGGCCGAATGACGCTGTGCCGCAGCGACGTCCGCGATCCGCGGGGCGGCGCCGTCCGCGCGACCGAGGGCGCGCAGCGTCGGCAGGCCGGCGGCCAGGTCCAGCAACCGCGCCTGCAGTGTGCCCAGGGCGGTGAGCGCCGCGGCGGAGCGGTCGCGGGTGACCAGGCCGATGAGCACCATGAACAGCGGCACCAGGGGGAGGGCGATCACGACGATCACGGCGGCCTGCACGTCGTGCACCGCCATGGCGACCACCGCGCCGGGTGTCACGACGGCGGCCAGGACGACCGCGGGCAGGAACCGGACCAGGTAGGGCCGCAGGCCGTCCAGTCCTCGGGTGAGCAGCACGGCGGCGCGGTCCCGTGTGGCCTGCAGGTCGCGCGGTGGCAGCGCCGTCACCCCCTGCAGCAGGGTGCGGCCGGTCTCGGCGATCACCGCGGTGGCACCGTGCTGGCCGAGTCGGGTCTGCGCCCACTGCGCCGCGGCACGGACCGACCACAGGGCCGCCAGCACCGCCAGTGCCGGTGTCCAGTGGTCGACCGTGCGGGTGTCCGGGTCGGTGATGACGCCGGCGACGACGTGCGCGAGCACGATGGCCACCGCGATGGCCGTTGCGGCGATCACGACGCCCAGCACCACGGAGACGGCGACGTAACGGCGCATCGCCGCCGACCGGCGCAGCGCGTTCACGGTGCCGCCGGGTCCGGCGCCCGGCGGGGAAGCCCGATCGGGTCGGGGATGCGCTCGGCCGAGATGCGTTGCCGGAACACCCAATAGGTCCAACCCTGGTAGACGATCACCAGGGGCGTCACGATCGCCGCGGCCCACGACATGATCGTCAGCGTGTAGGGAGACGACGACGCGTTGGCCACGGTCAGACTCCAGGCCGAGTCCAGGCTGGACGGGATGACGTTCGGGTAGAGGGACCCGAAGAGCAGCACGACCACGGCCGTGACCACCGCCGTGGTGCACGCGAACGCCCAGCCGTCCCCACCACGGCTCCATGCCAGCAGCACCGCGGACAGTTGGGCGATCACGGCGACGCCGAGCACCAGCCACGTCCAGTCCTTGCCGTGGGCCAGCTGGGTCCACAGTCCGAAGCTTGCGACGGCGGCCGTCACCGGGATGCCGAGCAGCGCCGCGAAGCGCGTCGCCTCGCTGCGCACGGTGCCCTCGGTCTTGAGCCGGACGAACACCGCGCCGTGGAAGGCGAACAGCCCGGCGGTCGTCGCGCCGCCGAGAACGGTGTACGGGTTGATCAGGTCGCCGAGGCCGAGATGGATCTGGGCGTCTGCGTCGACGGGCAGCCCGCGCAGCAGCGCGGCGAAGGCGACGCCCCAGAGCACCGCAGGCAGCCACGACCCGGTGGCGATCGCGGCGTCGGCCCAGCGCCGCCACTGCGGGTCGTCGACCTTGCCGCGCCACTCGATGGCGCAGATGCGCACGATCATCCCGAACAGGATGGCGAGCAGCGGCAGATAGAGCCCGGAGAACAGCGTGGCGTACATGGCGGGGAACGCCGCGAACATCGCCCCACCCGCGGTGATCAGCCACACCTCGTTACCGTCCCAGACGGGGCCGATGGTGTTCAGCACGGCACGTTGGTGACGTTCGCGATCCGCGCCGGCCGTGCGGCCGAAGAAGCGCATGAGCATGCCGACGCCGAAGTCGAAGCCCTCCAGGACGAAGAAGCCACCGAACAGCACGGCGAGGACGAGGAACCAGAAGTCGGACAGTGCCATGACCCCTCCCGGGTTCAGTAGGCGAAGGACAGCGGCGCGACGGTGGCGTCGTCCGGCGGAGTGGGCGGCGCGGGTTCGGCGTCGTGCTCGAGCGGTCCCTGCGCCACGTATCGACGCATCAACCAGAACCAGATGACGGCGAGCACCGCGTAGATGGTGGTGAAGACGACCAACGACGTCAGCACCATGCCCACGGAGTGGTCGGAGACGCCCTGGGCGACCGTGAGCCGCAGGTCGGGATTGCCGTCCGGATTGGGCACCACGACCCACGGCTGCCGCCCCATCTCGGTGAACACCCAGCCGGCACTGTTGGCCAGGAACGGCGTGGGCAGGACGAGCAGTCCGGCGGTGGCGAACCAGCGCTGCTTCGGGATGCGTCCACCGCGGGTGAGCCACAGCGCGACGACGGCGAACAGCGCCGGCAGGGCCAGCAGGCCGATCATCGCGCGGAAGGCCCAGTAGGTGACGAAGAGGTTGGGCCGGTAGTCGCCCGGGCCGAGCTGCTGCTCGTAACGCTTCTGCAGGTCGACGACGCCCTCGAGCGTCACGCCCTCGAACTGCCCCTTCGCCAGGAAGGGCAGGATGTACGGCACCTCGATGACGTGGGTGACGCTGTCGCAGTTGTTGTGGGTGCCGACGGTGAGGAAGGAGAAGTCGGGATCGGTTGCGGTGTGGCACAACGACTCCGCGGACGCCATCTTCATGGGCTGCTGTTCGAACATCAGCTTGCCCTGCACGTCACCGGTGTAGGCGAGCGCGCCCGCGGACACCAGCGCCACCAGACAGCCCAGGATGGTCGCCGGCCGGTACATCGTGCGGGACTCGACGCCGTCGCGTGCCCGGATCAGCCACCAGGCGCAGACACCGGCGACGAAGGTGCCCGCGGTGAGGAACGCTCCGGCGACGGCGTGCGTGAAGGCGGCGACGGCGGTGTTGTTGGTGAACAGCGCGACGATGCTCGTCAGCTCGGCCCGACCGGTGGTGGGATTGACGACGGCGCCCACCGGATGTTGCATCCAGGAGTTGGCGGCGATGATGAAGAAGGCCGACGCGTTGACCGCGAGGGCGACCACCCAGATGCAGGCCAGGTGCACGAGGCGGGGCAGCCGGGTCCAGCCGAAGATCCACAGGCCGAGGAACGTCGACTCGAAGAAGAACGCGACGAGGCCCTCCATGGCCAGCGGCGCGCCGAAGACGTCACCGACGAAGCGGGAGTACTCGCTCCAGTTCATCCCGAACTGGAACTCCTGCACGACGCCGGTGGCGACGCCGAGGGCGAAGTTGATCAGGAAGAGCTTGCCGAAGAACTTGGTGAGGCGGTACCAGGCGGTGTTGCCGGTGCACACCCAGACGGTCTGCATGACCGCGATGAGCGGGGCCAGGCCGATGGTCAGCGGGACGAAGAGGAAGTGGTAGACGGTCGTGATGCCGAACTGCCACCGTGACACGTCGAGCGCGTCCATGTGCACCATCTCTCGGGCTGAGAGTCCCTGATCCCCATTGATCTACGACCCATCTACGACAAAGCGTAGTAGCGGGTTGGGGGAAGCCCAAGCAGATGTGAGCCAGTAGTCAGACCGGCGCTACGGCTCCGTCCGCGGTGTCTCCGTGGCCGCCTCCGCCGGAGGCGTCCCGGCCTCGGTCGTCACCGGGTGCGTCCCCGCGGGCGTTCCCGAAGGCGTTCCCGTAGGCCCCGCGGACAGCGCCTGCGACGTGCGCCGGATGCCGAAGCCCGCGACCACCTGCATCAGGCCGATGAAGATCAGTCCGATGCCGACGACGAGGGCCAGGGTCTCCAGTGACGTAAAGGGGGAGGCGAGGACGACGACGCCGGCGACGAGGCTGACGACGCCCACGAACACGTTCCAGCCGCGACCCGGCAGCGTCGGATCGCTGATGGCCGAGACCGTGGTGGCGACGCCACGGAAGATGAAGCCGATCGCCACCCAGATCGCCAGCAGCAGCACCGCGTCGTAGAGGTGCCGGAACGCCAGCACCGCGAGGATGAGGGACGCCGCTCCGCTGATGAACAGCAGCACCCGACCGCCCGCGGCGACGTGCAGGCTGAACGCGAAGATCACCTGTTCGATGCCGGTGATCAGCAGGTAGGCGCCGAAGAAGATGGCTGCCACCGCGATGGAGATGTTGGGCCACGCGACGACGGCGACGCCGAGGGCGACGGCCAGCACGCCGGACACGACCGCGGACTTCCACAGGTGGGGCAGCAGGCTCGGAACCTCGGGGTTGGTCATGCCCGCAGTGTGTCACAGCGGATGACGCACATCCCGGTACCCGGGCCGGTGCGAACCGACCGAAGGAAACGACGCGGGCGCGCCGAAATGCGATGCCAGCGGGATGAATGACTCGAATGCGCGCGAAGACACGCGCATTGACGCTCCCGCAGATAGCATTTCCCGCCATGGGGTGGATTCGTCGTCGTCCTGCCACGGTCAAGAAGAATTTGTACGAAGAGTGGGAAGTCGCTCATCTTCGCCAATTGTTCGACCACTATGCGGTCGACTGCGTGTTCGACGTGGGGGCGAACGTCGGACAGTACGCGCGCATGCTGCGGGAAAAGGTGAAATTCACCGGGCTGGTGATCTCCTTCGAGCCCAACCCGGACGCGGCCGCCGCGCTTCGCCGGAGCGCACGTGGCAAATCCGATTGGGTCGTCGAGGATTTGGCGATCGGGGCGTCCGACGGCACGGCGACCTTCAACGTCATGAAGGCGTCGCAGTTCAGCTCCTTGAGTACACCTCGCCACGACGAGGTCGACATCTTCGCCAAGAAGAACACGATCACCAAGAGCGTCACCGTGAAGACCGAGAATCTCGCGACGACCCTCGAGCGGCTGAGTTCGCATTACGCATTCCGGCGCCCGTTCCTCAAACTCGATACCCAGGGATTCGACGTCCAGATCGTGACGTCTGCGCGTGATGCGGTACGTCGATTCGTCGGATTGCAGAGCGAGTTGTCCGTCAAGAAGATCTACGGCGATTCCGTCGACTTCCGCGATGCGATCACCACCTACGAGGAATGCGGCTTTCAGTTGAGCGCCCTGGTGCCGAACAACGAGGGACACTTCCCCAGACTGGTCGAGACGGACTGCATCATGGTGCGGTCCGATCTCCTCAGCGCCTGACCCGCCTCCGGCGGTCGCGGCGGCGGTGCGGGCGCGGCCGTCCGAGAGGAGGGACGCCAGAACGGCGATGACGAGCCAAGGGTTTCGTTCGCCTGCCGCGGCGTCGATGCTTTATTAATGTTCCGTTACCGGCCATGCGTGCCCGGTCCACGGTCGTTAACCTGCTCCGGTTGGACGGGACGGGAACGACCCGACGAAGGAAGATGAGGCTTTTCGTGTCAGGTGGGAAGATGTGGCGTCTCGCAGCGGTGTTCGCCGCGGCCGGCGCCCTGGTCGTTTCCGGGTGTTCGTCGAGCAACGAGGGGTCCGGACCGTCGACGAGCACGACCGCGGCCAACGCCAGCAAGGTCGACGAGATCGCCAACACCGTCCCCGAGGACATCAAGTCCTCCGGCAAGCTGATCGTCGGCGTGAACATCCCTTACGCGCCCAACGAGTTCAAGGACGAGAGCGGCAAGATCGTCGGGTTCGACGTCGACCTGATGAACGCGATCGCCTCGACGCTGGGGCTCACCGCGGAGTACCGCGAGGCGGACTTCGCGAAGATCATCCCGTCCATCCAGGGCGGCCAGTTCAACGTCGGCATGTCGTCGTTCACCGACACCAAGGAACGCGAGCAGTCCGTCGACTTCGTGACCTACTTCTCCGCGGGCACCAGCTGGGCGGCCAAGCCGGGGGCGAACATCAACCCGACCGACGCGTGCGGCAAGAAGGTCGCGGTGCAGGCGACCACCACGCAGGAGACCGACGAGCTGCCCGCCAAGAGCAAGGCGTGCACCGACGCGGGCAAGCCCGCCATCACGATCCTGCCCTTCGACGGTCAGGACGCCGCGACCAACGCCGTCGTGCTCGGTCAGGCCGACGCCATGTCGGCGGACTCGCCGGTGACCTCGTACGCCATCAAGCAGAGCAACGGCAAGCTCGAGCAGGCCGGCGACATCTTCGACTCGGCGCCCTACGGCTGGCCGGTCAAGAAGGGCTCGCCGCTGGCGCAGTCCCTGCAGAAGGCGCTCGAGCACCTCATCGAGTCCGGTGACTACAAGACCATCGCGTCGAACTGGGGCGTCGAGAACGGCATGATCGACAAGCCGGTCATCAACGGCGCGATCAGCTGACCCACTCGATGACCGCTGACGCTCCGTCGCCATCCGATCGTCCCGCCACCATCGATGCCGTTCCGCTGCGGCACCCGTGGCGGTGGGTGGCGGCGGGCGTCATCATCGTCCTCGTCGGGCTGTTCCTCTACGGGGCGGCCACCAACCCGGCCTACGGGTGGAAGACCTACGGCGAGTACCTCTTCAACGAACGCATCCTGCTCGGGGTGTTCAACACCCTGCAGCTGACGGTGTACTCGATGGTGATCGCCATCGTTCTCGGCATCGTGTTGTCGGTGATGCGGCTGTCGCCGAACCCGGTGTTCCGTTCGGTGTCGTGGGTGTACCTGTGGATCTTCCGTGGCACACCGGTGTACGTGCAGCTGGCCTTCTGGGGCCTGATTCCCGTCATCTACTCGAAGATCCAGCTGGGCGTGCCGTTCGGGCCGACGTTCTTCACCCTCGACCTGCAGTCGCTGTCGATCCCGTTCCTGCTCGCCATGCTGGGGCTCGCCCTGAACGAGGCCGCATACATGGCGGAGATCATCCGCGCGGGCATCAGCTCGGTACCCGAGGGGCAGATGGAGGCGTCGACGGCGCTCGGCATGTCCTGGGGTCTGGCCATGCGCCGCACCGTGCTGCCCCAGGCGATGCGCGTGATCATCCCGCCCACCGGCAACGAGGTCATCAGCATGCTGAAGACCACCTCGCTGGTGACCGCCGTGCCGTACGCGTTCGACGTGTACAGCATCGCCACCCGCGAGGTCGCCGCCCGCATCTTCGACCCGGTGCCCCTGCTGCTGGTGGCCTCCACCTGGTACCTCGTCGTCACCAGCGTCTTGATGGTGGGGCAGTACTACCTGGAGCGGTACTACGCTCGCGGTTCGTCGCGCAAGCTGACACCCAAGCAGCTCGAGGCGCTCGCCAAGGCGCAGATGGGAGAGGTGCACCCGTGACACCGATGGTGCGCGCCGAACAGGTCTGCAAGAACTTCGGTGCTCTCGACGTGCTCAAGGGCGTGAGCCTGGAGGTCGGTCGCGGCAAGGTGCTGTGCATCGTGGGACCGTCGGGCTCGGGCAAGTCGACGTTCCTGCGCTGCATCAACCACCTCGAACAGGTCAACGCGGGACGCCTCTACGTCGACGGCGAGTTGGTCGGCTACCGGGAGCGCGGCGGCAAGCTGCACGAGATGCGTCCGAAGGACGCCGCTCGGCAGCGCCGCGACATCGGCATGGTGTTCCAGCACTTCAACCTGTTCCCGCACCGCACCGCCCTGGAGAACGTCGTCGAGGCCCCGATGCAGGTGAAGGGCATCAAGCGCGACGCCGCGGTGGCCAAGGCACGCGAGCTGCTCGACCGCGTCGGTCTGTCGGCCAAGGCCGACGCCTATCCCGCGCAGCTGTCCGGCGGCCAGCAACAGCGCGTCGCCATCGCGCGGGCGCTCGCCATGGAACCCAAGCTGATGCTGTTCGACGAGCCGACGTCCGCGCTCGACCCCGAACTCGTCGGCGAGGTGCTCGCGGTGATGAAGCAGCTGGCCGGTGAGGGCATGACGATGCTCGTCGTCACCCACGAGATGGGGTTCGCCCGCGAGGTCGCCGACGAGTTGGTGTTCATGGACGCCGGCGTGGTGGTCGAGCGCGGCAACCCCCGCGAGGTGATGAGCGATCCGAAGCACGACCGCACCAAGGCGTTCCTGTCCAAGGTGATGTAGGTCGGCTGCGGTGCGCGGCCCCGACGTGACCCCGACGACGGCCTCGCCCGACCCGGCAGCCCCGCTGTGGCGGGCCGCGCAGGGCTTCCGGTTGCTCAGTTGCGGCTACGCGCTCTACTTCCAGGTCGCCGTCAACGACGACCTGGCTCGGCGCGGACTCGCGTGGGCGCTGTTCGGCGTGCTGCTGGCCTGGAGCGCCGCATGCGGCTGGGCCTACCTGCAGGGCGTCGGTCGCCGCCCCGCCTGGGTGGCTGCGGAGCTGGCGGTGGCCGTGGCGCTGATCCTGTCCACCGACGTGGTGGCCTCCGACCGGTGGATCGCCGACAACCAGTCCTGGCCGACCACGCTGTGGGCCACCAATGCGACGATCTCGGCCGCCGTCCTGCGCGGCCCGGTCCTCGGCATGGCCGCGGGCCTGGTGGTCATGGCCGCCGTGGCCGCGCTCAAGGGCTCGGTGAGCCTGAACCTCGGCCGCAACGCCACGATCGTCATCGAGCTGGCAGTGGGCCTAGCAGTCGGCATGGCGGCGCTCACCGCCCGCCGCGCGCACGCCGAGCTGGAACGGGCCACCCGGCTGGCGGCCCTGGTCTCCGAGCGCGAACGCCTCTCCCGGGAGGTGCACGACGGCGCCATCCAGGTGCTCGCACTGGTGGCGCGGCGGGGCCGCGAGATCGGCGGTGTCGCAGCCGAACTCGCCGATCTCGCCGGCGAGCAGGAACGCGCGCTGCGACGTCTGGTCAGTGGCTGGCAGGACGGCCCGCCGGGAGCGCATGCCGATCTCGCCGCCCTGTTACGGGCCCGCGCGTCGGACACGGTCTCCGTCAGCCTGCCCGCGACCCCGGTGGTCCTCCCCGCGGGAATCGCCGCCGAGATCGACGCCGCGGTCGGCAACGCGCTCGACAACGTCGCCGCTCACGCCGGCGCCGGCGCGCGCGCCTTCGTGCTGCTCGAGGACGTCGACGACGCCGTGGTGATCAGCATTCGCGACGACGGTCACGGCATTCCCGTGGGCCGCCTCGAGCAGGCCCGGGCCGAGGGGCGGCTCGGCGTCGCGGCGGCCATCGTCGGGCGGTTGGAAGCACTCGGCGGCACCGCGGTGCTCACCACCGCACCCGGTGACGGCACCGAGTGGGAGTTCACCGTTCCACGCGAGGGGGTGGCCGATGGCCGAGGATGAGGACGGCTGCACCGTCATGGTGGTCGACGACCATCCGATCTGGCGGGACGCCGTCGCGCGCGACCTCGCCGAGCAGGGGTTCGAGGTCGTCGCGACGGCCGACGGGGTAGCGTCCGCCCGCCGCCGTGCCGGGGTCGTCGGACCGGACGTCGTGGTGATGGACATGCGCCTCGCCGACGGCACCGGCGTGGAGGCGACGACGGCCGTGCTGGAGGTGTCGCCGTCGACTCGGGTGCTGGTGCTCTCCGCCTCCGACGAGCGCGACGACGTCCTGGAGGCCGTCAAGGCCGGTGCCACCGGTTACCTGGTGAAGAGCGCCTCGAAAGTCGAACTCGCCGAGGCGGTTCGCGCGACGCGCGAGGGGAGGGCGGTCTTCACGCCCGGTTTGGCCGGGTTGGTCCTGGGGGAGTACCGCCGCATCGCGCGAGCGCCGGACGCCGGACCTGCGACGCCCAGCCTCACCGAGCGGGAGACGGAGGTCCTCCGTCACGTCGCCAAGGGACTGACGGCGCGGCAGATCGCGGAGAGGTTGTCGATCAGCCACCGCACCGTGGAGAACCACGTGCAGGCGACGTTCCGCAAGCTGCAGGTGGCCAACCGGGTCGAACTCGCGCGTTACGCCATCGAGCACGGCCTCGACGAATGAGCCGCACTACGCACCTAAAGCGGTAGTACTACTCATCCGCGGCAGTGCCGTCCACCGGCAGCATGGCGGGCATGACCGAACCCGACCACGTCGTCATTGGACGGCTCTCCCATGATTTCGCGGTGCTGGCCAGCCATCTGGCCCGCGCGTCGGCCGATCTCCAGGCGCTGTCGCGCATCGTCACCGAGCGTCCGACGACGGCGTGGCAGGCGGGGCCTCCGGTGTCGCCCTGGTCGCCACCGCCGTCGCCAGCGACAACGCCATTGCCGCCACAGCCGGTGATGACGCCCACGCCACCGGTGACGGCCGCGCCGCCGGTCACCGGTCCGGTGCCGCCGAGGACCGCGACCACCGGTCCGGGCACGCGAAACGACGGCTGGATCGGCAAGGTGCTGGCCGTGGCCGGGGTGGTGGTCACGCTCGTCGGCGTGGTGCTGCTGCTCGTTCTGGCGGCGCAGGCCGGCCTGCTGGCACCGGGCGTTCGGGTCGGGGCCGGTGCGGTGCTGGCCGCGGGCCTCACCATCGCGGGTTGGCGGCTGCATGGCCGGCCGGGCGGCCGGGTGGGAGCGATCGCACTAGCGGCCACCGGCATCGCGGCGGCCTACGTCGACGTGATCGCGGTGACGGCGGTGTACGGCTTCCTGCCGCCTGCAGCGGGACTCGTCGTCGCCGCGTCGGTGGCCGGTTCGGGTCTACTCCTTGCGCGGCAGTGGAACTCCGAGCACCTCGGCATGCTCGTCGTGGTGCCGCTGATTGGCCTCGCGCCCATGGTCGGCGACGGCGTGACGCTGCTCGTCGTCGGGTTCCTGCTGGCCCTCGCCGCGGCGTCGCTCCCGATACAGCTCGGCCGGTCGTGGACTGGTCTGCACGTCGCCCGGATCGCGACCGCCACCGTGCCGCTGCTCGTCGCTTTGATCGGCGTCGATCGCTCGTCGGCGGACGCGGGGTGGCTCGCCGGAGCGGCGGGCATCGGTGCCGTCCTGGCGATCCTCGGTGCCCTACTGTCCTTTCCGACCCACCGCCGACCCGTCGTCGTGGCGGCGTGGAGCGCCGCCGGGACGGTGCCCGTGCTGTCGCTCGGCGCGGTGACGGGCCGCGTCACCGCCGCGGCGCTCGCCGCCATGCTCGCCGGGAGCCTCCTCGGGATCGTGCTCGCCGGCGGCCGAATCCCGGGCCTGACAGAGCCCGTGCGACGCCTCTGGTCGGGCCTGGCCGCCGTGGCAGCGCTCGTCGCGGTGACTGCGGCGTTCGACGGTCCGGTCGCCGGGCCCGTCCTGCTGGCGATGGCGGTCGTCACCACGGTCGCCGGGCGCGCGCACCCGGCGGCGTGGTGGTCCGCGCTGGGCTTCGCCGTCGTGGGCGGGGCGATGTTCGTCGCGACCGCTCCCGTCGACGTCCTGTTCGACGGCCTGGAGATCGGCAGTGGTCGGACGGTGTCCACCCTGGTGAGTAGCGTCCTGGCGGTCGCCTGCGCGGTGGCGACGGCGTGGTCGTGGACCACCCGGACCGGCCGTCGCGACGACGTGGCGCGACTCGTCTGGCTGGCATCGGGCGTCGTTGCGCTGTATGCCGTCACGATGTTCACGGTCACCGCAGGGGTGTGGCTCGGCGGCGGGAACGGGTTCTACGCCGGGCACGTGGTGGCAACGACCGCGTGGATCGGTCTCGCGGCCGCCGCGTTGCGGGCGGCGGCGCACCTGCCCCGCGCCGACCGGTCATTGCCCATGGCGGCCGGCATGACGGTCGTGGCCGCAGCGGTCGCGAAACTGTTCGTGTTCGACCTCGGCACGTTGGACGGCATGTTCCGCGTCGCCGTCTTCATCGTCGTCGGTCTGGTCCTGCTCGGTACGGGCG
Organism: Mycolicibacterium grossiae; assembly: GCF_008329645.1. Lineage (NCBI taxonomy): Bacteria > Bacillati > Actinomycetota > Actinomycetes > Mycobacteriales > Mycobacteriaceae > Mycobacterium > Mycolicibacterium grossiae. Next base: position 3,944,723 of record NZ_CP043474.1, read on the forward strand.
CCGGCTACGCACGGCGGCTGTCGCAGCAGGACTCGGAGGTGTGAGGCGACTCACGACGCGGGGCGCCATGTTGGGTCCGGTCACCGGCGTTGTACCGCACACACGAAGGGAGCACAGACGTGACCGATTCCGAGATCCGTACGAACCGCCGTGACGACGCCGAGGGCTTCGGCTTCCAGGCGTCGCCCCGCTTGACCGCCAACCTACAGCGCGTGCTGGTCGACCTGATCGAGTTGCACCTGCAGGGCAAGCAAGCGCATTGGAACGTGGTGGGCACCAACTTCCGCGACCTGCACCTGCAGCTCGACGAGGTGGTCGACTTCGCCCGCGCCGCCAGCGACACCGTCGCCGAGCGGCTGCGCGCGCTCGACTCGGTGCCGGACGGCAGGTCGGACACCGTCGCCGAGACCACGTCACTGCCGCGCTTTCCCGCCTACGAGGTGAACACGACGGAGGCCGTCGACCTCGTCACCGCCCGTGTCTACGCGACGGTCGACACGCTGCGCGCCGTCCACGACGAGGTGGACGCCGAGGATCCGAGTACCGCCGACATCCTGCACCAGCTCATCGACGGCCTCGAGAAGCTGGCGTGGCTGTTGAAGTCGGAGAACCGGAAGGTCTAGGCGCACCCGGTCAGAAACCAGGTGTGCATCACGCCCTTGCCCTTCACGTCGACGTCGCCGCGCTCGTCGAACGTGAAATGGTCCCGCAGGCGGTCGTAGACCTCCTGCGGGACCTGGATGCGGCCCGCCTCGTCGGTCGATTCCATGCGCGAGGCGACGTTGACGGCGTCTCCCCAGACGTCGTAGAAGAACTTCCGAGCGCCGACCACACCCGCCACCACCGGCCCGCATGCGAGACCGATGCGTAGGTGCACGGCGCGGCCCGACGAGTCGGTCAGGCCGCGTACGGCGTCGGCCATGTCGAGCGCACACCGAGCCAACGCGGCGAGGTGATCGGGCCGGGGCTCGGGCACGCCACTGACGACCATGTACGAGTCGCCGCTCGTCTTGATCTTCTCCAACCCGTGCCGGTCGACGAGGCCGTCGAACTCGGTGTACAGGGCGTCGAGGAACCGGACGAGGTCCGCGGGCGTCGTGGCGCTCGCCTGCGCCGTGTAGTCCGCGATGTCGGCGAACAGGATGGACGCGTCGTCGTACTTGTCGGCAATGACGGAGTGCGCCGGATCCTTGAGCCGCTCGGCGATGGCGACGGGAAGGATGTTGGCGAGCAGCGCCTCGGACCGCTCGAACTCCACCTCCATGGCGTCTTCCGCCCGGGCGATCTCGCGAAGGGCGAACCACACCGTGGCGACCACCAGGACCCAAGCCGCCAGGGTGTTGACGACGAAGCCCAGTCGGAACGCCCATGTCGGTTGCAACCCGGTGTCGTGGTCGACGGTCATCTCCAGCGCGACCACCGTCGCCGCACCGAGGATCGCCCAGAACGCCGCCATCCCGACGTGGTCGATGCCCAGGATCAGCACGACGATGGTCGCGGCCACCAGGTAGTAGAACTGCAAGCCGATGCCGCTCCCGACGTACACCGCCGACAAGGTGATGGAGGTGTAGGCCACCATCAGGAACGCGACTGGCGGCACCAGGTCGCCGAAGCGGTGCAGGCGCGGTATGGCGAGGAACGCGACCGCCGTGACGAGGTTGACGATCGGCAGCCACGTGAACCCGTCGACGACGAAGAACTGCTGCACGCTAAAGAAGGCGCTGAGGGCGGCGCCGATCCGTGTCGTCACCACCAGCACCTCGCGCTGGCGCCGGTCACTCTCGGCCCGGTGGCGCATCCGGCCGCCATCGTGCGCGTCGAGGGCGGCGGGTCGGCGGCACACCATTCCGAGCGGTCCCGAAGCCGATTCGGATGCGCTCGAATGGTCGCCCGTGATCGTCACGAGATAAGCGTAACTCGCACCGGCCGTCGACCTTGCTCGTTTATTGGCCTGTAAGTTAATTTATGTTTGCTCATCAAGCGCGGCCGTTCGCTACCGACCGGTAGTCATAGCCAGTAGCCAGCGACATGGTCGCAAGCACCCTTCGGCTCCGATGCGGAGGGTAGTTGGGCTCCCCCGTCGAGCGCATGTGAAGTGCAACGATCCTCGACCATGTGGTCTCTCGGTACGCAACGCAGGTCAAGATCGATCCGACGGTATTTATTTGCTAAAACTGTTCGTTCGTGACGTGTTCTTGACGGCTGTCAAAGTGCGCTGACAACGCGTGTCAAGTGTCCAAGAGAAGTTCCAATCAATAGCTGTACATATTTGCTGTGCCATGAGTAGGTTGATGCCACCGCGTTGACGGTGCCGACGAATCTCATCCTCGAACAGGAGTCCACATGGCCCAGCAGAAGGCCGGCTTGCTCCGCCGCCTCGCCACGCGATCGGTGATCGCCACCCTCCCGGTTGCCATGGCGAGCGCCTATGCCAGCGGCATCTTCGTCTCGCCGCCGCGACTGGCGTCCTACGACATCCTTCCCGTCGCCGAGATCACCGTGTCGCCGAACACGGTCGGCATCGCGACGTCGCCGCTCTACGGCCAGACGCTCGAGCAGATCAATCAGCAGCTCGACGCCATGCAGGCGATCGGCGTGCAGAACATCCGCGTCTTCGTGCCATGGGGCCTCGTCGAGCAGGTCGACAACCAGTACGACTGGAGCCACATCGACGACATCATGAACGCCGCGGCCGCCCGCAACATGGGCGTCCTGGCGGAGGTGAACGCCACGCCGCTGTGGGCAGGCCCCAATCCGAACGCACCCGGTTTCCCCCTCGGTGCGGACACTCCGAACGTGGGAGCGTTCACCGACTTCATGCGCGACTTCACCAACCGCTACGCGAGCACGGTGTCGGCGTACGAGATCTGGAACGAGCCGAATTACGTGCAGTTCTCGAACCCGATCAACCCCGAGGCCTACGCGGCGCTGCTGCAGGCGGTGTACCCGGTGATCAAGAACCTCGATCCCACCGCAACCGTCGTCGCCGGCGCCGTCGGCACCACCCAGACGTCCTCATTCACCCTCGATCCCGTCGCCTTCGTGCAGCGCATGCTGGCCGCGGGTGCCGGAAACTACTTCGACGCCCTCTCGGTGCATCCGTACGGCGAAGAGGGTGCGTACTCGTCCAGTTGCCCGAGCTGCCAGCCGACCATGCTCACCCCGCGCGAGCAGGTCGAGGCGATCATGAACCTGGTCACCGGCAAAAAGGTGTGGATCAGCGAGTACGGCCTGCCGACCACTCCTGGCGGTCCGTTCACCCAGGCGGATCAGGCGGCATGGATCAAGGACCTGCTCGACTACTGGCAGACCTACGACCCGGACAAGGTCGGGCCCATCTTCCTCTACACCGGGCAGGACACGCCGAACGCGGCGAACCCCACGAATCCCCATGACTACTACGGATTGTGGACGGAGTCGGGCGCCCTGAAGGCCGCCGCCGAGATGCTCAAGGCCTGGCTCGCGGCGCACCCGCAGCAACCCGGCGGGCCGACGGATCCCGGCACGCCCGGCAACCCCGGGACGCCGACCAACCCGGCGGACGCCATCGCCCAGGCGCTGAACGCCATCGCTCAGGCCCTGGCGAAGGCCATCGCGCAGGCCATCGCGAACTTCTTCGCCCAGTTCGCCGCTCCCGCACCCGCGACCACCCTGGTCACGAACACCGAGGTGGCCACGACGGAGGCGCAGAGCCGCACGCTGGCCATCGCGGGTGCGGCGACCACCACGGCGGACGGCGCGGTGACCGCGGACGAGGGGTCCGCAGCCGCCACGCCGGCCACCGCGGACGGCAAGGCGACAGAAGGCACGGCGGCCGACGGCACCGCAGCCGAGGGCGCTGCGACGCCGGCGGCCGACTCCGCCGCCGCCCCACCCGTTGCCGCGGAACCCGTTGCCGCCGAACCGGTGACGGCCGAACCCGCCGTCACCGAACCCGTGACCCCGGTGGCCGCGACTCCTGCGCCCGCGACGTCCGCCCCTACAACCCCGGAGGCCACGGCCCCGCCGGCCGGCGTGCCTGCAACGACCGGCGCCACCGAATCGACGCCGGCGTCCACCGTGCCGTCTTCGGCGGCATCGGGTTCGGGCACGGTGAAGGATGGCAGTGGCGGGGGAGCGCCCGTCAAGGCTCCGTCCGGTGAAACGGGCCCATCGGCGACGAAGCCCGCCAAGGGCGGTTCTTCGGGTGCCACCGCGGACGCAGGCGGGTCGGCGCCCTCGGACTCCTCCAAGCCGGACTCCGCCAAGCCGGACTCCGCCAAGCCGGCGACGTCGACCAAGCCCGGCCGGACCCAGCCGTCGACGAAGGACGGTGCGGCCAGTGGTGGGCCCGCCGCAGCCGAATCATCGCCGCGGCGACACGACGCCGGCGGCCGGACCAAGGCCGGTCTGGTGTCGGCGGGTGCAGCCGCCACCGGCGCCGACGGCGGCTCGGGGGAATCGGCCGGCTAACCGTTCGAGCCCTGCACCTGCGGCGCCGCGGCCCTTCCGGGTCGCGGCGCCGTCGTGTTTGCCAGGCGTCATAACGGGTAGGTGTCAGTGGCTGCCACGATGCACTCGATGCCGAATCACGATTCGATCAATTGCACGCAACTGAAATGGCGGGCTTCGCTTTTCGCCGCCGCCGTGGATCGTCTGCGAATCGCTTCAAGCCGTGAAAAGAACATTGTGAGCTGCGGTGATAAGTCCACCTATGCGTTCTGGTGCATTCTCAGCAACCTTTCAACCATCGGTATGCATTTCGCCATTGCGTACTACCAGCGGGTAACAATGCGGCAATTCCGCGTCCTCAATTCAAACCTTTTCCCCGTTATTGCCGTCGGTTAGCAAATTTGCTGACGTCGCGGTAAATTCCGTCTGCCCCGATTGACGGGCCTGACAATTTCCAGGGAGAACGAACGATGGCAAGAGAGAAGGGGCGTCTGCTCCGCAAGATCGCGGCGCGTGGCGTGATCGCGGCACTACCAGTAGCGATGGCGAGTGCGTACGCCAGCGGCCTCTTCATCGAGCCGCCCCGTCTCACCACCGCCAAGTACGACATGGTCGCCGAGATCACCACCACGCCGACCACGGTGGGCGTCAACTTCTCCACGTGGGCCGGCCAGACCGCGCAGCAAATCGGGCAGCAGCTCGACCAGCTGCAGGCGATCGGCGTCACCAACATCCGCGTCCTCGTGCCGTGGGGCTTGATCGAGCCGCTCGCCGACGACTGGTACCGGTGGGATGTCATCGACACCGTGATGAGCGCCGCCGCGGCGCGCAACATGGGCGTGCTCGCGCAGATCAACAGCACGCCCGGCTGGGCGTCGGCGGGAGGCGCCACGCTGCCGCCCGGCCCGTACGAGCCAACCATCGCGGCATTCGCGGACTTCATGAAGGACTTCGCCGACCGTTACAAGAACACCGTCTCGGCCTACGAGATCTGGAACGAGCCGAACTACCGCGCGTTCTTCAACACCCTCGATCCCGTGGCCTACACGAACATGCTGAAGGCGGTCTACCCGATCCTCAAGCAGATCGACCCGACCGCGACCGTGGTGGCCGGCGCCGTCGGCGCCACGCAGACCATGCCGGGCCTCACCGTCAACCCGGTGGACTTCGTCCAGGCCATGCTCAACAACGGCGCCGCGAACTTCTTCGACGCCCTCTCGATTCACCCGTACGTCGTCGACACGCCCTACTCCGTCGGTTGCCCGACCTGCATGCCCGGCATGCTGTCGCCCAAGCAGCAGCTCGAGGCGATCATGAACATGCTGGTCGGCAAGAAGGTGTGGATCAGCGAGTTCGGCCTCTCGGCCGGTCCGACCGGCGCTGCCGCGCAGCAGCAGTCGGCGTGGATCAAGGACCTCCTCGACTACTGGCAGAAGTACGACCCCACCAAGGTCGGCCCCGTCTTCCTGTACGCCGACCGCGACGTCCTGTTCGATCCGGACAACCTGAGCAACCCGGAGAACTGGTACGGCCTGTGGACCTCACTCGGCGTTCCGAAGCCGGCGGCCGACATGCTCAAGGACTGGATCGCGGCCCACCCGTTCCCCGTGACACCCGTCCCGCCGACGAGCACGCCTGCGGCGTCGAACCCCATCGCGGCTCTGTTCGCGGCGTTCCAGCAGATGGCGCAGTCGTTCCAGCAGGCGATCTCGAGCTTCTTCAACCCCGGCTCGTTCATCCAGTCCTTCGTCAACGCGATCTCCAACCTGTTCGGCTTCCTGCGGCCCGCCGCCACGGCTGCACCGGTGGCCGCGCTGGCCGCGACGGAGACCGCCGGCGCGACCGCCGCCAAGATGGCCGTCACCGTTCAGCCGGACACCGCCGGGGACGCCGCGACGGAGGTCGCGGCCCCCGCCACGTCCGACGTCACCGCTCCAGCCGCCGAGCAGGCCACTCCGCCGGCCGAGCAGGCGGCCGCACCGGTCGACGCGCCGGCCGGCACCGCGCCGGCCGTCGCGATCCCGGTCGAGGCAGCGCCCGCGGCCCAGCCCGCCGCCGAAAGCGCCACTGCCGTCGAGGAAGTGACGTCCTCGACCGGATCGACGAAGGCCGGCACCGCGACTGCGGACGCCGGCTCGGCGTCCGACGCGGACACCACGACGGCCGCGAAGCCCGAATCGACCAGCACGGTCAAGAGCGGGACCTCGGTCACGAGCGGCACGGCGGACGCCGAGAACACCACGAAGTCGAGCACCGGTTCGACGTCGGGCTCGAGCACCACCGGCACGTGGTCGACCACCAAGACGAGCACCGGCTCGTCGACGGGCTCCTCGACCACCGGCTCCTCGACGGGCTCCTCGACCACCGGCTCGTCGACCACCGGCTCGTCGACCACGGGCTCGTCGACCACCAAGTCGACCAGCACGTCGACGGGGTCCTCCACCGGGTCCTCGACGGGATCCTCGGCGGGGTCGTCCTCGTCCGGCTCGTCGGACTCCGGCGGCTCGGATTCGTCCAAGGGCGGCAGCGACGCCTGACCGGTCGGGGCACGTACCGCCGCGAGCTCGTACGAGGGGGCGCGGCGGTACTGCCTTGTCCGGCGCGGCCATTCGGGAAAGGGTCGCCGCGCAGTGGGTCCCGATGGTGCCCCCGGTGAGATTCGAACTCACACTGTCACGATTTTGAGTCGTGTGCCTCTGCCGGTTGGGCTACGGGGGCGGCGCGCCGCGGACTCTCACGATAGAGGATGGCCCGATCGCCGCGTGACGGCCCCGAGGTCGCCCAACCGGCCCCGTCGCGCCACAATGTCGACATGACCGGTTCACCGTCGGACGCCGCCGCACCGCGCCGCGTCCTCATCGCCGAGGACGAAGCGCTCATCCGACTCGACCTCGCGGAGATGCTGCGCGAGGAGGGTTACGACGTGGTGGGGCAGGCCGGTGACGGGCAGGAAGCCGTGGAACTGGCCGAGAGCCTCACCCCCGACCTCGTCATCATGGACGTGAAGATGCCTCGTCGGGACGGCATCGACGCGGCCTCCGAGATCGCCGCCAAGCGGATCGCCCCCATCGTCGTGCTGACGGCCTTCTCGCAGCGCGAACTCGTGGAACGTGCACGCGATGCCGGCGCCATGGCCTATCTGGTCAAGCCGTTCTCCGTCACCGACCTCATTCCGGCCATCGAACTGGCGGTGAGCAGATTCGGCGAAATCGCCGCGCTGGAGCAGGAAGTGGCGACGCTGTCGGACCGGCTGGAGACGCGCAAGCTCGTCGAGCGCGCCAAGGGTTTGCTGCAACAGAAGCAGGGGATGAGCGAACCCGAGGCGTTCAAGTGGATCCAGCGCGCCGCCATGGACCGCAGGACGACCATGAAGCGGGTCGCCGAAGTGGTCCTCGAGACACTCGACGCGCCCGGCGACACGTAACGAGCAGGTTTCCGGAAACGTCGTTTCGGCCGCTCGTTCAGCCGACTCGACCCTGGCCTTTCCCAACATCACGCACTGCGGCCATGCGTTGGCTATGTTCTACCCGAAGCACCGCCGCCCGGGCCGTATCCCGGCATCGCGGCGGGGCCGATGACAACTCTCGACCCGGAGGTGAAACGTGCACGGTCGCGTGGCACGCAGTGCATTTGCTCTCGGAAGCGCGGGCATGCTCGTCCTGGCCTTGGCCGGCTGCAATCAGGCCGCGCCCGAGGAGAGCTCGTCGCAGTCCGACCTGAAGATCGTCGAGCAGGTGCAGATCGACGAGAACGGCGCCGAAGTGAAGGCCGCCGCGGGCGCGGCGCCCGCCGATCCGGCGGGCGACGGCAAGGCGACGTGCCCGCCGGTCTCCATCGCGATGGCCGGGGCGCTCAACGGCCCCGACGCCGCGCTCGGCATCAACATCGTCAACGGCGTCCAGCTCGCGATCGACAAGCACAACGCCGCCAACCCGGGCTGCCAGGTGCAGCTCAAGAAGTTCGACACCGAGGGCGACCCGCAAAAGGCGACCGCGATCGCCCCGCAGATCGTCGACGACCAGTACACGATCGGCCTCGTCGGACCGGCGTTCTCCGGCGAGACCAAGGCCACCGGCACGGTGTTCGATCAGGCCGGCCTCGTCGCCACCACCGCCTCGGCAACCAACCCCACGCTCAGCGAGAACGGGTGGAAGACGTTCTTCCGCGGTCTCGCCAACGATGCGGTGCAGGGCCCGTCGGTCGCCAACTACCTCAAGAACACGCTGAGCTTCAAGAAGGTGTGCGTCGTGGACGACAGCACCGACTACGGACTGGGTCTCGCCACCGCGGTGCGCGAGACGCTCGGCCCGGTGGCCGACGCGCAGTGCAACATCTCGGTCAAGAAGGGCGACAAGGACTTCTCCGCCGCGGTGACGCAGATCAAGGGCGCCAGCCCGGACGCCGTCTTCTACGGCGGCTACTACTCCGAGGCGGCGCCGCTGGTGCAGCAGCTCAAGGATGGCGGCGTCACGGCCACCTTCGTCAGCGCCGACGGCACCAAGGACCAGCAGTTCGTCGACCAGGCCGGTGAGGCCTCGAAGGACGCGCTGCTGTCCTGCCCGTGCGGCCCGGCAACGGGTTCGTTCGCCGACGAGTACACCAAGAAGTTCAACCAGGCGCCGGGCACTTACAGCACCGAGGGATACGACCTCGGCACCATCCTGCTCAAGGGCATCGACTCGGGGGCCATCACGCGCCCGGCGCTGCTCGACTTCGTGCGCAACTACAACGGTCAGGGCGTCGCACGCAACTACCAGTGGACGCCGAACGGTGAGCTGACCACCAACCTGATCTGGATGTTCAAGGTGCAGTAGGCGATTCGACGACGGGGACGCGTCCGGAACAGCCTGGTTCCGGACGCGTTCTCGTTGACGCCACGCCGTACACCCCGAGCGAGGAGCCGCCGAAGCCGATGCCGTCCGACTGTCTAGGTCAGTACGTCTGCACCGCCGCCAACATCAACTTCAACGTCGACAACCTGCTGAACGGCTTCTGGCAGTTCACGATCGACGGATTGGCGTGGGGAGCGATCTACGCCCTCGTCGCGGTCGGTTACACGCTGGTGTTCGGCGTGCTGCGGCTGATCAACTTCGCGCACTCCGAGATCTTCATGCTCGGCATGTTCGGCGCCTACTTCTGTCTCGACGTCATCCTCGGCTTCACCCCGAGCGGCAACGCCTACAACCGGGGCATCGCGCTGACGGTGCTCTACCTCGCGATCGCCATGGTGTTCGCGATGCTGGTATCCGGTTCGGCGGCGGTCGGTCTCGAGGCGGTGGCCTACCGCCCGCTGCGCAAGCGCAACGCCCGGCCGCTGACGTTCCTCATCACCGCCATCGGAATGTCCTTCGTGCTGCAGGAATTCGTGCACTTCATCCTCCCGCACATCATCGACGGGTACGGCGGATCCAATGCGCAGCAGCCCATCGTGCTGGTGCAGCCCAAGACGCAGTTCACGGTCTTCGGCGCCGCGGTGTCCAACGTGACGATCGTCATCGTGGTCGCCGCGCTGGTGTTCGCGATCCTCACCGACCTGGCGATCAACCGCACCAAGTTCGGTCGCGGAATCCGGGCAGTGGCCCAGGATCCCACGACGGCCACCCTCATGGGCGTCTCCCGTGAGCGCATCATCATGACGACGTTCCTCATCGGCGGACTGCTCGCCGGCGCCGCGGCGCTGCTCTACACGCTCAAGGTGCCGCAGGGCATCATCTACTCGGGCGGCTTCCTGCTCGGGATCAAGGCGTTCTCGGCGGCGGTCCTCGGCGGCATCGGCAACCTGCGCGGGGCGCTGCTCGGCGGTCTGCTGCTGGGCATCATGGAGAACTACGGCCAGGCCCTGTTCGGCACCCAGTGGCGCGACGTCGTCGCGTTCGTCCTCCTGGTGCTGGTCCTGCTCATCCGGCCGACCGGCATCCTCGGCGAGAGTCTCGGAAAGGCGAGGGCATGACGCAGCACGACGAGACGCCGGCGCAGCCGTCGCCCACCACCTCGCGGCTGATGGCGCCCGGAGACGGTCTGCGGCAGTGGTGGGCCGGGCTGAGCCGCGGGGCGAAGTGGGTGGTCGGCGCGGTCGGCTTCATCCTGCTGGCCCTCCTGCCGCTCTACACGCCGCCCTTCCTCAACACCCCCGGCATCAGCTTCGGCGGCACCATGGCGCAGTTCGCGATGATCGCCATCATCGCGATCGGCCTGAACGTCGTCGTCGGCCAGACCGGTCTGCTCGACCTCGGGTACGTCGGCTTCTACGCCGTGGGCGCCTACACCGTCGCGCTGCTCACCAGTCCGGACAGCCCGTGGAATCAGCTGGGGGCGAGCGGATTCTTCAGCTCCGACTGGGCCTGGCTGTCCTGCGTGCCGCTGGCGATGGCGGTGACGGCGCTGGCCGGCCTCATCCTCGGGACGCCGACGCTGCGGCTGCGGGGTGACTACCTCGCGATCGTGACGCTCGGTTTCGGCGAGATCATCCGCCTGATGGCCGACAACCTCGCCGACGTCACCAACGGTCCCCGTGGCCTCAATCAGATCGCCTACCCGCACGTGGGTGAGCGCGACGGCCTGCCCGACGGCGTGTTCTCGAACGGCAACTCCGCCGGTACGGCCAACTACGGCACGTGGTGGTTCTGGCTCGGGCTCGTCATGATCGTCGGCATCCTGCTGCTGGTCGGCAACCTGGAACGCAGCCGGGTGGGCCGCGCCTGGGTGGCGATCCGCGAAGACGAGGACGCCGCAGAAGTCATGGGCGTGAACACGTTCCGCTTCAAACTGTGGGCGTTCGTCATCGGCGCCGCGATCGGTGGACTGTCCGGTGCGCTGTATGCCGGTCAGGTGCAGTACGTGGCGCCGCCGACGTTCAACATCATCAACTCGATGCTGTTCCTGTGCGCCGTCGTGCTCGGTGGACAGGGCAACAAGCTCGGCGTCGTCTTCGGCGCGTTCATCATCGTGTACCTGCCCAACCGCCTGCTCGGCGTCGAGTTCCTCGGCGTCAACCTGGGCGACCTGAAGTACCTGTTCTTCGGCCTCGCGCTGGTGGTCCTGATGATCTTCCGGCCGCAGGGCCTGTTCCCAGTGCGTCAGCAGCTGCTCGCCTACGGCAAGTCCGCGAAGCGCCTGCTGCGCAGCGCCGACGAGACGAAGGCGGCGGCATGACCGAACCCGGCACCGGAGAACCGCTGATCGACGAGGACCTCGCCGCGCTGCACCGCGACGTGCGCGCCGCCGAGGGCGAGACGCTGCTGCAGACGAAGGACCTCACGGTGAAGTTCGGCGGTCTCACCGCGCTCGACGCCGTGACCTTCGACATCCGGCGAGGCGAGATCCTCGGGTTGATCGGCCCGAACGGGGCGGGCAAGACGACGTGCTTCAACGCCATCACCGGCGTGTACCGCCCGAGTTCGGGATCGGTCACGTTCGACGGTGCACCGCTCGGCAAGGTCAAGCGCCACCAGATCACCCGACGCGGCATCGCGCGGACCTTCCAGAACATCCGGCTGTGGGGGGAGATGACCGCGCTGGAGAACGTGGTCGTCGGCACCGACGCGCGGCACGAGACGTCCGTGCCGGGCGCGCTGCTGCGCTCGCCGCGGCACCGCCGCGAGGAACGCGACGCGATCGAGCGAGCCGCCGCCCTGCTGCAATTCGTCGGCATCGCACACCGCGGCGAGGAGAAGGCCAAGAACCTGCCCTACGGCGACCAGCGCCGCCTGGAGATCGCGCGGGCGCTGGCCACCGAGCCGAAGCTGCTGTGCCTCGACGAACCGGCCGCCGGCTTCAACCCGAGCGAGAAGTCGGCGCTCATCGACCTCATCCAGGCGATCCGCGACGACGGCTACACGGTGCTGCTCATCGAACACGACATGCGCCTGGTCATGGGGGTCACCGACCGCATCGTGGTGCTGGAGTTCGGCCGCAAGATCGCCGACGGACTGCCCGCCGACATCCGCGAGGACCCGGCCGTGATCGCCGCCTATCTGGGAGTGCCCGATGACGAACTCGGATGAAACGAACTCGCCCGAGACCCCGCAGCCCGTCGACCTCGACCCCCGGCCGATTCTGCTGGAGGTGCGCGACGCCGTGGTGCACTACGGCCGGATCCAGGCGCTGCACGGCGTCTCGGTGACGGTGCGCGAGGGCGAACTGGTGACGCTGCTCGGCAGCAACGGGGCCGGCAAGACGACGATGATGCGCGCGATCTCGGGGTTGCGACCGCTGACGAGTGGCTCGGTGTGGTTCGACGGCCAGGACGTGTCGCGGGTCAAGGCCCACAAGCGGGTCACGGACGGGCTGATTCAGGCGCCCGAGGGCCGGGGTGTCTTCCCCGGCATGACGGTGACGGACAACCTCGAGATGGGGTGCTACGGACGGAAGTTCGCCAACCGCTCGGAGCATCGCGAGCGGCTGGACTGGGTGTTCGAGACCTTCCCGCGGCTCGCCGAGCGGCGCAGCCAGGTCGGCGGCACGCTCTCCGGTGGGGAGCAGCAGATGCTCGCGATCGGCCGGGCGCTGATGGCGCGTCCACGCGTGCTGCTGCTCGACGAACCGTCCATGGGCCTTGCGCCGATGGTCATCTCGCAGATCTTCCGGATCATCTCGGAGATCAACGCCCAAGGCACCACCGTGCTGCTCGTCGAGCAGAACGCCCAGCAAGCGCTGAGCCGCAGCGACCGCGCCTACATCCTGGAGACCGGCCGCGTCACCCGCGAGGGCAACGCCCGGGACCTGCTCAAGGACGACAGCATCCGCGCGGCGTACCTCGGCGTCGCCTGAGTCGCCGGCGTAGCGTCCGTCGCCTTCCTAGCGCGCGACGATCACCGACGAGCCGTGGCCGAACAGGCCCTGATTCGCGGTGACGCCGAGGGTGGCGCCCTCGACCTGACGGCCGGTGGCCCGTCCGCGCAGTTGCCAGGTGAGTTCGCACACCTGGGCGATCGCCTGCGCCGGGATGGCCTCGCCGAAGCAGGCCAGGCCACCCGACGGGTTGACCGGCACCCGGCCACCGATGGTCGTCGCCCCGCTGCGCAGCAGCTGTTCGGCCTCGCCCTTGGCGCACAGACCGAGGTGCTCGTACCAGTCGAGTTCGAGTGCGGTGGACAGGTCGTACACCTCGGCGACGTCGACGTCCTCGGGGCCGACGCCCGCCTCGGCGTAGGCGGCGTCGAGGATCTGGTCCTTGAACACCCGGTCCGGGCCGGGCACCACGGCCGTCGAATCCGTGGCGATGTCCGGCAGCTCCGGCAGGTGCTGCGGATACCGGGGCGTCACGGTGCTGACCGCCCGCACCGACGGCACGCCGGCCACCGAGCCGAGGTGCTTCTCGGCGAAGGACTTGCTGGCGACGACGAGGGCGGCGGCGCCGTCGGACGTCGCGCAGATGTCGAGCAGCCGGAGCGGATCCGCGACCACCGGGCTGGCGAGCACGTCCTCGACCGAACTCTCCTTGCGGAAACGGGCATTCGGGTTCTGCAGGCCATGGCGGGCGTTCTTCACCTTCACCTGGGCGAAGTCCTCGAGCGTGGCGCCGTAGAGGTCCATTCGGCGCCGTGCCAGCATGGCGAAGTACACCGGGTTAGTGGCACCGATCAGGTGGAACCGCTGCCAGTCGGGATCGTTGCGGCGCTCCCCGCCGACGGGCGCGAAGAACCCCTTCGGCGTCGTGTCCGCGCCGATCACCAGCGCCACGTCGCAGAAGCCGGCCAGGATCTGGGCGCGTGCACTCTGCAGCGCCTGCGAGCCGCTGGCGCAGGCCGCGTAGCTCGAGCTGACGGGCACGCCGTTCCAGCCCAGCTTCTGGGCGAACGTCGCACCGGCGACGAAGCCGGGGTAGCCGTTGCGAATGGTGTCCGCACCGGCGACGAGCTGGATCTGCCGCCAGTCCAGGCCGGCCTCGGCCAGCGCGGCTCGCGCGGCGACGACGCCGTACTCGGTGAAGTCGTTGCCCCACTTTCCCCACGGGTGCATGCCCGCCCCGAGGACGTACACCGGCTCCGGGCTCACGCGGCACCGTCCTTCGCGCTCGTCGCGTCCGCGATCCGCCAGGCGTAGACGACGCGCTCGACGCCCTCGTCGTCGACGTACAGCGGCATGGTGGTCAGCTCCATCGGCATGCCCACCGTCAGATCGGCGGCCAGCGTTCCCTCGACGACCTTGCCCAGCACGATGATGCCCTCGTCGGCCAGTTCGACGGCAGCGACGGCGAACGGCTCGAACGGGTCGGGCGACGGGTACGGCGGTGGTGGCGCGTACTGGTTCTCGGTGTAGCTCCACAGGGTGCCGCGTCGCGAGAGCGGCACCTGCGCGAGGCTGTCACCGTCGCAACCGGGGTTGGGGCAGTTGTTGGCCCGCGGCGGGAAGACGTAGGTGCCGCACTGCTCGCACCGCCCGGCCAGCAGATGCGGGGCTCCGGAGCCGTCCTCGCTCCACCATCCGTCGATGGCCGGTAGTCGCGTGGGGGTGTCGATATCACCAGGCACCCGGTCAGCGTAGACGATCCCGACCCCCGAACTGAAACGTGTTGCAGTTCGGCTCAGCGCGCCGCGACGTCGCCGAGGATGCGGAGGAGGTCGGCGGGACGGTCCCGCATGAGGTTGTGCTTGGCGTCGAGTTCGTGGCACGTCCAGCGCGGGTCGTCCCGCACGCGATCGTAGGAGCGACGCAGCGGCGATTCGCCGGGCCAGTCCGTGGCGTACACGTAGTCCCGGCGACGGAACCGGTAGAGGTCGCCGGACAGGCGCAATGGCTGCATCACGCTGGCGAGGGGATGCGCCGTGGCGCGCTCGTCGAAGAAGGGCAACGGCGGCACGCCGAAGCCGGTGTCGTCGACGCCGACGTACCACTGCCGCTCGGCGTCGTTCACGACGTCCCAGCAGGACTCGCCGTCGATGGGCACGACCGCATCGAGGTAGACCAGCGCGTCGACGCGGTCGGGGATGCGGTCGGCGACCCCGGTGATCACCATGCCGCCGTAGCTGTGTCCGACGAGCACGAGGTCGTCGACGTCGCGTGCGTCGGCGTCGATCGCGGCGAGAGTGTCCGCGAGGTGCGTGTCGAGGTTGACCCCGCCGGGCAGGAGGTGCGCCCGTTCGGCCACACCGGTGAGGGTGAGCCCGAGGACGCGGTGACCGGCGGACCGCAACCCCGCCGCCAGGCCGTCGAAGCACCACGCGCCGTGGCACATTCCGGGAACGAGGACGAAGGTGGTCACGAGAGCGCTCCTTTGGAGGTCGATGGGTGGTGCGTCCGTCGGCCTCCAGCGTCGGCCGGATCCTTCGAGAAGTCCAAGACATCTTCGTTCGGCTTTCTATAATCATCGCTTATGGAATTGCGGCAGCTCGACTACTTCGTCGCCGTGGCGGAGGAGGCCAACTTCACGCGGGCCGCCGAACGCGAACACGTCGCGCAGCCCGCGGTCAGCGCCCAAATCCGGCGTCTGGAACGCGAACTCGGCCAGCCGCTGTTCGACCGCAACCGGCGCGCGGTGCGACTCACCGCGGCGGGGGAGGCGCTCCTGCCGCACGCCCGGGCTGCCCTGCGCGCCGTCGGTGACGCCCGCACGGCGGTGGCCGAGCTCGGCGATCTGGTGCGGGGCTCGATCACCGTCGGCAGCGTCACGGCGCACGACTTCGACATGGCCGGCCTGCTGGCCGACTTCCACCGCGAACATCCGCTCGTCGACATCACGCTCGGCACCGATGACTCCGACGCCCTGGTCGACGGCATCCGGTCCGGCCGTCTCGACGCCGCGATCCTGTCGGTGGGCACGGATCTCCCAGTGGGCCTGGCCGCCGAGGTGGTCACTGATCAGCGGATCGTGGCGGCCGTCGCCGGGACGCACGCCTGGCGGCGACGCCGTGGCATCGCCGTCGCCGACCTGGCCGACCAGCCGGTGATCGCGCTGCCCGTCGGCACCGGGATCCGTCGCCTGCTCGACGACGCCTGCGCCGCGGGGGGCGTGACGGTGCGCGTCGCCCTGGAGGCCTCGACGCCGCAGGCGCTGGCCGACCTGGCCGCGCGCGGGCTCGGCGTGGCGATCCTGCCGGAATCGGCGGCCACGGCCCGTCCGGAGCTGCATGCCGTCGTCCTCGCGCCGCCGTTGCGCGGCCGGCTGGTCTTCGCCTGGCGCGCCGCCGGCCCGATGAGTCCGGCGGCGCGGGTGCTGGTCGGGATGGCTCGCCGCCGTCTGCGCGTCGGTGGGCCCGCATAGAGTGAGGGCCGTGAGCCCCGCCAAGACCGCGACGACGAGCACCGCCGCCGAATCCGCCGCCGCCAAGCCCACGCTGATGCTGCTCGACGGCAACTCCCTGGCGTTCCGGGCGTTCTACGCGCTGCCCGCCGAGAACTTCAAGACCCAGGGCGGTCTGACCACCAACGCGGTGTACGGCTTCACCGCCATGCTGATCAATCTGCTGCGCGACGAGCAGCCGACGCACGTCGCCGCCGCCTTCGACGTGTCGCGCCAGACGTTCCGCATGGACAAGTACCCCGAGTACAAGGCCGGCCGGTCGGCGACGCCGGACGAGTTCCGCGGCCAGATCGACATCACCAAGGAGGTGCTCGGCGCCCTCGGCATCACCGTGCTCGCCGAGCCGGGCTTCGAGGCCGACGACATCATCGCCACGCTCGCCACGCAGGCCGAGGCGGAGGGCTTCCGGGTGCTCGTCGTGACGGGCGACCGCGACTCGCTGCAACTGGTCAGCGACGACGTCACGGTGCTCTACCCGCGCAAGGGCGTCAGCGAGCTGACGCGCTTCACCCCGGAGGCCGTCGTCGAGAAGTACGGGCTGACCCCGACGCAGTACCCCGACTTCGCGGCGCTGCGCGGCGACCCCAGCGACAACCTGCCGGGCATCCCCGGGGTGGGGGAGAAGACGGCATCCAAGTGGATCGTCGAGTACGGCTCGCTGCAGGACCTCGTCGACAACGTCGACAAGGTGAAGGGCAAGGTCGGAGACTCGTTGCGCGCCAACCTGTCCCACGTCATCCTCAATCGCGAGCTGACCGATCTGGTCAAGGACGTGCCGCTGGCGCAGACGCCGGACACGCTGCGCATGCAGCCCTGGAACCGCGACCAGATCCACCGCTTGTTCGACGACCTCGAGTTCCGCGTCCTGCGCGACCGGCTCTTCGAGACGCTCGCCTCCGCCGATCCCGAGGTGGAGGCCGGCTTCGACGTCCGCGGCGGCGTGCTGGAGCCGGGCACGCTGGCGACCTGGCTGGCCGCGCACGGCCACGGTGACCGGTTCGGCATGGCGGTCGTCGGCACCCACCTCGCCTTCGACGCCGACGCCACGGCG
Source organism: Mycolicibacterium grossiae (assembly GCF_008329645.1). Classification (NCBI taxonomy): domain Bacteria; kingdom Bacillati; phylum Actinomycetota; class Actinomycetes; order Mycobacteriales; family Mycobacteriaceae; genus Mycobacterium; species Mycolicibacterium grossiae. The sequence continues at coordinate 3,962,446 of NZ_CP043474.1, forward strand.
CTGGCGATCGTCGCCGCCGACGGTGAGGGCCTCTATCTGGACACTGCCACGCTGCAGCCCGACGACGAGGCCGCCCTGGCTTCCTGGCTCGCCGACCCGGGGCCGCCGAAGGCGCTGCACGAGGCCAAGCTCGCGATGCACGACCTGGAGGGTCGCGGCTGGACGCTGCGGGGCGTCACCTCGGACACGGCGCTGGCGGCCTACCTGGTCCGGCCCGGGCAGCGCAGCTTCGCCCTCGACGACCTGTCGGTGCGCTATCTGCGTCGTGAGTTGCGTGCGGAAAGCCCCGAGCAGCAACAACTCTCGCTGCTGGACGACTCCGAGGGCGTCGACGACCAGGCGGTGCAGACGCTGATCCTGCGCGCGTCGGCCGTCATGGACCTCGCGAACGCGCTCGACGAGGAACTGGCCCGCATCGATTCATCCTCACTGCTCGGGCAGATGGAACTCCCGGTGCAGCGCACGCTGGCCGAGATGGAGTCGGCGGGCATCGCCGTCGACCTCGAGTTGCTCGGCCAGCTGCAGAGCCAATTCGGCGACCAGATCCGCGACGCGGCCGAGGCGGCGTACGAGGTGATCGGCAAGCAGATCAACCTGGGCTCGCCCAAGCAGCTGCAGGTGGTGTTGTTCGACGAACTCGAGATGCCGAAGACCAAGAAGACGAAGACCGGTTACACCACCGACGCCGACGCCCTGCAGGGCCTCTTCGACAAGACCGGCCACCCGTTCCTCCAGCACCTGCTGACCCACCGGGACGCCACGCGGCTCAAGGTGACGGTCGACGGGCTGCTGAACTCGGTGGCCTCCGACGGTCGCATCCACACCACGTTCAACCAGACCATCGCCGCAACGGGACGGTTGTCCTCGACCGAGCCGAACCTGCAGAACATTCCCATCCGGACCGAGGCGGGCCGGCAGATCCGCGACGCGTTCGTGGTGGGGAACGGCTACGCCGAGCTGATGACCGCCGACTACAGCCAGATCGAGATGCGCATCATGGCGCACCTGTCCGGTGACCAGGGCCTGATCGAGGCCTTCAACACCGGCGAGGACCTGCACTCGTTCGTCGCGTCGCGGGCGTTCGACGTGCCGATCGACGAGGTGAACGCCGAACTGCGCCGCCGGGTGAAGGCGATGTCCTACGGACTGGCCTACGGGTTGAGCGCCTACGGCCTCGCCGCCCAGCTGAAGATCAGCACCGACGAGGCGAAGGTGCAGATGGATCAGTACTTCGCCCGGTTCGGCGGCATCCGCGACTACCTGCGTGACGTGGTGGACCAGGCCCGCAAGGACGGCTACACCTCCACGGTGTTCGGACGCCGGCGCTACCTGCCCGAACTCGACAGCAGCAACCGCAACGTGCGCGAGGCCGCCGAGCGTGCGGCGCTCAACGCGCCGATCCAGGGCAGCGCCGCCGACATCATCAAGGTGGCGATGATCAACGTCGACGCGGCGATCAAGAAGGCGGGTCTGTCGTCGCGGGTGCTCCTGCAGGTGCACGACGAACTGCTCCTCGAGGTCGCCGACGGGGAGCACGACGATCTCGAACGCCTCGTCCGGCACGAGATGGGCAGTGCGTACTCGTTGGACGTGCCGCTCGAGGTGTCGGTGGGCTACGGCCGCAGCTGGGACGCGGCAGCGCACTAGGGCGCGTCGGCGTCCACTCGGGCGCGGGCGGCGGCCCGGGTGTCCTCCGGCTGCGGGGTGTCCTCCGCCCGTGGCGCCCCGCGCGGCAGGTGGTGTTCGTGGGCGATGAGTTCGCGCGGCGCCGTGGGCAAACGCCAATGGAAGGTGATGGCCGCCAGCCGCAGCAGCGTGGCGACCAGGGACCCGACGACGACGCCGAGCCACTGCGAACCCGCGTGGTCGATCAGCACGTACAGCACCGATCCGAGGATGGCGGGAGCGGCGTACATGTCGTCCGGACCCATGACCATGGGCACGTCGCGGGCGACGACGTCGCGGATCACGCTCCCCGCCACGGCACTCACCACGCCGAGCACGGCCGCCGCGAACCAACTCGCCCCGTGATCGACCGAGATGGCGGCACCCGACGTCGCGAAGAACCCCATCCCGACCGCGTCGAGGACGACGACGAGCTGGGTCAGCTTGACGACGGTGCGGGCGAACACCGTCGCGATGACCGACACCAGTACGCACAGCGTGATGTCCGGCCAGCGCTGCAGCGAGGTCGGCGGGTCGACGTCGATGAGCACGTCACGCAGGACACCGCCCCCGACGCCGGTGAGCACGGCCATGGTCGCGATGCCGAACAGGTCGAAGCCCTTGCGAATGCCCACGACGGACCCGGACGCGGCGAGGACCGCGATCCCGGCGTAGTCGACGACGTGTTGGAGCACGTCCGCACGCTATGTCGGCGAGCTGGACGGCCGCTGTGACGCCACGGTGCGGCGCGGCTCAGCCGAGACCGGGATGGGGTGTTGGCCACCGCAGTGCCGGTGCCGCGGCGCGTGCGGCGTGCACGGCGTAAGCCTCCTCGATCAGCAGCTGCTGCACGCGGGCGTCCCCGAATCCCCGATCGAGGCGATCGCGGACGAAGGCGAGTTCGGTGACCTGGACGGCGAACGCCCGCACCGCCGCGGCCGCGTCAGCACCGTGGCGGCGACGCACCTCGGCGACGGCGGCGGTGCGGGTGCGCAGCGACCCGAGCCACGTCGCCTCGCCGGCGGTGACGAGTCCGGCGGCCACCATGCCGGGCAGTTTCTCGGCGACGACGCGCTGTTCGCGCCGGCGTCCGTAGACGGCGAGCCCGACGGCGAGGCCGAAGATCGGCACCATCCACAGGACGTACACCCCGAGGTAGGCCCCGAAGCCGACCAGCGAGGAACCGTTCCACAGTCCGTGCAGCAGGACCGCCGCCGCATATCCGGTCCCGAGCGCGCCGAGGCGCACGACGGCGCTGCGCTGCTGCAGGGCGACGTACACGCCGAAGGCGAACATCGTCGTGAACAACGGGTGGGCGAACGGCGCCATGACGAGCCGCAACGCCGCCGTGACCAGTGCGTCGCCGACGGACTCGCCGTTCGCGATGTAGAGGATGTCCTCGAGCCAGGCGAAGCCCGCCCTCACCAGACCGGCGTACACCAGGCAGTCGGTGAGCGAGTTCATCTCGTGGCGGCGCCGACCGGTCAGCATGAGGAGCAGGAAGGCGCACTTGGCCGCCTCCTCGATGAGCGGCGCGCCGATGACGACGGAGAACGCGCTCGTCGAGCCGTCGTCGGCGGCCGCCGGCGCGACCACGGCCTCGAGCCACAGTCCGAGGACCAGGGACAGCACCACCGCCACCGACGCACCCCACAGGAACGCGAAGACCAGGAGCCGCAGCGGCTCGGGTTCCCAGCGGTCCAGCCACAGGTAGGCCGCCACGACGACCGCGATCGCGAGGCTGGCGAGCACGAAGCCGATCGCGGTACCGATTGGATTCAGCGCCGTGAGGCCGATGACGATCAACCCGGTGACGAGACCCATCAGGATCAGCACGCCGATCGGCGCACCGACCTTTCGCAGGCGCCGGGGCAGCGGCATCGAGGCGTAGGGGCGAGGCACCGGAGGCATGTGCACGACGGTCACGGTAGCGGTGCCGACGGACCGGGTTTGTCCAGCGTGTACCCAGGCGAGTAGTCTCGACGGGTACCTGTGTGCGTCATCGCGATCATCGCTGGTACGACACCTCGGCGCAGCCGCGCCGAAGCCAATGATAGCCGTCCCTACGAGAAAACCTGTCCGGAGCCACCCACCACATGCCAAGTCCCTCCGTCACCTCGCCGCAAGTAGCCGTCAACGACATCGGCTCGGCTGAGGACTTCCTCGCCGCCATCGACAAGACCATCAAGTACTTCAACGATGGCGACATCGTCGAGGGGACCATCGTCAAGGTCGACCGCGACGAAGTCCTGCTCGACATCGGTTACAAGACCGAAGGCGTCATCCCTTCCCGCGAACTCTCGATCAAGCACGACGTCGACCCCTCCGAGGTCGTCTCCGTCGGCGACGAGGTCGAAGCCCTGGTCCTCACCAAGGAGGACAAGGAAGGTCGCCTGATCCTGTCCAAGAAGCGCGCTCAGTACGAGCGGGCCTGGGGCACCATCGAGGAACTCAAGGAAAAGGACGAGGCCGTCAAGGGCACCGTCATCGAGGTCGTCAAGGGTGGCCTCATCCTCGACATCGGCCTGCGCGGCTTCCTGCCCGCGTCGCTGGTCGAGATGCGGCGCGTCCGCGATCTGCAGCCGTACATCGGTCGCGAGATCGAGGCGAAGATCATCGAGCTGGACAAGAACCGCAACAACGTCGTGCTCTCCCGCCGCGCCTGGCTCGAGCAGACCCAGTCCGAGGTGCGCAGCGAGTTCCTCAACCAGCTGCAGAAGGGCGCCATCCGCAAGGGCGTCGTGTCCTCGATCGTCAACTTCGGCGCGTTCGTCGACCTCGGCGGCGTCGACGGCCTTGTGCACGTCTCCGAGCTGTCCTGGAAGCACATCGACCACCCGTCCGAGGTCGTGCAGGTGGGCGACGAGGTCACCGTCGAGGTGCTCGACGTCGACATGGACCGCGAGCGGGTGTCGCTGTCGCTCAAAGCGACTCAGGAAGACCCGTGGCGCCACTTCGCCCGTACCCACGCGATCGGCCAGATCGTGCCGGGCAAGGTCACCAAGCTGGTCCCGTTCGGTGCGTTCGTCCGCGTCGAGGAGGGCATCGAGGGCCTGGTCCACATCTCCGAGCTGTCCGAGCGCCACGTCGAGGTCCCGGACCAGGTGGTCCAGGTCGGCGACGACGCGATGGTCAAGGTCATCGACATCGACCTGGATCGTCGTCGCATCTCGCTGAGCCTCAAGCAGGCCAACGAGGACTACACCGAGGAGTTCGACCCCTCGAAGTACGGCATGGCCGACAGCTACGACGATGCGGGGAACTACATCTTCCCCGAGGGCTTCGACGCCGACAGCAACGAGTGGCTCGAGGGCTTCGAGAAGCAGCGTGACGAGTGGGAGGCCCGGTACGCCGAGGCCGAACGTCGGCACAAGATGCACACCGCGCAGATGGAGAAGTTCGCTGCGGCGGACGCCGAGGCGGCCAGCCGTCCGGCGTCCAACGGTTCGACGTCGCGTGGCGACGAGCCGACCGGTGGCACCCTGGCCAGCGACGCCCAGCTCGCGGCGCTGCGCGAGAAGCTGGCCGGCAGCGCCTGATTCGTCGCGCCGACCCGTAGCACACACGGCGAACGCCCCGGCTCCTCGGAGCCGGGGCGTTCGTCGTCTCCGCCTCGACGTGTGCATGAATCGCTAATTGACAATGATTTTCATTGGCTGTTTGACTCCAGCCATGTCGATCGCGCGCGTCCTGAGCATCCTGTCCCTGTCGGCGCTGGCGGCCGGATGCGCCGCCGAGTCCGGCACCGCCGGGCCGTCCACGGCAACGTCTTCCACGGCGGCATCTTCCACGGCGGCGTCCTCCACGGCAGCACCGTCCGCCGCGCCGGTCGAGCGGGCCACGGCGACGCCCCGGTTGGCGCTCAGCTACGACGGCGGCGTGCTGGTGCTCGACGCCCGCACCCTGAAGCCCATCGCCGACGTCCCCGTGGAGGGCTTCGTCCGACTGAACTCCGCCGGTAATGGGCGGCACGTGCTGGTCTCGCAATCCGACGGGTTCGCCGTGCTCGACATGGGCACCTGGACCGCGGCGCACGGCGACCACGGTCACCACTGCACGGCCGCGCCGCAACTCACCGACATGCGCTTCGGGGGCGCCGAGCCCGGACACGTCGTCGCACACGACGGCATGGTGACGCTGTTCAGCGACGGCACGGGTGAGGTCGACGTCGTCGACCCACGGGCGCTGCTCACCGGAGACGGACGGCCCACCACGGCTCTGGTGACCGAGCCGCACCACGGCGTTGCGGTTCGGCGCGCCGACGGAACCTTGGCGGTCAGCGTCGGCGATGCCGACAGCCGAAGTGGCGCACGGATCGTCGACGGAGACGGCCGTCAGCTCGCCGTCAACGACCAGTGCCCCGGCCTGCACGGTGAGGCCGCCGCAGCCGACGGCGTGCTCACCTTCGGCTGCGAGGACGGCATCCTCGTCGTGCGCGGCACCGAGTTCCGCAAGATCGCGAGCCCCGACCCGTACGGCCGCATCGGCAATCAGGCCGGCAGTGACGTGTCGCCGGTCGTCCTCGGTGACTACAAGACCGACCGCGACGCCGAGGTGGAACGTCCTCGCCGCTTCACCCTGACCGACACCGGGACCGGCACACTGCGGGTCGTGCCGATCGACGCGAGCTACAGCTTCCGTTCGCTGGACCGCGGTCCCGACGGCGAGGTCGTCATCCTCGGCACGGACGGCTTCCTGCACGTCTTCGATCCCGTCACCGCCCAGCGCATCGGACACCACCGTGCCGTCGCGGCCTGGACCGAGCCCGACGAGTGGCAGTCGCCGATGCCCAACCTGCACGTGCAGGACGGCGTCGCCTACGTCAGCGAGCCCGGCGCCCGTCGGCTGGTGGCCCTCGACCTGACCGATGGATCGGTCGTCGCGGAGACCACCCTCGCGCAGCCGACCGTCGAACTCACCGGCGTCGAGGGCTGAGCGCCGACGCGCGCCTGCCAGACTGACCCCGTGCTGCGAATCGGTCTCTCCGGCGGAATCGGCGCCGGCAAGTCAACGGTGTCGGCGACGTTCAGCGATCTCGGGGGGATCGTCGTCGACGGTGACGTGATCGCCCGCGAGGTCGTCGAACCGGGAACCGAGGGACTGGCACGCCTGGTCGAGGCCTTCGGCGACGGCATCCTGCGGCCGGACGGCGCCCTGGACCGGCCGGCGCTGGCGGCAATCGCCTTCAGCGACGACGAGAAGCGCGCGACGCTCAACGGCATCGTGCACCCGCTGGTCGGGGCCCGGCGCGCCGAAATCATCGACGCGGCACCAGCGGACGCCGTCATCGTCGAGGACATCCCGCTGCTGGTCGAGTCCCAGATGGCCCCGATGTTCCCGCTCGTGGTGATCGTGCACGCCGACGAGGACGTCCGCATCCGCCGGCTCGTCGAGCACCGCGGCTTCTCCGAGTCCGACGCGCGGGCCCGGATCAAGGCGCAGGCCAGCGAGCAGCAGCGCCGCGACGTCGCGGACGTGTGGCTCGACAACCACGGCGACGCCGAAGACCTCCGCGCCCGGGCGCGGGCGCTGTGGCAGGACCGGATCCTCCCGTTCGCGCACAACCTCGACGCCGGCACACCGGCGGTCGGCGCGCCCGTGCTGGTCGACGCGGACCCCACGTGGCCCGACCAGGCCCGCCGCATCGTCGCCCGGCTGCAGACGGCGTGCGGCCACCACGCCGTACGCATCGACCACGTCGGCTCCACCGCGGTGCCCGGCCTGCCGGCGAAGGACGTCATCGACGTGCAGGTGACGGTCCGCGACCTCGCCGTCGCCGACGAGCTGAGCGACGCCATCGTCACCGCCGGCTACCCACGCGTCGCGGACGTCACCGCCGACACTCCGCACACCGACGACGTCGACGGCTGGACCAAGCGGTTCCACGCTTCGGCGGACCCCGGACGGCTCACGAACGTCCACCTACGCGCCGATGGCAACCCGAATCAGCGCTTCGCCCTGCTGTTCCGGGACTGGCTGCGCGCCGATCCCGACGCCCGCGCCGACTACCTGGCGTGGAAGCGCACCGTCGCCGACGCCGGACACGCCGACACCGGTGCGTACGCCGAGGCGAAGGAACCGTGGTTCGCCGAGGCCCGTCCGCGCGCCGAGGCGTGGGCACGGGCGACGGGCTGGCAACCCTGACGGGTCAGGCGGCCGGTGGGGCGGGAGCGGGCGCGGCGGGGACCGCGGGCACCGGTGCGGGCGCGTCGACCGGCTGGGTGTTGCCGGTGGGGAAGTTCGTCACCGAGCCACAGCTCAGCACGCCGTAGCCGGGGTCGTTGCGCTGCGGCGTGAAGCGGGGCGCGACGAACTGGTCGGCCTGCGCCACGATCTGGTCGTCGACGAGGATCTCGCAGTGCAGGCTCGCGCTGTAGGGCCATTGGATCGACACCTGCATGCCGGCTTGCTGCGGATCGCTCACCACGCCGGTCGCCTCGAAGGTGCGGCCCGGCACCATCGTCGGGTCGGCGGTGTTGAAGTCGGTGTCCGACAGCTTGTAGGTGATCGACGCACCGCGGGCCACGCCGTCCACCCGCGCGCGGTACACGACGTTGTGCGGGCCCGGACCCACCGGCGGCGCCGCCCCTCCGGGGGCCGGCGGCGTCGCCTCTCCGGGCACCGGTGGCGTCGCCTCGGCAGGAGCCGGCGGCGGCGTCGCGGGGTCCGCCGGCGCAGGGGGCGCGGTCAACGCCGCTCCCGCCGCCAGGACGGCCACGGCGCCGGCCGCAAGCCAGCCACGTTTGCCAGAACTCATGTCCGGAGACTTTACGCCGAGCGCCAGGTGAGGACCATGTCGTGGCCCGCCAGCCAACGCGCCAGGTCGTAGTCGTGCCGCGCCAGCCCGTCGACCGCGGCGACGGCCGTCCCCACGGCGCGCTGAGCGGTTTCCTCGTCCAGCCGGCCGTCCACCACCGCCGCCAGGAGTTCGTCGACGTCGGTGATCGCGACGTCACGACCTGTGCGGACCACCAGGTCGAGGTAGTGATCCTCGGTATGCCAGACCTCACCGGCGCGGCTGACGCGAGCGACGTCGAGGTAGTAGTCCTGGTCCCGCTCGTGACCGGGGTTGAAGTGGAACACCGACGCGCGCAGCCCCAGCGTCGGGAGCAGCCAGGACTCGAGGAAGTGGAACTGCGCCCGGCCGGGGGTGGGCCGGGCCATGTACAGACCCCAGGGCCGCACGTCGTAGACCTCGACGGTGCGTTCGATGCCCTTGGGGTCGACGTTGATCCGCCGGCCGACGTCGAAGACCTCCCGCTTGGGCGGGTGGATCCGCTGCCTCACGACCGGCGGCGGCCGAGGTCGATGGTGAACGGCCGCGTGCCCTCCGGGCGGGTCCACATGCGCAGCACGAACCCGGCGATCAGAAGCAGGACGAAACCGGTCCACAGCAGGTCCGCCGCATCGAGCCAACTGCACGGGCGCGACGGCCCCAGTCCGTCGTCGCCGCAGGTGACGCCGAGGACCTCGGCGACCCGTCCCGGACCGGGCCAGACGAGCAGGACCAGGCACCCCACGCTGACGAGCAGCAGGACCAGCCCGAGGACGCGGAGGGCGATGCGAAGCGGTTCGCGCACGGCGTCACGCTAGCGCGCCCGTCGGACGTGCGGGAATGAACTTGTCGGACTCCGCGCTTAACCTGGTGACCATGGCTTTCGCGACCGAACACCCCGTGCTTGCGCACTCCGAGTACCGCCCCGTGGATGCCATGGTGCGCTCGGGTGGCCGCTTCGAGGTCGTCAGCGAGTACGAGCCCGCCGGTGACCAGCCCGCCGCGATCGACGAGCTGGAACGCCGGGTGCGCTCGGGCGAGCGCGACGTCGTGCTGCTCGGTGCCACCGGTACCGGCAAGTCCGCGACCACGGCCTGGCTCATCGAGCGGCTGCAGCGGCCGACGCTGGTGATGGCGCCGAACAAGACGCTGGCCGCGCAGCTCGCCAACGAACTGCGAGACATGTTGCCGCACAACAGCGTCGAGTACTTCGTGTCGTACTACGACTACTACCAGCCCGAGGCGTACATCGCCCAGACCGACACGTACATCGAGAAGGACAGCTCGATCAACGACGACGTCGAGCGGCTGCGCCACTCGGCCACGTCGAGTCTGCTGTCCCGGCGCGACGTCGTCGTGGTGGCGTCGGTGTCCTGCATCTACGGCCTCGGCACGCCGCAGTCCTACATGGACCGGTCGGTGGAACTGCAGGTCGGCCAGGAGGTGCCGCGCGACGGGCTGCTGCGACTGCTGGTCGACGTGCAGTACACCCGCAACGACATGTCCTTCACCCGCGGATCCTTCCGCGTCCGGGGCGACACCGTCGAGATCATTCCGTCCTACGAGGAACTCGCGGTACGCATCGAGTTCTTCGGCGACGAGGTCGAGGCGCTGTACTACCTGCACCCGCTTACCGGCGACGTCGTGCGCAAGGTCGACTCGCTGCGGATCTTCCCCGCGACGCACTACGTGGCCGGCCCGGAGCGCATGGCGCAGGCGATCTCGAGCATCGAGCGGGAACTCGAGGAGCGGCTCGCCGAACTCGAGGGCCAGGGCAAGTTGCTCGAGGCGCAGCGGCTGCGGATGCGGACCAACTACGACCTGGAGATGATGAAGCAGGTCGGCTTCTGCTCGGGCATCGAGAACTATTCGCGTCACATCGACGGACGTGGACCCGGGACGGCGCCCGCGACGCTCATCGACTACTTCCCCGAGGACTTCCTCCTCGTCATCGACGAGTCGCACGTGACGGTGCCGCAGATCGGCGGCATGTACGAGGGCGACATGTCGCGCAAGCGCAACCTGGTCGACTTCGGATTCCGCTTGCCGTCGGCGGTCGACAACCGCCCGCTGACGTGGGAGGAGTTCGCCGACCGGATCGGGCAGACGGTGTACCTGTCGGCCACGCCGGGCCCGTACGAGCTGAGCCAGTCCGGCGGCGAGTTCGTCGAGCAGGTCATCCGTCCCACTGGGCTGGTCGACCCGCACGTCATCGTCAAGCCGACCAAGGGCCAGATCGACGACCTCATCGGCGAGATCCGCAAGCGCACCGAGCGCGACGAGCGGGTGCTGGTGACGACGCTGACCAAGAAGATGGCCGAGGACCTCACCGACTACCTGCTCGAGACCGGGATCCGGGTGCGCTACCTGCACTCGGAGGTCGACACGCTGCGACGCGTGGAACTGCTGCGGCAGCTGCGGCTCGGCGAGTACGACGTGCTGGTCGGCATCAACCTGCTGCGCGAGGGCCTCGACCTGCCCGAGGTGTCGCTGGTGGCGATCCTCGACGCCGACAAGGAGGGGTTCCTGCGGTCGCCGCGAAGCCTCATCCAGACCATCGGCCGCGCGGCCCGCAACGTGTCCGGCGAGGTGCACATGTACGCCGACACGATGACCGACTCGATGAAGCAGGCCATCGACGAGACCGAGCGCCGTCGGGCCAAGCAGATCGCGTACAACGAGGCCCACGGCATCGACCCGAAGCCGTTGCGCAAGAAGATCGCCGACATCCTCGACCAGGTGTACCGCGAGGCCGACGACTCGGAGACCGTCGAGGTCGGCGGGTCCGGACGCAACTCCTCGCGGGGCCGCCGGGCCCAGGGAGAGCCGGGGCGCGCGGTCAGCGCGGGCGTCGTCGAGGGCCGCGACACCACGTCGATGCCGCGCGCCGAACTCGCCGACCTCATCAAGGATCTGACCGAGCAGATGATGACGGCGGCGCGCGACCTGCAGTTCGAGTTGGCGGCGCGCATCCGCGACGAGGTCGCCGATCTCAAGAAGGAACTGCGCGGCATGGATGCCGCGGGTCTCAAATAGCTTGACCTGAACCCCGGTTGAGTTCTTAGCGTGAGGTCATGACCCGCTCGGACACGACGCATGCCGGGAGCTGGCGCGACCTGGTGGGCTCGCGCCACGTCGGCGCCTCGACGGTGCTCGCGGGTGGCGTCGCGCTGTACGCGATCAACGAGTTCCTCACGATCAGTCTGCTGCCCAGCACCGTCGCCGAGATCGGCGGCGAACGGCTGTACGCCTGGGTGACCACCGTGTACCTCGTCGCGTCCGTCGTCGCGGCCACGACGGTGGGCGCGGTCCTGTCCCGGCTGGGACCGCGACGGGCCTATCTGACCGCGCTGAGCGTCTTCGCCGTGGGCAGCGTGGCGTGCGCCGTGGCGCCGTCGATGGAGCTGCTGCTGACCGCACGTGCCGTTCAGGGCGGTGCCGGTGGCCTGCTCGCAGGCCTCGGATACGCCGTGATCAAGACCGCGCTGCCGGCCGCGCTATGGACCAAGGCGTCGGCCCTGGTGTCGGCGATGTGGGGCGTGGGCACCATCGTCGGCCCGGCCGCCGGCGGGTTGTTCGCGCAGTACGGCTCGTGGCGGTGGGCGTTCGGTGCGCTCGCGCTGCTGACGGTGTCGATGCTGCTTCTGGTGCCGTTCGCGTTGACACGGGGTGCCGCGCTGCCGCGCGACGCCGTCGGCATCCCGGTGCCGTCGCTGCTGCTGCTCGGTGGAGCGGCCCTCGCGATCAGCGTCGCGGGCATCCCACGCGCAGTGGCGGCCACGTGCGCGCTGCTGGGCGTCGGCGTCCTGCTGGTCGCCGCCTTCCTGGTGGTCGACCGCCGGGCCGGCGCATCGGTGTTGCCGCGCCACGCGTTCGGTGCCGGGCCGCTGAAGTGGATCTATCTGCTGCTGGGCGTCCTGATGGCCGCGACCATGGTGGACATGTACGTGCCGCTGTTCGGTCAGCGTCTGGCCGGGTTGGTGCCCGTGGCCGCCGGTTTCCTCGGCGTCGCCCTGTCGGTGGGATGGACGGTCGGGGAGATCGCCAGTGCCTCGCTGAGACGGGAACGCGCGATCACCGCGGTGGTGGGTTGTGCCCCGCTGGTGATGGCGACGGGCCTGGCGGTGAGCGCGGTCATGATGACCCGGGACGCGTCGGGCGTCGTGCTCGCCGTCTGGGTCGTGGCGCTGGTGGTCACCGGTACCGGGGTGGGCATGGCGTGGCCACATCTGTCGGCCTGGGCGATGGGGTCCACCGACGACCCCGCCGACGGCGCGACGGCGGCCGCGGCGATCAACACCGTGCAGCTCATCTGCGGGGCGTTCGGCGCCGGCCTGGCCGGGGTGGTGGTGAATGCGAACGCGTCGGGCGACGTGCCCGCCGCGCGCTGGCTGTTCGGGGTGTTCGCGGGCATCGCGGCGCTCGGAGTGCTGGCCTCGTCGCGTGCGATCCGGCGGGCCGGCTAGTCGGGATCGTCCTCGAGCTGGCGGACACCGGAGACGCCGTCGATGTCGGCGAGCACCAACGGTGCGCGCAGGATCCCCGAGCCCGCCAGCGTCACCTGGACGCCGACGTGGTCGGCCGGCGCGCCGAGGGGTTCACCGGCGGGGTCGGCGGCCAGCTCGGTGAGCTGCCAGTTGCGGCGGCTGCAGGCCTCCAGCACCTGCCGCAGCACGCCGCGGCCGTCCTCGTAGGTGATGTGCAGCGTGATGGCGCCGCTGAGCCGTGCGGCGAGTCGTCGTGCCACCGGCATGAAGCCCAGCACGATGAGGAAGTGCATCGCGGTCACGGTGCAGGCCAGCAGCAGGAGTCCCGAGCCGGCGGCCATGCCGATCGCGGCGGACTCCCACACGGCCGCCGCCGTCGTCAGACCGTGCACCGAGCCGCGACGGAAGATGATGATGCCCGCGCCGAGGAAGCCGATGCCCGACACGATCTGCGCGGCGACGCGGGACGGGTCCACCACGACGAGGTCGGACGTCACGACGTCCTGGAAGCCGTACTTGCTGACGAGCAGGATCAGCGCCGAGGCCGTTCCGACGATCGTCTGGGTACGCAGTCCGGCGCTCTTCCCCTGCACCTCGCGTTCGAGGCCGATCAGCGCCGTGAGGCCGAAGGCGACGAACAGTTCGACGATCTGACGGGTGCCTTGGCCCGGTCCGCCGAAGAAGGGCGGATCGGCGAGGTGCTCGATCACGCCGCTCACGCTAGTGCCGGACGATAGCGATCACGCCGAACGAAACGCTGGTCCCCGTGGCGCTGCGCTGGCACCGTCGTGGTCAGTGCGGGTGTGGCTGAGTGGCTAGGCACCGGCCTGCAAAGCCGTCTACACGGGTTCGAATCCCGTCATCCGCTCGCATGTTGTAGCAGTTAGAGGCCATTTCGATGGCCTCAACTCTCTATCCGAAGTTGAGTGTTGGCGCTGAGTTGACGCTTACCCGGCGACACACCGACCCCTAAACCGTTTGCTGGCATTGTCGTACGCAGATGCGACCATCAGGACTATGAGCTTTTGGACGGACAAGGACTTCGACGAACACCCGGTATGGGAGCAAGTCGCACAGTTCGCCCGCCATATGGACGAACTGCCTAGAGATCTCGACCCGCCACAACGGCTCTCAGTCGTCCGGCTCAAAACCGCCCTAGAGCTCTTGAGCGAACATCAGCAAAGGGCCATCAAAGAGCACTACACCGCGTCGATGCTCGACGTCGTTCACAGCCATCTGACCGGTTCGGTCAATCCGTCCATGTCGACGTTCGTCAGCGATCCCGACAGCTACGGCAATCACGTCAACACGGCCGCCGATCAGGTCGACCAGATTTTCGATTACGTCGCTCAATGGCCAAGCTTGCCCGCGGGCGGACAGGCCCAAGCCGCCGGTAAGGCGTTCCGGGAGTACAAGGAGGAAGCGGAAACGGCGCTGGAAGTACTGAAAGAGAAGAACGACGAGTTGCAAGCGGAGCTAGTTCAGCTCAAGTCGCAGATGACGACGGTTGAGGGGCAGATGGGCTCCGTCGAAGATCGCTACAGCACCAGCCTGGAAGCCCGCGACGCCGAGTACTCCGACGCGGTGGCCCGCATCGAAGAATCGGGCAAAGAGGCTTACGACAAGGCGATACAGGCTGACGTCGAGTCGAGGTCTGCCCAGCTTCAAAAGTTGGTCGATGATGGCGATGAGCTGGTGAAGGCAACAGAAGCCCACCGCGCCGCAGCCGAGAAGTTGGCGCTCGCCGCTGAGGGGTCGGCGGAGTGGCTCGCCAAACGGGCTTTCGCCCGAGACTTCGGGATGCAAGCACGGCGCAAGTCGGCGGCAGCGTGGCTCTACGACTTCCTCGGAACGGCGGTCATTGCTGCGCCCGTCTATTTCGTCCTGAAGCATTTTCTCGATAACCAGGACTCTGACGGCACCGTGGCCGTCAGCCTCACGCGTTTGAGCATCATCGTCGGCGCGGTGATCCTCGGTGGGTACCTCTTCAGTCGCGGCGCTACAAATCACCGTCAGGCCCGCGCCAGCAAGAGTGCGGAGATCCGCCTAAATACCTTCGAAGCGTTTATTTCGGCGTTGGACGAAGACGAGCAAGCCGAGATCCGCAACGGAATGGCGAAGACCATCTATCTCCGTGGACGTCTCGCGGACGAAGAGCCGGACAGCCCGAATCCGTTCGGCAAGATCCTGGATGCCATCGCAGACCGCTCCAAGAGTTCCGAAGTGGCCGACGCTGAGAAGTAAAGAAGTACGCGGTTCGGATGATCTGCGATCCGATTTGCGAGCGATTTAAACCATTCAATCAATCTCTAGAGGCGGCAGTCGAAAACGAGCTGAAATCGGTCAGGTTATGACGATACATGCAGTTCAGAGGCATGTTGTGTGACGATCCTGCTGACACTGATCTTGGGCTAGCCCGACTCTATCAGAATTGCGCTGACACCCTTGGCAGGCGCATTGACGTGCATTAACGTTGCTGTAGCACTATTCAGGTAAGGCCCGATGCGTTACGACGCAATGGGATTCAACGAAAGCGATCCGCAATGTCACGTAGCAGGTGGATTCGGCGTGCCCGCGAACGGATCTGACGGCCGACGAGAAGGCCGAACGACTCAACGACGACGACGCACCCAAACACGTCGGCCTGCCCGCCATCGCCCAACGGGTCAACGAACTGTTCGGCGTTACCGTCACAACCCACTATCTACGGCGCGCTACCAACAGCGCCGTCTGTCGTTCAACGAGATCGGCCACAAGATCCACTGCTCGGATCGCCAGCTTTACAACTTCATCGTGGTCGGCACTCGCAAGGACGACCGTAAGCAGGTCGGCGCATGACGCCCGAAGAGAAGTTGGCAGATCTACGATTCCGCAAGGCTCAGGCCAGCATCGCTGACGTTCAGAACCGACTCAACGCGCCGCATCCCGGCCGCGATGGTCTCACCGTGGCGCAGCGCTACGACCAAGAGACCATCGCGCACGTCGAGGCCCGATTTCCCGCGCTGTGCGGTGTCGACACGGCAGACCCGTTGAACGACCAACTGGACGCCGCGTTCGATGCTGCCCATCGGATCGTGGACGGCTGGCTGGCGGCTTTGACGCTCACCTACCCCGTGTTGGGGGCGATGGTGGGCGCAGTGCTGGCAAGCCAGGATTACTACGTCGGAGCTTCTATCGGCCGCCGGGTTTCCTACTGACCGCTCCCGGAGCACTACATACTAGGAAGTGTGTCGGAGACGAACTTCAGAATTTGCGCGTAACTGCGCGGCCCAGGTGCATCAGGTAGTGGCCCTCTGCCCTCCGGCTGCATCTCTTGCATGGCTCTCAGCAACACGCGGGTGTAATCTTGATTCTTCTGCTCAGTCTGGACTAGGTGCTCAAGCAGCAACCCGCAGAGATTCACAGCGGCTGTAGCCGTTCGCGTTGCGCTCTCAAGATTGGTCAGGTAGTTGTCTAAACGTCCTTGAGCGTTCACCACCTCAGTGCCGTCTATCGCCGCGCTCCCAACGATCGCGATCACGTTCTTTAAATCAGCAACCTCTTCGGGTGTCCAGTCAGTGCCCATGTCAACGAGTATGCCGCCATGCTAGCTTTGGCTGGTCTCCGCTGGCGGGTCGGGATTCGCGCGGGTTATCGGGCCGATTGCGTCGAACGCGGTCATCGTCGGTTGCGCCGTGATGGTCGACCCATTGGGTGCGCGCAAAACAACTGTGGCCGTGTCGCCGTCCAAGTGGCATGACAACACTGTCATCGGTTCGCCGAGATCCGGCCACGCTGCGCGGGCCATCTGAACGGCGCGCCGCTGCGCGTCCTGGCCGTCCAGCGGTTGCGGATTCCAAGCGGGCGGATGCAGTTCGCGCAACCGCTTCGCCAGTGCTTTTAGGCCGTCGTAAGCGATGCTGCCGACGATCCCGCTGGCCGCCGCCGTCGATACCCATATGAGCAGTTCCAGCGACGCACCCGCGGCACCCCAGCTGTGTTTCTTGAACCGCTCCTCGCTCATGAAGTCGTCGTGACTAATCAGACCGGAATCGGTCGGGGTTCCGTGCGCCTGCTCGACCTCAGTACGCAGCCGTGCGCGGTCGATTGGCATTCCAGCGTCGATGATCAGCACAACGGTTGCGCGTGGGGTCGGCTCGCTCGGATGGTCGATGGAGCGATAGACGATCCGGACCTGATCGACGTAATCGCCGCCGGGTTCACCGGAGGCATCGACGTAATCGGTCATGCGGCCATCGTCGCAGTTCAGCACGACATTCAGCGTCGTTCAAACCGCGTTTGCTGAGTCTGGCGCTGACATGGCGCTTGCTGGGGGAGCGCATACGAGTGCGCGCGGGAGACCTACGAAACGCAATGAATGCCAATCAGGTTGTCTCACAGAGCTATGCGCGCTGTTAGCGAGAGGAGTTCGCGAGCGCTCGTATCGCGCTCAATTTAGCTGAACCGGCCTGCAAAGCCGTCTACACGGGTTCAAATCCCGTCATCCGCTCGCACGCGGCGCAGGTGGGCACCGTCACGGCGGTGCCCTCCTCTCGTCGAGTACACCGGTCCGGCGCCTGACGCTCGGTCGCTAGCCCGCGGGCGCGGGTCCCGGTGCGGGCGCGTCGGCCGACGGACCGGGCGCGGTCGCGCCCGGGTTGATCTGCCCGCCGAGGATGCTCAGTAGCGGGCCGAGGGCACCCGGTGGCATGCCGGACGGCTTGGGGCACGCACTCTGGGAGCAGTCGGTCAGCTGCCACTGCTGGCAGTCGTTGGTGGTAAAGGTCGTGTCGGTGGGGTCGATCGTGACGACCGGGGCCTTCTTGGTGAGGCCGTTGTCGACCATCTCGTTGCCGCTGAGACGCTTCCAGTAGCAGGCGCTGCCCTCGATCGGCCCAGCCGACTTGTACACGCCGGGCACGATGTCGGTGCCGACCTTGAAGGTGCCGTCGCCGTCGATGGTCGTCTTGGGTGCGGGCGGCGGCGCCGGGGCGGGTTCGGCACTGGCGACACCGGTGGGAGCCCAGACGCCGACGACCGCCAGGATCGCGGCAGCGGCGAACGTCGAGGTGGTTCTCATGCCGACCAGATTAGCTGGACTAAACACCGATTGGCACGTAGGGTGCGGTGCCGCAGCGCCCTCGGCAAACGGTCCGCATGAGACGTGAACTGCCACAATGCCTTCCGGCGCAACGTCGTGCGGCCGTGACGTTGGTCTCCGCGTCGGCACCGCCCGGCAACGGTTCGATAACCGCCTCAGATACCACTTGTGCAACATCGGTAACAGGTTAGGTTTCTCTCAGGCACGCATCGGCGTCCCGTTCCATCGCGTCGAGTCACCATGGGAAGGCACCTTGCGCACGACCAATCGGGTGGCCGTGGCGGCCATGGCGACCGCCGGCCTGCTCTGGCCCGTCTCCCTGGCCGCACCGTGGGCGAGTGCCGAGCCGGTGCCGAGTCCGGGCGTCCCGTGTTTGGACATCGTGGCGCAACTGGCGGCCTCGCCGCCGACGCAGGCAGAGGTGACCGATGCCGCCGCATCGGCGCTCGCGAACGCCGTCCCCGGGCCACCGCCGGCCGACGTCGTCACGCCCGCAGCGGCGCCCATCGTCGAGGCGGCCGCCGTCTCACCGCCCGCCGCCGTGCCACCGCCCACCGTGCCACCGCCCGCCGTGGCGCCGGTGGTCGAGGCTGCCGCGCCGGTCGTCGAGGCGCTGGCCGCACCGATCGCCGACGCGGCGGCACCCGTCACGGTGCCGTTGAGCGCGCCGGCGGCGCCGGTGCCGGTCGCGGTGCCGCCGCCGGTCCCCGCGGCGGTGCCGCCCGTGCCCGTGGTCCCGCCCCCGGCCGCCGTCGTCCCGCCCGCGGTCGCCGTGCCGCCCGCCGTGGCACCGCCGGTGGGCCCACCGCCCGTGGCGCCCGTGGCCGAGATGGCCGCCGCGGCACCACCGGCACCGCCGCCGCCGGTGGCCGCACCCATCGAGGAGGCGGCGGCCGTGGCGCCCGCGCCTGCTCCGCCGGCAGCGGTGCCTCCCGCGGAGGTTCCGCCGCCTGCCGCACCTCCGGCACCGCCTGCCGCGCCGCCGCCTGCTGCGCCGATCGACGCGCCGCCCCCGCCGGTCGACGTCGCGCCACCCCCACCTCCCGCGCCGGCCCCACCTCCCGCGCCGGCCCCGCCGGTGGCCCCGCTGGCCGAGTCGGCGGCGCCCCTCGCCGCACCCGCGGCAGCTCCCGCGCCCGTCCTCGCGCCAGAGGCCGCGTCGGCTGCCGCGGCGGCACCCGTCGTCGACGCCGCAGGCCTCGCGGCGCCGCCCGTCGCCGCGCCGCCCATCCCCGCCGTCCCGCTGAGCGGACTGAGCGGGATCCCGGCACCCGCGGTCGCACCGGCGGGCATTCCGGTCGGTAGTGCGATGCCCGACCTCGGGCTGCAGCTACCGGCGACGCTGCCGATCCCGAAGGACCTGGTCTGCGAGGGCACGGCCTGGTCCGCCGCACGCGGTGCCGGACGACACGACGCCGACGCGCCGCCGCCGTCGCACCCGGCACCGGAGGATCGACGCGAACGCTGGTAGCGCACACCGCTACGGCATGATGCCGCCGTGAGTTCCTTCGCGCCCTCGCTGGCCGACGTCGTCGACACGCTCCGCGTCGAACCCCGCGGTGACGACCGCTTCGTCGCCACGCAGCTGGACAATCCGGCCCACCACATCGTCGGCGGCCACATCGCCGGGCAGGCGCTGATGGCCGCGAGCCGGACCGTCGACGGCCGCCTGCCGCACAGCGTGCACGTCTACTACCTGCGTGCCGGCGACGCCCGCCACCCGGTCGACTTCGACGTGGTGCGAGCCCGTGACGGCGGCACGCTGTCCACGCGCAAGGTGACCGCGCGGCAGGGCGACGCCGTGCTGCTCGAAGCGCTCGCCTCGTTCAGTACGCCCGTCGGCGGACCGGCTCACCAGGTCACGATGCCCGACGTCCCGGCCCCCGAGTCGTTGCCGCCGGTGCAGCAGCGCCTCGCCGCGCACGCCGACGAACTCGACGGCTACTGGGTGCGTCCGCAACCCTTCGACCTCCGTTACGTCGACGATCCGCCGCGCCTGGCCATCGACGCGCCGGAGCCGTCGCCTCGGATCCGATTGTGGTGGC
The DNA here is from genome assembly GCF_008329645.1 of Mycolicibacterium grossiae. Lineage (NCBI taxonomy): Bacteria > Bacillati > Actinomycetota > Actinomycetes > Mycobacteriales > Mycobacteriaceae > Mycobacterium > Mycolicibacterium grossiae. The sequence continues at coordinate 3,982,498 of NZ_CP043474.1, forward strand.
GCCCAGCGGGTTCGGTGTCCGACGATGCCGTCCTGCACAGCTGCCTGCTGACCTACCTGTCGGGCACGACCATGCTGGAGACCGCACTCGCCATGCGCCGAGCCACCGCGGTGAGCACCTTCAACGCCCTCATCGATCACGCGCTGTGGTTCCACCGCCCGATCGACCCGACCGACTGGGTGCTGTCAGATCAGTGTTCGCCCAGCGGTTTAGACGGTCGCGGCCTCGCAACCTCGACGATGTACAACCGGTCGGGGGAGTTGGTGTGCGTCGCGACCCAGGAGCTGTACTTCGGGCGCGGGTGACCAGCCGGGGTGAAAACCGTTGACGTGGACGACGATTACGACGGCCTGGCTTGCCCATGACCCACGTCACCATCGGGCGGGCGATGCGATCGCACGGCGGCGCCCGCGCTTGGGTACGGTACGTCACGAACGCCTGAGCCATGGGCGTCCTCCGGTTACCATCGGTGCCGGTAGAACGGCTGCCATCCGGGCGATTCAGCCCCCACCCCGGGGGTAACGGGTTAATGTTCGGCGATGGCGTTGCAAACGACTCTTGGAGGGCATGGATGAGCGGCTACAAGACCGTGGTTGTCGGGACGGACGGCTCGGATTCGTCGCTGCGTGCGGTTGATCGCGCCGGAACGATCGCCGGCAACGCCGGCGCCCGGCTGATCGTCACCACGGCCTACTTCCCGCAGAGCGAGGACTCCCGCGCCGCCGACGTCCTCAAGGACGAGGGCTACAAGATGTCCGGCAACGCCCCCATCTACGCCATCCTGCGCGAGGCCCGCGACCGGGCGCACGCCGCCGGCGCCACCGACATCGAGGAGAAGGCCGTCGTCGGCGCTCCGGTCGACGCCCTCGTCGAACTCGCCGAGCAGGAGAAGGCCGACCTCCTGGTCGTCGGCAACGTCGGCCTGAGCACCATCGCCGGCCGCCTGCTGGGCTCGGTGCCCGCGAACGTGGCACGCCGGTCGAAGACCGACGTGCTCATCGTCCACACGTCCTAGTCCCGGGCCTCGGCGGGGCGGGCTACCAGCCCATCGAGCCGGGGATGCCCTTGAACGGTCCCGTGACCCGGCTAGTGATCCAGCCGCCGTAGAAGCCGCCGGGTTGCGGCCGGACCTCCTCGCCGTCGACGGTGCACCTGTCGACGGCCGCGGCCATCACGGCCAGGGCGCCGCCCAGCGGCGCGAACCCGGCCGTCGGCGTCGAGTAGGTCCAGGCCGCGCGCTCGGCGGTCCGGGCCGGCGTGACGAGGTCGAAGTACGCCGCCCGTCCCTTCCACTCGCACCACGACGAGCCCGCCGCCGGGCGCAGCACGCCGGCGTCGAAGGACTCTCGCGGCAGGTAGTACGTCGGGGGATGGCTGGTCTCCAGCACCCGCCAGCCGCGGGCGGTGGAGGCGACGGTTTGGCCGCCGAGTTCGATGGTGATCCGGCCGTGGAACTCCTCGAGCCGCGGCGGCCTGGGGTAGTCCCAGACCGACTCCTGGCCGGGGCCCGGCACGTCGGGGGTCGGCCACGGCCTCACCTCACCACCCCCGCTCGCGCCACTCGGCGAGGTGCGGGCGTTCGGCGCCGAGCGTCGTGTCGTCGCCGTGCCCGGGGTAGACGACGGTGTCGTCGGGAAGGGCATCGAAGAGCTTGCGCGTCACGTCGTCGAGCAGCCGCTCGAAGTCGCCGTCGCGCCAGGTCTTGCCGACACCGCCGGGGAACAGACAGTCCCCGGTGAACAGGTGCACCACCCCGCCGGTGGCCGGACCCGACAGCGCCAGCGCGACCGATCCCTCGGTGTGCCCCTGCAGGTGGATGACGTCGAACCGCAGCTCGCCGACTCCGACGACGTCACCGTCGGCGAGGAGCCGGTCCGGGGCGACGGGCAGCGGCTCCGCGTCGAGTTGGTGTGCCGCGGTCGGGACACCGGTGCGCGAGGCCACCTCCGCGAGCGCGACCGTGTGGTCCGGGTGCTGGTGGCTGGTCACGATGAGCGTCAGCGTGGGGGCGTACCGTGCGATGAGGTCCAGCAGCACCGACGCGTCGTTCGCCGCGTCGATGAGTAGTGTCTCGCCGGTCTGGGAACACGTGACGAGGTAGGCGTTGTTGTTCATCGGGCCCACCGAGGCCTTGACGATCGTCGCGCCCGGCAGGACGCGTCGGGCGGCGGTGCCGGGGTCGACGTGGCCGGTGTAGTCATCGGTGACGGCGGTCATGCCGCCACCGTATCGGTCCCCGCCGACACTCGTCGCCAGACGTGTCGGTGGGGCGACATAGCATGAGAGCGGAGCACATCCGCGTAGCCGGAGGCCGTGTCTCCGGTGTCCGTTCGGGGTTCAGAGAGGGATCAGTTGGCCGACCGCCTGATCGTCAAGGGTGCACGCGAGCACAACCTGCGGGGGATCGACCTCGAACTGCCGCGGGACGCGATGATCGTGTTCACGGGCCTGTCCGGGTCGGGCAAGTCCTCGCTGGCGTTCGACACGATCTTCGCCGAAGGGCAGCGTCGCTACGTCGAGTCGCTGTCCGCCTACGCGCGGCAGTTCCTCGGACAGATGGACAAGCCGGACGTGGACTTCATCGAAGGCCTGTCGCCCGCGGTGTCGATCGACCAGAAGTCGACCAACCGCAACCCGCGCTCGACCGTCGGCACCATCACCGAGGTGTACGACTACTTGCGCCTGCTCTACGCCCGCGCCGGCACGCCGCACTGCCCGGTGTGCGGTGAGCGCATCGCCCGGCAGACCCCGCAGCAGATCGTCGACCAGGTGCTCGCCATGGAGGAGGGCACCCGCTTCCAGGTGCTCGCGCCGGTGGTGCGCACCCGCAAGGGCGAGTTCGTCGACCTGTTCGACAAGCTCAACACCCAGGGCTACAGCCGCGTCCGCGTCGACGGCGTCGTGCACCCGCTCACCGAGCCGCCGAAGTTGAAGAAGCAGGAGAAGCACGACATCGAGGTGGTCGTCGACCGTCTCACCGTCAAGGCCTCGGCCAAGCAGCGCCTCACCGACTCCGTCGAGACCGCACTCGGCCTCGCCGACGGCATCGTCGTGCTCGAGTTCGTCGACCAGGACGAGGACGCCCCGCACCGCGAGCAGCGATTCTCCGAGAAGCTGGCGTGCCCGAACGGGCACCCGCTGGCCGTCGACGACCTCGAGCCCCGCTCGTTCTCGTTCAACTCGCCCTACGGTGCGTGCCCGGAGTGCACCGGCCTCGGCATCCGCAAGGAGGTCGACCCCGAACTGGTGGTGCCGGACCCCGACCTCACCCTCGCCGAGGGCGCCATCGCGCCGTGGTCGATGGGACAGTCCGCCGAGTACTTCACCCGCATGCTGATCGGCCTCGGCGAGGCGCTCGGCTTCGACGTCAACACGCCGTGGAACCGGCTGCCCGCCAAGGCGCGCCGCGCGATCCTCGAGGGCTGCGACGAGCAGGTGCACGTCCGCTACAAGAACCGCTACGGCCGCACGCGGTCTTACTACGCCGACTTCGAGGGCGTCATGGCCTTCCTGCAGCGGCGCATGGAGCAGACCGAGTCCGAGCAGATGAAGGAGCGCTACGAGGGCTTCATGCGCGACGTGCCCTGTCCGGTCTGCGAGGGCACCCGGCTCAAGCCGGAGATCCTGGCCGTCAGCCTCACCGCCGGCGACCAGACCAAGTCCATCGCGCAGGTCTGCGAGCTGTCCATCGCGGACTGCTCGAGGTTCCTCAACGACCTGACGCTCGGCACGCGCGAGGCGGCCATCGCCGGTCAGGTGCTCAAGGAAGTGCAGTCGCGGCTGGGCTTCCTGCTCGACGTCGGCCTGGACTACCTGACGCTGTCCCGGGCGGCGGGCACGCTGTCCGGCGGCGAGGCGCAGCGCATCCGGCTCGCCACGCAGATCGGCTCGGGCCTGGTCGGCGTGCTCTACGTGCTCGACGAGCCGTCCATCGGACTGCACCAGCGCGACAACCGGCGGCTGATCGACACGCTGGTCCGGCTCCGCGACCTCGGCAACACGCTGATCGTCGTCGAGCACGACCTCGACACCATCGCCCACGCCGACTGGATCGTCGACATCGGTCCCGCCGCGGGGGAGCACGGCGGCCGCATCGTGCACAGCGGCACCTACCGCGACCTGCTCCGGAACCCGGAGTCGATCACCGGTGCGTACCTGTCGGGACGCGAGGGCATCGAGGTGCCGGCGATCCGCAGGCCCGTCGACCGCAAGCGCCAACTGACGGTCGTGGGTGCGCGCGAGCACAACCTGCGCGGCATCGACGTCTCGTTCCCGCTCGGCGTGCTCACCTCGGTGACCGGCGTCTCCGGCTCCGGCAAGTCGACGCTGGTCAACGACATCCTGGCGTCGGTGCTTGCGAACAAGCTCAACGGTGCCCGGCAGGTCCCGGGTCGGCACACCCGCATCAACGGGCTCGACCAGCTCGACAAGCTCGTCCGGGTGGACCAGTCGCCGATCGGCCGGACACCGCGGTCGAACCCGGCGACCTACACCGGCGTGTTCGACAAGATCCGGACCCTGTTCGCGGCGACCACTGAGGCGAAGGTGCGCGGTTACCAGCCCGGCCGCTTCTCGTTCAACGTCAAGGGCGGTCGCTGCGAGGCGTGCTCCGGCGACGGCACGATCAAGATCGAGATGAACTTCCTGCCCGACGTGTACGTGCCGTGCGAGGTCTGCCAGGGCGCCCGCTACAACCGCGAGACGCTCGAGGTGCACTACAAGGGCAAGACCATTTCCGAGGTCCTCGACATGCCGATCGAGGAGGCCACCGACTTCTTCGAACCCATCTCGTCGATCCACCGCTACCTGAAGACGCTGGTCGACGTCGGTCTGGGCTATGTGCGGCTGGGGCAACCCGCCCCGACGCTGTCGGGCGGCGAGGCGCAGCGCGTGAAGCTGGCGGCCGAACTGCAGAAGCGGTCGACCGGCCGGACGGTGTACATCCTCGACGAGCCGACGACGGGCCTGCACTTCGAGGACATCCGCAAGCTGTTGAAGGTGATCAACGGTCTGGTCGACAAGGGCAACACCGTGATCGTGATCGAGCACAACCTCGACGTCATCAAGACGTCGGACTGGATCGTCGACATGGGTCCCGAGGGTGGCGGTGGCGGCGGCACCGTGGTGGCCAGCGGGACACCCGAGGACGTCGCCGCCAGCCCGGACAGCTACACCGGGCGCTTCCTCGCCGAGCTGCTGCCCGCGGCCACGGCGCCGGCGGAGGCACCGAAGAAGCGTCGCAAGGTCAAGGTCAGCGCCTGAGTCCGGTCATGCCGGAGCCTTCGACAGCGGCGACGGGAACCGGGGTTTCACCCGGACGCCCGCCAGCCAGTCGGTGAGTTCGCCGGCCATGCGCTGCAACGCGCGCGAGGCCGTGGCACCGACGTCCTCGACCAGTTGCAGCTCGACTCGGCCGGCGTCGTCCTGACGCCAGCCGCCGACCACCCGGCCGTCGACCCAAGCCGTCGGACCGGCGTTGCCGTTGCGGTCGAAGACGTGGGCGCGGTGGTCGCCGAGGTACCAGTCGCGGTGCCGCCAACCCATCGTGGTGACGTCGAGACCGGGCAGCAGCGCGCACCACGGCTCGACGGCCGGTTCGGGCTCGAGGTCGTCGGGCAGCGCGACGCCGGGGGTGCCGTGCAGATCGACCTCGACGGCGCCGACGTCGCGCAGCGCGGCGCGCGTCCAGCCCAGCGTCTGGCCGAACCACCACGTGACGTCGGCTTCGGTCGCCGGGCCGAACGCCCACAGCCAGCGCCGCACCACGCGCTCGCGCGCCACCTCGGCGGCGTGCGCGCCAGCATGCCCGGGCAGCCAGTGCGCGGTGCTCGACCAGCGGTGCCGCGACGTCGTCCACGCGCCGTCGTTGGGGCCGCGCACGATGTGCCCCTGCACGCCGAGGACGGTGAGCACCCGCGGCGACAGCGGGGTCGTGCCGCCCCAGGTCCGACCCGGCGCCGGGTCGTAGTCGCCTGCCAGTTCGGGCAGCGCGGCCCGCAGTTCGCGGGCCCCCGTCGGCCCGTGCTCGGCCAGGTGGTCCAGCACTGCGGATGACGCCGCCGCGAGCCACTCCTCGCCGGCGGACGTGACACCGGCCTTGACGGCGTCGGCCAGCAGGCGCCGACGCTCGTCGGTCGCGACGCGGTCACTCGACGCCGCCTGCACCGCACCAAGATCCGACGCGGCGATCACCCACAGCGTGCGGCGCATCGCCAGGTGCTTGAGCACCGACCGCTGCTCGTAGAGCGCCGTTTCGAGGTCGGCCACGACGAAGCCGGGCGACCGCGCCCACAGCGACAGGAACGGCGTGGCGGGGTCGGTGGCATGCAGGGCGACCAGCCGGGCGGTGATCGTCGGCACGTCGAGCGGCACGTCGCGGGTCAGCAGGTGCCGTCGTGCCAGACGCGCCCGCCGCTCCTCGACGGTGAAGGAGCGCACGCTCAGTGGTCGTCGGGGCGCTTCATCGACGCCCGGATCTCGGCCAGCCGGTCGGCGGCCGCCTTCTGCCGCGCCTCGAATTGCTCCTCGACGCTGCGCCCCTCCGGCGTCTCCGAGGCCAGCTCGGCTGCCCCCAGCGCGGTCCCGAACCGCGTCTCGATCTTCTCCCGTACGGCGTCGAAGGTCGGCACTCCGCCTGCGGTGTAACCGGTCGGCTCCAGCGGCACCGGCGCGCCGGCGGCATCAATGACGTCCGCATCGGTGACCTGGGCGTCGGTGACCTCGGCGTCGATCGCCTCCGCGTCGATCGCCTCAGCGGCGGGGGGCGGCTCGTCGGCGGGCGGTGGATCCGGCTGCGCATCGGACACCGGCTCACCGTACCGCGGAACGAAGTTGGGATCGGTAGCAATCGGCGCCGACTGTACTTCTCGGCGTGACGACGCCACTGGGGCGACGCGGATGAAGGGAAAGCACATGAAGCGAGTAGTGGCCTCGGGCATCGGGATGGTCGCCGCGGCGCTGATGCTGGTCGGGTGCTCCGACGAGAAGAGCGACGCGCCGGCGTCGACGGCGGCCGCCACCGGCCAGGACTCGAGCAGCGCCACCTCGGTCAAGGTCGGCGGCCAGGACCTCGCCGGCCTCGACCTGTCCTCGGTGACCTGCGTGAAGCAGGCCGGCAAGATCAACGTCGCGAGCGCTCCCATCGGCGGCGGCGCGCAGGGGCTGGGCGTGGTGATGACCGACGAGGCGACCCCGAAGGTGGAGTCGCTCGGTCTGGTGGTCGACGGCAACGCCCTCGCCGTCTCCCAGATGGGCGGCATGAAGACCGGTGACGCCGAGGTCACCGTCGACGGCAGCACCTACACCATCACCGGCGAGGCCGCCGGAGCCGACATGAAGAACCCGATGGCCGGCATGATCACGAAGCCGTTCGAGATCACGGTGGCCTGCAACTGACGGGCTTCCCACGGGCGGCGGGCGTGCGATGCGCACGTCCGCCGCGTCGGGGCTTCTATGATGCACCCGTGTCGATCGCCGGCGACCTGGAGCGGGCCCGTCACCTGGCCCTCGCCGCCGACGAGACGGCGGCGAAGGAACTGCTGCTCGCGCTGATGCCTCGGATCGAGGACGCCGACCGCGACGACCTGATGCTGGAAGTCCTCGCGCAACTCGGCGAGCTGTACCTGGTTCGCACGGCCTACGACGGCGTCCGGGAGGCGGTGCACCGGATCGGGGAGTGCCTGACCGTGTACCAGACCATCCTCGACGGCACCGCCACCGCGGACGTTCAGATGCGCAACACGATGTCCGAGAGCGACATTCGCCGCATGACCCTGCGCTACCGCCGGCGGGCCCACTACCTTCGGATCGGCCTGGCCGCCGCCGTCGGTGACCACGAGGGGGCCGCCGACCGGCTCGCCGAATTGGACGCCACGACACCATCGAGGTCCGACGGCGACGCCGAACTCGACGCCGACCTCGACGGCGAGTTCGCCTACCTGCGCACCTACGGCCGCATCCTGTGTGCCATCGCGTTGGTCGACGACGACCTGCACGTCCGGTCGGAACCGCTGTGGCGCACGGTCATCGACGCCATCGAGGGCCCGGGTGCCGGCCCAGCCATCGACGCCGCCGCGACGGACAACCTCTTCGTCATCGGAGCGATCGGCTACGCGAGGTTCTGCATCGAGACGGGCCGCATCGAAGAGGCCGAGCCGTGGCTGCGCCGGGCCGGCGCTCGCGCCGAGGCTCGGGACTGGCGGCTCCCGGTGGCACGGACGAAGCTGGAACGGGCGACGGCCTGCTGGGCGCGCGGCGACCACGTGGCCACCGAGGGCCTGCTCGGCGAGGCGTACCCGGTGATCGCCGAATACGCTCGCGCGCACGATGTCTCGCGCTGCTGGCTGTACTTCGGTCTCACCAGGATGGGCGCCGGGATGCTGCAGGCGGCCGACGAGAGCTGGGGCCACGCCGAGCGGCACTGGCGCGAGTTGGGCAAGCCCCTGCACATCCACCGGATCCTGCTGCAGCGCAGCTGGATCAGCGTCGTCCGCGGCCGCTTCGGCGACGCGGTCGACCTCGTCGAGCAGGCGCGCGCCTGCCTCGATGAATCGCCGCGCAGCAGCTGGGTCGCCTACGCCCGGCTCGACGCGCACCTCGGGGCGGTGTGGCGGGCGGACGCGCTGGCCGACCTCGCATTCGACGGCACGGCCGCACCCGGCGACGACTGGGCCGCCGTCGAGGCCAGGTACCGCGCGGCGCGGGGGGTCGTCCGCGCCGCACCCGGTAGCGCAGACCACGCGTCGGCGATGCGCAAGCTCGCGACGGCGGTCGACCTCGTGGTGCCGGCGGCCCTCGCGGTCGACTCCGTGCGCTACGCCATCGCCGACGCCGCAGCGCGGGCGCGCTGGGCCGCGGGGATCGCGGCGCCACTGCTGGCACGGGCCTTCGCCGTCGCCGCCGAGTCCGAGGACACCCGGCTGGTGAGCGAGCTCATCGAATACCACTGTGCGCGCGGCACGTTCAGCACCGCCGCACCGGCCGACGACGCAGCCGGATCCTGGACCCGGACCGCGACGGCACCCGCACCGGCGAGTGACGTCGAGGTCCTCGCCCAGGTGGCGTCGGGCCCGCCGGTGGCCGCCGGTCCCTCGCTGACGCGTCTCGGGCCGCTGCCGCCGCTCGCGATGGACCCCACCGGGGACACGGTGCTCTCCCCGCACCGCTTCCAGGCGCTGCGCCGCTACGGCCAGCACGTCACGACCGACGAACCGGCCTGGGCGACGTGGCCGTGAGCGCCACGCTGGTCCTGCGCTTCGCCGACGTCGGCACCGCCACCTACGGCAGCCTGCGGGTGGTGGGGGAGCCGGCGAGCACCGTCACGTGGGTGGTGGAGGAGCCGCTGCTGCTGGCCGCCCTGACGGACGTGGACGACGCGCTGCCCGAACCGATCGCCGAGGAGACGGTCGCCGACGCGCTGCGCCGGGCGTTCGCCGAGGGCCCGCTCGCACGGCCCGATGCCGAACTCGGGCTGGCCTACCGGCTCGGCGTCCTGCTGCTGTCGCAGGCGGCGTGGGACCTCGTCGAGGCGTGCGCCGGTGAGCCCCGTGCCGCGCTCTTCGTCGCACCCAGCGCCCGTCTCGCCCGGGTCCCGTGGACCCTGCTGGCGTTTCCGCGCCGCCGTCCGGACGCCGACGCGCTCGCGGCCGCGTGCACTGCGGCGGTGACCTTCGCTGGGACCGTTCCCGCCCGCATCGCGTGGGACGACCCCGGCACGGCCACCGACGGCACCCGGCTGCTGGAGCTGGTCGACGTCCTGATGGCACCTCCGGCGAACATCGTCAATGCGTCCCGGCCGCACCGCTCGTGGGCCTCGCGGGCCGGCGCGCCGCGGCTCCTCGTCCTCGATCCCCGCGTGCCGCACCAGCGCGCGGACTCCGCGCTGGGGTCGGTGCTCGGGCGGCCCGACCCCGACACGGCGCTGGCCCGCCACGTCGCCGAGGACGTCGGCCGCGGCACCGTCCTGCCGGAGGTGCGCTCGGCCGTCGAGCTGTTCCGTCGGGTCGACGCCGACCGGCACTGGCTGGCGGCGATGCTGGAGCGCGGGCCCGCCCGGCTGCTGTACGTCGGGCACGCCACCGCGGCGGAGGCCGGCAGCGCCGACCGGGCGGCGGTGCACCTCGCCGAGGAGCGTCCGCTGACGGCGGCCGACCTGCTCGCCCTCGACCTGCCCATCCCGCCGCGCGTCGCGCTGCTCGCCTGCGCCTCCGGTGGGGACTACCGCTTCGACGAGGCCACCGGGCTGGTCGCCGCGGCGGTGCTCGGCGGTGCCCAGCTGGTCACCGCCACGCTGTGGTCGCTGCCCACCACGGCGGGCTACCGCCGCTTCGCGGCGGGCGCGGCGGATCCGGCAGCAGATCCGATGGGCGAGCTGATCATCGCCGTGGACGTCGCGCACGACGCCGACCATGCCGGCCGTGCGGTGAACCGCTGGCAGCGGGAGGCGTTGCGGCGCTGGCGTTCCGGGGACGAGGCGGCCAGCCCGCTGTACTGGGCGGCGCTCGCGACGTTCGCCGTGGACGGCGCCCGGTGACCTCAGCGCGGTGCCACGCACACCGCGACCACCGACTCGTCGCCGCGGCGGTAGTACGCGTCGACGACGCACCCCGGCGTCACGTCGGGCAGCGCGGACTCCGGGATCATCGTCGTCTCGTGGGCGGGGAACTGGCCGCCCTCGGGCCGGCGGACCATCAGGTCGATCTCGACCTCGCGGTGGTCCTCGCGGGCGGCGCCGGTGCACCGGACGCCGGTGACCACGCCACGCGCCCGCGTCCCGCGGCGGATCAGATCGAGTTCGTCGTCGGTGACGAGCCCCTTGCCGACGAGCATCCGGTCGAAGTCCGCCCGCACCGCGAGCACGTCGTCGGCCAGCCGCAGGTCCTCGCGGGCCGCCGGGTCGAACGAGACCAGCAGCACCACGCCCGGTCGGAGGGCGCCGCGGGCCACGACGTCGTCGCACGCGGCGAGCTTGCCGACGAACCGCTGCCCCGACACGCTCTGCACCTCCACCGTCACCGATCGGGCGATCGAGCGGACCGTGCCGAGGCCCACGGCGGGGCGGCCGGGCGGTCGGCCCGGGCGGCGTCGCCGGATCAGAACGGCGGCGGCGCCGGCGAACGCGCAGAACAGGACGAGCGTGGTGACCAACGAATCGGGCATGGGGGACAGCGTCGCGCCGGTGCTGCGCTACCGAACCCAAGTTCGGGCGCGGCCTCCTATTCTGTGGCGGTGAGCAGCTCGAGCGTGACGACGCCCGTCGCGGTCGCCGAGCCGCGGCGGGCGGTCATCGACCGCTCCTGGCGCGCGATCGGCCCGGGCGTCGAGGTGTTCAGCGGCGCGGACGGGGCACCGCTGCGGCGCACCGTCAAGCGCATCCTCGACCCGCTCGTACTGCGGCTGCGGGTCAACCCTCGGTACTCGGCGCCGCTGCTGGACCCCGACGTCGCGGCCGCGCTGACCGAGGTGATCATCGACCACGCGCCGCAGCTGCGCGCCGCCGCGGCGTGGTTCGCGGTGCTCAAGGCGCACCGGCGCCGGTCGCGGATCACCAGCGGCAACGCCCAGGAACTGTACTTCCCGATCTGCTTCGAATTGGCCGTCACCAACGGCGTTCCGTCCGAACGGGATTCGCTCGACGAGTTCGTGGCAACGGTCCTGCGGGAGGTACACGGCGAGCGCGACCGGACCGCGATCGAGGTGCTCAACCGCTACGTCGACGACGACCACGTGGTGCGGGCGCTGCGGCGTCAGCTGGAACGCAGCTGGGCCGACGTCCGGCCCGGTGGGGCCATCACCGCGCCGTTCTTCGCCGGGTTGACGACGGTGCTCGGCGACGCCGACGGCCACACTGCCGCAGCGGCGCGGCAGCGGGTGTGGGACGTGCTGGTGGCCGACGCGACGCCGTTCGACCTCGGCGCCCGGGCGCGGACCGAGCCGAGCGCCCTGCCGTGGTCGCTCACCGACCTCGGTCTCACGGCCCGCGAACCGCAGCAGCCGCCGGCGGTCGAGACACGTGCCGACCGGAGCCGGCCGCTGGACCGCAGCGTCGTCGACCGCGTGCGGGCCACCCTGCGGCGCGGTCTGGACCGCGACGAACTGCCCGACGTCCCCGCGCTGTGCGCCGAGGAGATCGACCGGGCCTGCGCGCCGTGGGGACTGCTCTCCGAGGACGGACAGGCGGTGCTGCTCGCCGGCATCGAGATCGCGGTGGACCTCGCACCGCTGAGCGACGCGACGCCGGGCCGCTACGACCTGGGCCGAACCATTCAGGCCCGGTTGCGCAAGGAGGCCTACGTCCTGCACGCGCGCCGCTATCTGGCCGACGGCGGGCCGCTGCACCCCCGGCAACGCCAGGTGGTCGACGACCTCGCCGGCTTCGCGCGCCCCTACCTGAGCCGGCTGTGGGCGCGGCTGCACGGCCGCGACGTGTGGCAGGAGCCGTGCACCGACGTCGACGACGTGCGCGCGGTCCTCGAGGGCGTCGCCCGGTCGGTCAGCCTCGACCACCGGCAGCGCATCAAGGCGATGCTCGACGAGGCGGTCACCTCGTGATCTTCGCCGCCGACGGCGCGTTCTGGACCGCCGGACCGGACGTGGCCGGCGTGCCCGCGGTCGCCGTCCTCGAGGCGGCGGGTGCGGTGTTCGCCTGGACGGTCGACGACCCGGACGGCGTCGCCGCCACCCGGATGACGCTGACCGACGTCGCGGCCGCCGACTGGCTGTGGCAGGTGATCGGCGTGCCGGGACACCGCGAGGTGGCCTCGGCGCTGACGGCCTCGGCGCCCACCGGTTCGGTCGACGTGCCGGCCGCCGCCTGGCGGACCGATGCGCTGGCGCCGCTGCGGCGGCTGGCCGTCGGGCACTGGGCCCGCCGGTGGTGGCCCGCCAGCCCGCGTGACGGGATCGTCGGCCTCGACCCGGCGCTGCTCGACGCCGAGTTGGCACTGCTCACGGCCCGCGCCGAGCAGGTCTGCGCCGAGGACGCCGTCGATGCCGAGATCGCCGCGCTGCTGGGTCCGCATCGCGCCGCTCTCGAGGCGATCCGGCGCGGCGGCGACCCCCGGGTGGTCGAGCTCGTCGACTCCTGCCGCGACCTGGCCGACGAGTACGGCGTGTGGGACGGGGACGGCTTCGCGGACGGTTCGGACCCGGCGGAGCGGACCGACCTCGCGGCGGCCCGGCGCACGGACTACGCGCTCGCCGCCGGCGGTCGCACGAGCGGCGGCCCGACGCCCGTGGCGGCCGGTTCGGCGTCGGTCGACTGGGCGGGCGTGCCGCCCGGGACCTTCGACGCCGCCGACGGCACCGTCGACTGGCGCGTGGAGGCGCGCAAGGCGGAGACGACTGCGACGGTCCGGGTGGCCGTCGCCGGCCCGGTCCCGCCGGACGGGGTCGCCGTCCGACTGGTGTCCGGGCTCGTCACCGGCGCCGGTGTCCTCGACGCCGACGGCACCGCCCGGCTGATCCTGCGCGATGCCGCCGGACCGGTCACCGACTCGACGGCATGGGGGCACGATTGGTCGGCGACCGACGTCGTCGTGGGCACCGGGGCGGCCGGAGGTCCGGCCGCCGGCGCTGCCGTCGCCTTGCGCGAGCGGGTCCGCCGGCTGGCGCGCTCCCGGCTCGCCGCGCCCGGCGCAGATGCGTTCCTCGCCGAGATCGTGGCGGCCGAGTCGGACTACTGAGCGTCGGACTACCGAGCGTCGGATCACCGGGCGTCGGACTACCGAGCACCCACCGGCGTCAGCGGGCGGCCGCCTGCAGAGCCGGTCCGGGCGCGGCGGCGGGCAGCGGCTGCGGCGTGACGCCCGGCGTGCCGATCCGTCCGGCCATCCAGGGCAGCGCCGCCGCGAACGCGTGGGCGGCGAACGGCCAGTCGTGCTTGCCCGGCTGTTGCACCACGGCGCAGTCGATGCCGTGGGTGCCGCCGAGCCGGCACAGCGAGTCGGCGGCCACCGTCTGGTCGCTGGTACGGCCCGCGGCGTCCCGGCCGCCGAGGCCGTTTCCCTTGACGTCGTTGACGTTCACCACCGTGGGTGCCGAGGGCATCGAGCCGTTGACGTCGAACCACCCGGAGACGCCGGTGTAGGGCCCGTGCTTGGTGATGACCGCGGTCGGGTCGAACGCCGTGTACTGCGCCTCGCTGCCGCCGAAGAGCCGCTCAACGGTCTGCGCGCGGGTGCCGGAATTCGGGGCCATGTCGCCGGCGATGTCCTCGAAGGCGCTGAACAGGTCGGGGTGCATCACGGCGAGGTCGACGGCGCACGTGCCGCCCATCGACCAGCCGACGATGCCCCAGTTCGCGCGGTCGCGGCTGACACCGTAGTTCTGCTCCATGAACGGCACCACGTCCTTGGTGAGGTGGTCGGCGGCGTTGCCGCGCGGGCCGTTCACGCACTCGGTGTCGTTGTTGAACGCGCCGCCGGAGTCCACGAACACCAGCACCGGCGCGTACCCGGCGTGCTGCGCGGCGAAATCGTCGATGGTGCGGATGGCATTGCCCGCGCGCAGCCAGTCGGCCGGGGTGTTGAACTCGCCGCCGATCATCATGATGGTGGGCAGCGGGCGGGGCGGATCGGAGGCGAACCAGGCCGGCGGCAGGTACACCAGTTCGCCGCGGTGCTTGAACCCGGACGCGGTGCCGTCGATGGTGACGGGCACCACCGTGCCGCGCTGCGGGATGGTGCGGGACCGCTGCATGGCCACGACGGTGGCCTGGTCGGTCTGATCCGGCAGTGGTCCGGCAGTGAGCTGGTTCCACGCGGTCTGCACGGTGGGGAAGTAGCCCACCCAGAGGTTGAGTGCCAGTGCCGCGCACAGGACCGTGAGCGGTACGGCGAGGACCGAGATGCCGCGACGCCACCAGCGGGCGCTGCGCCAGCCGGCGACCAGGACGACGACGGTGGCGCCGACGACGGTCGTCCACACCCACAGCAACCGGGGGGCGGGGTCCCCGGCGAGACCCTCCGAGGAGACGTACCAGTGCGCCGCGGCGGTGAGACCGAGACCGACGACGACTGCGAGCGGCAGCCACACCATCCGCCAGCGGCGGTGCCGCCATCCCACGGCGGCCACCAGGACGGCCGCGGCCAGCAGCTGGATGGTCAGCGGCAACCAGCCGTGCATCAGCGAAAGGTGTTGCTGGCGCAGCGGTCCCGCAGGATCGGCGAGCAGCGTTCCGGCGATCGTCGTCGTCGAAGTCGTCACCGGATCATCGTGGCCGCACTTCCTGGAGGCCAGCTGTGAATCTGGTGGACGCCACGCGTCAGCGTGGTTTCGCCGAGGGGAACGGCAGTGTTTCGCGGATGCTGCGGCCGGTGATGAGCATGACCACGCGGTCGACGCCGACGCCGAGGCCGCCGGTCGGGGGCATGGCGTACTCCATGGCCTGCAGGAAGTCCTCGTCGAGTTCCATGGCCTCGGGATCCCCGCCGGCGGCGAGCAGCGACTGCTCCTGCAGCCGTCTGCGTTGCTCGACCGGGTCGGTGAGTTCGCTGTACGCGGTGCCGAGTTCGACGCCCCACGCCACCAGGTCCCACCGTTCGGCCACCCCCGGGATGCTGCGGTGGGGTCGGGTGAGCGGTGACACCGACGTCGGGAAGTCCTTGTAGAACGTCGGATGCTCGGTCTGTCCCTCGACGAGCCGCTCGTAGAGTTCGAGCACCACCGCGCCGGCGTCCCAGTGCGTCAGGTAGGGCACTCCGGCGCGGTCGCACAGCGTGCGCAGCTCCGCCAGCGGGGTCTGCGGGTCGATCCGTTCGCCGAGCGCCTCGGAGACGGCGCCGTGCACCGTCTTCACCGGCCATTCTCCGGAGATGTCGACCGGCTCCAAGCCGCCGTCGGCGCCCGGGCGCAGCACCACCTGGCTGCCGTTGGCGGCCTCGGCGGCGTTCTGGATGAGTTCGCGGCAGCCGCGCACCCACACGTCGTAGTCGGCGTGCGCCTGGTAGGCCTCCAGCAGCGTGAACTCGGGGTTGTGGCTGAAGTCCACGCCCTCGTTGCGGAAGGCGCGGCCCAGCTCGAAGACCCGCTCGACGCCGCCCACGCACAGCCGCTTGAGGTAGAGCTCCGGCGCGATGCGCAGGTACAGGTCCAGGTCGTAGGCGTTGATGTGGGTCAGGAACGGCCGGGCGTTGGCCCCGCCGTGGATCTGCTGCAGGATCGGCGTCTCCACCTCCAGGAAGCCCTTGCCGACCAGCGTCTCGCGGATGGCGTGCAGGATCCGGCTGCGTGCCGTGATGAGGTCACGGGCGTCGGTGTTGATCGCCAGGTCGACGTAGCGCGTCCGCACGCGGGCCTCGGGGTCGGTGAGCCCCTTCCACTTGTCCGGCAGCGGGCGCAGGCACTTGCCGATCAGCCGCCAGCGGTCGACCAGCAGCGAGCGGACGCCCGACCGGCTCTCGCCGACGACGCCCGTCACCTCGATGAGGTCGCCGAGGTCGATCGCCGCGGTGACGTCGGCGGTGCGGCCCTCCTGGAGCCGGGTGTCGTCGAACAGCAGCTGCACCTCGCCCGACCAATCCCGTAGGTGCGCGAACAGCACGCCGCCGTAATCGCGCATCCGCAGCACCCGACCGGCGACGCTGACCGTCTCGCCGTCGGTGCTCAGCGCGCCGGCGACGGTGTGGCTCGGTGGCCGGCCGACGGGGTAAGCGTCGACGCCCTTGTCCTGCAACGCCTTCAGCTTCGCCATCCGGACGCGGACCTGTTCGGGAAGCCGCGGGGTGTCGGCGGACGCCACCGCGGACGGGTCCGGGGCGCTGCCGTCGTCGTGCAGCAGACCGCTGCGGGAGAGGTTCTCCGGCACCGCGGGGTGGTGTCCGGTGTGCTGCCGGGTGCGCCTGCTGAACGGCAGCACCAGGAAGCCCTCGGCGATCACCGACGCGACGCCCACCCGGGGGACGAGGCGCGCGTCCTCGTAGCAGGCGTAGCGCGGCACCCACTCCGGCTGGTACTTCATGTTCGAGCGATACAGCGTCTCCAGCTGCCACCAGCGGGAGAAGAACACCAGAAGCCCGCGCCACAACCGGGCGACCGGGCCCGCCCCGAGCTGAGCACCCTCCTCGAACGCGCTGCGGAACATCGCGAAGTTCAGCGAGATCCGTGTCACGCCGATCTCCTCGGCCTGCAGGCACAGCTCGGAGACCATCAGCTCGATCGTGCCGTTGGGCGACTGCGGCGAGCGGCGCATCAGGTCCAGCGACACCCCGTTGGTGCCCCACGGCACCAGCGACAGCATTGCCACGACACGGGGTTCGTCTGCGCCGTCCTGGACCGCCTCGACCAGCAGGCAGTCGCCGTCCGCGGCATCGCCGAGCCGGCCCAGGGCCATGGAGAAGCCGCGCTCGGTCTCGGTGTCGCGCCACGCGTCGGCGCGGGAGATCACGGCGGCCATCTCGTCGGGGGACAGGTCGCGGTGGCGGCGCATCCGGACCGTCAGCCCGGCGCGCCGCGCACGCGTGACCGCCTGGCGCACCGGCTTCATGTCGGGGCCGGAGAGCTTGAACGCGTCGGGGTGCAGGATCGCCTCGTCACCGAGTTCCAGCGCGTTTAGCCCGGCGTCGCGGAACGCCTGCGCCGCCGCCGAACTCGCGCCCATCACACCGGGCGCCCACCCGTAGGTCTGGCAGAGCCGCAGCCATGCCGCAATGGCCGCCGGCCAGGACTTCGGATCGCCGACCGGATCGCCGCTGGCGAGGCAGACGCCCACCTCGACGCGGTAGGTGACCGCGGCGCGTCCGTTGGGGGCGAAGACCACCGACTTGTCCCGCCGCGTCGCGAAGTAACCCAGCGAGTCGTTCTTGCCGTAGGCCTCCAGGAGCCCGCGGATCGCCGACTCGTCCTCTCCGGTCAGCGCGTTGTCGGCGCGCTGGGATTGGAACAGCACGATGGCCGCGGCCATGAGCGCGAGCGCGCCGAAGAGTCCCAGCAGCGCGTTGACCAGGACGTGCGGGTGCTGCCCGTCGAAGGCGCCGGAGTCCACGCCGGCGAAGGCGACGACGCGGTTGGCGGCGTACAGCAGCCGGTAGTCACGCTCCAAGCTCCCGGGGAACAGCTCGAGCAGCCCCCAGCCGACCAGGATGCCCAGCGCCATGCCGGCCAGCAGCGTGGCCGCGGCCTTGACCAGGGCACCGCGGCGCACCCGCGCCCAGAACTCCCGGCGCGCCAGGACCAGGAACGCGATCGCCGCGACGTGGAAGACCAGGCCGATGACCTCCCCGACGTCTTCCATGACCGATTCGGTACCGGTGACGAGGTCGGCGACGTTCACGACGACCGCGGCCACCATGTACAGCAGCAAAATCAGCCAAGCGACGTTCTTGCGCGCCGCCAGCGCGGCGGCGAGCAGGGCGAGGACGAACGCCCACGCGAAGCTGGTGTCGGGGAAGTTGAAGAGGTAGTCGTTGACGAACTCGCGGGGGATGCGGATGAGCCAGCGGATCAGCGGGGAGACGCTGGCCACCAACGACAGCGTGGCGATGACGCCGACCATCCAGCCGGCGGCCGCCGGTACCCACCAGGTCGATCGCCGCGTCGCGGTCACCGGCTTGCTCGTCGACGCCAGGCTCATAGGGCGCGAGGATAGGCGTTCCAGCCGGGAATTGGGTGTGACTCGGTCCGGTCGTCGCTGGCCGGTGTCGTGTGCCGTGACCTCAGCCGGGGGTGCGCCACACCGGCCCGGTGAACTTCTCGCCGGGCCCCTGGCCGGGTTCGTCGGGGTAGGCGCTGGCATCGCGGAAGGCGAGCTGCAACTCCCGCAGGGCGTCGCGCACCGGCCCGGCGTGCGGTCCGAGGTACTCCGCCGAGGCCTTGACCAGCCCGGCGAGCGCCGTGATCAGCCTGCGTGCCTCGTCGAGGTCCCGGTGCGGGCTTTCCTCGGGTTCGTCGTCGGCCAGGCCGAGCTTCTCGGCGGCCGCGCTCATGAGCATCAGGGCTGCCCGCGAGATGACCTCCACGGCCGGGATCTCGGCGAGTTCCCGCGTGGGCTGGTCCGCGGGGTCGTCGGCGTGTTCGGGAACATCGGTCATGGCTGCTAGACTGGCATGCGCGACCGTCCCGGCACCGTCCGGGACAGCAAGTGGAGTCCCGCTCCCACCGTAGGCCACGAGGTCACCCCCGAAGGTTCTACGGTCCGGTCACGAGCATCGACGATGCTCTTTCTGCGCGTCCGCGCAGGCGGTTCACGCCGCGACCGGTCGGCATCGGACCCTGCCTCGAGCAGGGTCTTCTGCGTTCCGTCCCCGGAACGCGCCGATGTGGTAGGGCTCCTGGAAGACGACATAGGAGGCCCCATCAGCACTGAGACACGCATCAACGAGCGCATCCGCGTACCTGAGGTCCGACTCATCGGACCGGGTGGTGAACAGGTAGGAATCGTGCGCATCGAAGATGCCCTCCGCGTCGCCGCGGACGCCGATCTCGACCTCGTCGAAGTTGCCCCCGACGCCAAGCCGCCGGTCTGCAAGATCATGGACTACGGCAAGTTCAAGTACGAGACGGCTCAGAAGGCTCGCGAGTCTCGCAAGAACCAGCAGCAGACCGTCGTCAAGGAACAGAAGCTGCGACCGAAGATCGACCCTCACGACTACGAGACGAAGAAGGGTCACGTCATCCGCTTCCTCGAGGCGGGGTCGAAGGTCAAGGTCACCATCATGTTCCGCGGACGTGAGCAGTCCCGGCCCGAACTGGGCTTCCGACTGCTGCAGCGCCTCGGCGCCGACGTGGCCGACTACGGCTTCGTCGAGACGTCCGCGAAGCAGGACGGCCGCAACATGACGATGGTGCTGGCGCCGCACCGCGGCGCGAAGACCCGCGCCAAGGCGGCGCACGACGCCGACGCACCGGCCGCCCAGCGGGCGGGCGCGGAGCCCGGCGCCCAGCCACCCACCACCTGACAACCCACCACACCGAGGACACCATGCCCAAGGCAAAGACCCACAGCGGCGCTTCGAAGCGGTTCCGCACCACCGGAACCGGCAAGATCGTTCGCGAGAAGGCCAACAAGCGCCACCTGCTCGAGCACAAGCCGAGCAAGCGCACCCGCCGGATCTCCGGCCGCACCGACGTGGCCGCGGCCGACACCCGCCGCATCGGCAAGATGCTGAACGGCTGACCTGGCACCCGCCTTCCCGGCCGCACGCCGGCCGTCCCTGACCGAACGAGAATAGGAACACCCTCATGGCACGCGTGAAGCGCGCACTCAACGCCCAGAAGAAGCGGCGTACCGTCCTCAAGGCCTCCAAGGGCTACCGCGGCCAGCGGTCCCGGCTGTACCGCAAGGCCAAGGAGCAGCAGCTGCACTCCTTGACCTACGCCTACCGCGACCGTCGCGCCCGCAAGGGCGAGTTCCGCAAGCTGTGGATCTCGCGCATCAACGCGGCCGCCCGCGCGAACGACATCACCTACAACCGTCTGATCCAGGGCCTCAAGGCCGCAGGTGTCGAGGTGGACCGCAAGAACCTCGCCGAGATCGCCGTGAGCGACCCGGCGGCGTTCACCGCTCTGGTCGAGGTGGCGCGCAAGGCGCTGCCCGAGGACGTCAACGCGCCGTCCGGCGAAGCCGCCTGACGCTGACGCCCCTCACCGAACGTTCGGCCCGCGTGGCCGCGGCAGTCAAACTGCTGCGGCCCGCGGGCCGAAAGCGTGCCGGGCGCTTCCTCGTCGAGGGACCGAACCTGATCGAGGCCGCGCTGCGCCGCGGCCTGGTCCTCGAGGCGTACGCGACGGCCACGGCGGCCGACCGCTTCGCCGACCTGTTGGCCGGCGTCGACGTCGTCGTGGTGACCGATAAGGCTGCCCGGACGCTGTCGGACACCGTGACCCCGGTGGGTCTGGTGGCGGTGTGCACGGTGCCCGAGCTGACGCTCGCCGACGCGCTGGCCGCCCCGTCACTGGTGGCCGTCGCCGTCGGGACGTCGGACCCCGGCAATGCGGGCACGCTCATCCGGCTCGCCGACGCGATGGGTGCCGACGCCTTCATCCTCGCCGGCGACAGCGTCGATCCGTACAACCCGAAGTGCCTGCGCGCGTCGGCGGGCAGCATCTTCTCCGTGCCGGTCCTCGCCGCGGCCGACCCGGTGGCGCTCATCGCCGAGCTGGTGCATGCCGAACTCGTCGTCATGGCGACGACGCTCGACGGCGAGACCTCCCTCGACGAGGTGAACCTCGACGTCCCCACCGCCTGGCTGTTCGGCTCCGAGGCGCACGGCATCCCGGCCGACGTCGCCGCGGCGGCCGACGTGCGGGTCCGGATCCCGATGGCCGGCGGTGCCGAGAGCCTCAATGTGGCTGCCGCAGCGGCGATCTGCCTCTACGCGAGTTCGCGGGCTAGCCGCTGAGCATGCCCCGCGCGACGTGGGTGATCTGCACCTCGTTGCTGCCGGCGTAGATCATCAGCGACTTCGCGTCGCGCGCCAGCTGCTCGACGCGGTACTCGGTCATGTAGCCGTTGCCGCCGAACAGCTGCACCGCCTCCATCGCCACGTCGGTCGCGGCCTGCGAGCAGTACCACTTGATGGCCGACGCCTCGGCCAGCGTGATCGGCGTGCCCGTCTGAGCGGCCTCGATGACGCGGAAGAGGATGTTGCGCACGTTCATCCGAGCCACCTCCATGGTGGCGAGTTTGAGCTGGATGAGCTGGAACCGACCGATCTCGCTGCCCCAGAGGGTGCGCTCGTTGGCGTAGCCGACGCACAGGCGCACGCACTCCTCGATGACGCCGAGCGCCATCGCCGCCACACCGATCCGCTCGGCGGAGAAGTTGGACCGCGCGCTGGCGCGGCCGTCGCCGGCGGCGTTCTCCTCGGTCTCGCCGAGCAGCCGGTCGCGGCCCAGCCGGACGTCGTCGAAGAACAACTCACCGGTGCGCGACGAGTGGATGCCCATCTTGCGGAACGGCGTGGACTGGACGAAGCCCTCCATCCCGCGATCGAGGACGAAGGTCAGTACCTTGCGGTCGCGTGGGTCGATGCTCGCATCGCCGGTGTCCAGCTTGGCGTAGACCACCACGACGTCGGCGTCGGGTCCGTTGGTGATGAACGTCTTCTGCCCGTTGAGGATGTAGTCGCCCGATCCGTCCCCGGCACGGACGACCGTGGTCTTCATCCCGCCGAAGGCGTCGGAGCCGGAGTCCGGTTCCGTGATCGCCCAGGCGCCGACCTTCTCGTAGGTGACCAGCTCGGGCAGCCAGCGTTCCTGTTGGGCCAGGGTGCCGCGGCTCGTGATGGTCGGGACGGTCAACCCCAGGCTGACGCCCATGCCGACGACCAACCCCATGCAGACGCCGCACAGCTCGCTGATGACCACGAAGCCCATGCCGCCGGCGTCGCCACCGAACATGCCGCCGCCCCCGGAAGAACCCGAGGAGCCGCCCGAGGAGGTCGAACCCTCCCGCATCCGGGCCAGCCGCTTCTCCAGCGATTCCTTGGCCATCGCGTCGATGCCGAACGTGGAGAACAGCTTCCGAACGATGGGGTAGGGCTCCATGGCGCCGCTCTCCAGGGCGTCGACGTGCGGCCGGATCTCCTTGTCGATGAACTGACGGACGGCATCACGGACGGCGAGGTCGACGTCGGA
Organism: Mycolicibacterium grossiae; assembly: GCF_008329645.1. Lineage (NCBI taxonomy): Bacteria > Bacillati > Actinomycetota > Actinomycetes > Mycobacteriales > Mycobacteriaceae > Mycobacterium > Mycolicibacterium grossiae. The sequence continues at coordinate 4,005,070 of NZ_CP043474.1, forward strand.
CCATTCGAGCATGGGGTCACGCTAGGCGTGACAACGGTGGTTGTCCACGACCGCGCGCAGTGATGGCGTGGCGTCGACGGCCTGTGAGCTTCGTCCCGCGTCCACCCGTCGGGTCGGCGTGACCTGCGGGTAGGCGAGCGGCCGCCGCGCGCGCCGGGCGGGGCGCGCGTTGCCGGTCCCGCGAGGCGGCACCTAGGGTGGATTCGTGGCTGCCGAGTCGTTCGACGAACGGTCCGGCGGGTTGGAACGCGCCGTGACCGGTTACGGCGCGAGCGGCCCGCTGGGATGGATCAAGGCGACCAACCACAGCCCCGGCGTCATCGCCTTCCTGCGCCGCGCCCGCAAGGCCCTGCCCGGCGACCCCGACTTCGGCGACCCGCTGTCGGCCTCCGGCGTCGGTGGGCCCCGGGCTGCGGCGCGCGCCGCCGACCGCCTGCTCGACCGCGAGGCCGCGTCGCGCGAGGTGAGTCTGGGCGCCCTGCAGGTCTGGCAGGCGCTCGCCGAGCGGGTGTCGGGCCGGCCCGCCTACCGCGAGGTGACGCTGGTGTTCACCGATCTGGTCGGGTTCTCCGACTGGTCCCTCGGCGCCGGCGACGACGCCACCCTGCGGCTGTTGCGGCGAGTGGCCCAGGTCCTCGAGCCGCCGCTGCTGTCCGCGGGCGGCCAGATCGTCAAGCGGATGGGCGACGGCGCGATGGCGGTGTTCGCCGACCCGGCGACGGCCGTGACGGCGGTGCTCGCGGCCAAGCAGGCCGTCGAGACGATCGACGTCGACGGATACACGCCGTGCGTGCGCGCCGGCATGCACACCGGACGCCCGCAGCGCATCGGCTCGGACTGGTTGGGCGTCGACGTGAACATCGCGGCCCGCATGATGGAACGCGCCACCCGGGGCGGCCTGGTGATCTCGCAGACCACCCTGGACCGCATCCCCGAGGAGCGTCTCGAGGCGTGGAGCGTCAAACGCGTCCGCAAGCCGTTGTTCGCGCCGCGCATCGCGGGCGTCCCGGAGGACCTGGCGATGTACTGGGTGAAGACTCGCAGGGAGTCGACAGCGGACGAGGCCCACGACGGCCAGCAGGCCGGGGCATAGTGGCCGGGTGATCCGCGGCGCGCTGTCCCTGGCGGGACGGCTGCGCGTCACCCTCGGCTACGGCGTCCTCCTGGTCGCCGTGACGGCGATCCTGGTGGCGCTGGGGCCCGACGTCCGCGACGACGTCATCGCCCACGCCAGCACCAACCTGCACAACCTGCGACGGGGCCACGTCGGGACGCTGCTCGGCAGCGCCTTCGTGGTCGACGCCGGGTCCATCGCCATCTGGCTGCCGGGGCTGCTGTGCCTACTCGCCGTCGCCGAACTGGTGTGGGGTAGCGCCCGTCTGCTGATCGCCTTCGTCGCCGGGCACGTCGGCGCGACGCTGCTGGTCGCGGCGGGACTGGTCGCCGCGGTGCGCGGCGGATGGGCCTCGGCGGACATCGCGCGCGCCACCGACGTCGGCATGAGCTACCGCGCCACCGCGGTGCTCGGTGCGCTGACCGCCGCGATCCCCACTCGGCTGCGGCCGCCCTGGATGGCGTGGTGGCTGGGGGTGGCGGTGAGTTCGGTGGCCGTGGCCCAGGACTTCACCGGCGTGGGGCACGCCCTGGCGCTGCTCCTCGGGATGGCGGTGGCCGCCCGGTTCGGCGCCGGCGGCCGGTGGACCGGCTGGCGGGTCGGCCTGCTGTCGGTCGGCTGCTGGTTCGGCTTCCTGGTCCTCGCCAACACCGTGCCCGAGATGGCGGTCGCCGTCGCGACCGGCGCCCTGGCGGCCGCGGTCGCGGGGCTGACGGCCATGGCCCTGCGGCACCGGTCGTCGGCGACGCGCACGAACGAAAAGGTATCCAGGTCAATGGGTTTCGATGACACCCCGGCCAATCATCGCGTGCGACAGTAGGTGACGTTCCCCGTCGATGACGGTGACCGATGTCACCGCACGGCGCGAATGACGTTGCCGTACAGTATCTTCGGGTCGACGATTCGCCCGACGGCGCACCTCGTGGCACCGTGAGCCTGAGAATCGCCTATGAACTCCGTGACAGTCCCACGAGCGGTCCGGACAATCGAATCATGACGATGACGTCGGTGAATCCCCGCTCGCAACGCCCACGCCCCGCGATCCTCGGCCAGCTCCCACCCATCCGGCGCAGCGACGGGTCACCCATCCGCGTGCTGCTCGTGGACGACGAGCGGGCGTTGACCAACCTGGTCACGATGGCGTTGCGCTACGAGGGCTGGGTCGTGGAGGTGGCCCACGACGGACGCGACGCCCTGGCGAAGTTCGGCGCCGTCGGCCCCGACCTGGTGGTGCTCGACATCATGCTGCCCGACGTCGACGGCCTGCAGATCCTCGAGCGGGTGCGGTCGACGTCGGCCGCCACGCCGGTGCTGTTCCTCACCGCACGCGACTCCGTCGGCGACCGCGTCACCGGCCTCACCGCGGGCGCCGACGACTACATGACCAAGCCGTTCAGCCTCGAGGAGCTGGTGGCCCGGCTACGCGGGCTGCTGCGTCGCGCCAGCGAGACCACCCCTGCCGACGACGAGACCCTCGAGGTGGGTGGGCTGGTGCTGAACGGCGCCAGCCGGGAGGTGCACCGCGACGGCGACCGCGTCGAGCTGACCGCGACGGAGTTCGAATTGCTGCGCTACCTGATGCGCAATCCGCGTCGGGCGCTGCCGCGCGAGGAGATCCTCGAACGGGTGTGGAACTACTCGTTCGGGGGGCGGACGAGCATCGTCGACCTCTACGTCTCCTACCTGCGCAAGAAGCTCGACGCCGGCCGGGAACCGCTGATCCACACCGTGCGCGGCATCGGGTACCAACTGAGACCCCCGCAGTGACGTCGGCGCGCCGCACCCCGTGGTGGCGGCCCCGCACCCTCAGCAGGCAGCTCAGTCTCGGGGTGTCGGCGCTGGTGACGGTGCTGGTCCTGGCCGTCGGCGGCGTCTCGGTCTACACGATGGGCAGCTACGTCACCGCGATGAGTGACGACGAGGTGGCGCACTCGCTCGCCGCGTTCGCGCACGAGTACGCCCTCGGCGAGGGCAGGGGCGCGCTCGACGACGTCACCGGCCAGGCATCCGGCACCGTCATCGCCGTGCTGCGCGACGGGCGGGTGGTGCACTCCGCGTCGTTCGACGACGACGGACCGCGTCCGGCGTCCGCGGCGACGGTCGCCGCACTGCAGACCCGGGACTGGGCCGACGGTGACCCCCGGACCGTGGACGGCGGCGAGGCGGGCGCGTACCGCGCGGCGAGCACCACCGCCGGGGACGGGAGCACGCTGGTCGCCGCCGTGTCGCTGCGAGCCGCCCAGGAAGCCATCATGCGCAAGGTCATCGCCGTCGTCGCCATCACGGTCGCCGCCGCGCTCCTGGCCGCGGGCGGCACGGTGGCGCTGGTGCGCCGGACACTGCGGCCGTTGCGACGGGTCGCCGCCACCGCGGCCCGGGCGGCGCGCCTGCCGCTGGCCGAGGAGGACCAACGCATCACCGCGCGGGTGCGCCGCGCCGACACCGACCCGGACAACGAGGTCGGCATCGTCGGCGAGACGCTCAACCGCCTGCTGGCCAACGTCGACTCGGCGCTGGCCGTGCGGGCCGAGTCCGACCGCAGGATGCGGCGCTTCCTGACCGATGCGAGCCACGAGCTGCGCACGCCACTGGCCGCCATCCAGGGATACGCCGAACTCACCCGGCAGGACGGTGCGGCGCTGCCGGCCACCACCGAGTACGCCCTGGCCCGCATCGAGTCGGAGTCCCGGCGGATGACTGCGCTGGTGGGCGACATGCTGCTGCTGTCCCGGCTCGACGAGGGCCACGGCCTCGACGTCGGCCACCTGGACGTGTGCGCCCTGGTGGTCGACGCCGTCAACGACGTCGCCGTGACCGCCCCGGAGCACTCCTGGCGGGTCGGCCTCCCGGACGGGCCGGTATGGATCCGCGGCGACGCGGCGCGCCTGCACCAGGTGGTGACCAACCTGCTCGTCAACGCCCGCAACCACACCCCACCGGGGGTCACGGTGACGACCGCCGTGCGTGCAGCGCCGCGGGACGACGGCGAGGTGGAACTGGAGGTGGCCGACGACGGTCCCGGCATCGACGCCGCGCTGCTGCCGGACCTCTTCGGCCGCTTCGTGCGGGCCCGCGGGACGCGCGCGCGGGAGACGGGCAGCTCGGGACTGGGGCTGGCCATCGTCGAGTCGATCACCGCCGCGCACGGCGGCACGGTCACGGTACGGTCCGAGCCCGGCCGCACCGCGTTCACGGTGCGCCTGCCCGCTGCGACGGGGGCGGCGCCGGGGTAGCGCGGGTCACAGGCGGTGCGTGGCTATGATCGCCGGGTGGCTGAGCCGCCAGGCGACCCGACGCCCACCCAGGACCTCTCCGAGGATGCGCTGACCAGTGCGGTCGGCGCTGCTCGTCGCGCCTTCGACGCCGCGCCGGACCTCGACGGGCTGGCACGCGCCAAGACCGAGCACCTCGGTGACCGGTCGCCGATCGCGCTGGCGCGCCAGGCCCTCGGCACGCTGCCGAAGTCCGACCGGGCCGATGCCGGCAAGCGGGTCAACGTCGCGCGCACCGCCGCGCAAGCCGCCTACGACGAGCGCTTGGAGGTGCTGCGCGCCGAGCGCGACGCCGCGGTACTGGTCGCCGAGCGGATCGACGTGACGCTGCCCTCGACGCGGCAGCCCGTCGGCGCCCGCCACCCGATCACGATCCTCGCCGAGAACGTGGCCGACACCTTCGTCGCGATGGGGTGGGAGCTGGCCGAGGGGCCGGAGGTCGAGACCGAGCAGTTCAACTTCGACGCGCTCAACTTCCCGCCGGACCATCCCGCCCGCAGCGAGCAGGACACCTTCCACGTGGCGCCGGAGGGATCCCGGCAGGTGCTGCGGACGCACACCTCGCCCGTGCAGATCCGCGCCCTGCTGGAACGCGAGCTGCCGGTGTACATCGTGTCGATCGGGCGCACCTTCCGCACCGACGAACTCGACGCCACCCACACCCCGGTGTTCCATCAGGTGGAGGGCCTCGCCGTCGACCGTGGGCTCACCATGGCCCACCTCAAGGGCACGCTGGACGCGTTCGCGCGCGCCCAGTTCGGGCCCCAGGGGCGCACCCGGTTCCGGCCGCACTTCTTCCCGTTCACCGAACCGTCCGCGGAGGTGGACGTCTGGTTCGAGAACAAGAAGGGCGGCCCCGGCTGGGTGGAGTGGGGCGGCTGCGGCATGGTGAATCCGAACGTGTTGCGCGCGTGCGGAATCGATCCGGCGGAGTACTCCGGCTTCGCCTTCGGCATGGGATTGGAGCGCACCCTGCAGTTCCGCAACGGCATCCCGGACATGCGCGACATGGTCGAGGGCGACGTGCGCTTCTCGCTGCCGTTCGGGGTGGGCGCCTGATGCGCGTTTCCTACAGCTGGCTGCGCGAGGTGGTGCGGGCCGGCGCCCCCGGATGGGACGTGCCCAGCGACGAACTCGAGCGGGCCCTCATCGCCATCGGCCACGAGGTCGAGGAGATCGTGCCGGTCGGGCCGGTCACCGGACCGCTGACGGTGGGTCGCGTGGTCGACATCGAGGAACTCACGGGGTTCAAGAAGCCGATCCGCGCGTGCAAGGTCGACGTCGGGGTACACGGCATCGACGGTCAACCGCGTGACATCGTCTGTGGCGCAACGAACTTCGCGGTGGGCGATCTGGTCGTCGTCGCGCTGCCGGGTACCACGCTGCCGGGCGACTTCACGATCGCCAAGCGCAAGACCTACGGCCGGACGTCCGACGGCATGATCTGCTCGGCAGCCGAACTCAACCTCGGCGTCGACCACAGCGGCATCCTGGTGCTGCCGCCCGGCACGGCCGAGCCCGGCGCCTCGGCGATCGACGTCGTCGGGCTCGACGACGTCGTCTTCCACCTCGCGATCACCCCGGACCGCGGCTACTGCCTGTCGATCCGCGGGATGGCACGCGAGATCGCCTGCGCCTACGACCTGGACTACGTCGACCCCGCTGACGTGCCCGCACTTCCGGCAGATGGTGACGCGTGGCCGCTGACGGTCCGGCCCGAAACCGGAGTGCAGCGCTTCGGCCTGCGCCCGGTGACCGGCATCGACCCGGCCGCCGTGTCGCCCTGGTGGCTGCAGCGCCGGCTGCTGCTCAGCGGCATCCGCGCCATCTCGCCCGCCGTCGACGTCACCAACTACGTGATGCTCGAACTCGGCCAGCCGATGCACGCCCACGACCGGACCCTGATCAGCGGCGGCTTCGACGTCCGCCTCGCCGAACCCGGCGAGACCGTGGTGACGCTCGACGACGTCCGGCGCACCCTGAACGCGGGCGACGTCCTGATCGTCGACGACGTGGCGACCGCCGCGATCGGCGGCATCATGGGCGCCGGCACCACCGAGGTCCGGGACACCACCACCGACGTGCTGCTCGAGGCGGCGGTGTGGGACCCCGCCGCGGTCTCGCGGACGCAGCGCCGCCTGCGGCTGGTCAGCGAGGCGGGCAGGCGCTACGAGCGCACCGTCGACCCGGCCATCGCGGTCGCCGCCCTCGACCGCGGCGCCGCCCTGCTCGCCGAGATCGCCGGCGGCACCGCCGAACCGACGCTGACCGACTGGCGCGGCGACCCGCCGCGCACCGACTGGTCGCCGGCTCCGGTGACGATGCCCGCCGACCTGCCCGACCGCGTCGCCGGAATCGGCTACCCGGAGGGCGCCGCGGTCCGCCGTCTCACCCAGATCGGCGGACGGGTCGAGTCCTCCGATGGGTCGGTCACCGTGACGCCGCCGAGCTGGCGGCCGGACCTGCGCGAGCCCGCGGACCTCGTCGAGGAGGTGCTGCGGCTCGAGGGACTCGACCGCATCCCGTCGGTGCTGCCCGCCGCGCCGGCCGGCCGCGGTCTGACCCCCGGGCAGTCGCGTCGCCGCGCGATCGGCAAGGCGCTGGCGCTCTCCGGGTTCGTCGAGGTGCTGCCCACCCCGTTCCTGCCCGCCGGGATCTTCGACACCTGGGGCCTGGCACCCGACGACCCGCGCCGCGCGACGATGGCGGTGCTCAACCCGCTGGAGTCCGACCGCCCCGCGCTCGCCTCGACGCTGTTGCCCGGCCTGCTGGAGGCGTTGTCGCGCAACGTGTCCCGTGGCAACGGCGACGTGGCGCTGTTCGGCATCGAGCAGGTGGTGCTCGCCACGCCGCGGACCCGGCCGCTGGACCGGATCCCGACCGACCGCCGGCCCACCGACGACGAGCGCGCGACGATCGACGACTCGTTGCCCCACCAGCCGCTGCACGTCGCGATGGTGCTGGCCGGTCTGCGCGAGCCGGCGGGACCGTGGGGCCGCGGCCGCCCGGTCGAGGCCGCCGACGCCTTCGAGGCGGTGCGAGTGGTGGCCCGTGCGTGCGACGTCGACGTGACCCTGCGCGCAGCCCGGGAGCTGCCGTGGCACCCGGGGCGCTGCGCCGAGGTGCTCGTCGGCGACCGCGTCGTCGGGCATGCCGGCCAGTTGCACCCGGCGGTGATCGAACGGTCCGGGCTGCCGAAGGGGACGTGCGCGGTCGAACTGGACCTCGACGCCGTGCCGTTGAGCGGGCGCCTGCCGGTGCCGGCGGTGTCGCCGTTCCCGGCCGTGTTCCAGGACGTCAGCCTGGTCGTCGACGACGACGTGCCCGCCCAGGACGTCGTCGACACCGTTCGTCTCGGGGCGGGGGACCTGCTCGAGGACGTCCGGCTGTTCGACGTGTACACCGGCCCGCAGATCGGCGAGGGTCGCACGTCGCTGACCCTGGCCCTGCGCTTCCGCGCACCGGACCGCACGCTGACCGAGGACGAGGCCAGCGCGGCGCGCGACGCGGCAGTGGTGCTCGCGGGGCAGCGGCACGGCGCCGAACAACGGTAATGAATTTGCAGGAGTCTGCATAACCATGCAAGACTTCGTGCCATGACACCGATGTCGGTCGCCGTCGCGGGGGCCAGCGGCTACGCCGGCGGCGAGATCCTCCGCCTCCTGCTCGGCCATCCGGCGCTCGGTGACGGGCGCCTGAGAATCGGCGCCCTGACCGCCGCCGCCAGTGCCGGCACGGACGTCACCGAACACCACCCGCACCTGCTGCCGCTGACGGGCCGCACGCTCGAGCCGACCACCGCCGACGTCCTCGCCGGTCACGACGTGGTGTTCCTGGCGCTGCCGCACGGCCACTCCGGCGAGATCGCCGAACGGCTGGGCCCCGACACCCTCGTCGTCGACTGCGGGGCGGACTTCCGGCTCACCGACGCCGCGGCGTGGGAACGGTTCTACGGCTCCGCCCACGCCGGCAGCTGGCCCTACGGACTGCCCGAACTGCCCGGCGGCCGCGAGGCCCTGCGCGCGACCCGGCGGATCGCCGTCCCGGGCTGCTACCCGACCGCGGCGCTGCTCGCGATGCTGCCCGCCGTCGCGGCCGACCTCGTCGACCCCGCAGTGACGGTCGTGGCCGTCAGCGGCACGTCCGGCGCCGGCCGCGCCGCCAAGGTCGACCTGCTGGGCTCGGAGGTCATCGGGTCCGCACGGGCCTACGGCGTCGGCGGCGCACACCGGCACACCCCGGAGATCGCGCAGGGACTGCGCCGGGTCACCGAGCGCTCCGTGACGGTGTCCTTCACCCCGGTGCTCATCCCGACCTCGCGCGGCATCCTCGCCACGTGCACCGCGCCCACGACCGCGACGGCCGGCGAGATTCGGGCCGCCTACGAGAAGGCCTACGGCGACGAACCCTTCGTGCACCTGCTGCCCGACGGCAGGCTGCCGCGGACCGGCTCGGTGATCGGCAGCAACGCCGCCCAGGTGGCCGTCGCCGTCGATGCCGACGCCGGTGTGCTGGTCGCGCTGTGCGCCATCGACAACCTCGTCAAGGGCACCGGCGGAGCGGCGGTGCAGTCGATGAACCTGGCCCTGGGCTGGCCCGAGACGGAGGGACTGTCGACCGTGGGATTGGCACCGTGACCGGGCAGCAGGCGCCGGCGGGCATCGCGAGGATCGTCCGCACCCAGGGCGTCACGGCACCCGCCGGATTCCGGGCGACCGGCATCTCCGCGGGCATCAAGGCCTCCGGCAAGCCCGATCTGGCGCTCGTCCTCAACGAGGGCCCCGATCACGCGGCCGCGGCGGTCTTCACGCGCAACAAGGTGAAGGCCGCACCGGTGCTGTGGACCCAGCAGGTCATGACGACGCGCCGGTTGCGCGCGGTGATCCTCAACTCCGGTGGCGCCAACGCGTGCACCGGCCCGGGCGGCTTCCAGGACACCCACGCCACCGCCGAGGCCGTCGCCACCGCACTGTCGGACTGGGGCACCGAGACCGGCGCCATCGAGGTGGCGGTGTGCTCGACGGGGCTCATCGGCGACCGGCTGCCCATGGCGAAGGTGCTGGCCGGCGTCACCGAGATCGTGCACGAGATGGCGGGCGGTCTGACCGGCGGCACCGAGGCCGCGACCGCCATCATGACCACCGACACCGTCCCCAAGCAGGTGGCGCTGCACCACGACGGCAACTGGACGGTGGGCGGCATGGCGAAGGGCGCGGGCATGCTCGCACCGTCGCTGGCCACGATGCTCGTCGTCCTCACCACCGATGCGGTGGCCGACGCCGACGCGCTCGACCGCGCGCTGCGCCGCGCCACCGCGCGCACCTTCGACCGCCTCGACGTCGACGGCAGCTGCTCCACCAACGACACCGTGTTGCTGCTGAGCTCCGGCGCCAGCGAGATCGCGCCCAGCCAGGACGACCTCGACGCCGCGGTCCTGGCCGTCTGCGACGACCTGTGCGCTCAGCTGCAGGCCGACGCGGAGGGCGTCACCAAGCGCATCGCCGTCACCGTGACCGGTGCGGCCAGCGAGGACGACGCCGTCGTCGCCGCACGCGTCATCGCGCGCGACAGCCTGGTGAAGACGGCGCTGTTCGGCTCCGACCCCAACTGGGGTCGCGTCCTCGCCGCCGTCGGGATGGCGCCGGTCGACCTCGATCCGGACCGGATCACCGTGTCGTTCAACGGCTCTCCGGTGTGCGTCGACGGCGTCGGCGCGCCCGGCGCCCGCGAGGTCGACCTGACCGGGCCCGACGTCGAGGTGGTGGTGGACCTGGCCGTCGGCGGGGGTGCGGCGACCATCCGCACCACCGACCTGTCGCACGCCTACGTCGAAGAGAACTCGGCGTACTCGTCGTGAGCACCGACATCGCCACCGCCGTCAAGGCCGCGGTGTTCGCCGAGGCGCTGCCCTGGCTGACGGCGCTGCACGGCAAGGTCGTGGTGGTCAAGTACGGCGGCAACGCCATGACCGACGACGTGCTGAAGGCGGCGTTCGCCGCGGACTTGGCCTTCCTGCGCAACTGCGGCATCCACCCGGTCGTCGTGCACGGCGGCGGTCCGCAGATCAGCGCGATGCTGACGAAGCTCGGCATCCCCGGTGAGTTCAAGGGCGGCTTCCGCGTGACCACCCCGGAGGTGCTCGACGTCGCGCGCATGGTGCTGTTCGGGCAGGTCGGCCGCGAACTCGTCGGCCTGATCAACGCGCACGGGCCGTACGCGGTCGGAATCACCGGCGAGGACGCCCACCTGTTCACCGCGGTCCGGCGCACCGTGACCGTCGACGGCGTGGCCACCGACATCGGGCTGGTGGGCGACGTCGAGAAGGTGGACACGTCCGCGGTCCTCGACCTCATCGCGGCCGGCCGGATCCCGGTGGTCTCCACGATCGCACCGGACGCCGACGGCGTGGTGCACAACATCAACGCCGACACCGCCGCGGCGGCCCTCGCCGAAGCGCTCGGCGCCGCGAAGCTGCTGATGCTCACCGACGTCGAGGGCCTGTACACCGACTGGCCGGACCGCACCTCGCTCGTCAGCGAGATCGACGTCGCCGAACTGGTGGCACTGCTGCCGCGCCTCGAGTCGGGAATGGTCCCCAAGATCGAGGCGTGCCTGCGCGCCGTCGGCGGCGGGGTGCCCAGCGCCCACGTCATCGACGGGCGCGTCGAGCACTGCGTGCTGGTCGAACTGCTCACCGACGAGGGGTCCGGAACGAAGGTGGTGCCGAGATGAGCGAGCCGCAGACGACCGAGACGACGACTACCGAGGCGACGACTACCGAGGCGACGAATACCGCGACGCTGCAGGACCGTTGGCGTGCGGTGATGATGGACAACTACGGCACGCCGCCGGTCGCGCTGGCGAGCGGCGACGGCGCCGTGGTCACCGACGTCGACGGCAGGTCCTACGTCGACCTCCTCGGCGGCATCGCGGTGAACGTGCTGGGCCACCGGCACCCCGCGGTCATCGAGGCGGTCACGCGCCAGCTGAACACCCTGGGCCACACCTCGAACCTGTACGCCACCGAGCCGGGCATCGCACTCGCCGAGGCGCTCGTCGCGCACCTCGGTGGGGACGCGCCCGCCCGGGTCTTCTTCGCCAACTCCGGCACCGAGGCCAACGAGGTCGCGTTCAAGCTGACCCGGCTCACCGGGCGTACCCGGCTGATCGCGGCCGACGGTGCGTTCCACGGGCGCACCATGGGATCGCTGGCCCTCACCGGTCAGCCCTCCAAGCAGGCCCCGTTCGCGCCGCTGCCCGGCGACGTCACGCACGTGCCCTACGGCGACGTCGCGGCGCTCGAGGCCGCCGTCGACGACCGGACGGCCGCGGTGTTCCTCGAGCCGATCATGGGGGAGGGCGGCGTCGTCACCCCGCCGCCCGGCTACCTCGCCGCGGCCCGCGACGTCACCACCCGGCACGGCGCGCTGCTGGTGCTCGACGAGGTGCAGACCGGCGTCGGCCGCACCGGCGCGTTCTACGCCCACTCCCACGACGGCATCACCCCCGACGTCGTGACCCTGGCCAAGGGCCTGGGCGGCGGCCTGCCGATCGGCGCCTGCCTCGCCGTCGGACCCGCCGCGGACCTGCTGACCCCGGGACTGCACGGCAGCACGTTCGGCGGCAACCCGGTGTGCACGGCCGCGGCGCTCGCCGTGCTGCGGACCCTCGCCGAGGAGGACCTCATCACGCGCGCCGACGTGCTCGGCAAGGTCCTCGCGCACGGCATCGAGGGCACCGGACATCCGCTGGTCGACCACGTCCGCGGACGCGGGCTGCTGCGCGGCATCGTGCTCACCGCGCCGCAGGCCAAGGCGGTCGAGACCGCCGCCCGCGACGCCGGCTACCTGGTCAACGCCGCCGCGCCGGACGTGGTGCGGCTGGCGCCGCCGCTGGTGGTGACCGAGGCGCAGGTCGACGGCTTCGTCGCCGCGCTGCCCGGCATCCTCGACGTCGCGTCGGAGCCGGCATGACGTGCACGACCCGGACGCGAGACCAGAACCGGAAGCGAGACCGACGATGACCGTGCGCCACTTCCTGCGCGATGACGACCTCGACCCCGACGAGCAGGCCGAGGTGCTCGCCCTGGCCGCGCGTCTCAAGGACGCGCCGTTCAGCGCGCGCCCGCTGGAGGGGCCGCGCGGCGTCGCGGTGATCTTCGAGAAGAACTCGACCCGTACCCGCTTCTCCTTCGAGATGGGCATCGCCCAACTGGGCGGGCACGCGGTGGTCGTCGACGGGCGCAGCACCCAGCTGGGCCGCGAGGAGACGCTCGAGGACACCGGCGTCGTGCTGTCGCGGTACGTCGACGCCATCGTGTGGCGCACCTTCGCCCAGGAGCGGCTCACCGCGATGGCCAGCGGCGCGACGGTGCCCATCGTCAACGCGCTGTCCGACGAGTTCCACCCGTGCCAGGTGCTCGCCGACCTGCAGACGCTGACCGAGCGCAAGGGTGGCGCCGCGGGCCTCAAGGGGCTGCGCATGACCTACTTCGGGGACGGCGCCAACAACATGGCGCACTCGTTGATGCTCGGCGGCGTCACCGCGGGCGTCGACGTCACGATCGCCGCGCCCGCGGGCTTCGAGCCGCACCCGCAGTTCGTCGCCGCCGCCGAGCGCCGGGCCGCCGAGACCGGTGCGACCGTCACCGTCACCGCGGACGCGCAGGCGGGCGCCGACGGCGCCGACGTGCTGGTCACCGACACCTGGACGTCGATGGGGCAGGAGAACGACGGATTGGACCGGGTCCGGCCCTTCCGCCCCTTCCAGGTCAATGCGGCGCTGCTGGAACGCGCCGACCCCGCGGCGGTCGTCCTGCACTGCCTGCCCGCGCACCGCGGCCACGAGATCACCGACGACGTGCTCGACGGTCCCCGCAGCGCCGTGTGGGACGAGGCGGAGAACCGGCTGCACGCCCAGAAGGCGCTGCTGGTGTGGCTGCTGGAGCGGCGCGGATGACGTCCGCGGCGACCCGCGCCGGCCGGCAGGCGCGCATCATCACGCTGCTGTCGTCCCAATCGGTCCGCAGCCAGGGCGAACTCGCGGCGCTCCTCGCCGAAGAGGGCATCGAGGTCACCCAGGCCACGCTGTCGCGCGACCTCGAGGAGCTCGGCGCGGTGAAGCTGCGCGGCGCGGACGGCGGCACCGGCGTCTACGTCGTGCCCGAGGACGGCAGCCCGGTGCGGGGCGTCGCCGGCGGCACCGACCGCATGACGCGGTTGCTGCACGAGCTGCTGGTCGCCACCGACGCCAGCGGCAACCTCGCGGTCCTGCGGACGCCACCGGGCGCCGCGCACTACCTCGCGAGCGCCATCGACCGTGCCGCCTTGCCCGAGGTGGTCGGCACGATCGCCGGCGACGACACCATCTTCGTGATGGCCCGCGAACCCATGACGGGCGCGGACCTCGCCACCCTGTTCGAGAACGTCAAGTAGAGATCGGCCGAGGCGCACTCGGCCGACGTCGAGAAGGAGAACCCATGTCCGAACGCGTCATCCTGGCGTATTCCGGCGGTCTGGACACCTCGGTCGCAATCAGCTGGATCGGCAAGGAGACCGGCCGCGAGGTGGTGGCCGTGGCCATCGACCTCGGCCAAGGCGGCGAGGACATGGAGGTCGTGCGGCAACGGGCTTTGGACTGCGGCGCCGTCGAGGCCGTCGTCGTCGACGCGCGCGACGAGTTCGCCGAGCAGTACTGCCTGCCCACCATCAAGAGCAACGCGCTCTACATGGACCGCTACCCGCTGGTGTCCGCGATCAGCCGGCCGCTGATCGTCAAGCACCTCGTCACCGCGGCCCGCGAGCACGGCGGCGGCATCGTCGCGCACGGCTGCACCGGCAAGGGCAACGACCAGGTGCGCTTCGAGGTCGGCTTCGCCTCGCTCGCACCCGATCTCGAGGTGCTGGCTCCGGTCCGCGACTACGCCTGGACCCGGGAGAAGGCCATCGCCTTCGCCGAGGAGAACGCGATCCCGATCAACGTCACCAAGCGCTCGCCGTTCTCCATCGACCAGAACGTGTGGGGCCGCGCGGTGGAGACCGGCTTCCTCGAGCACCTGTGGAACGCCCCCACCAAGGACGTCTATGACTACACCGAGGACCCGACGGTCAACTGGAGCAGCCCCGACGAGGTGATCGTCGGCTTCGAGCGCGGCGTGCCGGTGTCCATCGACGGCAGGCCGGTCACGGTGCTGCAGGCCATCGAGGAACTCAACCGGCGGGCCGGGGCGCAGGGCGTCGGCCGGCTCGACGTGGTGGAGGACCGCCTCGTCGGCATCAAGAGCCGCGAGATCTACGAGGCGCCCGGCGCGATGGTGCTCATCACCGCGCACACCGAACTCGAACACGTGACCCTGGAGCGCGAACTCGGCCGCTTCAAGCGCGGCACCGACCAGAAGTGGGGCGAACTCGTCTACGACGGGCTCTGGTACTCGCCGCTCAAGCGTGCGCTCGAGGCGTTCGTCGAGCACACCCAGGAGCACGTCACCGGCGAGATCAGGCTGGTGCTGCACGGCGGCCACATCGCCGTCAACGGCCGGCGCAGCGCCGAGTCGCTGTACGACTTCAACCTCGCAACCTACGACGAGGGCGATACGTTCGACCAGTCGAGTGCGAAGGGCTTCGTGCACGTGCACGGCTTGTCGTCGAAGATCGCCGCGAAGCGGGACCTGGCCGGCCAGTGAGCGCGGACAGCCGGGGCACCAACGAAGGGTCGCTGTGGGGCGGGCGGTTCACCGACGGCCCCGCCGACGCGCTGGCGGCGCTCAGCAAGTCGACGCACTTCGACTGGGTGCTCGCCCCGTACGACGTGCGTGCCTCAAAGGCGCACGTGCGGGTGCTGTTCACCGCGGGTCTGCTGACCGCCGAGCAGCGCGACGGGCTGCTCGCGGGGCTCGACTCCCTGGAGTCCGACGTCGCGGACGGCAGTTTCGGTCCGCTGCCGTCGGACGAGGACGTGCACGGCGCGCTCGAGCGCGGCCTGATCGACCGGGTGGGGGAGGACCTCGGCGGTCGGCTGCGGGCGGGCCGCTCGCGCAACGACCAGGTCGCAACGCTGTTCCGGATGTGGTTGCGCGACGCCATGATTCGCATCGCCGACGGCGTGCTGGACGTCGTCGCGGCGCTCGCCACCCAGGCGGCCGCCCACCCGATGGCCATCATGCCCGGCAAGACCCACCTGCAGTCCGCGCAGCCGGTGCTGCTCGCGCACCACCTGCTGGCCCACGCCCATCCGCTGCTGCGCGACATCGGGCGGATCGTGGACTTCGACGGCCGGGCCGCGGTCTCGCCCTACGGTTCGGGGGCGCTCGCCGGGTCGTCCCTCGGCCTCGACCCCGACGCGATCGCCGCCGAACTCGGCTTCGACGCTGCGGCCGACAACTCCATCGACGCGACCGCGGCGCGCGACTTCGCCGCCGAGGGCGCGTTCGTGCTCGCGATGATCGGCGTCGACCTGTCTCGGCTCGCCGAGGACGTCATCCTGTGGAGCACCACCGAGTTCGGGTACGTCGAGCTGCACGACGCCTGGTCGACGGGCAGCTCGATCATGCCGCAGAAGAAGAACCCCGACATCGCCGAGTTGGCGCGCGGCAAGTCCGGCCGGCTGATCGGCAACCTGACCGGTCTGCTCGCCACGCTCAAGGCGCAGCCGCTGGCCTACAACCGGGACCTGCAGGAGGACAAGGAGCCGGTCTTCGACTCGGTGGCGCAGCTGGAACTGCTGCTGCCGGCCGTTGCGGGCCTGGTCGGCACGCTGCGCTTCGACACCGACCGCATGGCCGACCTCGCCCCGCTCGGCTACACGCTCGCCACCGACGTCGCGGAATGGCTGGTGCGCGAGGGCGTTCCGTTCCGCGTGGCGCACGAGGCGGCGGGCGCAGCGGTCCGGGCGGCCGAGGCTCGCGGTGTCGGGCTCGAGGAACTCGCCGACGACGAACTCGCCGGCATCCACCCCGGGCTCACCGCCCGGGTGCGCGACGTGCTGACCGTCGCGGGGTCGGTCGACTCGCGCGACGCGCGCGGCGGCACGGCACCGGTCCAGGTGGCACGCCAGCTCGGCGTCGTGCGCGACACCGCGGACCGGCTCCGGCTCGCCCTGCGGCGCTGACCTGTCAGTCGTCCGCCAGGGCCAGCCACTCCTCTTCGAGACCGTCCTTGCGGGCGGTGAGGTCGCGCAGTTCGGCGTTGAGTTCGCCGAGCCGGACATGGTCGCTGACCGCGTCGGCCATCGTCGCGTGCAGCGCGGTGATGCGGTCGTCGAGCTTGGCGAGCTGATTCTCGATGCGCGCCAGTTCCTTCCCGGTGCGCCGGGACCGGGCCGAGTCCGACTTGCCGCGCTCGGCGGTCTTCGGCGGCGCCGCCGTCGGCCGCTGTCCGGCGGACCGCTCGTCGAGGTACTGCTCGATGCCGCCGGGCAGCAGGTCGCAGCGTCCGCCGCCGCGCAGTGCGTAGGTCACGTCGGCCACGCGCTCGAGGAAGTAGCGGTCGTGGGTGACGACGAGCAGCGTCCCCGGCCAGCCGTCCAGGTAGTCCTCCAGAACCGTCAGCGTGTCGATGTCCAGGTCGTTGGTCGGCTCGTCGAGCAGCAGCACGTTGGGCTCGTCGAGGAGCAGCCGCAGGAACTGCAACCGGCGTCGTTCGCCACCGGAGAGGTCGCCCAGCCGGGTGGTGAGCTTGTCCCCGGTGAAGCCGAAGTCCTCGAGCAGCGTCGAGGTGCTGACCTCGCGGCCGCCCGCCAGTTCGGTGATCCGCCGCCGGTTCTCCACGGCATCGAGCACCCGGTCGTCGTCGCCGAGTTCGGCGAGCGCCTGGCTGAGGTAGCCGATGTGCAGCGTCTGGCCGCGCTTGACGGTGCCCGACGTGGGCTCCAGTTCGCCGATCAGCAGCTTGAGCACCGACGACTTGCCGGTGCCGTTGACGCCCACCAGGCCGATGCGGGCACCCGGACCGATCGACCAGTCGACCTTGTCGAGGATGGTCTTGCCGCCGAGCTCGAGCACCACGCGGTGCAGGTCGAAGACGTCCTTGCCGAGGCGGGCGGTCGCAAAGCGCTGCAGCGACAACGCATCCCGCGGCGGCGGCTCGTTGGCGATCAGGTCGTTGGCGGCCTGGATGCGGAACTTCGGCTTCGACGAGCGGGCCGGAGGTCCGCGCCGCAGCCACGCCAGTTCCTTGCGCATCAGGTTGCGCCGCCGCGTCTCGGTTCCCGCGGCGATGCGCGCACGCTCGGCGCGGGCCAGGACGTAGGCGGCGTAGCCGCCGTCGTAGCCGTCCACGGCGCCGTCGTGCACCTCCCAGGTGCTGGTGCACACCGCGTCCAGGAACCAGCGGTCGTGGCTCACCACCACCAGCGCCTGCGTGCGCTGCCCGGCGAGGTGGTCGGCGAGCCAGCCGATCACCTCGACGTCGAGGTGGTTCGTCGGCTCGTCGAGGACCAGGACGTCGTGCCCGGCCAGCAGCACCGCCGCCAGCGCGACCCGGCGGCGCTCGCCACCGCTGAGGTCGGCGACCGGCTGATCCAGCGCGACGCTGGCCAGCAGGTGCTCGACCACCGCCCGGGTCTCGGCCTCGGCGGCCCAAATGTGGTCGGGTCGCCCGCCGACGATCACGTCGCGGATGGTGGCCTCGGCGCGGAAGTCGTCGGCCTGATGCAGGTACCCCACCGACAGTCCGGACGTGTGGGTGACGCGGCCGGAGTCCGGCGCGCGGGTGGCGGTGAGGACCTGCAGCAGCGTGGTCTTGCCGTCGCCATTGCGTCCCACGACGCCGATCGCGGCGCCCTCGTCGACGCCCAGGCTCACGCCGTCCAGCAGGGTGCGCGTGCCGTAGCCGACGGTCACGCGTTCGAGGTTGATCAGGTTCGCCATCGACCGCCAATCCTAGGTCCCCGGGCCGGCCGGCCGTCGCGGCGATCACGGCGGTGAGGTTCCGGCGCTGTGCCATGATGGCGACGTCGAGCAGCAGGCACGGTGTTCGGGAAGGGGACGCGCAGTGGTCGATCTGTCCGCGCTCACCAGGCCGGTGGGCCGATTGGTGGCGACCGCCCAGAACGGCCTGGAGGTGCTTCGCTACGGCGGCCTGGAGACCGGTGCCGTACCGTCGCCGTTCCAGATCATCGAGTCGGTCCCGATGTACCGGCTGCGCCGCTACTTCCCGCCCGACGCCCGCCCCGGCGCCACCCCGCCCGGGCCGCCCGTGCTGATGGTGCACCCCATGATGATGAGCGCCGACATGTGGGACGTGACGCGCGACGAGGGAGCCGTCGGCATCCTGCACGCGGCGGGCCTCGACCCGTGGGTCATCGACTTCGGCTCGCCCGACAAGGTCGAGGGCGGCATGGACCGCACCCTGGCCGACCACGTCGTCGCGCTCAGCGAGGCCATCGACACGGTCAAGAAGGTCACCGACCGCGACGTCCACCTCGCCGGCTACTCCCAGGGCGGCATGTTCGCCTACCAGACCGCTGCCTACCGGCGCGCCAAGGATCTGGCGAGCATCGTGGCCTTCGGCTCACCGGTCGACACCCTGGCCGGACTGCCGATGAACCTGCCGCCCAATCTCGGCGCGGCGGCCGCCGACTTCATGGCCGACCACGTGTTCAGCCGCATCGACATCCCGGGCTGGTTGGCGCGCACCGGGTTTCAGATGCTCGACCCGCTCAAGACCGCGCAGGCGCGGATCGACTTCCTGCGTCAGCTGCACGACCGGGAGGCGCTGCTGCCGCGCGAGCAGCAGCGCCGGTTCCTGGCCAACGAGGGCTGGATCGCGTGGTCCGGCCCCGCCGTGGCCGAACTGCTCAAGCAGTTCATCGCCCACAACCGGATGATGAGCGGCGGCTTCTCGATCCGCGGGGACCTCGTCACGCTCAGCGACATCGACTGCCCCGTGCTGGCCGTCGTCGGCGAGGTCGACGACATCGGCCAGCCGGCGTCGGTGCGCGGCATCAAGCGCGCGGCCCCGCAGGCCGATGTCTACGAATACCTCATCCGGACCGGACATTTCGGCCTGGTCGTCGGCAGCAAGGCGGCCAGCCAGACCTGGCCCACCGTCGCCGCCTGGGTCGAGTGGCTCTCCGGCAGTGGCGAGCTGCCCGAGGACGTGGTGCCGATGGCACTGCAGCCCGCCGAGCCGAGCGAGAGCGGCGTCGCGCTGGCGTCGCGCGTCGCGCACGGCGCGGCGGCCGCCACCGAGATGACGTTCAGTTTGGCGCGTTCGGCCGCCGGTGCGGTGGTCTCGGCCAACAAGTCGGCCCGCGCGCTGGTCATCGAGACCGCCCGTACCCTGCCGCGGCTCGCGCGGCTGGGGCAGATCAACGACCACACCCGGATCTCGCTCGGCCGGATCATGGAGGAGCAGGCCCGCGCCACGCCCAACGGCGAGTTCCTGCTCTTCGACGGGCGCGTGCACACCTACGAGGCCGTCGACCGGCGCATCAACAACGTCGTGCGCGGCCTCATCGAGGTGGGCGTGCGCCAAGGCGCCCGGGTGGGCGTGCTGATGGAGACCCGGCCCAGCGCGCTGGTCGCCATCGCGGCGCTGTCCCGGCTCGGCGCGGTGGCGGTACTGATGCCGCCGGACGCCGACCTGGCCGAGGCCGCGGTGCTCGGCGCCGTGTCCGACGTCATCGCCGATCCCGGCCACCTCGACGCGGCGCGCGCGCTCCCGCTGCGCACGCTGGTGCTCGGCGGCGGCGAGGCGCGCGACCTGGACCTGCCCGCCGACGCCGACGTCATCGACATGGAGCAGATCGATCCCGACCGCGTCGAGCTGCCCGGCTGGTACCGGCCCAACCCCGGGTACGCGAAGGACCTGGCCTACGTGGCCTTCGCGACGGTGGGCGGCAAGCTCGTCGCCCGGCAGATCACCAACTTCCGCTGGGCGCTGTCGGCGTTCGGTACCGCCTCGGCGGCGAACCTGAGTCGCGGCGACACCGTGTACTGCCTGACGCCGCTGCACCATCAGTCGGGCCTGCTGGTGAGCCTCGGTGGCGCGGTCGTCGGCGGCACCCGGATCGCGCTGTCCCGCGGCCTGCGCCCCGACCGGTTCGTGCACGAGCTCCGCCAGTACGGCGTCACCGTCGTCTCCTACACCTGGGCAATGCTGCGCGAGGTCATCGACGACCCGTCCTTCGTCCTGCGCGGCAACCACCCCGTGCGGTTGTTCATCGGCTCGGGCATGCCGACCGGACTGTGGCAGCGCGTGGAGGAGGAGTTCGCACCCGCGCACGTCGTCGAGTTCTTCGCCACCACCGACGGACAGGCCGTGCTCGCCAACGTCTCCGGCGCCAAACGGGGCAGCGAGGGCCGCCCGCTGCCCGGCGGCGGACGCGTGGAACTCGCGGCCTACGACGTCGACGACGACCTCATCCTCGAGGACGACCGCGGCTTCGTCCGGGTCGCGGCGCCGGGCGAGGTCGGCGTCCTGATCGCGCACCCGCGCGGACCCATCGACCCGACCGCCTCGGTGAAGCGCGGCGTGTTCGCGCCCGCCGACACGTGGGTGTCGACCGAATACCTGTTCCGCCGCGACGACGACGGCGACTTCTGGCTGGTGGACAACCGGACCGGCGTCATCCGGACCGAGCGCGGTCCGGTGTTCAGTGCTGCGGTCAACGACACCGTCGGCCGGATCGGGGCGGTCGACCTCGCGGTGACCTACGGCGTGCAGGCCGGGGGACGCACCCTCGCGGTCACGGCGGTGGCGCTGGCGCCCGGCGGCAGCGTGCCGACGGCGGACCTCGACGAGGCGCTGGCCGCCCTGCCGGTCGGCGCGCACCCCGACGTCGTGCACGTCGTGCAGGACATGAAGCTCAGCGCGTCCTACCGGCCGCTGCTGGGACCGCTGCGCGCCGCGGGCCTGCCGAAGGCGGGCCGTAACGCCTGGTATCGCGACGACGACACAGGGGTGTACAGGCGGCTCACGGCCGCCGTGCGTGCCGAACTGTCGGGAGACGGCTCGGCCCACTGAGGCCGTGCGTCACATTGGTCACACTGTTAGGCTCCGCCCGACGGCAGATCGCCGCACGGGTCGGGCCCCGCTCCGCATGGAGGAATCGGATGACAACGCGGATGACGCACACCGCCGGGACGCCCGGCCGGCGACGCGCGACGACGGCAGCCGTCCTCGGCGGTGCCCTGGTCGTCGGGATGCTGGGCGCCGCCCCGTTCGCCCTCGCCGATCCGGAATCCCCGATCACCCCGGGCGGTAGCGTCACGCCGGTCGGTCCGCAGGCCGCCGGTGGCGCCGCGGCCGCCGACGGCGCGTCCGCCGCTCCGGCCAACGATGCGCGCGCCGGTGACCAGGCACTCGCGGAGATCGCCGCGCAGTACGACACCGGCGCCGGCGGCGGTCAGATCGCGAACCTCATCCACAGCGTGATGATCCTGCGCTCGCAGGGCTTCTACCCCTCGAAGGGCAACGTCATGGCCCTGCAGGATGGCCTCGACAAGCGACCCAACCAGGGTCCGCTGGTGCAGGCGCTCGAGGAGACGCTGGCCTTCCAGCGCCGCAACAAGATGCGCGGCCAGGCGCAGCCGCAGGCGCCCACCACGCTGGGCGTCACCCCGGGCGGCGCCCCCGCCGGGCCGGGCGTCAACATCCCGCTCGGCTGACCCGTGGCTCTCGATCAGCGGCTGCTCGACATCCTCGTCTGTCCGGAGGACCGCGGCCCGCTCCTGCTCGTCACCGGTGACGACGGCCCCGAGGCGCTGTACAACCCGCGGCTGCGGCGGGCCTACCGCATCGAGGGCGACATCCCGGTGCTGCTCGTCGACGAGGCGCGCACCGTCGACGACGACGCCGAACACGACCGGCTCGTCGCGGCCGCGCAGTCCTGACGCCGCTCAGTCTGGACGCCGCTCAGTCCGGACCCAGGGCCGGCAGGTCGCCGGTGAGGTAGTGCTGCAGGTTCGGCGCGATCGTCCGGGCGATCCGGTCCACGGGCAGCGACCGGAACGGTTCGAGTTCCAGGATGTAGCGCGCCATCACGACGCCGACGAGCTGCGAGGCGACGAACTGCACGCGCAACCGACCCGATCCGGGCGGATCGTCGACCCGGCTGCCGACTTCGGCGGCCACCACCTCCTGCAGGAACGAACGGACCAGGGCGACGTCGCTGCCGGCGAGCAGCGACCGCAGCGTGGCGAGGAAGCCGGACCCGAGTTCGGAGTCCCACAGCGGCAGCAGCAGCGAGGGGAGCAGCAGGCCGAGTTCGTCGACCGGCGCCACCCGCATGGGGCCGATCACCTGCATGGGGTCGATCGGGATGCGGATGGCCGCGGCGAACAGCTGCTGCTTGGTGCCGAAGTAGTGGTGCACCAGCGCCGCGTCGACGCTCGCCGCCGCGGCGATGGCGCGGATGGAGGTCTTGTCGAACCCGTTGCGGGCGAACAGCTCCCGTGCGTTGGCGAGGATTCGGTCGCGGGTGTCCGACGGACCGGCCGGACGTCCGGGGCGCTTCGTCACGGACTCCTTCGGCGCGGGGTCTGTCGTCGCGGGGTCTCTGGTCACGGGGTCCTTCGGCGCAGCGTGACCGCGGCGAGGCCCAACGCCGCCAGCGCGAAGCCGATCACGATGGCGATGTCCCGGATGGCCGTGGCGGTCGGGTCGGGATGGGCACCGACCTCCCGCAGCGCCTCGAGCGCATAGCTGGCCGGCAGCGCGTTGCTCACCCACTGCAACCAGGCCGGCAGCACGTCGCGCGGCACGATGATGCCGCACAGCAGCAGCTGCGGCGCGATGACCACCGGCATGAACTGCACCGCCTGGAACTCGGTGCGCGCGAACGCGCTGCACAGCAGCCCCAGGCCGACGCCCAGCACCGCGTTGACCACCGCGATGCCGGCGACGAGCGCCGGGCTGCCCGCGGTGTCGACCCCGAGGAACCAGAACGCCACCGCGCAGGCGAGCGCGGCCTGGGCGGCGGCAGCCAGGGAGAACGCCGTGCCGTAGGCCGCCAGCAGGGCGCCGCGGCGCAGGGGAGTGGTGAGAATGCGTTCCAGGGTGCCCGAGACGCGTTCGCGCTGCATGGTGATCGAGGTGATGAGGAACATCACGATGAGCGGGAAGACGCCGAGCATGATCAGGCAGGCGGCATCGAACGGCGGCGGCGTCCCCGGGCGGTGCGGCACGTCGACGAACATGACGTACATCAGCGTGATGATCGCGCTGGGCACCACCAGGATCATCGCGACGCTGCGGTGGTCGCCCGCCAGTTGGCGCAGGATCCGCCCGGTCGTCGCGAGGTAGCCGGCGGGGCTCAGCCGGCGGCGGGCGCGGGCCCGGTGCTGTGCCGGATGACGGACAGGAACGCTTCCTCCAGTGACTGACATCCGGTGTCCTCTCGCAGTCGTGTTCCGGTGGTGTGCGCGAGCAGCCGGCCCTCGCGCAGCAGCAGCAGGTCGGTGCAATGGTCGGCTTCGTCCATCACGTGGCTCGACACCAGCAGCGTGGTGCCTGAGCGGGTGAGGTCGGAGAATCGCTGCCACAGGTCGACCCGCAGCACCGGGTCCAGTCCCACGGTGGGCTCGTCGAGCACCAGCAGCTCGGGTTCCGCTACCAACGCGCACGCCAGCGAGACCCGGGTGCGCTGGCCTCCGGAGAGGTTCCCGCACCGCGCACTGCGATGGTCGGTGAGGCCGACGGCGGCGATGGCCTCGTCGGCGGCGGACGCACCGGCGCCGTAGAGCGCGGCGAAGTAGCGGACGTTGTCGGTCACCCGCAGGTCGTCGTAGATGGTGGCCTTCTGCGTCACGTACCCGACCCGCGCCCGCAGCTCCCGGGCTCCGGCCGGGCGGCCGAGCACCGTCACGGTGCCGGACGCGACGACCTGGGTGCCCACGATCGCGCGGATGAGGGTGGTCTTGCCGCAGCCGGACGGGCCGAGCAGTCCGGTGATGCCGCCCCGGCCGACGGTCAGGCAGACGTCGTCGAGTGCGGTGCGGCCGCCGCGGGTGACGGTGAGGTGGTCGACGTCGACGGCCGGTAATTCATCGATTGATGAACTCATCATGCGATGAATACTGCGCCCGTCCGCGGGAGGTGTCAACGGTGCACGGCAGAATCGCCACGGTGAGCGCCGAACTCCTGTCCGTCGATCCGGTGACCGCCGCGAAGAGCCTGCTCGGCGCGCGCCTCATCGGCCGCGGCGTCGTGGCCACGGTGCTCGAGGTGGAGGCGTACGGCGGACCGCCCGACGGGCCGTGGCCGGACCCGGCGGCGCACTCGTTCCGGGGACCGCGGCCGCGCAACGGCGTGATGTTCGGTCCGCCGGGCCGGCTCTACGCCTACCGCAGTCACGGCATCCACGTGTGCGCCAACGTGTCCTGCGCGTCCGACGGCGTCGCCGCCGCGGTGCTGCTGCGCGCGGCCGTCGTCGAGGAGGGGCATCGCGTGGCCACCGAGCGCCGCGGCGCGGTACCGCCCGTCGCCCTGGCCCGTGGACCGGGCAACCTGTGCGCCGCGCTCGGAATCCTCATGGCCGACAACGGCGTCGACCTCTTCGACGCCGGCAGCCCGGTGCGGTTGGAACTCGGTGATCCGGTGGCGTCGGTCGAGGGACCGCGGGTCGGAGTGAGCACGGCGGCCGACCGTCCGTGGCGCTTCTGGGTCGGTGGGCGGCCGGAGGTCTCGGCTTACCGGCGCAGCCCGCGCGCCCCGACGCCCGGGGCCAGCGACTGAGTGGATTGCGGATCCCGGCCGGCGATGCGCGAAGATCGACGCATGGGAAGCGACATCCTCGACGAATTGGACTGGCGTGGACTGATTGCGCAGTCGACGGATCGGGATGCCCTGGCGGCCGACCTCGCCGCGGGCACCGTGACCCTGTACTCCGGTTTCGATCCGACGGCGCCGAGCCTGCACGCCGGGCACCTCGTCCCGTTGCTGACCCTGCGGCGCTTCCAGCAGGCCGGGCACCGCCCGATCGTGCTGGCCGGGGGCGCCACCGGGATGATCGGCGACCCACGCGACACCGGCGAGCGCACGCTGAACACGGCGGAGACCGTCGCGGACTGGGCCACGCGGATCCGCGGCCAGCTCGAGCGGTTCGTCGAGTTCGACGGGTCGCCGACGGGCGCCATCGTCGAGAACAACCTGTCCTGGACCGGGGAACTGTCGGCGATCGAGTTCCTGCGCGACGTGGGCAAGTACTTCTCGGTCAACGTGATGCTCGACCGCGACACCGTGCGCCGTCGGCTCGAGGGCGACGGCATGTCCTACACCGAGTTCAGCTACATGCTCCTGCAGTCCAACGACTACGTGGAACTGCATCGACGGCACGGCTGCCGACTGCAGATCGGTGGCTCTGACCAGTGGGGCAACATCGTCGCCGGGGCGCGCCTGGTGCGGCAGAAGGCCGGCGCCACCGTGCACGCACTGACCACGCCGCTGGTGACCGACTCCGAGGGCAAGAAGTTCGGCAAGTCGACCGGCGGGGGCAACCTGTGGCTCGACCCGGACATGACCAGCCCGTATGCCTGGTACCAGTACTTCGTCAACACCGCCGACGCCGACGTCGTGCCGTACCTCAAGTGGTTCACGTTCCTGTCGCGCGAGGAACTCGAGAGCCTCGCCGAGGCCACCGAGACGCGTCCGCACGAGCGGGCCGGCCAGCGGGCCTTGGCGCGTGAACTCACCACGCTCGTCCACGGCCAGAAGGCGACCGACGACGTCGAACTCGCGAGCCAGGCGTTGTTCGGTCGCGCCGAACTGGGCGACCTCGACGAACGGACGCTCGACGCGGCGTTGCGCGAGGCCGGTGCCACCGAGCTGCGGCCCGGTGACGCCGAGGGCATCTGCGACCTGTTGGTGGCGACCGGCCTGGAGAAGAGCAAGGGCGCGGCCCGGCGCACGTGCTCGGAGGGTGGCGCGTACGTCAACAACGTGCGCATCGACGACGAGCACTGGACGCCGACGGCATCGGACTTCCTCTTCGGCAGCTGGCTGGTGCTCCGAAAGGGCAAGCGGAACATCGCCGGGGTGCGTCGCGTCGCGTGACGGTTGAGCGGTCGAAATCGCCGCTGAGCAGGCGATTTGACTCCCAGTTATCCCTCACGTAACTTATTCCAGGTCGCCGCGACACGGGCCCAGCCCGGAGAGCGCGGCCGACTCCCAGAGGGTCAACCACTTCGGTGGATGCCCTCGACTGCCCGCAACGGAGACAGCGGCTTTTGGCCGCGGGATTCTTGCGCGTCAGTGGGGTGTGTTGTTTGAGAACTCAATAGTGTGTTTGGTGGTTTTTGTTTGTTGTTTGGCCATGCCTCGTGTTTTCCCGTTTGTCGGGGTGTGGTTGTTGATGCCAGTTTTGGTGTCTTTTTGTTTGGATCGTTTTTCTGATTCGAATTCCACCTGGCTGTGGCTGGGTTGTTTTTGTTTGGAGAGTTTGATCCTGGCTCAGGACGAACGCTGGCGGCGTGCTTAACACATGCAAGTCGAACGGAAAGGCCCTTCGGGGTACTCGAGTGGCGAACGGGTGAGTAACACGTGGGTGATCTGCCCTGCACTTTGGGATAAGCCTGGGAAACTGGGTCTAATACCGGATAGGACTACGGCCTGCATGGGTTGTGGTGGAAAGCTTTTGCGGTGTGGGATGGGCCCGCGGCCTATCAGCTTGTTGGTGGGGTGATGGCCTACCAAGGCGACGACGGGTAGCCGGCCTGAGAGGGTGTCCGGCCACACTGGGACTGAGATACGGCCCAGACTCCTACGGGAGGCAGCAGTGGGGAATATTGCACAATGGGCGCAAGCCTGATGCAGCGACGCCGCGTGGGGGATGACGGCCTTCGGGTTGTAAACCCCTTTCAGCACAGACGAAGCGCAAGTGACGGTATGTGCAGAAGAAGCACCGGCCAACTACGTGCCAGCAGCCGCGGTAATACGTAGGGTGCGAGCGTTGTCCGGAATTACTGGGCGTAAAGAGCTCGTAGGTGGTTTGTCGCGTTGTTCGTGAAAACTCACAGCTTAACTGTGGGCGTGCGGGCGATACGGGCAGACTGGAGTACTGCAGGGGAGACTGGAATTCCTGGTGTAGCGGTGGAATGCGCAGATATCAGGAGGAACACCGGTGGCGAAGGCGGGTCTCTGGGCAGTAACTGACGCTGAGGAGCGAAAGCGTGGGGAGCGAACAGGATTAGATACCCTGGTAGTCCACGCCGTAAACGGTGGGTACTAGGTGTGGGTTTCCTTCCTTGGGATCCGTGCCGTAGCTAACGCATTAAGTACCCCGCCTGGGGAGTACGGCCGCAAGGCTAAAACTCAAAGGAATTGACGGGGGCCCGCACAAGCGGCGGAGCATGTGGATTAATTCGATGCAACGCGAAGAACCTTACCTGGGTTTGACATGCACAGGACGCGTCTAGAGATAGGCGTTCCCTTGTGGCCTGTGTGCAGGTGGTGCATGGCTGTCGTCAGCTCGTGTCGTGAGATGTTGGGTTAAGTCCCGCAACGAGCGCAACCCTTGTCTCATGTTGCCAGCACGTCATGGTGGGGACTCGTGAGAGACTGCCGGGGTCAACTCGGAGGAAGGTGGGGATGACGTCAAGTCATCATGCCCCTTATGTCCAGGGCTTCACACATGCTACAATGGCCGGTACAAAGGGCTGCGATGCCGTGAGGTGGAGCGAATCCTTTCAAAGCCGGTCTCAGTTCGGATCGGGGTCTGCAACTCGACCCCGTGAAGTCGGAGTCGCTAGTAATCGCAGATCAGCAACGCTGCGGTGAATACGTTCCCGGGCCTTGTACACACCGCCCGTCACGTCATGAAAGTCGGTAACACCCGAAGCCGGTGGCCTAACCCTTTGGGAGGGAGCCGTCGAAGGTGGGATCGGCGATTGGGACGAAGTCGTAACAAGGTAGCCGTACCGGAAGGTGCGGCTGGATCACCTCCTTTCTAAGGAGCACCACGTGAAGCGCCCCCATTGGGGGGGTGCGTGCCGTGAGGAACCCGTGTGCTGTAGTGGCGCCGGGTTGGGTGCAAGAAGTACTGCAAACATGACCGCGTTCGGCTTGGAAGATGGCCGGCGTGGGGCTGCCAGACACGCTATTGGGCTTTGAGACAACAGGCCCGCGGCACGTGCACCGGCCGCCTGTCCCAGTGGGGGGTGGGTGGTGGTGTGGGGGTGTCGGCTCGATTGGTTTCGGGTGGTCTCGTTGTTGCCCCGCTTGGTGGTGGGGTGTGGTGTTTGATTCGTGGATAGTGGTTGCGAGCATCAGTGCCGCAGGTCGTGATTGGCCGTTGGACGTGTGCCTCTTTCGGGGGTGCGTGTGTGGTGGTTGGTCATGGTGTGTGGTGCTGTTGTGGTGTGATTTCTCTGTTTAATGGTTTTGTGCTTGTAAGTGTTTAAGGGCGCATGGTGGATGCCTTGGCATCAGAGGCCGATGAAGGACGTGGGAGGCTGCGATATGCCTCGGGGAGCTGCCAACCGAGCGTGGATCCGAGGGTGTCCGAATGGGGAAACCCAGCACGAGTGATGTCGTGTTACCCGTATCTGAATACATAGGGTGCGGGAGGTAACGCGGGGAAGTGAAACATCTCAGTACCCGTAGGAAGAGAAAACAACAGTGATTCCGTGAGTAGTGGCGAGCGAAAGCGGAGGATGGCTAAACCGCATGCATGTGATACCGGGTAGGGGTTGTGTGTGCGGGGTTGTGGGACCCATCTTTCCAGGTCTACCTATCTGGAGGGCAGTGAGAAAGTGTCGTGGTTAGCGGAAGTGGTCTTGGGATGGCCTGCCGTAGACGGTGAGAGCCCGGTACGTGAAAATCCGATGCCTGCCTTGATGGTGTTCCCGAGTAGCAGCGGGCCCGTGGAATCTGCTGTGAATCTGCCGGGACCACCCGGTAAGCCTGAATACCTTCTGATGACCGATAGCGGATTAGTACCGTGAGGGAATGGTGAAAAGTACCCCGGGAGGGGAGTGAAATAGTACCTGAAACCGTGCGCTTACAATCCGTCAGAGCCCTCCTTCGTGGTGGGGTGATGGCGTGCCTTTTGAAGAATGAGCCTGCGAGTCAGGGACATGTCGCGAGGTTAACCCGGGTGGGGTAGCCGCAGCGAAAGCGAGTCTGAATAGGGCGTATCCAGTCAACAGTGGCTGGTGTAGTGGTGTGTTCTGGACCCGAAGCGGAGTGATCTACCCATGGCCAGGGTGAAGCGCGGGTAAGACCGCGTGGAGGCCCGAACCCACTTAGGTTGAAGACTGAGGGGATGAGTTGTGGGTAGGGGTGAAAGGCCAATCAAACTCCGTGATAGCTGGTTCTCCCCGAAATGCATTTGGGTGCAGCGTCGCATGTTTCTTGTTGGAGGTAGAGCTACTGGATGGCCGATGGGCCCTACTAGGTTACTGACGTCAGCCAAACTCCGAATGCCGACAAGTCCAAGAGTGCGGCAGTGAGACGGCGGGGGATAAGCTCCGTACGTCGAGAGGGAAACAGCCCAGATCGCCGGCTAAGGCCCCTAAGCGTGTGCTAAGTGGAAAAGGATGTGCAGTCGCGAAGACAACCAGGAGGTTGGCTTAGAAGCAGCCACCCTTGAAAGAGTGCGTAATAGCTCACTGGTCAAGTGATTGTGCGCCGATAATGTAGCGGGGCTCAAGCACACCGCCGAAGCCGCGGCAACGAGTAATCGTTGGGTAGGGGAGCGTCCTGCATCCGGTGAAGCAGCAGCGTGAGCTAGTTGTGGAGGGTGTGGGAGTGAGAATGCAGGCATGAGTAGCGATAAGGCAAGTGAGAACCTTGCCCGCCGAAAGACCAAGGGTTCCTGGGCCAGGCCAGTCCGCCCAGGGTGAGTCGGGACCTAAGGCGAGGCCGACAGGCGTAGTCGATGGACAACGGGTTGATATTCCCGTACCCGTGTGTGCGCGTCCCTGATGAATCAGAGGTACTAACCGCCCAAAGGGCGGGCCATCAATCCCTTCGGGGTGCGAGGTCCGCCGGCTGCGCGGGACCTTCTCTGGTAGTAGTCAAGCGATGGGGTGACGCAGGAAGGTAGCCGTACCAGTCAGTGGTAATACTGGGGCAAGCCCGTAGGACGAACGATAGGCAAATCCGTCGTTCACTCAGTCCGAGAGGTGATGCATAGCCGAGTGAGGCGAATTCGGTGATCCTATGCTGCCAAGAAAAGCCTCTAGCGAGTGCTAACACGGCCCGTACCCCAAACCGACACAGGTGGTCAGGTAGAGAATACCAAGGCGTACGAGTGAACTATGGTTAAGGAACTCGGCAAAATACCCCCGTAACTTCGGGAGAAGGGGGACCCCCATGCCGTCATGGCCCTTGCGGCCGGCAGCGGGAGGGGGTGGCACAAACCAGTGAGAAGCGACTGTTTACTAAAAACACAGGTCCGTGCGAAGTCGCAAGACGATGTATACGGACTGACGCCTGCCCGGTGCTGGAAGGTTAAGAGGACCGGTTAATCCCTTCGGGGGTGAAGCTGAGAATTTAAGCCCCAGTAAACGGCGGTGGTAACTATAACCATCCTAAGGTAGCGAAATTCCTTGTCGGGTAAGTTCCGACCTGCACGAATGGCGTAACGACTTCTCAACTGTCTCAACCATAGACTCGGCGAAATTGCACTACGAGTAAAGATGCTCGTTACGCGCGGCAGGACGAAAAGACCCCGGGACCTTCACTACAACTTGGTATTGGCGCTCGATACGGTTTGTGTAGGATAGGTGGGAGACTGTGAAACTCGCACGCCAGTGTGGGTGGAGTCATCGTTGAAATACCACTCTGATCGTATTGGGCTTCTAACTTCGAACCGTATATCCGGTTCAGGGACAGTGCCTGGTGGGTAGTTTAACTGGGGCGGTTGCCTCCAAAAGAGTAACGGAGGCGCCCAAAGGTTCCCTCAACCTGGACGGCAATCAGGTGTTGAGTGTAAGTGCACAAGGGAGCTTGACTGCGAGACGAACATGTCGAGCAGGGACGAAAGTCGGGACTAGTGATCCGGCACCCCCGAGTGGAAGGGGTGTCGCTCAACGGATAAAAGGTACCCCGGGGATAACAGGCTGATCTTCCCCAAGAGTCCATATCGACGGGATGGTTTGGCACCTCGATGTCGGCTCGTCGCATCCTGGGGCTGGAGCAGGTCCCAAGGGTTGGGCTGTTCGCCCATTAAAGCGGCACGCGAGCTGGGTTTAGAACGTCGTGAGACAGTTCGGTCTCTATCCGCCGCGCGCGTCAGAAGCTTGAGGAAATCTGTCCCTAGTACGAGAGGACCGGGACGGACGAACCTCTGGTCTACCAGTTGTCCCACCAGGGGCACGGCTGGATAGCCACGTTCGGACAGGATAACCGCTGAAAGCATCTAAGCGGGAAACCCCCTCCAAGACCAGGCTTCTCACCCATCAAGTGGGATAAGGCCCCCCGCAGACCACGGGATCGATAGACCAGACCTACACGCCCAGCAATGGGTTCAGGGAACTGGCACTAACCGGCCGAAAACTTACACACACCCATCGACAGAGTGTGCACACCACAAACGCGCAACCACACAATCCACGAACACGACCACACCCCACCACCAAAATAATCCGGGGCCAAGTGAATAGAGTTACGGCGGTAATAGCGGCAGGGAAACGCCCGGTCCCATCCCGAACCCGGAAGCTAAGCCTGCCAGCGCCGATGATACTACCCACACGGGTGGAAAAGTAGGACACCGCCGAACACCCTTTGGAATCGCCCCCCACCATGCGTGGGGGGCGATTCGCTTTGTCGCGCAGTGACTTTCATCGAGAAGACTGCGCACGACGGCGACGGCATGACGATGGGCCGCCGGCCGGAATTCCGGGTCGTCGCACCGCGGCGAACGGCCCCGTATCCTCATCGGGACGGCGCGTGACTGGAAAGGCGAAACGTGGCAGGAGACAGCCAAGGCGGTGACGCCCGAGGTCCGCGGCGGACGTCGAACTCCGGGGGAGCCCGCGCGCAGTACGGCGACCGCAACGCGTCCCGCCGCTCGCCGCAGGGCGATCGCAACGGAACCCAGGGCGATCGCAACGGACCGCAGGGCGACCGCGGCGGTCCGCGACGCCCGTCGCGTGGGGACCGTTCCACCCCTCGGACGTCCGGGCCGGATCGCGCCCGCCGCAGCCAGCCGCAGGACGACCAGACCGCCCCGCGATCCGGGCCGCCGCTGCCGAAGGAGATCGAAGCCAAGCAGTTGGCCCCCGAGATCCGTGGCGAGCTGCTGACCCTGGACAAGTCGACCGCCGACTACGTCGCCCGTCACCTGGTGGCCGCCGGCGAACTCCTCGACGAGGATCCCGCCACGGCGTTGGCGCACGCCCAGGCCGCCCGCGGTCGCGCCGGGCGGATCGCGGCGGTCCGCGAGGCCGTCGGCGTCGCGGCCTACCACACCGGCGACTGGGCCCAGGCCCTCGCCGAGTTCCGTGCCGCCCGGCGGATGGGCAGCAAGTCCCCGCTGCTCCCCGTCATCGCCGACTGCGAGCGCGGGGTCGGCCGGCCCGAACGAGCCATCGAGCTGGCGCGCAGCCCCGAGGCCGCCCAGTTGAGCGGTGACGACGCCGACGAACTGCGCATCGTCGCCGCCGGCGCGCGCAACGACCTCGGCCAGCACGAGCAGGCCCTCGCCACGCTCGCCAACCCGTCACTCGATCCGACCCGCACCGGGCAGACCGCCGCCCGGCTCTTCTACGCCTACGCCGACACGCTGCTCGCGCTCGGTCGGGACGCCGAGGCGTTGCAGTGGTTCATCCACACCGCCGCGGCCGACGTCGAGGGCGTCACCGACGCCGAAGACCGCATCACGGAGCTGTCCTGACGTGACGACGCTCGCTCGAGAGCACGACTGCCTGCTGCTCGATCTCGACGGCACCGTCTTCCGCGGCCAGCAGCCGACCGAGGGTGCGGTCGACACCCTCGCCGCGATCGAGGCGCGGACGCTGTACGTGACCAACAACGCCTCGCGCGGGCCCGGCGAGGTCGCGCAGCACCTGGTGGACATGGGCTTCCGCGCCGCCGCGGACGACGTCGTCACCAGTGCGCAGAGCGCGGCGCGGCTGCTGGCCAGCCAACTCGAGGCCGGCTCGCGGGTCCTCGTCATCGGTACCGAGGCGCTGGCCGACGAGGTGCGCGGCGTCGGGCTGGCGCCGGTGCGTCAGTTCGCCGACGACCCGGTCGCGGTGGTGCAGGGGCACTCGCCGGAGACCGGCTGGACGACGCTCGCCGAGGCCGCCCTGGCCATCCGGTCCGGTGCCCTCTGGGTCGCCGCCAACGTCGACCGCACGCTGCCGTCGGAACGGGGCCTGCTTCCGGGCAACGGGTCGATGGTCGCGGCGCTGTCCACCGCCACCGACCGTCGGCCGCAGGTGGCCGGCAAGCCGCAGCCCACCCTGCTCAACGACGCCCTTGCCCGCGGCGACTTCGCGTCGGCGCTGGTGGTCGGCGATCGCCTGGACACCGACATCGCGGGCGCCGGAGCGGCCGGACTGCCGAGCCTGCTGGTGCTCACCGGGGTCAGCACGGCCGCGGACATGGTGCACGCCGTGCCCGAGGAGCGCCCCACCTTCGTCGGACCCGATCTGCGAGCCCTGTTCGATGCGCCGGACGCCCTGCGCGTGGCGCCGCACCCGGCCTGGCGGGTCGAGGTCGGACCCGGCTCGGTGACCGTGCACTCCGACGGTACGCCGGCCGACGATCCGCTGTCGGTGGTGCGGGCCACGGCCAGCGCCGTCTGGCAGTCCGACCTCGGCGGGCGGGACTTCGCCGTCGTCGCCGGGGACGCGGACGCGCGCGAGGCGCTGGAGCGCTGGTCGCTGCTGCAACGCCCGATCGACTAGCGTGGCAGTCGACATGACCAACGACCCCGACCAGATCCGGTGGGAGATCGAGGCGCTGCTCGCCGAGCTGCCCGCCGCCGACGCCCCCGACGTCGACGCCGAGCACGTGGCGGCACGGCTGGAGGAAGCCCACGACCTCCTGCTCAACGCCCTCGAGTCGGTGGAACACGGTCAGGTCACCCACGCGTCGGCGCCCTGGAACTGAGCCGCCCGTGACGCGGCGCGCGAGGATCGATGCCGAGCTGGTCCGGCGCGGACTGGCCCGGTCCCGGCAGCAGGCCGCCGAACTGATCGGCGCCGGACGGGTGCGCATCGACGGCATGCCCGCCGCGAAGCCCGCGACCGCCGTCGGAATCGACGCTCGCATCACCGTCGCCGCCGACGAACGCACGTGGGTGTCGCGCGGGGCGCACAAGCTGATCGGCGCGCTCGACGCCTTCGCCCTCGACGTCTCCGGTCGCCGCTGCCTCGACGCCGGCGCGTCGACGGGTGGTTTCACCGAGGTCCTGCTGGACCGCGGCGCCGACCAGGTCGTCGCTGCCGACGTCGGCTACGGCCAGCTCGCGTGGTCGCTGCGTTCCGATCCGCGCGTCGTGGTGATCGAACGCACCAACGTCCGCTCGCTGACGCCGGAGACCATCGGCGGGCCCGTCGACGCGGTGGTCGCGGACCTGTCGTTCATCTCGCTGACCACCGTGCTGCCCGCACTGGCTTCGTGCGCCTCCCCGGACGCCGATATCGTTCCCATGGTGAAGCCACAGTTCGAAGTGGGCAAGGAGCGCGTCGGTCCGGGCGGCGTGGTGAGCGATCCCGAACTCCGGGTCGACGCCGTGCTGACCGTCGCCCGACGCGCGGCCGAGCTGGGCTGGCACGCCGTCGGCGTGACCTCCAGCCCGCTGCCGGGACCGTCGGGCAACGTCGAGTACTTCCTCCGGCTGCGGGCCCGTACGCCGGAACCCCTGGCCGGCACGGCGCTCGAGGACGCCGTCCGCCGCACCGTCGCGGAGGGGCCGCGGTGACGTCGGACCGCACCGTGCTGGTGGTCATGCACACCGGGCGCGACGACGCCACCGAGACGTTCCGGCGGGTCGAGAAGGGCCTCGGCGACAACGGGATCGCGCTGCGGTTGCTCGCCGCCGAGGCGGTCGACCGCGGCTCGATGCCGCGGGACGCCGATGGCGGGCGGGACTTCGGCGTCGACATCGAGGTCGTCGCCGCCGACGAGAACGCCGCCGAGGGATGCGAGCTGGTGCTGGCGCTCGGCGGCGACGGCACGTTCCTGCGCGCCGCCGAACTGGCGCGCAACGTCGAGATCCCGGTCGTCGGCGTCAATCTCGGCCACATCGGCTTCCTCGCCGAGGCCGAAGCCGACGCCATCGACGTCGTGCTCGACCACATCGTCTCCCAGGACTACCGGGTGGAGGAGCGCATGACGCTCGACGTGGTGGTCCGCGTCGACGGACGCATCGTGCACCGCGGCTGGGCGCTCAACGAGGCGAGCCTGGAGAAGGGCCCGCGGCTGGGCGTGCTGAACGTCGTCCTCGAGGTCGACGGACGGCCGGTGTCGTCGTTCGGCTGTGACGGCGTGCTGGTGTCGACGCCGACCGGGTCGACGGCGTACGCGTTCTCGGCGGGCGGGCCCATCCTGTGGCCCGACATCGAGTCGATCCTGGTGGTGCCGAACAACGCGCACGCCCTGTTCGCGCGGCCCATGGTGACCAGCCCGGACGCGTCGATCGCCATCGAGATCGAGGCCGGCGGCCACGAGGCGACGGTGTTCTGCGACGGCCGGCGCAACATGGTGATCCCCGCCGGTGGCCGTCTGGAGGTCACGCGCTGCGGCACGCCGCTGAAGTGGGTGCGGCTCGACAGTGCCCCGTTCACCGACCGCCTGGTGCGCAAGTTCCGCCTGCCGGTCACCGGATGGCGTGGGCCGTAGTGCTCTCCGAGATCCGGATCGAGGCGCTCGGCGCCATCGACTCCGCCACCGCGGAGTTCGACCGCGGCCTGACGGTGCTCACCGGCGAGACCGGCACCGGCAAGACCATGGTCGTCACCAGCCTGCACCTCCTCGGCGGCGCCCGCGCGGACGCGACGCGCGTGCGGTCGGGCGCCGAGCGCGCCGTCGTCGAAGGCCGCTTCAGCACCACCGACCTCGGGCCCCGGGTGGCTGCCCGCGTCGACGAGGTGCTCGACGCGTCGGGCGCGGAACGCGACGACGACGGCAGCGTGATCGCCGCGCGGTCGGTGAGCCGGGACGGCCCGTCGCGCGCCTACCTCGGCGGGCGCAGCGTGCCGGCGAAGTCACTGGGCACGTTTACCACCGAACTGCTGGCGCTGCATGGCCAGAACGACCAACTGCGGCTCATGCGGCCCGACGAACAGCTCGCAGCGCTGGACCGCTACGTCGACGTCGAGTCGGCCGTGCACCGGTACCGCGCGGCCCGGGAGGAGTGGTTGACGGCGCGGCGGGACCTCGACGACCGCCGCCGGCGCGCCCGCGAACTCGCTCTGGAGTCCGACCGACTGCAGTTCGGCATCGACGAGATCGACGGCGTCGCACCGCAACCCGGTGAGGACGAGACGCTGGTCTCGGAGATCCGTCGGCTGAGCGAACTCGACGCGGTCCGGGAGGCCGCGCTGACCGCCCGCACCGCGCTGTCCGGTCCGCCCGACGACCCGGCGCCCGACGGGGCGTCGGCCGCCGACGCGCTCGGGCAGGCGAAGGCGGCGCTGGGCGGAACCGACGACGCGGCGCTCCAAGCGCTGGGGGAGCGGCTCACCGAGGCGCTCGCCGTCGTCGGCGACGTGTCCGCCGAGCTCGGCGACTTCCTCGCCGAACTGCCCAGCGACGCGAGCACGCTGGAGACCAAGCTGGCCCGTCAGGCCGAATTGCGCACGCTGACGCGCAAGTACGCCGCGGACGTCGACGGCGTGCTGGCGTGGGCCGACGACGCCCGGCGCCGGCTGGCGGGGCTCGACGTGTCCGAGGACGCGTTGGCGGCGCTGCAGCGGCGCGTCGACGACCTCGAGTCCGTTGTCGTGACGGCGGCGACCGCGATCACCAAGGCGAGGACCAAGGCCGCCAAGGGGCTTGCGAAGGCGGTGACCGCCGAACTCGCCGGCTTGGCGATGGCTGGTGCGGGCTTCGCGATCACCGTCACGCCGCTGACCGCGCGCGCCGACGACACGGCTCCGCTCGTACTGCCCGACGGCACCCGGGTGCACGCCGGCTCCGACGGGGTGGACGCCGTCGAGTTCGGCTTCGCGCCGCACCGCGGATCCGACGTGCTCCCGCTGGCCAGGAGCGCATCGGGCGGTGAACTGTCCCGGGTGATGCTGGCGCTGGAGGTGGTGCTGTCGGCGTCCGCGGAGAACACGACGATGGTGTTCGACGAGGTGGACGCCGGCGTCGGTGGCCGCGCGGCGGTGCAGATCGGCCGCCGGCTGGCGCGGCTCGCCCGGACCCACCAGGTGATCGTGGTGACGCACCTGCCGCAGGTGGCGGCCTACGCCGACGCGCATCTGATGGTGGACAGCGCCGGTGGGCGCGGCGGCAAGGCGAGCGTGGTGCGCCGGCTCGATGACGACGCCCGGGTCGCCGAACTGGCGCGGATGCTGGCCGGCCTCGGCGAGTCCGACAGTGGACGCGCGCACGCGCGGGAGCTGCTCGAGGCGGCGCGCCAGGACGTGCACCAGGACGCCTGAGACGTGTTACGCGTGTGACTGGAGAGAACTTCTGAGGCGGATGTTACGGCGCGCCTCCACCTCTACTCGAGGGTTGGCCGACAGAATCGGCGCATGAAGATGTCAGCGCTGCTCTCCCGTAACGCCGGTCCGCGACCCGGCGTGTCAGGTATCGCCCGCGTCGACCGTGACATCGACCGTCTGCTGCGACGCATCGGACCCGGGGACGTCGTCGTGATCGACGCCCTGGACCTCGACCGGATCACCGCCGACGCGTTCGTCGACGCCCAGGTGGCCGCCGTCGTCAACGCGTCCCCGTCCATCTCCGGGCGCTACCCGAACCTCGGCCCGGAAGTGTTGGTGGCCAACGGGATCACGCTCATCGACGAGACCGGCCCGGAGGTCTTCAAGAAGGTCAAGGACGGCGCGAAGGTCCGCCTGCACAACGGTGGCGTGTACGCCGGTGACCGCCGCATCGCCCTCGGCCACGAGCGCACCGACCTCGAGATCCACGACCTCATGATCGAGGCGAAGACCGGTCTGGTGGCCCACCTGGAGGCCTTCGCGGGCAACACCATCGAGTTCATCCGCAGCGAGAGCCCGCTGCTGATCGATGGCATGGGCATCCCCGACGTCGACGTGGACCTGCGCCGCCGGCACGTCGTCGTGGTGGCCGAAGGAGACTCCGCCGCAGACGATCTCAAGGCGCTCAAGCCGTTCATCAAGGAGTACCAGCCGGTGCTCGTCGGCGTCGGGGTGGGTGCGGACGTCCTGCGCAAGGCCGGGCACCGTCCGGCGCTCATCGTGGGCGACCCCGACGTGATGAGCGTCGAGGTGCTCCGATCCGGTGCCCAGGTCGTGCTGCCGGCCGACGCGGACGGCCACGCCAAGGGACTCGAGCGCATCCAGGACCTCGGCGTCGGGGCCATGACGTTCCCGGCCGCCGGCTCGGCCGCGGACCTGGCGCTGCTGCTCGCCGACCACCACGGCGCCTCGCTGATCGTGACCGCCGGGCACAGCGCGTCGATCGAGGAGTTCTTCGACCGCACGCGGCAGCACAGCAACCCGTCGACGTTCCTCACCCGACTCAAGGTCGGCGAGAAGCTCGTCGACGCCAAGGCCGTGGCGACGCTGTACCGCAGCCGGATCTCCGGCGGCGCGATCGCGCTGCTGGTGCTGGCCATGCTGGTCGCGGTGATCGTGGCGCTGTGGGTGTCGCGCGCCGATGCCGCGGTGCTGCAGTGGCTCTCCGAGTACTGGAATCAGCTCACGCTCTGGGTTCAGGGCCTGGTCACCTAGGAGATGCGCCGGTGATTTCCCTTCGCTCGCACGCGATATCGCTCGCCGCGGTGTTCCTGGCGCTGGCGGTCGGGGTGATGCTCGGCTCGGGGCTGCTGTCGAACACGCTGCTGTCCGGGCTGCGCGACGACAAGCACGAACTGCAAAACCAGATCAACGGCCTCACCGACGAGCGCAACATGCTCAACGAGAAGCTGAACGCCGCAGGCGATTTCGACGCCCAGATGTCGCCGCGGATCCTGCGCGACGCGCTGAAGGGACGGTCGGTGGTGCTGTTCCGCACCCCGGACGCCGCCGACGACGACGTCGACGCCCTCACCCGCTACGTCGGCGCCGCGGGCGGCACGGTGAGCGGGACGGTGGAACTCACCCAGCAGTTCGTCGACGCGAACGCCTCGGAGAAGCTGCTGTCGGTGGTCAACTCCCCGATCGTGCCCGCGGGTCGCCAGCTCAGCACCACCCAGGTGGATCAGGGCTCGCAGGCGGGTGACCTGCTCGGCATCTCGCTGCTGCGCGACCGGGACCCGGCCGCGCCCGCCGTCGACGACGCCCAGCGTGACACCGTGCTGGCCACGCTGCGCGACACCGGCTTCCTCAGCTACGGCGACCAGCGGATCGGCGCCGCCGACGCGGCCCTGATCGTCACCGGTGCGGGACTGGCCGCCGACGCCGGCAACCAGGGCGCCACCGTGGCGCGGCTGGCCGCCGGGATGGCCGCGCACGGCGCCGGGACGCTGGTCGCCGGCCGCGACGGCTCGGCGTCGGGCACCGCGGCGGTGGCCGTCGTCCGCGCCGATCCTGCCCTGCGCGGCGCGGTGAGCACCGTCGACGACGTCGACACCCAGGCGGGCCGTCTCACGGCGGTGCTTGGGCTCGGCGACCTCGTCGGCGGCGGCAAGCCCGGGCAGTACGGCACCGGTCAGGGCGCCACCGCGGTCACCGTGCCGCAGTAGCGGGCCGGGACGGCGCGTCGGCGACGACATGTCGGCGTCGATGTTAAGGTGAGATTCCGTGGGTCGGCAGGCCCCGAGCTGGTCCTCAGCGCACAACCAAGACCTGCCCCATTGCCACGGAGGTAGCTGTTGCCCGGTCGATCGAACCCGTTGCGCAAGCACCCGCAGACGGCGACGAAGCATCTGTTCGTCAGCGGTGGCGTGGCGTCGTCACTGGGCAAGGGCCTCACGGCCAGCAGCCTCGGTCAGCTGCTCACCGCACGCGGTCTGCAGGTGACGATGCAGAAGCTCGATCCCTACCTCAACGTCGATCCCGGGACGATGAACCCGTTCCAGCACGGTGAGGTCTTCGTCACCGAGGACGGCGCCGAGACCGACCTCGACGTCGGCCACTACGAGCGGTTCCTGGACCGGAACCTGTCCGGCTCGGCGAACGTCACCACCGGCCAGGTGTACTCGTCGGTGATCGCCAAGGAGCGCCGTGGCGAGTACCTCGGCGACACCGTCCAGGTGATCCCGCACATCACCGACGAGATCAAGGCCCGCATCCTCGCGATGGCCCTGCCGGACGACGAGGGCAACCGGCCCGACGTGGTCATCACCGAGATCGGCGGCACCGTCGGCGACATCGAGTCGCTGCCGTTCCTCGAGGCGGCCCGGCAGGTGCGCCACGAGGTGGGCCGGGACAACTGCTTCTTCCTGCACGTGTCGCTGGTGCCCTACCTCGCACCGTCGGGGGAGCTCAAGACCAAGCCGACGCAGCACTCCGTTGCGGCGCTGCGCAGCATCGGCATCTCGCCGGACGCCCTGATCCTGCGGTGCGACCGCGACGTGCCCGAGCCGCTGAAGAACAAGATCGCGCTGATGTGCGACGTCGACGTCGACGGCGTCATCTCGACTCCGGACGCGCCGTCGATCTACGACATCCCCAAGGTGCTGCACCGCGAGGAACTCGACGCCTACGTGGTGCGGCGGCTCAACCTGCCGTTCCGCGACGTCGACTGGACCGAGTGGGACGACCTGCTCCGCCGCGTGCACGAGCCGCACGAGACGGTGCGAATCGCGCTGGTGGGCAAGTACATCGACCTGTCGGATGCGTACCTGTCGGTGGCCGAGGCGCTGCGTGCCGGCGGGTTCTCCCACCACGCCAAGGTCGACATCCGCTGGGTGGCGTCCGATGACTGCGAGACCGACGCGACCGCCGCGTCGGCGCTCGACGACGTGCACGGGGTGCTGATCCCCGGCGGCTTCGGCATCCGCGGCATCGAGGGCAAGATCGGCGCGATCACCTACGCCCGCAAGCAGGGCGTCCCCGTGCTCGGCCTGTGCCTGGGCCTGCAGTGCATCGTGATCGAGGCGGCCCGCTCCGTCGGCCTGGCGCAGGCGAGCTCCGCGGAATTCGACCCCGACACCCCCGACCCGGTGATCGCGACGATGGCCGATCAGGAACACATCGTCGCCGGGGAGGCCGATCTCGGCGGCACCATGCGGCTCGGCGCGTATCCCGCGGTGCTGCAGGAGGGTTCGATCGTCGCCAAGGCCTACCAGTCGACCGACGTGTCCGAGCGCCACCGGCACCGCTACGAGGTGAACAACGCCTACCGCGACCGGATCGCCGAGAGCGGGCTGGTGTTCTCCGGCACCTCACCCGACGGGCACCTCGTCGAATTCGTCGAGTATGCCGCCGACGTCCACCCGTTCCTGGTGGGCACCCAGGCGCACCCGGAACTCAAGAGCAGGCCGACGCGCCCGCATCCGCTGTTCGCCGCGTTCGTCGGCGCGGCCTTGGATTACAAGGCGGCCGAACGGCTTCCGATGGAGATCGGCGACGAGTACGCCTGGGAGTCGGCGACCCGTGGCTGAGCACGACTTCGAGACGGTGTCCAGCGAGACCCTCTACGTCGGCAAGATCTTCGCGCTGCGCGCCGACGAGGTCAGCATGCCGGGCGGGCGCACCGCGCGCCGCGAGGTGGTCGAGCACTACGGCGCCGTCGGCATCGTCGCGCTCGACGACGAACAGAACCTGACGATGGTGCACCAGTACCGCCACCCGGTCGGGCGCCGGCTGTGGGAGATCCCCGCCGGGCTGCTCGACATGGGCGGCGAGGAACCGCACCTGAGCGCCGCGCGCGAGCTGCGCGAGGAGGCCGGACTCGCCGCCGAGCAGTGGCGCGTGCTGGTCGACGTCATCTCCGCCGCCGGGTTCAGCGACGAGGGCGTCCGGATCTACCTGGCCACCGGGCTGTCCCGCATCGACCGGCCCGAGGCGCACGACGAGGAGGCCGACCTGACGGTCGAGAGCATCCCGCTCGCCACGGCCGTCGACATGGTGCTGCGCGGCGACATCGTCAACTCACTCGCGGTGGCGGGCGTGCTGGCCGCCGCGACGGTGCTGGGTCGCGACGGCGGCATCGACGCGCTGCGCGGGGTGGACGCGCCGTGGCAGGACCGCTCCACGGCGTTCGCGGCCCGCCAGGCGTGACCACCGTCGGCGTCGCGCTGGACGAACAGGTACGCGGCTACCTCGACCACCTGACGATCGAACGCGGCGTGGCCGCCAACACGCTGAGTTCCTACCGGCGGGACCTGCGGCGCTACGTCGAGCACCTGGCGGCACGCCACGTCGCCGACCTGCGCGACGTCACCGAGACCGACGTCAGCGACTTCCTGGTGGCGCTGCGCACCGGTGATCCCGACACCGAGGCGGCCCCACTCTCGGCGGTCTCGGCGGCGCGCGCCCTGATCGCCGTGCGCGGCCTGCACCGGTTCGCCGCCGCGGAGGGCCTCACCGACGTCGACGTCGCCCGAGCGGTCAAGCCACCCACGCCGAACCGCCGACTGCCCAAGAGCCTCGGCGTCGACGACGTGCTCGCACTGCTCGAGGCCGCCGGGGGCGGCGCGGGTGACGGCAGCCCCGCCGACGGACCGCTGTCGCTGCGCAACCGCGCGCTGCTGGAGGTGCTGTACTCGACCGGCGCCCGGATCTCCGAGGCCGTCGGCCTGGACGTCGACGACGTGGACGTCGCCTCCCGTTCGGTGCTGCTGCGCGGCAAGGGTGGCAAGCAGCGACTGGTGCCGATCGGTCGGCCGGCCGTCGCCGCGCTCGACGCCTACCTGGTGCGCGGCCGCCCCGACCTGGCGCGCCGTGGTACCGGCACCGCGGCGATCTTCCTCAACGCGCGCGGGGGACGGCTGTCCCGGCAGAGCGCCTGGCAGGTGCTGCAGGACGCGGCCGAGCGGGCCGGCATCTCGGCCGCGGTCTCGCCGCACACGCTGCGCCACTCGTTCGCCACCCACCTGCTCGAAGGCGGCGCCGACGTGCGCGTGGTGCAGGAACTGCTCGGCCACGCCTCGGTGACCACGACGCAGATCTACACGCTGGTCACCGTCAGCGCGCTGCGCGAGGTGTACGCCGGAGCACACCCGAGGGCCCGCTGAGCGCGCGGCCGGGCCGGCCCGCGGCGTCCGGGCAGCGGGTCTGCCGTTCCCGAGGTGGTCACGCCGTTAGACTTCT
This sequence comes from Mycolicibacterium grossiae, assembly GCF_008329645.1. Lineage (NCBI taxonomy): Bacteria > Bacillati > Actinomycetota > Actinomycetes > Mycobacteriales > Mycobacteriaceae > Mycobacterium > Mycolicibacterium grossiae. The sequence goes on from NZ_CP043474.1 coordinate 4,048,703, forward strand.
CCGGATGTTCGCCACGCCCCAGGGTTGTCTGACCAGCGGCGGCCCGTCGTGGCCCCGCGGGGGAGTCGCGCGTGTCCGATGATCTGAGTTCTCCGGACGCCCCGGACGCCGTCGGCCTGACCGGCCGGCCGCCGCGGACGGTGCCCGAACCGCAGCCACGCACGACCCACGGGCCGGCCAAGGTGATCGCGATGTGCAACCAGAAGGGCGGCGTCGGCAAGACCACGTCGACCATCAACCTGGGTGCCAGCCTCGCCGAGTACGGCAGGCGCGTGCTGCTGGTGGACCTCGACCCGCAGGGAGCGCTGTCGGCGGGTCTCGGGGTGCCGCACTACGAACTCGACAACACCGTGCACAACCTGCTGGTCGAACCGCGGGTGTCCATCGACGAGGTGCTGATCAAGACCCGGGTGAAGGGTCTGGATCTGGTGCCCAGCAACATCGATCTGTCGGCCGCGGAGATCCAACTGGTCAACGAGGTGGGCCGGGAGCAGTCCCTGGCCCGCGCCCTGCACCCGGTGCTCGACCGGTACGACTACGTGCTGATCGACTGCCAGCCGTCCCTGGGACTGCTCACCGTCAACGGCCTCGCCTGCGCCGACGGCGTCATCATCCCCACCGAATGCGAGTACTTCTCGCTGCGCGGGCTCGCGCTGCTCACCGACACCGTCGACAAGGTGCACGACCGGCTCAACTACCGGCTGTCCATCAGCGGCATCCTGGTTACCCGCTACGACCCGCGCACCGTCAACGCCCGCGAGGTGATGGCCCGCGTGGTCGAGCGCTTCGGCGACCTGGTGTTCGACACCGTCATCACCCGCACCGTGCGCTTCCCGGAGACCAGCGTCGCCGGTGAACCGATCACCACCTGGGCGCCGAAGTCCGGCGGTGCCCAGGCCTACCGGTCGTTGGCGCGCGAGGTCATCGACCGGTTCGGCGCGTGACCGCCGCGGCGCCGACGTCGGACGGAGCCGCGGGTTTTCAGGTCCGGCTGAACAACTTCGAGGGTCCGTTCGACCTGCTACTGCAGCTGATCTTCGCGCACCGGCTCGACGTCACCGAGGTAGCGCTGCACCAGGTCACCGACGACTTCATCGCCTACACCCGCTCGATCGGATCACAGCTGCCGCTCGACGAGACGACGGCGTTCCTGGTGATCGCGGCGACGCTGCTCGACCTCAAGGCGGCGCGCCTGCTGCCCGCCGGGGAAGTGGCCGACGACGAGGACCTGGCGCTGCTGGAGGTCCGCGACCTGCTGTTCGCCCGGCTGCTGCAGTACCGCGCGTTCAAGCACGTCGCGCAGATGTTCGCCGAACTCGAAGCCGCCGCGATGCGCAGCTACCCGCGATCGGTGGCGCTGGAGGAGCGCTACGCCGCGCTGCTTCCGGAGGTCATGCTCGGCGTCGACGCCGAGGCGTTCGCCACCATCGCCGCGGCGGCGTTCACCCCGCGGCCGGTGCCCACGGTGGGGCTCTCGCACATGCACGCCCCCAACGTGTCGGTGCCCGAGCAGGCCCGACGGCTGATGGCGCTGCTCGAGCTGCGCGGCGTCGGGGAGTGGGCGACGTTCACCGACCTGGTGACGGACTGCTCAGACGGGCTGGAGATCGTCGGACGCTTCCTGGCGCTGCTCGAGCTGTACCGCGCCCGGGCGGTAGCATTCTCCCAACCAGAACCGCTTGACGTGCTGCGGATTTCGTGGACCGGCGAACGGCCGACCAACGAACACCTCGCCGCCGCGGTGGAGGAAGATCCATGACCGACCACGACACCGCCTCAGACCCCACCGACCCGGACCCCACCGACCCGGACCCCACCGACCTCGGTCCCGTCCTCGACCTCGGCGTCGCCGAGGCACCCACGATGGACGACGCCGAACTGCGCGCCGTCCTGGAGGCGCTGCTGCTGGTGGTCGACACCCCCGTGCCGCTCGACGCGCTGGCATCGGCCACCGATCAGCCCGGCTATCGGGTGGCGGCGGCGCTGCAGGCGATGGCGGCCGACCTCGCCGCGCGCGACAGCGGCATCGACCTGCGCGAGGCCGGCGGCGGCTGGCGCATGTACACCCGGGCGCGCTACGCACCGTACGTCGAGCGCCTGCTGCTCGACGGCGCCCGCACCAAGCTCACCCGCGCGGCACTCGAGACGCTGGCCGTAGTGGCCTACCGGCAGCCGGTGACCCGCGCGCGGGTGAGCGCCGTGCGCGGCGTCAACGTCGACGCGGTGATCCGCACGCTGGTGGCGCGCGGCCTGATCACCGAGGCCGGCGTCGACCCGGACAGCGGCGCGGTGACATTCGCCACCACCGAGTTGTTCTTGGAACGCCTCGGGCTGTCGTCGCTGACCGACCTACCCGACATCGCGCCGCTGCTGCCCGACGTCGACGTGATCGACGACATCACCCAAACACTAGGCGACGAACCGCGTTTCGCCCGGCTCGGCGGAACGCCCGCCCCCGCGGGCAGCCAGGCGCCCGCCTTCGACGTGGACAAGGACTGACCGTGCCCGAAGACAACGACGGCGTGCGCCTGCAGAAGGTGCTGTCCCAGGCCGGGGTGGCCTCGCGGCGGGTCGCCGAACGGATGATCCGCGACGGCCGCGTCGAGGTGGACGACCGGATCGTCACCGAACTCGGCACCCGCGTGGACCCGGAGATGTCGGTGATCCGCGTCGACGGGGCGCGCATCATGATGAACGACGACCTCGTCCACTTCGCGCTCAACAAGCCGCGCGGCATGCAGTCGACGATGTCCGATGACCGCGGTCGGCCGTGCATCGGCGACATCGTCGAACACCGGGTTCGCGGCAACCACAAGCTCTTTCACGTCGGCCGCCTCGACGCCGACACCGAGGGCCTGTTGCTCCTCACCAACGACGGCGAACTCGCCCACCGGCTCATGCACCCCTCGTTCGAGGTGCCGAAGACCTACGTCGCGACCGTGCTGGGTACCGTTCCGCGGGGACTGGGCAAGAAGTTGCGCGGCGGCATCGAACTCGAGGACGGGCCGGTGGCCGTCGACGACTTCGCCGTCGTCGGCGCCGTACCGGGCAAGTCGATGGTCAAGGTGACGCTGCACGAGGGACGCAAGCACATCGTGCGGCGGCTGCTCGACGAGGTGGGCTACCCGGTGCAGGAACTGGTGCGCACCGACATCGGCACCGTGACGCTGGGCGATCAGCGACCGGGCAGCATCCGGGTGCTCACCAGCAAGGAAATCGGCGAACTGTACAAGGCGGTAGGACTGTGAGCGAGGCGACGATCGCCATCGACGGACCGGCGGGCACCGGAAAGTCCTCGGTGTCACGGGGATTGGCGCGGTCGATCGGCGCGCGCTACCTCGACACCGGGGCGATGTACCGGATCGTCACGCTGGCCGTGCTGCGCGCGGGCGTCGACCCGGCCGACGCCGACGCGGTCGCCGACCTCGCGGCCACGGTGGACCTGTCGGTGGGCTTCGATCCCGACGAGGACCGCTCCTACCTCGCCGGTGAGGACGTCTCGGCCGAGATCCGCGGCGACGCGGTGACCAGGGCGGTCTCGGCGGTCTCGGCGGTGCCCGCGGTCCGCGCCCGGTTGGTGCAGCGGCAGCGCGAGCTGGCCGACGGCCCCGGCAGCGTCGTGGTCGAGGGGCGGGACATCGGCACCGTGGTGCTGCCCGACGCGGACGTGAAGATCTTCCTGACCGCCTCGGCCGAGGAGCGGGCCCGGCGGCGCAACGACCAGAACGTCGCCGGCGGCGCACCGAGCGACTACGACGGCGTGTTGGCCGACGTCCGGCGCCGCGACCACCTGGACTCGACGCGGGCGGTGTCGCCGCTGCGCGCGGCCGACGACGCGATCGTCGTCGACTCCAGCGACATGACCGAACTCGGCGTCGTGGAGCATCTGCGGCAGCTGGTCGAACAGCGGGCGGGAGCGACGCGATGACCGACGACGCAACGACCGGCGGGGCCGACGGCACCTGGTACGACGAGAGCGACTGGGACATCGACGCGGAGTCCTTCGAGTCCGACCTCGCCGAGGAGTACGCGCCGCCGCCCGTGGTGGCGGTGGTGGGCCGGCCGAACGTCGGCAAGTCGACGCTGGTGAACCGCATCCTGGGTCGCCGTGAAGCCGTGGTCCAGGACATCCCGGGCGTCACGCGCGACCGGGTGTCCTACGACGCGAACTGGCTGGGACGTCGCTTCGTGGTGCAGGACACCGGCGGCTGGGAGCCCGACGCCAAGGGCCTGCAGCAGCTGGTCGCCGAGCAGGCCACCGTCGCGATGCGGACGGCGGATGCCATCATCCTCGTCGTCGACGCGGTGGTGGGCGCGACGTCGGCGGACGAGGCGGCCGCCCGGCGGCTGCAGCGGTCCGGCAAGCCGGTCTTCCTGGCGGCCAACAAGGTGGACAACGAGCGCGTCGAGGCCGAGGCCGCCGCGCTGTGGTCGCTCGGGCTGGGGCAGCCGCATTCGGTGAGCGCCATGCACGGCCGCGGCGTCGCCGACCTGCTCGACGAGGTCCTGCGTGTGCTGCCCGAGGCCTCGGAGGTCGGCGGCGGTGCCGGCGGCCCGCGCCGCGTCGCGCTGGTCGGCAAGCCGAACGTCGGCAAGAGTTCGCTGCTCAACCGGCTCGCCGGCGACGAGCGGTCGGTGGTGCACGACGTCGCGGGGACCACCGTGGACCCCGTCGACTCGATCATCGACCTCGACGGCACCCCGTGGCGTTTCGTCGACACCGCCGGGCTGCGGCGCAAGGTCGGCCAGGCCAGTGGCCACGAGTTCTACGCGTCGGTGCGCACCCGCGGTGCGATCGACGCCGCCGAGGTGGTGATCGTGCTGATCGACTCCTCGCAGACGCTCACCGAGCAGGATCAGCGCATCCTGTCGATGGTGGTCGAGGCCGGCCGCGCGCTGGTGATCGCGTTCAACAAGGCCGACCTGGTCGACGAGGACCGGCGCTACACCCTGGATCGCGAGATCGAACGCGAACTGGCGCAGCTGCCGTGGGCGCAGCGCATCAACATCTCGGCCAAGACGGGGCGCGCCGTGCAGAAGCTGGCGCCGGCGCTGGAGAACGCGCTCGCCTCCTGGGACACCCGCATCTCGACCGGGCGGCTCAACACGTTCCTCAAGGAGGTCGTCGCGGCGACGCCGCCGCCGGTGCGCGGCGGCAAGCAGCCCCGCATCCTGTTCGCCACCCAGGCCACCGCGCGGCCACCGACGTTCGTGCTGTTCACGTCCGGCTTCCTGGAGGCCGGCTACCGACGGTTCCTCGAACGGCGGCTGCGGGAGACGTTCGGCTTCGAGGGCACGCCGATCCGGGTCAACGTGCGGGTGCGGGAGAAGCGCGGCCCTAGGCGCTGAGCGCCGACGACTGAGGCCTCCGACGACCCGCTACCGTGGGTCGGTGCCCGTCGTCGACATGATCCTGATCGCCCTGGCGGGCGTCGGAGCCGGAGCCATCAACGCCGTCGTGGGGTCCGGCACCCTCATCACGTTCCCCACGCTCGTCGCGCTCGGCTATCCGCCGGTGACGTCGACGATGTCGAACGCCGTCGGCCTCGTGGCGGGCGGTATCTCCGGCACCTGGGGGTACCGCCGCGAGCTGCGCGGCCAGTGGGACCGGCTGAAGTGGCAGATGCCCGCCTCGCTGGTCGGCGCGGCCGGGGGAGCGTGGCTGCTGCTGCACCTGCCGGAGAAGGTGTTCATCACCGTCGTGCCGGTGCTGCTGATCGGCGCGCTGATCCTCGTCGTGGCGGGCCCGCGGATCCAGGCGTGGGCGCGACGGCGGTCCGAGGCCGCCGGCCGCTCGCTGGAGCACATCACCCGCGGCCGGCTGATCGCGCTGATCGCCGGCACCTTCGTCGTCGGCGTGTACGGCGGCTACTTCACCGCCGCCCAGGGCATCCTGCTGATCGCCGTCATGGGCGCGCTGCTGCCCGAGGACATGCAGCGGATGAACGCCGCCAAGAACCTGCTGTCGCTGATCGTCAACGTCGTCGCCGCGCTGGCCTACGTGCTGGTTGCCTTCGACCGGATCAGCTGGCCCGCGGCCGGCCTGATCGCCGTCGGGTCACTGCTCGGTGGGTTCCTCGGCGCGCACTACGGGCGGCGGCTCTCGCCGAACGCGCTGCGCGTCGTGATCGTCGTCGTCGGCCTGATCGGGCTGTACCGCCTCGTCACCGTCTAGAAGTGCTCGCGCTGCGCTTCCTGCTCGAGCACCGCGTCGACGTCGGACAGTCGGTCCAGCGACGAGACGGCGCGCCGGGTGCGCATGTTGTTCTCCAGCCGGTCGCGGTGCCGGTGTACGAACTGCCAGTAGCCGGCGGTGAAGGGGCACGCGTCGTCGCCGAGACGCTTCTTCGGGTCGTAGGCGCAGTCACCGCAGTGGTTGCTCATCCTGTTGATGTAGGCGCCGCCCGCGGCGTACGGCTTGGTGGCCAGCCGGCCGCCGTCAGCGTGCTGGCTCATCCCGACGACGTTGGTGGGCATCACCCAGCGGAACCCGTCGACGTAGGCGGTGGCGTACCACTCGGTGAGCTGGCGTGGCTGATAACCGCGCTGCAGAGCGTGGTTGCCCAACACCATCAGCCGCTGGATGTGGTGATTCCAGCCACGGTCGCGCAGACCCAGCAGCGCGTGACGCAGGCACTCGGCGGTGACGGCGTCGGCGTCCAGATCGGCCCACCAGTCCGGCAGCGGGGTCGTCGCGGCGAGTTCGTTCTCGTCGACGTAGCTTTCGCCGAAGTGCCAGTAGAGGTGCCACATGTACTCGCGCCAGCCGAGGATCTGCCGGATGAAGCCCTCGACGGCCGCCAGCGGCGCCTGGCCGTCGCGGTACGCCCGTTCTGCGGCGTGCACGGCGTCCAGCGGGTGCAGCACGCCGAGGTTGAGCGGAACCGACAGCAGCGAGTGCGACATCGCCCAGTCACCGCCCATCATGGCGTCCTCGTAGGTGCCGAACGATGGCAGCCGGTGCTCGATGAAGCGGGTGAGCGCGCGCTTGGCCTCGGCCGGGGTGACGGCGAACAACCGCGGGCCGTCCACGCCGACGGTGTTCAGCTCCATCGCGTCGAGGTCGCGGCGGACCTCGTCGTCGATGTCGTCCTCGCGCGGCTTGTAGGGCGCGGGGACGTCCAGGGTCTTCTGCTTCTTCGGTGGCGACTCGCGGTTCTCCTCGTCGTAGTTCCACCGGTTGCCGACGGGGTTCGCGCCCTCCATCAGCACGTCGAAGCGGCGGCGCTGGTCGCGGTAGAACTCCTCCATGCGGAACCGGGTGCGCTCGCCGGCCCACTCCTCGAAGTCCTTGCGCGGCAGCGCGAACGTCGGTGTGGGCAGCACCTCGGCCACCAGGCCCTGCTCCGACAGCCTGTTCACGAACCGCTCGGCGGCGAAGGACGTCGGCTGGTGTACCAGCACCGGCCGGTCGAAGCGCTCCAGCGCGTCGGTGTAGGTGTCGCTCCTGATCAGCGTGGAGCGGTCGCCGAGGTCGCGGTCGGCGTGCCGCAGCGCCGACAGCACCAGGTGCAGCTTCTGCCGGTGGTAGCGGCGTTTGCGCAGCGCGGAGGTCGCCTCGATGAGCAGCACCTCGCGGTGGGCGTGCTCGCCGCCATGGGTCGAGGGGCCCAGCTGGTCGGCGAACAGCCAGAGCGGGGTGTCGTCACGGACCTTGGTCACCGCTCGGTACTACCCCGCGCGGGCATCGCTGACGCGCCGCCGACCGCGGTTGGGTTTCTCCGGGTCCGCTGAGGTATCGTTTCGTCTCGCTGCCGGGCGATCCTCGGCAGCGCGCGGGCTGTGGCGCAGCTTGGTAGCGCACTTGACTGGGGGTCAAGTGGTCGCAGGTTCAAATCCTGTCAGCCCGACCAGGGAAAACCCGCTCTGACCAGTGTCGGAGCGGGTTTCGTGCGCCTCGGGGAGTGCCCACCGAGGCGGTCGGGGGTCCTAGTGGGCCAAGAGTGTCCCAACAAGCCGGTGCACGGTGGCGCGGGCTGCTGCCGAGGGGTGCTCAGGCGTCCGCCTCGGGGAAGGCGAACCCGGTGAAATCTGGGGTCCGGTTGGGCTGTATGGCGTACCGGAAATCAACTAGATCCTCGCGATGCAGGGTTCCCGCACGCGAGTAGAGCTTGTCGATATACAGCAGTGCCCAGAACCCCTTGCGGTTGTGGAGCACAAAGGCGTCGCCGACGGTGGCATAGACCACCCGGTTACTTGTGTCGAACTGAGACACGTCCGCCAGCAGTTCGGGCCGTTCGCGCGCTCTGCTGATGACGGCAACGTGGGCGATGTCGCCCGGATCGCGATATGCGCGGACCTGGTTGCGAAGCCAGTCGATATCTAACGTGAATTGCGAATCACCGGACCCGATCTTGTAATTGCCGCTGTTCTGGGAAGCCACGAACTCGACATCACCCTGAAACGCCGGACTGTGCCATCGTCCAGGCGAGTTCTTGATGGCCAACTTCGCCTCGGTCTCCGTTCGTCCCTCGAACGGGTTCGGTCCGATAGGCGGCGCGGCGTCAACCGCGACGCCGTGAATCTCGCGCAATAGCCTCTCGTATGCAGCTTCCTGCGTGGCGGCATCCCGAAAGTCCTGCCAGAGCCGCCCGCTGAGAAACGCAGGCAACTCCGCATCGGGGTTGTTCCTGATGATGGGAATGACGGCGTCGGAGTCCAATTTGGCGTATAGCCGGGCTGACAACATCTGCGCCTCGACCCCGGCTCCGCCACTGCGGTCGTTGCACTTCTTGCAGTACGTCTGAGATACGACGGCGATCACGCGATATGCGTCATCTGCGGTGCGCTCCATGAAGTGCGTCAGGTTGCCGCCCAGTGCGACGTCCCATCGGTCGAGGCAGACGTCAACGCCGTTGCCGCGCAACCTATATGCGAGTTGCAGGACCCAATCCTGGTGCTCGTCGTCATCGTGGGAATAGGACATAAACACACGCGGTGGACTGGACACACTCTCATTCTGCAACGGGGAACCGACGAGCCCGGCTATTCACGCGCCAGCGGTGGCCAACCGGGTCACCCGAACAGCGACGCGCCTGCCGCCCGCAGTTCGTCGGCCTTGGCGTCGGCGTAGATCGACAGCAGCACCGCCGGGTCGTGGCCGAGCCACGCCGCGACGATGTGCGGCGGCTGCCGCTGGTCGAGCAGCAACGAGCCCGCCGTGTTGCGTAGGCCGTGCAGCTTGATCCGGCGCAGCCCGACGCTCTCACGCAGGCGGTGGAACGTGTCCGAATACCACTCGGGCCGAACGGGTGTGCCGTCCTCATGCACGGCCACCAGGCGGTCGTCGGACCACCCGACGCCGACCGCCAGAGCCTCGGCGCGCTGGCGCTGGCGCAGCGTGCGCAGCGCCTCGGCGAGTTCGGCGGGCATCGGCAGGTCGCGGCGGCTGCGGCGCGACTTGGGTCCGCCCTCCACCGTCTCGGCACCGACCGCGACGCGACCCCGGCGCACCGACAGGGTGCCGGTGTCGAGATTGACTGCCGACCACCGCAACCCGAGCACCTCGGAGCGGCGCAGGCCGTAGCAGGACAACAACCAGCAGGCATACAGCCGGTCATCGCGCACCGACTCGCGGAACCGCTCGACCTCGGCCACGGTCCACGACTTGGCCGTGGTCTCGGTCTCGGTGTCGCCGTCCTTCGTGGCCGTGTGCGCGGCGTCGGCATCCTTGGGCCGCTCGACCAGGGCCACGACGTTGCGCGGCAACACGCCCTGATCAACGAAGGATTGCACCACCGCCGTGAACGCCGTCAGCGTGGACCGGACCGTCACCGGGAGCACACCGCGCCGTGTGCTGCCGGTCTGGTCGGCCGCCGTGGCGCTGTCGGCGTCGGCCAGCACGTAGACCGCCCGACGCGGCCGGACGACGCGCCCCGAGCGGATCAGCCCCGACAGGCAGGTGTGCACGTCGGCCTCGGGAAACGCCGTCTTGATCGCCGCCGCCGTGATGCCCTCGGGGTGCTCGCCGATCAGCGCGGCCACCCGGCCCGCCAGTGAGGTGGGTTGGTAGTGGCGCGGCGACTGCCGTCCGGCGGTCAGCATCCACACCACCAGCCCGTCGGCGTCGGCCTTGGTGAGCGCCTGCAATTTCTTGCCGCCGAGGTGGCGGCGCACCGGCTTGAGCGCATCGACGTAACCCTGATACGTCACCTGACGAATGCCGCGCCGACCGGCCAGCCATTGGTCGCACGCCTCGGTGACGGCGAGGGCAGTCCGCCGGGCGTAGGTGCCCGCGTGGACCTCGCTGGTGATCCGGCGGTACTCGCGCCGAGCCTCGGCCAGCGTCCGATAGGTGAACCGTCGGCGGTCGCGGCTGCCGTCGGCCTTGGTGCCGACGTCGGCGCGGAACTCATAGGTGGTCGCGCCGTTCTTCGCCGTGCGCTTAGTGATCGGCTCAGCACGCCGGGTGCGCTTGGGCTGGCTCTCGGTCATAGTCATCGGTCCCTGTGCTGATCGGTGGCCGCGCGAGACTTGCGAGGCTGGCGGAGTTCATTACGTCCGAGTAGCGGTGGGTCGGACTCCTTGCATTGCTTGACCCACCACTTGACTTGGTGAACCGAGACGTCATACCCCAATTGGTTGGACGCTCGGCTGCGAACGCGCTCATACACACTGCCGCCGTGCGGCGCGGCCTCGCGCGCCCACTGCGCTATCTGCATCAGAAACTCGGGTGTCCACTCAGTTGGTCGCCCGCCCTTGTTCTGTGTTGAACGACGTTTGGCGAGTGCGCGAACGACGCCCTCGGTGAAACGCCGCTTCTCGACGTTTTCAAGCGTGTCCGCCACGAGGCCGGCGGCATCCGTTACGGCGGCGCTTCGCAAATGGCGGGCGGCGTCGGCGGCGTCGGCGTCGCCGGTGGATTCCAACCATTCGCATGCCTCGGCTACCAACGTTTCGGGGTCGCTGTAGCTGTCAACCACCGTCTCGAACGCGGCTCGAAGATCGCGCCCTAATTTCGCCGACTCGGGTGTGTCGTGGAGCGCAGCAGTCTTGGCGAGCCGTTCGACTGGAATGCGCTTGACGCTATTCGACGTGATGGGCATGCCGTCGTCAGATGAGATTCGCAGATCAGTGACAACCGGCCCGCCGGCCGTCGATGTCCAAGCAACCTCGTACCGATGGCGATGGTCGAACAATCTGATTGTGACCGGCCTTTCCTGTGCCGGATCGACCTCGACGCCGACGACTTCACCCGATCGGCGCGGTGAGTACTCGTTGCGTGACCCGCTCATGGGTTATCACCTTAGACGCGCCTGAATTAAGGCGCAATCATGGACACATGACAACCACGACCACAGGCGTGGACTCCCGGTCCACGACCATCGAGGAGCTTCGCAGCGAGGCGACCGTGAGCATTCCGCGCGCGGCGCAGGTGCTCGGCGTGTCGCGCAGCTACGCCTATCAGCTCGCGGCATCCGGCGACCTGCCGGTCATCCGCCTCGGCGCGAAGCGGGTCCGTGTGCCCACGGTGGCGCTTCGCCGAATGCTGGGCATCGAGGACTGACGCGGGGTGTGTCCGGTGCTGACTACGGGCCGACCGGCGCACCGCGTCGATGTCTGAGACGTCTTGCGCGACAACTGAATTGAACTAGAAACAGAGAACGGTGCCACCCCTGGCGCAAGTCGGCCTCGGAGCAGGGGCGGCACCGATCACAACGAGAGGCAATTGAGCAAGTGCCTAGCAGTGAGAATACCGCTGATCGCACCGAGGCCACCAGCGCCGACGGTGGCAGCACCCGTACCGACATCGCCGAGTACCTGGCGGCGGTGTTTGGCGACGCCGACGAGGGCGTCGTGCACTTCGTCGGCGGACGGGCGGGCTACCTGACCGCGCGCGGCAGCTATCAGTTCAAGCCGACCACGGGCCACCGTGACGCCCGGTGGATTCCGCTGATGCGCGCCTGGCCCGCCGAGGCCGAGCAGCTCGCCGACGACCTGGCGGGGTTTGTCGATACCTACGACATTTACGTGTGCCCGTACCTGATGACCGGCGATGAGCGCACACCCGACGGTGCGGTGGCGCTGACCAAGATTCACGCTGACATCGACGGCGATTGCCCGCTGGATAAGGTGGCCGACCTCGGCGGCTGGGCGGTCTCGACCGGCTCGCCGGGCCACGCCCACGTCTACGTGGACCTGGCCGCGTCGGTCCCGCTGCATCAGCACACGGCTCTGTGCCGTGCGCTCGGTGCCCACCTGGGCGACGCCGACGCCAAGATCATGCCCAACGACGTCCTGCGACCGCCGGGCACGCTCAATCACAAAGGCCGCGCCCGAGGCGGTGAGTCTGCGCCCGTCGCGTGGCTGAGCCGACCCGCTGGCGTGCGCTGGGACGCCGCCGACCTGGCCGACCGGCTCGGCATCACCCTGCCGGACGCGCCGCTGACGGGCTCGACCAAGCCCAAGGCCACCGGCCCGACGACGGCCAAGGCCACGCGCGCGACTGCGCCCCGGCCTGACGACGCCGACGACGACCCGCTGCCCTTTGCCCTGAGCGCCTACCCCGACGTCGCGGCGGCGCTGGACTACGTGACCAGCCCGGCCGACCGCAGCACCGACACCATGCGCGTCGTCGCTGCGGTCTACGACGCCGGTCTGACCCTGCCTCACGCCCGGTGGGCGGTCGATCAGCGCGCCGACCTGGCCGAGCGGCTGGCAGACCGCCACGACGACGACGTGCTGACGTCCTGGCTCAAGACCGACGCCGACCGTCGCCCGTTCGTGGCCGACCTCGACCTCGACGCCGACGACGACAGCGACGATGACGACGACGATGGCGGCAACGTTCCCGGTCAGGCGCGGTTCACCGACGCCGGGCTGGCCGAGATCATCGCCGTCAGGGTGCTGCGCGGGAAGTTCGTCGCCGCGCGCGGTCTCGGCTGGCTGCAATGGACCGGCACCCGCTGGCGCGAGTGCGGTGACGGTCCGCCGACCGAGGCGGTGCGCCGCTTCGTCATGGGCCGGATGCGGTTCTTCGCCCGCAAGCTCGCCAGCGACCCGTCCAACGGTGACCTGCTCGACGCCATTGAGTCGTGGAAGAAGATCGGCAGCGCCGCACGCATCACCGCCGTGCTCAAGCTCGCCGAGAACCTGGTCGAGATCGAGGCCGACGCGCTCGACGCCGACGCCGACCTGCTGAACACGCCCAGCGGCGTGGTGGACCTGCGGACCGGCGAGCTGTACCCGCACGACCCCGACCTGCTGATGACTCGCATCACGCGCGGCAGATATCGGCCCGGCTACACCCACCCCGACGTGGACGCGGTGCTCACCGCGCTGCCCGAGGCCGAGTGCGCGTGGTTCCAGCGCCGGGCCGGGCAGGGCATCACCGGCCACATGTCCGCCGACATCGTGCTGTTGCAGGGCGGCGGCGAGAACGGCAAGAGCGCGCTGACGACCGGCGCGCTGTTCCCGGCGCTGGGCACCTACGCGCACACCGCATCGTCGCGGCTGTTCAGCGTCGAGAAGGGCAACGACCACTCGACCGAGCGCGCCGACCTGCGAGGCCGGCGGTTGGTCATCGGCGAGGAACTGACCGAGGGCCGCTCGCTCGACGTGACCGCCATCAAGCGCATGACCGACGTGGACTTCATCACCGCCCGCCGCCTCTACCAGGACAACATGACGTTTCGGGCCAGCCACACCCTGTTCGTCAACACCAACCACCGGCCGATCATCGACCAGACCGACCACGGCACGTGGCGGCGGCTGGCCCTGCTGGTGTTCCCGTACACGTTCGTCAAGCGCGCCGAGGACCGGGTGCGCGACACCGACCGGCTCGGTGACCCGACGCTCAAGCAGCGGGTCACCGAGGGCGCTGACGGCCAGCACGACGCCCTGGTCAACTGGGCGGTTCAGGGTGCCATCGCCTGGTACGCCGACCCCGCCGGGGCGCTGCTGCCCACCGAGCGGGTCGCGGCCGACACCCTGGCATGGCGCGCCGAGACCGACCGTGTGCTGGGCTATTGGACCGAGCGGCTGACACCCGACCCGGCGGGCAAGATTCTGGCCACCGAGATGCTGGCCGACTTCAACGCCTGGCTGGCCGAGACCGGGCACCGCGAGTGGTCGCGGGAGACGTTCGGGCCACGGTTCGCCGACCACCAGGAGACCAAGCGCCACGGCGTCGAGAAGTCCAAGCCGCGCAAGCTCGACGGGCTGTCGCGCCCGACGCGCTCGGCAAACGACGCGTTCGGCACACTCGCGCCGTTGGTCAAGGGCCGTCCGTGGGTGTGGACGGGCGTTCGGTTCCGGTCCTTGGAGGACGAAATGCGTCGCGGCCACGACGACGCCCGTCCGTCGGCACAGGGTGCGTGAGTCGTGACCTGCGGTTTCAGCGCACACACTCGAATTGGTCCAAGCGGTCCAACCCTTCGGGAACTTTGGTATGTAGCTCCACGCGTTAGGAAAGTTCCCGAAGGGTCGGACCACCTGGACCACCCCCGCGACCACCTCGCCAGCAGCAAACCCGACACCCGACCGAGGAGACTGACAATGATCACCGACGACCAGATCGACGCCGCAATTCTGGCGGCGCTCGCCGATGCGGGCGACGGTGACCTACGCCCCTGGGCCGAAGTCAGGCGGCGGCTACCAGGTTCCGAGAGCCAGAAGGGCGACCGGCTGATTGCGTTGTGGCACACCGGCCGTGTGTGGCTGGTCAAGATCGGCGGGCGCAACTACGTCGGTCTCGGCGACGCCGACGACGAGCGCCTGGCAGCGACCAATCGCAACCGTGCCGCTGGTCCTGTGACCACCGGCGATGTCCACTCTCGTCGGAGGCTCGCGGGTCTACGGCCTGTTCGGTCGGTAGGTCCTTCTAGGTTGGCTTGGGACGGGGGTCACGTTCAGCGACCCAGCCGCGATCCGACCGAAATTGGCGGCGGCTCGCGCGTTGCTCGGCACCGAGTAGTCCTCCTCGGGCGGCACATTCGATACGACGTTGATGATCGGGTGTCCGATCTCGGGCCACGCGAACGCGACCATCTTGTAACTGTTCACCGGAAACCCGACACGCGAGAAGGTGATGCCGCACGGACGGTAGATTCGCCGAACCGGTGGGGTCTCGAAACTGATCAGGAACTCGAAGCCCGCTATCTGGACATAGCCGCCAAGGATCTCGCTACCCATGCTGGCCGGGCGTATCCGTATCGCCCTCGGAATCGATGGCTGGTCCGAGTCGTGGTCGAGCAGCACGTACAGACCCCATGCCGCAGGCCATGGTGCCCCGCGCCAAAGGATTTCAGCCAACTGCTCGGTCGTCACGCCCAGTCGGAACCGGTACGCGGTGTGGCCGTCCACCTCCATCGCTCCGGCTTCGATTGCGCCCCAGATGACTTTGAGCATCCACAGTTCGATATGTGGCCCGCTGACCATGGTGAACCCGCGAGGGAAACTGCCACGGTCGTCATTTCCGAGGTACTTGAAAATGTCAACGTGATCCTCCAGCAACAGTCGGAAGAACTCAGCAGCCATCTTGTCCAGCGGCGACAAGGCGTTGTTATGGCGACGGCACAGCATCTTGCGGGACAGCGACCCTCGGCCGATCGTCTTGCGCTTCGCGGTCTTGTCCTGCCACGCGGCACCCTCGACGACGACAACCTTGCCGTCCCACGAGATCGAGCCGAGCAAGTCATCGGAAATAAAGTGCTCGCGTGTCAGTTCCTCATCGCAGTCCTTACTGGCTCGGGCGTAGCACCCCGGGTTCGCGTAGCCCGTGCGCGGCCCAGTCAGCAGGGGTGGCGGCGGCTCGGCGATCCAGGATCCGTCGCTCGCTCGATGACAGCGGGTGGCCTGACGACCGGACCCGCACGGACAGTCGTCCTCAGGCGGCGGACCGTACCAGCGGCTGGGACGCACGGCGGCATCGCGGACGACCCGTTCATCGAGTCGCCGAATCGGTCGCTCCAGTCCCTCGCTCAAGTTGCTGACGATAGCGTCGAGCCCCGACGGCCGCGCCCGCGCGCGTCGGCGTCGCCGTGGGTCTGCACGGTAGTTCGGTACAAAATCGGTATGCCCGGTCCCACGATGTCCCGACACGACAGCCGCACCCGCGCGGCCGAGGCGTTCGCCCTGCGCTCGGCGCACTGGTCGTGGCGCGAGATCATGCGCAAGCTCGACTATCGCAGCGTCGGCGCGGCACAGAGCGCGGTCAAGGCTCACGTTGCCCGCGAGCACCGCGAGCCCGCCGAGGTCACCCACCGCGAGCAGGTCGAAAGTGTGCGCCTGCGCAGCCGTGTGCTGGGCGAGCGGTTCGCCGCCGCGTTCCTCGACGCCGACGACGACAAGCTGGCGGCGCTCAACCGTGAGCTGGTCCGCAACGGTGACCAGCTCGCCAAGCTGACCGGCACCTATCAGCCCGAGCGCCAACAGGTCGATGTCACGGTGGGCCGGTCACCTGCCGAGATTCTGGCCGAGGGCAAGTCGCAACTGTTGGCGGTGCTGGCCCAGCGCGGCGACGCCAACGCCCTGCCCAGTGCCGGGAGGCACCCATATATGAACGGCGACAACGCACTTGACGCGATAGATGCGGAGGTGGTCGAGCGATGACGACCAGCGGACCCGAGGCCGGGCACGTCACAGACGCCGGCGTGGTGGAAGCGGCGTATGCGGTGCTCGGCGAGCTGACCGACGGCACACTGTCCGGCCCGGCCGTCGAGCGACGAGCCGCCGAGGTGTGCCGCGCGACGTTCGGCGTCGTCGGGCCGGGACCGGCAGACCCGTTGTGGTCGCTGCATACCGACGTCGCGCGTCAGTTCCTCGGCGCTGGTGGTCTGAGCGCCGCCGAGCTGACTGAATGGCTGGCCGTGCAGCGGCATCGGGAGACAGGCGAGACCGGCACCGCGCCCCCGCCAACCGAGGACGACGCCAGCGCCGATCGTGACGCCGACGCCGCCGACGGCGACCCCTTCGCCGACGTACCCGACGACGTGCTGGCCGAGGCCGAGACGGCGGCGCTGGCGGTGATCGACCGATACCGCCACCAGCAGCGAGAGGACCACACCAATGACCGCTAGCCGACAGCGACGCCAGTTGCTCGACCGTCTCCGCAGCCGGACCGACGCCACGACGACGCCCGAGCCGGTCGCCCTGCCCGCGCCGCCGGTCGCGCCGCCCGAGCCCGAGCCCCCGCGACGTGAGCGCCTATTCGGTTCGCAATACCGCGTTCGGATGAGCTTCGCGGAACTGATCCAAACGCGCGGCTACACCGGCGAGCGAGTGTTTCGCGGGCTGCGGATGACCGAGACCACCGACGACCAGCGGCAGCGAGACGCCCGCGACGCGCCGCACCGGACACGTGCCTGGCGAAGTGCATTGGCCGTCGGACTAGGCGCGACAGGAGAGGCGAGACGATGCTGATTGACCCCGAGACCGGCGAGCCGTTCCGGCCCTGCCGCCCGATGCCGATACGGGCGGTCTGCGACGTGCCGGGCTGCGGCTACGCCGACGACGCCGACGGTCAGCGTTCTACCGCTGGCCGAGAGGCGCTGCGCAAGCACCTGCTCCAAGGGCGTGAGCCGGACCCGACGCCGCCGGGCCACTGTGACTGTCGACGCTGTCGCGACCACGGCCGTGAGCCGTTCACCCCCGAGGAGACTGACGACGTTCTGAACCACCTCACCGACCGCACGGCAGTGCTGTTCCTGCTCGGCTACGCACACCTGAGCGGTTGTGTGCCCTGCGAGCACTGCGGCGGGCTGGCGGCGCTGTTCCAGGACGGCGGCACCTGGCCCGGTCTGATCGAGGCCGGGTGCTGCCCGTATCACCACCACCTCGCCGGGGTGCCGTTCGGCGGTGATCGCTGATGCGTGACCGCCGACCGCGCAACGTGTTACGAGAGTGACTGTTGAGGCGGTCGCCAGGCGTCGATACCGGCCCGGTGGGACAACCCTGGCCCGCTGGCGCGCGACCGCGCATAGACACCGTGTGCTGTCGGCACCGTTGCCGCTGCGGGTTGCCATCGATGGGCATTGCCGCCAATCCTGCGCCCGCTTGATCGACTATCAAGCCGGTGACCGTTTCCACATGCTGGGAGCACCGTGACCCCAACCCTCGACCCGGCCCGCGACCTGATCGACGTGACGGCGCTGTCGGCTGCCCGAGTACGGACCCGGCCGACGACCCCGACTGCCCTCGGTCGGCGGCTGATGGGCACCCGCTACCGCACCACCCCGACGGTGGCGATGATCGGCCAGGCGTTCGCCGAGGCGGTTAAGCAGCCCGACGGGCGGCTGATTATCTCGGTGCCGCCGCGCGAGGCCAAATCAACCACGGTCGCCGTCCTGGGCACCGTGTTCGCGCTGGCATCCGATCCCGAAACCGAGATGATCCTGGCGTCCTACGCCGACAACCTGGCGCAGGAACACGGCGCCAACGCCCGCGCCCTAATCGCCGCGCACGGCGACGCCCTCGGTATCCACCTGGCCGACGACCGGCACGCCGTCGGCCGTTGGCGGATCGCCGAGCATCGCGGCGGGCTGCTGGCGACCGGCGTCATGGCCGGTATCACCGGCAAGGGAGCCGACCTGCTCATCCTCGATGACGTCGTAAAGAACGCGCAGGAGGCCGACAGCGAGACGCACCGACGCCGTGTGCTGCATGAGTTCCGCTCGACCCTGATGACCCGTATTCACCCTGGTGCAAGCGTCATCATCATCGGTGTGCGCTGGCATCCCGGCGACCTGATCGGCACGCTGCTCGCCGAGGAGCCCGAGCGATGGACCCACATCAGCGTTCCCGCCGTCGCCGAGACCGGGATACCCGATACTCTGCACCGGCCGGTCGGCCAAACGATGACCAGTGCGGTCGGCCGCACACCTGTGCACTTCGCCGACCTACGCCGCTCGGTCGGCGAGCGCACCTGGTACGCGGAGTTCCAGGGCGTCCCGGCCTCGCCCGAGGGCAACGTGATCCGGCGCGAGTGGCTCGACCAGTGGCGGCTTCCGGCAACGCCGACCGCGCCCCTGCGCACGGTCGTCGGCGTCGATCCGTCCGACAGCGGCTACGGCGACGCCTGCGGCATCGTCGCGGCCAGCCTGACCCGCGATGGCATGGTGGTCGTGCACCGCGACATCTCGGAGCCGATGACGCCGGAACGCTGGGCGCGGGCAGCGGCCGAGCTGGCGCAGGACGTCGGCGCGTCTGAGATCGCCATCGAGACGTTCACCGCGCGCGAGGGATACCTGAGCGTGGTCAACAACACGCTGCGCCGCTACCGGCTGACTCACCCGATCAGGGTGACGTCGTGGCCACCCAAGGGCGACACCACCGGTCGCGGCCGGGGTGATGCTCTGGTCCGCAGCACGAAGCTGGTCGCCGGGTTGGAGAACGGCACCGTCAGGATCGCCGGGTATCTGCCGACCTTTGAGGAACAAGCGGTGCGCTGGCAGGGCACCCAACACCAGCCCGACTGCATTTACGCGCTGACCGTCGCTCACGACGTCCTGGTGCACTCCATCGGCCAGATGCACATCGTGTCGATGGCCGACATCGAGCGGCGTGCACGCGAGGGTCGGATGCCGCCTCCGCCCGCATGGATGCGCCGCAGGATCGGCGGCTGATGGCAGCCGCGTCATGTCCGCTGCTTATCTTCGACGCCCGCGCCGGGTCACGGCAGCCGCGCGGCCCTGAGCCTGACCGACGGTATGGATCTAGCAATATCGGCCGCGCGGTGATCCGCGCCGGAACCGCCCCAGGCTCCTCCACCGTTCTTGAGCGCAGTCAGTAACGACCGCAGCGCCATTGCCATTAAAATACTTCGAGTTCATCGGGGCAGCGTGCGAACATCAGCTAGTGCCTTCTAGAACCAAGCGCCGCGAAGTACGTCGAAAACGTCGCGGCAAGAGAGAGAAAGCTCCCGCACCGATTGACCGCCATACGGCGGTAATCATGCAAACAATCGGTGGGGCGGCGGCTCTGCTTGAACAAGCTCCGGACGGTGACGCGATGCTGCCGTGGTGCGAAGACGAATTGGCGAAGACGGTAACTTCTCTCTCATCCAGCTTGGGCCGCTACGGTAGATTTGCCGTCTGCGAGGTGGCTCGGATGAATTTTCTGCCTTGGAGCTTTATGCAAGGTGCGAACTTCATGGATACAGAGGGCGGTCCTGCACGCGTCGAGCTACTCAGCTTGCTAGCGGCAGCCGCCGATGCATCACGCGACCCGGACGCATCGGATATCTGGCAGCAGCTAGAAGTATGGAAGACGGAAGTCGATAGGATAATCCAGCTGTCGGCAATAATCCATCTGTTGCGAGCGACCGTAGGCGGGACCTTGGATTCGATGGTAAAGATTCAGGCAAGTGCGCGGGCGAGCGAAGTGCAAGTACGAAATCTGTCCTATCCGGATATGGTCAAGTCAACCCTAGACGAGCTGTTTGATCCGCCCGGTATTAAGAACGCACTAAATAATTTGATTGGTTTTGACCTTCACACTGCAATTAATGTTCTCGAAGCATGTGATGACATCCAGTCTGCCAAAATGTCGGACCGAATGAATGCCATGATGATGCGGATTCAAGAAGCGCGGGCCAATCAAGCAAATCTCAGCGCTGAAGAATTGCAAGAATTAGGTAGTCGAATCTACAAAGATACGTGGGATCCCGGCGATTCTGAAGTATCGGTTACTCCCGAAGAAGTCGCTGCGAAATTAGGCATTAGCGAAGAGACGGTTAACTTGGTCTTCAGGGAGTTTGCGCTCGATCCCAATCTCGGATCGCCGACATCTGTTGTTGAGAACTTTACGACAGGCGACAACGCGCTTCGGACTCATCCTTTGATGTCCGATGCCAGCGGCGTTCGCTTCATGTTGGTGCACCCGTCGCTCATACTTCCGTCGATTCGAGAGAACTTCGAGCAGAGGTTGAAGGCGTCGCCGTACTGGGACGAGTATCAGGCTCATCGCGGCAAGTACCTCGAAGCCGAGACCGAACGGTGCCTGTCACCCGTACTTCCCGGCGCTCGAACTCTGTCCGGCTTCGAATATTTCGTTCCAGTCGATGAAACAGAGGAGAGGGGCGACCCCGCCGGGTATACGAAATTAGTTGAAGGCGACCTTCTATTTCTCTTAGACGATGTCGCTGTCATTGTGGAAGCTAAAGCGGTCGCAGTTGCACCTGCCGCTCGCGCTGGTCATACTCGTCGACTGCGAAACGACATCACACGAATCATTACCAAGGCAGCGGAACAAGCAGACCGACTCAAAGACAGGATTGAGAAGGACGGCGGCTTCCGCCTCCGGGATGGCAATTGGGTAGACGCCAACGCCGTGCGAGAAATCCACACTATCGCGGTAAGCCTTGAGGACTTGTCCGGTGTAAGCACAGCCACTGCAGACCTCGTTGAGGCGGCCCTGATCAATAAAGACAGTATTCCCTGGACCGTCTCCCTCAACGACCTTAGGTTGGTGACAGAGTTGGTCGACGATTCTGCTGTTGCAATGTTCCTGCTATACCTCAGGCGTCGTCGTCACCCTGAGGTAACCACAATGTACGCTGCCGCTGACGAACTAGATTTCTTTCTTTACTTCTTTGAAAGCGGTTTATACGTACAGCCGGATCCAAATTTGATGATGAACGATCTAGAGCACATGAAGGAGGTGCGTGTAAGGGATCGCAGACGACGAGAAGAACAGTTGCGAGCCCGAAGGTTTATTTCTAGCCACACAGATGCCCTAGACGCATGGCACTGGTATCAGATCGGGCTTTCAGATACGCCGGCCGACAAGCCAGCCCTCAAGGGCTCCCCAACGCTCCCGCTAGTTCGACAATTACAGCAGCGGAGAGACTTCGGGTGGTGCAGCATCGGCGCTACCTTCTTGTCTGGGGCGACCGGAACGCAGGAGGCGTTCATGGCCACGCCAAGGCAGCTGATCAAACGGGCAAAAGCGGATGGTAGAGGACATCACGTCGCCCGCCCGGTCGGTACTAGCAGAAAAGATGCCTGGCTGTTGGTGTGGGCTGTTGAAGATACCTCAGCTGACCTCCCCGAAGCGACACAGCTCCTCCGAGATTACGCGAAGGCCAAGAAGTATCAGCTTCGTATGCCGCGTGCAGCAGTGCTGATCTTCGACGTTAAATCTGGGGACCTGAAAACCGTAATGCACGAGGGTAGTCCGCTGATCGCCGATGGGCGGCTGAAGGCGCTGGTAGAGAAGCTGCAGCCAGCCGACAAGTGGGAAAAGTCGATACCTTCGCTGCCTAAGCGGAAAGGCACCGGTATAAGGGGCGCCTAATGCAGACCGAGACTCCAGCCATTATCACCTAATCACCCTATAGAGCACTTGCTGACTTCGCGTTCCCACTGCCGGCTGTCGGACCGAATGCCCGTTCGCCGATGGCCCAGCAGTGTCCCAAGATGGGCACGGACGCGGTGGACGCGGTGTGATGCGGTGAACGAGAATGGGTCGCTGAACTGGACCTGTTGCACGCGGTAGAACACTTGTTCACATTGTCCGACTCACTGGGGGTCAAGTGGTCGCAGGTTCAAATCCTGTCAGCCCGACATCCGAGGCGGTTCCGGAGCGATCCGGGGCCGCCTCGTTCGCGTACCGGGTCGTTCCCCGAAACGCCGCGCGGCCGCGTCGGTTCCGACTTAGAGTCTCGCATCGTGCTCGTCTGGCTGACGCCCCTCATCGTCCTCGCCGTCGTCGCGACGGCGGTCACCGCGAAGCTCCTCGTCCGCCGGCGCGCACCCGAAGGCGGCTTCTTCACCGACTTGACGCGCAGTGCCGGATCGCTGTCGGTGATCGGCACGATGTTCGCGGTCATGCTCGCGTTCGTCATCCTCTTCGCGCTGCAGAGCTTCGCCCGCGCACGGGAGGGCGCCAGCATCGAGGCTGTCGCCCTCACCGAGCAGAACTCGGTCGCGAGGATCCTGCCGGCCGCCGCAGGTGGCCGCCTACGCGGTGACCTCGTGTGTTACGGGCGGGCAGTCGTCCACGACGAGTGGCCCGCGATGCGCGACGACCGAACCAGCGAGCTGACCGAAGCGTGGGTTGACCGACTGCACGCTGACTTCGCCGCCGCGGCACCGGGTGATGCCCGCCAGGAAGCGGCATTCGCGCAGTGGTTCGACCAGGAGGCGCAGCGTCGCGACGGCCGGCGTGCCCGGCTCGCCGAGGCGGCGCCCACCCTTCCCGCGCCGCTGTGGTTCGCGCTCGGCATCGGCGCCGTGCTGACCCTGACGTACATGGTCGTGCAGGCCGATCCGCGCGAGAGCCGCCGCATCCAGGCGCTGCCGATCGCGTGCGTCTCGGCGCTCGTCACCGCCGGCCTCCTGGTGGTCTTCTTCCTCGACCGGCCGTACGCGGGGGAGCACGGCAGCATCAGCCCGGCCGAGATGACGCGCACGCTCGCGCGAATCGACATCGGCGTGCAGGCACCGTGCGACGAGCGCGGCAACCCGCTGTGACGACGTCGCGGCGGGTCCCGCTGCCGTAGTCCGGTGGTTGACGCCGGCGAAAATGCAGTAGTCGATCCACCACGCCGCGGCGACGCGACCTCCACAATGAGCGGGCACGCGCGACCGAGGGGTGACATGGGTTCCACGCGACAAGGCGAACGCTCCCTCGCGTCCGCGCGCGACGACCTCCGCAGGGCGCTACGCATGGCGGGGATGCGGCCCATGCCGCGCTGGCCGTCCCGGTCGCGTGTCGACCTGCGAGGCAAGCGCATCCTGCTGACCGGTGCGTCCTCGGGCATCGGCGAGGCCGCCGCCCGGAAGTTGGCCGCCGAGGGCGCCACGATCATCGCCGTCGCACGCCGCAAGGACCGCCTGACCGCCGTCGTCGACGACATCGTCGCCGCCGGAGGTGCGGCCATCGCCCTGCCCGCCGACCTGGCCGACCTCGACCAGGTCGACGGCGTCGTCCGCGAGGCCGGGCCCGTCGACGTGCTGATCAACAATGCGGCCCGCTCGATCCGCCGGCCGCTGATCGACTCGCTGGAGCGTTGGCACGACGTCGAACGCGTGATGGCACTCAACTACTACGCGCCGCTCCGACTGATCCGCGGTGTGGCCTCCGGCATGATCGACCGCGGCGACGGGCACGTCATCAACGTCGCCACGTGGCGGGTACTGCCCGAATCATCGCCGATGTTCGCCGCCTACAACGCCTCCAAGGCCGCCCTCAGTGCGGTCAGCCGCGTCATTGACACCGAATGGGGACCGTTCGGCGTGCAGTCCACGACGGTGTACTACCCCTTGGTCGCGACTCCGATGATCGCACCGACCCGCGCCTACGACGGGGTCGCCGCGCTGTCGGCCGACGAGGCCGCCGACTGGCTGGTGACCGCCGCCACCACCCGGCCCGTCCGCATCGCCCCGCGCAAGGCGCTCGCCCTGCGCGCCCTCGACGTGGTCGCGCCACGCATGCTCAACGACGTCCTCCGGCGTGAGACCGACCGGATGAACGCGAGAACGCCGCTTCGACGAGAGAACTCATGCCCGTGAGCATTCGAACCAGCCTTGCCATCCTGCTCGCCGCGGCCTTGGTCGCTGCGGGGGCGGGCACCATCGGCGTCGCGGCTGCCGCGCCATACCCCACGGGCCCAGTGACCATGACGGCGGGCGCGAACCCCGGGAGCGGGTTCGACCTGACGATCCGCTCCGTGGTCGACGCGCTACGGGAGGACCGCATCGTCGACGTGCCTTTGCCGATTCAGAACCGGCCCGGGGGCAGCGGCGCGGACTTCCTCGCCACGATGGTCCGGGATCACGACGGCGCCGACGACCAGATCTCGGTGACCTCCCTGGCCATGATGATCAATCAGGTCAGTGGCACGTCCCCGTACGGCTATGCCGACGTCACCATGATCGCGCGGCTGCTGACCGAGTACTTCGTCGTGGTGACCCGTCCGGACTCCCGCTACCAGAATCTGGGTGACGTCCTGGCGGCCGTCGCGGCGGACCCGGCCGGTGTGCGGGTCGGCGCGGCCCACGACGACGAGGCGCCCTTCGACCTGCTGGTGGCGGCCGCGGGAGGAGATCCGGCGTCGACCCGCTACGTGACCCACGAGGGCGGCGGCGATCAGAGCGACGCACTGGCCGCCGACGCGGTCGACGTCGCCATCGGCGGGGTCAGCGAGTTCGTCGACCGGATCACCTCCGGGGACCTGCGGGCGCTCGGCGTGCTGGCCGAGAACCGCCTCCCCGGCCTCGACGTTCCCACGGCACGCGAGCAGGGCTTCGACGTGACGCTCTCGAACTGGCGTGGGCTCTACGGACCACCGCACATGCCGCGCTACGCCGTCGAGTACTGGCAGCGGGCGCTGGCCACGATGGTGGACTCGCCGGCATGGCAGCGGATCGCCGAGCGCCGTCGCGTCACCACCACGTTCATGGTCGGCGATGACCTCCAGGCCTTCCTCGCCAGGACGCAGACCGACGTCCAGGCTGCGCTGCAGTCGACGTGACCGCACCCGCCGCCGTGGGCCACCGTCCGGAGAACCTCGCCCTGGCCGCACTGCTGAGCACCGCCGCGTTCTTCGGCGTGGCGCTGGTCGGAGCGCTGGCCAAGGCGTCCGGCCAGTACGCCTCGACGGGCGTGATCCTGTTGGCGCAGAACGTGGTTGGACTGCTCTGCGTGCTGCCGGTGGCCGTGCGCGGCGGCCGGGCCTTCGTCCGCACTGACCGGATCTTGCTGCACCTGCTGCGGGCCGCCACCGGAACCGCCTGCTGGTACGCGCTGTTCTTCGCCATCACCCGCATCCCGCTGGCCACCGCCACCCTGCTGACGTACAGCGCGCCGCTGTGGATGCCGCTGATCGCCTGGGCGGTCTCACGGCAGCGCGTGGCCGGAGCGACCTGGCTGGGGGCGAGCCTCGGCTTTCTCGGCGTGGTGCTGGTGCTGCGCCCTACCGCCGGCGGTCTGGGCGTCGGCGAGCTGGCGGCGTTCGCCGGAGCGCTGCTGCTGGCGACGGCGATGATGACGGTGCGGTGGTTGGGCGCCACCGAGCCGATGGCCCGGGTGCTGTTCTACTACTTCGTCCTCTCGACGCTCCTCGCCGTGCCATTCGCCGTCGTTCAGTGGCGTCCGGTACCGGCCGCCGGCTGGGCGTGGTTGGTGGCCATCGGTGTGGCGCAGGTGTCGTCGCAGGCGCTGATCGTGCTGGCCTACCGCCATGCGCCGGCGGAGAAGGTGGGACCCGTCATCTATTCGGTCATCGTCTTCACCGCGCTCATCGATTGGGTGGTGTGGCGGCATCCGCCGACGCTGGTCACCTACGTCGGCATGGCGCTCGTGATCGGTGGCGGGCTGGTCGCCGTGCGCGCCCGGCCCCGATCGGACGAGCGCGGTGCCCTGCATCCCGACGAAGGGTCGCCGCGATGAGCCGATGGCTGGTGACGACGGTGCCCGCGGGCCTGCTGCTGCTCGGGCTGGGTCTCCTCATCGCGGGCGGCGCGGTCCTGGCCCAGCGTTACGTCCGACGCCGCTTCCCGGCGCTGCTGCAGGGCGAGCACAACGACGTCACCAAGTTCGCCTACGGATTCATCGGCTTCGTCTACGCCTTCTTCGTCGGCTTCGTGGTGTCCAGCATGTGGGGCCAGATCAACACCGCCGACGGCAACGCCCGCGCCGAGGGGGCGGCCGCGGTGCAGCTGGCGCGTGACGTCGCGGCGTTCGACGCGGCTGATCAGGTGCGCATCCGGCAGGCGTTGCTCCGCTACGAGCAGGCCGCCATCGCCGAGTGGGACACGGCCGACACGACGGAATCGCGGGACGCCGACACCGCCCTGGACGAGCTCTACGCCGCGTACCGGCAGGTGCGAGCGACGTCCGACGTGCAGAAGGCCGCCCTGGCGACGTCGACGTCCAACCTGAACGAGGCGAGTCAGGCGCGGACGGTCCGGCTGCTGACGGCGCGGGCGGACACCGGTCCGCCGTGGCCGCTGTGGGTGGTCCTCGGCGTCACCAGCGCCATGGTGCTCGGCACCGTCGTCGTCTACGGGGTGGAGCGCTCGGGGTACCACTATCCGATGGTGGCGGTCGTCGGCGTCATCGTCGCGGCCAACCTCTTCCTCATCCTGGAGTTGTCGCACCCGTACGTCGGCGCCATCTCCACGTCGTCGGATCCGTTGCAGCAGGTCGTCCGAACGCTGCGCTGACGGCAGTGTGATTGAAACGATTCAACAGTTCGTTGACCGGCGAGTGAACGCGGTGCGAACATCGACGCATGGCACAGCACAGCGCCGAGGACGTCTTGATCAAGCAGGTGGTCGACCGGTTGAGCGCCACCTTCCCGCAGGTTCCGTCGGACACCGTCACGTCCGTGGTGGCGCAGCAGCATTCGCGCTTCGAGGGTCGGCCCCTGCGGGATTTCGTCCCGCTGTTCGTGGAACGCGGATCGCGCAGCGAACTCGCGAAGCTCGCCCCCTAGTTCACCGTCGACGCGCCACCAGGCGTTCGGCGATCTCGGCAATCGACGTTCCGGCGTCGGAGGACATCCGCCGCAGCAACTCGAACGCCGCGACCGCGTCGACGTCGAAGCGCTCCATCAGCACGCCCTTGGCCTGTCCGATGACGTCGCGACTGGCCAGCGCGCTGCGGAAGCGCTGCTCCCGGTGCAGCAGGTTCCAGGCCATGCTGGCATGCGCGGCGAACATCAAGCCCAGCTCGACCGACTCGTCGTCGAATGCCCCAGCGTGCTCGGCGTAGAAGTTGAGCGCCGCCAGGCCGTCGCCCGCGGCGTGCAACCGGAACGACATCACCGCCCGCACCGGAGTGCGGGCCAGCGCGCGCTCGCGGTAGGCGGGCCAGCGGTCCTCGACCGACAGGTCGTCGACGACGATCGTGTGCTGCTGCCATGCCGCCGACAGGCACGGGCCCTCGAGCACCTCGGCCTGCACGTCGTCGAGGACGCGCGGTACCCGGTCGGTGGCGCCCAGCGACCGGACCCGGCGGACGTCGTCGACGACCGTCACCCCGGCGTACCGGGCGCCCGGGACCGACGCCATCGAGATCTCGTTGATGCGCGTCAAGGCGCCTTCGACGTCGGTTCTCCCGCGGCGCTGCAGCTCGTCCACCTCGTGGAGCAGCGTGTACACCGTGTGCCGCTGCTCGGACTTCCGGTTGCGGCGGATCCTCGCCGGCATGGTGACCTCCCGCGAGCCGAGGCCTGCATGTCCCCGACGGCTTCCAGGATCCCCGCAACGGCGCGGCGCATCCAGCGAAGCGGCGAAAGCCGCTCGATCCGTCCGAAACGCCCCGCGATCGGCCCGGGGATGCTGTGCTGCCGGCTCCGTCAGGTGCCGTCGGTGCGCAGCGCGTCGAGGACACCGGCGTACATCGTGGATTTGATCGCGCTCAGCGTGCCCTTGTCCTTGCCGATGATCGGCGTCAACCGCGCGATCGAGGCCTCGACGAGGCCGTCCTCGGCGGCGGTGTCGTCGACCAGCCCCGCCCCGTGCGCCTCGGCGCCGCCGTAGCGGTGCCCCGTCGTCATCGCCATCACGGCGGTCTGGGGCGTCGACTTCGCCTGGATGAGGGCGGCCATGCCGGGCGTGAACGGGATGCGGATGTCGATCTCGGGGAAGCAGAAGTAGCCACGGTCGGCACGCATCACACGGAAGTCGTGCGCGATGGCCAGCATCGAGCCGGCGCCGAAGGCGTGACCGTTGACCGCCGCGACCGTCGGCAGCGGGAACGTCAGAATCCGCGCGAACAGCGCCTGCACGCGTCCGACGTACCACTGCATGCGGTCGCCGTGGGCCATCAGCCAGTCGAGGTCGAGGCCGTTGGAGTAGAACTTGCCGAGCCCGGTCGTCACCAGGCCCAGCGCTCGGTCCTCCACCTCGGCCAGGTGGCCGTCGATCGCGTCGAGCCACTCCGGGGAGAAGCGGTTCTCGTCGTCACCGAGCGTGAGCACGGCGATCTGGTCGCGGTAGTCGAGGCTGATCGTCATGGCGGGGTTCCTCTCGTCGGGGTGCGGTCAGGCGGGCGGGATGGTCAGGACGGCGCGGACGGCGGCGGCCAGGCGGTCGCGCGCCGCCGGGTCCGTCGGGTCGGCACGCAGTAGCAGCGCGGTGGGCAGCTCGACGACGCACGTGCGGACGAGCGCCACCGCGCGGGCGTCCCCGCGGTCCCACAGGGCGCGCGCCAGTCGGATGAAGAGGTCGACGAGCGCGTCGTCGAGTCGCCGCAACGCGCCGGCGACGTCGTCGGGAAGGTCACCGGTGCGCAGTAGCTCGTCGCGCGACACGGTGAGCAGGAAGCGTGCCGACGTCGCGTCGTGGTCGAGGAATGTCGCCGGGCACAGCGCGGCCGCGACGACGGCATCCGTCGCGGGGGAACCGGCGGCGAGCACCTGGTCGACGGCATCGCGTTGCAGGGCGAGGAACTCCTCGGCGGCGCGCAGCCATGCCCGGCCGAGCAGCCCGCCGCGCGATCCGAACGCGTGGTACAGCGCGCCGTTGGACATGGTCGTCGAGTCGGACAGCGCACGGATCGTCACTGCGGCGATGCCCTCCTCGACGGCCAGCCGCTCGGCGACGTCGAGGACGTGGCCGAGGTCGTGGACGCGCGGGCGGGGCACCAGGGCAGAGTAACAGAGCGAGCGCTCTGTTATGCGGGACGGGGATTGCCTTCGCGAGATCGACGCCAGGGCTGCGATCTGGTGCCGCGGCACGACCCTCGTGTCGATCTCGCGAAGAATCATTGAGATTGCGTCCACGGCTGTGGATGGCGCCGGATCGCGACCCTCGGCGCGATCTCGACGGCACGGCCGCGCGATGCCAGGGCTCAGCCGAAGGTCTCGGTGCCCTCCGGGCTGACGACGAAGCCCTGCACGCGACCGTCGAGCGTGCCGTAGCAGGCGACGCCGCCGGTGATGGCCATGCACGTCGCGCCGGTGCCGTGCACCCGGTAACCGACCGGCAGCTGCCGGATCACGCCCGGGTAGGCGGGGGTGCTGAACTTGGGCTGGTCGGTGCGGCGGATGCCGGTGGCCCCGGGCAGGTCGGTGAACACCTCGTTCTCACCACCGGTGACGCGGGGCAGCGGGCCGTCGCAGCCGATCGAGCCGCCGCTGAACACGGCGATCGAACACGTCAGCCCACCCTCGACGGTGAACACCGGGAACAGGTTCTTCGCGCCCGAGCCGACGAGGTAGGTGTCGTCGCCGACCACGAAGTCGTTCGGATCGGGGAAGCCCTGCGGCAGGCCGTCGGTGGCGGGACCGACGCCGGTGCGGCTCGGCGAGACCACGAACCACTGCGTGGCGGGCGTGCCCTTGGTGCAGGCCGTGCGCGCGCCCGGGCCGACCGCGCACTCGATGTCGCCCAGCGAGAGCTTCTGCCCGTCGTGCAGCACGGGTGCGGCACCGCCGGTCGGCTTGACGAAACGCGGTGTGGACGTCGCGCGCAACCCGCGGACCTGGACGTCGTCGGACAGCACGATCTGGTTGGCGCCGATCAGCGCGGCAGGCAGCTTTCCGTCGCACCCGGCGACGCCGCGGCTGGGCTGGATGGCGCACAGCAGGCCGTCGGGCGTCTGGAAGTAGGCCTCGTCACCCGACGCGTACGGATAGGCCGACACCTCGGTGTAGCCGCTGAGATCCGGCATGGGTGTCTGGGCGTGCGCCGCGGGGGAGAGGCCGATCGCGGCGGTCACCGCCGCGAGGAGGATCAGTACGAAACGCATCGCATGCAAGGTAGCTCGTGGCGACCTGCGAACCCCATTCGAGAGAACCTGCTCACGCCCGCAGCGTCTCCTGCGGGTAGGCGCCGAACTGCTGGCGGTAGCGCGACGCGAAGCGCCCAGTGTGAGCGAACCCCCACTTGACCGCCACCTGCGTCACGGTGACGAGGTTGGGGTCGGCATCGAGCAGATCCCGGTGGGCGCGCTGCAGCCGGACCTGCCGGGTGTACTCCATCGGCGTGCAATCGAGGTAGCGCCGGAACATGTACTGCACGCCGCGCGGCGTCAGGTACACGTGCTGGGCGAGGTCGGAGATCGTGATGTCGTTGTGCGCGTTCTCCTCGACGTACGCGATGGCCCGCCGCAGCGTCGTCGGCGTCGCGTCGTGGCGGTCGGCGGCCGTGGCCTCGGCTTGGGCATTGGTGGGGAACGTGTCGAGCACGATGCTCGCCAGGTGCGACGTCGCCGTCGAGGCGACGAGCGTCGAGGCATGGGCGCGCGGCGTGCCGGCGACCGTGGTCCGCAGGTAGTCCAGGAAGGCGCTCAGTCGCTGCCCGGCTTCCGGCGTCACGGGCCGGTGGCCCAGTAGACGCACCGGCGTGGACCCGCCCTCGGCGCTGGCAACCCGATCCAATTCCCGGGTGTCGAGCATCGCGAGGTCGTAGGTCGCCGCGCACACCCTCCCCGAGTAGGGCAGACCAGGCGGCGCGACGAGCGTGACGTCGCCCGGACCGTAGACGTCGTCGACGCCGTTGAAGCTGGACGCGATGCTGCCCGAGCGCACGCGGCACAGCGTCACCTTCTCGAGCGGATTGGCGTCGTAGCCCATGTCATAGGTGAGGCTGAGCTGGTCGACGGCGATCGACCCCAGCCAGCGACGCTCGATGCGCGTGCGGGGGGACTCGCCCTCGCCGCCGATCTGCATCTTCGTGTAGGCCTTGACGAGGAAGTCCTCGGTGGCCCCGATGTCCGTGCTGTCGAACGACATGTCCTGCACGACGTACCTCCATGGCGCAGCAATCACTCCGGCCGAGGCCCGGACTGCTTCACCCCGTGGATACGACCTTACGTCAACACCCCGACCGCTACCGCGCCCGCGGGTCAGCCGAAGTAGACCTCGCCACCCGTCGGGTAGCCGCCACCCTCGGTGGCGATGTGCACGTGCGTGTAGTGGTCGGCATCGGCCGAGCCGTAGTGCCCCATCACGTGCGGCGAGCCGCTGCGCGACCAGATGACCTGCCGCCAGATGACGTGGTCGAGAGCGAAGCGGTCCTTGTTGGCCAGCGTGTAGGCCACCACCTCGTTGCCCAGCGCGCGGCCCGCGGCGGTGTTCCAGTTCGGGATCATCACGTCGATGGCGAGCCCGCTGGGATGCCACTTCAGGTGGTCCGCGCGGACGCCACCGATCGCCTGGACCTCCGGGAAGACCGCGCTGATGGCTCGGGCGGCCAGGATGGTCTTGATCTGCAGGCCGGTCTCGGGAGCGACGCCGGGCGGCAACGTGCGGCGCCCGCTGCGGCTGGCCGAGCCGGCGCTGAGCACCACCGACTCGCCGGGTGGCGGACTGTAGAGAAACCGCACCGACGCCCCGGCCCCACCGCCGTCGGCGGCGACCACCTCCGCGCAGCAGTCCTGGGCGACGCGTGCGGCGGTGGCCGTGGAGGGGACCGGAGCGGCGGCGGTCGCCCCGGAGGCGAGGAAGGCGACGGCGGGGACGACGACGGCAGCCACGGCGACCGACCAGCGGCGGCGGCGCCGGGGCTTGGCTAACGAGTGCCGTCCCACGCCCTGCACGATAACAGCTTGGTAACGGTGCCACGGCAACGATGGGAGCGGCTCGGGAAGGCATCTCCGACCGGCCGGCCGACGCGTAGTCCTACTCGTGGTTCGGCGCGCCCGCACGCGGCATGCTGAGGTCATGTCGCTCACCACGCCCGCCCCGGGGCCCGATCCCGCCGCCGCGAGCGCCCCGCCGGACCGCGATCGCGCCGTCGACGTCGCACGGATCGCGGCGCTGCTCGTCGTCATGTTCGGGCACTGCGCACTGCTGCTCGCGACCATCGACCGGACCGGCCTGCGGATCGGCAACATCCTCGGCGAACTCCCGGCACTGGCCCCGATCACCTGGGTGGTGCAGGTCATGCCGTTGTTCTTCCTCGCCGGCGGCGCGGCGGGCGCATACGGCTGGCACGCCGACCGGCGCTGGGGGACGTGGCTGTTCACCCGCGCGCAGCGGCTGTGCCGCCCCGCCTTCTGGTACCTCGCCGCATGGTCGGTGGGCGTCGCGGTGGTCGGTCTCGTCCTGGGCGCCGACTCGGCCGCCGACATAGGCCGGGAAGCGGTGGCGTTGCTGTGGTTCCTCGGCGTCTACCTCGTCGCGCTGGCGTTCGTGCCGCTGCTGACCCGGCTGCGCTCGCTCGGCGCGGTGGTCGCCGTGCTGGTCGGACTCCTCGCCGTCACCGCCGCCCTCGACGCGCTGCGCCTCGCGGTGGACGATCCGCAGCTCGCCGTGGCGACGTTCCTCACGGTGTGGCTGATCCCGATGACCGTGGGCGTGGCCTACGCGCGCCGGTTGATCGGGGTGCGTGTCGCGCTGGGCGCGGCGGCGGCGGCCCTCGCCGCGCAGGTACTGCTCGCCGTCGTCGGGCCGTACCAGGTGTCGCTGGTCGTCACCGGCACCGACCTGATGTCGAACGTGTCACCGCCCACCCTGCTGCTCGGCCTGCACTGCACGTGGATGTCGATGGCGTTCGTCGCGGCGGCCGGACCGATCCGCCGGTGGGCGGCACGGCCACGTGTCTGGCGTGCCGTCGTCGTCGGCAACGGCGGCGCAATGACGCTCTACCTGTGGCACATCCCCGCGATCGCCGTGGCGACGTTCGCCCTGCACGCCGTGGGACTCGACGCCTACGACGTGACCGCCGCGGACTTCTGGCCGATGCTGGCGCTGCGCGCGCTGGTCTTCGCCGTCGTCATGGCGGTCCTGTTCCGGGTGCTCTCGCCCCTGGAGCACCGCCGGCTGCCGTGGTGGGACAGCGCGCCGCGGGCGACGGGCGTCTGGGCCGCCACGGCCGGTGCGCTGGTGTGCGTGGCCGGCGTGGCGCTGGTCCTGCTGGCCAAGAACGGGCTGACCGGCGTCGACGGCTGGACGACGCTGGCGTGCTTCGTGGCCTCCGCGGCGGCGGCCCGGGTGAGTGCCGGGATCGACGCCCGCGCGTCGCTGGCGGAGCCCGTCGGAGGGAGCCGGTAGGGTCTCGGCGTGACATCGAGCCCCACCGTGAAGTCCGTAAACGCCCGTCTCGCTGAGGAACTCGCCGTCGGCGAGGCGCAGGTCGCCGCTGCCGTGCGCCTGCTCGACGAGGGCTCCACCGTGCCGTTCATCGCGCGGTACCGCAAGGAGGTCACCGGCAGCCTCGACGACGGGCAGCTGCGCACGCTGTCCGAACGGCTGGGGTACCTGCGGGAACTCGACGAGCGCCGCGATGCGGTGCTGGCCTCGATCGCCGAGCAGGGCAAGCTGACCGACGAGCTGCGGGCCGCACTGCTGGCCGCCGACACGAAGTCGCGCGTCGAGGACATCTATCTGCCGTACAAGCAGAAGCGCCGCACCAAGGCGCAGATCGCGCGGGAGGCCGTCCTCGAGCCGCTGGCCGACCGCCTGCTGGCCGATCCGACGCTGGTGCCCGACGCCGTGGCCGGTGAGTTCCTGGGCGAGTCGGTGGCCGACGCGGCCGCCGCCCTCGACGGCGCCCGGCACATCCTCATCGAACGCGCGGCCGAGGACGCCGAGCTGGTCGGCGCGGTCCGGGCCAAGTTCTGGGCCGACGGAGCGGTGCGCGCCGCGCCGTTCTCCGACGAGGCGGCCGGCAGCGCTGCGGCGCAGAAGTTCCGGGACTACTTCGACTTCTCCGAACCCCTGGAGGCGATGCCGTCGCACCGCGTGCTGGCCGTGCTGCGCGGTGAGAAGGAGCAGGCGCTGACGTTGACCTTCGACGGCGGCGAGGACGAGGTCTATCAGGCCATGGTCGCGCAGTCGCTGGGCATCGACCTGTCCGCGCCCGGCGCCGCGACGCCGTGGCTGGCCACCACCGTCCGGTTCGCCTGGCGGGTGAAGCTGATGGTGTCCGCGGCCGTCGACGCCCGCATGCGGCTGCGGCAGCGCGCCGAGGAGGACGCCGTCGCGGTGTTCGCGCGCAACCTCTCCGACCTGCTGCTCGCCGCGCCGGCGGGGACCCGCACGACGCTGGGCCTGGACCCCGGCTTCCGCACCGGCGTCAAGGTGGCCGTCGTCGACGGCACCGGCAAGGTGCTCGACACGTGTGCCATCTACCCCCACCAGCCGCAGCGGCAGTGGGATCAGGCCAAGGCGACGCTGGCGGCGCTGATCGCGCGGCACGGCGTCGAACTCGTCGCCATCGGCAACGGCACCGCGTCGCGCGAAACCGACGCGCTGGCAACCGAACTCATCGGCGACATCCGCACCGCAGGCGGTCCGGCGCCGGTCAAGGCGATGGTCAGCGAGGCCGGCGCCTCGGTCTACTCGGCCAGCGAGTACGCCGCCCGCGAACTGCCGGGGATGGACGTCACGCTGCGCGGCGCGGTGTCGATCGCGCGGCGGCTGCAGGACCCGCTGGCCGAGCTGGTGAAGATCGAACCGAAGTCCATCGGCGTCGGGCAGTACCAGCACGACGTGACGCCGGGGATCCTCGCGAAGAGCCTCGACGCGGTGGTCGAGGACGCGGTGAACGCGGTCGGCGTCGACCTCAACACCGCCTCGGTGCCGCTGCTGGCGCGGGTGTCCGGCGTGACCGAGTCCCTGGCCCAGGCGATCGTCGCGCACCGCGAGAAGAGCGGCCGCTTCGCCAGCCGCGCCGCGCTGCTCGAGGTTCCGCGGCTGGGGCCCAAGGCGTTCGAGCAGTGCGCGGGCTTCCTGCGCATCAACGACGGCGACGATCCACTCGACGCGTCCGGCGTGCATCCCGAGTCGTATCCGGTGGTGCGGCGCATCCTCGACCGCGCCGGCGTCTCCTTGGCCGAGCTGATCGGCGACGAGCGGACGCTGCGCACCCTGCGACCGGCCGACTTCGCCGACGACCGCTTCGGCGTGCCGACCGTCACCGACATCCTGAGCGAACTGGAGAAGCCCGGACGCGACCCGCGCCCGGCGTTCACCACGGCGACGTTCGCCGCGGGCGTGGAGAAGGTCGCCGACCTGAAGCCCGGCATGATCCTCGAGGGCGTCGTCACCAACGTCGCGGCGTTCGGCGCCTTCGTCGACGTCGGCGTGCACCAGGACGGTCTGGTGCACGTGTCGGCGATGGCCGACCGCTTCGTGTCCGATCCGCACGAGGTGGTGAAGTCCGGTCAGGTGGTGCGCGTCAAGGTGATCGACGTCGACGTTGACCGGCAGCGCATCGGACTCAGCCTGCGGTTGAAGGACGATGCCGCACGCCCGGCCAAGCGCCCGGCCTCCGGTGGCGGCCCAGCACGGCGGGACCGCCCGCAGGGGTCGGGGGAGCGGCGGGGCCGCAGCGGCACCCCCGCCCGCGGCGGTTCGGCCCGCGACGGGGACGCCCGCCGCGCCGCCGCACCCGCGGCATCGGGATCGATGGCGCAGGCACTGCGGGACGCCGGCTTCGGGCGCTGAGCGGACGCGGGAGCGGTCAGCGGTGCAGCAGCGACGCCGACCGCGGCCGTTCCCGCACCACCTGCGGCCACCAGAACCACCGGCCCATCAGGGCGGCGATCGCCGGGGTCATGAAGGCACGCACCACCAGCGTGTCGAACAGCAGGCCCAGCCCGATGGTCGTGCCGACCTGCGCCACCACCGTCATCTCGCTGACCATCATCGCCATCATGGTGAACGCGAACACCAGGCCCGCGGCCGTGACGACCGACCCGGTACCGCCCATCGCGCGGATGATGCCGGTCTTGATGCCGGCGTGCAGTTCCTCCTTGAGGCGCGCCACCAGCAGCAGGTTGTAGTCCGCGCCGACCGCCAGCAGGACGATCACCGCCATGGCCATGACCATGAAGTGCAACGGGATGCCGAGCACGTGCTGCCACACCAGCACCGACAGGCCGAACGACGCGCCCAGTGACAGCACGACGGTGCCGACGATCACCGAGGCGGCGACCAGGCTGCGCGTGATGATCAGCATGATGATGAAGATCAGCGAGAGCGCCGCGATGCCGGCGATGATCATGTCGTAGGTGTTGCCGTCGCGCATGTCCTTGAACGCCGACGCGGTGCCGCCGACGTAGACCTTCGCGCCCTCCAGCGGCGTGCCCTTGATCGCCTCGGTGGCCGCCGTCTTGATGGCCGGAATGCGGTCGATGCCGTCGGCGGACAGCGGGTCACCCTCGTGGGAGATGATGAACCGCACCGACTTTCCGTCGGGCGAGATGAAGCTCTCCATGCCGCGCTTGAAGTCCTCGTTGTCGAAGATCTCCGGCGGCAGGTAGAAGGTGTCGTCGTTCCAGGAGTCGTTGAACGCGTCGCTCATCGCGCTCTGGTTCTCCGACGCGGCGGCCATCTGATCCTGCAGACCGCCCTGGGTGGCCTGCATCGTCAGCATCATCTCGCGCTGCCGCTCCAGCGTCTCGATCTGCTGGGGCATGAGCGCCTGCAGCTGCGGCAGCAACTCGGCCAACTGCTCGATGTGCGGCACGATCTCGGCGAACGAGTCGGTGGTGGTGTTGACGCCGTCGAGGGTGTCGAACACCGACCGGATCGCCCAGCACCCCGGGATGTCGTAACAGTGCGGTTCCCAGTAGAAGTAGTTGCGGATCGGCCGGAAGAAGTCGTCGAAGTTCGAGATGTAGTCGCGCAGTTCGGAGACGTCGACGAGCATCTGCTTGGTCTTGACCACCATCTCCTGGGTGACGGCGTTCATCTGACCCATCAGCGACACCATCGTGCGCAGGGTGCCGATGGTGTTCTGGAGCTGGTCGGCCTGCACCAGCATGTCGGCCATGCGGTCCTGGTTGTACTTGCGGTTCAGGTCCTGGCTGACGCCGGACAGGCCCATCTGCGCCGGGATGGTGCTGAACTCGACCGGCTTGCCGTCGGGCCGCGTGATCGCCTGGACGCTGCCGACGCCCTGCACGCGGAACACCGCCTTGGCGATCTTGTCGATCACCAGGAAGTCCGCCGAATCGCGCAAATCGTGGTCGGTCTCGACGAGCAGGAGCTCGGGGTTCATGCGGGCCGGGTCGAAGTGCCGTTCGGCAGCGGCGAAACCCTGGTTGGCCGGTAGGTCCGTCGGCAGGTACTTGCGGTCGTTGTAGTTCGGCTCGTAGCCCGGCAGGGTGAGCAGGCCGATCAGGGAGAGCGCGATGGTCGCCAGCAGCACGGGGCCCGGCCACCGCACGATGACGGCGCCGATCTTGCGCCAGCCGCGGATGCGCATCGCCCGCTTGGGTTCCAGCCACCCCCAGCGCGTGACGACCGTGATGAGCGCCGGCCCGAGGGTCAGCGCCACCAGCACTGCGACCGTCATGCCGACGGCCAGCGGGATGCCGAGGGACTGGAAGTACGGCAACCGGGTGAAGGACAGGCAGAACGTGGCACCGGCGATGGTGAGGCCGGAGCCCAGCACCACGTGCGCCGTGCCGGCGAACATCGTGTAGTACGCCTGCTCCTTGCCCTCGCCCAGACTGCGAGCCTCCTGATAACGACCGACCAGGAAGATCGCGTAGTCCGTGGTGGCCGCGATCGCCAGCGTCACCAGCAGCTGGGTCGCGAACGTCGACAGACCGATCAGTTCGAAGTGGCCCAGGAACGCCACCACGCCGCGCGAGGCCGCCAGCCCCAGCACCACGACGACGAGCGTGAGCACCACCGTGCGCAACGACCGGTACACCAGCAGCAGCATGGTGATGATGACGCCGAACGTCGCGAGTTCGATGGCCCGCACGCTGCGGTCGCCGGCGATCTGCTGGTCGGCGGCCAGCGCGGAACCACCCGTCACGTACACCGCGACGCCCGGCGGCGGCTGCATCCCCTTGACGAGGTCCTGCACCGCCTGCACGGACTCGTTGGCCAGCGCCTCGCCCTGATTGCCGGCGAGGTACACCTGCACGTAGGCCGACTTCAGGTCGTCGCTCTGCGCGCCGGCCTCGGTGAGTGGGTCACCCCAGAAGTCCTGCACGTGCTCGACGTGCTGCGCGTCGGCCTCCAGTCGGTCGACCATGTCGTTGTAGAAGCGGTGCGCGTCGTCGCCGAGCGGGCGATCGCCCTCCAGCACGATCATCGCCGAGCTGTCGGAGGTGAACTCGTCGAACACCGTGCCGACGCGCTTCATCGCGATCACCGACGGCGCGTCCGCCGGACTCATCGACACCGAGCGCTCCTGGCCCACGACCTCCAGCTGCGGGACCGTCATGTTGAGGACGGCGATCAGCGCGATCCAGCCGAGGATGATGGGCACGGCGAGCCGCCGGATCCACCTCGCGATGCCGCTGTGGTGCGGGGCGCGATCGGGGCGGGCGGCCGGCTCGGTCGTCGGCGCACTCATCGGAACGGGGGAACTCCTCGGGCGGCGTTAGGTCAGGCTTACTCGGCGTCGTCAGTAAAGCAGACGAGACGACGTCCTCGGTCCGTCCGCTGAGCA
Organism: Mycolicibacterium grossiae; assembly: GCF_008329645.1. Classification (NCBI taxonomy): domain Bacteria; kingdom Bacillati; phylum Actinomycetota; class Actinomycetes; order Mycobacteriales; family Mycobacteriaceae; genus Mycobacterium; species Mycolicibacterium grossiae. The sequence goes on from NZ_CP043474.1 coordinate 4,087,954, forward strand.
CTTTCACAGATTCGTCAACCCCCGGGCACCCGGCGATCGTCCGGCCGTCGCGCGGGCGCCGACTCCCGCTAGGGTCGCGACATGCGCTTCGCCCTGATCTGCCTTGGTGTCTTCGTCGCGCTGTGCGGCCTGCTGTTCACGCTGCAGGGAATCGGCGTGGTCGGCGGCAGTCCGATGAGCAACACCACGACGTGGTCGGTGCTCGGGCCGATCATCGCGCTCGTCGGCGTGGGCGTGGCCGTCGTCGCGGCGCGCAGCCGTCGCCGCTGACGGCCACTCAGCGGTCGACGTCGAGTTCGGCGGCGAAGCGGGCGACGCGGCTCAGCGCACCCTCGAGCCGGTCGAGGACCACATGGGGTGCCACGTCGTCCCCGGTGCCGGCCAGGTCCTGGCACGCCCGCACGATGGTGGTGGAGAACAGCGCGATGCCGAGGTCGAGTTCCTGGTCGTCGGGTGACACGCCCATCTTCCGGGCGAGTGCTTCGAGCGCGGCCGGACTGCGGTAATCGATCGCGGCCTGTCGCAGATGTTCCGAGGAGTTCACGATGCGCAGGATCAGCGCGATGCGGTTGGCGTTGAGTCCCGCCAGCGGGCCGTCCGACACGCGGGTGAGGACGGCGACGTGCGCGGCGCGCAGCGCTTCCATCGGACCCTCCTCGTCGGGCCGCGCTTCGAGTTCGGCGACGATCTCGCCGACGAGGTCGTCGAGGACGGCGAGGAACACCGCGTCCTTGGTGGCGAAGTACCGGCTGAACGTCCGGGTGGAGATCTCGGCGGCCGCGGCGATCTGCTCGACGGTGGTGTTCTCGTAGCCCTGCCGTAGGCACAGCTCCACCGCTGCGTCGACGAGCAGGCGCCGCGTGTTCTGCTTCTTCCGCTCGCGCAGGCCGGGTCGGGGCTCGGCCGAGGGGTCGGGCACGCCGCCGATGCTACGACGCGTCGCGCCCGCGCGGTCGGAGTTCCCCGACCCGGCGGTGCGCGTGTCGGGAGGCCGACCGTCGCGAGGCCCTTCCCATGCGCACCGTGCCGTGCTTTCATGAATCTGAATTCAGATTCATGAAGGGCGGGCGATGGCACACGACCGGGACGAGGTCTCACCGGCCGTCCTGCAGCCGTTCTGGTCGGCCGGCGTCGACGACCGTCTGCGCGCCTTCGCCGCGATGCGTGCGCGCAGCGGCGGGGTGGCACATCACCGCGACGAACGCGGGACCGGTTGCTGGTCGGTCACCTCGCACGCCGCCGTCGCCGAGGTCAGCCGCGACCCCGCCACCTACACCAGCACCGCCGGCTTCTCGCTCGACGACTTCCCCCGCGACGTCCTCGACGTCATGGCGTCGATCATCGCGATGGACGATCCCCGGCACGGCAGGCAACGCCGCCTGGTGCAGAGCGCCTTCTCGCCGCGCGCCATCAGGCGCCTGACGGCATCGGTCGAATCGCTCACCGACGCGATCGTGGACGAATTGCGCGACGCGCAGGACTTCGACTTCGTGTCGGCGGTCGGTGGACGTCTTCCGCTCCAGGTGATCTGTGACCTGCTCGACGTCCCCGCCGGCGACCGACCACGACTTCGCGCGTGGATCAACGGCATCCTCGGCGTCGACGACCCCGAATTCGGCGGCCCGGAGCAGAGTCTCGCGAGTCTTCTCGCCCTCTACGAGTACGCGATCGACCTCGGCAAGCAACGCCTCGCGGCGCCCGGCGACGACATCACCTCGGTGCTCGTGCACGCCGAGATCGACGGACATCGCCTGACCCCAGACGAATTCGCGTCCTTCGTCATCCTGCTGGTGTCCGCGGGCAACGACACCACCCGCACCGCGCTCACCTGGGGCATGAAACTGCTCAGCGATCATCCCGATCAGAAACGCCTGCTCGCCGAGGATTTCGACGCACGCGAGGCGAATGCCATCGACGAGATCCTGCGCTGGTGCTCACCGGCACTGCACATGCGGCGCACCGCCACCGTGGACACGGTGCTGGGCGGTCAACCGATCGCCAAGGGGGACAAGGTGGTCCTGTGGTACTTGGCGGCCAATCACGACGACGCGGTCTTCGCCGACCCCGACGCCTTCGACGTGTTGCGCCCGAATGCCCGCGACCACATCGCCTTCGGCGCCGGCGGTCCGCACTTCTGCCTGGGGTCCCATCTCGCGCGCATGGAGATGCGGGTGGTTCTGCGCAAACTCCTGTCCGCGTTCCCGGACATGCACACGACGGCCGAGCCGGACCTGCTCGTCTCCCCGTTCGTGCACACCATCAAGGCGCTGCCGTGCGCGACCGGGTGACGACGTCGCGTCGGCAGAGCACCGAGACGGCCCTGCAGGACGCCGCGCGGCAGGTCTTCGCCGAGAAGGGCTACCTGAACACCACCATCACCGACATCACCCGTCGCGCAGGCAGATCCGCAGGATCGTTCTACAACTACTACGACACCAAGCAGCAGTTGCTCACCGCGCTGCTGGCCGCGTTCCCGCGACGGATCGTCGACCGGGCGCTCGACGACCTCGGCACCGACTGGCGCGCCACCGTGGAAGCCGCCGTCCGGGCCTACGTCCGCACGTTCCGGGACTACCTACCGGAGATGATCGGCGCCTTTCAACTCGCCATGACCGACGCCGAGGCGGCGCTGTGGTGGCGATCGATGCGCAAGCAGGGCATCGACGCCGTGCTGGCACTCGTCGATTCCGTGGAGGCCGATGGCGTCACCGTGGACCTCGATCACGGCACCTTCGCGTCGGCGATCGTCTCGATGCTGGAGTCCTACTGCTGGACCTGGCTCGCGGCCGGGGGAGACGACGGTCCGACGGAGTACGACGAGGAGACCGCCGTGCGCACGATCGCCACCATGTGGCAGCGCGCCATGGTGGGCCCGTCAGGACCGTAGCCGGTCAGACGCCGGCCGGAGGCGGCGTTGGTTCCGGTGCGGGCACCAGCTCGGCGCCGGGCGCGGGGATCGCCTCCGGCGGCGCGGACGGCAGGGTGACGTCGCCCGGGGGCGGCGGCAACTCTTCACCCGGCGGTGGTGGCGGCGGCGCGAAGGGATCGGCGGGCGGAGGCGGGGCATCCGGCGGTGGCACGTCGGCACCGCTGACCGCCTCGACCGGCAGGTACATGTGATGGGTGAACTGCGGCTGGAAGGCGCCACCGCCACCGACCTTGACGCCGCCGCCCTCGCCGCTGGAGACCGGGGTTCCGTCGGGCAGCGTCACCGCGGTGTGTCGACCGTTCCACCCGATCACCAACGCGCCGGGCTCGGAGCCGGGCTTGAATCCGCGCGCCAGCAGGGCCGATTCCTGGTTGCCGGTGTTGAACCGGTCGCCGTAAATCGGACGCCCGGTGGCGGCGTTGGCCACCCAGGAGGCCAGGCCCGAGCAGTCCGTACCGGCGGGCGAGTCACCGCCCGTGACGTAGGGCGTGCCGGACACCTGATTGACGAGCGTCATCAGCGTTGCGGTCGCGATACCAATCATGCGGCCGGACACTAGCAACGTCGTTTGCCGGGCTCCAAGAAACGTGTCGCCCATCACCATTCGCCCGTCGCCGGTGCGTGCTTCACAAAAGCCGCTGTGCGCGAGGCACTTTCGACGACGCGGAAACGGCTCGTCCGGCAGTCGGCCGGCATCGCCGTGTACGGCGGCGTTCTTCGTGGAAACCCCTGGTGACAACGCGTTTCGACGGACGGGTCGATGACGAGGCGCGCGGCGGTCGGCGGACCTTCGTGGCTGCCGGTTCCGTTGCTCGATCCGCACCGCTGCGTCGAGTCCGCGGCGCGCGGTGAATCGGTTCAGTCGCGCTGCCGCTCGGCGGAACGTGCGTCGCCCGCGGACCGTCCGCACTACATTCGCGTCCGTGGCACACCGCACGGTCGCCGGCCCGATCGCCCGCCTCGTTCTGGCGAGGAGCGAGCACGTCCTGGTCGAGTGCGTGCCCGCCCCGCCGGCGCTGGTGCGCGCGTTCTACTCCGACCTCGACGCGCTGCGTGCCGTGCACCCGCTGATCGAGTCCGTCCACCTGCTCCGGCAGCGCCAGGGAGCGGCCGGAGTCGAGCGGACCCACCGCGTCCGGGACCGCATCCCGTTCGGTCCGGTGACCCTGCCGGTCGTCTACACCGCCCGGGTGACCGTGCCCGCGGCGGGTGACCTGGTGACCGCGGCACGCCAGTTCCCCGGGATCCGCCTCGACGGCGTCGTGTCGTTCGAGGCGGCCGACGGGGGCACCCGCCTCACCGAGCGGCTCGGCGTCACGGCCCCGCGTCCGCTCGCCGGGGTCACCGAGCGCCGGGCGATCGCGGCCCACGCCGCGATGCTCGCCGGCATCCGCGCACACTTCGGCTGAGGACCGGACGTTACAGTTTCGCCCGCAAGTGTCACGATCTTGCTATGGTCGGACGGGGCCGTCATGGCCCGCCCCACGACCATTCGAGGAGATGCGGTGACCACGACGCACGATGCGCGCACCGCCCGATCGGGCGGACACGCCAGCCGACTGGGCAAGTACGACCTTCGGGTCACGGCCCGCGACGCCGTCGACGTCGTCGCCTCCGCCGGGGGATGGCTCGTCGACCGCGCCATGGCCGGCTGGTCGGTGACGGTGGCGCTGCCCGCGCTCTGCGATCCGTCCCCGCTGCGCATCCTCGGCGTGACCGCACCCGTGGCCGAGGACGACGACGCCACGGCGCCCCTGCGGTCGGAGTCGCTGGCCGCCTCTGCCGACGCCCTGGCCGTCGACGAGGACCTACGCCGCAGCCTCCTGCACGCCGCCGCCCGGCACGCCGCCGAAGTGACGCTGTGGGGCGACGCGTCCGTCGCGCCCGACGGCTTCCTGCCGGTGCGCCACGTGTTGAGCGGGGCGGCACGGGCGTTCAAGGCGCGCGCCCTGCTCGCGGCCGGCCTCGACGTGCCCGTCGGACGCGCGGAGACCTTCTGGACCTCGACGGGCGCGCTCGGCGATCACTCCGACCTGACGCCGGAGGTCGCCACCTCCTTGGCCCAGCGGTAGTCGGCCTTCCCCGCCGGGGACCGGACGATCTTCTCCGCGCGGATGAAGGCCTTCGGGATCTTGTAGCGGGCGATGGCCCTGGTGCAGGCCTCGACGAGGTCCTCGTCGCTGGCGTCGGCGCCCTCGGCGAACTGCACGACGGCCACCACCTCACTGCCCCAGCGCTCCGACGGCCTGCCGACCACCACGACGTCGTACACCGCCGGGTGACCGGCCACCGCGCGTTCGACCTCCTCGACGAAGATCTTCTCGCCGCCGGAGTTGATGGTCACCGAGTCGCGGCCCAGCAGTTCGATCCGGCCGTCGTCGAGGACGTTGGCGCGGTCGCCGGGCACCGACCAGCGCACGCCGTCGATGGTGGGGAAGGTGCGCGCCGTCTTGGCGGCGTCGCCGAGGTAGCCGAGGGGGATGAGGTCGCGCCGCGCGAGCCAGCCGCGGCCCTCCCCGGCGCCCAGGACGCGGTCGAGGTCGGCGGAGATGACGGCGGTGTCCGACTGTGGGGTGAACACCGCAGGCGTCGACTCCGCGCCGGCGGTGTTGACGGTGCTCATCTGTGCGCCCGACTCGGAGGCGCCGACCGCGTCCATCACCATGACGTGCGGCAGTGCGGCGAGGATCCGGGCGCGGACCGTCGGTGACATCGGCGCGCCGCCGTTGGTGAACATCAGCAGCCCGGACAGGTCGTAGTCACCGGCCTCGATCTCGTCGATCAGTGGCCGCGCGATGGCGTCGCCGACCACCGGGATGGACAGCACGCGCTCGCGCTCGGCGAGCCGCAGGACGTCGGCGGGTCGGAGCCGCTCGACGTCGTCGGGCAGCACCACGCGGCCGCCCATCGTGACCATGTTGAAGGTCGCCCACTGCGCGGCACCGTGCATGAGCGGCGGGATCATGAGGATCGACATGGCGCCCGCGGACGCCTCCGCCTTGGCGCGCAGTTCGTCGTAGGACCGCAGCGGTTGGTCGCTGCCCCACGGGCGGCCGCCCATCGACGACAGGAAGATGTCGTGCTGGCGCCACAGCACGCCCTTCGGCATGCCGGTGGTGCCGCCGGTGTAGAGGACGTAGAGGTCGTCTCCCGACGAGGCCGGCAGTCCGGCCGCCGGTGCCGGGGTGTCCAGGATGGTCTCGAAGTCGACGGCGCCCGGCAGCAGGTCGTGGCCCGAGGCGTCGGCCACCTGGATGAGCACCTCGAGGTGCGGCAGCCGGTCGCGGATCGCCGCCACCCGCGGCGCGAACTCTGCGGGATAGACGAGCGCGCGGGCCTTCGAGTCGGTGAGCAGGTAGCGGAGTTCCTCCTCGACGTAGCGGTAGCTGACGTTGAACGGTGCGACGCGGGCCCGGAAGCTGCCGATCATCGCCTCGAGGTACTCGTTGCCGTTGCGCAGGTAGATGCCGAGGTGGTCCTGACCGGACTCGTGGCCCGCGAGCCCGTCACGCTCGGTGTGACAGCCCAGGCCGACCGAGGCGAGGTAGTTGGCGAAGCCGGTGACCCGGCGGTCGGCCTCGGCGTAGGTGAGCCGGCGTCCCCGCCACACCAGGAAGTCGTGCTCCGGAAGGGCCTGCGCCACCGTCCCGAAGACGTCGGAGAGGGCGAAGGTCACGGCATCAGCGGTCACGATGGAAGACCATACACAGCGAAGCTGAGCGTATGGTCGTTCTTCTCACCGGTCAGCCGGGGAAGAACCCCGCGCCGGTCAACGTGCCCGGCTGCCAGCCCTGCGCGCCGAGACACACCATCGGCCGGCCGTCGGGCGCCTGCGCGGCCGACTTCGGGCCGGGACAGGGTGCGCCGATGGGCTGCTCGCCGTACAGCGGGTAGGACGACACCCAGAAGCCGGTGTACACCGGCGGCCACTGGTTGGGGATGTAGTGGCAGACCAGCGGTTCGCCGCCCGGGCCGCGGCCGTAGGTGAACAGCTGGTAGTTGTCGCACGGGGCCGAGAGCGACGCGTCGTAGTTCATGCCCGGCACGTCACTGGGGTAGCGCCCGGACTGATCGGCGTAATCGTTGCTCGGGTCGGCGGCGGCGCTCGGCGCCAGCGCCACTGCGGCCGCCACCGCGGCCGCGGCGACGGTCAACTCGCGAAACATGTCCGATGCCCTCCTCGACGTCGTGTCGCAGCGTATCGGGTCGGCTCTGCCGTCGAGCGGTTTCCGGTCCGGTCAGTCGTTCGGGTCGAGCACGCTGACCGCGATGCCGTACGGCAGGAAGCGCACCCGCCGGGCCGGGTCGGTGTTGTTCTTGTTGGCGCGCAACGCATCCAGCTCGCTGGGATAGACCTCCTCGATGCGCGCACCGCCGTCTGGGCCCACGGTGTAGATCGCCCACACGCCGTCGCCCGCGGCGCCGGTGGTCTCGGGCTCGGCCGCGGGTCGCGATCGCCGGGTCACGTCGTCGAGCAGCGACGCCCAACCCGCACCCCGGCTGAACCGGTCGAGCGCGTCGCGCAGCCCCTCACCGGCTTCCCGGATCGCCCGGTCGAAGTCCTCCGGGTCGATGCCGAACGGTCCGTTCTGGCTCATCGCGGCCCTCCTACGCTCGTCCGGCGCCTCGACGCCGGCCGTCCAGCCACCGTGGACGTGATTCCCAGTGTGCGCGCGTCCGGCGCGTCCCGCCACGACCCGCCGCGCACGAGCCACGATGGGGGCGTGGCACTTCGTGCGGACCTGCTCGCCGCCGCCGAACGGTCGCCTGCCGCCGCGGCCGCGCACGACCGCGCCGCCTGGGTGGGCCTCTTCGCCGAGACCGGCGTCGTCGAGGATCCGGTCGGGTCCCGGCCGCACCGCGGCCACGACGAGATCGCCCGCTTCTACGACACCTTCATCGGCCCGCGCGACATCGTCTTCCATCGCGACCACGACGTCGTGGTCGGCGAGGCGGTGATCCGCGACCTCACCCTCGAGGTCCGGATGGCGGCGTCGTCGACGATGCTGATCCCCGCCTACCTGCGCTACGACGTCACGGCCGCGGGCGACCGGCTGGTCATCGCCCGGCTGCGCGCCTACTGGGAACTGCCCGCCATGGTGGGCCGGTTCGCCAGGACCGGTCTCGCGGCGGTGCCCGCCGGGCTCACCCTGGCGCGCAACCTGCTCGCCAACCAGGAGTCGGCGGCGCGGCCGGCTTCGCCGCGGGCGCGCTCGGTACCGGGGTCCGTGGCCGACGGGCCGTGACCGACCTCCTCGACGACCTGTGCGCCGGCGACGAGGTCGCGGTGCGGCGCCGGCTCGCCGCCGGAGCCACCGCGACCCTGGGCGACGATCACCGCATCCCCGTCTCCGACCTCGTCGCCCGGCTGCGCGGCGGTCACTGGCAGCAGCCGATCGCGGCGGGCCCCACGGTCGCGGCGAGGGTGACGACGCCCGACGGCCGCGGCGTGGTGTTCGCGGAGCCGGCACCGGACCGACGGGGCGTCGCGCGCCTACGGCTGTTCGCGGGCTAGGGCCGAATCCCGCGGGTCGGATTGACTGGCGGCCCGGACGTGAGAACGTAACAGGACCATGCCAGACCACCAGTACGTCACCTACGAGGAATTCGGCCGCAAGTTCTTCGAGGTGGCCGTCACCGAAGAGCGGGTCGGCGACGCGATCGCCGCCATCGCCGGCGACGAGTTCACCATCGGTCCGATCGCGCAGGGCCCCGGCAAGATCGCGAAGGTGTCGGCGCGGGTGAAGGTGCAGAGCCCGCACGTCACCCGTCAGGTGGGGGAGCTGATCACGTTCCGGATCCGCATCCCGCTGGAAATCGACATGGTGGTCGATCTGCGCATCGACAAGCCGCGCTTCATGGTCTTCGGCGAGATCGCGCTGCGCGCCGAGGCGGTGGCCGCCGAACCGCTGCTGCTGATCCTCGACGTGCACAAGCCGCGGGCGACCGACATCGCGATCCACGTGACGTCCAAGACGCTGCGCGCCGAGGTGGTGCGCATCGTCGGCGGCGTCGACGCCGAGATCAAGCGCTTCATCGCCGCGCACGTCGCCGGTGAGATCGACAGCCCCGAGTCCAACGAAGCCAAGGTCATCGACGTCGCCCGTCAGCTCGACGAGACCTGGACCGGCATCTGAGTTGGGCCGCAGGCGCGTCGGCCGTAGGCTGCTCGACGTGCACCTTCTCTCCCTGGCGACGCGCGGCGCCCTGCTGACCGCCGGCGTCGCGACCGCGGCGCTGCTCGCAGCCGGCCCCGCTGCCGCCGACCCCACCGGTGACGCGTTCCTCGACGCGGTGAACCAGGCGGGCGTCGGGCTGCCCGGCGCCGCGAACCCCGGCGACGCGGTCGCGCTCGGTCAGTCCGTGTGCCCGATGCTCGCCGAGCCCGGCCAGACCACGGCCGACGCCGCGGCGAAGGTCGCCGACGCCGCCGGCATGTCCCTCGGCCCGGCCACCATGTTCACCGGCATGGCCATCTCCGCGTTCTGCCCCGGCGTCGTCGCCAAGCTCGGCGCCGGCGAATCGCCGCTTCCGTTCGGGCTCTTCGGGTTCTGACCGCTAGCGGGCGTCCGCGAGCACGGCGAGGTCGCCGACCTCGATCAGGTCCGGCCGCTTCGCGCCCCGTCCGTTCCCGCTGGAGCGGCCGCGCACGTGCCGCCACACCCACGGCATCAGCAGGTTGCGCGCCCACAGCGCCTGGGAGTACATCCGTGACCGGAAGCCCGGCATGACGATTCCCGGCCGGGCCATCGCCCAGTCGTGGCTGCTACCCGGTAGGTCGAGGGCCTCCGCGGCGGCCTCCGCGAACAGCGCGTGACCAGCCGGCGAGCCGTGCACGCGGTCGTCGCTCCACACCTGCGGATCGCTCATCGACGGTGCCACGTACAGGTCGACCAGCCGGAACCCGTGCCGCGTCGCCGCCGACCGGATGACGTCGTTGATCTGGACGACGCGCCGGGCGATGAACCGCCCCACCGGCAGGATCCGGGCCAGGTCGGGAAACGTCGTCGTGACCACCGTGGCGCCGGTCTCGGCCAGCCGGTCGTGCAGGTGGTCCAGGTCGACGAGCGCGCGGTCGAAGGAGCGGCCCGGCCGGGTCACGTCGTTCATCCCGATGCACGTCGTGATGAGGTCGGGCGCCATGGCCAGTGCGACGGGAAGCTGCTCGTCGAGCACGTCGGCGATCCGGCGGCCCCGCACCGCGAGGTTCGCGTACCGCAGACCCGGGTGCAGTTCGTCGAGCCGCACCGCCAACCGGTCGGCGAAGCCGTACACACCGGTCGCATCGGTGCCGTCCCACAGCCCCTCGGTCTGACTGTCGCCGAGCGCGACGTACCGCCTGAACGCCTCAACCACGGCACGGATCCTAGCGGCGTCGGCTGAATTCGCCCGTCGCGCGTCAGCGGGCCGGCGCTGCGGGCGGCCAGACGACCGCCAGCGGGCGGGAGCCGACCGCGCCGAGCTGGGTGACCAGCCCCTCGAGCGCCGCCCGGGGCAGGTCGATGCGCCACTGCGGGAGGACGCCGGTCAGCCGCAGCACGCCGGGTGCGAACTCGACGTGGGTGAGTTCGGCCCCGCCGGGCAGTTCGGGCACCCGCAGCCGGTAGGCGGGCAGCAGCCCGGGAAGCCGCCAGCGGCGGCGCCGCACCACCGCCCTCGGGGTGATCCACACCGTCGACCCGTCCAGCCGCGCGTCGACCTCGAGGTGCCCGCTGCCGCTGCGGCCGTTGAGGCTCAGCCGGGCGACGGCGTCGTCGCCGACGACCCCGCTCAGCCGGGGCGCGGCGATGCCGAACAGGTGGTTCAGGGCCGGCGCAGCCAGGTCGACGGTCACCTCGACCGGCGCGGCGACCACCACGGGCGGGCGCAGGTGGACGTCGTGCAGCACCGCGGACGCACGGTGCACGTGGTGCCCGCGCCAGCGCACGTCACGGGCGACCAGCAGGATGCCGCCCAGACGCCCGCCGGTCACGCTGCGCCTGTCGAGCCGGGCCACCAGGTGCTCGACGGTGAGCACGACGTCGCCGTCGGCGGTGTGCAGGGTCAGCCGGCGACCGATCAGCAGCCGGCGCAGGCTGACGAACAGGCTGAGATAGGCCGCTGAGACGCCGGTGCCGGCCAGCAGATCGAGCGAGCGCAACGGATCCCACCGCAGCCCCGGACGCGTCACCCCTTCAGCATCCGGCATCGTGGGGAGCGCGCCAACCCGTGCAGGTCAGCCGCGGACACGGACGGCGGCGATCCCCGGGAGGACACCGGCATGCCGAAACAGAGCGCCGGGCTGCTGCTGTACCGCGTGACCGACGACGGCGTCGAGGTCCTCCTCGGCCATCCCGGCGGTCCCTTCTGGGCGCGCAAGGACGACGGCGCGTGGTCGATCCCCAAGGGCGAGTATCCGCCCGAGGAGGATCCGTGGACGGCGGCCCGCCGCGAGTTCCGCGAGGAGATCGGCTTCGACGCCCCCGACGGCCCCCGCCACGAGCTGCCGCCGGTGCGGCAGTCCGGCGGCAAGGTGGTCACCGCGTTCGCCGTGCGCGGCGACCTCGACGTCACCGCTCAGGTCAGCAACACCTTCGAGCTGGAGTGGCCGAAGGGGTCCGGCCGGATCAGGGAGTTCCCCGAAGTCGACCGGGTCGCGTGGCTCGCCGTCGAAGAGGCTCGGTCGAAGATGCTGAAGAGTCAACTGCCGCTGCTGGATGCGCTGCTGGCACAGCTCGCAGCCGGCTGACCGGGCGCCGTTCGATCGCGTTGATCGTCACGGCCCTGCCGTGGATCCGCCAGCCCTGCGGGGTCCGCAGGTACTCGTCGTCGTAGCGCAGGTGCCACACGACGTCGTCTATGGGGGCGCCGATGGGGACGTCGACGGGGGCGCCGACCGGGCCGTCGGCCGCCGCGTCGCGGCGCGTCCAGTGGTGCGCCACGCACGTCACCCGCCCGAGCGCGTAGCCGGGATCCGGTGCGGCGACGTACACCTCCCCGACGAGGGCGTGTTCGGTGCGGTGCACGCCCGCCAGGGCGTCCAGCGCCTCGCGCACCCCGGACCTGCCGTGGACGACCCGTACCGGCTCGAGCGCGCGCGGCGGGTGTGGCAGGTGCAGTTCGGCGCCGTCGGTGAACAACTGGGCGACGTCGTCGAACCGGCGGTCGTCGACCGCGGCGGCGTACAGGTGCACCAGGTCGGCGAGCGCCAGGCGGTCGGCGACCCCGAGCGTCATCGCGATCCCCTAGAGGTCCAGCACCAGGGCGTCGTCCCCGTCGGCGCGCGAGGTGCACACCAGCATCAGGCCGGCTGCGCGTTCGGGGTCGGTGAGCAGCGTGTCCCGGTGCTCGACGGCACCGGAGAGCACCCGCGTGCGGCACGTGCCGCAGAAGCCCTGCTGACAGGAGTAGGGGACGCGGACGCCGGCGCGCACCAGTGCCGTCAGCGCCGTCTCGTCGGCGCCGACGCCGACGGTGTGACCGCTCGAGGCGACCCTGACGTCGAACGCCCGGCCGTCCACGACCGGCGGCGCCGCGAACCGCTCGAAGTGCAGCTCGACGTCGTCGCGGCCGACGAGCGCGGTGCGCACCGCCGTGAGCATCGGGGCCGGTCCGCAGGCGTACACCGTGGTGCCGTCCGGGCAGTCGCCGAGCAGGTCCGCGGCCGTCGGCAGACCGTGCGCGTCGTCGGTGCGGATCTGGATCCGATCGCCGAACCGGGCGAGTTCGTCGAGGAACGGCAAGGCGTCCGCGCTGCGGCCGGCGTAGATCATCGACCAGTCCACCCCGAGCCGTTGCGCGGCCGCCAGCATGGGCAGGATCGGCGTGATGCCGATGCCGCCGGCGATGAAGCGGAACCGGTGGGCGGGCGAGCCGTAGCCGGGAATGGTCAGCGGGAAGGCGTTGCGGGGACCGCTGGTCAGCACGCGCGCGCCGACGGCCACGTCGTCGTGCACCTCGACCGATCCGCCACCGCCACCGGGGATCCGGCGCACGGCGATGCGGTAGGAGTGCGCATCGTCCGGGTCGCCGCACAGCGAGTACTGCCGCAGCCGGCCGCTCGGCAGGTGCACGTCGATGTGCGATCCCGGATGCCAGCGCGGCAGCGGGCCGCCGTCGGCGGCTTCGAGGCGTAGCGCGATCACGTCCTGGTCGTGGGCGACGACGGTGCGCTCGGCCACCGTCAGCGCAATCGTCCGGTCCACCTCGCGCGGCGGTGCCACCTTGCGGATGGCGCCGGACAGCGCGAACAATCCGGTCACCGCGGCGTCGGCCAGTCCCACCGACCACGCCCTGCCGCTGCCGCCGGGCGCGGCGGGCAGCTCGCGCAGCCGCGAGACGAGCCGCATCAGAGGTGCGCGGCCCGCGCCGCCGGACTGCTCGCGAGGTAGGCCACCGCCTGGGCCGTGGATCCCATCTCGTCCGGCGTGAAGCCGGGCTTGAAGTACGTGAAGGTGTTGCCGCCGAACAACTTTCGGAACTTCGGCAGCAGCCCGAGCTTCGAGTCGCGCATCCGCAGGCGCTGCATGCGCCACCAGCCGAGGTCCAGCGACGGATCGTTGGCGACCAGGTACCGCGTGCCGCGCTGGAAGAAGAAGAACATCATGCCGATCGCGAGCGTCATGGCGCGGATCCGGTCGACGTAGCTGTCGTGGAAGTACGTCGCGACGTCGTGGGCGACCATCCGGTGCTCGACCTCCTCGCTGCCGTGCCAGCGGAACAGGTCGACGAGCGTGGGGTCGGCACCGTGGTCGTCCCAGGTGCAGTTCAGCGAGAAGTCGCCCAGCACGGCGGTGTAGTGCTCGATGGCCGCGATCAGCCACAGCCGGTCGCACAGGTCGTTCATCCGGCGCGCGGGATCGGGCGAGTCGGTCGGGGCGAGCATCTTCTCGAAGACGTAGTCGACGAGGTCGAGCAGCGGTGCGACGTCGACCCCACCGGCGACCATGTAGTCGTGCAGCACCTTGTCGTGGGTGTCGGCGTGCGTCGCCTCCTGGCCGATGAAGCCACGGATGTCCTCGGCGAGCTTCGGGTCGCGGACGAAGGGCAACGCCTCGTCGTAGGTGCGGACGAACCAGCGCTCGGCGGCGGGCAGCACGACGTTGAGCAGGCTGACCATGTGCGAGGCGACCGGGTGGTCGGGAATCCAGGCCAAGGGCGTGTCGACGATGTCGAAGTGCACCTTGCGGGCCTGGATCTGCACCGGACCGGGATCGATCTCGGTGCGGAACCGCTGCGGACGCAACATGACGAACCCCCTCGGGTGACGTGACAGGGGCAGTCTAGGCGGTTAGGTGGGAACGCCGGTAGCGGATAGCTCAGCCGACGGGCACGGGCACGCCGACCTGATTGCCGTACGTTCCCTGGCCGGCGCCGGGAGCCGGGGCGCCCTTGACGGCGCCGCCGCCACCCGCACCACCCGCGGCCGGAGCGTTCGAGGTGGCGTTCAGCACGGCCTTCTCGGTGCAGTCCACGTTGAGGTACATGCGGCCGCCGCCGGTCACCTTCTGCTGGTTCACGATGCACTCGGCCTGCGGGTAGTCGCTGCCGACCGCGCCGCCGAAGTACGCCTTGACGCCCTGGCTCTTCAGGATCGCCATCGCCCGGGCGTAGGGCTCGCCGACGACGTTCAGCGACGAGGCACTCGCGGGTTCGGCGGCCGCGACGGCCGGGCTGAGCAGAGCGACCGTGGCGGCGGCGATGGCGCCGGCGCCGAGTACGGCGAGATTCTTCACGTGACCTCCGAGTGTCGCGGTGCGCTGCGAACATATCGCAGACGAGTCCCACGAGGAACTTCGGTCACTCGTCCGCAGTCGTTACCCGATGGTGCATCACCCCGGCTCGCCGCGCAGCGCGGCCGCACCGATCGCGGCCCCGCGGACACCCGCGTGCGCGGCGCGGACGGGCCCGCGGCGCGTCGGCCGCCGACCGATAGGGTCGCCGCATGACCGGCGTCGAGGTGGACCAGCTCGACGCCCGGACCACCCGACGCTCCCGGGTCGCCGCGGCCGCGCTGTTCCTCACCAACGGGGCGTTGTTCGCGAACCTCGCGCCACGGCTTCCGGAGATCAAGACCGACCTCGCGCTGTCGAACACGGCCTACGGCATCGTCGTCGCGGCGTTCCCCGCCGGCGCGCTGGCCGCGGGGCTGGCCGCCGGGGCGCTGATCCGCCGGTTCACCTCGGCACGCGCCGCGGTGCTGGGGACCCTCGGCATCGCGTCGATGATCGTGGTCGCCGCAGCGGCGCCGGCGCCGGTCCTGGTGGCCGTCGCACTGTTCCTCGGCGGCGCGTGCGATGCCGTCACCGACGTCGCGCAGAACACCCAGGGCTTGCGCGTGCAGCGCCGCTACGGCCGGTCGATCATCAACTCGCTGCACGCGATCTGGTCGGTCGGCGCTGTGATCGGCAGCGCGATGGCGGCCGGCGCGATCGCGACGGGCATCCCGCGTCAGGTGCACCTGGCGGTGACCGCCGTGGTGTTCACCACCGTCGCCGCCGTGGCGTTCCGGTTCCTGCTGCGCGGGCGCGACGTCACCGCCGACGAGGAAGCCGACGCGGCAGCCGTCGGCGGTGGACGCAGCCCACGGATCTACGTGGCCGTCGCGCTGCTGGTGCTCATCGCCGTGGCGGGCGCGCTGGTCGAGGATGCGGGCAGCTCGTGGGCCACCCTCTACCTCGGCGGCGACCTCGGCGCGGCGGGCGCGATCGCGGTGCTCGGCTACATCGCGCTGCTGGCGTTCCAGTTCCTCGGCCGACTCGTGGGCGATCGCCTGGTCGACCGGTTCGGCGAACGCGCCGTGGTGCGCACCGGAGGGTTCGTCACCGCGGCCGGGATGGGACTCGCGCTGGCGTTCCCCAGCGTGCCCGGCACCATCGCGGGCTTCGCCGCCGCGGGCATCGGCATCGCGACGGCCATCCCCGCCGCCATGCACGCCGCGGATCGTCTCCCGGGGTTGCGGCCGGGCGCCGGGCTCACCGCGGTCGCGTGGCTGATGCGGGTGGGTTTCGTGGCCGCCCCGCCGGTCGTCGGCGCGGTGGCCGACGCGACGAGCCTGCGCGTCGGGCTGCTGGTGGTGCCACTGGCCGGTCTCGTGGTGTTCGCGTCGGCCGGGGTGCTCAGTCGACGGCACCCGCCAGCTCGATCGTGAGCACGCCGGCCATGATGAACCCGATGCCGACGAGCATCTTCACCGTCAGCGGGTCGCCGAACAACCGGCGCGCCAGCACGGCGACCAGTGCGACGCCGCACGCGGTCCACACGCCGTAGGCGACGCCGACCGGGACGCCCAGCGACAGCGTCAGCCACAGCAGATAGAAGGACAGCACGTAACCGCCGACCACGGGGGCGATCCAGAGCTTCTTGCGGAACCCGTCCGAGGCGCGCAACGCGAGCGTGGCGAACACCTCGATCGCGATGGCGGCGAGCAGCACCAGCCACTTCACGCGCCCGGCTCCTCGGCGTGCGAGCCCAGCTCGACGAACAGGACACCGACGATGATCAGCCCGATGCCGACCACGATCGGCCAGGTCAGCGGGTCGGCGAACACCGCGGCCGCGAGCACCGCGGTCGCCGCCGTTCCGGCGGCGCCCCAGATGCCGTAGGCGACGCCGACCGGGATGCCGGCGCGCAGCACGAGGGTGAGGAACACGAACGACGCGAGGTAGCCGGCGACGACGAGCACCAGCCACGCGCCGTGGTCCTGCGAGGCCCGCAGCGCCAGCGTCGCGGTCACCTCACTGCTGATCGCCGCGGCGAGCAGCGCCCATCTGCGCACCGCACCAACGTAGTCGCCGCCGGCTCCGCGCCCACGCGTCCCGGCGCGCACCCGGCCGGCTCGGGCCGTCTGCGCAGCTCAGGTAGCCCGTCGGACCCCCCGGGTACCGTGGTCGCAGCGGACGGGTGGGGGTCCCGTCCACGGACACGAGGAGACTCGATGACGAATCCGAATCGCACGCTGATCGCGGTCCTGCTGGACCGGTCCGGGTCGATGCAGGCGGTGAAGGCCGACGCCGAGGGCGGGTTCGCGGCCTTCGTCGAGGGCCAGCGCGACGGTGCGGGCGAGGCGGTGGTGACGCTCGCTCGGTTCGACACCGAGTACGAGGTGGTCTACGCCAACCGGCCGCTGGCCGACGTGCCGCCGCTCGACCTGCAGCCACGCGGCGGGACGGCGCTCTACGACGCGGTGGGCCGGCTGGTCACCGACGTGGGCACCGAGCTGGCCGCCATGCCCGAGGACGAGCGTCCCGGGGTGGTCGTGGTGGTCATCCTCACCGACGGGCACGAGAACTCCAGCACGGAGTGGACGCACGACGCGATCCGGGCGCTGATCCAGCAGCAGGAGACGACCTACTCCTGGGAGTTCCTGTTCCTCGGCGCCAACATGGACGCCGTGCAGATCGGCACCGCGCTGGGCGTCCAGGCGGACCGGTCGCTCACGTGGGAGGCATCCGGCGACGGTGTGGCCGCCGCGATGGAGCTGACCAGCGACTACGTCGCCCGGCGGCGAGCCGCACCGATGGGTGCGCCGGTGGTGGGTTTCACCGAGCACGACCGCGCGGCGGCCCGGGGAGGGCGCCCGTGACGGCCGAATCCGGTACCGCCGTCCTGGTCGAACATCCCGTCGTCGACACCCGCTACGGCCCGGTCCGCGGCGTCGACGACGGCACGGTCAAGGTGTGGCGCGGCGTGCGCTACGCCGCGCCGCCGTCGGGGGAGTTGCGCTGGCGCGCCCCGCGACCGCCGCAGCCGTGGACCGAGCCCGCCGACGCCACCCGCGTCGGGCCGGTGTGTCCGCAACCGGTCGACCCGCGGATCCCGCTCGACCTCGGTGCGCCGCAGGGCGATGACTGCCTGACGCTCAACGTGTGGGCGTCGTCGGGCACCGCACCGGGGGCCGGCAAGCCCGTCCTGGTGTGGGTGCACGGCGGCGCCTACATCCTGGGCTCGGCGGCGCAGCCGCTGTACCGGGGCCGGGCGCTCGCCGGTGACGGGGACGCGGTGATCGTCACCGTCAACTACCGGCTCGGGGCCCTGGGCTTCCTCGACCTGTCGTCGTTCAGTACGGCGCGCACCACGTTCGAGTCGAACACGGGCCTGCGCGACGTCATCTTCGCGCTGGAGTGGGTGCGCGACAACATCGCCGCCTTCGGCGGAGACCCGGACCGGGTGACGCTATTCGGCGAGTCGGCGGGCGGCGGCATCGTCACGACACTGCTGGCCAGCCCCGCTGCCGCGGGGCTGTTCCACCGGGCCATCGCGCAGAGTTCACCGGTGACGTCGATCTACGACGCCGACCGCGCACGCGTGGTCGCCGAACGCTTCCTCGGGGCGCTCGGCACCGGCCCGGACTTCGACCGTCTGCCCGCCGCACCGACGCACGCACTGCTGGCCGCCGCGAAGCGCGTGTTCGACGAGGTGCCCGTCGCCGCGCCGGGGACGCTGGGCTTCGCACCGATCGTGGACGGCGACGTGGTGCCGGACTATCCGGTGCAGGCGGCGCGGGCGGGACGGACGCACGCCGTGCCGTTGATCATCGGCACCAACAAGCACGAGGCCGCCCTCTTCCGCTACATGAAGTCGCCGCTCCTACCGATCACGCCGGAGGCCCTCAAGGCGATGTTCACCCAGATCGCGGCCGAGCAACCGGATCTCCAGATACCGACCGACGAGCTGCTGGGGTCCACGTATCCCGGCCGCGGCAAGGTCCCGGGACTGGGCGTCGCCCGCGACATCGGGTTCCGCATGCCGTCACTGTGGTTCGCCGGCGGGCACGGCCAGGTGGCGCCGGTGTACGTGTACCGCTTCGATTGGGCCACCCCGCTGTTGCGCCTCATCCGGTTGGGCGCCGCGCACGCCACCGAACTGCCCTACGTCTGGGGCAATCTGGTGATGGGCCCGAAGGATCCGACGTTCAAGCTCGGCGGGTTGAAGGCCGGGACCGCGCTGTCGCGGCGGATGCGCACCCGCTGGCTGAACTTCGCCGCCGACGCCGAACCGACGGGTCCCGACGGCGAACCGGTGTGGCGGCCGTACACCGACGACGACCGCGCGACGCTGCTCTTCGACCGGCGCGACACCGTGGCCGACGATCCCGACCGGGAGATGCGGGCGGCCTGGGGTGACGAGGTTCTGAGCTTCCGGTGACGGGTGGTTGGCTAAGCTGACCTCCCGGAGGTGACCGGGATGGATGCGCTGACCTGGGTGCGGCAGCTGCTGGACGCACTGCCACCGCAGATGCGCGATCCGGTGCTGTTCGCGGTGCCGTTCTTCCTGCTGCTGCTGGTCCTGGAGTGGACGGCGGCCCGCAAACTCGAGGAACTGACCGACGAGCGCTCGCCTGCGGGGGCGTATCAGCGCCGGGACGCGTGGGCCAGCATCTCGATGGGCCTGGTGTCGGTGGCGACGACGGCGGGGTGGAAGTTCATCGCGCTGCTCGGGTATGCCGCGCTGTTCGCCTACGTCGCACCGTGGCAGCTGTCGGCGACGGCCTGGTACACGTGGGTGATCGCCCTGGTGGGCGTCGATCTGCTGTTCTACGCCTATCACCGGATCGCGCATCGCGTACGGCTGGTGTGGGCGACGCATCAGGCGCACCACTCCAGCGAGTACTTCAACTTCGCCACGGCGTTGCGGCAGAAGTGGAACAACAGCGGGGAGATCCTGGTGTGGGTGCCGCTGCCGCTGCTCGGGGTGCCGCCGTGGATGGTGTTCGCCAGCTTCTCGCTGAACCTCGTCTACCAGTTCTGGGTGCACACCGAGCGGATCGGCCGGATGTGGCGGCCGATCGAGTTCGTCTTCAACACCCCGTCGCACCACCGCGTCCATCACGGCATGGACGCCGAGTACCTCGACCGCAACTACGGCGGGATCCTCATCGTGTGGGACCGGTTGTTCGGGACCTACGCCGAGGAGGTGTTCCGTCCGCACTACGGGTTGACCAAGCCGGTGGGGACGTTCAACATCTGGCGGCTGCAGACCCACGAGTACGTCGCGATCGCCCGCGACGTCCGCCGGGCGTCGCGGTGGCGCGACCGCCTGGGCTACGTGCTCGGCCCGCCGGGATGGGCACCGGCCCCGTCCGACGCGGCCCCGCGGCCCGAGCCCGCTGCGGCAACGGAATCCGTCGTCTGAGCGACTTGACGTCGCGCATTCCGTAGGAACCCCTAGGCTCGGGGTGTGCATACGGTCTTCGACGCTGACGTCGACCCCGGTCTGGTCGAACGCTCCCTGGCCGGCAGCGTGCTGGGTTCGGTCTGGCTGGAGACGCTGTCGGGCGACCAGCGTCTCCAGTATCCGACGCTGACCGGCGCGGTCACGTGCGACCTGCTGGTGGTCGGCGGCGGCTATACCGGGCTGTGGACGGCGCTGCACGCCGCGCGTCGTCATCCCGACCGGCGCGTCGTCCTGATCGAGGCCGAACGGATCGGCTGGGCGGCGTCGGGCCGCAACGGCGGCTTCGTCGACGCCAGCCTCACCCACGGCACCGAGAACGGACGGTCCCGCTGGCCCGGTGAACTCGACACGCTGACCGCCATGGGGCTGGCCAACCTCGACGGCATGCAGGCCGAGATCGCCGAACTCGGCCTCGACGCCGAATGGGAGCGCACCGGCATGCTCGCCGTCGCCACCGAGCCGCACCAGGTGCCGTGGCTGTCCGCGGCGGCGGCCCACGGCGACGGCGCGTTCCTCGATCAGGCCGCCGTCCGCGCCGAGGTGGACTCGCCGACCTACCGGGCGGGGCTGTTCGCCGCCGACACCTGCGCGCTCGTGCATCCGGCGAAGCTGGCCCTCGAACTAGCTCGCGCGTGCCAGGAGGCGGGCGTGACGATCTACGAGCACACCGCCGCACGGTCGCTGGATTCCGGCGGCGCGACGCTGCGCGTCGACACCGGCGGCGCCGTCATCACCACCCGGCACGCGGTGCTGGCGACCAACGTCTTCCCGTCGCTGCTGCGGCGCAACCGGCTGCACACCGTGCCGGTGTACGACTACGTGCTGGCGACCGAGCCGCTGACCGACGCCCAGTTCGACCGCATCGGCTGGCGGCACCGGCAGGGGATCGGCGACACGGCCAACCAGTTCCACTACTACCGGCGCTCGCGCGACGGCCGCATCGTGTTCGGCGGATACGACGCCGTCTACCACTTCGGGCGCCGTGTCGATTCCGCCTACGAGGACCGGGCGGAGACCTACCGCCTACTGGCGCGGCACTTCTTCCTCACCTTCCCGCAGCTCGACGACGTCCGGTTCAGTCACCGCTGGGCCGGGCCGATCGACACCAACACCCGCTTCTGCGCGCACTGGGGCCTCGCCCGCGACGGCCGAGTCGCGTACGTCAACGGCTTCACCGGCCTCGGCGTCGGCGCGGCCCGCTTCGCCGCCGACGTGTGCCTGGACCTGCTGGCCGGTGAGCCAACGGAGCGGACCCGCCTGGAGATGGTGCGCCGCAAGCCGATGCCCTTCCCGCCGGAACCGTTGGCGAGCATCGGCATCCAGGCCACCCGGTGGTCGCTCGACCGCGCCGACCACTGCGCGGGACGGCGCAATCTGTTGCTGCGCACGCTCGACGCGGTGGGCCTGGGCTTCGATTCCTGACCGTCGTCCGACGCCGGTGCGCTGAATCACCCACGGCAGGCGTCGGCTTCACCTCCGCGCCGGCTTCGCTCGTGGGTAGGCTGTGACACCACCCCGAGGGACACCCATCCTTGGGAGCCCTGGCCGCAGGACCGATCGGAGGCGCGATGGCAATCCGGCGTGCGAGGAGGGGCGCTGCCGCGTTCGCGGCGGCGGTCGTCGCCGCCCTGGCGTGCGTCGCCCCGGCCGATGCGGTTCCCGGCGTGCTGGTGTTCCCGGGCATGGAGATCCGGCAGGACACCAACAAGTGCACGCTCGGCTTCGTCGACGTCGCGACGCGCACGGCGTTCACCGCCGGGCACTGCCGCGGCAACGGCGTGGTGAACGACCAGTTCGGCAACGTCATCGGCTACCAGACCGCGTTCCGCGACAACACCCCGGACGGCGCCACGATCGCCACCGACCACGTGATCTCGGACTGGCAGTCGATCGCCCTGGCCCCCGACGTCGCGCTCAACGACGTCCTGCCCGACGGCCGTGCGCTCGTCGTCGATCCCGCCGTGGTGCCCACGCAGGGCCAGCGGGTGTGCCACTTCGGCGTCGTGACCCAGGAGAGCTGCGGCACCGTCGAATCGGTCAACAACGGATGGTTCACGATGACCAATGGCGTGGTCAGCCAGAAGGGCGACTCCGGCGGCCCGGTGTACGTCCTCACCGGCGACGGCCGCGCGGCGATCATCGGCATGTTCAACAGCACGTGGGGTCAGTTCCCGGCAGCGGTGTCCTGGCAGGCCGCCAGACAGCAGATGACCGAACAGCCGGTGTCGGGCACCGTCGACGTCGCGCGGGGACCGGTGCCCCCGGCCTGACCCGTCGTCTCGGGAGAGCACGTGTCGGGGAACCATCCCGCGCCGTCGGGGTCCTACGATGCTTCCCGTGGCGGTTTCGACGCGTCGGTGGTCCCGCCGCAAGATCACCATCGCCGTGCTGGCGTCCATCGGCATCCTGGCCATGGTGGGCACGACGCTCGCCGCGATCGTGATGCCGTTCCTGCAGCGCGACCAGACCGCAGCCCCGCCGCGCCCGACGGCGGCGCCGACGCCGACCGAGCCGCCGGTGGTGATCCGGCCGCTGCCGATCCGCCCGGTGGTGGAGGCGTTCCAGGCGCAGCCCGGCCAGTGCGACCCACCGCCGCCCCCGCTGCCGCCCGCCGAGCCGCAGCCGGCGTGCGACGTCGAGCGCGTCGCCCACTACCAGCTCGAACCGGTGGCCCTCGAACTCGGTCTGACCGGCGCGAAGACGGTGAAACTGCCGACGTCGCCGTACTACAGCGTGCAGATCGTCATGGACAGCCGGTCCAGCGCGGCATTCGCGCAGTACACCGCCGCGAACGTCGGCCGCCAAGTCGCCTTCGTGCGCGACGGGTTGGTGCTGGCGGCGCCGCCGATCACCCAGGCCATCGACGGCCAGTCCCTGCAGCTGTCGGGCGAACTCACCCAGGCCACCGCCGACACCATCACCCGGATGATCCGCGACGGCGACTGAGGCGTCAGTCGCGCAGGACGAATACCGGGATCGACGGTGCGACGGCGCGGTACTCGGCGTCGGTCGAGTCCGGTGTCAGGCCGCCGACGTGCCCCTTGACCTCCCAGAACCACCGCCGCAGGTAGGCCCGCAGCACGGCGGGCTTCGCCTCGTCGGGTAGCTCGGCGAGGTGGTGGGTGCGGCGCCGCCGGCGCGGGCCCATCTCGACCTCGCCGGCGGCGCGCGCGTTGCGGGCCCATTGCGTGTTGCCGCGCGGCGAGACCAGGTAGTCCCGTCCGTCGAGGGTCAGCACGTTGACCACGACGCCGCGCATCTCGCCGCTCGTTCGGCCGCGCACCCGCAGCGCGCGGGTGCCGGCGATGCCGATGCCCCACTCGGCGAGTCGGCGGAACACCTCGTTCACGGCGCGGGCGCTGCGGGTCGGTTGGTCGTAGCGGATGTTCATGGCGGGTCCTTTCGCGTCGATTTCGAGAGCAGTGCTCTCTTCTTGAGCGTGCCACGCCGACGGGCCGTAAACAAGAGCAGTGCTCTCGATCTGTGGCAGAGTGGGGCCGTGAGCACGCGGCAGGACGCGCGGAGGCGCATCGAGCGCCGGATCATCGACCTCGGCCGGCGCCAGTTGGCCACCGATGGGGCCGCCGCGCTGTCGGTGCGCGCGATCGCCCGTGATCTCGGCATGGTGTCGTCGGCGGTGTACCGCTACGTCGCCAGCCGCGACGACCTGCTGACCATGCTGCTGCTCGACGCCTACACCGAACTCGCCGACCAGGTCGACGAGGCGGCCGCGGCGGCATCCGACGACTGGCGCGCCCGGGTGCGTGCCATCGCACGGGCCGCCCGCGGCTGGGCGGTCCGCGAACCGGCCCGCTGGGCGCTGCTGTACGGCAGCCCGGTTCCCGGTTACCACGCACCCGCCGACCGCACCGTCGGGCCTGGTACCCGCGTCATCGCCGCCCTGCTGGGCGCGGTCGACGCCGGCATCGCCGCCGGGGAGGTGGCGGCCCCGCCGGCTGAGGTCTCCGGGCCAACGGTTCGCGACTTCGACGGTCTGCGTGAGGAATTCGGCTTCACCGGCGACGACGCCGTGCTGCTGCGCTGCCTCGCGCTGTGGGCCGGACTGGTCGGTGCGATCAGCCTGGAGGTCTTCGGCCAGTACGGCGCCGACACGCTGCGCGACGTCCCGACGGTGTTCGACGGCCAGGTCGACGTGCTGCTCGGGACACTGACGGCACCGGACTAGAACACGTTCTAGCCTTGCCCCGCATCGGGGGATATCCTCGACTCGATGCATGACCAGACACCTGTCCAGATCGCCTGGGTGACGCGCGACCTGGACGCGACGGAGGCGGCGCTCACCGCGGCGCTCGCCGCCCGCACCTGGGTCCGCATGCCCGACGTGCACTTCGCCCCGGACGCCTGCACCTACCGCGGCGCCCCGGCCGACTTCACCGCCCACGTGTCCTTCTCCTACGCCGGGGACACCCAGCTCGAGGTGATCCAGCCGGTGGCCGGGCGCAGCCCCTACGCCGACCACCTCGACGCGTGCGGACCCGGCCTGCACCACGTCTGCGTCACCGCACCGGACCCCGCCGCGCTCGACGCGATGGTGGCCGGCGCCGAGGGCGACGGCATGGAGGTGGTCGGCCGCGGGACCATGCCCGGCGGCATGCGCTTCGCCTACCTCTCCGCCGCCGACGCCGGGGTGCCCTACCTCGAGATGGCGTACGTGCCGCCCGACATCCAGGACTTCTTCGACTACGTCAAGCAGGAGCAACAGTGAGCATCGACCACCCCGACACCATCGCCGCACGCGACGTCACCGACTGGGGCGCCGAGGACGCCGACGTCGTCGTGATCGGCTTCGGCATCGCCGGCGGCTGCGCGGCCGTCAGCGCCGCCGCCGCGGGCGCCCGGGTCCTGGTTCTCGAGAAGGCCGCCGCCGCGGGCGGCACGACGTCGATGGCCGGCGGCCACTTCTACCTCGGCGGCGGCACCGCCGTGCAGCGCGCCACCGGCCACGACGACACCCCCGACGCCATGTACGACTACCTCGTCGCGGTGGCCCAGGACCCCGACCACGAGAAGATCCGCGCCTACTGCGACGGCAGCGTCGAACACTTCGAGTGGCTGGAGGCGCTGGGTTTCCAGTTCGAGCGCAGCTACTGGAAGGGCAAGGTGGTCGTCCCGCCCGGCACCGAGGGCCTGTCCTACACCGGCAACGAGAAGGTCTGGCCGTTCTGCGAGCAGGCGACGCCCGCGCCGCGCGGGCACTCCGTCCCCGTACCCGGGGAGCTCGGCGGCGCCGACATGGTGATCCGGCTGCTCGTCGCGCGCGCCGAGGAACTCGGCGTGCGGACCCGCTACGAGACCGGCGTGACCAACCTGATCCTGGACGACGACTATGCCGTCGCGGGCGTGCGGTGGAAGCACTTCACCGAGAGCGGTGCGGTGCGCGCCCGGTCCGTCGTGATCGCCGCGGGCGGCTTCGCGATGAACCCGGAACTCGTCGCCACCCACACGCCCGCGCTGGCACAGCGCCGCAAGACGAAGCACCACGGCGAGGTGGAGCCCTACATCCTGGGGAACCCGAACGACGACGGCCTCGGCATCGCCCTCGGTGTCTCGGCGGGCGGCGAGGCGAAGAACCTCGACGGCCTGTTCATCACCGCCGCCGCCTACCCGCCGGAGATCCTGCTGACCGGCGTGATCGTCAACAACCAGGGTCAGCGGTTCGTCGCCGAGGACTCCTACCACTCGCGGACCTCGGCGTTCGTGCTCGAACAGCCCGATCAGCAGGCGTACCTCATCGTCGACGAGGCGCACCTGCAGATGCCCGAGATGCCGCTGATCAAGTTCATCGACGGCTGGGAGACCGTCGCGGAGATGGAAGCGGCACTCGGGATCCCCGAGGGCAACCTCGTCGCGACGCTGGAGCGCTACAACGCCCACGCCGCCGAGGGCGCCGACCCGGACTTCCACAAGCAGCCCGAGTACGTCGCCGCGCAGGACACCGGACCGTGGGGTGCGTTCGACCTGTCCCTCGGCGTCGCGATGTACTCCGGTTTCACGATGGGCGGGCTGACGGTGACGCTCGACGGCGAGGTGCGCCGCGCCGACGGCTCGGTGATCGACGGGCTCTACGCCGCCGGGGCGTGCGCGTCGAACATCGCCCAGGACGGCAAGGGCTACGCCAGCGGCACCCAGCTGGGGGAGGGCTCGTTCTTCGGCCGCCGGGCGGGCACGCACGCCGCGCGGCGGGCCCGCTCGGACGCGCTCGCTGGTTGAGCCGTCCAGCCGGTTAGGCCTGCCCGGCGGGTTGCCCGACGAGGCCCAGCCGCCACTCGCCGTCGCCGAGCAGGTGCAACTGCTTGTCGTGGTGCTGCTCGACGGTGCTGCGGTGGCTGACGCTGACCATGATCGTGTTCGGCAGCGCGCTGCGCACCAACCGGTAGAGCGTCAACTCCAGGCCCTCGTCGAGCGCGGAGGTCGACTCGTCGAGGAACACGGCCTTCGGCTTGGTCAGCAGGATGCGGGCGAACGCGATGCGCTGCTGCTCGCCCGGGGAGAGCACCTTGGCCCAGTCCTCCACCTCGTCGAGCCGGTCGATCAGGTGCGGCAGCGCCACCTTGGCCAGCACGTCGGCGATCTCGGCGTCGGTGACCTCACCCTCCTTGCACGGGTAGGACACCACCGCGCGCAGGTCGCCGAGCGGAACGTAGGGCAGCTGCGACAGGAACAGCGTCGAGTTGTCCTCGTCGGGACACTTCATCGACCCGGACGCGAACGGCCACAGCTGCCCGAGGCTGCGCAGCAGCGTGGTCTTGCCGCTGCCCGACGGACCGGTGATGACGAGCGTGTCGCCGGGGTCCAGGCGCAGGTCCAGCGGCTTGAGCAGCTGGCGACCGTCCGGGGTGCGGACCTCGACGTCGTCGAGTTGCACGGTGCCGTCACCGCACCCCTCGAGATGGACCTCGGGGAGTTCGCGGGCCTCCTCGTTGGCGACGACGAGGCCGTGCAGACGGATGATGGCCGCGCGATAGCCGGCGAACTGGTCGTAGGCGTTGCGGAAGAAGGACAGACCGTCCTGGATGCTGCCGAACGCCGACGCCGACTGGCTCATCGCGCCCAGGGTGATCTCGCCGCCGAGGAAGCGCGGGAACTGCAGCAGGTAGGGCAGCAGCACGATGGCCTGGTCCATCGACAGGTTCCAGCCGTAGAACCCGATCATTCGGTTAACGTAGCGCTTGTAATTGGTCACGATCGGCGCGAAGCGCGCCCGCAGCCCCACGCGCTCGGCGATCTCGCCGCGGTAGAAGGCCACCGCCTCCGAGGCGTCGCGCAGCCGGATCAACGCGTAGCGGAACGCGGCGTTGTACTTCTCGTTGTCGAACGACAGCCAGATGATCGGCTTGCCGATCCAGAACGCGATGACGCTGGCCACCAGCACGTAGAGGATGAGGATCGCGAACATCGCCTTCGGCACGTCGACGTGCACCAGCGGCAGCGTCAACGTGCCCGATAGGTTCCACAGAATCGCGGTGAACGAAATCATCGAGGCGATCGCGTTGATGGCGCCGAAGAGCAGCGTCGCGGCCGAGGTGTTGTTCGGCGTGTTGGGCAGGGGACCGACGCCCGCGGTGAAGATGTCGATGTCGGTCTGGATGCGCTGGTCCGGGTTGTCGATGGTGTCGTCGATGAACCGGCCGCGGTAGTAGGCCCGGCCGTCGAGCCAGTCGCCGGTGAGCCGGTCGGTGAGCCACGACCGCCACGCGAGCATGAAGCGCTGGGTGATGAAGAGGTCTGCCATGATGCGCGCGACGTGCAGGACGGCGAGCAGGGCGAAGACGCCCATCGACATCCAGAAGCCGTCCTTGCCGGAGTCCAGCACGCCCTGTTCGCCGTTGCCCAGGCCGGCCGCGACCGCCTGAAAACTGCTCATCATGTCGTTGCCCTGGAAGCTGAACAGCACCGACAGTCGCACGGCGGTGATGACCGACAGCAGCATGACGGCCAGCCACAACCACACCCGCACCGCGCCCGGGCCGGTGAAGTAGGCGCCGGTGATCCGCCAGAACTGCCGACCCCACTCGGTGAACTTGCCGATGAGGACCAACACCACCAGCGTGGCGATCGCCGCGATCACCCACCCCTTGGCAATCCACACCAGCGACGTCAGGAGCTCACTGGACCAGTCCAAGGTCGGGGTGAACGTTTCCATGCAGGGCAAGGTACCCGCACGTTCACGCATTGGGCTCGGCGAGGGCGCGAGCGGTCACGGCGGGTCGCACGGCCCGCCGCGCGCGGCCGCCGAGCAACGTGCCGCGGCGGTGCGTCGGCCGGTTCCCCGGCGCCCCGGGAGGTCACCGGCCAGGCTGGTCGGGTGCAGGTGACCTCCCACGACGCGGCGCGATTCCGGGCCCTCGCCGAACCGTTCTACCGGCGCGACCCGGTGGCGCACACCGTCGAACTCGCGGGGCTGGCCGCACCCGAGCTCCCGGCCGACGCGGTGCTGCTCACGGTGTGCGACGGCGGGCGGGTCATCGGCGCGGCGGTGCGCACGCCGCCCTACCCGCTGGTGTGCGCCCTGCCCGTCGACGCCGCCGGAGCCGTCGCGGCGGTCCTCGCCGACGTCGCGCCCGGGCTGCCGGCCGTGCGCGGCCCACGCCCGGGCACCGAGGCGCTCGCCCAGGCGTGGGTGCGGCGGACGGGCGCGACGGTCGCCGGACGCACCGAGGAGCGATTGCACGTGCTCGGCGACCTCGCCGCGCCGGCGGGGGTCGCGGGCCGGGCGCGCGCAGGCGACGCCGGTGACGGGGAGCTGCTCGCCGACTGGTCCGGCCGCTTCTTCGCCGAGACGTTCGGCGTTCCCGGCGTGCCGGCCCACGGTTTCGTCACGGCCCAGCGGACGGCCGGATCCCGCTTCGTGCTGTGGCTGCGCGACGGGATGCCGGTCAGCCTGGCGATGGTCCGCCGCCCCGCCGCCGGGGTGGCGCGGATCGGCCCGGTCTACACCCCCGGCGCGCACCGCGGCCACGGGTACGCCTCGGCGGTCACCGCGGCGGCGGCCCAGCAGGCGCGTGCCGCGGGAGCCGCCGACGTCGTCCTGTTCACCGACGTGGCCAACCCGGTGGCGGGCGCGCTCTACCGGCGGCTCGGCTTCGTGCCGCGGGCGGACTGGCTGGCGGTCGACTTCGCCCCGTGAGTGGCGTGCGTGCCGTACCGGCCGGGCCGCGTACCGTGAACGCGTGGCGAAGACAGCCTCGAAGATCGAAGGCAAGACGAAGACCCGCGGCACCGGCCGCCTGAGCACCCGCTTCTGGAAGATGCTCGGCGCGAGCACCGACAAGAACGCCGCTCAGTCGATGAGCCAGGTGACGGCGTCGGGTGACTACGACGAGAAGGCCAAGGCGCTCGACGACGAGCAGCTGCGCAAGGCCGCGACGCTGCTGGAACTCGGCGACCTGGCCGAGTCGTCGGACATCCCGCAGTTCCTGGCGATCGCGCGGGAGGCGTCCGAGCGCGCGACGGGCCTGCGGCCGTTCGACGTGCAGCTGCTCGGGGCGCTGCGCATGCTCGCCGGCGACGTCGTCGAGATGGCCACCGGCGAGGGCAAGACGCTCGCCGGCGCGATCGCCGCCGCCGGGTACGCGCTCGCCGGCCGCAGCGTGCACGTCATCTCGGTCAACGACTACCTCGCCCGCCGCGACGCCGAGTGGATGGGGCCGCTGCTGGAGGCGATGGGCCTGACGGTCGGCTGGATCACCGCCGAATCGACCCCCGAGGAGCGGCGCACCGCCTACGCGTGCGACGTGACCTACGCGTCGGTCAACGAGATCGGCTTCGACGTGCTGCGCGACCAGCTCGTCACCGACGTCGCCGACCTGGTCTCGCCGCAGCCCGACGTCGCGCTGATCGACGAGGCCGACTCGGTCCTCGTCGACGAGGCGCTGGTGCCGCTGGTGCTGGCCGGCACCACGCACCGCGAGACGCCGCGGCTGGAGATCATCCGCCTGGTCGGCGAACTCGTCGGCCGCAGCGATGCCGGGTCCTACTACGACACCGACGCCGACCGCCGCAACGTGCACCTCACCGACGAGGGCGCCCGCGCGCTGGAGAAGGCCCTCGGCGGCATCGACCTGTACTCCGAGGAGCACGTCAGCACGACGCTCACCGAGATCAACGTGGCGCTGCACGCCCACGTGCTGCTGCAGCGCGACGTGCACTACATCGTGCGCGACGACCGGGTGCAGCTGATCAACGCGTCCCGCGGCCGCATCGCGACGCTGCAGCGCTGGCCCGACGGCCTGCAGGCCGCCGTCGAGGCCAAGGAGGGCATCGAGACCACCGAGACCGGCGAGGTGCTCGACACCATCACCGTGCAGGCGCTGATCAACCGCTACCCCCGGGTGTGCGGCATGACCGGCACCGCGCTGGCGGCGGGCGAGCAGCTGCGCCAGTTCTACAAGCTGGGCGTCTCGCCGATCCCGCCGAACACGCCCAACGTGCGCGAGGACGGCGACGACCGGGTGTACATCACCGCGGCCGCGCGCAACGCTGCCGTGCTCGAGCACATCGCCGCCGTGCACGAGACCCGTCAGCCCATCCTCGTCGGCACCCGCGACGTCGCCGAATCCGAGGAACTGCACGAGCGCCTGGTGAAGGCCGGCATTCCGGCGGTGGTGCTCAACGCCAAGAACGACGCCGAGGAGGCCGCCGTGATCGCCGAGGCCGGCAGGCTCGGCGCGGTCACCGTGTCCACCCAGATGGCCGGTCGCGGCACCGACATCCGCCTCGGCGGCTCCGACGTGAAGGAGCACTCCGCAGAGAAGGATCAGGTGGCGGCACTGGGCGGGCTGCACGTCATCGGCACCGGCCGGCACCACACCGAGCGCCTGGACAACCAGCTGCGCGGCCGCGCGGGCCGTCAGGGCGACCCTGGTTCGTCGGTGTTCTTCGCCAGTTGGGAGGACGACGTCGTCGTCGCCAACCTCGAGCCGCAGAAGCTGCCGACGCAGACCGACGAGGACGGGCGCATCGTGCACGAGAAGGCCGCCCAGCTGCTCGGCCACGCGCAGCGCGTCGCCGAGGGCAAGCTGCTCGACGTGCACGCCCTGACGTGGCGGTACAACCAGCTCGTCGCCCAGCAGCGCGCCATCCTCTCCGACCGCCGGGAGACCCTGCTGCGCACCGACACCGCGCGCACCGAACTCGCCGAGCGCTCCCCGGAGCGCTACGCCGAGCTGGTCGAGGCGGTCGGCGAGGAGCGGCTCGAGACGATCTGCCGGCAGATCATGCTGTACCACCTGGACCGCGGCTGGGCCGACCACCAGGCCTACCTGTCCGACATCCGGGAGAGCATCCACCTGCGGGCGCTCGGCAGGCAGAATCCGCTCGACGAGTTCCACCGGATGGCCGTCGACGCGTTCGCCTCGCTGGCCGCCGACGCGATCGAGGCGGCCCAGCAGACCTTCGAGACCGCGAACGTGCTCGACGACGAGCCGGGCCTGGACCTGTCGAAGCTGGCGCGGCCCACGTCGACGTGGACGTACATGGTGCACGACAACCCGCTGTCGGACGACTCGATGTCCGCGCTCAGCCTGCCGGGAGTGTTCCGCTAGGTTTGGCGCATGGCAGCGCCGGAGGGCAGCGGAGCGCACACCGATCGCAGCGACCGGGTGCTCACCATCCCCAACGTGCTGAGCGTGCTGCGGCTGGTGCTGGTGCCGGTCTTCCTCTACCTGCTGCTGGTGGCGCACGCCTACGGGCCCGCGGTGGCGGTGCTGATGTTCAGCGGCGCCTCGGACTGGGCCGACGGCAAGATCGCGCGGCTGGTGCCCAACCAGTCCTCGCGACTCGGGGCGCTCCTCGACCCGGCGGTCGACCGGATCTACATGCTCGCCGTGCCGCTGTCGTTCGCGGCGGCCCACCTGGTCCCGTGGTGGCTGGTGGGCGTGCTCATCGGACGCGACGCCGTCCTCGCCGCCACCCTGCCGCTGCTGCGCAGCCGCGGTCTGGCCGCACTGCCGGTGACCTACCTCGGCAAGGCCGCCACGTTCGCGCTGATGTCGGGCTTCCCGCTGGTCCTTCTCGGCCAGTGGGACGCGCTGTGGAGCCGCGTCGTCCTGGCCTGCGGCTGGGGCTTCGTCATCTGGGGTGTCGCGCTGTACCTGTGGTCGGGCGTGCTGTACCTGCTGCAGGTCGGCATTGTGGCGCGCGTGCTGCCGCGCGCGGGGGCCGCGGCGGTCCGGGACGCCGGCTAGGTGCCGGGCCACGACCGCCAGCTCGGGGGATACAGCCCCGAGGCGGGCCGCAACGCGCACGAGGCCGACGCCCCGACGCTCATCCCGGTGCCGTCGCTGCTGCGGTCGCTGCTGTCCGAGCACCTCGATCCCGGCTACGCCGCCGCCACCGAGCGCCGGGCGCGCCGTGGCCGGCGGCGTTCCGACTGGGCGTGGCAGCTGGCCGGGGGCCTGGTGGTGGCGGCCGTGCTGGCGACCGCGGTCGCGCAGGCCCGTTCCGTCGCGCCGGCCACCCGCGAGACGCAGCACGTGCTGGCCGACGGCGTGCGCTCCGCGGAGTCCGCGACGACGTCGCTGGCGGGCCGCCGCGACGCGCTGGCCGCCGAGGTGGAGGGGGAGCGCCGCAGCCGGCTCGCCGGCGACGAGCAGGGCCGCATCCTGCTCGGCCAGCTCGACGACGACGAGTTCGCGGCGGCCGAGACGCCGGTGCACGGCCCGGGCCTCACCGTCACCGCCACCGAGCCCGGGCCGGCGCGCGACCTGTCCGACGTCTCGAAGCAGCGCGTCGCCGGCAGCCGGCAGGTGGTGCTCGACCGCGACCTGCAGCTGGTGGTCAACGGGCTGTGGGCGGGCGGCGCCGAGGCGATCGCGGTCGGCGGCGTGCGCATTGGGCCGAACGTGACCATCCGGCAGGCCGGCGGGGGCATCCTGGTCGACAATCAACCGATCGGCAGCCCGTACGTCGTGACCGCCATCGGCCCGCCGCATGCCATGCAGGACGTGTTCGACCGCAGCCCGGGGCTGCAGCGGCTACGGCTGCTCGAGGCGTCCTACGGGGTGGGGGTCAACGTCAGCACGAGTGACGACCTGTCCGTCGGCGCGGGGTCGGTGCGCGACCTCGCCTTCGCCCGGCCGCTGGGTTAGCAGCAGGAGGAATCGAGCAGATGAACGGACCCACGTGATCGGCATCGCGGCCCTGGTGGTGGGCATCGTCCTGGGGCTGGTGTTCCACCCGGACGTGCCCGAGGCCATCCAGCCGTACCTGCCGATCGCCGTCGTGGCGGCGCTGGACGCGGTGTTCGGCGGGCTGCGGGCCTACCTGGAGCGGATCTTCGACTCCAAGGTGTTCGTCGTCTCGTTCGTGTTCAACGTGCTCGTCGCGGCGATCATCGTCTACGTCGGCGACCAGCTCGGCGTCGGCACCCAGCTGTCCACGGCCATCATCGTCGTGCTCGGCATCCGCATCTTCGGCAACGCCGCCGCCCTGCGGCGCCGGCTGTTCGGGGCCTGACCCGTGAGCGACGCCGAGCGCCACCCCGCGCACGAACAGCCGGAGCACCACGGCAGGCACGAGCTGCCCGACGACGCGACCGCGGCCCCCATCGGCGGGCTGCAGCCCGCCGGGCTGGCCGGCGTGGTGCGCCGCGGCCGCTCGCAGGTGCTGTTCGGCGGGCTGGCCATCCTGCTGTGCCTGGTGCTGGGGATCGCGATCGCCACCCAGGTGCGCCAGACCGAGTCCGGCGACGCGCTGGAGACCGCCCGCCCGGCCGATCTGCTGGTGCTGCTCGATTCGCTGCAGCAGCGGGAGGCCGCGCTCAACACCGAGGTGGCCGATCTGCAGCGCACGCTGGCCGCCCTGCAGGCCTCCGGCAGCGACGACGCGGCCGCGATCGAGAACGCCCGCGCGCGGCTGGCCGCGCTGTCGATCCTCATCGGCACCGTCGCCGCGACCGGTCCGGGGGTGACGCTGACCATCGGCGACACGGCGCCGGGCGTGGCGCCGGAGACCATGCTCGACGTCGTCAACGAACTGCGCGCGGCGGGCGCGGAGGCCATGGAGATCCGGTCGGCCGGCGGCGCCGCGATACGGGTGGGCGTCGACACCTGGGTGGTGGGTCCGCCCGGTGCGCTGGTCGTCGACGGCACCACGGTCAATCCGCCGTATACCGTTGTCGCCATTGGCGATCCGGCCACGCTGGCGGCGGCGATGAACATCCCGGGTGGGGCGATGGACAGCGTCGAGCGGGTCGGCGGCACAATGTCGGTGCAGCAGGCGGAGACGGTCGAGGTGACCGCCTTGCGGCAACCGAAACCCCGCCAATACGCTCAGCCGGTCAAGTGACCGCGACAGCCCGACCACTTCCACTAGGAGCGCCGTGAGCGAGATCCCGTCCGACCTGTCCTTCACCCCCGACCACGAGTGGGTCCGGGTCACGGGTGACGACACCGTGCGGGTCGGCATCACCGACTACGCGCAGTCCGCGCTCGGTGACGTCGTGTTCGTCGACCTGCCCGCGGTGGGCGACGAGGTCACCGCGGGCGGTGAGTTCGGCAACGTCGAGTCCACCAAGTCGCAGTCCGAGCTGTACGCGCCGATCACCGCGAAAGTCGTTGCCGTCAACGAGGAATTGACCGAAGCGCCCGAGCAGGTCAACGCCGACCCGTACGGCGCGGGCTGGCTGATCGACCTGCAGGTCACCGGCGGCGGTCTCGAGGAGGCCCTGTCGGCACTGCTCGACGCCGACGGGTACCGTGCCACTCTCGACGAATGATTTTTCCGGCGGTGGTGGACCCACCGGCACACACCGCGCGGTACGGTCGAGGAGATCGCCGCAGGGCCGTGCGCAGCGCCGGACGGTCAGCCAGACATCGCCACAGCAGCCAGTGAGGAGCAGCGGGTGACGGATAACGACACCACATCGGGAGCCGACTCGTCGGAGGAGGTGACGGTCGAGACCACCTCGGTCTTCCGCGCCGACTTCCTCAACGAGCTGGACGCCCCGGCCGCCTCGGGAACCGATGGTTCGGTCTCCGGCGTCGAGGGGCTACCCACCGGTTCGGCGTTGCTCGTCGTCAAGCGCGGCCCCAATGCGGGCTCGCGGTTCCTGCTCGACCAGGCCACCACGTCGGCCGGTCGGCACCCCGACAGCGACATCTTCCTCGACGACGTCACCGTCAGCCGCCGGCACGCCGAGTTCCGGTTGGAGAGCGGCGAGTTCCAGGTCGTCGACGTCGGCAGCCTCAACGGCACCTACGTCAACCGCGAGCCGGTGGACTCGGCCGTGCTGGCCAACGGCGACGAAGTGCAGATCGGCAAGTTCCGGTTGGTGTTCCTGACCGGCCCGAAGAACGACCCGGACTCGGCCAACGGCACCACGGCCGGCTAATGACCGCCCCCGACGGCCACGCGCTCGCCGGGATGTCGATCGGGGCGGTCCTCGACCTGCTGCGACCCGACTTCCCGGACGTGACGATCTCCAAGATCCGCTTCTTGGAGGCCGAGGGGCTCGTCACGCCGGAACGGACGCGCGCGGGCTACCGGCGGTTCACCGCCTACGACTGCGCGCGGCTGCGGTTCGTGCTGACCGCGCAGCGGGATCACTACCTGCCGCTGAAGGTCATCAAGGCCCAACTCGACGCGCATCCCGACGGTGAGTTGCCGTCGATCGGCTCGGCGTACGCCGCGCCGCGGCTCACCACGGTGCCCGACGGTGCCGCCGACGCGGTCGCCGACACCGTGGCGCCGACGCCGGTGCGGCTGAGTCGCGAGGACCTGCTGACCCGCTCGGGCATCGACGAGGCGCTGCTCGCGTCGCTCGTCAAGGCCGGCGTCATCAAGCCGGGCCCCGCGGGCTTCTTCGACGAGTACGCCGTCGTCACCGCGCAGTGCGCCAAGGCCCTCGGCGAGTACGGCGTGGAGCCGCGTCATCTGCGCGCGTTCCGCTCGGCCGCCGACCGGCAGTCCGACCTCATCGCCCAGATCGCCGGTCCGGTCGAGCGCGCCCGGCGCGAGGGGGCGCGCGACCGCGCCGACGACCTGGCCCGCGAGGTGGCGGCGCTGGCGATCACGTTGCACACCTCGCTGATCAAATCCGCGGTGCGCGACGTTCTCGATCGCTGAGGTCTAGACTCGAAAACGACGATTTTCCACCCGCGGAGGGCAGACTCAATGGGCGAGGTTCGCGTAGTCGGCATTCGCATCGAACAGCCGCAGAACCAACCGGTCCTGTTGCTGCGCGAATCGAATGGCGACCGGTATCTACCGATTTGGATCGGGCAGACCGAGGCCACCGCGATCGCGCTGGAGCAGCAGGGCGTGGAGCCCGCGCGGCCGCTCACCCACGACCTCATCCGCGATCTGATCAACGCCCTCGGCCACTCGCTCAAGGAAGTGCGGATCGTCGATCTGCAGGAGGGCACCTTCTACGCCGACCTGGTGTTCGACCGCGACATCACGGTGTCCGCGCGGCCGTCGGACTCGGTGGCCATCGCGCTGCGGGTCGGGGTGCCCATCTACGTCGAGGAGGCGGTGCTGGCCGAGGCCGGCCTGCTGATCCCCGACGAGGGCGACGAGGAGAGCAGCACCGGCGCCGTCCGCGAGGACGAGGTGGAGAAGTTCAAGGAGTTCCTGGACTCCGTCTCGCCGGACGACTTCAAGGCGACCTGACCGGCCTCCGTGAGCGTTGGTCACGGATGCGTCTCACTTCGCTGCGGACGTTTCGACACGCGGGGAGAGTTTCGTCTTTCCGGGTGCCGGGCAGCCATACTCGAACCAGACTTCAGCCAGTCACGGAGATGGCGCGAGAGCGTATGCTCGACACACTCGGGCTCGACGCGAGACGCGCTACGTCAACGGCTACGGCGCACGAAGCGAGTTCGATTCGGCGAGAGGATGTGCAGTGGGCGACCGCGGACGCGATGAGGACCGGCACACGTCAGGGCAAGGGCAGTTGGACCTCTCCGACACCGACTCCCGGGTCGGTCCCGCACCGGTCGCCGAGCCCGTCCAGGGCGGCCTGTTCCCCGACGATTCGGTGCCCGACGAACTCGTCGGCTACCGCGGTCCGAGCGCCTGCCAGATCGCCGGCATCACCTACCGCCAGCTGGACTACTGGGCGCGCACCTCGCTGGTGGTCCCCTCCATCCGCAGCGCGGCCGGCTCCGGTAGCCAGCGGCTGTACTCCTTCAAGGACATCCTGGTCCTCAAGATCGTGAAGCGGCTGCTCGACACCGGCATCTCGCTGCACAACATCCGCGTCGCCGTGGACCACCTGCGGCAGCGGGGCGTGCAGGACCTGGCGAACATCACGCTGTTCTCCGACGGCACCACCGTCTACGAGTGCACGTCGGCCGAGGAGGTCGTCGACCTCCTGCAGGGCGGCCAGGGCGTGTTCGGCATCGCCGTCTCCGGCGCGATGCGCGAGCTGACCGGCGCGATCTCCGAGTTCCCCGGCGAACGCGCCGACGGCGGCGAGTCGATCGCGGCCCCGGAGGACGAGCTGGCCTCCCGTCGCAAGCACCGCGACCGCAAGATCGGATAGGGCCACAGCAGGTCGGGTCCGGCCGGGTCGGCAGCCGCCGGCGCGAACGGCGGGTGACCGGCGGGTAGACTGGCGGCGCATCGATTCCCCGCGCGGGAGAGTTCCGCCGCTGCCAGCGGCGGACGCCGAAGGAGCAACACCTCTCCGTCAACCTCTCAGGCCCAAGGACCGCGCGGGCCACGGTGCCTCTGGAAAGCGGTGCGTCGACGCACCCGCCCATGGGGAAAGGCGCGCGGGGCGACCCGGGCCGCCGAATCTCTCAGGCGCCCGGTCACGGGTGGACGACAGAGGGGGAGGACCGCGAGCGGTTCCACCAGCCCTGTCGAAATGAGGCCCACGTGTCCGGTAGCCAGCCCCACCCCGCCAACGAGCACTACCTGCCCCGCTTCGCCGACCGTCACATCGGCCCCGACGCCGACGCGGTGGCGACCATGCTGGGCGTCATCGGCGTCGATTCGCTGAGCAGGCTCGCCGAGAAGGCCCTGCCCGCCGGCATCCTCGACGCGCTGTCCGCCGACGGCGTCGCACCGGGCCTGGACCAGCTGCCGCCGCCGGCCACCGAGGAGCAGGCGCTCGCCGAGCTGCGGGCGCTGGCCGACTCCAACACCGTGGCCGTCTCGATGATCGGCCAGGGCTACTTCGACACGCTGACCCCGCCGGTGCTGCGTCGCAACATCCTCGAGAACCCGTCCTGGTACACCGCGTACACGCCGTACCAGCCGGAGATCAGCCAGGGCCGGCTCGAGGCGCTGCTCAACTTCCAGACCATGGTCGAGGACCTGACCGGCCTCGAGGTCGCCAATGCGTCGATGCTCGACGAGGGCACGGCCGCGGCCGAGGCGATGACGCTGATGCACCGCGCGGTCAAGGGGTCGAAGAACCGCATCGCCGTGGACGCCGACCTGTACCGGCAGACCGCCGCGGTCATCGAGACGCGCGCCAAGCCGCTCGGCATCGAGGTCGTCACCGCCGACCTCACCCAGGGCCTGCCCGAGGGCGAGTTCTTCGGCGTCGTCGTCCAGCTGCCGGGCGCCAGCGGCCGCGTCACCGACTGGAGCGCGCTGGTCGAACAGGCCCACGAGCGGGGCGCGCTGGTCGCCGTCGGCGCGGACCTGCTGGCCTGCACGCTGATCACTCCGCCCGGTGAGATCGGCGCCGACGTCGCGTTCGGCACCACTCAGCGCTTCGGCGTGCCCATGGGCTTCGGTGGCCCGCACGCCGGCTACCTGGCGGTGCACGCCAAGCACGCCCGTCAGCTGCCCGGCCGCCTCGTCGGGGTGTCGGTGGACGCCGACGGCTCGCCGGCCTACCGCCTGGCGCTGCAGACCCGCGAGCAGCACATCCGACGGGACAAGGCCACCAGCAACATCTGCACCGCGCAGGTGCTGCTGGCCGTCATCGCGGCCATGTACGCCAGCTACCACGGCGCCGACGGCCTGCGCGCCATCGCCCACCGGGTGCACGGCAACGCGTTGGGCGTCGCGACGGGGCTGCGCTCCGCGGGCGTCGAGGTGGTGCACGATGCGTTCTTCGACACCGTGACCGCGCGGGTGCCGGGCCGGGCCGAGGCCGTCCGGGCCGCCGCCAAGGAGCGCAACGTCAACGTGTGGGTCGTCGACGCCGACCACGTGTCGGTGGCGTGCGACGAGGCCACGACCGCCGAGCACGTCGAGCTGGTGCTCGCCGCGTTCGGTGCCGAGCGTGGCGGGCAGGCCTGGGACGGGCCGTCGATCCACACCCGCACCTCGGCGTTCCTCACCCATCCGGCGTTCACGCGGTACCGCACCGAGACCGAGATGATGCGCTACCTGCGGTCGCTCGCCGACAAGGACATCGCCCTGGACCGCAGCATGATCCCGCTGGGGTCCTGCACGATGAAGCTCAACGCGGCCGCCGAGATGGAACCGATCACCTGGCCCGAGTTCTCCCGCCAGCATCCCTTCGCGCCGGAGCAGGACACCCCCGGCCTGCGCCGGATGATCGCCGACCTGCAGGACTGGCTGACCGGACTGACCGGGTACGACGCGGTCTCGCTGCAGCCGAACGCCGGCTCGCAGGGCGAGTACGCCGGACTGCTGGCCATCCAGGCCTACCACCTGGCGCGTGGCGAGGAGCAGCGCA
This sequence comes from Mycolicibacterium grossiae, assembly GCF_008329645.1. Lineage (NCBI taxonomy): Bacteria > Bacillati > Actinomycetota > Actinomycetes > Mycobacteriales > Mycobacteriaceae > Mycobacterium > Mycolicibacterium grossiae. The sequence continues at coordinate 4,127,664 of NZ_CP043474.1, forward strand.
ACATCTGCCTCATCCCGTCCAGCGCGCACGGCACCAACGCGGCGTCGGCGGCGCTGGCGGGCATGCGCGTGGTCGTGGTCGCGTGCCGGGACAACGGCGACGTCGACCTCGACGACCTGCGCGCCAAGGTGACCGAGCACGGCGACGCGATCGCCGCGCTGATGATCACCTACCCGTCCACCCACGGCGTGTACGAGCAGGACGTCGCCGAATTCTGCGCGGCCGTGCACGACGTCGGCGGCCAGGTGTACGTCGACGGGGCGAACCTCAACGCGCTCGTCGGTCTGGCGCGGCCGGGACGGTTCGGCGGCGACGTCAGCCACCTGAACCTGCACAAGACGTTCTGCATCCCGCACGGCGGCGGCGGTCCGGGCGTGGGTCCGGTGGCGGTGCGCAGCCACCTGGCGCCGTACCTGCCCGGGCACCCGCTCGCCGACGAACTCGGCGACGACTACACGGTGTCGGCGGCGCCCTACGGGTCGGCGTCCATCCTGCCGATCACGTGGATGTACGTCCGGATGATGGGCGCGCCCGGGTTGCGGGCGGCGACGCTGACCGCGATCGCCTCGGCCAACTACGTCGCCCGCCGCCTCGACGAGTACTACCCGGTGCTCTACACCGGGGAGAACGGCATGGTGGCGCACGAGTGCATCCTCGACCTGCGGCCCATCACCAAGAGCACCGGCGTCACGGTCGACGACGTGGCGAAGCGGTTGGCCGACTTCGGTTTCCACGCACCCACGATGAGCTTCCCGGTCGCCGGGACGCTGATGGTGGAGCCCACCGAGAGCGAGAGCCTGGCCGAGGTCGACGCCTTCTGCGAGGCGATGATCGCGATCCGCGCCGAGATCGACCGGGTCGGGTCCGGGGAGTGGCCGGTCGACGACAACCCGCTGCGCGGCGCCCCGCACACCGCGTCGGCGCTGCTGACCGACGAGTGGAACCACCCCTACACCCGGGAGCAGGCCGCCTACCCGCTCGGCAAGGCGTTCCGGCCCAAGGTGTGGCCGCCGGTGCGCCGCATCGACAGCGCGTACGGCGACCGCAATCTGGTGTGCTCCTGCCCGCCGGTGGAGGCGTTCGCCTGATTCGGCTCGCCTGATGTTGCTGCGCCGCCGCGCCGGACCGGCGCGGCGGCGGGATCAGCCCAGGGCTGCGGTCAGCGCGGTCTGCAGGTCGGGCGCGGTGGAGTCGGCGACGTTGGTGTACGTGCCACCGGTGATCTGGCTGACCGACTCCCACGACGACCGGTCCGGGTCGGCGCCGAAGTCGACGACGTTGATCGCGACGGGGCGCGCCTGCTGGAACGCCGAGCGGACGTAGTCTTGGAGGCCCGCGCCGTCCAGGGACTGGTCGGTGTGCGGTCCTGCGGTGAGCACCAGCACCGAGTTCGGTTGTCCCTCGCGGTAATTGGCGTTGGCCTCGGTGTACAGCAGACGCAGCGTGGTGAACGACACCGCGCCGCCACCCGAGGCGGTCTGCCCGCGCAGGTTGCCGGCCAGCGCCTCCGAGCGCGGAGTGCCGCCGACGGGATCGCCCAGCGGTCCCAGCGGCACCTCCGAGCGGCCGGCGACGCCGTCGAACGTCCACAGCCCCACGGCGGCGGTCGGCGGCAGCGCGGCGAGCCGGTCGGCGAGCGCGGCGGTCACGTTGGCGAGCCGGCTGCGGCCGCCCTCCTCGGTGTTCATCGACTGGTCGAGCATGATCGTCACGGCCGGGTTCGCGGCGGGGGAGGCGACGGCGTCGGCCAGCGTCGCCCGGGTGGCCGCATCGCCGACGGCGACCGGCGCGGGCAGTGCACCGTAGTCGGTGACGTCGCTGTCCGGCGGCGTGGTGCCGTCGGCGCGGAAGCCGGCCTCGGCGAGGTCGGCGAGCGCCTCGGGCTTGCGCAGGAAGCGGGCGAACTCGCTGGCGGCGCCGACCTGTTCTTGAGCCAGCCAGTCACCCGACAGCAGCACGGTGGGGTAGTCGGCGATCGCCGCGCCGCCCGCGGGCAGCCAGGCGGCGAGGCGGTCCTTCGCCTCCGGCGAGGACGCGGCCCGGGCCACGAGTTGCTGCTCGGTGGCGGCCACCGCATGCACCGGTGAGGTGGCCGGGTCGCCGTTGGAGAGCAGCGCGTCCATCGCCGTGCCGGCGTCGGCGTCGGCGAGCTGGGGTTGACGGCCGACGAGCGTGCTGATCGCCGAGGCGCCCGCGGTGGCGGGCGCACCGGCCGGCGCGGTGCCGATGGCGGCGGCCTCGGCGGCCAGCGCGGAGGCATCGGCGTCGCCGGTGCGGGGCAGCGCCAGGCGCAGGTTGCCCCAGCCGGGCAGGTTCAGCCCGTCCAGGCCCGTCGGGTTCGCTTGCAGTCCGGGCAGGTTCGCCCAGGTCTGCTGACCGAGGGCGGTCTTCAGTTCGGGGCGCACGGCGAGCATCACCGGTGAGGTGACCAGGGACCGGCTGTCGCTGACCGTCTGCGCGCCGGACGCCGCCTCCAGCCGGGACTCCGAGAGCGAACTCGCCGGGATCCACAGCGCGGGGCGGCCGCCGAGGTCGCCGGGCCACGTGCCCGCGAAGCCGTCGAGCACCCGGTCGGACCCGGCGGGCGTGACGCCCACCTTGACGCACTTGTCTCCGACCGGGGCGGCGTTCTGGTTGTACTGGTCGGCCAGCGTGCGGACCTGGTCGGCGATGGACGGGTCGGCGACCACCGCGACGGCCACCTCGCCCTCGACGCACCGGGCCGCCGACACCTGCGAGCGGTTGGACAGCGCATCGCCGAAGAAGCGCCACGCGATGATGCCGCCGACCACGACGACGACGGTGACGAGCGCGACGATCACGCCGACGCTGACGCCGCGGCGCGCCGGCTGCACGGCCCGGTGGCTGCCGGTCCACTCGCCGCCGTCCCAGGAGCCGGTGTGTTGCGGTCCGGCCGGCGGCCGCGGCGGCGTCGCGGCGAACGCCGTGGTCGGCGACTCGTCGGCGTCGGCCGGTATTCGGGCCTCGGGGCCCGCGGCGCGGCCGGGGTCGACCGGCCCGGCGTCGACGGCGTCGTCAGCAGCGTCGTCGTAGCGGGCGTCGCGTTCGGCCTGCCAGTAGGCATCGTCGCGGTAGTCCGGTTCGTCACGGTAGTCCGGTTCGTCGCCGTAGCCCGCCTGGTCCGGGTCGTCCGGTTCCAGTGTCGGCCGCTCGAACCACGGCACGTCCTGTTCCGGCTCGTCCGCCGCAGTGTCGGGCTCCACGCCGAAACCGGTTGTCGGCGCCTCGGATTCGCCATGACGCCCGGTGATCGACCCGGTGTCGCCGGACGCGTCGCCGCCGAACCCCGGTTCGGGATCCGGACGGCGATCGTCGGAGTCGTCGGGATCGGGAACGCTGTGCCTGCCCATCCCTAGACCCCGTCCTCCTCGCGCTCGTCGGTCACTCGGCCGTGCCGCAGTGGCTCGTCATCCGGTTCGTCGGCAGTCTAGTCACTGCCCGGCGTGACGCGCCTTGAACTCCCGGCGGCGGCGATGCAGGATCGGCTCGGTGTAGCCGTTGGGCTGCGCCGCGCCCGCGAGGATGAGTTCCTGGGCCGCCTCGAACGCGACGCTGGCCTCGGGGTCCGGTGCCATCGGCAGGTAGCTGGCGTCCTTGGCGTTCTGCTCGTCGACCACGGCCGCCATCCGGCGCAGGCTCGCCTTCACGTCGTCCTCGGTGATCACGCCGTGCCGCAACCAGTTCGCGAGCAACTGGCTCGAGATGCGCAGCGTCGCGCGGTCCTCCATCAGCGCCACGTCGTGGATGTCGGGCACCTTGGAGCAACCGACGCCGGCGTCCACCCAGCGCACCACGTAGCCGAGGATCGACTGGCAGTTGTTGTCGAGTTCCTCGCGGATCTCCTCGGGCGCCCAGGCGAGTTCCTTCGCCACCGGGATGGTCAGCAGGTCGTCGACGGTGCCGCGTCGCGTGCCCGCGAGTTCCTGCTGCACCGCGAACACGTCGACCTGGTGATAGTGCATGGCGTGCAGGGTCGCGGCGGTCGGCGAGGGCACCCACGCCGTGGTGGCGCCGGCCTTCGGCTGACCGATCTTCTGCTCGACCATGTCCGCCATCAACTCGGTCATGGCCCACATGCCCTTGCCGATCTGTGCGCGACCACTCAGCCCGGTCTCCAGGCCGATGTCGACGTTCGCATCCTCGTACGCCTTGATCCAGGCGGTCGACTTCATGGCGCCCTTGCGGATCATCGGGCCGGCCTCCATCGACGTGTGGATCTCGTCGCCGGTGCGGTCCAGGAAGCCGGTGTTGATGAAGACGACGCGGTCGGCCGCGGCCTTGATGCACGCCTTGAGGTTCAGCGTGGTGCGTCGCTCCTCGTCCATGATGCCGACCTTGAGGGTGGCCTCGGGGAGGCCGAGGACGTCCTCGACGCGGCTGAACAGCTCGCAGGTGAACGCGACTTCGTCGGGGCCGTGCATCTTGGGCTTCACGATGTAGACCGACCCGGTCCGGCTGTTGGCGTGCGGCCCGTTGTCGTCGCTCTCCTTGAGCCCGTGCATGGCGATGAGGCCGGTGAACAGCGCGTCCTGGATGCCCTCGGGCACCTCGGCGTCGTCGTCGCCCATGACGATGGCGTCGTTGGTCATCAGGTGGCCGACGTTGCGGACGAACAGCAGGCTGCGCCCCGGCAGCGTCACCTCTCCGCCGTCGGGGGCGGTGTAGGTGCGGTCGTCGTTCAGCACGCGGGTGAACGTCTCGCCGCCCTTGGCGACCTCCTCGGACAGGTCACCGCGGTTGAGGCCCAGCCAGTTCCGGTAGCCGAGCACCTTGTCCTCGGCGTCGACCGCCGCGACGGAGTCCTCGAAGTCCATGATCGTGGTGATCGCGGACTCCAGCACGACGTCCTTGATGCCGGCCCGGTCGGTCTTGCCGATGGGGGACTCCGGGTCGATGAGGATCTCGACGTGCAGGCCGTTGTGGGCCAGCAGCACCGACGTCGGCGCGTCCGGCTCGCCCAGGTAGCCGGTGAAGGCGGCCGTGTCGGCCAGCCCGGTGGTCTCGCCGTCACCGCGTGCGACGACGACCGTGGCGGGCGAGGAGGAGGCGTCGACGGTGACGGCGGTGATGTCGGACCAGGAGCCCGACGCGAGCGGCACGGCCTCGTCGAGGAAGGTGCGGGCGTAGGCGATCACCTTGTCGCCGCGCACCCGGTTGTAGCTGGTGCCCTTCTCGGCGCCGTCGCTCTCCGGGATGACGTCGGTGCCGTACAGCGCGTCGTACAGCGAACCCCACCGCGCATTCGCCGCGTTGAGCGCGAACCGGGCGTTGAGGATCGGCACCACCAGCTGGGGACCGGCGGTGCGGGTGATCTCGTCGTCCACGCCGGACGTCGTGATCGTGAAGTCCTCCGGCTCGGGCAGCAGGTAGCCGATGTCGGTCAGGAAGGTCTTGTAGTCCTCGCGGAACTTGGCGTCGTCGACCGAGTCGAGGACGCGCTGCCGGTGCCACTTGTCGATCTGCGCCTGCAGGTCGTCGCGGCGGGCCAGCAGGTCCTGGTTCTTCGGAGCCAGATCGGTGACCACCTTGTCGACGCCGGCCCAGAAGCTGTCCTCGTCCAGGCCGGTGCCGGGCAGCGCCTCGCGGGTGATGAAGTCGTACAGCACCTTGGCGACCCGCAGATTGCCGACGGTCACGCGATCAGTCATGGTTCTCCTTCGAAAACGGTCGATCAAGCTTACCCGTGGGTAACGGTGGCCAACCCCGGACGCGTCCCGACCACGTCACCGTCGATGGCGGTGAGCAGCAGGTCACACCGCGCGGCCAGCGCGGACCGCAGCGGGGCGGCGCGGTCGGCGAGGTCCTGCTGCGCCCGGACGTAGGTCGCTCTCCCCGCCGGCGTCTCGACGGCGATGGGCGCGAACCCGAACGCGGTGAGGTCGTATGGGCTCGCCCGCATGTCGATCTCCCGGGCGGCGCCGGCGAGGTCCAGGCAGTCGAGCAGGAGTTCGCCGTCGACGAGCGGACCGAGCTTGTAGGCCCACTTGTAGAGGTCCATCGCGGCGTGCACGCACCCGGGTTGCTCGCTGGCGATCTGCCCGGCGCGGGTGAGCGCCGTCGCGTTGCGTGGCGCGGCCGCCTCGGTGAAGAAGCGGTAGGCGTCGAAGTGGCTGCAGCGCAACGGCATCGACTCCACGACGGCGTCGGTGCCGGACGGGCCGAGCCGCAGCGGCACCTGACCGTGGCGCACCTCGGGCGTGCGGTAGACCATGGCCCACTCGTGCAGCCCGAAGCAGTTGAGCCGCGGGGCCCGCCCGGCCGTGGCGCGCAGCAGCTCCGCGACGAACGCGACGGTCTCGCGCCGACCCCGGAGGTAGGCGACGTCGACGCCGACGGTGCCGTCGTCGGCCGCCGCGTAGCCGGTGCGGGCGGCGAACCGCCCGGCCGCGGCGCCGGCGAGGCGCATCCCGTAGCCGGGATGCCAGCGGCGCAGCTGGCGCGGGCGCAGGCTGTAGTAGGTGAACAGGAAGTCCCACACCGGATGGGCCTCGTCGCGGGCCGCACGCTCCTGGTGGGGCAGCACGAAGCGGTCGGCCCGCGCGACGTGCCGCTGCTCGCGTGCGGTCCACTCCGGCTCGGACAGCACCCCGGACGCCACCAGGTCAGACACGGTGCGTCCCGTCGCGCACCGTCCCCACCAGATCCTCGACGAGGTCCTCGAGCGCCACCATCGCGGTGACCCGCCCGTCGGTGGTGACCAGCGCGAGATGGCTGTTGTCGCGCCGCAGCCGGGACAGCGCCACGGGCAGCGGCTGGGAGGACGGCACCGTCGGCAGCGCACGCACGAGGTCCGCGTCGACGACGGCCGCCGGGTCGTTGATCAGCGACAGCACGTCCTTGATGTGCACGTAGCCGGTGTAGGCGCCGGAGGCGTCGCTGACCGGGAACCGGGAGTAGCCGGTCTCGGCGAGCGCCTCCTCGATCGCCGCGACCGTGGGGCCGCGGCCGGGCGCTGCCATCGGCACCGCCCGGATCTGAGCGAGCGGGATGGCGACGTCGTCGACGACCCGGGTGCGGATCTGCAGCGCGCGAGTGAGGCGGCCGTGCTCCTCGGGGTCGAGCAGACCCTCCGACAGCGATTCGGCGATCATCTCGGACAGCTCGACCGTCGACACGGTGACGTCGAGTTCGTCCTTGGGTTCCACGCGCAGCGCACGCAGCGTCGTGTTGGCGCACCAGTTGTAGAAGGCGATGAACGGCCGCGCGAGCCGGATGTACACCAGGTACACCGGGATGAGCAGCATCGCCGCCGACTCCGGACCGGCGATGGCGATGTTCTTGGGCACCATCTCGCCGAGCAGCACGTGCAGCGTCACCACGACGCCGAGCGCGATGAGGAACGACACGGTGTGCAGCACCGAGTCCGGGATGCCCAGCGCGCCGAACGGCTTCTCCAGCAGGTGCGCCACGGCGGGCTCGCCGACGCGGCCGAGCAGGATCGAACACAGCGTGATGCCGAGCTGGGCGCCGGCGAGCATGAGCGACAGCCGCTCACCGGCCTTGATCACCGTGACGGCGCTCTTCTTGCCCTGCTCGGCGAGCGCCTCGAGGCGGTCGCGGCGCGCGGAGATCAGCGCGAACTCCGAGCCGACGAAGAACGCGTTGAGGGCCAGCAGCACCGCGGTCAGCAGCACGCCGAAGACGTCGCCGCCCATCAGGCGTCACCCGCCTCGTCGGCGCGGCCGCCGGCGTCGCTCGGCTCGGGAGTCCCGGACCCGCCCGGGTCGCTTGCATCGTCGTCGGCGCGGCGGCCGAGCTTCACCAGCTCCAGCAGGTCGATGCGCCGGCCGTCCATCTGCAGCACGGTGGCCTGCCAGCGCACCGGGTCGTCGAGCGGCCCGTCCGGGTCGAACTCGGTGAGTTCGACGGTCTCGCCCGGCTCGGGGATGTGCCCGAGTTCCTGCAGCACCAGCCCGCCGATGGTCTCGTAGTCGCCCTCGGCGGGGCGGAACGGCGTCTCGGTGTCCACCTCGTCGATGCGCAGCAGCCCGGACACCTGCCAGCCGTCACGCGACTCGACCACGTCGGGCGTCGCGTCGTCGTGCTCGTCGCGGACGTCGCCCACGATCTCCTCGATGAGGTCCTCGACGGTCACCATGCCCGCGGTGCCGCCGTATTCGTCGACCACCAGCGCGGTCTGCAGTCCGTTGGCGCGGATCTCGGTCATCACCGCGTCGCCGTCCAACGTCGACGGCACGGTCGCCACCGGCAGGGCGAGCCCGGCCAACCGGGTGCGCGGACGGTCGGCGACCGGCACCGTGAACACCTGCTTGACGTGCACGATGCCGATGGTCTCGTCGAGATCGCCCTCGACGATGGGGAACCGCGAGTACCCGGTGTCCATGGCCTTGAGGAGCAGGTCGGCGACGGTGTCGTCGGCGGCCAGCGCCTCGACCTTGGAGCGCGGCGTCATGAGTTCCTCGGCGGTGCGCTCGCCGAACTTCAGCGAGCGGTCGACCAGGTCGGCGGTGCCGGCGTCCAGCGAGCCGCTCTGCTTGGAGTTGCGGACCAGCGACACCAACTCCTGCGGTGAGCGCGCCGAGCGCAGCTCCTCGGCGGGTTCGATGCCGAGCCGGCGCAGGATCCAGTTCGCCGTGCCGTTGGTGACGTTGATGGCGTAGGTGAGCAGCTTGGAGAACCACCACTGGAACGGCGCCGCGAAACGCGCCGTCTCCGAGGGCTTGGCGACGGCGAGGTTCTTCGGCACCAGCTCGCCGAACACCATGGACAGCGACGTGGCGATGACCAGGGCGAGCACCAGGGCCACGCCGTCGACCATGGTGTCGGGCACCCCGACCGCGGTCAGCGGGGCGTGCAGCAGGCGCGCCACGACGGGCTCGGCGAGGTAGCCGGTGGCCAGCGTCGTGATGGAGATGCCGAGCTGGGCACCGGACAGCTGGAACGACAGCGTGCGGTGCGCCTTCTGCACCATGGCGTCGCGGCGGCCGCCGTTCTTGGCGTTGGTGTCCACGGTGCTGCGTTCGAGCGCGGTGAGCGAGAACTCCGCGGCGACGAACACGGCCGTGCCGAGCGTCAGCGCGATGATCGCGAGGACGCTCAGCAGGGTGACGGTGAGGGTCACGCGATCCCCGTCCGGTGGGCGCCGGGCACGGGGCCCGGCTTCCTACTGAGGGGTTCGGCGTCGGCCGGTGAGGCGGTGGGCGACTCGACGGGGGGCTGCTGACCACTACCGGCGCCCCATTCACCACCCGGGGTCACGGTGGGTGCCTGCGGCACGGGTTCCCTTTCGGTCGGAGACGGAAGTGTCCCTATGTTAGCCGAATCGCGGCACGTCAAACGCGCCCCCGCGGTCGGCACGGCACCGGCGGACGGTCCCGGTCACCACCCGGTGGGAAGCGGATGTCCCTCGGCGAACCCCGCCGCCGACTGCACGCCCAGAATGACTTCGTCGTGCAGTTCGCGCAGGTTCGCCGCGCCGACGTAGGTGCAGGTGCTGCGCACGCCGGACGTGATGTGGTCGAGCAGGTCCTCGACGCCGCCGCGGGCCGGATCGACGCTCATCCGCGACGAGGAGATGCCCTCCTCGAACAGGGCCTTGCGGGCACGGTCGAACTGCCCGTCCGACGCGGTGCGGGCGGCGACGGCGCGCTTGGACGCCATGCCGTAGCTCTCCTTGTACACCAGGCCGTCACGGTCGTAGAGCAGGTCGCCGGGGGACTCGTAGGTGCCCGCGAACCACGACCCGATCATGACGTTCGACGCGCCCGCCGCCAGCGCCAGCGCGACGTCGCGGGGGTGCCGGACGCCGCCGTCGGCCCACACGTGCGCGCCGAGTTGCCGTGCGGCGGCGCTGCATTCGACGACGGCGGAGAACTGCGGCCGGCCCACGCCGGTCATCATGCGGGTGGTGCACATGGCGCCGGGACCGACGCCGACCTTGACGATCGACGCGCCCGCGCTGATCAGGTCCCGCGTGCCCTCGGCCGACACCACGTTGCCCGCGGCGAGCGGCAGCCCGAGGTCGAGCGACGCGACGGCCTTGATGGCGTCGAGCATCTTCTCCTGGTGCCCGTGCGCGGTGTCGACGACGAGCACGTCGGCGCCCGCCTCGGCCAGCGCGCGGGCCTTCGTGGCCACGTCGCCGTTGATACCGACGGCGGCGGCGATCCGCAGCCGTCCGGAGGCGTCGACGGCCGGGGCGTAGATGCCGGCGCGCACCGCGCCGAGCCGGGTCAGGACGCCGGCGAGCGTGCCGTCGGGCTTGGTGAGCACGGCCACGTCGACCGGCGCGTGCTCGAGCCGGTCGAACACCTCGCGCGGATCGGTGCCGACGGGCGCGGTGACGAAGTCGGTGAGCGCGACGTCGCGGACCCGGGCGAAGCGGTCCACCCCGGTGCAGGACGCCTCGGTCACCAGGCCCACCGGCCGGTCGCCGTCCACGACCACCGCGGCGCCGTGCGCCCGCTTGTGGATGAGCGCGGTGGCGTCGGACACCGAGTCGTCCGGTGAGAGCACCACCGGGGTGTCGACGACGAGGTCGCGGCTCTTGACGAAGTCGACGGTCGCCGCGACCGCGCTGATCGGCAGGTCCTGTGGCAGCACGACGATCCCGCCGCGGCGCGCCACCGTCTCGGCCATCCGGCGCCCGGCGACCGCGGTCATGTTGGCGACCACCACCGGGATGGTGGTGCCGGTGCCGTCGACGGTGGACAGGTCGACGTCGAAGCGGGAGGTGACGTTCGACCGTCCGGGGACGACGAAGACGTCGTTGTAGGTCAGGTCGTAGGGCGGGTGGTGTCCCTCAAGGAATCTCACAGCAGCACACTCCTCGCCTCAGGCCTCCACCTCGGTGTGATCGCCGCTCCACAGCGTGTGGAAGCGCTTGTCGCGGTCGGTGTCGATGCGGCCGTAGGTGTGCGCGCCGAAGAAGTCGCGCAGACCCTGGGTGAGCGCCGCGGGCAGCCGCTCGGTGCGCAGGCCGTCGTAGTAGGACAGCGCCGAGGAGAAGCCCGGGATCGGGATGCCCAGCTCGGTCGCGGTCACCACGACGCGGCGCCAGCTGTCGATGGCCGCCTCGATGGCGTCGCGGAAGTACGGCGCCACGATCAGCGTCGGCAGGTCGGCGTTCTCGTCGAACGCCTCGGTGATCCGGTTGAGGAACTTGGCCCGGATGATGCAGCCGCCGCGCCAGATCCGCGCCATGTCGCCGGGCGCGATGTTCCAGTCGTATTCGGAGCTGCCGGCCTGGATCTGGTTGAAGCCCTGGGCGTAGGCGATGATCTTCGACGCGTACAGCGCCTGCCGGATGTCCTCGGTGAACCGCTCGGCGTCGTCGGGCTTGGCGCCGAGGTCGCCGGACGCCAACCCGGTGGTGGCCTGGCGCTGGGCCACCGACCCCGACAGCGCGCGGGCGAACACCGCCTCGGCGATGCCGGTCACGGGCACGCCCAGGTCGAGCGCGGACTTCACCGTCCAGCGGCCGGTGCCCTTCTGCTCGGCCTCGTCGAGGATGACGTCGACCAGCGGCTTGCCGGTCTTCTCGTCGTTCTGCCGCAGCACCTTGGCGGTGATCTCGACCAGGAAGCTGTCCAGGTCGCCCTTGTTCCACTCGTCGAAGACGTCGGCGATCTCGCCGGCACTCTTGCCGAGGCCGTCGCGCAGCAGCTGGTAGGCCTCGCCGATGAGCTGCATGTCGGAGTACTCGATGCCGTTGTGCACCATCTTCACGAAGTGCCCGGCACCGTCGGGGCCGATGTGGGTGCAGCAGGGCACGCCGTCGACGTGCGCGGAGATCTCCTCCAGCAGCGGGCCGAGCGACTCGTAGGACTCCTTGGGGCCGCCGGGCATGATCGACGGGCCGTTGAGCGCGCCCTCCTCGCCGCCGGAGATGCCGGCGCCGACGAAGTGCAGGCCGCGCTCGCGGATGGCCTTCTCACGGCGGATGGTGTCGGTGTAGAGCGCGTTGCCGCCGTCGATGATGATGTCGCCGGGCTCCATCGCGTCGGCGAGCTCGTTGATCACCGCGTCGGTGGGGTCGCCGGCCTTGACCATGATGATGACGCGCCGCGGCTTCTCCAGCGCGTCGAGGAACTCCTCGATGGTCTCGCTGCGGACGAACTTCCCCTCGGACCCGTGCTGCTCGAGCAGCGCGTCGGTCTTGGCGATCGACCGGTTGTGCAGGGCGACGGTGTAGCCGTGGTGGGCGAAGTTGCGGGCCAGGTTGGACCCCATCACCGCCAGTCCGGTGACGCCGATCTGTGCGGTTCCGGTGTTCTCAGACGGCACGGGCAGCCTTTCGTCGTGATGTCGTGGTGTCGAGGGATGTCGCGGGGACCGACGGCTGCTCAGGGCAACGCGGCGAGCAGCCGCTGTAGTTCGGTGAGCCAGGGCACCGCCACGGCGATGGTGGGCACCACCAGCACGGCCGCCGCGGCGGCGTACGCGCCGATCGCCAGCGCGATGCTGTTGGGCTTGCCGCCGAGTCGACGCACCCTGATGACGGTAGTGGGTCCGCCGGCGGCGAGCGCGCCGGACGGGGTGCGGCCCGAGGCGCAGGCGACCAACGCGCGGGCCAGGGGAGTGGGACCCGAGACGCGGACGGCGGCGTCGTCGGCGAGCAGTTCGATGAGCAGGCGCACCGCGTCCAGCGCGCTCGCGCTGCGGACGAAGCGCGGGAAGGCGGCATGGACCGCGGTGAACATCTCCAGGACCAGGTCGTGGCGGGCGCGCAGGTGGGCCTGCTCGTGGCCGAGGATGGCGGCGATCTCGGTGTCCTCGAGGGTCGTCAGCGTGCCCTGGCTGACCACGACGCGGCTGCGGACGCCGGGGAGGCAGTAGGCCAGCGGCTGTTCGACGTCGAGGATGCGCAGTCCGCTGGCCTTGGTACACACCGCGGGCGCGCGATCTCGCGAGCAGCTCACCAGGTCGACGAGCATGCGGTGGTGGGCGCGGCGGCGCCGGGTCGCGATGGCGACCTGCAGCACGGCGACGATCAGCCGCGCGCCGATGACCAGGGTGAGCGTGAAGACGGCGACGTAGAGCAGCCACAGCGGCCAGCCGAGCGCGTCGATCTCGCTGGTGATGGTGGCCGTGGGCCTGCCGTCCGGGCCGGGCACGAACAGCCGGGCCGCGATGGCGATGCCGGCACTGAAGGCCGACAGGACGGCGGCCAGGGCGACCGACTGCCACAGCACGATCGCCGCGCGCGGTGCCCGCATGGGCCACTTCGCCCGCGCCAGCAGCGCCGGCACCGGCCCGACGAGGGCCAGCGCGACGAGCGAGAAGGCCAGCGCGGACACGCTGCCAGTGTCCCTCAGTCGGTGCCCGAATTGCCAGCCGGTGCGGCAGTGTGTTTGGCCTCCAATTCGGCCAGGGCGCGGCGCAGCGCGGCCGCCTCGTCGGCGTTCACCCGCTCGACGAAGTGAACGAGTGCCGCCTCGCGGCTGCCGGAGTCGGCCGCCTGGTCCAGCGCGTCGACCATCAGGCCGGCGACCAGCTCGTCACGGCCGTGGGTGGGGGCGTAGCGGTGAGCGCGGTCGTCGCGGTGCTGGACGACGAGGTTCTTCTTCGCCAGCCGCTGCAGGACCGTCATGATCGTGGTGTAGGCGAGGTCGCGCCGCGCCGCCAGTGCCTCGTGCACCTGGCGCACGGTCTGAGGCTCGCGCGCGGACCACAGGTGGTCCATCACCTCGCGTTCGAGTTCCCCGAGTCGCGTCAACTTGGCCATATCCGTTCACTCTCCTGAGCAGTGCACTCAGGGTACTACGGGCTTACTACCGCGCGTCGTATCCGTTCGGTGCGCCCGTTCGGGACGCCCGTCCAGATGCCGACGACGCCGGTGGCGGCCCGGTTTCCCTCGTGTTGTGAGTCCAGTCACAGGGGGTTTCCCCTTCTGTCGACCCCACTATAGTAAGGCTTACCTAACTGAGGGAGATTCCATGACGGTGGTGGTCGACGACCCGCTGATCGCCCGCATGGCGATCCGGCGGATGCTTCCCCTGCACGAGTCCAGCCGGCGTCTGCGCGAGCTGTATCCCGAGTGCCCGCGCGTGTACGGCGTGGCGGTGATGGGCGACCTGTCGCGCCGCCGGTGGTGGCCGCTGGACGAGGCGCTCACCACCGATCGGCTGCAGACCATGTTCGACGCCGCGGTGGCCGAGACCGACAGCCGCGCCGCGGTCACCCAGCAGCTCGCGGCGACACTCGCCCACGTGGTCATCGGTCGCGTCATCCCGCTGCTCGCCCTCGAGGGCCGGGCCTGGGACACCGGCCTGGAGAACCTGTGGGTGCACGTCGACTCCGAGGGCGCCATCGACTGGGTGGGCGTCGTCGACCCCACCCTGCGCGTCCTGCCCGACGACCCGTACTTCGGCGGCCGGTCGGGCATGCGCTCGCCGCACGCCGCACGCGACCGCATCGTGGCACTGCCCAGCGAGGCCGCCCTGACGACGTGGGTGGCCCACCGCAGCCACCGCGCGCTGGAGCCGCTGTTCGACCGGCTGTACCGGGTGAGCGACGGCGCCGTGGCGCTGGCCACCATGTGGCACCTGGTCGGGGCGGCCGTCGTCGGCGCCTCCACCCAGATCCCGCTGCTGGCCCACTCCAGCGAGCTCACCAGCATGCGGCGCGGCCAGGCCGTGCTCGACGCCCTGGTCGGTTTCGGGGCGCCGGTGCGCGGCGCGGGCCGGACCCACCCGACGAAGGCCTTGCTTAATTAGGGCAGCCTTGCCTATCCTTTAGAAGAAGCACCGCTCCATCGAACCACCGGACCGCGCCGGAGTCCTGAGGGCTGCAGAGACCCCCGGTCCATTCGAAGGAAGGGCCCCGCATTCGTGCGGGGCCCTTCCGCTTTCCGCCGTCCCCGCGGGGTGTAGACACATGAGCGTGACGACTTCCGACATGCAGGCGTACGACGCCGGTTTCAGCGAGGTTCTCGGGCTCACCTACCTCGAGGCGACGCCCGACCGGGTCCGCGCGGAACTCACCATCAGCGACCGGCTGCTGCAGCCGCACGGCATCGTGCACGGTGGCGTCTACTGCTCGGTGATCGAGAGCGTCGCCAGCGTCTCGGCGGCCGTGTGGCTCGAATCCACCGGCGGCGGCCGCAACGTCGTCGGCGTCAACAACAACACCGACTTCCTGCGCGCCATCAAGGCCGGCGTCGTCACCGCGGTGTCCACCCCGATCCACCGGGGCCGGCGTCAGCAGCTGTGGATGGTCGAGATCGCCGGCGTCGACGGCCGTCTCGTCGCCCGCGGCCAGGTACGGCTGCAGAACCTGCCCGCCGACGCCCCCGGGGCCTGACCGGAGCGGTCCGCGCGTGCGCTGCTGACCGGCGCGGACCGTGGCAGGATCGCCGTCTATGCGATTGAGCCCGCACGAGCAGGAACGTCTGCTCATCTCCTACGCAGCGGAACTCGCGCGCCGCCGACGGGGCCGGGGCCTGCGGCTGAACCACCCGGAGACCGTCGCCGTCATCACCGACCACATCCTCGAGGGCGCCCGCGACGGCCGCACCGTCGCCGAACTGATGGCCAGCGGCCGCGAGGTGCTCACCCGCGACGACGTCATGACCGGCGTCCCCGAGATGCTGCCCGACGTCCAGGTCGAGGCGACGTTCCCGGACGGCACCAAGCTCGTCACCGTGCACCACCCGATTCCGTGAGGCCCACCCCGATGAGCGAGCAGACGTCCGTCATTCCCGGGGAGATCCTGTTCGGCGAGGGCGACATCGGCCTCAACGCCGGCGCACGGCGGCTCGACCTCGACGTCGTCAACACCGGCGACCGGCCCGTGCAGGTCGGCAGCCACGTGCACCTGCCGCAGGCCAACGCCGCCCTGGACTTCGACCGCACCGCCGCCCACGGCCACCGGCTCGACATCCCGGCCGGCACCGCGGTGCGGTTCGAACCGGGCGTCGCGCAACGCGTCTCGCTGGTTCCGCTGCGCGGCACCCGCGAGGTGCACGGCCTGTCACTGACCCCGCCGGGAAGGTTGGACGCCGAATGACCGAGTTGTCCCGCGAGCGGTACGCCGCGCTGTTCGGCCCGACGACCGGCGACCGCATCCGCCTCGCCGACACCGACCTGGTCATCGAGATCACCGAGGACCGCAGCGGCGGGCCGGGCCTGGCCGGCGACGAGGCGGTGTTCGGCGGCGGCAAGGTGCTGCGGGAATCGATGGGCCAGTCGCGCGCCACCCGCGCCGACGGCGCCCCCGACACCGTCATCACCGGTGCGGTGATCCTGGACTACTGGGGCATCGTCAAGGCCGACGTCGGCATCCGCGACGGGCGGATCGTCGCGATCGGCAAGGCCGGCAACCCCGACGTCATGTCGGGCGTGCACCCGGACCTGGTCGTCGGCCCGTCCACCGAGATCATCGCCGGCAACGGCCGCATCCTCACCGCCGGTGCGATCGACTGCCACGTCCACCTCATCTGCCCGCAGATCATGTCCGAGGCGCTCGGCGGCGGCATCACCACGATCGTCGCCGGCGGCACCGGACCGGCCGAGGGCAGCAAGGCCACCACCGTCACGCCCGGGTCGTGGCACCTGGCCCGCATGCTGGAGGCGCTCGACACCTGGCCGCTGAACGTGGCGCTGCTCGGCAAGGGCAACACGGTCTCGGCCGAGGCGATGTGGGAACAGTTGCGCGGCGGCGCAGCGGGTTTCAAGCTGCACGAGGACTGGGGCACCACCCCCGCCGCCATCGACGCGTGCCTGACGGTCGCCGACGCGGCGGGCGTGCAGGTCAACATCCACACCGACACGCTCAACGAGATGGCCTTCGTCGAGGACACGCTGGCCGCCATCAAGGGCCGCTCGATCCACGCCTACCACACCGAGGGCGCCGGGGGCGGGCACGCACCGGACATCATCACCGTCGCCTCGCACCCCAACGTGCTGCCGAGTTCCACGAATCCGACCCGCCCGCACACCGTCAACACCCTCGACGAGCACCTCGACATGCTCATGGTGTGCCACCACCTCAACCCGAGCGTCCCGGAGGACCTGGCCTTCGCCGAGAGCCGCATCCGGCCGTCGACGATCGCCGCGGAGGACCTGCTGCACGACCTCGGCGCGATCTCCATGATCGGCAGCGACGCCCAGGCGATGGGCCGCATCGGCGAGGTGGTGCTGCGCACCTGGCAGACCGCGCACGTGATGAAGCGGCGGCGCGGCGCGCTCGAGGGCGACGGTCGGGCCGACAACCACCGCGCGCGCCGCTACGTCGCCAAGTACACGATCTGCCCGGCCATCACGCACGGCATGGACGCCGAGATCGGCTCGGTCGAGGTGGGCAAGCTCGCCGACCTGGTGCTGTGGGAACCGGCGTTCTTCGGCGTCCGCCCGCACGCGGTGCTCAAGGGCGGGATGATCGCCTGGGCGGCGATGGGTGACGCCAACGCGTCCATCCCGACGCCGCAGCCGGTGCTCCCGCGGCCGATGTTCGGCGCCGCGCCCGCCGCCGCGGCGGCGACGTCGGTGCACTTCGTCGCCCCGCAGGCACTCGAGGACGGGCTCGCCGACCGGCTCGACGTGCGACGGCGCCTGGTCGCCGTCGGTGACGTGCGGCGGGTCGGCAAGGCCGACATGCCGCTCAACGACGCCCAGCCGGCCATCGAGGTCGACCCCGACACCTTCACCGTCCGCATCGACGGGCAGGTGTGGGCCGAGCAGCCCGCCGTCGAACTGCCGATGGCGCAGCGCTACTTCCTGTTCTGATGACGAGGCGCTGCTGATGTCCGGGCTCGCCGGCCTGGCCGAGCTGCTCGTGCTGTCCGACTCGCGGCTGCCGACCGGCGGGCACGTGCACTCCGGCGGCGTCGAGGAGGCGGTCACCAGCGGTCTGGTGACCGACCTGGACGGGCTGAGGGCGTTCCTCGTCCGGCGGATCCGTACCAGCGGCCTCGTCTCCGCCTCGGTCGCCGCCGCAGTGCACGCCGGCGTGCTGTCACTCGCCGACGCGGACGCCGAGACCGACGCGCGCACCCCCGCACCGGCGGCACGCGCCGCGTCCCGTGCGCAGGGCAGGGGGCTGGCCCGGCTGGCGCGACGGGTGTGGCCGGCGGCCGACTGGTCCGCTCTCGGCACCCGCCCGCACCTCGCGGTGGCGGCCGGCGCGGTGGGCGCGGCGGGCACGCTGACCCCGGAGCAGACGGCATTGTCGCTGGTCTACACGACGATGACCGGGTCGGCGACCGCCGCGCAGCGGCTGCTGGCGCTGGACCCCGGTGACGTCGCGGCGCTGACCTTCGCGCTGGTGCCGCTGTGCGAGCAGACCGCCGCCGCGGCGGCCAAGGAACTCGCCGACCTGTCCGACCCCCTGCTCGACGTGCTCGCCCAGCGGCACGCCGGGCGCGACCGACCGTTGTTCGTCTCCTGAAAGGCTGCCCGTGCCCCCACATCTGCTCGACGGCGAACCGCACACCCACGTCGACCGCCCGCGACGGGTCCGCCGGCCCGGCGAGCCGCTGCGCATCGGCATCGGCGGCCCGGTGGGATCCGGCAAGACCGCCCTGGTCGCGGCGCTGTGCCGGCAGCTGCGCGACGAACTCTCGCTCGCGGTGCTGACCAACGACATCTACACCACCGAGGACGCCGACTTCCTGCGCCGCCACGCCGTGCTGCCGGACGAGCGCATCGCCGCCGTGCAGACCGGCGGCTGCCCGCACACCGCGATCCGCGACGACATCACCGCGAACCTCGACGCGATCGACGACCTGATCGCCGGCAATCCGCACCTGGACCTCATCCTGGTGGAGTCCGGCGGTGACAACCTCACCGCGACGTTCTCCTCGGGCCTCATCGACGTGCAAATCTTCGTCATCGACGTCGCCGGCGGCGACAAGGTACCGCGCAAGGGGGGCCCCGGGGTCACGTTCTCCGACCTGCTGGTCATCAACAAGACCGACCTCGCCCCGATGGTCGGTGCGGATCTCGACGTCATGCGCCGCGATGCCGCGAAGGTGCGCGGCGACCGGCCGTTCGTGCTGATCTCGCTGACCGACGACCCGACGGCCGCCGCGGTGCTCGACTGGGTGCACCAGCAGCTGCGCGTACCGGTCTGAGCGGGCCGTGCTCACCGACGTCCTCGTCGTCGCGAGCCCGGGCCGCGAACCCCGCATCGTCTGCACCGGCGGGCTGACCGCACGGCGCACCGAACGCGACACCGTGCACCTGGTGTCGGCGGCGGCGACACCGCTGGGCGGCGACACCGTGTCGATTCGCGTCGTCGTCGAGGACGGCGCGCGGCTGCGGCTGCGCAGCGCCGCGGCGACCGTCGCGCTGCCGGGGGCGTCGACGCTGGAGTCGCACGCCGAGTGGGACCTGCGGGTGGACGGGGACCTCGACCTCGACCCGCAGCCCACCATCGTCGCGGGCGGGTCACGCCACGTCACGCGCACCCGGCTGGCCCTGGGCCCGGGAGCGCGGGTGCGGCTGCGCGAGCGCGCCCAGATCGGGCGGTCCTACGAGGCCGAGGGCTTCTTCTCCGCCGCGTTGCACGCCGACGCGGACGGTCGCCCGCTGCTGCGGCACCGCGTCGAGCTGGGCACCGCGGCCGTCGCCGACGACGTGCTCGGCGCCCCACGGGCCAGCGTCAGCGAACTGCGCTATCCGGAACCGGCATTCGACGGTGCGGGCACGCTGCTGCAACTGGCCGCGGGTGGATCCTTGGCCACCTGGCAGGGGGACCGGCTGTAGCCGCCGCCTCCACTAGAGGCGGCGGCAACGTCAGCTGGCGGCCTTCTCCTCCTGGACCGAGGCGGCGATCTCCTCGAGTTCCTCGATCCTCGTCCTCGCGTAGGCCTGCTGCTCGGTGATGGTCAGCTGGCCGCGCTGGCGCCCGAGGAACGTCACCGACCAGGACAGCAGCGTCGCGATCTTCGTCTTGAAGCCGACGAGGTAGATGAGGTGCAGGCCCAGCCACGCGAGCCAGGCGATGAAGCCGCCGAACTCGAGCTTGCCGACCTGCGCGACGGCGTTGTACTTCGACACCGTCGCCATCGAGCCCTTGTCGAAGTACTTGAACGGCTCGCGGGGCTTCGGCAGGTTGCCGTGCTCGCGCGCCTTCTGCTCGTTGTGCACGATCTTCGCGACGTACTTGGCGCCCTGGATCGCGCCCTGCGCCATGCCGGGCACACCGGGGACGAACGCCATGTCGCCGATGACGAACACGTTCGGGTGTCCCGGGATCGACAGGTCGGGGTCGACCTTGACGCGACCGGCGCGGTCGACCTCGACCTCGGACTGGCTGGCCAGGTCGCGACCGAGCGGGCTGGCCTGCACGCCGGCCGACCACACCTTGCACGCCGAGTCGATGCGCCGGATGGTGCCGTCGCCGTCCTTGACGGTGATGCCGTTGCGGTCGACGTCGGTCACCATGGCGTTGAGCTGGATCTCGACGCCCATCTTCTCCAGCCGGGCGGCGGCCTTCTTGCCGAGCTTCTCGCCCATGGGGGGCAGCACGGCGGGGGCGGCGTCGAGCAGGATCACCCGCGCGTCGGTCGGGTCGATGTGCCGGAAGCTGCCCTTGAGCGTCTGGTCGGCGAGCTCCTGGATCTGGCCGGCCATCTCGACGCCGGTCGGGCCGGCGCCGACGACGACGAAGGTGAGCAGCTTCCTGCGTCGCTCCGGGTCGCTGGACCGCTCGGCCTGCTCGAAGGCACCGAGGATGCGAGCACGCAGCTCGAGCGCGTCGTCGATGGTCTTCATGCCCGGCGCCCACTCGGCGAAGTGGTCGTTGCCGAAGTAGGACTGACCGGCGCCGGCGGCGAGGATCAGCGTGTCGTACGGCGTGCGGTAGGTGTGGCCGAGCAGCACCGAGTCCACCGTCTTCTTCTCCAGGTCGACGTGCGTGACGTCGCCCAGCAGGACCTGCGCGTTGTGCTGCTTGCGCAGGATCAGCCGGGTGGGCGGCGCGATCTCGCCCTCGGAGATGATGCCCGTGGCCACCTGGTACAGCAGCGGCTGGAACAGGTGGTGGGTGGTGCGCGCAATCAACTTGATGTCGACGTCGGTGTGCTTGAGCGCCTTGGCGGCGTTCAGCCCTCCGAATCCCGACCCGATGATGACGACCTTGTGCCTATCCGATGCCGTAGCTCCGGGGTGGCTCATTTCTGCTCCTCGACGGATGACCGCTGTCTGACAACCAGTACAACGTTCAGGTTAGTCGGCGGCCATCCGCCGAGCGCGGTGAGATGCCCCACCGGCACGGGGGGTCTACCCGTGGAGCAGCGGCTTCAAAAGCTCGGCGACGGCGGTGGCGCCACCGGGCTGGTAGCCGTTGAGGCTGGTGACGGGACTGATGATGATGCCGTCGATGCCGACGTCGAGCACCTTGGTCTTGATCTGATCGGCGATCTGCTCGGGGCTGCCGAACACCGCCTGCTGCTTGAAGTCGTCCGGGATGGCGTCGGCGGTGACGTTCTCGTCGATGATCGCGACGACCAGCATGCTGGTCTCCAGCGTCGCCGGGTCGCGGTCGATCTTCTCGCAGTTCTCCTTGACCACCCGAAGCTTGCGCGGCAGCTCGTCGAAGCCGGCGATGACGTTGAGGTGGTCGAAGTGCTTGGCGGCCAGGGGGATGGTCTTCTTCTCGCCGCTGCCGCCGATCATCAGCGGGATGTGGTCGCGGAAGCGTGGCTCGGCCATCGCCTCCTTGGTGCGGTAGTAGGTGCCCTCGACGGTGGGTCGCTCGCCGGCGAGCATCGGAAGGATGATCTGCAGCGCCTCGCCGAGCTTGTTGAACCGGTCGGTGAAGGTGCCGAACTCGTATCCCAGCGAATCGTGCTCGAGTTCGTACCAGCCGGTGCCGATGCCGAGGATGGCGCGGCCGGCGCTGATGACGTCGAGCGTCGTGATGGCCTTCGCGAGCAGGGTGGGCTGGCGGTAGGTGTTGCCGGTGACGAGGGTGCCGAGCTGCACCTTCTCGGTGACGGCGGCCAGCGCGCCGAGGGCGGTGTAGGCCTCCAGCATCGGCTGGTCGGGGGTGCCCAGGCCGGGGAGTTGATAGAAGTGGTCCATCAGGAACACCGAGTCGTACCCCGCCGCCTCGGCCTCCTGTGCCTGGGCGATGACGGTGGGGAACAGCTCCGGGATGCCGGTGCCGTAGCTGAAGTTCGGGATCTGGAGTCCGAGTCGAATGGTCACGGATCAGACCCTAGGCAGCTCCACCGGAACGCGCGCTCCGTTTCGCTTCGGGCGAATCCGGGAATGAATCCGGCCCCGCCAGGACGAGGCCGCCCGTCAGCCGAAGTTGGCCAGCGCGCCGTGGCTCACGTGCAGCGTCTCGCCGGTGATGTGGCGGGCGGCCGGGGTGGTGAGGAACAGCGCGAGGCGGGTGATCTCGGCCGCGACCGACGGGCTCGTCGATCCGACGCCGTCGTAGCCGGGCTCGGCGCCCTTGCCGGTCGCGACCGCGTTGACCGTGATGCCGCGGATGCCGAAGTGCGTGGCCTGACCGGCGGTCCAATTGGAGATGGCGGCCTTGATCGCGGCCTCCGGCCCACCTTCGACGGGGTTGTCCGGGACGACGTTGACGATCGAGCCGCCCGAGCGCAGCTGGTCGCCGAGGACGGCGACCGTCAGCACCGCCGACAGCAACGTCGCGTCGAGGGCCGACCGCCACGCCGTCGCCTGGTCGGCGAGGGTGAACGTGCGGGGGTCACCGCCGGACCACGTCGGCGCCGGCACGTTGACGATGGTGTCCAGGTGGTGCGGCAGCTGGCTGCGCACGGCCTCGACCGCGGCCGGGTCGGTGTTGTCCAGGACGAGCGAGTCGGCGTCGAGTTCCTTTGCGGCGACCTCGAGTTCGTCGCGGCGGGCACCGGCGATGACCACGCGGTGCCCGGCGTCGCGGAAGCCCTCGGCGATGGTCCGGCCGAGTTCGGTGTCACCGCCGGTGACCAATACCTCCGACACCACACCAGCCATCACGACCTCCTCGTGTTCGACGCTGAACCCAGCGAGTCGACCAGCCATGTTACTGGACGGTAGCTAGGTCTCCCATTCGCCACGCGGATGAGGCGGGCCGTCCGGTGGCTAGGGTGCGTCCATGGCCCGTCCCCGCCGCCGCGCGGCCCGCCCCGCGGGCGTGCCGAGGTGGGTGTACGTGCCCGCGACGCTGGGCGCGGCGTTCGTGGTGCTGCCCCTGGTCGCGATCGCCGCACGGGTCGACTGGCCGCGGTTCCTCGCGCTGGTGACGAGCCCCGCCGCGCGGACGGCCCTGGAGCTGAGCCTGCGGACCGCCGCCGCCAGTACGGCGCTGTGCCTCGTGCTGGGCGTGCCGATGGCACTGGTCCTCGCGCGCAGCGATGCCCGCATCGTGCGCTGGACGCGACCGCTGATCCTCCTTCCGCTGGTCCTGCCACCCGTGGTCGGGGGCATCGCCCTGCTGTACGCGTTCGGCCGGCTCGGACTCCTCGGCAGGCACCTCGAGGCGGCCGGCGTGCACCTCGCGTTCACCACCACGGCCGTGGTGCTGGCGCAGACCTTCGTGTCGTTGCCGTTCCTGGTGATCGCGCTCGAGGGGGCGGCGCGCACCGCGGGCACCGACTACGAGCTGGTCGCGGCGACGCTCGGCGCCCGGCCCGGCACCGTCTGGTGGCGCGTGACGCTGCCGCTGCTGCTGCCCGGTCTGGTGTCCGGTGCGGTGCTGGCCTTCGCTCGCGCGCTCGGCGAGTTCGGGGCGACGCTGACCTTCGCCGGCTCCCGCGAGGGCGTCACCCGCACCATGCCGCTGGAGATCTATCTGCAACGCGAGAGCGACGCCGACTCGGCGGTGGCGCTGTCCCTGCTGCTGGTGGCGGTGGCCGCGGTCGTCGTCGTGGGCCTGGGTAGCCGCCGACTGCGCGTGGGCGGGTCCGATGCCTTCTAACACCGCAGCGCCGTCGGGAACCCCGGACCCGGAACCTCCACCACCGGGCCTGGACGTCCGCGCCGTCCTGGCGTCCCGGGACGTCGACGTCGCCCTCGCGGTGCCGCCCGGCGAGGTGCTGGCCGTGCTGGGGCCCAACGGTGCCGGCAAGTCCACGGCGCTGCACGTCGTGGCCGGGACCGTCGCGCCCGACGAGGGGTGGGTGCGGATCGGCGGGCGCACCCTGACCGACACCGGCCGCGGCATCCACGTCCCCACCCACGACCGGCGCGTCGGACTGCTGCTGCAGAAGGCGCTGCTGTTCCCGCACCTGACGGTGGCGGCGAACGTCGCGTTCGGGCCGCGCAGCACGCACCGCCTCGGCCGCCGGTCGTCGCGGGCGGTCGCCGAACACTGGCTCACCGAGGTGGACGCCGCCGACCTCGTCGACCGCAGCGCCCGCGCCCTGTCCGGGGGGCAGGCGCAGCGCGTGGCCCTGGCGCGGGCCCTGGCCGCCGAACCCGACGTGCTGCTGCTCGACGAACCCATGGCGGGGCTCGACGTCGCGGTGGCGACGGCCATGCGGAAGGTGCTGCGCGGCGTGCTGACCCGCGGCCGTCGTTCGGCGGTCCTCGTCACCCACGACCTGCTCGACGTCGTCACGCTGGCCGACCGGGTCGTCGTCGTCGAGTCCGGGCGGGTGGTCGAGGCGGGCGCCGCGACCGACGTGCTGAGCGCACCGCGCAGCTTCTTCGGTGCGCGCTTCGCGGGCGTCAATCTGGTGGCTGGCAGCTACCGCGCCCCGGACACCGTGCAGACGGCGTGGGGGGCGGCGTGGCACGGCGAACCCGGCGGCGACGCGCCGGTCAGCGGCTCGGCGGCCGTCGCGGTGTTCCCGCCGTCGGCCGTGGCGGTCTACCCGCACCGGCCGCACGGCAGCCCGCGCAACACCGTCGAGGTGGTGATCGCCGAACTCGACAGCCGCGGGCCGGCGATCCGGGTGCGCGCCGAGGACCAACCCGACGGTGCGCCGGGCCTCGCCGCCGACGTCACCGCCGACGCCGTCGCCGACCTGCGGCTCGCGCCGGGGGAGCGGGTGTGGTTCGCGGTGAAGAGCCAGGCGGTCACGGTGCACGGGCGCCGGTAACGCGGCGCCGTCGAAGGACGATGAGCAGTCCGTAACCACGGCCCGCGGCACCCGGAACGGCCGGCGCCGCCGTCGGGTCGGCAACTACGTCGATCGGAGGCATTCTGATGCCATTGCGGCACAGCAACTTCGAAGGTCGACACTCGGAAGGTGACGCACGCTTGCGTCCCGGCGGCGACACGGTAGTTTCTTGTTCCATGTACGACCCGGATGCCCGCAGCCGACGACGCCCCGCACTGCCGCGGGCGTTGGCCATCGTGGCGGCCGCCAGCGCGACCGTCGCCTCGCTCGTCCTGCCCGGCGTCGCCCATGCCGAGCCGGCGCCCGCGCCGAGCCCCGCACCCGCCCCGGCCCCCGCGCCGCTGCCGGCACCCGGCCCGCTGATGCAGGCGCCGCCGCCGGCACCCCCGGCACGTCCCGCGCCCGCCGATCCCAACGCACCGGCGCCCGCGCCCGCCGATCCGAACGCACCGCCGCCGGCCGCACCGCCGCCACCGCCCGAGCCCGGCCGCGTCGAGAACGCCGCAGGTGGCTTCAGCTACGTCGTACCCGCGGGCTGGAAGGTCTCCGACCAGACGCAGCTGTCCTACGGTCAGGCATTGCTGACCAAGATCCCGCCGGCCGGCACCGAGCAGGCCCCCACGGACACCAGCGTGCTGCTGGGCCGCCTCGACCTGAAGCTGTTCGCCGGCGCCGAGACCGACAACGCCAAGGCCGCCACCCGGTTGGCGTCCGACATGGGCGAGTTCTTCATGCCGTTCGCCGGCACCCGGATCAACCAGCAGTCCGGGCCGCTCGACGCGGCGGGCGTGCCGGGCTCTTTCACGTCGTACGACGTGAAGTTCACCGACACCACCAAGCCCGACGGCCAAATCTGGGCCGGCGTCGTCGGTTCGACGCCGCCGCCGAACGCCCCGCGCGGGCAGCGGACCCCCGAGCGCTGGTTCGTGGTGTGGCTGGGCACGGCGAACAACCCCGTCGACAAGGGTGCCGCGGCGGCGCTGACGCAGTCCATCCGGCCGTACACGCCCCCGCCGCCGCCTCCGCCGCCGGACCCGAACGCACCGCCGGACCCGAACGCGCCGGCCCCGGCCCGTCCGCGGGTGGGCGTGCCCGTCCCGGTGACCGACGCGCCGCCGGAGATGCAGCCCGCCGGCTGACGCCTGCACCTCGAAGGCCCTGCACGTCGAGGCCCGACACGTCGACACGGAGCCCTTCCCGCACGGGAGGGGCTCCGTTCGCGTCTGCCGCACGTGCACGCGATCGTCGCCGTCCGTGTGCTGATTCGTGACCCCAAGTGGGTACAACGAGAGGACAGCCAGCGTCACGCTGGGCGTCGAGAGGCAGGAGCCTTGTCATGGAGATGATCGCCGCAACCGAGTTCCTGGCCCGGTCGACGACGCAGACCAGCGTCGGGTGGATCGGCTACATCATCATCGGCGCCATCGCCGGGTGGATCGCCGGCAAGATCGTCAAGGGCGGCGGCTCGGGCATCCTCATGAACATCGTCATCGGCGTGATCGGCGCCCTGATCGGCGGCTTCCTACTGAGCTTTTTCCTCGACACCGCGGGCGGCGGCTGGTGGTTCACCCTGTTCACCGCGATCCTCGGCTCGGTGATCCTGCTGTCGATCGTGGGGGCGGTCCAGAGGCGCTGACCCTGCGGCGCGCCCGGCTCAGGTCGAGGCGTGCCAGACCAGGGCGGCGGCCAGCGCGCCGAGCCCGTTGAGCGACCAGTGCAGCGCGATCGGGGCGAGCAGGCTGCCGCTGCGGCCGCGCAGCCAGGTGAAGACGAAGCCGGCCGCTGCGGTGGCGAGCACGGCCAGCACGACGCCGGCGACCATGCCGCCCACCCCGCCGCCGAACAGCCGGGTGAAGCCGGCGTTGCTGCTCGTCAGCCCCAGCGACGTCGCGACGTGCCACAGCCCGAACAGCAGCGAGCCGGCCGCCGCCACGCCGCGGAAACCCCACGCCCGCCCGAGCGTTCCGTGCAGGACGCCGCGGAAGGCGAGTTCCTCGGGGATCACGGTCTGCAGCGGGATGATGATCATCGACGCGAGGACGGCGCCGGACAGCGTCGCGTAGTGGTCGTTCATGAACAGCGGCCGCGTCCACGGCAGGGCGATGCCCACGCCGATGACGGCGGCGACGAGCGCCACCGCGGCGAGGGCGTACCCGGCACCGGAGCGCCAGTGCTCACGACCGAGGCCGAGTTCGGTCCAGCCGATGCCGCGTGATCGCACCAGCGCCACCAGTCCGAGGGCGGCGAGCGGGACGGTCACCACGTTCGCCCACGGCGTCGTGAAGTGTGCGACGAGATTGGTCAGCGCGAGGACCACCACCACGACGCCGATGTCGACGTAGACGCGGTAGTGGTGCAGCGCCGACAGCTGACCGAGCAGCGGGTGCGCGTCGGCGGACGCGGGCGGCGCGGCGGCGAGAGCGGTGGCGGCGAGGGACTCGGACATGACCGGCTCAGTGTAGGGGCGCGACCTGAGACGACCCGTCGTCCGAGGTGGCGGGGCCGGCGGGCTGCGCGGTGCCGTCACGCTAGGGTCTGATCATGCTTGACGCCCGTCAACTCCTGGCCCCGCTGCGGGTCCTGGACGTCGGCGGTCTCGCTTCCGACGGCGTCGGCCGACTGTTCGCCGAGCTGGGCGCCGACGTCCTCAAGGTCGAACCGCCCGGCGGCTCGGCGGACCGGGCGCGCGCGCCACGCGTCGGCGACGTCGGCATCTCGTTCGCCCTGCGCAACGCCGGCAAGCGGTGCACCACGCTCGACGCGTCGCTCGACGCCGACCGCGCGCGCTTCGCCGAGCTGATTGCCGGGTCGGACGTCGTCGTGGACGTGGGCCGGCCCGGGACGTGCGCCGCCTTCGGTGCGCCGCTGACCGAGTTCGCCCGGCGCCACGAGCACCTCGTCGCGGTGAGCCTGACGGACTTCGGCGCGGACGGACCCCGCGCCGGGTGGCAGGCGTCCGATGCGGTGCTGTACGCGATGTCGACCGCGCTGTCGCGGTCCGGTCCCTCGACGGGACGGCCGGTGCTGCCGCCGCCCGGCCTGGCGTCCGCGACCGCCGCCACGCAGGCGGCGTGGGCCGCCCTGGTCGCCTACTACCAGCGCCTGCGCACCGGCCGCGGTGACGTCGTCGACGTCTCGCGGTTCGAGGCGGTGCTCCAGTCACTCGACCCGCCCTTCGGCTCCGAGGGCCAGGCGGCGGTCGGGCTGCGGTCGGCCGCGCAGCTGTGGCGCGGCCGCCCACGCAATCAGCAGATCTTTCCGACGTTCGCCTGCCGTGACGGCTACGTCCGGATGTGTCTGCTCTCGGCGCGGCAGTGGCGGGGCATGCGAGCGTGGCTCGGCGAACCGGAGGAGTTCGCCGATCCCGCGCTGGACGCCATCGCCGCCCGCTACGCCGCCTCCGACCGGCTCAATGCGGCGATCGCCGACCTCTTCGCCGATCGCCGCGCCGACGATCTCGTCGCCGAGGGACACGCGCGCGGCGTGCCGATCGCCGCCGTGCTCACCCCGGCCCAGGCGCTGGCCACCGAGCACTTCCGCGCCGCGGGCGCGCTCACCGCCGTCGACCTCGCCGGAGTGCGCCTCGACGTCCCCGTCGGCGCCGTGGTCGTCGACGGCGTCCACGCCGGACCGCGACGCCTGGCACTGCCGGTCGCCGATGATCCACCCGAGTGGCTCCCGCGCGCCGGGACGTTCGAGGTCCCGCGCGCCGCGTCGTCGTCGCGGCCGTTCTCCGGACTGCGCATCCTCGACCTCGGAGTGATCGTCGCGGGCGGTGAACTCGGCCGGCTCTTCGCCGATCTCGGCGCCGACGTCGTCAAGGTGGAGAGCACGGCGTACCCGGACGGGCTGCGCCAGACCCGCCCCGGGCAGGCCATGAGCCGGTCCTGGGCGCTGACCCACCGCAACGAGCGCAGCCTCGGCCTCGACCTGCGCCATCCCGACGGCGCGGCGCTGTTCCGCCGCCTGCTGGCGACGGCCGACGCGCTGTTCGCCAACTTCCGGCCGGGGACGCTGAACGCGCTGGGCCTGTCGCCGGAGGAGCTGCGCGCCGTCAACCCCCGCCTGGTGCTGGCCGAGAGCAGCGCCTTCGGCGCCGACGGTCCGTGGAGTTCTCGGATGGGATACGGGCCGCTGGTGCGCGCCACCACCGGGGTGAGCCGGTCGTGGATCGACCGGCAGCCGTACGCCGACGACGTCGCCGAGGGCTTCTTCGACGCGACGACGATCTTCCCGGACCACCTCGCCGCCCGGGTCACGGCGATCGGCGCGCTCGCGGCGCTGCTCGCGCGCACCGACGCCGCCGCCCGCGTGCACGTGTCGCAGGCCGAGGTCGCCGTCGGCGCGCTGGCGACGTCGTTCGTCGCGGACGCCGCGGGCGTCGCCGCATCGGGGACCCGCACGATGGCCGACACGGACCTCGACGTGGTGTTGCCCTGCGCGGGGGACGACGAATGGTGCGTGGCGTCGGTCGCGACCGACGCGCACCGCAGCGCACTGGCACGCCTGCTCGGCCTCGACGTGCGGTGCGCCGAGTCAACGCCCGCCGAGTCAACGCTCGTCGAAGCGCTGCGCCGCTGGGCCGCCCGGCGGGATCCGGAGGCAGCGTGCACGGCGCTGCAGGAGGCGGGCGTGCCCGCCGGCCCGATGCTCCGTGCGGCCGACGTGCCGGCCGACCCGCAGGTGCTCGCCCGCCGGGTGTACGCCGAGATGGCACATCCGCTGTTCGCCGAGCCGCTGCCGGCCGAGACCCGTCCCGCCCGGTTCGGGCGCATCGCCGACGCGGAGCTGCGCCCCGCGCCGATGCCCGGCGAACACACCCGCGAGATCTGCGCCGAACTCGGCATGACCGGCGCCCAGATCGACCACCTCCTCGACACGGACGTCGCATTCGCGTGGTCCGCCGCCACGACACCCGAAAGGCTCGCCCCGTGAGCATCGACCCCCGCACGCCCGTCCTCGTCGGCTACGGCCAGGTGACCCAGCGGGAGTCCGACCCGTCGGTCGAGCCCGTCGACCTGATGGAGTCGGCCGCCCGCGCGGCCGCGGATGCGCGCGTGCTGGAGGCGGTGCGCTCGGTGCGCATCGTCAACCTGCTGTCCTGGCGCTACCGCAATCCCGGTCTGCTCCTCGCCGAGCGCCTCGGCGCGTCGGCGGCCGAGGGCCGGTACACGCCCATCGGCGGCAACGTGCCGCAGGCCCTGGTGAACGAGGCGTGCCTGGACATCCAGGCCGGCCGCGTCGACGCGGTCCTGATCGCCGGGGCGGAGACCTGGCGCACCCGCTCGCGGGTCCGCTCCTCGGGCGGGACGCTCGACTGGACCGTGCAGGACGACGGCGTGCCGGTGCCCGCCGGCGCGGACGACCAGTTCCTGCTCGCCGGCGAGGTGGAGATCCGGATCAAGCTCGACCGGCCGTCGTACGTCTACCCGATGTTCGAGCAGGCGATCCGCATCGACGCGGGGGAGACCGCCGACGAGCACCGCCGCCGCATCGGTGCGCTGTGGTCCCGGTTCAGCGAGGTCGCCGCAGGCAACCCGCACGCGTGGAGCACCGAAGCCGTTGCCGCCGAGGACATCTGGCAGCCCAGCGCGGCCAACCGCATGGTGTCCTGGCCCTACACCAAGCTCATGAACTCGAACAACATGGTGGACCAGGGCGCCGCGCTGGTGCTCACCTCGGCGCAGCGTGCCACCGAACTCGGGATCTCTCGGGACCGCTGGGTCTTTCCGTACGCGGGCACCGACGCGCACGACACCTATCTGATCGCCGAGCGGGACGCCTTCCACCGGTCGCCGGCGATCCGCATCGCCGGGGCGCGGGCGCTGCAGCTGGCGGGCGTCGCGGTCGACGACGTCGACCTCGTCGACGTGTACTCCTGCTTCCCGTCGGCGGTGCAGGTGGCGGCGCGTGAACTCGGCCTGCCGCTGGACGATCCGGCGCGGCCGCTCACCGTCACCGGCGGCCTCACGTTCGCCGGGGGACCGTGGAACGACTACGTCACGCACTCGATCGCCACGATGGCCGAACGCCTCGCCGCCGCACCGGACGCGGTGGGGCTGATCACCGCCAATGGTGGCTACCTCACCAAGCACAGCTTCGGCGTCTACAGCGCCACCCCGCCGGGCCGCGAGTTTCGTTGGCAGGACGTGCAATCCGAGGTCGACGCCGAGCCGACGCGGGTCGCCGAGGGCGACTGGGAGGGCACCGGCACGGTCGAGACCTGGACCACGCCGTTCACCCGCGAGGGCGACCCGGAGAAGGTCTTCGTCGCCGTCCGCACCCCCGCGGACACCCGCGCGCTGGCGGTGCTCACCGACCCCGCCGACGCCGCCGCCAGCGTCACCGAGGACATCGCCGGCGCGACGGTGACCGTCTCCGCCGGCGGCACCGCCCACCTCGTCTCCTAGCGATTTCGGCGCGCTCGCGTTCGCTCACCGAACGAAAGCGCGCCGAAATCGCCGGAGAAGGCGGGGTGTTGACGTCACGCCGACGGCGTGAGTATGGTCCAGGTCACGTATTGAAACGTTTCAACGCGTGATCGCAGCGTGGCGGCCCGGGCGGGTCGACCGACCCCGAGGACGACCATGAGACTGGGCGCACGCACCACCACCGGGTGGCGGGCGACGATCGCCGTCGCCATGAGCAACTACATCGAGGCGGGATCGATCATCGCGATCGCCACCAGCCTCGGCTTCTGGCAGGCCGAGTTCGGCCTCGGCGACTTCGCGGTCGGTCTGCTGGCGGCGTTGAGCGCCAACGCCTTCGGCGCGGCGATCGGTGCCATCCTCGGCGGCCCGCTGTGCGACCGGTACGGCCGCAAGGCGATCTACACCTACGACCTGCTGGTGTACATGGCCGGCGTGCTGCTGGCGGCGTTCGCGGTGAACTACGCGATGCTGCTGGCCGCGTTCGTGATCACCGGCATTGCCGTCGGCGCGGGCGTCCCGGCGTCGTGGACCTACATCGCCGAGCAGGCGCCGTCGTCGGGCCGGGCAAAGCACGTCGGCACCGCGCAGCTGGCGTGGTCGACGGGACCGCTCATCGGGTTCGCCCTCGCCGCGGCGCTCTCGCCGCTCGGCCTGCTGGGCTCGCGCATCGTCTTCGTGCACCTGTTCGTGGTCGCCGCCGTGGTGTGGTGGGTGCGCCAGGGCCTCGCCGAGTCCGAGATCTGGACCGAGGAGGGCCGCGGCGCGATTCCCCGGGCCGGCACGCCCACATCGGCGACGTTGGGCGCCCACGGGTTGCGGGGACTGTTCTCCCGCCAGGTCAACGTCACGGCGCTGCTGTTCCTGGGCGGCATCTATTTGTTCTGGAACACCGTCGCCGGTCAGGCCGGCATCTTCATGCCCCGGGTCTACGACACCGCCGGACTGCACAGCCCGGTGGCGCAGAACCTGCTGCAGGTGCTGGTGTGGGGATGCACGGTGGCCGCCACCTACTTCGGCTTCATGCGCTACGCCGACCGGATGAGTCAGCGCCTGCTGTACGTGATCGGAGCCGCGCTCGGCGTGGCCGGATGGATAGTGCTGGTGGCGTTCACCAGCGGCGGCGTGCCGACCATGCTGGCGTTCGCCGTGCTGTGGGGCGTCTCGGCGGGCATCGGCGCACAGGCCTTCTACGGCCTGTGGGCCAGTGAACTGTTCGCTACGCCCTACCGCGCCAGCGCCCAGGGCGTCATGTTCTGCGTCGTGCGCAGCGTCACCGGACTGCTGAGCTACTTCTTCCCGACGCTGCTGGCGGTGACCGGCCTGACCGGCGTCGGCCTGCTGCTCATCGGTCTGCTCACCGTCGCGCTGGTGATCGGCGCGGTGTGGGCACCGGCGACGCGCGGTAAGTCGTTGCGGCAGATCGAGATCGAACGCTACGGACGGGCGCACAGCCCCGCGACGGAGGTCCCTGCCTGATGCACGCGCTCCTGGACGAGTTGCGGATCGAGCTGCCGTCGTGGGCGTTCGGTAATTCCGGCACCCGGTTCAAGGTGTTCGGCACGCCGGGCACCCCGCGCACCGTGTGGGAGAAGATCGCCGACGCCGCCACCGTGCACCGCGTCACCGGCCTCGCGCCGACGGTGGCACTGCACATTCCGTGGGACCGCGTCGACGACTACGCGGCGCTGGCGGCCCACGCCCGGGAGCACGGCGTCGCGCTGGGCACCATCAACTCGAACACGTTCCAGGACGACGCCTACAAGTTCGGCAGCCTCACCCACGTCGATGCGACGGTGCGGCAGAAGGCCATCGATCACCATCTGGACTGCATCGAGGTGATGCACCAGACCGGCTCGCGGGACCTCAAGATCTGGCTGGCCGACGGCACCAACTATCCCGGCCAGGGCGACATCCGCGGCCGCCAGGACCGGCTCGCCGCATCGCTGGCGACCATCTACCGGCACCTCGGCGAGGACCAGCGCATGGTGCTCGAATACAAATTCTTCGAACCGGCGATGTACATGACCGACGTCCCGGACTGGGGCACCGCCTACGCCCAGGTGAGCGCCCTGGGCGAGCGGGCCGTGGTGTGCCTGGACACCGGACACCACGCGCCGGGCACCAACATCGAGTTCATCGTCGCGCAGCTGCTGCGGCTGGGGAAGCTCGGCTCCTTCGACTTCAACTCGCGCTTCTACGCCGACGACGATCTGATCGTCGGCGCCGCCGATCCGTTCCAGCTGTTCCGCATCATGTTCGAGGTCGTGCGCGGCGGCGGGCTCGATGCGAGATCGGGCGTCGCGCTCATGCTCGACCAGTGCCACAACGTCGAGGCGAAGATCCCCGGCCAGATCCGCTCGGTGCTCAACGTCCTCGAGATGACCGCGCGCGCCCTGCTCGTGGACGTCGACGGCCTCGTCGCGGCGCAGGAGGCCGGCGACGTCCTGGGCGCCAACGGCATCGTCATGGACGCCTTCTACACCGACGTCCGGCCGGCGCTGGCGCAGTGGCGTACCGAGCGCGGCCTGCCCGCCGACCCGATGCGGGCCTTCGCCGAATCCGGCTACCAGCAGGCCATCGACGCCGAACGCGTCGGCGGCACCCAATCCTCGTGGGGAGCATGACATGACCAACCCGACCGTCGCCCACCTGATCGCCCGGTCGCACCGCCTGGGCGCCGATCCGAAGAACACCAACTACGCCGGCGGCAACACCTCGGCGAAGGGCTCCGAGACCGACCCGGTGACCGGCGCACCCGTGGACCTGCTGTGGGTCAAGGGATCCGGCGGCGACCTCGGCACCCTCACCCCAGGCGGTCTCGCGGTGCTGCGGCTGGACCGCCTGCGCGCGCTGGCCGACGTCTACCCGGGCGTCGAGCGCGAGGACGAGATGGTCGCGGCGTTCGACTACTGCCTGCACGGGCGCGGCGGCGCCGCACCGTCGATCGACACGGCGATGCACGGACTGCTCGACGCCGCCCACGTCGACCACCTGCACCCCGACTCGGGCATCGCGCTCGCCACGGCCGCCGACGGCGAGGCCCTGACCAAGCAGATCTTCGGCGACCGCGTCGTGTGGGTTCCGTGGCGGCGGCCCGGTTTCCAGCTCGGCCTCGACATCGCCGAGATCGCGCGAGCCAATCCGCAGGCGATCGGCACCATCCTGGGCGGGCACGGCATCACCGCGTGGGGGGAGACGTCCGCGGAGGCCGAAGCCCGCTCGCTCGAGATCATCGACACCGTCGCGCGCTTCATCGAGGCCACCGGCCGCCCGCAGCCCTTCGGCGCGCCGCTGGACGGCTACGGCGCACTGCCCGACGCGCAGCGACGCACCAAGGCCGCCGAGCTGGCCCCCTTCCTCCGCGGCCTCGCCTCGACCGACAAGCCCCAGGTCGGCCACTTCACCGACGACCCGCGCGTGCTCGAATTCCTCTCCTGCGCCGAGCATCCGAGGCTCGCAGCGCTGGGGACCAGCTGCCCGGACCACTTCCTGCGCACCAAGGTCAAGCCCCTGGTGCTGGACCTGCCCGCCGACGCGTCCGTCGACGACTGCCGTACCCGGCTGGCCGAATTGCACGAGGCCTACCGCGCCGACTACCGGGCGTACTACGAGCGGCACGCGGAACCCGCCAGCCCGCCGATCCGGGGCGCCGACCCCGCCATCGTGCTGATCCCCGGCGTCGGCATGTTCAGCTACGGCAAGGACAAGCAGACCGCCCGGGTGGCGGGCGAGTTCTACCTCAATGCGATCAACGTGATGCGCGGCGCGGAGGCGATCTCCGCCTACACCCCGATCGACGAGGCGGAGAAGTTCCGCATCGAGTACTGGGCGCTGGAGGAGGCCAAGCTGGCGCGGATGCCGAAGCCGAAGCCGCTCGCCACCCGCATCGCCCTGGTCACCGGCGCGGCGAGCGGCATCGGCAAGGCCATCGCCACCCGGCTCGCCGCCGAGGGCGCGTGCGTGGTGATCGCCGACCTCGACGCGGCCAAGGCCCAGGCGGCGGCGTCGGAGATCGGCTCCGCGGACGTCGCGATCGGCATCGCCGCGGACGTCACCGACGAGGACGCCGTCCAGGCCGCCGTCGACGCATGCGTCCTCGCCTTCGGTGGCATCGACATCGTGGTCAACAACGCCGGCCTGTCCCTGTCGAAGTCGCTGCTGGAGACCACGGCCGCGGACTGGGACCTGCAGCACGACGTCATGGCGCGCGGGTCGTTCCTGGTGAGCAAGGCCGCCGCCCGGGCGCTGATCGACCAGAAGCTCGGCGGCGACGTCATCTACGTCTCGAGCAAGAACGCGGTCTTCGCCGGACCCAACAACATCGCGTACTCCGCGACGAAAGCCGATCAGGCACACCAGGTGCGGCTGCTGGCCGCCGAACTCGGCGAGCACGGCATCAAGGTCAACGGCATCAATCCCGACGGTGTGGTGCGCGGGTCGGGCATCTTCGCCGGCGGCTGGGGCGCCAAGCGTGCCGCCGTGTACGGGGTCGCCGAAGAGGACCTCGGGACGTTCTACGCGCAGCGGACGCTGCTCAAGCGCGAGGTGCTGCCCGAGCACGTCGCCAACGCCGCGTTCGCCCTGTGCACGTCGGACTTCTCGCACACCACGGGGCTGCACGTGCCGGTGGATGCGGGCGTCGCCGCCGCCTTCCTGCGATGAGACGGCGATGAGCGCTCGCGTGGGCCGATTCCTCGCCGTCGACCTCGGCGCGACGAGCGGACGGGTGATGTCCGCCGAGGTCGGCCCGGGCACGCTGCGGATGTCGGCGGTGCACCGCTTCCCCAACGAGCCGGTCTACCTGTGGAACGGCGGGCGCACGGCGATGCACTGGGACCTACCCGCACTGTTCGCACAGGTGTGCGCCGGGCTGGCGGCGGCGTCGCGCGACGGCGGTGCGGTGACGAGCGCAGGCGTGGACTCCTGGGCGGTGGACTACGGGCTGCTGCGCGGCGGGACGCTGCTGGGCCTGCCGTACCACTACCGCGACGACCGGTGCGCCCGCGGCGCGGACGTCGTCCACGCCGCGATGGACCAGTCGGAGGTGTTCGCGCGCAACGGCTTGCAGTTCCTGGCGTTCAACACGATGTTCCAGCTCGCGGCCGACGGGCTGCTCGACGTGGCCGACGCGGCCCTGCTGGTCCCAGACCTCGTCGGCTACTGGCTCACCGGCCGCCTGGGCACCGAGCGGACCAACGCCTCGACCACCGGGCTGCTCGGCGTCGACGGCCGGTGGGACACCGCGCTGGAATCGGCGATCGGCGTGCCGGCCGGGCTGTTTCCCGCCCTCGCCGAGCCGGGTGACGACCTCGGCGGGGTGCTGCCCGACCTCGCCGTACGCACCGGCATCGCGACGGACCTGCGCGTGACGACGGTGGCGTCGCACGACACCGCGTCGGCCGTCGTCGCCGTGCCGATGGCGGCGGAGTCGGCGGCCTACGTGTCGTGCGGCACGTGGGCACTGGTGGGCGTGGAACTCGAACGCCACGTGCTCACCGCGCAGGCCGAATCGGCGAACTTCACCAACGAGGTGGGTGCCGACGGGCGAATCCGATTCCTGCGCAACGTGATGGGCCTCTGGCTTCTCAGCGAGTCGGTCCGGCACTGGGAGCGCGACGGCCCGAGGGTCGACCTCGAGGACCTCCTCGAGCGGGCGGCGGCGTGCCCGCCACCGGCGGCGGTGTTCGACGCCGACGATCCGCGCTTCGTCGCACCCGGCGACGTCCCGGAGCGCATCCGGGGCTGGTACGCCGAGCGCGGGCTGCCGGCGCCGCGGGAGCGCGTCGAGACCACGCGCGCCATCGTCGAGAGCCTGGCGGCCGGGTTCGCCCGCGGCGTCACCCAGGCCGCCGAGCTGTCCGGGGTGCCGGTGGCCACCGTGCACCTGGTCGGGGGCGGGGCGCGCAACCGATTGCTGTGCCAGCTGGTCGCCGACCGCCTCGGCATGCCGGTGGTCGCCGGACCGGTCGAGGCCACCGCAGTCGGTAACGTACTGGTCCAGGCCCGCGCGCACGGCGTGCTCCACGGCGACGTGGACGCGTTGCGCGGCACGATGGCGTCGGCGCTACCCACCGAGAGATACGCACCACGCGTGACCGCCAGGAGGACGTGACCATGAAGCGACGGATACCGAGCAGGCACGATCTGGCGCCGCTGCTGCGGTTCCAGAAGCCGGAGTTCGACGCCACCCGCCGGCGGCTGGCCCGGGCGCTGACCATCGAGGACCTGCGCCGCATCGCCCAGCGCCGCACGCCCCGCGCGGCATTCGACTACACCGACGGGTCGGCGGAGGCCGAACTCTCGATCGCCCGCGCCCGCCAGGCGTTCGCCGACGTCGAGTTCCACCCGGCGATCCTGCGGGACGTGTCGAAGGTGCGTACCGGCTGGGACGTCCTCGGCGCTCCGGTCAGCCTGCCGTTCGGCATCGCCCCGACCGGCTTCACCCGGATGATGCACACCGAAGGCGAGATCGCCGGTGCGCGGGCGGCGGCGCGGGCCGGCATCCCGTTCTCGCTGTCCACGATGGGCACCACCACCATCGAGGACGTCAAGGCCGCGAACCCGCTCGGCCGCAACTGGTTTCAGCTGTACATGTGGAAGGACCGGGACCGTTCGATGGCGCTGGTCGAGCGTGCGGTCGCGGCCGGCTACGACACGCTGCTGGTCACCGTCGACGTACCGGTCGCCGGGGCGCGGTTGCGGGACAAGCGCAACGGCATGTCGATCCCGCCCGCACTGACGCTGCGCACCGTGGCCAACGCCGTCCCGCGGCCCCGGTGGTGGATCGACTTCCTCACCACCGAGCCGTTGTCGTTCGCATCGCTGGACCGCTGGTCGGGCACGGTCGCCGAACTGCTGGACAGCATGTTCGACCCGACGGTGACGTTCGCGGACCTGGCCTGGATCCGCGCGCAGTGGCCCGGCCGGTTCGTCGTCAAGGGCATCCAGACCGTCGCCGATGCGCGCGCCGTCACCGACCTCGGCGTCGACGGCGTCCTGCTGTCGAATCACGGTGGGCGACAACTTGACCGGGCGCCGGTGCCGTTTCACCTGTTGCCCGACGTGGTGGCCGAGGTGGGCCGCGACGTGGAGATCCTGCTCGACACCGGCATCCTGTCCGGCGCCGACGTCGTCGCGGCGATCGCCCTGGGGGCGCGTTTCACGCTGATCGGCCGGGCCTATCTGTACGGCCTGATGGCCGGCGGAGAGGCCGGCGTCGACCGGGCCATCGCCATCCTCACCGAGCAGGTCGAGCGGACGATGCGACTGCTGGGGGTGACGTGCCTCGAGGAGCTCACCCCCGCCCACGTCACGCAGCTGGTGCGGCTCGCGCCGCGGGTCCGGTCGGGGGAGTAGCCCGGTGGCGGCCGGGATCCGCGACGTCGCCGCGGCGGCCTCGGTGTCGGTGGGCACGGTGTCCAACGTGCTCAACGCCCCCGAGCGGGTGGCGCCGGACACCGTGGCGCGCGTGCACGCCGCGATCGAGCGACTCGGCTTCGTCCGCAACGACGCCGCCCGTCAGCTCCGCGCCGGCCGGTCGCGCTGCGTCGGTCTGCTGGTGCTCGACGTCGGCAACCCGTTCTTCACCGACGTCGCGCGCAGCGCCGAACGCCGGGCCGCACAGCAGGATCTGGTCGTGCTGCTCGGCACCTCCGACGACGACGCCGGCCGGGAGCGGGCGTATCTCGACACCTTCGACGAGCAGCGGGTGTTCGGCCTGCTGATCTCGCCGGTGGGCGACGACCTCGACCGCCTGCGGGTCCTGCACGGTCGCGGCGTCCCGGTGGTGCTGGTGGACCGCGACGGTGCGGGCACGCCGTTCCCGTCGGTCGCGGTCGACGACGTCGCGGGCGGGCACCTCGCCGTGACGCATCTGTGCGAGCAGGGTCGCCGCCGGATCGCCTACGTCGGCGGCCCGGCCGGCCTGCGTCAGGTGGCCGACCGCCTCGCCGGCGCCCGCGCGGCCGCCGCCGCCCACCCGGGCGCGGCCGTGGAGGTGCTCGCCACCGACGAACTGAGCGTGCTCGCGGGTCGTACTGCGGCCGAACGTCTGCTCGCCCTGCCGCCTGCTAACCGGCCCGACGCGGTGTTCTGCGCCAACGACCTGCTGGCCATCGGCGTCCTGCAGGGCCTCGCGGCGGCTGGCGCGTCGGTGCCCGGGGACGTGGCCGTGATCGGCTACGACGACATCGACTTCGCACGCTCGACGAGCGTGCCGCTGTCCTCGATCCGACAACCCGCGGCCGACATCGGCGCCACGGCGGTCGACCTGCTGCTGGTCGCCGCCGAGACCCCCGAGGCCGAGCCGCGGCACGTGGTGTTCACCCCCGAACTCGTCGTCCGGGACTCCACTGTCACCCCGGCGCCGTGACGGCTACTTGATCGTGTAGCCGCCGTCGACGACGAGGTCCGCTCCGTTGACCATCGCTGCGGCGTCCGAGGCGAGATACACGGCAGCGGCGGCGATCTCGGCCGGGTAGGCGAAGCGTCCCGCGGGGATCAGCGTCTTCAGCGCCTCGCCCTTGGGGTTGTCCCAGGCCTTGATGCCGAGGTCGGTGAGCACCACGGTGGGGGAGATGCTGTTGGCCCGCACGCCGCGCCCGGCCCACTCGGTGGCGAGCACCTTGGTGATGCCCAGCACGCCGAACTTCGACGCGCAGTAGGCGACGTGCTGGTCGATCGCGACGCTGGCGGCCTGCGAGGCGAGGTTGACGATGGCGCCGCGGCCGGCCGACAGCATGTGCCTGCCGACCTCCTGACACATCAGGAAGGTCCCCTTGAGGTTGATCGCGATGGTGGCGTCCCAGTCGGCCAGCGTCAGCTCCTCGGCCGGCGCCAGTCGGGCCACGCCGGCACTGTTCACCAGCACGTCGATGCGGCCGAATTCGGCGATCACCGCGTCGACGGCAGTGGTCACCGAGGCGGGATCGCTGACGTCGCAACCGAATCCGCGGCTCTTTGGCAGACTCTCGGCGTGCTCGGCGGCGCCCGAGCCGTTCAGGTCGACCACGGCGATGCGGGCGCCCTTGGCGGCGTACGCCGACGCGATGGCGGCGCCGATGCCGGAGGCGCCGCCGGTCACGAGGGCGACCTTGTCCTCCAGACGGAAGTCGAGGTCCACCACGGGCTCGGTCGAATCGGTCACGGTCGTTCCCTTCGGTCGGTGCTGCGTCAGGCGAGCACTGCTGCGGCGATGTCACTGTCGGTGACGAGCGAGGAGACCAACCCGGATCGCAGCACGGCGCGCGTCGCGATCGCCTTCTCCGGTCCCGTGGCCAGCGCGATGCGGGTCGGGATCGCGCGCAGCAGGGTCTCGTCGATGCCCATGCGGCGCTGGTCGAGTCCGGCCACCCGGTTCCCGTCGTCGTCGAGCAGCAGCGCGCAGGTCTCGGCCACCACGCCGGCGGCGTTGAAGTCGGCGCACTCCTCGTCGGGCAGCGAGCCGTGCACCTGCGACGCGCCGGGACGCCAGGCGCCGACCGACACGACGGCGCAGGTGACCTTCTCGTGGTGGGCGAAGGTCTCGCGGATCTGCGGGTTCACGCCCAGGCTCTCGGCGGTGCGGGCGTCCGGCACCACCAGCGGCGCGTACAGCGGCCAGGCGTCACCGCCGCTGACCTCGCTGATCCGACGGACCAGATCCACCCCACTGTGGGTGATGGCGCCCGCCATCCCGGTCAGCTGCACGACGTCGCACCGCGGCAGCGCGGTCAGGTGGCCGGCGATGGTGGTCAGCGTGCGCCCGCAGTCGACCCCGATCACGTCGCCGTCGCGCAGGATCGACTGCAGCAGTTCGGCCATGGCCTTGGCGACCGCGTCGACGCGGTCGGCGGCGTCGCTGGTCTCGGCCGCCACCGCGTAGGCGTGTTCGAGGCCGTACTTGCGTTGCAGCGCCGTGGACAGCTCGACGTCGATGGCGCCCGGATTGTGGATCTTGATCTCCACCATGCCGGACTCGATGGCCTCGTCGAGCATGCGCGCGACCTTGAAGCGCGAGAGCCCGAACTCCTCGGCGATCTGGATGCGGGTGCGGCCCTCGAGGTAGTAGCGCCGGGCGATCACCGCGCGCTGGAACAGCTCATCGGGTCCCACGATGCCCCTTCCGTGCTCCGCACGAAGCCCCTCTCGTGCTCTGCTGACCAGCGCCTGACGCGCGGTTGCACATATGTGCAGCCGCATTGACATATGAGCATAGGGGTTGCATGATCCACACCACAACGAACATCTGAGTGTTCGAGTCAACATATGAGCGCAGTCAGGGAAATCGGAGATTCGACACGCATGGCCACCGACGACGCTGCGCTCACCACGCTCGCCGGCGCGGTGCTCGCCCGTGAGGCCGCGGCCGTCGCGCGCCTGGCGGGCTCGGTGGAAGTTAGCGTCGTCGAGGTGGCCCGCCGCATGATCGCCACCACCGGCAAGGTCGTCACCACCGGTTCGGGCACCTCGGGGATCATGGCCGAGCGCCTGGCCCATCTGCTCTCGGTGTGCGGCACGCCTGCGGTCTACCTGCCGTCGATGGACGCCCTGCACGGCGGCATGGGCGCCATCACCGCCACCGACCTGGTGGTCGCCGTCTCCAAGACCGGCCAGAGTCAGGAACTCACGCGGCTCGTCGACCGCCTCGGCCGACGCGGCGTGCACGTCGTGGCCGTGACCGAGACGCCGGACTCGCCCTTCGCCCGTGCCGCCGGCAGCGTCGCCGCGCTGCCCGCCACCCCGTCCGGCGCCGAC
Organism: Mycolicibacterium grossiae; assembly: GCF_008329645.1. NCBI lineage: Bacteria > Bacillati > Actinomycetota > Actinomycetes > Mycobacteriales > Mycobacteriaceae > Mycobacterium > Mycolicibacterium grossiae. The sequence continues at coordinate 4,169,838 of NZ_CP043474.1, forward strand.
CCGGGCGACATGATCGCCATGGCGAGCACGCTCGTCGTCGGCGCGTGGGGCGACGCGGTGGCGGTGACCGCGATGGCCATCCGCGGCCACACCCTCGACGAGGTCGTCGACAGCCACCCCGCGGGCGGCGTCGGGTCCCGCGGGCGCCGTCCCGGCGACGACGCCCCGGTGGTGTCCGCATGAGCGCGCCCGTCGTCCTCGGCGTCGACTCCTCGACCCAGTCCTGCAAGGTCGAGGTCCGCGACCTCACCACCGGCAGGCTCGTCGCCACCGGCTCGGCACCGCACCCGCCCGCGTATCCGCCCTGCAGCGAACAACATCCACGCGACTGGGTGGATGCCTTCGTCATGGCCACCCGCCGGGCCCTCGCGGCGTGTCCGGACACCCCGGACGTCCGCGCGATCGCGGTGGCCGCACAGTGCCACGGGCTGGTGCTGCTGGACCGCGAGGGAACCCCGCTGCGCGCGGCCAAGCTGTGGAACGACACCACGGGCGCGCCGAACCTCGCCGCACTGACCGACCGGATCGGCGCCCAGCGCTGGATCCGCCGCATCGGGTCGCTGCCCACCGCGGCCTTCACCATCGCCAAGGTGGCCTGGCTCGCCGAGCACGAACCCGACGTGCTCGACCGGGCCGCCACCATGCTGCTGCCGCACGACTACCTCACCTTCTGGCTGACCGGCGCCCGGGTGACCGACCGGTCCGAGGCCTCCGGCACCGGCTACTTCGACTGTGCGGCAGGCCAATACGTCCCCGAGTACCTCGAGCTGGCCGCCGGCCCGCGTGACTGGACCGCACTGCTGCCGACGGTGCTGGCCCCGAGCGAACCGGCCGGTACCGTGCGCGCCGAGGCGGCCGAGGCGCTGGGGCTGCCCAACGGGCGCGTCGCGGTCGGGCCGGGTGGCGGTGACCAGCACGCCGCCTACCTGGGCCTCGGCCTCGAGGACGGCGACCAGTACATCGGCATCGGCACCAGCGGCGTCGTGGCGACGTCGACCCGCACGCCCGTCGCCGACCCGTCCGGCATGGTCGACGGCGTCGCCGACCTCACCGGCGGTTACCTGCCGCTGGTCAGCACGCTCAACGCCGCACGCGTCGGCGACGCCGCCGCCGCGATGCTGGGCACCGATCTCGCCGGCCTCGCCGACCTCGCACTGTCCGCGGGCGACGCGCGTGGCCCGGTCGTGGTGCCGTACCTCGACGGGGAGCGGAAACCCAACCGGCCGAACGCCCGCGGCACCGTCGCCGACGTCTCGTCGCACACCACCCGCGCCGAGTTGGCGCGCGCCTTCCTCGAGGGGCCGCTGCTGTCCCTGACCGCCGCCCGCACCCACCTGCGGGCGTGCGGCGTCCCGCTCGACGGCACGCCGGTCGCGGTCGGCGGCGGCACCCGCTCGCCGGCGACGCTGCAGCTGCTCGCGGACCTGCTCGGCGAGCCGGTCACCGTGCTCGACGCCGACGAGGCGACCGCCCGCGGCGCGTGCGTCCAGGCCGCCGCCGTCGCCGCCGGCGGTGACACCGGCACGCTGCGCGACCTCGCCAAGCGGTGGCAACCCACCGTCCGTCGCCACGTCTCGCCGCGCGCCACCGGCCGCGATCTCGACGGGCTGCGCGCCCGCTGGGCCGACCTCGCCGCGCTCACCGCCCTCGACGCGGAGGTGCCGGCATGACGGTCGTCCTCTCGTCCTGGCACCACCGCTACCCGGGCATGATCGCGGGGTCCGTCTACGCCGCCGCGCCCGGCACCCGCCCCGCGACCGCCGCGGCGCTGGCCGAGGCCGGCGTCGCCGTGCACGTCGACGTCATGGCCGCCTCGGAGGGGCTGCCGGCCGGGGTCGGCCTCGACGAACTGCGCGACATCGCCCGCGTCGTGCACCCGCGGCGCACCGACGTCCACCTGATCGGCTCGCCCCGCTTCGTCGACGACGTCCTCGCCGACGTGCTCGCGACGTCTCCGGCGCGGGTCATCCTGCCCTGGGCAGCCTTCGACGAGGACCGGGCCGGAACCGTTCGGCGCGCCGGAGCCCACGCGTGGATCGCGCTGTGGGACGAATGGGACGGCGTCACCGGCGATCCCGGCTGGCCCGCCCGGCCCGACGGCGTGCTGGCGATGCTCATCGAACCCGGAACCCAGGACCGCTGCCGCATCGGCAGATTGAACCTCGTCACCGCCTGCGCCACCCGCGAGCCCGAACTCCCGGTGATGGTCGACGGCGGTGTCACCGAAGAGATCGCACCCCTGTGCGTCACGGCCGGCGCCCAACAGCTGGTCGTCGGACGCGCCCTGTTGACCGCCGACCGAAAGGAAGCGATGTGACCGAGACACTGCCCCGGGGCACCATGCGCGCCAGCGTGATGACTGGCGTGGAGACGCTGCGCATCGAGGACCGTCCCGTGCCGACCCCCGGCCCGCGCGAGGTGCTCGTCGAGGTCGCCGCCGTCGGGGTGTGCGGCTCCGACGTGCACTACTACCGGCACGGCCGCATCGGCGACTTCGTCGTCGACGAGCCGATGATCCTCGGTCACGAGCTGTCCGGCCGGATCGCCGCGGTCGGCGAGGGCGTCGACCCCGCCCGGGTCGGTCAGCGCGTCGCGGTCGAGCCGCAGCACCCGTGCCGGCGGTGCCGGCAGTGCAAGGCCGGCCGCTACAACCTGTGCCCGGAGATGAAGTTCTACGCCACGCCGCCCGTCGACGGCGCCTTCTGCCGCTACGTCACCATCGACGACGACATGGCCCACCCGGTGCCGGACTCGATGTCCGACGAGGCCGCCGCCCTGCTCGAGCCGCTGTCGGTCGCCATCACCACCATGCGCAAGGCGCACGTCGTGCCCGGCTCGTCCATCCTGATCGCCGGCGCCGGTCCGATCGGCGTCATCTGCGCCCAGGCCGCGAGGGCCTTCGGCGCGTCGCGCATCGTGGTCACCGACCTCGTCGCGTCACGCCGGGAGAAGGCGCTGCAGTTCGGCGCCACCGAGGTCCTCGACCCCACCGAGGTCGACGTCACCGGCATCGAACCGGTCGACGCGTTCGTCGACGCCACCGGCGTGCCCGTCGCCGTGAGCAGCGGCATCAAGGCCGTCGGGCCCGCCGGTCACGTCGTGCTCGTCGGGATGGGCGCCGACGAGTACCCCCTTCCGGTCAGCCACATCGCCAACCTGGAGATCACGGTGACCGGGGTGTTCCGCTACACCGACACCTGGCCCGCCGCCATCCACCTGGTGGCCAGCGGCGCCGTCGACCTCGACGGTATGGTGACCGGCCGCTACGACCTCGACCACGTCGCCGACGCGCTGGAGAGCGACACCGATCCCGCCAGCCTCAAGTCCATCGTCCGTCCGGAATGAGTGAGAGCACGACCCACATGAGCCTGATGAACCCCTTCGACCTGACCGGCCGCACGGCCCTGGTCACCGGCGGCAACCAGGGCCTCGGCAAGGCCTTCGCGCTGGGCCTGGCCCAGGCCGGTGCGCGCGTCGCGTTCTCCGGGCGCAACGCCGAACGCAACGAGAAGGTGGCCGCCGAGTTCTCCGCCGCCGGCCACGAGATGCACCCGATCACCGCCGACATCACCCGCCAGGCGGACGTCGACCGCATGACCGCCGAGGCCATCGACGCGCTCGGCCACCTCGACATCCTGGTCAACAACGCCGGCACCTGCTACCACGCCGAATCCTGGGACGTCACCGAACAGCAGTGGGACGACGTGTTCGACCTGAACGTCAAGGCACTGTGGGCCTGTTCGCTGGCCGCGGGCAAGCACATGCGCGAGCGCAGGTCGGGTTCGATCGTCAACATCGGCTCGATGTCGGGCATGATCGTCAACCGCCCGCAGTGGCAACCGGCCTACAACGCCTCCAAGGCCGCGGTGCACCACCTCACCAAATCGCTGGCGGCCGAATGGGGTCCGCTCGGCATCCGGGTCAACGCGCTGGCGCCGGGCTACTGCAAGACCGACATGGCGCCGGTGGACCGGCCGGAGTTCAAGCAGCACTGGATCGACGACGCGCCGCTGCTGCGCTACGCCATGCCCGAGGAGATCGCCCCCAGCGTGGTGTTCCTCGCCAGTGACGCCGCCTCGTTCATCACCGGTTCCGTCCTCGTCGCCGACGGCGGTTACACCGTATGGTGACGCCCACCGCCACCGCGACCATCCGCCGCGTGGTCGTCAACGCGCTCGACGACGTCGTCTTCGAGACCGTCCCGCGGCCGGAGCCGGCCGCCGGCGAGGCCCGCGTGCGCACCACCGTCGTCGGCGTGTGCGGTTCGGACCTGCACGCCGCGTGCGGACGTCACCCGTTCATCGACCTGCCCTACCGGCCCGGGCACGAGGCCGTCGGCGTCGTCGAGGCCGTCGGTGCCGGCGTCGACGAGGCCTGGGTCGGCAGACGCGTTGCGCTGGAACCGAATCTGGCGTGCGGACAGTGCACGCAGTGCCGCGCCGGGCGCTACAACATCTGCCGTGACCTGCTGGTGTTCGGCTGCCAGACGCCCGGCGCCCTGGGCGACTCCTTCACGGTCGCGACCGACCGGCTGGTGCCGGTTCCCGACGACATGGACGACACCCACGCCATCCTCATCGAGCCGCTCGCCACGCCGGTGCACACCGTGCGCCGCGCCGTCGACCTCGTCGGCGACCTCACCGACCGCGCGGTCGTCGTCATCGGCGCGGGCCCCATCGGGCTGTTCGCGCTGCTCGCCGCCCGCCACGCCGGCGCGCGCGTGGTCGTCGCCGACCTGCTGGCGTCCAAGCGCGCCCGCGCCGAACGCCTCGGCGCCGTCGGCACGTTCGACCCGAGCGCCGACGGTGCCGTCGAGCACGCCCTGACCCTGCTCGGTGGTCCGGCCGCCGTCGTGATCGACTGCGTCTCCCGGGAGGGGTCGGTGGCCCAGGCCGTCGATCTCGTCGACAAGGGCGGTGCCGTGATGATCGTCGGCGTCGCCGAGGGCCCGACCACCGTGCCCCTCAATCTGATCCAGGACCGCGAACTCGCCCTCGTCGGCAACCTGATGTACGTACGCTCTGACTTCGATGCCGCCATCGCACTGCTGCGGTCGGGCACGGTGCCGGTCGAGGAGATCGTCAGCGCCCGCTACGACCTCGACCACGCCGCCGAGGCCTTCACCGCGTCGGCCGATCCGGAGAACGTCAAAGTGCTGATCACGGCAGGAGATCCGCGATGACCCGACCCGCGCCCAGCAAGGGCACCGACACCGTCCTCGAGTGCGCGGACATCACCAAGAGCTTCGGTGGCGTTCCGGTGCTCGCCGGCATCACCCTGGACCTCGCCCCCGGGACGGTCACCGCACTCGCGGGGGAGAACGGGGCGGGCAAGTCGACGCTGATGAAGATCATCAGCGGCCAGTACACCGCGGACTCCGGCACCGTGTCGGTGAAGGGCACCGAGCTGGCCCCCGGCAACACCCGCGACGCCGTCCGGCACGGTGTCGCCATCGTGCCGCAGGAACTCGCGTCGATCGAGGACATGACCGTCTACGAGAACCTGTTCGTGGGGCGCGAACTCACGGTCGGTCCGTTCCTGAACCGGCGGGCGATGATCAGCGAGGCCGAGGACACCCTGGCGGTGTTCGACGTGTCGATCCCGCCGACCGCCCGCATGGGCAGCCTGCCGGTGGGTCTGCGCCAGATCGTCGAGATCGTCAAGGCCGCCCGCACCGGCGCGCAGGTCGTCATGCTCGACGAGCCGACGTCGGCGATCTCCGAACGCGAGGTCGAGGGCCTGTACAAGATCGTCCGGCGGCTGCGCGAGCACGGCGTCGCCATGGTGTACACGACGCACAAGATGGCCGAGATCCGCGCGATCGCCGACCGCGTCGTCGTGCTGCGCGACGGCGGGCTCATCCTGGACCGCGGCATCGCCGACGTCACCGACGACGACATCGTGACCGCGATGATCGGCCGCGAACTCAACGCGCTGTTCCCCGACCGGCCCACCCCGGGCACCGACACGGTGCTGCGCGTGCGCGACCTCCAGGTCGAGGGTGCGTCCGGACCGGTGTCGTTCGACGTCCGCGCCGGTGAGATCGTCGGCCTGGCCGGCCTCGTCGGCGCCGGGCGAACCGAATTGCTGGAGGCCATCTTCGGTGCCCGCAAGACCACCGCGGGGACCGTGGAGGTGTCCGGCCGCGCCGTCAAGCGCAACCAACCGGCCGCCGCGATCTCCGCCGGCATGGCGATGGTGCCCGAGGACCGCAAGCTCTCCGGCGTCGTGCTGTCGATGAGCGTGCTCGACAACGGCTCGCTGCCGCGGTTGTCGTCGTTCTCCATCGCCGGCTGGCTGCGCGCGAAGGCGCGCAACAAGGCGGTCTCCGACGTGATGTCGTCGGTGCGCCTGCGCAGCCGTGGCCTCGGCCAGGAGGTCGGCACGCTGTCGGGCGGCAATCAGCAGAAGGTGGTGCTCGCGCGCTGGCTCACCGGCACCGTCAACGTGCTGCTGCTCGACGAGCCCACCCGCGGCGTCGACGTCGGCGCCCGCAGCGAGATCTACCGCATCATCACCGAATTCGCCGCCCAGGGCATGGCCGTGCTCATGGCGTCCTCGGACATGCCCGAGGTCGTCGGACTCTCGCACCGCGCGTTCGTCATGCGCGGCGGCGCGCTGGTCGGCGAACTCGACCGTGACGACCTCGACCACCCGGCCGTGCAGGAATCGGTGTTCCGCCTGGCCACCGCCCTCGAGCCGCAGACGAACGATCAGGAGGCAGCATCGTGACCACGCCGACCGCCGAGCAGAAGCCACCGGAAGGTGGGGTGACCGCGGTGTCCGCCACCACCGGTGAACCCGTGCGGCTGTTCTCCCGACAGTGGTTCTCCGGGCTCGCGCTGCGCTACGCGATGGTGATCGTGATGCTGCTCGTCATCGCGTACTTCTCCTACCGCAGCGCGCGTTTCAGCACGCCGGACAACCTCGTCACGATCCTGGTGGCCGCGGCGCCGTTCGCGCTCATCGCACTGGGGCAAACGCTGGTCATCCTGACCGGCGGCATCGACCTGTCGGTCGGCAGCGTCATCGCGGTGTCCGCGATGGCCGGCGCCGCCACCGCCAAGGCCAACCCGGGTCAGGTGTGGCTGACCGTGCTGGTCGCCATGCTGGTCGGTCTCGCCGTCGGCTGCCTCAACGGGCTGATGGTGTCGCGGCTCAACGTGCCACCGTTCATCGCGACGCTCGGCACGCTCACCGCCGGGTCGGGCATGGCCTACGTGATCGGCGGGGGCGCGCCGATCAACGGTCTGCCCGCCGAGTTCGGCTCGATCGCCAACACCAAGATCCTCGGGCTGCAGATTCCGGTGCTGCTCATGATCTTCGGCATCATCGCGCTGGCGATCGTGATGAAGCGCACCACCTACGGCATGCGGGTGTACGCCGTCGGCGGCAACCGCAACGCCGCCGAGATCGCCGGCATCAACGCCAAGAACGTCCTGTTCAGCGTCTACGCGTTCTCCGGTCTGCTGGCCGGCCTGTCCGGGGTGATGCTCGCCTCGCGCGTCATCTCCGGCCCGCCGAACCTGGGCCAGGGCTACGAACTCGATGCGATCGCAGCCGTGGTGATCGGCGGCGCGAGCCTGATGGGCGGGCGCGGCACGATCTGGGGAACCGCGCTGGGCCTGTTGATGATCCAGACACTCAACAACGGACTCGACATCCTCGTCGTGCCGGCCTACTGGCAGGACGTCATCAAGGGCGTGCTCATCGTCGCCGCCGTCGCGGTCGACGTGTGGTCCTCCCGCCGCCGAACGTGACCGCCCGGGGAACCGGGCACGCACGGCACCGACACATCGCAGCACCTCCAGCACCACCCCAGCACCACCCATCGAGAAACGAAGGAAGAGACATGAGACTGGGAACGAAGATGTTCGCGGTTGCCTCGGCCGCCGCGCTGAGCTTCGGCGTGACGGCCTGCGGCGCGGGTGACACCGAGGCCAACAGCGGCGCCACCCGCGTCGGCGTCTCGGTGTACGACATGAGTTCGTTCATCACCGCCGGCAAGGAGGGCATGGACGCCTACGCCAAGGCCAACGACATCGAGATCGTCTGGAACTCGGCCAACCTGGACGTGTCCACGCAGGCCAACCAGGTCGACTCGATGATCAATCAGGGCGTCGACGCGATCATCGTCGTTCCCGTGCAGGCGGATTCGCTCGCCCCGCAGGTCGCCTCGGCCAAGGAGAAGGGCATCCCGCTCGTTCCGGTGAACGCGGCGCTCAACAGCCCCGACGTCGCGGGCAACGTGCAGCCCGACGACGTGGCGGCCGGCGAGCAGGAGATGCAGATGATGGCCGACCGCCTCGGCGGCCGCGGCAACATCGTGGTGCTGCAGGGACCGCTGGGGCAGTCCGGCGAACTCGACCGCACGAAGGGCATCAACAACGTGCTGGCCAAGAACCCCGGCATCAAGGTGCTCGCGATGGACACCGCCAACTGGAAGCGCGACGAAGCCGTCAACAAGATGAAGAACTGGATCTCCGGCTTCGGCCCGCAGATCGACGGCGTGGTCGCTGAGAACGACGACATGGGTCTCGGTGCGCTGCAGGCCCTCAAGGAGTCCGGCCGCACGGGCGTGCCGATCGTCGGCATCGACGGCATCGAGGACGGCCTGAACGCCGTCAAGAGCGGCGAGTTCATCGGGACCTCGCTGCAGAACGGCACTGTCGAACTGTCCGCCGGTCTCGCCGTCGCGGCCGCGCTGGCCAAGGGCGAGAAGGTGAACACCGAGCCGGTGTACGTCATGCCGGCCATCACCAAGGACAACGTCGACGTGGCAATCCAGCACGTCGTCACCGACCGCCAGCAGTTCCTCGACGGGCTCAGCGACCTGACCAAGAAGAACCTCGAGACCGGCGACATCGCCTACGAGGGCATTCCCGGCCAGAAGCAGCCCTGACCCCAAACCCCCACCGACGATACGGAGATCACACCGATGAAGATGACCACCAAGCTCGGCGCGGTCGCCGCGGCCGGCGTGCTCGGACTGAGCATGACCGCGTGCGGCGCCGGTGACACCGAGGCCAACAGCGACACCACCCGCATCGGCGTCACGGTGTACGACATGAGTTCGTTCATCACCGAGGGCAAGGAGGGCATGGACGCCTACGCCAAGGCCAAGAACATCGAGCTGGTCTGGAACTCGGCGAACAACGACGTCTCCACCCAGGCCAGCCAGGTCGACTCGCTGATCAACCAGGGCGTCGATGCGATCATCGTCGTTCCCGCGCAGGCGGATTCGCTCGGCCCGCAGGTCGCCTCGGCCAAGGCGAAGAACATCCCGCTGCTGGCGGTCAACGCCGCGCTGGACACCCCGGACCTCGCGGGCAACGTACAGCCCGACGACGTGGCGGCCGGTGCCCAGGAGATGCAGATGATGGCCGACCGCCTCGGCGGCCGCGGCAACATCGTGATCCTGCAGGGACCGCTCGGCGGCTCCGGCGAGATCAACCGCGGCAAGGGCATCGACCAGGTGCTCGCCAAGTACCCGGACATCAAGGTGCTGGCCAAGGACACCGCCAACTGGAAGCGCGACGAGGCCGTCAACAAGACGAAGAACTGGATCTCCTCGTTCGGCACCCAGATCGACGGCGTCGTCTCGCAGAACGACGACATGGGCCTCGGCGCCCTGCAGGCCCTCAAGGAAGCCGGCCGCAACGGCGTCCCGATCGTCGGCATCGACGGCATCGAGGACGGCCTGAACGCCGTCAAGAGCGGCGAGTTCATCGGCACCTCACTGCAGAACGGCACCGTCGAGCTGTCCGCCGGCCTCGCCGTCGCCGACGCGCTGGTCAAGGGCGAGAAGGTCAAGACCGACCCCGTCTACGTGATGCCGGCCATCACCAAGGACAACGTCGACGTCGCCATCGCGCACGTCGTCACCGAGCGGCAGAAGTTCCTCGACGGTCTGGTCGACCTCACCGAGAAGAACCTCCAGTCCGGCGACATCGCCTACGAGGGGATTCCGGGACAGAAGCAGCCCTGAGGCGGACACCGGCAGGTCCCACCAGGGTGACCGTGGGCCCCGGGCACGCACACGCGTGCCCGGGGCCCACGTTCGTCTCCGCCCCGCGATGAGTCACGGCGCCGGTGCCGGTCGGTACCGGTGACGCACTGCGAAAGGAGCGCCCGTGACGATCCAACACGTGCTGGCCGTCATCCCGGTGTCCGACGTCGAGACCGCGGCCGCCTGGTACGCGAAGCTCTTCGGGCGGGAACCCGACAATCACCCGATGCCGGTGCTGGTCGAGTGGCAGGTGGTGCCGGGCGGCTGGGTGCAGGTGTTCGCCGACCCCGAGCGTGCGGGCGCCGCACTGGTCAACTTCGCCGTCGACGACCTGCCCGCGCACCGCGCCGAGGCGGCCGAACGCGGCCTCGCGCCCGGCGACGTCGAGGACGTGAACAAGGGCGTCCAGCTCTGCACCCTGCGCGACCCGGACGGCAACACCATCCGGCTGATCGGCGACTTCCGCGTCGAGTACTGATCCGGCGTCAGCCCTGGCGGCGGGCGATCTCGAGCACCTCGTCGGTGGTCGGCGGGCTCTGCGGGTGATGCGAGAGGCACCACGGCGTCCGGATCCGGTGGAACGCCAACCCCTCGAGTGCGACGTAGAAGTTGCCGGCCCGCAGCTTGCTGATGTCGGGGACGTCGCCGCCCTTGACGCGCGCCATCTCGCGGGCCGTCGCGATCTGGGCCGGCGCGTTGAGCAGGCCGTAGAACTGCGTCGCCGAGTTGCCGGGGATGTGCAGATGCAGTCCGCGGGGCGCCTGGGTGGCGAAGACCAGCCCGAGCCCGTACTTGCGGGCCTGCGACACCAGCGCCAGCGTGCTGCGCGTACAGGCGGTGTAGCGGTCCGACGGCGCGAAGTTCTGCGCTTCGTCCATCACCAGCAGGCCGCCCAGCGGCCGGTCGGCCGCCGGATGGCGCTTGATCCAGGAGAACAACGCCATCTGCAGCTGGTTGACGAAGCCCTCGCGCTGCTGATCGCTGGTCAGCCCGACCATGTTGATGACCGAGATGCGGGCCCGACGACCCGCCGAGGGCGTCAACAGCAGACCCGGATCCACCGGCGTGCCGTGCCCGCCGAACAGCGGGTCGTTGACCATCGCGGCGTGCAGGTTCGCCGACAGCTCGGCGGCCAGCTTCGGCGCCTTCGGCAGCGCGCTGACGCCGTCGGGCAGCTCCGCCAGCATCGCGATGAAACCGGGCAGCGTGGCGGGGGAGTGACGCCGTGCGTAATGGGCGAGCGCCACCTTGAGCACGGCGCGCGACTGCATCGCCTTGGCCGTGTTGCCGGTGATCAGTGCCCGCGGCTCCAGGGCGGCGACGGCCGAGTCGACCGCCTCGTCGAACTCCTCCTCGTCGTCGAGCACGCCGGCGAAGTCTGGAAGCGGCTGAAAGGCAAGCGGTCTGCCGGAGTTCCTGCGGGGCGTCCACACGACCACCTCGGTGCCCGCGAAGTACTCGTCGGCGCGCGCGTCGTCGCCCGCATTCCACCCACTCGGTCGGTGCGGCCAGCGGTCGCCGAGGCGCGCGAGGTCGTTGTTCGGGTCGAGCACGATCGAGGACACCCCGCGCAGCGCGCATTCCTCGACGAGCCGCCGGATCAGCACGGTCTTGCCGGACCCCGATCCGGCGAAGATCGCGGTGTGCTTGCGCAGGGCGGCAAGCTGCACCGACACCGTGTCGCCGGTGGCGTCGACGCCGAGCGGCAAGGCGTCGGGCGCGGCGGTGACGCTGGGGAAGGCGGTCGCGGGCTCGTCGACGGCCTCCGCGACGGCCGGCACGGGTACGGGCGGCGGTTCGTCGCCGGCGACGTCGGCCAGCACCTCGCGCAGCAGGCCGATGGTGTGGGCCGGCCGACGGCTGCGCAGCCACGCCTGCAGGCCGGAGTCGTTGTCGTCGAGCATGTCCCGCAGCGCGATCATGGTGCGCAGGTCGTCGTCGGACAGCGCCAGCGTGCGACCGCCGGCACGCTCGAACTCGGCGACGAGTTCGGCGGTCTTCCTCCCCGTCGGCCATGGCGTGTTGCGCAGCAGGACCAGACGTCGCTTCTCCGAGCCGGACGCGGAACCGGCCGCGCTGCCCGCGTTGCGGATGCGTGTCTGCGCCGCAACGGCATTGGTGGCCGCGATCGCGCGAAACGCCCAGTGCCGTTCGTCATCGGTGGCACCGTCGAGGATCTGGCGCAGCCGGGCGTGCAGCGGTGGCTTCGCCCCTGGCGGCGGATCCTGCCGGAACGCCTGCTCGTCCTCGCCGAGTTCGGCGATCCACGCGTCGAGCGACGCGCCGAGGATCGCCGGGACGGTGGCGTCCTCCCCGTCCGGGTCGAGCGCGGCGGCCGGTACGGCGCGGCGTCGGTAGTCGGCGTACACGGCGTCCAGACCGGAGGGCACGGTGGGTTCTTCGCGGGGTGCCCCGCCGGGCACGTCGCCCGGCACGTCCCCGGGCGTGGTCAGCGACGCCAGCTCGACGACGGTCTCGCGTTCCAGGCAGCGCCGCACGTGTGCGTCGGCCAACTTGAGCAGTTCGCGCGGCGTGAACTGCGGCGCCTCGTCGAACGCCGACGGCAGGATCGGCCAGCTGGGGTACGGCGGTGCGAAGTCCTTGGCCCGGTAGCTCGCGGTGAACCGGCGTTCCAGGATGGCGCGCCCGAGGTCGGCGGTGGGCAGCGGGCGTAGCGGCGCGGTGACGCGGAAGCGGTCGGCCACCGGTCCGGTGGCACGGGTGGCGATCGACTCCCAGACCACCGGCAGGCAGGCGACGACCGCAGGCGCGCGCCGCATGGTCTGCCGGATCGACATCAATCCGTGGGCGACGTGCTCGAGGTCGCGATTGTCGGTACGGCCGTGCGACACCGTCGAATCCGCGGACTGGGCCAGCAGGGTGTCGATCTGGTCGATGGCCAGCACGGCGGGACCGGCGAGCGCGAGGATGCGGGAGATCTGGCGCACCGACTCCTGCGGGGTCAGCGTCGGCTCGGGCAGCCGCCACGCCGCCCGGGCCGACTCGTCGGGCGCGTTGCCGGAGAGGAACGCCTGACCGACGTCCTGCAGGCCGAGGTCGTTCGAGCCGAGCAGCACCAGGGCGCGCAGCGTGTGGTGGCACTCCCGGATCGTCGCGCGGTGCTCGGCGTGCAGCGCCGTGACGAAGCGCTCGAGCACTTCCGGCGTCACGTCGACGTCGCCGATCAGGGCGCGCCGATCGGCACGCCCGACGTGCGCGAGTGTGGAGAGCTCCCAGAGCAGGTCCTTGAGCTGCGTCTCGCGCTGCCCGCCCGGGCGATTGAGGCTGTCGACGATGCCGCCGTGCGCGGATTGCCAGAAGCTGGTGGCGTCGAGCAGTTCGACCAGCAGGAAGAAGCCGCCGCGGGCCTGCACGCGTTCGCGCACCTGACCCAGCAGGTGCGTCTTGCCCGATCCGGCCTGCCCGCGGATGACCACCCCGAGCGGGTTGGAGTCGGGGTGCTCGGCGGCGTCGGTGAACGCGGCGTCGACCTCGTCCAGCGCGAACTCGTTCAGGCCGCCGACGTGCACGCCACCCTGGGCGCGCCACAGGTCGTCCGCGGTGGGCGCCCACGTCAGGCGCAGCGACGCCAGGGCATCGCGCTGAGCCGGTGCGATCATGGCTCGATCATCATCACGTGAACGTCCTTGTTGCCGATCCTGATCGCCGCGGCACGATCCTCGTCGGTCAGCGTCTTCTGGTTCTCCTCGGGAATGAGGCTGACCGCCGGGTCGCGGTGCAGGGCGAGCAGCGCGGCGTCGACGTCGGGACGCGGCACGTCGGCGACGGCGTCGCGGAGACGGGCGAGCCCCACCCAGGCACCCGGCCGGGCCGCGAGCCGTCGGTATGCCGTGCGCACCCTGTCGGTCACGTCCCCTCCGTCCGAGGGCGGGCCGCCGGGCGCGGCACCGCCGTCCGCAGGCGCCTCGACCGGATCGCCGGCGGGGGCGAACACGTCGGCCAGCGCGAGGTCGGCCTGATCGAGGTAGCGGCTCAACGCCTTCATCAACGTATACAGCGTCTTGTTCTGGCCACGCACGCCGACGGGGACGTCGGAGCCGATGATGCTCCGGCACAGCCGCCACCCGGCGTCGGTGAGGTCCAACGTCATGGGCGGGCCCGGTGCGACGTCGATCAGGCCCCGCTCCCGCAGCCGGTCGCGCTGGGCCTTCTTCAGCTCGGGGCCGAGGTCCTTCAACCGCGGATTCGGCACCGGCCGGGCCTGTGCCATGAGCACCAGCAGAACCGCCTGCTCGGTTCCGGTGAACTCGTCGGGGTGGGGGGTCACGGGTGCGCGCCTGCCTTCCTGCGGTCGGTGAGGAGTCGTTCGATGGTGGCCAGGACGCGGGCCGGGTCACCGGCGACCTCGTCGTTGGTGAAGCGCAGCACGGCGAAGCCATCGCAGACCAGCGCGTTGTCGCGGCGCCGGTCGTCGGCGTACTTCCAGGCGTTCCGGTGGTCGGCGCCGTCGATCTCGACGACGCAGCGCGCGTCGGGCCACATCAGGTCCACCCGCATCGGCACGTCGAGGACACGCGGCTGGTACACCTCGTTCCAGCGGCGTCCCGACGCCCATGCGCAGCGGGACAGCCCCTCCTCGAGGGCGCGTTCGGTCGCGCTGCGAGGGTGTGGACGCCCGCTGACGGCGGGATAGCGCGGGGGCGGTGTCGGCACCGGCCGGACCGGGACGAGGTCGTCGACGTGGGCGGGCAACCGGGGCGCGACGGCGGCGAAGCGATCGAGGGCGGCCGCACCGGCGCCGCTCAGCCAGACCCCGACCGGGGCGGTGTCGACCAGCCAGGACGCGGCGGCGCTCACCGCCGACGCGGCGCGCCCGTCGAGCGCGGGGCAGTCGAGCAGCAGCACGACGGCGTCGCGGTCGTAGGCCGATCCGAGGACGAGGGCGAAGCCGCGGGCCCGCACGTGCGGCGCGAAGCCCGGCTCGAGGGGCCGGCCGGTGAGTGCCGATTCGGCGAGCGCGGCGAGGAACGGGCCGTAGTGCACGCTGTGGGAGGCGAGGTCATGGGCCAGGCGGCGCACGGTCCGGCGATCGAATGTCGTGACTCCCGTGGCGGATTCGCCGTGCGGCAGCCATACCGGGAACAGTTCGCGCGCGGCGATGAGCAGTTGACCGAGGACGTGCTCGACGACGGCCGCCGGCGTGTCGGCGGGCTCACGGCCATCGTCAGGGCCGCCGTCGCGGCCATCGTCAGGGCCGCCGTCATGACCGACGTCACAGCCGATCACCGCGGGAGCGTCCGCGGGAAGGGGATCGAGGCAGAGGTCGAGTGCGTCGCTCTGGGCACCGCTCACCCGCACCGCGCCGACGACCGGCAGACCGCACCAGGACTGCACCGGGCGCGGCGCCTCGGGACCGCACCGACCGCTCACCCGAAGTTCCCCCGCCCTGGACACCGCTCGCCATTGTGGCCGAGAACCGGCGCGGCGTCAGGTCCGACCCGTCGGATCAGAGGTCGGCGAGGTCGACGCCGGTGTCGGCGAGCCGCGCCGGGTCGACGGGCCTGCGCGCCCGGATCACGTCCCTGACGTCGTCGAGGCCGTCCCACACGTTGACGTTCATGCCCGCCAGGACGCGGCGTTCGGCGTCGAGGTAGAACGCGGTGAACTCGCGGCCGTCGACGTCGCCGCGGAAGACCACGCGGTCGTAGGCCGGGGCGTACCCCACGTACTCCATGCCAAGGTCGTACTGGTCGGTGTAGAAGTAGGGCAGTTCGGCGTAGTCCGTCGGCCGGCCGAGCATGCCCGCGACGGCGGCGGCCGGTTGGGTGCGGGCGTTGGCCCAGTGCTCGGTGCGTATCCGGGTGCCGTACAGCGGGTGGTCGTGTGCGGCGATGTCGCCGACGGCGAATACGTCGGGCGCGCTGGTGCGCAGCGCGGCGTCGACGAGGACGCCGTTGCCCACGGCGAGACCCGCCCGGGTGGCGAGACCGACGTTCGGCTCGGCGCCGATGGCCACCAGCACCGCGTCGGCCTCGATGGCGGCGCCGTCGGCCAGCGTCAGACCGGCGGCCCTGCCGTCGCGCACGGTGATCGCCGCGACCCGGGCCCCGAGGCGGAGGTCGACGCCGTGGTCGCGGTGCAGGCGGGCGAACACCTCGGCGGCCTCGCGGCCCAATGCCGCGAGCAGCGGCAGCTCGGCCGATTCGACGACGGTGACGTCCACGCCGCGCTGCCGCGCACAGGCGGTGACCTCCAGCCCGATCCAGCCCGCGCCGACGACCGCCAGCCGGGCGCCCTGACCGAGCGCTCCGAGCAGGCAGGCCGCATCGTCCACGGTGCGCAGATAGTGCACTCCGTCGGCGTCGGCTCCCGGCAGCGACGGGCGCTTCGCGCACGACCCGGTCGCCAGCAGCAGCGCGTCCCAGGGCTGCTGCTCGCCCGCCGCGGACACCGTGCGGGCGGCGCAGTCGAGCGTGTCGACGGTGACGCCGAGGCGGAGGTCGACGTCGTTGTCGCGGTACCACTCGGCCGGTTTGACGTGGAAGTCGCTGATCCGCTTCTCGCCGGTCAGGAAGTCCTTCGACAGCGGCGGCCGCTCGTAGGGCAGCTGTTCCTCGGCGCCGAACAGGACGATGCGCCCGTCGACGTCGTCGTCGCGCAGCGCTTCCGCGGCCGTGGCGCCCGCGAGACCGGCGCCGACGATCACGAAGGTGGGGGTGGGCACGCGGATCTCCTGGAGTCAGTCGTCGGAAGAGACCACGTCGTCACGCAGTCGGTCGTCGAGGGAGACGCGCACCAGCGCCACGGCGAGCCGTTCGGGGTGTCGGGGTGCGAGGTCGCCGAGACGCTCGGCGCTGGTGGGGAGGTGTAGGTCCTTGGCGGCTGCGACGGCTCGGGCGTCGAAGTAGGGGCGCACCCACGGCCACACCGACTGCACCTCGCGCAGGAAGACGTCGGCGCCGGTGGGACCGATGCCGGTGAATTCCTGCAGCGCCTGCGACGCACGGGCGACGTCGTGCTCGCAGCGGTCCGCCAGCTTCCGCAGGTCGCCGGCGTACTCGTCGCGGACGGACGTGGCCAGCTCGCACAACCGGGTCGCCGAACTCTCGTCGTACCGGGTGTAGCCGGCACGGCCGAAGGCGTCGATGGCCGTGCTACGGGTGCCGTCGATGACGGCGTGGGGCGTGCGGAGTCCGGCGTCGAAGAGTTCACGGGCGGCGCGGGCGGCGATCTCGGCGTTGATCGGCTTGCTCGCGAGCATCGTCAGGACGAGGAGTTGGAACAGCGGCATCGGCTTGTCCTCGAGCCGAATGCCGCTCTCCTCGGCGTAGGTCGTGCCCGCCACCTTCAGCAGCCGGCGGACCAGGGTCGTGGTGTCGGCCATCACACGTGCTGTACCCGTGGCGGTCCGGGGCAAACGCCGTCACTTCGGAGGCAGGCTGCGGGCGCGCGCGACGCCGCGCGACACCCAGGCCCGCAACTGGCGGGTGTTGCGGATGCCGGCGTCGTCGATCCGCACCCATCCGCGGGTCTCGCGGCCCGCCATGATCATCGGCCGCACGTGCTCGCGCCGCAGCAGGTCCTCGGTCTCGTCGGGTGCCACCCGCACCATCAGCCCGCCGCGACCGCTCGCCGCGACGGCCATGTGCCCGCCGACGAGGAATGCCAGGCCGCCGAACATCCGCCGCTCGTCCACGGCGTCCTCCGCCGCGAGCAGTTCGCGGATGCGGTCGGCGAGATCCTGGGGCGCGTCGTGCGGCATGTCGCGGCCGAGTCTAGGTCGCGCCGGTGACCAGTTCACGCAAACGGCACGCGTTGCGCACCGCGTGCCCTTCGGGGTCGTTGTTGAAGTACACGACGACGTCGTGGCCGGCGTCCTGCCACTCGGTGATGCGGTCGGCCCACCAGCGCAGCGCGACCTCCGGATAGGAGCCGAGGTAGAGCTTCTCGTCGTCGGGGCCGTGCATCCGGACGTAGACCAGCCCGGCGGTCGCCCGGGGCACGCAGGGGAGCCGCGCACCGCTGGTGACTACGTAGGTGGTCGCGTGCCGGGTGAGCAGGTCGTAGGTGGCCTCCTCGTCCCAGGACGGATGCCGGAACTCGACCGCCCGGGGTATCCACGCCGGCAGCGCCGTCAGGAAGTCGTCGAGCAGCGCAACGGATTCCGGTGTGCGCGCGATGCCGGGGTGCAGCTGCACCAGAACCGCCTCACCGCGATCGCCGAGCGCCCGCCAGCACCGCTCGAAGCGTTCCACCCACGGTTTCGGGTCGCGCAATCGCCGGAAGTGGGTGAGCCCGCGGTGCGCCTTGACGGCCATGGTGAAGCCGTCGGGGAGCCGGCGGCGCCACCCCTCGAACGTCGCGTCGCGGGGCCAACGGTAGAAGCTCGCGTTCAGCTCGACGGTGTCGAACTCCTCGACGTAGCGCGCCAGCCGCTTGGCCACCGGCAGCCCCGGGCGGTACAGCACCGACTCCCAGTGGTCGTAGGACCACCCGGACGTCCCGATGCGCACGCTCACCCGCGGCAGCCCTACTCGGTCACCGCCTGCACCGACCAGGAGCCCACCCGGTTGTACTCGGCGTCGTAGACGTCCTGCTTGTCGCCGGGAACGAGTTCGCCGAGTTCGGTGATCTCGTCGCCCCACTGGCGCAGCATGCGGCCGAGTTCGACGTGGGCGTCCTCGGTTTCGGGCAGATCCACTTCCAACGTGTACTTCACGCGCCGTACATACCCCGCCCGCGGCGTTTCTCACGGCGCGGGCGACCAGCCCAGCCGCGGACCGAGGTGCTCGGCCAGGTCCCCGATGATCTGGGCGTAGTCCTCGGCCGCGAAGGTGAACGGCAGGGCGAACGCCACTTCCTCGGCGCGCTGGAAGCCGGCGTGCTCGTGGAGCTGGTCGGCGAGTTCGTCGGAGGTGCCGACGTAGTCGGGGGAGAACAGCATGCCGCGGGGACCCTGCGGCGTCTTCGTTCTCTCGAATCTGCCGGCGGCGTACTCGGTGTAGCGACGGATTTGATCGTCGCTCGCGGAGTCCGTGGGGATGACGACGAGCCCCTGCGAGACGCGCCCGCCGTCGCCCCGTGCGCTGCGATAGGCGTCGATCTGCTCACCCTGGATGGTCGCGAAGTCCCGCGATTCGCTGCCCTCGGTGGAGACCACCGAACTGGTGAGGTAGTTGATGCCCTGCTCGCCGGCCCATGTCGCGGAGTCCCGGCCGCCGCCGTACCAGACCCGATCGGCCAGGCCGGGCGAGTGCGGCTGGATCCGGTCGGTGAACTGCTCGATGCCGATGGTCCCGCTGAAGTCGCTGACCGGTTCGCCGCGCAGCGCGCGCAGCAGGCGCAGCACCCGCTCCTTCGAGAAGTCCTGCAGGTCGTGTGATTCGGGGTAGAGAGCGGTCTTGTAGTGGTCGTACTGCATCGGGATGCCGACCGATACGCCGGGGTTGATGCGCCCGCCGGACAGGATGTCGACGGTCGCGAGGTCCTCGGCGAGCCGGAACGGGTTCTCCAGACCGAGCGGGATCACGGCCGTGCCGATCTCGATGCGGCTGGTCCGCTGGCTGGCGGCGGCCATGATCGCGACGGGTGAGGAGATCCCTGGCTGCAGATGCCGGTCGCGCAGCCAGACGCTGTCGAAGCCCAGCTGCTCGGCCCGCACGATCACCTCGAGCGTCTCCTCCATGCCGGGCCGCGGGTCGTCGACGTCGAACCGGCCGATCGTCAGGAACCCGAGCTTGCGTAGCGGTTCACCACGTCGTGGCATGTGTCTCCCATCAACGACGAACGCGCGTGCTCATCAGAACACGCGCGTTCGCCGTCGACTTCCCCGTTACGCGGCCTGCGTCACCGACTCGGCCGTGGGCTCCAGTGCCAGCGCGACGATCTCGGCGACGTCGGTCATCGGCCGCACGTCGAGTGCCGTCAGCACCTCGGCGGGCACCTCGTCCAGGTCGGGCTCGTTGCGCTGCGGGATGAAGACGGTCGTCAGCCCGGCCCGTTGCGCCGCCAGCAGCTTCTGCTTGACGCCGCCGATCGGTAGCACCCGCCCGTTCAGCGTGACCTCACCGGTCATGCCGACGTCGCCGCGCACCTGCCTGCCGGTGGCCATGGAGACCAGCGCGGTGACCATCGTGACGCCGGCCGACGGGCCGTCCTTGGGCACCGCGCCCGCGGGCACGTGCACGTGGATCTGCCGGTCCAGCGTCTTCGGGTCGACGCCCAGCTGGTCGGCGTGGGCACGCACGTAGGAGAGCGCGATCTGCGCCGATTCCTTCATCACGTCGCCCAGCTGACCGGTCAGCTTGAGCCCCGGTTCGGCGTCGGTCGAGCCGGCCTCGATGTAGAGGACGTCGCCGCCGAGGCCGGTGACGGCCAGCCCGGTCGCCACGCCCGGCACCGCGGTGCGCTCGTTGGACTCCGGGGTGAACCGCGGCCGGCCCAGGTAGCCGACCAGGTCCGGCTCGTCGATGGTGATCGGCGTCGGATCCGCAGCCAGCTTCGTGGTGGCCTTCCGCAGCGCCTTGGCCAGCAGCCGTTCGAACTGCCGCACGCCCGGTTCGCGGGTGTAGTCCGCCGCGACCTTGCGCAGCGCCTCGTCGGTCACCCGCACCTCGTCGGGCGTGAGCGCTGCGCGCTCGGCCTGCCGGGGCAGCAGGTAGTCGCGGGCGATCGCCACCTTGTCGTCCTCGGTGTAGCCGTCGATCTGAATCAACTCCATGCGGTCCAGCAGGGCCGACGGGATGTTCTCGATGACGTTGGCCGTCGCCAGGAACACGACGTCGGACAGGTCGAGATCCAGCTCGAGGTAGTGGTCGCGGAACGTGTGGTTCTGCGCCGGGTCCAGCACCTCGAGCAGCGCCGACGACGGGTCGCCGCGGTAGTCCGAGCCCACCTTGTCGATCTCGTCGAGCAGCACGACGGGGTTCATCGACCCCGCCTCGCCGATGGCACGCACGATGCGGCCGGGCAGCGCGCCGACGTAGGTGCGCCGGTGCCCGCGGATCTCGGCCTCGTCGCGCACGCCGCCCAGGGCGACGCGGACGAACTTCCGGCCCAGCGCCCGTGCCACGGACTCACCCAGCGACGTCTTGCCGACACCGGGAGGGCCGGCGAGCACCATGACGGCGCCCGAACCGCGGCCGCCGACGACGGACATCTTGCGCTGCGCGCGCCGCGACCGCACGGCCAGGTACTCGACGATGCGGTCCTTGACGTCGTCGAGGCCGTGGTGGTCGGCGTCCAGGATGTTCCTGGCGGCCGCCAGATCCGTCGAGTCCTCGGTGGTGACGTTCCAGGGCAGGTCCAGGACGGTGTCCAGCCACGTGCGGATCCAGCCGCCCTCGGGGCTCTGGTCGCTGGAGCGCTCCAGCTTGCCGACCTCGCGCAGTGCGGCCTCGCGCACCTTCTCGGGCAGATCGGCCGCGTCGACGCGGGCCCGGTAGTCGTCGGAGCCCTCCTCGCCGTCGGGACCCAACTCGCCGAGCTCCTTGCGGATCGCGGCCAGCTGCTGGCGCAGCAGGAATTCCTTCTGCTGCTTGTCCATGCCGGCGCGGACGTCCTCGGCGATCTTGTCGGTCACCTCGACCTCGGCCAGGTGGTCGCCGGTCCACTCGACCAGCAGCCGCAGCCGGCGGGCCACGTCCTCGGTCTCGACCAGCTCGCGCTTCTGCACGTCGGTCAGATAGGACGCATAGCCCGCGGTGTCGGCGAGTGCCGACGGGTCACTGATCTTGTTGACCACGTCGACGATCTGCCACGCCTCGCGGCGCTGCAGCATCGCCAGCAGCAGCTTCTTGTAGTCGGCGGCGAGCGTCTTGACGTCCTCGGCGGCGGGGGTGTCGGCGACCTCGGTCACCTCCACCCACAGCGCGGCGCCGGGGCCGGTGGTGCCGGAGCCGATGTGGGCGCGGCGCTCACCGCGCACGACCGCGGCCGCACCGCCGCTGGGCATGCGGCCGACCTGGACGATCGAGGCGAGCACGCCGTGGGTGGGGTAGCGGTCGTCGAGCCGCGGGGCGATCAGCAGCTTGCCGGTGTCGGTGGCCTGCGCCGCGTCGACCGCGGCCCGGGCGGCGTCGTCGAGTTCGACCGGCACGACCATGCCGGGGAGCACGATGGGCTCGCTGACGAACAAGACGGGCACCGAGATGGTTTCGGGCATCGATCCTCCTGTATTCGGTCAACGGAAAGTTGAACCTGCTGCGCTCAACCTCGTGCCCGGGTGCTTTGTTCCCCCGTGGTTTCGCCGGTGGTGGAATAGCGGCCCCGCCCGCGGTGGTCGTAGCTCCGGTGAGCGAAGAAGCGAAGACGAATGACGGCATCGCCGGCAAGGTGGTCGCGATCACCGGCGCCAGCAGCGGGATCGGGGAGGCGACGGCGCGACTGCTCGGCGCCCGGGGGGCGCGGCTGGCGCTCGGCGCGCGCCGCACCGACCGGCTCGACCGCCTCGCCGAGGAGCTCGGTGGAGACGGCGTGGAGGTCCTGACCCAGGCCACCGACGTGACGCGGCGCGCCGATCTCGACGCCCTGGTGGCCGCGGCCGTCGAGCGGTTCGGCCGGCTCGACGTCCTCGTCGGCAACGCGGGCATCAGCAAGATCGGTCCGGTCGAGAACGGCGACGTCGCCGGCTGGGCGTCGATGCTGGAAGTGAACGTCATGGGCGTCCTGCACGGGATCGCCGCAGCTACACCGGTCTTCCGGCGCCAGGGCCGCGGCCACGTGGTGACGACGGTGTCGACGGCCGGGTTGAAGATCGTGCCCGAGATGGGCGTCTATGCCGGAACCAAGAACGCGGTGCGCACCATCATGGAGGCGCTGCGTCAGGAATCCACCGACGGCGTCATCCGCACGACGAGCATCTCGCCGGGCTACGTCCGCACCGAACTCGGGGATTCGATCGACGACCCCGGCCTGGCTGCCCAGATCCGCGAGACCATGGCCGCCTACGGCCTGGACCCCGCCGCGGTGGCGCGGGCGATCGCGTTCGCCGTCGAGCAGCCGCACGACGTCGAGATCGGTGACCTGACCATCCGACCGACCGTGCAGGGCTGACGAACGAGAAGGGAGCCTGCCGTTCGGGGGGTAACGGCAGGCTCCCTGGTTCGTACGGGGTCAGGCGACGGCCTGGGCCCCCAGCACCCGCTGCAGGTCGGGCTTCATCATCTGCAGCTGCTGTCCCCAGTAGCCCCAGCTGTGGGTACCGGCCTGCGGGAAGTTGAACACGCCGTTGGTGCCGCCCGCGGCGACGTAGTTGTCGCGGAAGGTGAGGTTGGTCCGCAGCGTGAACCCTTCGAGGAACTGGGCCGACATCAGGTTCCCGCCACCGCCGGAGGTGTCGAGGTCCGACGGCGTACCGGTGCCGCAGTAGATCCAGACCCGGGTGTTGTTGGCGACCAGCTGGCCGATGTTGACCATCGGGTCGTTGCGCTTCCAGGCCGGGTCATTGGACGGACCCCACATGCTCTCGGCGTTGTAGCCGCCGGCGTCGTTCATGGCCAGGCCGATCAGCATGGGCCACCAGCCTTCCGACGGGTTCAGGAAGCCGGACAGCGAGGCCGCATACACGAACTGCTGCGGGTGGTAGATCGCCAGCGTGAGCGCGCTGCCGCCGGCCATCGAAATGCCTACTGCGGCATTGCCGTTGGGCGACACGCCCTTGTTGGCCTGGAGGTAGGCGGGCAGTTCCTGGGTCAGGAACGTCTCCCACTTGTAGGTGTAGTCCTGACCGTTGCCCTGCGACGGCCGGTACCAGTCGGTGTAGAAGCTGGACTGGCCGCCCACCGGCATGACGGTCGACAACCCGGACTGGTAGTACCACTCGAAGGCCGGGGTGTTGATGTCCCAGCCGTTGTAGTCGTCCTGCGCGCGCAGGCCGTCGAGCAGGTAGACCGCGTGCGGACCGCCACCTTGGAACTGCACCCGGATGTTGCGGTTCATCGACGGGGAGAAGACGTCGAGGTACTCGACGGGAAGGCCGGGCCGGGAGAAGGCGCCTGCCGTCGCCGACCCTCCGGTGAAGCTGATCAACCCCGGCAGGGTGAGGGCTGCGAGCGCCCCCACGACCAGCCGGCGCAACCACGTGGCGCGAATACTCCTGACGAATTTCATGTCGACGACAACCCTTTCCTTGCTCTTCGAGCTTCCCTGACGTTTCCAAAAGCAATCGCCATTGCCTTGCGAGCGTCAGTGAATCACGCGGATGTGGTTCGTTCGCCGCGTCAACGCCGCGTCGCCACGTCGCGGTTGGCTAACGATCCGGACTCGCGGTCGATACCGGGTTGCGCTCGCCGACAACCGCATTCGCGTCCGTGACCCGGCCGTGACCCCGCCATGACGCGGCCGTGATCCGCTCAGCGGAGACGTTGGCGAAGCAGCCCGTTCGACGACGGCGGGGAGGACTCACTGCGGGACGCGTGCTCGGCCGCCGCCAGCGCCCGGCGCACGTCGTTCTTGCGCTCCTCGATCGTGCGGCCGATCTCCTGCAGCAGCAACGGCTTCCGCGCGACCAGCTCCTCCAGCGGCGCGCGATCGATCTGCACCACCGTCACCTCGTCGACGGCGTAGGCGCCGGTGGACACGGGCTCGCGGGTGAGCGTCGTCGAGCCGAGGAAGTCGCCCTCTTCCAGCGTCCGGACCGGGATGAGTGCCCCGTCCTCGCCGTGGGCGATCAGGCGCACGCGTCCGTTGACGATGAAGGACATCCGCTTGGGGGTCTGCCCGGGGAACTGCAGCGCCTCCTCGGCGCCGTAGCGGGTGAGACGCACGGCGGGGAGCAACTGCTGGTGGTCGGCGTCGGTGAGCCGCAGCGTGGGGGAGACGATGCGCAGCGACGTCTCGACGCGCTCGGGACTGCCGAAGTCGTCGGCGACGCCGTCGAGCTTCAGCCCGGCGCGCCGCGCGGCGTACCAGGTCCAGCGCAGGAACGTCGACCGCGCCGCGAAGCCGTCCGCGGGTGAGTGCAGCGGGATCGACGTCGCGAACGCGCCCGTGCCGGTCGTGACGGTCGACGGGGCGGCGCCGTCGCGCAGCTGAGGCAGTCCGGCGGCGACGCGATTCAGCATGGCGCAGACGTCGTCGGGCGGATCGGTCGAGTCGAACGTGGTCTCGACCGAGATGACGTGCGCCCCCTGCGGGCGGCTGAGGTTGGTGAAGGACGCGGCGGCCAGCACCGAGTTCGGGATGATCTGCAGTCCGCTGCCGGTGTCGATGTGGGTGGCGCGCCAGTTGACCTCCACCACCCGGCCGCGTGCCGACGGGGTGTCCACCCAATCGCCGAGCTGGAACGGCTGCTCGAAGAGCACCAGGAGTCCGGAGATGATCTGGCCCACCGAGTTCTGCAGCGCCAGGCCGAGAACGATCGAGGAGATGCCGAGCGCGGTGAACAGACCACCGACGTTGGCCCCCCAGACGTAGGAGAAGATGAGCGCCAGCCCGACGGCGATCACCGCGAACCGCGCCACGTCCAGGAAGATCGACGGAATGCGTTGCCGCCAAGAGCCTTCCGGGGCGCCCTGGAAGAGGGTCGCATTCAGACCGGAGAGGGCCAGCACCAGCACCACGAATCCCAGCACGGTCGCGACGATGCGGACCGGCGTCGCCTCGGCCGACACCTGGGTGGCCTTGACCAGGAGCAGTAGCAGCGCGCCGAGGGGCAGGATGTAGTTGCGGATCAGACCGATCGGCTTGGCGAGACCGCTGCCGCGGCGGACGAGTGCCGCCCGCACCTCGGTGAGGACCACCAGGCAGATCGGCAGCGCCACCGCCACACCGACCGCCCAGTGGAACCAGGAGGCGTCCACGATGCTCGTCACGGGTGTCGCTCCGCGAGACGCCAGACCGCCTCCTGGCCGTCGGCGAGTTCGACGGTGCCGGCGTCGGTGAACTGCCGGGTGTCGCGCATGGCGTCGTACACCCGCGAAGTCACGTAGATGCCGGGCTGGGGGGCGCCGCGCTGCACCTGGTGGGCCAGATCGACGGCGGTGCCCCACATGTCGTAGGCGAGGCTGGTCCGGCCGACCAGGCCGCTGCTGACGGTGCCGGTGTCGATGCCGGCCCGCAGCCGCAGCGCGCTGCCGGTCTCACCGTTGAAGCGGTCGACGATGCGCTGCATCTCGACGGCGAAGTCGACGGTGCGCCGGACGTTGTCCAGCCGCGGCACGGTGAGCCCGCAGCTCGCGAGGTAGCCGTTGCGCAGGGTGCGCACCCGTTCGACGCCGAGACCCTCGGCGACGGCGTCGAATTGGCGCACCAGCCGGTTGACCACCGACAGCGACTCGTCGGAGCTGAGATCGGCGGCGAAGTCCTCGAAGCCGACGAGGTCGGCGAAGATGACCGTCACGTCCTGATGGTCCTGGGCGATCGTCTCCTCGCCCTCGCGGTAGCGCGCGACCACCGGTTCGGGCATCAGCGACAGCAGCAGCCGATCGTTCTCGCGCCGCTGCTCGGTCAGCAGATCCTCCTTGATCGCCAGGTTGCGACTCATGTCGTTGAAGGCGACGGTCAGATCGCCGAACTCGTCGCGCGAGGTCACCGGCAGCGTGCTGCCGTAGGCACCGGAGCTGATCCGCTGCGCACCGTCCTCGAGACGCCGGATGGGCCGGACGAACAGCCGCGCCAACAGCATCGCGGCGATGCAGACGACGAAGATGATCCCCGTCGTCGACAGCACCAGCGTGCGGGTGAAGGCGGAGACCGGCGCGAACGCCTCGGAGGTGTCGATCTTCGCGACGATGGTCCAGCGCAGTCCCGGGATGTCGGCGGGCGCATACGCCTGCAGGGTCTCGTGACCCAGATAGTCGTCGGCGATCAGCGTGCCGCGTTGGCCGCGCTGCGCCGCGCGCGTCGCCTCGGTCGCCACCGGTTGCACCAGGGTGGTGCCGCGCTGGCGTATCGCCTGTTCCGCGACGTCGGGAGGAGTGCCCGCGTCGACGACGTCGCGCTGATAGGCCTTCGGGTCCTCGAGGAACAACCGCGAGTCCGATCGCATCAGGTCGTCCGGGCCGACGATGAACGTCTCGCCGGTCCGTCCCATGCCGGCGTCCTCCCACCGCCGGTCCATCGTCATCAGACGGTTGATCTTCGAGATCGGGAACTGCAGCGCGAGAACGCCTTCGGCGCGACCCGCGGGCCCCACCGGCGTCACGAACCACGCGGTCGGCTCGTCCGCGGGCTGATAGTCGCTGAAGTCGGTCACCCCGACGTAGTCGACGGCGTTCGATTCCAGCGCCTGCTGGTAGGCACTGGTGAGGTCACCGCCGCGATAGGGTCCGGTGAGGATGTTGCTGCCGAGGTCGACGCCCTTGTAGGCGGTGTAGACGATGTTGCCGCGGGTGTCCAGCAGCAACGCGTCCTCGAACTCGAAGCGCGTCACGATCTCCCGGAAGAACGCGTTGAATTGGGCATTGGCCGCCGACCATGCGCTCCCGTCGCGGGCGTCGTCCAGGCGAATCGCCCGTGCCCAGTCGTCGAAGGGCGTCGAGTAGTGCACCTGCAGATAACGCTGGGCGCTGGACGTGGGAAGTAGCGCGGCGACGTCGATGTC
This sequence comes from Mycolicibacterium grossiae, assembly GCF_008329645.1. Lineage (NCBI taxonomy): Bacteria > Bacillati > Actinomycetota > Actinomycetes > Mycobacteriales > Mycobacteriaceae > Mycobacterium > Mycolicibacterium grossiae. The sequence continues at coordinate 4,197,350 of NZ_CP043474.1, forward strand.
CTGACCCGTCTGCGCCTTCTCGTCGCGAGCGAACTGGTTCGTGTAGTAGTCGACGAGGGACTGCTGCTGCGCGGGGTCGATCGGTGCCTGCGCCAGTTGGTCGAAGCCGGCGGTGAAGCCCTCGATCGCCTGGGTGGTCGTGGTGCCGCGCGCGTAGACCACCAGTTCGTTCTTCAAATCCGCGATGCCGGCCCGCAACTGGCGGCTCTGCGACTGCCGGATCTCGGTCAGCCGGTCGAATGCCGATGCGCGCAATGAGTTCCGGCCGGACTGGTAGCCGATGGCGCCGACCACGGCGGCCGACAGGATCGACGTCAGCAGCAGCATGACGAGCAGCTTGCTCTGGATGCTAACCCGTGACAGCACCCCGCGGCTGCGAATCGTCGCGGTGCGCGCGGCAGCGGGCGCGGTGTCCCCGGGGAGCGTCATCGGTTGTACACGGTATCCGGCACGGGGGCGCTGACCACGGTGGACGCCGATATCGGCACCGAGTCGAGACCCACCGCGACTAGCGTGAGGACATGACCGATGCCCACGATCTTCAGCGCTTCGTCGACGCGCAGCAGCGGGTGTACGACGACGTGCTCGCCGAACTGCGGTCGGGCCGCAAGCGCAGCCACTGGATGTGGTTCGTCTTTCCGCAGCTTCGCGGCCTCGGCCACAGCAGCACCGCCCAGCACTACGGCATCGCCTCCCGCGCCGAGGCGAGGGGCTACCTCGCGCATCCGGTGCTCGGCGTGCGGTTGCGCGAATGCGCTCGGATCGTCGCCGGACTCGAGGCCACGACGGCGCGCGAGGTGTTCGGCCAGCCGGACGACCTGAAGCTGAAGTCGTCGATGACGTTGTTCGCGCTGGCCGCCGACGCGGCCGACGCCGGCGACTTCACCGCGGTGCTCGACGCCTTCTACGGCGGTGAACGCGACGAGACGACGGCGCGGATGTGGCGGGGGCTGCCCTAGCTTCGGTGATCGGACACGATCGCCCAGCCGTGCGCGGCGACGTGGACCTCGGTGACGACGTCCTCGGCGGGTGCGCCGGACCCCGCGACCACGCGCCCGCTCGTGACGCCGTGGTCGGCGAGCCGGACGTGCATGGGCGCGTCGTCGACGTTGAGCGCCACCAGGAGTGCGTCCGACCCGGCGCTCGCCCGGTAGAGGTACTGCTTGTTGTCGAGCGCGAGTGCGGTGGTCCGGGCGGCGTGCAGCCAGGGGTGCCGGCGGCGGAGGCCGATGAGGTGCTGGTGGGTGCGGCGCACGTCGTCGCCCGGGTCGCCGTCTGGCGGCGCCGCGCCGAACTCGGGACGGACGGCGTCGTCGCCACCGGCGCGATCCTCCTTCACGCCGCGGTAGCCCCACTCGTCACCGGCGTAGATGCTCGGCACACCGCCGAGGGTGAACAGCAGGGCCAGCGCGTGCTCGACGTGACGGACGTCGGTGAGCTGGCTCGCGATGCGCGTGACGTCGTGGTTGCCGACGAAGGTCATGGGGACGAACGTGTCGAGGAACTCGTCGTGGCGGCGCAGCGCCCAGTCGAGTTCGTGGAAGTTGCCGTCGTTGAGGCTGCTCCAGATCGCCTTCCACAGTTCGTACTGGGTCACCGAGTCGTAGGTCGCCGCCCGGACCATCGCCGCGTAGTCGCCGTGGATGACCTCGGCGACGAACCACGCGTCGGGATGATCGCGGCGCACGCGGGGCAGCACCTCGGCCCAGAAGCGGTCGGGTACGGCGTAGGCCGCGTCGAGCCGCCAGCCGTCCGCGCCGCGGCGCAGCCAGTGCGCCATGACGTCGGCGACGTAGTCGATCACCTCGGGGTGCCCGTGATTCAGCGCGATCAGCCCGTCGTGGCCCTCGAAGGTCTCGAACCGACGCTGCCTGCCGCGCGTCCGGAACCAGGCCGCCGAGGGATGGTCGGGTCCCCCGTCGCGCGCGTCGACGTAACGGGCGAAGTCGGGTCCCACGTGGTTGAACACGCCGTCGAGCAGGACGCGCAGACCGCGGCGGTGCGCTTCGGCGACGAGCCGGTCGAAGTCCGCATCGTCCCCAAGCCGCGGGTCGATTCGATAGTGGTCGGTGGTGTCGTAGCCGTGCGTGCGCGAGGCGAACACCGGCCCCAGCGCGATGCCGGATGCGCCGAGCGCCACGGGATGGTCGAGCCAGTCGACGATCCGGCCGAGGCGGTGCTCGCCGGCCGTCGGTGCGGGATCGGCCGGGTACGCGCCCACGAAGCCCAGCGGGTAGACCTGCCACCAGATGGCGTGCTCGACCCAGCCGGTCACGGGCGGAACGCCGCTTCGTAGAGGGACTTCATCTCGTCTTCGAGATCCGGGGCCGGGCCGTCGACCGGGATCCGCGGGGCGACCGCGTTGATCTGCAGGGGAACGACCGGCGGGGGCGTGGAACCCCACTCGGTCTGCCAGGTGATCAGCTGCTTGGACGAGGCGGCGTAGACGATGCGACCGAGGCCCACCCAGCCGTGGGCGGCGGCGCACATCGGGCAGTGCTCCCCGGAGGTGTACACCGTCGCGCGAACCCGTTGCACCGCAGGCAGATTGGCTGCCGCCCAGCGAGCGATCTCGAACTCCGGGTGGCGGGTGCCATCGCCGTCCTTGACGCGATTGCGGTCCTCGAAGCGCACGGCGCCGTCGGCGTCGACGAGCACCGAGCCGAACGGTTCGTCACCGTCGTCGAGCGCCTCGCGCGCCAGCTCGACGCATCGGCGGAGATGTCGGAGATCCTCGGCGCTGAGCGACATCCGTCGGAGTCTACGCAGGCCGTCGCGCCGGACGGTGGAGACCGAGGGGGTTACGGCGGCGGGGGTGGCACCCACGGCTGTGGCGGTGGCGCCCACGGCTGTGGCGGTGGTGCCCACGGCTGCGGTCGACGGTGGGCGAGCCACCGGCGGGTGGACGCGTTGAGCGCGACGATGACGAGCACGACCGGCAGCACGACGCTGCTGACGGTGCTCAGCGAGTTGGTCCCCGAGGCGGGCGAGACCCCGGAGCGCACCCCGTATTCGACGAACTGGCTGGCGATGATCGCGAAACCCGCCCCGGCGGCGACCCATCGACCGGGCATGCGCCGGCGCATCAACAACACCGCAGCGGTGACGAGGACCGCTGCGAGGACCAGACGCACGATCCCCTGGAACACCAGGAACCCCGGCACCCACTCGCGGATGGCGGTGCCGGTGTCGGAGAGTTCGGCGGCCACGGCGAGATACCCGAGGAACGTGAAGCCCTGGAACACCGCGAGCACCAGACACAGCACGATCGCGGTGACGGCGGTGCCAGAACTCGGGGGCGGCGGACCGAACGGGTGACTCCCCGACGGCAGCGGATACGGCTGCGCCTGCGGATACGGCTGCGGGTAGGGCTGCGGGTAGGGCGGGGCCGGGTACGGCGGGTACTGCTGCGGGTACTGGGGATAGTCCTGCGGCGCATCCTGCTGCGGCGGAGGACCCCACTGCGGGTCGGGCTGCTGCGGCCACGGGTTCACGGGGACGACGCTACTGAACGTCGGCCGGACCCGAGGCGCGATCTTCGAGACGCCCGGGCCGTCAGCCGAACCCACGACGGACCGTCCCGCGCGGGTCGCCGCTCAGCACCACGGCGGAGCGACCATCGTGCCGCACAGGGCGCGCGACATCGGGTCGAACTTCTCCAGGTGCGAGGTCTTCGCAACGGGTTCCGGCACCGCCCTCGTCGCCGCGGGCGGATGGACGGGTGCGGGGCGCCGCGTTGCGGCGTGCCAGAAGATACCGCCGCAGACGGCAAACGTAACCAAACTTGCGATAGCAAGCTTCCATACCATTCGACGGATTTTACACACAGGTCAATACCGTGGCGCGGTAACGCGCTCGATGCGTGTCGCTGTCGTCGGCGTGAACTGCACTGACACCGGCCCGGGCACGGTACCGGCGCGCTCGGCGGCTTAGCTCATCTCACGGGCAACGGCCCGTCGCCGTGTCGATCAAGCAGATGGCGCGTTGTTTGCCACATCGACACGAACGCGACCGGTCGACGGCGTCGTCGGCGGCGCGATCGAGGCCGCGCGGTGCGCATCGAGGCTGGCGGCGGGCTCGCCGGCGGGTTGGCGCTAGGCGTCGAGGCGGCACGCGCAGGAGGCGCGCACCGGGACGTCGGCGCGAGCGACGGCGAGATCGAGTTGCTGACCGATCAGCACCGCTTCCTCCGCGCGCCCCAGCCGCTGCAGGCATTCGTGGTAGCCGTGCAGACTCCACACGTTGTTCGGGTGCTGGCAACACCGGCTGAGCGTCGGGTCCAGACCGAGGTCGGCGGCGTACACGCGCGCCGCCTCCTCGACGTGCCCCTGCTCCAGGAGGAGCGCGCCGTACGCATGGCGCGTCGGTTGCATCCAGCCCCACGGCTCGTCATAGGGAAGGGCGTCGTCGAGGTCGATCGCCCGGCGCAGTGCTGCGAAGGCGTGGTCGTAACGGCCCTCGCGGTAGGCGATCTCGCCGTCCAGCATCGCCGCGGCGACGGCGAGGATGTCCCGACTGGTGTTGTTGAACAGGTACCGCGTATCCGGAATGCGCGCGTAGGCCTCGGCGAACGCCGCCTGCTCTGCGCGGGCACCGTCGACGTCACCCGTCGCGGCGCGCGCCACGCCGCGGCCGTAGTGAATGGTGGCCGTCGTGGTGCAGTACAGCTCGCGGTCCTCGGGGAGTGCTTCGGCCAGCAGCTCATCCCAGCGGCCGAAGCGCACCAGCACGTGCACGCGCAGCGGCGCGAAGGCCTCCAGCCAGTCGGCCATCGGGGGTGACGGTACCGCCAGCAGCTCCGGCGTCAACTGTGCCGCGAGTTCGTCGGCGGCGGCCAGAGCCGTGTCGTAGCGCCCCTCGAACATCGCGGAGTAGACGACGAAGTGCAGGTCGTGCGCGCGGTACAGCGAGTAGAAGTTCAGCGGTCCGCGATGGGAGACGAACTTCCGATCCGCCGCCACGGCAGCCTCGTTCGCGGCGATCGAGCTGCGGTAGTCCCCGCACAGCACGTCGATGTGGCTGGGCATGTGGCGCAGGTGCCCGGCATCGGGGACCAGGCCGCGCAGCAGGTCCGCCGCGGGCAACGCCCGTTCCGGGTTCGCGGACATCTCGAGCGCATGCAGGTAGAGGTGCAGCACCCCGGGGTGGGCGCGGCCGGCGTCGGTCGCCAGGGCGGCGTCGAGCAGGTCGGTGGCCTCGAGCACGCGCGAGCCCGCTGCCGGTTCGCCGGTCGCGGTGTCCCACAGCGCCCATGCCGACACGTTCAGCAGGGCGTCCGCGGCCAGGGCGACGACGTCGACGTCATCGGGTCGGGCCGAGGCCAGCGCGCTCATCGCGTCGGCGTAGGCGTCGTGTCCCCGTTCGAGCGCTTCGGCGTCGTCCGCATCCGCGGTCGGGAACCGGGCCGTCAGGGCGTCAATCAGACCCCGCTCGGTCGCCGTCGTCCGGCCCTCGGCGGCCAGCGTCAGTTCCATCCGGGCCCGCGCCAGCGACGCCGCGCGGTCCACCGGATCGAAGGCGTCCCAGGCCTTGTTGTAGTTCGGCCCGATGGCGTACGCAATGCCCCACCGGGCAATGGCCAGAGCGGGATCGAGCGCCAATGCCCGTTCGAAGCAGACGACGGCCTCTTCGTGATTGAACGCGTACGCCCACACCAGACCCCGGTCGAACCAGACCTGCGCCTGCGGTGACGGCGTGTCAATCGGTCGGTGAAAGGACCCGAGGTCGTAGTACGGCTCCGTCTCGTCGACCGGCTGCGTCCCCGTCATGGCTCGCACGATAATTGAGCACCGACCGCAACGCGCCGGATCGGATCACCGTGGCGACGATCGCGAGCAGGCATCCGGCGGCGGCCCACACCAGCAGCGTGACGAGCGGCGTCGCTGCGCCGTGACCGCCGAAGTACTCGACGCTGCGGAGCAGCGAGACGCCCGAGCCCTGCGGCACGATGCCGTTGAACGTGGTGTAGAAGCCGGTGAGCAGCGGCTTGCCGACCGGTCCGGCCGCCGCTGAGTTGCCGACGATGACGAGGAACATCGTGAGCAGCGCCGAGGCGACGGTCCCGAAGGCGGCGGCGACGCCGGTGACCGCACCCGCGACGGCGATGGCGTAGAGGAAGAGCGCGCCGAACACCTGCCAGGTGTGGCCGGTGAGGGCGCCGAGGACGCCGTCGACGTAGAGCGTCACGCCGCCGGCGAGCACGGCCGAGTAGGCGGCCAGGCTCAGCGTGCGCCAGCCCAGGGTGACGGCGTGGCGCACGCTGCCCATCATGCGGTTGAACACCGTGGCGCCGACCGACGCACCGATCGACAGGAAGATGACGGCGTAGAACACCACCGTGCCCTGCGGGTCCTCGGCGGTGGTGGGTGCGACGTCGGTGACGGTCGCCGCCAGCCCGGCCTTCGCGGCGACCGCCCGGCCGACGGTCTCCGCGGCGTTCGCCACGCTGCGGCCACCGCCGCCCGCGACGTACACGTCGAGGTGGCCCGGTGAGGTGACGGCGAAGGCCGCGTCGACCCGACGCTCGTAGACCTCGGCGCGCGCCGCGGCCGCGTCCGCGACCGGTGTCACCGTCAGCGCGTCCTGCGCCCGCATCCCGTCGACCAGCTGCTCGGGGGCGGCGACCGCCACCGACAGGTGGTGCAGCGTCGGCTTCGCGAAGGCGCCGGAGTAGCTGGCGATCATCGCGACGACGAAGACGGCCAACGCCGCCATGATGAGCGCCATGTTGCGCACGTCGGTGCGCGACGGGCGGTTGCGGACCGGTTCGTCGACGGCGGCGTCGGGGGTGTTGTGCTTGCCCATGGTGGGGCCTTTCTGGTGAGTGGTTCAGCGCGCGGGGCTCAGGCCGAGCAGCGCGTCGACGGTGTCGAGCGCGGCGGTCACCCGGCCGCGCAGATCGGTGGCGTCGGCGTCCTCCATCCAGGACCGCAGGACCTCCTGGAAGCCACCGACCAGGAAGCGGCTGACGGCGTCGGTCTTCAGTCCGGCGATCGCCCCGACGACGGGCATGCCGCGGCGGGCGAGCTCGTCGCAGGCGGGCAGGAGCGCCGCGCGGAACGCCGAGACCACCCGTTGGGTCACCGCGCTCGGCACGACGTTGTGGTACATCGCGCGGTGCTCGGCCGCGAGGTCGAAGACCCGCAGGATGCGGGTCCGCGGTTCGGCGTCGGGGTCGATGTCGGCGGTCGCGGCGTCGAAGGCCACCGAGAAGGCCGATGCGACGGCGTCGTCGCGATCGGTGAAGTGCTGATAGAAGACCTGCCGGCTCACGCCCGCGCGAGCGACGAGGTCCGCCACCGTGATCCGGTCGACCGCGCGTTCGTGCGCGAGGTCGAAGGCCGCCTCGCGCAGCATCGTCCGCACGCGTTCGGCGCGGGGATCGGAGCTGTGCGTTCGTGCGGCCATGCCGACGATGCTATGTCTTTCGTAGACACATGACCACGAAGTCGGCGATGATCTTCGCCACGGCGCTCGCTCGGCTGTGATGCGGGTCGCCCGCGGGGCGTAGCGTGGCTGCGTGATCCGGTGCGTGCGGTTGTGGAGCGGCGCGGACGGTGGTTCGCACGTCGAGATCGGGCATCTCGACATCCGGCCGGGTCGCAACGACGACCTGCTGTCCGGAGCCATGTCGGCCACCCACGTCACCGTGGAGGAGACCGCCGGCGGCGGATCGCTCGCCTGGCACACCGCGCCGGTGCGTCAGCTGGTGGTGACGCTCAGCGGGACGCTGCACTTCACCACGCGCGACGGCGAGCAGTTTTTTCTGCACCCCGGCGACATCCTGCTCGCCGAGGACACCGAGGGCACCGGCCACCAGTGGACGCTCGAAGGCACCGACCCGTGGCGGCGGATGTACGTCGTCCTCGCCCCGGCCGCCGACGTCCCGTTCGTCCGCGACTGACGGTTCTGCCGTCCCTCCCGCCGCCACTGTGAACCTGGCGACGCATATCCCGGGTGACGCGTCGTCAGATTCACACTCGGCGCCCGACAGCACCGAGTGTGGGCCTTGCGCACGGATTTCGGCCTCATCGCGTACGCAACACCCACACTCGCCGAGTGTGTGGGTCCGGGCGGGTCCACTCGCGCAATGCATGCACCATCCACACACTCGACGCCCAACCCCGCCGCGACTGTGAATCTGGCGACGCAGATCCCGGGTGACGCGTCGTCAGATTCACACTCGCCGGGCGGCGACGGGCACCGGAATCAGGCGGGTGACGCCAGCCGCACGGAAACCGAATGTCGTTGTGTCGCATCGTCGTAACGTCGGCACCAGCGTGCCAGCCACGCGCGGAGCCGGTCGAGGTCGCCGGCGGTGCCAGCGGCGGCGAGGTAGCCGTCGGGTCGCATCAGCAGCCAGGCCGGGGCCGGCGCCACCTCGTCGGGCAGCGACGCCTGCCGGACGTCGACCGCGCCGGCCCACGGCGCCACCGCGGCGGCGATGCCGTCGATGCCGGAGTGCACCACCGTCAGGGCGGCCGGGGCGAGCAGGTCGTAGAGGCGCCCCTCGGGCAACGTCGAGTCGGGGACGCGGTCCCCGGCCCGCAGTGACCCGAGCCGTCCGCCGCCTTCGGCGAGCCGCTGACCGCGGTAGGACGCGGACAGCTGACCCAGCCGCGGGGCTGCCTTGCGCTGCACGGCGTCGCGCGCCAGCACGCGCGGCGCGAGGGCCACCAGCGCAGCGTGCGCCAGCGGGTGGGTCGAGTTGAACACCGTGGTCGCGCGTTCGGTCATCGCCACCAGATCGCGGATCACCGGCAGCCGGTCGGATTCGTAGGTGTCCAACAGCTCGGGCCGGGCGAGCCCGCGGCGCACCATGGCGAGCTTCCAGCACAGGTTGAGCATGTCCTGGATGCCTGCGTTCATGCCCTGCCCGCCGGCGGGGCTGTGCACGTGCGCGGCGTCGCCGCCGAAGAACACCCGGCCCGCCCGCAACGTGTCCATGTGTCTGCTGTTGATCCGGAAACGCGAACTCCATTGCAGCGCAGTACATTTCGCCGTGACGTGCACCGTGCGGTCGTAGAGCGCCTGGATGTCGCCCAGCGAGGGTTCTGCGGCGTCGCCGGTGACGTGGTCGGGGTCGGTCGCCATGAAGCGGAAGCGGCGTCCGCCCATGGGGAAGACGGCGAGGAAGCCGCGGCGGGCGAGGAAGATCGAGAGCTGGTCGTTGGCGATGTCGGCGTCCAGGCATACGTCGCCGAGGACGTAGTCCTGGTCGATGGCGCGTCCGGAGAAACCGAGGCCGAGGTGCTTGCGCACCGGGCTGTGCGAGCCGTCGGCGGCGATGACGTAGGACGCAGCCACCGTCTCGGCGCGGCCGTCGACGTGGCGCAGGACGACGGTGACGCCGTCGCCGTCCTGCTCGAGCGATTCGAAGGCGACGCCACGTTCCACGTCGACGCCGAGCGCGGTCGCCCGTTCGGCGAGCAGCCGCTCGGTCTGCGACTGCGCCAGCATGAGGACGAAGTCGTATTCACTGTGCATGCGGTGCAGCTCGATGGCCGCGATGCGGCGCCCGCCGGCGTGCAGCGCGGTGGCGCGGACGCGGTTGCCCAAGGGCAGCATCGCGTCGCTGATGCCGCGCGGGCGGAGCAGTTCGAGGGTCCGCGCCTGGACGCCCAGCGCCCGCGACGTGGTCGACGGCGCCGTGGCGCGGTCGACGATGCGGACCGGCACGCCGAGACGGGCGAGTTCGAGCGCCGCGGTGAGGCCGGTGGGTCCGGCTCCGACGACGAGGACGGGGTGGTCGGCGTGGGCGGCCATGGCGGTGTCCTCCGAGCATGTCAACGATTGGTGACTTGAACGCTAGGCCGCCATCCGCGTCATGTCAACGAGTGATGACTTAAGCTCGGCCCATGGCTTCGATCCGACCCCGCAACGCCGCCGAGACGCGGGCCGACATCCTCGCCGCGGCGCGTCTGCGCTTCGGTGCGGACGGCTTCGAACGCACTACGCTGCGCGCGGTCGCGGCGGACGTCGGCGTCGATCCGGCGCTGGTGATCCGCTACTTCGGCAGCAAGCAGGACCTGTTCGCCGCCGCCGCGGAGTTCTCGGTGGACCTGCCCGACCTGCGCGACGTCGCACCCGACGACCTCGCCGACGCGCTGTTCGGCCGCTTCTTCGCGGTGTGGGAGCAGGACACCACGTTCGTGGCGCTGCTGCGGGCGGCGATGACGAGCCCCGCGGCGGCCGACACGATGCGCAAGGTGTTCGCCACGCAGGTGGCGCCCGCGCTGGCGGCCGTGACCCCCGACCACGCCGAGCAGCGTGCGGGACTGCTCGGCGCCTTCGTCATCGGACTGGCGACGACGCGCTACGTCCTAGCCAACCCGGCCGTCGCTGACCTCTCGCCGGACGACCTCATCCGGTGGGCGCGGCCCGTGGTGCGACGGTTGCTGGTGGACGACGCACCGTGATTCGACACCACCGCTGGAACGTGTTCTAGTGCTGGCATGGTCGAGTTCACCGTCGAGCAGCTCGACGCCGAGCAGGTGGCCCGGTTGCGGGCGGTGTTCGGGCCGCTCACCGAGTCCGTCCGTGACCTGATCGACGCCACGATCCGCACCGAGGTCGACGCCGACGCGGTGGCCGCCGCCAAGGCCGAGATCGACGCCGCCACCGCACGGTTGCGCAGCCGCCAGCTCGACGGCCCGTTCGGCGTCCGGTTGTCCGAGGGTGGCCAGATGCCGTGGGGCAACCCGGTGATCGGGCTGCGCAACCCGATCGCGCCGCCGCTGCTCATCCACCGCTCCGACGACGGCCGGGTGGTCACCGACTTCCACCTCGGCGCGGCCTTCGAAGGACCGCCGGGGCACGTGCACGGCGGTGTGTCGGCACTGGTCCTCGATCACCTGCTGGGCGAGGCCGCCAGCAGCGCCGAGCATCCCCGGCTCACGGGGACCATCTCGCTGCGCTACCTGCGGACCACGCCGCTGGGCGACCTGCACGCCGAGGCGCGCATCGAGCGCACCGAGGGCATCAAGACCTACGCCGTGGGACACCTCGCCGACGCCGACGGCGTGACCGTGGAGGCTCAGGGCGTGTTCATCACGCCGAAGTGGGCGCGCTGACACCTCGCGCGGCGGTGCTCAGCCCGGAATCGCGGACGCCACCTCGACCAGCCGCTCGGCCACGGTGTCGATCTCGACGAGCAGCACCCGGGTCGAGGCGTCGTCGAACCGCGCGAGTTCACCGCGCACCCGGGCCGACGCCCCGTTCAGGGCGTCGACATTGAGCGTCCACGCCGAACCCGGCGTCTGCGGGTCACCGCGCAGCGCCTCGACCAGCTCGTCGACCGCACTCACCAGCGCGGCCGTCGTGGGTGCGGAGCGCCGCGCCGGCAGGTTGGCCTCCAGCGCCGCGCACGACGCGGTGACGGCGTTCAGACCGGCCCGGTAGGAGCTGAGCCACCGGCGCAGCGCGGTGTCGTCCATCAGCCCCGTCGCCGCAGCCTCCTCGAACGCCGCCCGCGCGCGGAAGGCGCGGTCCCAGGACGCCGCGAGGAGTTCGTCGGGACGGTCGACGTCGTGCACCGAGGCACGGATGACAGCCGCGGCGTAGTCGATCTCGGCCTTGAGGAGTTCGCCGGCACGCAGCCGCAGCCGCACCGACGCGCGGTCCGGCAGCACGACGTGGGCGAGGACCGCCAGGACGCCGCCGATGAGCGTTGCCAGCACCCGATCACCCATCGCGACGATGCCCGTGCCGCCCGGGATGTCGAGCAGGAACACGATCGCCGCCGCCAGCGACGCGCTGGCGGCGACGTAGCCGCGGGTGGACACGACGTAGGCGAGGCCCAGCACCGCGACGCCCAGCGCCGCGCCGACCGGTCCGCTCGGGCCGAGCACCACGGTCACCGTGGTCGCCAACACCACCCCGAGCACCATGCCCGCCACCCTTCCGAGGCAGCGGGTGTAGGTGTGCGCGGTCTCCGGGCGCAGCGCCATCACCACCGCCAGCGGAATCCACAGCCCGTGGGCGACCTCCGCGACGCGGGCGATCGCCACGCCACAGCCGGTGGCCAGCGCCAGCCGCACGGCGTGCCGCAACACGGGCGACCCGTTGCGCAGTTGCTGGCGCACCTGCGACACCGTGCGGGCGACGAAGTCCGACCAGGAGTTCTGCCGGACCTCGGACGCCCCGCCCGGTCGCGGCACCGCCTCGCCGAAGCGCAGCGTCGCCGCGTCGTGCAGTTGGGCGGCCAGCCGCTGGGCCACCCCGCGCGCCGCGTCGTCGACGTCGTCGACCGCCGCGTCGACCCGTTCCAGCGCGGCACGGACCAGCCGGGCGTTGGCGCGGGTGGGCCAGGCCGTGGCCGCCAGGGCGTCACCCGCCGCGGTCAGCAGCCCCGTCAGGTCGTCGTCCGGCCCGCCGGCATCGCCTCTGCGGGTGTCGCTGACGGCACTCAGCGTCACCGCGATCCGCTCCGGCAGCCCGTACCAGGCGCGGTAGGCGAGGGGCCGGCGCAGGCTCCGGCCATCAGCCGGAAGGAAGGTGGCGCGCAGCGCCTGCAGCGGTTCGCGCGCCACCCGGCGTTCGGAATCGCGCGTCAACCCGTGTGCGTCGTGGGCCAGTGACTCGTAGGCCGCGGCCAGGGCCGCCCGCTGCGCGCGCCAGCGCCGCCGGGGCCACCATCCGATGAGCGCGGCCTGGGCGAGACCGCCGAGCACCGCGAGACCGGCGGCCGCAGCGGCGGGCAGCCACCCGCCGGCCTCCGGGCGCGCCACGACGATCAACACGGTCGCGGCGGCCGCGATGAGCCCGGAATTGCTTCCGGCCGCCCACGCCATGCCCGCCCAGAAGCACCAGATGGTCACGACCACGGTGAAGATCGCCCAGTGCCCGACGGTGGCCGCGCCCAGGAACACCGCCGCACCACCGACCAGCGACACGCCGATGACGAGGGGCACCCGGCCGTGCGGACTGTCCTGCAGCGCAGTGGCTCCGGCGATCGCGGCGGCCCCGGTGGCGGCCATGGCGCCCGTGGCGCCGAGGAGGTAGAGACCAGCCACCGCCACGACCAGGACGGCGATGAGGCTGCGCGCGACCGCGCCGGCATCCGGCACGCTCAGCCGCTCCCTCACCCCGCCTTTCTACCGGAGACCACCCGCCACACCGCGGCGCCGCCGGTAGGTTGCCCGGTGTGGAGAAGGTCATCGTGACGATGCAGCGGGCGGCATCCGAGGAGACGTGGTGCGCGCGCCTGCGGGGTGAGGTCGCCGACCGCCTGCTGGGCCTCGACGTCGCCGGGCTGGCGGTCAACGTGCGCGACGACGCCGTCCGCGACGCGGTGCTGACACTGACGACCATGGACCCGCCCGTGGTCGCCGTCGTCTCGCTGTGGGTTCGGCAGTACTACGGCGACGCCACCCGCGCCGCCCTCGACGTGCTCACCGGGGAGTGCGAGCGGCTGGCGGCCTACCTGGTGACCGAGTCCGTGCCGCTGCCACCCCCGGATCACGCGGGGGACCGCACGCCCGGGCTCGCCAACGTCGCGCTGCTGCGCCGACCGGCCGACCTCGACGAGGCGACGTGGCTGCGCCGGTGGCACGTCGACCACACCGCCGTCGCCATCGCCACCCAGTCGACGTTCGGCTACACCCAGAACACGGTCGTGCGTGCGCTGACCGACGGCGCCCCGGCCGTCGCGGCGATCGTCGAGGAGAACTTCCCGATCGAGGCCACCACGGACCTGCACGCCTTCTTCGGCGCGGCCGACGACGCCGACCTGAGCGACCGGATGAACCGGATGCTGGCCAGTACGTCGGCCTTCGGCGCCGACCGCGACGTGGACACGGTGCCCACCAGTCGCTACCCGCTGCGCATGCCGTTCGCCACGGCGGTGGCGCCGTGACGACACTGCACGAGGCCGCAGCACTCGCGGCCGCCGACCACGGCTTGGCGGTGGTCGCCACGCTGCGGGCCGACCAGACGATCCAGGCCAGCCTGGTCAACGCGGGCGTCCTGGCCCACCCCGACACCGGAATCGAGGTGCTCGCGTTCGTCACCTACGGCAGGGTGAAGCTCGCGAACCTCCGCGCGCGACCGCAGCTCGCGGTGACGTTCCGCCAGGGCTGGCGGTGGGCCACGGTGGAGGGCACCGCCGAACTCGTCGGACCCGACGACCCGCAGCCCTGGTCGGACGACGACGGCCTGCGCCGACTCCTACGCGACGTCTTCACCGCCGCGGGCGGCACTCACGACGACTGGGACGCCTACGACCGGACCATGATCGAACAGCGCCGCACTGCGGGCCTCGTCACACCCGGGCGCATCTACACCGGAGGCTGATGCCTACGCTCGCTTCGTGCTGGTGCGAATCGACGACGCGGACGGCGTACGAACCCTCACCCTCAACCGCCCCGAGGCGCTCAACGCCTTCAACGAAGCGCTGTACGACGCCACCACGGTGGCGCTGCGCGAGGCGGACGCCGACCCGGAGGTCGCGGTCGTCGTCCTCACCGGCACCGGTCGCGCCTTCTCGGCGGGCAACGACCTGCTCGAGATGCAGGCCCGCGTCACCGACCCGGACTTCCAGCAGGGGGAGTACGGCTTCCCCGGCTTGATCGAGACGCTCACCGCATTGCGCAAGCCGCTGCTCCTGGCGATCAACGGGGTCGGCGTCGGCATCGGTGCGACGATCCTCGGCTTCGCCGACCTGGTGTTCATGTCGGCGACCGCGCGACTCAAGACGCCCTTCACAAGCCTCGGCGTGGCTCCGGAGGCGGCGTCGTCCTACCTGTTGCCGCGGCTGATCGGCCGGCAGAACGCGGCCTGGATGCTGCTCTCGTCGGAGTGGATCGACGCGCCGCAGGCGCTGCGCATGGGTTTGGTCTGGCAGGTGTGCGAGCCCGACGACCTGCTCGGCGAGACGCAGCGGCACGCCGCCGTCCTCGCGTCGCGACCGGTGCCGTCGCTCATCGCGGTGAAGCAGACCATGGTGGATCCGACGCGCGAGGAGATCGCCGCGGCCGCCGCGCGCGAGTACGCGCAGTTCGAGGTGCTGCTGGGTGCCGCCGCCAACGCCGACGCGCTCGCGGCCTTCGCCGACCGCAAGTCGCCGTGACCGGCTGTCGAGTCAGCTCGCCGCGTGCACCGGGCACTGCTGGGTCTGCGCCGCGGCGATGATGGCGCGCACCGTGCGACGGCAGCGGCCGCAGTCCGAGCCCGCACCGCAGGCGTCGGCGATCTGCTTGGACGTAGAGGCGCCCGCGCTCACCAGATCGGTCACCACCTGACTGGTGACCCCGGTGCACAGACAGACGAACATCAGCCGACCGCCGCGTCGAATGCCGCACCATTCCGCGCGCCAATTCCGGCCGCCCGGAATGGCGGACGAATTCGACGATCGGTCATCGCTGCCGCCTCGGTCCACGGGCACCGGCGACGGTCGCCGACGGTGCGATCTGAGAGTTAGTGGAGTCTAACCTTAGTAAGGGTAGCCAGTCCACAACAGCGCCGGAAAGTCGATGCCTTCCGAGGGTTGCCTAACCGAAAGTCGCACTTGAAAGGCCGAAAACGCCCGGCGATCCCTTAGCTGTACGCCGCCGCGTCGACTATGTTCGAGGGACGTCAGACAGCCCCTGACGGTCACCACGAACCTGCGCCGGATGCGGTCCTCCCGGCGCGCGAGGAGCCAGCATGCAAGGCGACCCCGAGGTCCTGAAATTGCTCAACGAGCAGTTGACCAGTGAACTCACGGCCATCAATCAGTACTTCCTGCATTCGAAGATGCAGGACAATTGGGGCTTCACCGAACTCGCGGAATACACCCGCAAGGAATCGTTCGAGGAGATGCACCACGCCGAGTGGATCACCGACCGGATCCTCCTGCTCGACGGCCTGCCGAACTATCAGCGCCTCTTCTCCCTGCGCATCGGCCAGACGCTGCGCGAGCAGTTCGAGGCCGACCTCGCGATCGAGTACGAGGTCCTCAACCGACTGCGGCCGGGCATCATGATGTGCCGGGAGAAGGGCGACGCCACCAGCGCCCGTCTGCTCGAGGAGATCCTCAAGGACGAAGAGGGGCACATCGACTACCTCGAGACCCAACTCGACCTGATGTCCAAGCTCGGCGAGCAGCTGTACTCCGCGCAGTGCGTGTCCCGCCCGCCGGGTGGCGGGTCGGGCCACCCGGCGAACTAGAACACGTTCCACATCGTCGTCGTCGGGCGTAGGATCCCGCCATGAGCCGCATCGGATCCTTCGCCGACGACGACGCCGCAGCCTGGATCACGAAGTCGCCCGACATCGGCACCGCCATGGCGGGATTCACCCATGCGGTCTACACCAAGAACCGGTTGCCCATGCGCGTGCGCGAACTCGCCCGCATGGTCATCGCGCTGGACAACGAATGCGTGGTGTGCCAGAACACGCGCGACTCCGAGGGCGCCGCGGCCGGCGTCGACGAGGCGCTCTACGACCACGCCGCGCAGTGGCAGACCTGGCCCGGATTCGACGAGCAGGAGCGGGTGGCCGCCGAGTTCGCCGCCCGCTTCGCGCGCGACCACACCGCACTGCGCGACGACGAGGACTTCTGGGACCGCTGCCGCGCACAGTTCAGCGACGAACTGCTGACCGATCTCGCGCTGTCGTGCGCCATGTGGCTCGGCATGGGGCGGATGCTGCGGACGCTCGACATCGGGCAGGCCTGCAAGATCACCCTGTAGCCGGCCGCCCCGCCCGGCACAATGGCTGCCATGGCAGCCAACCGCGTCGCGGACCTGAAGACCCATGACGTCTCCACGATCCTCGGCACGGTGGTCAATCCCGCCGGGCTGACCCACGCCAAGACCATCCCGGTCCACCGGATCGGCGCGTTCGCCGATCCCGGGTTCGGCGCCAGCCCGGTGTGGCACGTGTTCGCCATCGACCAGACCGGCATCGTCGTCGGGCCCGGCACCGGGGTCGTGGGCGATCGGCGGATCCGCATCGACCTCGACGAACTCCACCTGCTCGGCGACGGATTCGCCTGGGCGCCCGGCTCGTTCTTCGACCAGGACGGCAGCCCGGATCCGCTGTGCAGCAGAGGCACACTGCGCCGCATCGAGGAACGCCTCGCCACGGCGGGCTACATCGCGCAGGTGGGCCACGAGATGGAGTTCGTCCTCGTGGCCCCGGACGGGTCGGCGCTCCCGTCCCACCTGTGGGCGCAGTACGGGTTGGCCGGCGTCCTCGAATTCGAGGGTTTCGTCCGGGACGTCATCGAAGCCGCCGCGTCCGCCGGGGTGATGATCGAACAGTTCCACCCCGAGTACGGCGCCAACCAGTTCGAGATCTCGCTCGCTCCACGCACCCCCGTCGCCGCCGCCGACGCCCTCGTCCTGGCCCGCATCGTCGTCGGCCGCGTCGCCCGCCGGCACGGCGTGCGGGTTAGCCTCTCACCCGTGCCGTTCACCGGTAGCGTCGGTTCCGGTGCGCATCAGCACTTCTCACTGCAGACGTCCGACGAACCGGTGTTCTCCGGGGGTGACGGGCCGGGCGGCATGACGCCCGCGGGCCAGGCGGCGATCGCCGGGCTGCTCGCCGGCCTCGCCGACGCCCACGGCGTGCTCAGCGGATCGATCCTGTCCGGCCTGCGGATGCAACCGGGGCACTGGTCGGGCGCCACGCTGTGCTGGGGCACCGAGAACCGCGAGGCCGCCGTCCGCTTCCTCACCGGAGGTCCCGGAAACCCGCACGGCGCCAACGTCGAGGTGAAGATCGTCGACCCCTCGGCCAACCCCTACTTCGCGTCGGCCGCCATCCTCGGGTTGGCGCTCGACGGCATCGAGCGCAGCCTGCCGCTACCCGAGGAGGTCACGGTCGACCCGGCGGAGCTGAGCGACGAGCGGCGCCGCGCCGCCGGCATCACGACGCTGCCCACCGACCAGGCCTCCGTCCTCGCCGCACTCGACCGCTCGGCGCTGCTGCGCGGCATCCTGGGTGACGCGGCGGTCGATGCGATCGTTGCGGTCCGCCGCTATGAGCACGACACTTACGGCAGCCGCACCGACGACGAACTCGCCGAGACGTTCCGGCTGGCCTGGAGCGTGTAGTGGTCCTCCCGCTCGCCGAGCACGTCGACGCGGTCGGGCTCGTCGACCACCACGTGCACGGATACTGGCTCGACGTCGGTGACCGCCGCCGCTTCGAGAACGGCTTGAACGAGGCCAACGTCGAACCGCTGGCCGACTTCGACTCGGCGTTCGACACCCAGATCGGGTTCGCGATCCGCGCGCACTGTGCGCCACTGCTGGACCTGCCCCCGCACGCCGACCCGGACGTCTACTGGGCGCGGCGGTCCGAACTCGGCGACGCCGAGGTGGCGCGCCGCTTCCTCGCCGCCGCCGGGGTGACGCACTGGCTGGTCGACACCGGATTCGCCGCGGGCGCCGCGGATCCCGCGACGCTCGCCGCCGCATCCGGGGGCCAGGTTGGCGAGATCGTGCGACTCGAGTCGATCGCCGAGGAGGCCGCACGCGACGAGGGCGACTACGCCGACGCGTTTTCGCGGCTCCTGGCCGAGCGCGGCGCGACGGCCGCCGGGACCAAGTCGATCCTCGCCTACCGCGGCGGCTTCGTCGGCGACCTGAGCGAACCGTCGCCGGCCGAGGTGCGCGACGCGGCCGCGCGCTGGCGCGACGCCGGCGGCACCCGGCTCACCGACCGCGTGCTGCTGCGCTTCGGTCTCCACGAGGCACTGCGCCTCGGGAAGCCGCTGCAGTTCCACACCGGCTTCGGTGATCGCGACTGCGATCTGCACGCCGCCAACCCCATTCACCTGCTGGAGTTCCTGCGACGCTCGGGGGACACGCCCATCACGCTGCTGCACTGCTATCCCTACGAGCGCGAGGCCGGCTACCTCGCGCAGGCCTTCAACAACGTGTACCTCGACGGCGGTCTGAGCATCAACCACCTCGGTGCCCGCTCGACGGCGTTCATCGGGCGGCTGTTCGAACTGGCGCCGTTCCGCAAGATCCTGTATTCGTCGGACGGATTCGGACCGGTGGAGCTGCACTATCTCGGGGCACGGTTGTGGCGCAACGGCATTCGCGAGGTCACGTCGTCGTTCGTGGCGGCGGGGGAGTGGAGCGCCGCCGACGCCGTCCGCGTCGTCGACCTCGTCGGCCACGCCACGGCGCGCCGCATCTACCGTCTGGACTGAGGCGACCCTAGACCTCGCCGGTGGCGTCGTAGATCCAGCTGGTGTCCGCGTTCGCGAAGTCGGCGAGCCAGGTCGGCGGCGCATGGTTGGCCAGCGCGCCCATGTCCCAGTAGTCCTTCCACAGCGTCACCACCAGGCGCCCGTCGCGTTCCTCCACCCGGTGCACCGAGACGAACCGCAGGACCGCCGATTCGCCCGTCTCCCAGTGCCACTCCTCGTGGTGTTCGTACATCACGTGGGGGCCGTCGGCGAGCAGCAGACCGTCGAAGTTCTCGTAGGAGGCCAGCGGGGCGAGCCCGATCTTCAATCGCTTCACGATGTCCTCGCCGCCCTTGGCCGCCGCCGTCGGACCCACTGGGACGTCGAGGTAGATGCAGTCGTCGGACACGTGCGCCCGCACGCCGTCCCAATCCCGGTCGGACAGCGCGCGCCACAGCCCGCGCACGGCGTCCTCGACCGACCTCGGCGACGCGACCTGCTCAACCGACACGGCTCAGCACCTCCTCGGCTGCGGTCGGGGCGGGGGACCGGTGCGCTGCCCGCAGGAACCGTCCGGTGCGGGCGCGGCCGACCAGATCGGTGGGCACGCCTTCGGTGAACACCCTCCGGCCGCCGACGAACACGGCGGTGACGGTGTCGTCGTTGCGGTTCACCATGCGGGACAGGCCGCCGTACTGCGGGACCGGTTCCTCGGCGTAGTCGTCGAGGCGCTCGTCGAGTCGCTCCGGGTCGATGATCGCGAGATCGGCGCGGTCGCCGACCCGCAGATGGCCGGCGTCCAGCCGGTACCAGTCGGCGAGTTCGCCGGTGAGGCGGTGCACCGCCTGCTCGACGGTCATGAACGGCGTGCCCGCCCGCTGCGCGTCGCGCACGTGGCGCAACAGTCGCAGGCCCATGTTGTAGAACGCCATGTTGCGCAGGTGCGCCCCGGCGTCGGAGAAGCCCATCTGCACACCGGGTTCGGCGGCGAGCTTCCGCAGCACCTCGGGGCGGTGGTTGGAGATCGTGGTGCGCCAGCGCAGCGCCTTGCCGTGGTCCAGCACCAGATCCAGGAACGCATCGACCGGGTGCAGTCCGCGCTCGTCGCCGACCGCGCCGAAGGACTTGCCGACGACGGTGGCATCCGGGCAGGCGACGATCTCGGCGTCGTAGAAGTCGCGCTGCCAGACCCGCACGCCCATCCTGTTCTCGTAGTCCTTGCGGAACCGGCGCCGGTAGGCCTCGTCGCGCATGAGGTCGTTGCGTTCCAACTCGTCGGACAGGTGCAGCGCAGCCGCACCGGCGCCGAACTCCTCGAACACCACCAGGTCGATGCCGTCGGCGTAGACCTCGAACGGTACGGGCAGGTGCTGCCAGCGGAAGTTGCCGCCGAGCCGGTTGATCACCCGGGCGAGTGGCCCGAGCGCCACGATGGCGTAGGGGTTGCTCTTGACGTCGGCGGCCGACAGCAGGCTGGTCTTGAGCGGGTTGCGCACGATGCCGAGGGACTGGAACAGCTGTGAGCCGAGGTCGAACGGGTTCGCGATGTCCGGGCCCGACTGCAGCACCCGGCCCGCGCGGCGCAGCAGCGACTTGAGCCGGCGCAGCTCGCGCGCCTTCGCGTAGGTGGACGGCAGGGTCCGCGAGCGGCAGGTCTCGCCGTCGAGCTTGTCGAAGAGCAGCTGTTGCGACGACAGACCGACGAAGCCCGCCCGCAGGGCCTCGGCAAGCATGCGCTCCATCTCCGCCTGCTCGCGGCGCGTAGGCCGGACGTCGGAGCGGGTCGCGCGGTCCAGACCCATCACGGCGGTCCGCATGTCGGAGTGCCCGATGAACGCCGCGACGTTCGGCCCGAGCGGGCGGGCCTCGAGCGCCTCGACGTACTGCTCGCACGTGCGCCAGGTCTTGTGCGCGTCGACCGCGCCGATCACGTGCTCGCGCGGAATGGCTTCGACGCGTCCGAACAGATCACCGGCGTCGGTGCCGTCGACGTGGATGGTCGACAGCGAGCAGGAACCGAGCATCACCGTCGTCACGCCGTGGCGCAGCGACTCGGTGAGCGCCGGACCGCCGAGCACCTCGACGTCGTAGTGCGTGTGGATGTCCAGCATGCCGGGCAGCACCCACTTGCCGGCCGCGTCGACGACCTGCGGGCAGCCGGTGGCGTCGAGGTCCTCGGCGGAGATCTCCACGACGTGGCCGTCGCGGATGCCGATCGTGCGGATCGCGGACGGTCCGCCGGTCCCGTCGAACCAGAGCCCGTTGCGGATGATCGTGTCGTACGTCACTGACGAGGTCACGTCGTCATTCGACCGCGCCCGGGGGGCCGTGTCAACGACTTCGTGAACACTTCTTCGAAATTGTCTACTCGGCCCAGGCGTCGGGTCGCCGCCCGTCGATGTCGGTGAACCCGTAGCGCCGCGCCAGCTCCGCCGAGCTCACCGAGCGTTGATTCCACCGCGCCCGGTGCGGATCGGCGGCCATCGCCGCGATCCCGCGGCCGAGGAAGCGCGGACTCTCCGACGCCTCGAAGCCCGGCGGCGCCGCCGGATGGCCGTCGTCGCGGTCGGGCCGCATGGCGGCGCGCCAATTCGCCTCCCCGACACCGTAGTTGGCGAGCATCATCTCCGAGCGCAGCCAGCCGGGTGTCACCGACACCGCGGTGGCGCCGTAGGGCAGCAGGTCGTGGCCGTGGCTGAAGGCCAGCCGGTTCGCCGCCACCTTGGCGAGGTCGTAGAACACCGACACCCGGTAGTGCTGCGCATTGAACTCCGCCGTCCCGTCGGTCACCTCGACCAGCAGACCGCCGGGACGCCGCACCAGCAGCGGCAGCAGGCAGTGGGCGGTGATGAGGTGCGTGTCGATGCCGAGTCGCAGGATGCGCAGCCCGTCGGCGAGGTCGTGCTCCCACACCGGGCGGTTCCAGGACGACGGCGGCCCCTTGAGGATCTCGGCCCCCCACAGGTCGTTGACCAGCACGTCCACGGCCCCGTAGGCGTCGCTCAACCGGTCGGCCAGCGCGCCGACCCCGGCGACGTCGAGGTGATCCACGACGGCCGGGACGCCGACGCCCCCCATCTCGGTCACCAGCCGAGCCGTCTCCTCCACGGTCTCGGGGCGGTCGTAATCCGAGGGCAGGCCACCGGTCTCACTGCTGCGGCCCGTGCAGATCACCGTCGCGCCGGCCTCCCCGAGCGCCGCGGCGATGCCCCGTCCAGCGCCGCGGGTCGCGCCGGCGACCACGGCCACCCGGCCGCGGAGATCCGGCGCCGGGCCCCAGGACGGTTCCATCGGCACAGTATTCGCCTCGCAGCGGCTTCCCAGCGGGGGTTCGGCGGATGCGGGCATACTCGGCAACGTGACCCCACTGCAGCGGTACATCGCCGAGGAGATCGCCACCGATCACGTCGACGGGCTGCTGAGCCGGCGCGAGGCGCTGCGCCGCATGGCGCTGCTCGGCGTGGGCGCCGCCGCCGCGAGCGCCCTGATCGCCGCGTGCGGCGAGAACGGCTCGACCACCCCGTCGTCGTCCGGGTCGTCGACCGGCGACTCCGGGTCGCCCTCGCCCACCGGCGGATCGCCGTCGTCCACCGCGGCGTCGACCGCCGCCGCGCCACCGCCCGGCGTCGAGAACGAGGTGGCCACCGCGGCGATCACCTGGCCGGGACCCGGTGGCGAACTGCAGGGCGCCTGGGCGGCCGCGGCCAGCCCGAAGGGCGCGATCCTGGTGGTGCACGAGAACAAGGGCCTCACCGACTGGGCGAAGTCCGTCGCAGGACGCTTCGCCGGCATCGGCTACTCGAGCCTGGCCATCGATCTGCTGTCCGGCCGGGGCGGCACCGCGGCCTTCACCGATCCGGCGCAGGCCACCGCCGCGCTGAGCACGATCCCGCCCGAGCAGTTCGTCGCGGACTTGCGTTCCGGACTCGACGAGGTGGCGCGGCGGACGCCCGGCGTGAAGCTCGCGGTGGTGGGCTTCTGCATGGGCGGCGGCCTGGTCTGGCAGCTGCTGGCCGCTGGGGAACCACGACTGGCCGCGGCCTTCCCGTTCTACGGACCGCTGCCCGAGGGCGCCTCGTTCGCCGGTTCTGCGGGCGCCGCCGTGCTCGGCTTCTACGGCGAGAAGGACGCGCGGGTCAACGCCACCCGTGAGGCGGCCGAACGCGCGCTCACCGACGCCGGCCTGGTCCACGAGCTGGTGGTCGAGCCGGGTGCCGACCATGCGTTCTTCAACGACACCGGACAGCGCTACGACCCGACCGCCGCGGCGGACGCCTGGCGACGGACGGGGGACTGGCTGACCGCGCACGTGGGCTGACCGAGGGGGCGTGTTCGCCGCCCGTTCACGCGACCGCCCACCGGCCGTTCGCGTCAGCACACGCGCACCGGATTCGATGGTGCGACATGCGGGTGGTGCAGGTCGCGAATTTCTACGGGCCACGCTCGGGCGGCTTGCGCACCGCCGTGGACCGGCTCGGCGCCGAGTACTGCGCCGCCGGCCACGAGGTGTACCTCATCGTCCCGGGCGGATCTCCGGACGCGCGACGCCTCCCGTCCGGCGTGCGCCGGATCTCGTTGCCCGCGCGCAGGATTCCCTGCACCGGCGGCTACCGAGCCGTGCATCCGCATCCCGTGACGACGTTGCTCGAGCGCCTCGAACCCGACGCCATCGAGGTCTCCGACCGGTTGACACTGCGCTCGCTGGGCAGGTGGGGCCGCACGCACGGGGTGGCGACGGTGATGATCTCCCACGAACGCCTCGACCGGCTGGTGGGGCAGGTGCTGCCGCCGCGGCTGGCCCGCTCGGTCGCCGACCTCGCCAATCGGCGCACGGCCGCCGACTACGACGCGGTGGTCTGCACCACCGCCTTCGCCCGGGAGGAGTTCGACCGGATCGGCGCCCGCAACGTGGCCACCGTGCCGCTCGGCGTCGACCTCGACCAGTTCCACCCGCGCCGGCACAGCGTGGACGTCCGGCGCCGGTGGGCGCGGCCGGAGCAGACGCTGCTGGTGCACTGCGGCAGGCTGTCGGTGGAGAAGCACGTGCACCGCAGCATCGACGCCATTGCCGAACTGCGGGATTCGGGC
Source organism: Mycolicibacterium grossiae (assembly GCF_008329645.1). NCBI lineage: Bacteria > Bacillati > Actinomycetota > Actinomycetes > Mycobacteriales > Mycobacteriaceae > Mycobacterium > Mycolicibacterium grossiae. The sequence goes on from NZ_CP043474.1 coordinate 4,221,564, forward strand.
ACCGACGCCCGGCTGGTGGTGGTCGGCGAGGGTCCGCTGCGCGCCCGTCTCGAGCGGCAGGCCGCCCGGCTGCCGGTGGACTTCACCGGGTACATCGGCTGCCGCGACACCGTGGCGACCATCCTCGCGAGCGCGGACGTCGCGCTCGCCCCCGGACCGCACGAGACGTTCGGGCTGGCCGCCCTCGAGGCCCTGGCGTGCGGCACCCCGGCGGTGGTGTCGAAGACCTCGGCGCTGGCGGAGATCCTCACCGCCGACAGCGGAGCCGCGGCGGACAACCATCCGCAGGCCATCGCCCGCGCCGTGCGCGGCGTCATCGGTACCCCGGAGCACGAACGCCGCCACCATGCGCGCCGACGCGCCGAGGAGTTCACCTGGCCGCGGTCGGCAGCCGGCATGCTGACCGCCCTCGGCGCCGCGCCCGCCTGACGGCCCGCGCCCGCGCGTTTGACGGTCCCCGACGAGGGGCACCCGCGTAATCGGCAGGCACGTCAATAGCGTCCGGGCGCCCGGACCCTCGACCGAAGGAGTTCGTCATGTCGACCACCGCCTGGATCATCGTTGCCGTCGTCGCCGTCCTCGTGGTGCTGGTCATCGCGTTCGCGATGCGCAGCGCCAACCATCGACGCCGCCACGCCAAGGCCGAGCAGATCCGCGCCGAGGTGCACCAGGAGACCCAGCGGGTGGACCGGCGCGCCGCGGTGATGCAGGAGACCGAGGCCAAGGCCCGTGCCGCGCAGGCCGAGGCGGAGGCGAAGGCCGCCGAGGCGGCGCGGCTGGCCGACCGTGCTGCCGCCCACCGTCAGGAAGTGGACTCGTCGCGCGAACGCCTCGACGCCGCGCGCGAGCACGCCGACCACATCGACCCGCGGGCCCGCACCTCGAACGACGCCACGCACGAGGCCACCCACGGTGCCACGGACGGCGAGCCGGACCGCGTGGTGGTTCGCGACGATCAGACCGTCGCCGACGACCGGGCCGGACGTCGGAGCGCAGCGGACGACCGGACCGTCCGCTAACCCGCGGCGGCCGGTCCCGGCGGAGTCCACGCCACGGGCAGCCGCTTGATGCCGTGGATGAACGCCGACTGCAGCCGGTCCGGCTCGGCGTCGGCGGCGAGATCCGGCACCTGACGGCGCAGTTCCTCGAACGCCACGGTGATCTCGCGACGCGCGAGGTTGGCCCCGAGGCAGAAGTGCGCGCCCCCGCCCCCGAACCCCACGTGCGGGTTCGGGTGACGGGCCAGGTCGAAGGTCCATGGGTCGGCGAAGCGGGTCTCGTCGCGGTTGGCCGAGCCGTACCACAGCGTCACCTTGTCGCCGGCCGAGAGCGCGACCTCGCTCAGTTCGACGTCACGGGTCACGGTGCGGCGCATGTAGCTCACCGGAGACGCCCACCGCACGATCTCCTCGACCGCCGTCGGGGCCAGCGCCTCGTAGTCCTCCCACCATGCTGCCCGCTGCTCGGGGTGACGGCTCAGGGCCAGCACGCCGTGGCTGATCGCGTTGCGGGTGGTCTCGTTGCCGGCGACGACGAGCAGGATGAAGAAGGACGCCACCTCGCTGGACGTCAACCGCTCCCCGTCGAGTTCGGCCCGGACGAGGCTGGTGGTCAGGTCGTCGCCGGGACGGCCGCGACGGTCGTCGGCGAGCGCCGAGGCGTAGGCGCCGATGTCCATCGCCACGCGGAAGAACTCGTCGAAGTCCGTGGTGATGTCGGGGTCGCCGAAGCCGAGGATCACGTTGGTCCAGCCGAAGATCCGGTCGTGATCGGCCTCCGGGATGCCCATCATGTCGCAGATGATCTGCAGGGGGAGCGGCCCCGCGAACTCCGTCACCAGGTCGGCACACCCGTCGGGGTGCTTGGCCACCATGTCGGTGACCAGGCGGCGCGCGCGGTCGCGCACCGCGTCCTCGATCACCGCGAGCACGCGCGGGGTGAAGGCGCTGCGCACGATGCCGCGCAGCCGGGTGTGCCGGGGATCGTCGAGCGCGATCATCGACCCGAAGTACTCGGCGAGTTCGGGCGTCTGGTCGCCGATCGTGATGCCTTGGGCGGAGCTGAAGATCTCCGGATGCCGGCTGGCGTGGAAGACGTCGTCGTAGCGGGTCACCGCCCAGTGGCCGCGGCCGCCCTCCATGAACTCCGCGTGCAGCGACACCGGGGCCGCGCGCCGCAGCGTGGCGAAGGCGCCGTCGCGGACGTCGTCGTCCTGGGCCCAGAAGTCCCACGACCCCAGGTCGATCCGGTCCAGCGGCACCTCTGGAGGCGGTGTGCCGTTCACCCGTTCGGCTATGGCCACGCTGCCTCCCGTTGCAGAACCGCTGCGGTGGAGCCTAGCGTCAGGGCCTGCCCTCGTGCCCCGACCTGCCGTGGGTGCGCCGGTCTTCCTTCATGCGCGCCTCGAAGACGTGCCGGTACCCCTGCTGCAGCTCGTCGCGCACGCGCCGCTCGTGGTCGCGCAGCACCGACCAGTAGTTGTCGTCGAAGTCCTCGACGATCTGAAAGGTCCACCGTCCGTAGAGCACGTTGCGACCGACCATCTCCGTCGCCAGCCGGTCGGCCACCTCGGCGTGTCCGGCGTCGCGCAACTTGTCGCACGCCTCGCCCAGGAGCAGGTCGGCACGACCCATCAGCTGGTGGAATTCGTAGAGATGACCGCGGGCGCGCTCCACCCACTCGAGGGCCTCGGAGACCGACCCGACCGCTTCGACGGTCTCGTCGGTGACGTCGTCGGGCAACTTCCGGTCGAAGTCCGCCGGCCGGTCGGACGCGTCGTGGTCAACGGATGTCTCGGTCACCGCAGCCAGATACCCCCGCGGGGCACCGAGAAACGTGGTAGCACCGAACGGTGCGCAACCCACATGCCGGACAACCCTTTACGACGTCGGACGACGAGATCGCCGACGCGCTGTGCGACGTCAGCATCCCGACGCTGATGCTGTCGCTGGTCCACATGTCCGGCAACCCCGACCTCATCCGCGGCAACCTGCGGCCGGCCGGGTTGTTCCTGAACGAGGTGCAGGGGTACATGTCCGAGCCGGACAAGGCGGCCGTGCGCCGCCTGGCCCTCGACGTGATCCGCGACTACCGCGACCGTGGCTGTCCGGAACCGGAACCCATCGGCCCGGAGCTGCTCAAGGAGATGATGGAGTGGCTGGTCTGCGAACCCGTGCCCAACGAGTACGTGCCGATGGTGCTCGAGGAGATGGAACTCGACGGCCGCGACGGCCGGGCTCCCGACGGCCCGCACGCCGCGGGCGTCGACCGGGAGGCGCGCGCGGCCTTCCCGGTGATCGTCATCGGCTGCGGCGAGTCCGGGCTGCTGGCCGGCATCCGGCTGCGCGAGGCCGGCATCCCGTTCACCATCGTCGAGCGCAGCGGCGGCCCCGGCGGAACGTGGCACCACAACACCTATCCCGGAGCGCGGGTCGACGTGGGGAACCACTTCTACTGCTACAGCTTCGAGCCGTCGGACGAATGGACGCACTTCTTCGCCGAGCAGCCGGAACTACGGGCCTACTTCGAGCGCGTCATGGACCGCCACGGCATCCGCGAGCACGTGCGGTGGCACACCGAGGTGACCTCCGCCCGGTGGGACGAGGCCACCGCGACGTGGACGGTGTCGACGCGCGACCGGCAGGGCCGGGTCGAGGAGCTGACGGCCCGGGCGGTGATTAGCGCCGTCGGGCAGTTGAACCGGCCCAAGCTGCCCGACATCCCCGGGATGGCGTCGTTCGGCGGTCCGTCGTTCCACTCCGCGGAGTGGGACCACGACGTGCCGCTCGACGGTAGGAGGGTCGCGATGATCGGCGCCGGCGCCAGCGGCTTCCAGATCGCCCCCGCCATCGCCGACGACGTCGCCCACCTGACCGTGTTCCAGCGGACCGCGCAGTGGATGTTCCCGAACCCCAACTACCACGCCGCCGTGGGACCGGGGAAGCGCTGGGCGTTGCGGCACCTGCCGTTCTACGGACGGTGGTACCGGTTCCTGCTGTTCTGGCCGGGCTGCGACAAGGGTCTCGACGCGGCACGCGTCGATCCCGACTTCCCCGACCAGCAGCGTGCGGTGAGCGAGATCAACGAGATCACCCGAGTGATGTTCACCGAGTGGATCACCAGCCAGCTCGACGGCGACGAGGCATTGGCCGCCAAGGTCGTTCCCGACTATCCGGCCACCGGCAAGCGGACGCTGCAGGACAACGGCAGCTGGTTGCGCACCCTGACGCGCGACGACGTGGACCTGGTGCGCACGCCGATCGCCCGCATCGACCCCGATGCCGTGGTCACCACCGACGGCGTCCGGCACCCCGTCGACGTGATCGTGTACGCCACGGGATTCCACGCCAACCGCATGCTGTGGCCGATGACGATCCTCGGCACGGACGGCGTCGACCTCGAAAGCCGTTGGGGTCAGCGACCGTTCGCACACCTCGGCATCACCGTGCCCGGCTTCCCGAACCTGTTCTGCATGTACGGTCCCGGAACCAACCTCGCCAGCGGGGGCAGCCTCATCTTCCATTCCGAGTGCCAGATGCGCTACATCACCCAGTGCCTGACGCACCTCGCCGACCACGGTGCCCGGTCGATGGAACCGCGCCAGGAGGTCTGCGACGAGTGGGTGCGCCGCAGCCAGGCCGAGATGCGCACGCTGGTGTGGGCCCACCCCTCGATCGAGCACTCCTTCTACAAGAACGACGACGGCGAGGTGTACGGCCTGAGCCCGTGGCGACTCGTGGACTACTGGACGTGGACGCGGACGCCCGACCCGTCGGACTTCGTCATCCGGGTGTGACGGACGCGACGCACGAGGTTCTTCCGTCGCTTCCACATCGCGACGGGTTCGACGCCGCACCCCTCTCCGGGAACCGTCTCTGACCAGCGCGTCGTAACGGCACGGCTGCGCGTGCCCGACGTCCTAGGTGGAACCCGCAGTCATCGCGACGGAATGAACGGCGCGCATCGGGCGTCGTTCACCGTGGACCGCGGGTCGGGGACACGGAAGGAAGTGACACCACCATGAATCGCATGACCAGGATGGTCGGCGGCGTCCTCATCGCCGGCGGCGTCGGCCTCGGATCGGTCCTGGGGACCGTTCCCATCGCGTCGGCGGCGCCCTCGGCACCGCTACCGCTGAAGCCGGGACACGGACACGACGGCCCGTTCTGCCCGCCCGGGTGTGGCAACGGTCCGGGCAACGGGAACGGCCACGGAAACGGCCGCGGCAACGACGACAAGGGCCCGTGGTGGGCCAACAACTCCCACGAGTGGTGGGACGACCGCAACGGCCCGCCGCCGTGGGGCTGGGGTCCGCCGCCGCCGCTGCAGTGGAACGGCGGTCCACTGCCGGGCCGGGTGAACTACTGGGGCTATGACGCCGCGCCGGTCTGGAACGACGGCAACGCGCAGTGGGGCATCTGGCTGTTCGGCCAGTGGATCCCGATCTTCGGCGCCGGCGTCCGCTAGGCGCTCACCCGACGCCGTCCGGCGCGGCGTCCACCTCACGAGTGGCGCTGCGCCGGAGCGGTGCCGGGGTCCATCGGGTTGACTGGCATGGTGAGCACACCTGATCTCAAGGTCCGCTTCGGCGTCGGCCTGGCGGGTGACGTCGCGCCGCACGAGCTGCCCGCCCTCGTCGACCGGCTCGAGGCGCTCGGCATCGATTCGCTCTGGTTCTCCGAACTGGTGTACTCACCGGCGGTCGACCCGTTCATCGGCATGGCGCACGCGCTGGCCCGCACCACCCGGCTGAAGGTCGGCACCTCGGTCGCGGTACTGCCAGGACGCCACCCGGTACTCGTCGCCAAGCAGCTCGCATCGCTGGCCGCGCTGGCGCCGAAACGGGTGCTGCCGGTGTTCGGGCTGCAGTCGGCTCTGCCCGCCGAGCGGCAGGCGTTCCCCGTCGCCGACGGACGACGGGGTGCGGTGTTCGACGAGTCGCTGCGCCTGTTGCGGCACGCGCTCACCAGCAGCGGATCGTTCGACGGCGAGTTCTTCTCGGTGTCCGACGTGGCGGTTGCGCCGCGGCCCGCGCGGCCCCTTGACATCTGGCTCGGCGGTTCCGCTCCGGCCGGGTTGCGTCGCATCGGCCGGCTGGGCGACGGCTGGCTGGGCAGCTTCCTCACCCCGGGCGAGGCGCGCATGGCCCGGGAGACGATCGAGCGCGCCGCCGCCGACGCGGGCCGCACCATCGACGCCGACCACTACGGGATCAACCTCGCGGTGAGCGACGGCGGGCTCGACGACGAGGTCGCGGCCGCGGTCCGGCGACGCCGACCAGACGTCGATCCGTCCGAGCTGATCGCCGACGGCTGGCCGACGCTGCACCGGCGCCTCGATGAGTTCATCGCCGCGGGCGTGTCCAAGTTCGTGATCAGGCCGGTCGGCGCTGGCCAATCTGGAGACGACGGCCGGCTCGAAGACTTCGTCACCCGGTTCGCCGCCGAACTGCTGCCCCGGGAGAACTGAGCGCACGAGGAGCGACCATGCCGACACACGTCATCGTCGGCGGCCATCTACGCGTCGACCCGGTGACCCGGGCCGACTACCTGGCGGGCTGCCTCGCCGTCGTCGAACGGGCGCGCTCGGCGGACGGCTGTCTGGACTTCGCCATCAGCGCCGACCCCATCGACCCCGGCCGGATCAACGTCTACGAGCGGTGGGAGTCGCAGCAGGCGGTCGACGCCTTCCGGGGCAGCGGCCCCGACGCCGACCAGACCCTCGCGATCCTCGACGCCGACGTCACCGAATGGGACGCGTCGCGCGGCCGTCGGCCCTGAACGAACCCCGATTGGCGGGTTTCGGCCGTTTCAGGACCAACCGGTACTGTGCTTACACTGCGCGAAGTACGCCGAAAGGCTCCCGAGCACGGTGGAGCCT